>NZ_FTNN01000011.1 GCF_900156405.1 Shewanella morhuae
CAAGGTTAATACGCTCAATTTCTCGTTTAAGTGCCCTTATTTCAATCTGCTCAGGCGTCATGGGTGAGGCTTTAGGAGCAATCCCTTGGCGCTCGACCTGAAGCTGCGTTACCCACTTACTGACCGTTGATTTACCTACGTTCATGGCTTTGGCTGCCGCTTCTTGTGTATAGCCCTGGTCAATGACTAATTGGGCAGTTTCGAGCTTAATCGCTGCGCTATATCGTGCACGTTTACTTTTATTCATTTTGTCACCTAAATTCGCTATGAATGAGATCATAACATTTCTTATTAGGTGGCCAAATTCACTATGCCACTACAGGTTTCTGAGCTTATGAACGAGAGCCATGGAGAGTGAACTGGCAATTAAACAGGGATGTTGTTCCAGTCCGTCCTTGGATGCTCGACTGCTCCATCCATGGGGCGGTCGTCTCGCTAATCACTGTAGTGGCATAGCGCACCTTTTGTGCGTTCGTGTTGTCTGTAAGTTCAAAAGGCTAGAGCTAGCACTAACAATTACTGTATTTGTTATTTCAATTGGTTATGTGGCCACTATTTTTTAGAATTAGTTATAGATGTTTTAGAAAAGCCGATTTGTTAAGGCATGAAAAAATGCTGAGTACACTTTTGGACAGATACACGTTAGAGCATTTACTTTAGTGCGAGTGGATCTGATGAGAAAAATATCTCAACTTCCCTAATTTACTCCGACCCTTTAATCCCCTTACTAGGTGAACTGTAAGGATTAAATTATTCATAAATAGCAGCTTAAAAAAATGTTTCCATGTAACAATGTGTTGTATTCGTTTGATGTACACGTTACCAAATAGGAGTTGATAATTTTGCAGCGATTTTTCAATCTTTTTTTAACATCACTACATGCTTTATAATTACGATTGTTTTGTACAGTTTTATTATATTAGCTTTGGGTTGGATTCTAGGTGGGCACTCTGCAGATCCCGATTTATTTACACCAACCTTAGGCTACTTTAGTGATTTAGGTTCTTTTCTTGGTGGTGCAGGCACTATAGGCTTACTTATTTTTTCGATAAGAACAGTATCATCATGGAAAAAACAACATAAGCATCAACATAGATTTAATACTATCACTCAAATTTTACATGCCTATGATGAATTATCTACCGTATTTGATGAATACTGGATTTTGCTCTTGTTGCAGTCATCTGAGATTAAATGTAAGGAAAATTTACAAAAAATGGCGTTAAGTTTCGATGAGGGGTTAAAAGAAAAGAAAGTGCGATGGAAAAATTTTAGTTTTGAATCAATATTTTCAAATATGGATTTATCATTCGAACATGATGAAATAAACGAGTTAAGAAAGAATAGTGAGCTAGTCAAAGAAATTATGAGCAGTAAAATAAGCAAAATTTCAGGATCAAACCAGCAGTATTTTTCAGAACAATTCTCTAATTTCTACCCTAGCCCAAGCAAAAATATGAAAGATGTGAAAGACCTTATAAAACAAGTGAAGCAAAATGCAGTTAGCATGGTCAAGGATAACTAAAACATATCATCAGTGTCCCTCTCTAGGTATACCAATATGACTGAGGCTGTTCATAATTCTGTGTCAGGTTAATTTCACAGATCGATATGGTTTTCTAAGCGCCCCTCAAAATGGATTGAGAACTGTGATAGCGTCAAATTCCAGTTTTGGATGGGATGCGTCCAGCGCTCAAAGGCCTTCAATATACCCGCGTAAAGCAGCTTGAGTAAACTGTTCTCGTTAGAAAGATTTCCAAGCCACCCATGATGCGAAACATAACCTACAACACCTAAGTCGCGTTTACCAAAGGTATTTTTACAGAGGTTGAAAGTCACATTTCCGAGAGGTTTTAGTCGTTTTATATTAATTTTCCTATAGTTAGCTGAAATTGGATGGATTAAGTTCGAGCCATATTCTCTTTCCTACCAATACTTCATTTACCCTAATGAGGTAGGCTTTTGCCTCTTGTTAGTTAACGTAGGATTCAAGATCTGACGCTGTAGAGCCATCATATAAACCATCAATGCCTATATCTTCTTTACTCCAAAATTTTGAATCAAAATAATAAAATTGGAGTAGACGTTGTTGCGTCACTTATTTTTAAATTGATAAGACTGACGTTTGACATCATTCATCCTGGTTACCTGCGTTTTAGTATTGATGCTTGGCACTGAAACATCCTGTTATCGAGCGTATATAATGCTATAGAGTTTTGCTTTGCTGAGGTAGCTTATTTATTTCAAGTGATTAGTAGCAGGCTGAAATCGGCAGAAGCTTGCGAACCGTTACAGCTAGCGCATATGCTTTGGTGGATGTGAGCGAATATCGACGTTTAAATTGGCGTAAGTTACGCAGCTAACTTGTAGTCTTATCTTAAATCAGCATAATGCTTCGAGCCGTTAAGCTTAACGCTATTGTTTATGGTAGCGGTTTGCGGCACTAACCAGTGCTTGTGGTTAAGTAAAGTCATCACAATGCACTCGCTCAGCAGCCCGCAGCAGCTTATAGTGTGGCCTTACTACATTGTTTTATAACGCTCCCTAACACCTTGATTAAGGATTGATTCTCCCTTTGACTCGCTCCCGCCAACCGACATCAAAGCCTGCTGTCTCCAAAGAGAAAGCCGCTAAACCCGTTGCCGCAAAAGGCGCTGCTGCGGTGAGTCGACTTGCGGGCGAAGTGCAACGGGCATTTTTGCCCGATGGAGTTTTGTCTAAGCATATTCAAGGGTTTAGTGCCAGAGCAAGCCAAATGCAGATGGCGCAGGAGGTGAGTGAGGCGATAGCAGCAACAGGCAATGTGGTGATAGAAGCGGGGACAGGCGTAGGTAAAACCTTTGCGTATTTGATCCCCGCGATATTGAGTGGTAAGCAAGTTATTGTCAGTACGGGCAGTAAAAATCTGCAAGAGCAGTTGTTTTTTAAAGATTTACCCGCGCTGGTCACCATGTTGGGGATTGAGCCCAAATTGGCGCTGTTAAAGGGGCGTAATAATTATCTGTGCCAGTGGCGACTCGATAAACAAATGAGCGAGGCGACGCATATCGAGGCGCGCTTGTTGGATGATTTATTGAAAATCAATCAATGGGCGAGCACCTGTAAAGGTGGCGATATTGGTGGTTTAACCTCAGTGCCAGAAAACTCATCGGCGCTGCCGCTAGTGGTCAGCACCAAGGAAACTTGTATTGGTAAGCGCTGCGATTTTTATGATGTCTGCTTTACCCGCAAAGCGCGCAGCCGTGCCATGGATGCCAAAATCATTGTAGTTAACCATCATTTATTTTTTGCTGATAGCGTGTTGAAAGATACCGGCTTTGCTGAGCTATTACCCGATGCAGACGTGGTGATTTTTGATGAAGCGCATTTATTACCCGACATTTGTGTTAACTATTTTGGCCAGCAATGTTCGAGTCGCACTATCGATGATTTTATTCAAAAGCTACTGGTTATTTATCAAACTGAATTGACTGATACCGGACAACTCGATCAATTTTGCCAGCGCTGCCTTGTTAAATTAAGTGATTGGCATAATCAGTTATATGCCTGCGGTGAATCCGATTGGCGTTTAGTGTTGGCTAATAAAGCACTCGCGAGCGCATCATGGGATTTATTAGCGGAATTAACCGCGCTACAAAAATTATTAATGGCCCATATTGGTCGTAGTGAATTATTAGACGAGATTACCATTAAATTAGCGGAGCTGAATAATAAGCTCAGTGTGTTTTTTAACTGTGATAATAATCAGGCGGCTTACAGCATCGAATTTAGTAGCCGTTTTGTGGTGCTGCGAATTTCACCGATTAATATTTCCCGTGAGTGTCAGCAGCTATTTGTGCCTGATACCAGCTGGATATTTACCTCGGCAACCTTGCAGGTTAACCGTAGTCTTGCCCATTTTGCTCGGGAGATGGGCATTGTCGATTCAAAGCAAAGCATTCTCGACAGTCCCTTCGATTATCCCCACCAAGCGGTATTTTGTGTGCCGCGGCAACTGGGTAGTGTGACCAATCAACAGCAAGCATTAAAACAGTTAGTAGATGTGTGCGTGCAAGCGATTGATGCGGCGCAGGGCCGTACTTTTATTTTATTTACCAGCCATAAAATGCTCGAACAAACGGCGCTGGCACTGCGAACGCGCACCCAGTATCCGCTGCTGGTACAAGGTCAAGCGGGTAAACAAAGCCTGCTGACTAAGTTTCGCCAACTCGGCAATGCGGTGTTGCTCGGCACCAGTAGTTTCTGGGAAGGGGTGGATATGCGCGGCAAGCTACTGAGCTGCGTGATTATTGATAAGTTGCCTTTTGTATCGCCCGATGAGCCTTTGTATCGCGCCCGAGCCGATAATGTGAGTCGTCAGGGACTCGATCCTTTTACCGAAGTATCCTTGCCTCAGGCAATTATTGCGCTTAAACAAGGAGTTGGGCGGCTTATTCGCGATGAGAAAGATCGCGGCGTGCTGATCCTTTGCGATAATCGCATTGTGAATCGCTATTACGGCCAAGCCTTTTTAAATTCCTTGCCGCCGATGGCGCGCACCCGTGACTTAGATAAAGCGCTGACTTTCTTGAGAGGGATATCTTGAGGATTAATCAGATATTTACTGGTTATATATCAATAATATTAAAGCGTAGATAAAACTTGCCACTTACAATCAGTAGGTGACAAGTCCCGTTGAAATTAGGCTAAACAGCATTTAGCCTAATGATGTTGTTCAACATAAATTTTTA
Source organism: Shewanella morhuae (assembly GCF_900156405.1). GTDB lineage: Bacteria > Pseudomonadota > Gammaproteobacteria > Enterobacterales > Shewanellaceae > Shewanella > Shewanella morhuae. The sequence continues at coordinate 4,731 of NZ_FTNN01000011.1, forward strand.
CAATGATAGGCAATTAATGGCAGTCTTTACAGGAATCAGCAGGTGCTTTTTCTTCGTGGGCGATATGGCAAGTCGTGCATTCTACTACGCCATCATGCTTAGCATGAGCTTCCCCTGTGAGGGTTTTCATTTCACCATGGCATGAAATACATTGCTGATTTTCAAACGCTAAATCTGCAGAAGGCGCTTTATCCTTGTGACAAGATTCACAATCAGCTCTTTCAGAATGGCTATCGGCAAGTGATGCCGCCATTATATTTGTCGACAAGCACAGTGCAGCGACTAGCATCATCTTTTTAAACATATCATTTTCCTTCTTTTATTTTTAGGTTAAATCATCATTCTCAAACCGGTATATTATTTATTTTAAATTATATCTTTTGTGTGAAATGTTTATTTCATGCTGCATTAATATGTAGCAAACTAATTGTAGGTTAATAAATTAGGTGTCAATATCTACCTTTAATGTTTTTAAATTAAGCTATTCACGTCGCTATAATAATTTTTTAAAGGTATAAAATATTGATCGTTGTCAAAAATGGCTGAGTTAATGATTGTTTAGTTTAAAAGTATGACTAAGGCGATGCGGAGGGTTTTATTATTCTAATGAATTAATCTGCGTTGCATAATTCTGATTATTAGAATTATGCATTTAAAGAGGCGTTGAATTCGGGCTTAATGACTAAAGTCAGTCTCGCACAAATTGCAATAAACGATTATTTGCTGGCATTGCGACATCTTGCTCAAGTGTGAACCCTTGTTCGCTGGCTAAACAGCAAATCCATTCTATATCGCGAATGCCACTGGCGGGATCGCGTTGTTTTAAAAAACCATCAAATTGACGATTGCTGTCACTGCTAAATTCGCCTTGGTAGTTAAACGGGCCGTAAATACACAGAGTGTTAAGTTGAGGTAGATACAGTCCAAGGCCGCTAAAAAACGCTTCTACCATGTTTTTGCTCATAATATGCAAAGTATTGGCGCTGAAAACGGCGTCAATCTCGGGTGTTAAGCCGTCCACCGGCCATGGCGCAGTAACATCAAGAATAAGTGGTAAGACTAGGTTGGTTGTGGTGTTTTCTTGCTCACAGCGCGCAGTCACACCCCCAATATATTCAGCTTGATCGCTAGTTTGCCAGATTAAATGGGGCAGATTGGCAGCAAAATACACCGCATGTTGGCCCGTGCCGCTGCCGATTTCGAGTACATGTCGGTTGAGTGAGAATGCTTGTGTTAATACGGCTAGAATCGGCGCTTTGTTGTTCTCGCAGACTTGGGAAAAGGGCGCTTGGATAAGAGGTAATAGTGACATAATGGACTCTAGGCTGCTAAAAGATAAAAGAATAATAACGTCTCTAAGCCTACCTTAAGCTGACATAAAATATAAGATTAAAAGATAACGCGAGCATTCGCCTTTATACAATGTGTATCACAAACGCTAGCGTCCTCAAGGTTGAGGTCTATTATTTTTCGCTTCTTTTGGTGTTATGCCACTGTAATTCTGCTCTGGATTGAACGGATATTTCTACATACCGTTAAATGAAGGGGTTGGTCATCAAGCATGGGCGTTAAGATGTTGTATTACACTTTTTGTTAAAATAGGTAGTTAAAAATAGGTATTCAAAATGAGTGGTAAAGACCGATAGTGAAAACTGGCGCAAGTGTGCGCCGTTTTAGCTGTGATGGTTAACCTTGAACCATTTCGCTGGAGTCTATTCAATCAATTTTTCGGCAAGATAATCCACTAATACGCGGATCTTGGCCGACAGATGACGGTTTTGGGGGTAAAGTGCCCAAATGCCTTCTTTGGCTTCGCGGTGACCGTCAAGTAAAGAGAGCAAATTTCCGGCATTTATATCATCCTCAATATAATAATCAGGCAGTTGCACAATACCTATACCCTTTAGCGCAGCATCTCTTAGTGCGTAACCGCTGTTACAACTCAGGCCACCGCGTACTTTTATATTGCGCTCACGGCCGTTTTCCACAAAGCGCCAGTAATTATGATTCCCGATCAGGCAATTATGTTGATTGAGTTCAGACAGCGTATGCGGTTGGCCGTACTTTTCCACATAACTCGGTGAGGCGGCCACATAATGCGTGCGGCTGCTGAGCGGTTTTGCCATTAAGCTCGAATCGGCAAGTTTGCCGAGACGAATCGCTAAATCGTAACCGCCTTCAACCAAGTCTAAGGTGCGGTTGGTTAAGTCGACGTTAAACTCCACACTGGGATATTGCACCATAAAATCATTGAGTAACGGCATGATGAATTTCTCGCCGTAGGCCACGGGCGCGGTGAGTTTAACTAAGCCTTGGGGCGAATCTTTTAAATTAGAAATAGCGCGTTCGGCTTCTTCAAGCCCAGTTTGTAACTGGCGGCAATGGCGATAATAAATCGTGCCTTCTTCGGTTAGCGACACTTTGCGAGTGGTGCGGTAAAACAGTTTTGTGCCGAGACGATTTTCTAACGCACTGATTTGGCGGCTAACGTGGGCGGTGGAAATATTAAGCCGTTGGGCTGCGAGGGTGAAACTTTCGGCCTCCGCCACTGCGACAAACTCAGAAATACCATCCCATAAATACATTGTTGTCACTCAGTAAAAATAAATTGCTTAAATAGTAGATTGTCTCTTGTTGAGAAACAAATACAATCATCATTATTCAATGCTCCCTATGATATGTTGGGATCAGATTGAAACGGATGACAGCTATCATTTGCTCATCTAATTATTCATTTACTTATTATTAATGTAACTTATTCAAATAACCTCTGAAGGGACGGTAACCATGTCGAACGAAAAACCACAGTTTATTAAGTCAAAGGCCGCCGTTGCTTGGGGGCCAGGACAACCACTTAAAATTGAAGAAGTGGATGTGATGTTACCCAAAGCGGGCGAAGTGTTAGTACGCATTGTGGCCACTGGTGTATGTCACACGGATGCGTTTACCCTCAGCGGTGACGATCCAGAAGGGGTATTTCCTGCCATTTTAGGCCATGAAGGTGGCGGTATTGTTGAGCAAGTGGGCGAGGGCGTGACGAGCGTGCAAGTGGGCGACCATGTGATCCCTCTTTATACGCCTGAGTGCGGCGAGTGTAAGTTTTGTTTATCGGGTAAAACTAACCTGTGTCAAAAGATTCGTGCGACCCAAGGCAAAGGTTTAATGCCCGATGGCACCACGCGTTTTTACCTTGATGGCAAGCCTATCTTCCATTACATGGGCTGCTCAACCTTCTCTGAATATACTGTTCTACCTGAAATTTCATTGGCTAAAGTCAATAAAAGTGCGCCATTAGAAGAAATTTGCCTACTGGGTTGTGGCGTAACCACTGGTATGGGCGCGGTGATGAACACAGCTAAAGTAGAAGAAGGCGCCACCGTTGCTATTTTCGGTCTTGGCGGTATCGGTTTATCGGCCATTATTGGCGCAACTATGGCCAAAGCCAGCCGCATTATTGCCATTGATATCAACGAGTCTAAGTTTGAGTTGGCTAAAAAGCTCGGCGCTACCGATTGTATCAACCCTAAATTATTCGATAAGCCTATCCAAGATGTGATTGTTGAGATGACCGATGGCGGTGTGGATTACTCCTTTGAGTGTATCGGCAACGTCAACGTGATGCGCAGCGCTTTAGAGTGTTGCCACAAGGGCTGGGGCGAGTCTGTGATCATCGGTGTTGCGGGGGCGGGTCAAGAGATTTCAACCCGTCCATTCCAGCTGGTAACGGGTCGAGTATGGCGCGGCTCCGCCTTTGGCGGCGTGAAAGGGCGTTCAGAATTACCACACATCGTTGAGCGTTACTTAGCTGGTGAGTTTAAGCTTGATGACTTTATTACCCATACCATGGGGCTCGAGCAAATCAATGAAGCGTTTGAGCTGATGCACGAAGGTAAGAGTATCCGCAGTGTGATCCATTTTGATAAATAGGCGGTTTTGCATTTCAAACTGACGCTTCAGGTTGATGTATTAAACGGACAGACAGAGTTAAATCTGTCTGTTGTTTTGCCAGCTAAGCAGGCGATAAACTTTGTGACGTTGAGTTTAAAAGGACTTGTATGACCATAGAAAATATCAGTTGTAACAAGAGTTTTGGCGGTTGGCATAAGCAATATCGCCACCAATCTCAATCGTTAAACTGCGAGATGCGTTTTGCTATTTATCTGCCGCCAGAAGCGGTGAATAAACCTGTGCCTGTGTTGTATTGGCTCTCAGGCCTAACCTGCACCGATGAAAACTTTATGCAAAAGGCTGGCGCGCAGCGCATGGCGGCTGAACTTGGAATGGCTATTGTGGCCCCTGATACTAGCCCTCGTGGAGATGATGTACCCGATGCAACCGATAAAGCCTACGATTTAGGCCTAGGCGCGGGTTTTTATCTTAATGCGACAAAAGCACCGTGGAATCGTCATTACAAAATGTATGATTATATCGTGCACGAATTGCCAGCTTTGATTGAAGCACATTTCCCTGTGACCACGCAGCGTGCAATATCGGGTCATTCGATGGGCGGCCATGGCGCCTTGGTGATTGGACTGAGTAATCCGCACCGATATAGCTCAATTTCGGCTTTTAGTCCGATTTCGAACCCGAGTAATGTACCTTGGGGTATTAAGGCTTTTAGTGCGTATTTAGGTGAGAGTCGCGAGCATTGGCGCCAGTACGATGCCTGTGAATTACTTAAGTTAGCGATTAGCGAAGTACCGGTATTGGTTGACCAAGGTGAAGCCGACAACTTTTTAGATACCCAATTGATGCCGCAGTCCTTAGTGGATATTGCTCAAGCTAAGGGTTATCCCTTAGATGTACGGATGCAAGCGGGATACGATCACAGCTATTACTTCATTGCGAGCTTTATCGAAGAACATCTTAAGTTCCATAGTTTGTACTTTAAGCCGTAAGTTCGGTTGTGAGTATCAATGAGTCACACAAAAATGCCGCAACTTTATCAGTTGCGGCATTTTTTATGCTGCGATTAAACGATTAAACGATTAAACGATTAAACGATTAAACGATTAAACGATTAGCGGGAGTAAATTAACACTCAACAATATTGACCGCTAAGCCGCCTTTAGCAGTTTCTTTGTACTTGCTACGCATATCTCTACCGGTTTCCATCATTGTTTTGATCACTTTATCCAGTGAAACCTTATGCTGACCATCACCGCGTAGTGCCAAACGAGAGGCGTTGATCGCTTTAATTGAGCCCATGGCATTACGCTCAATGCAAGGCACTTGCACTAGGCCGCCAACGGGATCACAGGTCAAGCCTAAGTTATGTTCCATACCAATTTCAGCTGCATTTTCAACGTGTTCGACCGTGCCGCCCATAATTTCTGTCAGTGCGCCAGCGGCCATTGAACAAGCCACGCCAACTTCACCTTGGCAACCGACTTCAGCACCCGAAATAGACGCGTTTTTCTTATACAAAATACCAATCGCTGCCGCCGTTAAAAGATAACGAGCACACACATCGATATCTACTTCTTGTACGAAAGTATCGTAATAACATAATACGGCAGGAATAATCCCAGCAGCGCCGTTTGTTGGTGCAGTAACAACGCGATCACCTGCCGCATTTTGCTCATTCACCGACAGGGCGAATAAATCAACCCAATCCATTGCCGTTAACGGGTCTATATTGTTACGGCCTTCAGCTTTTAAACGACGATAAAGCGCAGGGGCGCGGCGGCGCAGCTTTAAGCCACCAGGTAAAATACCTTCTTTTTGATAACCGCGTTCGATACAGGTTTTCATCGTTTGCCAAATATTCCACAACTTGGCTTTTACGTCATCTTCGCTAGCTAAACTCAACTCGTTTGCCATCATCAAAGATGAAATGCTCAGACCCTGTTGACCACACAATTCGAGCAGTTGCGCCGCGCTATCAAACTCAAATGGAGCCGATTGAATTGGTGATGCGGGCGAAGCATTACGCTGGTTAATTTCATCTTCGTCTAAGATAAATCCGCCACCGACAGAGTAGTAAGTTCGCTCGTAAATGCATTCACCTTGGCTATAAGCAAATAAGGTCATGGCGTTGGCATGAGCGGGCAGTGATTTACGTCTGTGGTAGATAATGCCATGTTCACGGGTAAATTTAATGATTTTGCCGTCACTGAGCGTCAGTGTTTCATTTTTGGATGCACTGTCTAAAATGCCATCAATGCTTTCGGTATCGACAAATTCAGGATCTTCGCCCATTAATCCTAAAATAACCGCTTTGCCCGTGCCGTGTCCTTTACCCGTTTGGCCAAGAGAGCCAAAAAGTTCAGCTCTTAATTCGTCGATTTGGCTATAAAGTCCCGAGTCCGTAAGGCGCTGCATAAAAATTTTGCCCGCTTTCATTGGGCCAACAGTGTGTGAACTCGATGGACCGATGCCAATCTTGAACATGTCAAATACGCTAATCATGATAGAAGTCCTGTTGTGTCTTAATTATTATTTTAGTCTGAGTGTACAGGATTGCTCGCGCTATAAATTGAAGCGGGTTAATCTGCTGCAAACACTCTGGTCTATTGAGGCGCTCTTTCATGCAAGATGTGCCTGTGTAATACTCTACTATCAGTATCCCATAGATTAGTATGACAATTCACATTAGTTTTTTTAATTCGTTATGGTTCGCATAAGCTGAACTTAACTGGCAACGTATTCTCGAGCCGTTTTTGAGTAATAATACCGATTTTTAAGGCGCTACAAGGGTAGGTACTTCGCTTTTTTGAGCTTTTTTGTGAGCGTAGACTGCTTATAACGTGAGTGGCTATTTTTTGAGTATAAATGAATATTATTAGGGGAAAGTATGAGTTATTTAATGTTAGATCTACTCGCATTAGACGTAAATGAAGCAGAATCTGAGATGTTACGTCATCCACAAGTTGGCGGTTTAATTTTATTTTCTCGTAATTTTTCAAGTCGTGATCAACTGTGTAGTCTGGTGCAGCAGATACGCCAAATTCGTCCTGAGATACTGATAGCGGTCGATCACGAGGGCGGCCGTGTGCAACGTTTTCGTGATGGCTTTACTCTTATTCCAGCCATGGGTGACATTTTACCTGCAGCGAAAGGCGATATGCTACTGGCAAAACGTTGGGCCTGTGAACTCGGCTTTTTAATGGCGATTGAATTACTGGCCTGTGATATCGATTTAAGTTTTGCGCCAGTATTAGACTTAAACGGTGTTAGCCAAGTGATAGGCAAGCGCAGTTTTAGCCCTGAGCCTGCCGAGGTGATTGCATTGGCAGAAAGCTTTATTGCTGGGATGGCAGCAGCGGGGATGGGCGCTGTGGGTAAACATTTCCCTGGACACGGCAGTGTGGTGGCCGATTCTCACTACGAGAAACCAATTGATGATCGTGATGCCGAGGCGATTTTTGCAAAGGATATTTTGCCGTTTAAAGAACTGATTGCAAAAGAAAAGTTATTAGGCGTTATGCCAGCGCACGTGGTTTACCCTAAGGTCGACCCCAACTCTGCAGGCTTTTCGCAGTACTGGTTAAAACAAGTGTTACGTAAAGAGCTCGGGTTTAACGGGGTGATTTTCTCCGACGATTTAGGTATGCAAGGTGCGGGTTTTGCGGGTGATTACCGTGCAAGGGCCAGCGCTGCCTTAGCTGCAGGCTGCGATATGATTTTGGTCTGTAATGATAATGCTGGCGTAATGTCACTGCTCGATGGCTTTACATGGCCTGCAAACGCGCCGCAATATCCAGCAAGTCTACTTAAGCCTAATGCCGCCCAAACGGCAGCAGCACTTGATAACACGGCTCGCTGGGAAAATGCCAAACAGCTTGCGGAGCAAATTTGTTTAGCTCAACAAGTAAAAGTTTGATGTAGCGCAAGATATCAGACAATACTTTTGCTAGGGTTAGTTAATTCACGTTATTAAAAATGATTAAAAGGCCTGATATGATTTTGTATCTTCATGGATTTGATGCCACTAGCTCAGGTAATCACGAAAAAATGCGTCAGTTGCAGTTTATTGACCCTGATGTACGTTTAGTCAGTTACAGCACTTTGCATCCCAAGCACGATATGCAGCAATTGCTTAAGGAAGTGGCTAAGCAAATGAAGCATAGCGATGATCCCGCGCCGTTAATGGTCGGAGTGGGGTTAGGTGCCTATTGGGCGGAGCGGATTGGCTTTTTGACGGGGCTTAAATCTGTGTTGATCAATCCTAATTTGCATCCAGAACTTACCATGCAAGATTGTATCGATCGACCTGAGGAATATGTCGATATTGCCAATAAGTGCGTAACTGAGTTTAGGTTAAAAAACCAACATCAAGCCATGTGTATTTTGTCGATGCACGATGAAGTCACTGATAACACTCTGTCTGCGAACGAATTGAGTCCGTATTATTTGATTGAATGGGATACTGTTCAGCCACATAAGTTTCCACAATTAGCAGCGCACTTACCGAAAATTAGCCAATTTAAAACCGCATAGTAATCGTTTCTGTAATGTATTGGGTTTCGCTCGCCACGTGCGAAACCCAATAACTCTCTTCAATAACTCCCTTCAACAACTTTCCAACAATGCTTACGGGTTATTTACTCCAGTTCCTGCACACCGCCACCAGACACGGTAAGAATTTGACCACTGATCCAACTTGCCGCTGGAGAAGATAAAAATAAGGCCGCATTGGCCATATCTTGCGGCTCACCTAATCGATGGATTGGGGTTTTCTTTAGCATATGTTGTTCAATTTCAGCGGTGAGTACCGATTCTAATGCGGTCGTGCGGGTTGCACCGGGGGCGATGCCGTTCACGCGAATATTTTTGGGGCCAAGATCAAAGGCAATATTACGGATCAAATGGTTGGTTGCGGCTTTGGATGACGCGTAGGAGGCCATATGTTCATTTTTATTTTCCCCTGCCATTGAGGTAATCCCTAAGATGGACCCTCCGCCCGCTTTTTCCATTGCTGGTGCGGCAATTTGAGCAAGGCGGAATAAAGAAAACACATTCAAATCAAATGCGCGACGGAAATCGGCCATTGGCATATCAAATGGCTTTGGCCCACCGCCACCAGCATTACTCACTAAAATAGTGAGCTTACCAAATTCGCTAATGGTTTGTGCCACGAGGCGAGTGAGATCATCTTCCTGAGTGATATCACAGTCAATTGCAACCGCTTTACCTCCTTGGGCAATAATGGCTTGTGCTACGACATTTGCCGTCTCTTGTTTTAGATCGCTGACCATAACGGCAGCGCCCGCTGCTGCAAAGGTTTCTGCTATCGCGCGGCCAATGCCAGCGCCAGCGCCCGTAATGACGGCAACGTCTCCATTGAGTGTAAAGTCTTTAGGGTTATACATGTTTATCTCCTTAGAGGATGAGCAAAATCAGATGGTTAAGTATTAAATTGATGAGTTTGGTGACCATTTATTAACAGGTGATTGGCCGTGTTGCCAATCTAAGCTAAAGAGAAATATTGTGGCGTCTCTTGAGTATACAGAGTGCGGCATGACAAACACTATAGAAAGGTATATAGGGCAATTTTCAGTAAAAAGTATGATATCGAGTTAAATTAATCGTTTATTTTTCAAAAGCTTGAAAGTAATTATTTTTTGTGTAGAGTGGCATATCTGAATGGCCTGTAACAAAGTGATACAGGTTGGTAATGTATTTGTCCATTAAATGGATATCCCTTTGCGTATGTCGCCCGACACAGCTAACAGCAATCTAGTTAGCTGTTTTTTTTGCCGCTAATTTAAGCACCTCTTCTACAAGCCCCTCGATTAACACTGATCTTTGCATTTTTGCATTCATTTTTAATACGATGGATATAATTCGATTAGTTTAATATTTTTAGTTTAATCCAAGGCAAGGTTTCGAAAACAGCATGGATGGTGCGGATGACGATATTGCGAGTAATAGCTTAATACATGGCTGATTGTGAGGCATATTTAGAGGTATTAACCGTGACGGTACAAGAAGGCGAAACTGATGATATTTATCTTATCGATTTATCCAGCGCAGCGTCTTAAGTTAACAGCACTGTTTATTCCATGAATTTTTAGGATAAAATACAGTGTGTTAACTTAAGCGTTTTCGCTATTACATGCCCACTCAGTATTGCCCAACCGTTTGGATAGATTCGGTATTCTGACTTTGTTGCTGGGCACTGGGCTGCGCCATTTTGCGTATTTGGATCACCATACCCATTTCGGGATGATCTAAATAATGGATTTCCTCACTTTTCACGCGGCGATTTTGCTCTAAAGGAATCGACATTAAAAATGGTGTCATTACTTTTGGCGTTGTGAGTGCTGCGCTGGTATCTGTTCCATCACTTGGCATGACGGGCATGAGTCTTCGGCCTTCTTTGCGTAAATTCAACGCAGTTTCAATATATAAATAATGGCTTAAGTAGATATTCAGTGTGCCATCTAATTCCCATACCGGTGATACCACAGATGAAGACAATGGTATTCCTTCAGTACTGAGCGTTGACGCGCTCTGATTTTGTTTAACTATTTTTCGGCCATCAAAGTGATAAGTGTTGGAAAAGTCTTTACCAGCAAATAATCGTATTGGTGTTGAACCGCTTTTACCGCTCATAGGTTGTTGCCAAGTCATGTGTAGTAAACTGCGTGTGCCTCGCTCACGAGATATGCTGCTAATAATGCTGGCAAATTGGCCTTGGCTACGTGTGAGTAATACTGGATTACCATTGGCGCTAGCATAATTGGGCTCTGGGCTACTGATTTCTGACGGAATAACTGACGGGTAGCGATACTCTCGGGCACGCGCATTGGCAGTGGATTCAGATGCCGTGACGTCATTTAAGGTTTCTGCGCAGTGGCTGTTCGCATCGGCGTCAAATACCAAAGTGCAAGGCGCCGAGACGTTTGCGCTCGGCGTGAGCACTTGCGCGACGACGGGTGAAATTAAATCTATCGCGTTATCGGTTTTAGTCTTAATAGGCGCATCGGGCCATTGTTCAGTTGACTGACTTTGGCGTTCAAACACATAGACCTCAACCTCAAACCAAGCTTGTGCTTGGGCGACTTGATGGTGTGATAGTGCAATGAGTGTAGCGATAGAGACCGCGAGTTTACGTAACACTATTTATCCCCAAGACGATGTTGCGATAATTGTTCAAGTAAAAGTTTCACTAAAGCGAGGCGGTCTTTACTGGTTTTGGCCGCAAAGCTGAACTTTAACTTATTCGGTCCTTCCATTCGATAGATTTGTGGCTGGCTTTGAAGTAATCCAATAATAAACATCGGGTCGATGATGTGATCATCACTAAATTCGATGCTACCACCTTTGCTGTGCACTTCGATTTTAGTCGCCCCTAAGCGAGTCGCCTCATGTTTATAGAGGGTCGTTTCCATTAAGTTGCGTGTAGGTACCGGCAATAAGCCAAAACGGTCAATTAATTCGACTTTTAACTCATCTAGCGCCGCCTGTGTTTCGCAGCCCGCAATGCGTTTATAAAGCGATAGGCGAATGTTGACATCGCTTACATAGGCTTCTGGTAGCAGGGCGGGGATACGCAGTTCAATCTCGCATTGCTGATTCAACATTTGCGCTAGCGATGGCTCTTTACCTTGTTTTAAGGCCTTGACCGCCGCTTCAAGCATTTCCATGTACAAGCTAAAGCCAATTTTAGAAATATGGCCGCTTTGCTCATCACCTAAGAGTTCACCTGCGCCGCGGATCTCTAAATCTTGGGTCGCCAGCATAAAACCTGCGCCAAGATCTTCAAGTGCACCAATCGCTTCTAAACGTTTACGCGCATCTGGCGTGATACGTTTTGGATGCGGCGTCATCAAATAAGCATAGGCTTGGTGGTGCGAGCGCCCGACGCGGCCACGTAATTGATGCAACTGCGCCAGACCAAACATATCGGCGCGCTCAATAATAATAGTATTGGCACTCGGGATGTCGATACCGGTTTCGATAATAGTGGTACAAACTAATACGTTGAATCGTTGATGATAAAAGTCAGACATCACCCGCTCAAGATCGCGCTCACGCATTTGACCGTGGGCGACGACGACTCGCGCTTCGGGCAGTAAATCGATAATGCCTTGGGCACATGCTTCGATACTTTCAACATTATTGTGCAGGTAATAGACTTGGCCGCCACGGAGAATCTCCCGCAAAATGGCCTCGCGCACAGTCGCAGGATCTGATTCTCGCACAAAGGTTTTTACCGCTAACCGTTTGGCGGGTGGGGTAGCGATAATTGATAAATCGCGCATGCCCGACATCGCCATGTTTAAGGTACGCGGAATGGGCGTTGCCGTTAGCGTTAAGATATCGACGTTAGCGCGTAGTGCTTTGATTTTCTCTTTTTGGCGCACGCCAAATCGATGTTCTTCGTCGATGATCAGTAGGCCTAAGTTTTCAAATTTGGCCTCAGATTGCAATAACTTGTGGGTACCGATAACGATATCCACTTTGCCTTCTTCCAATTGCTGTAGCACTTGAGTTTGCTCTTTGGCGGTGCGAAAGCGTGACATCACTTCGGTGACTACTGGCCAGTCAGCAAATCTGTCTTTAAAGTTTTCATAGTGCTGCTGTGCAAGTAATGTGGTCGGAACCAGCACCACCACTTGTTTGCCGGCATTGACGGCCACAAATGCGGCGCGCATGGCGACTTCGGTTTTACCAAAGCCCACATCGCCGCAGACTAATCGGTCCATTGCGGTCGGTGATTGCATATCGGCTAACACCGCAATAATAGCGCTTTCTTGGTCGACGGTTTCTTCAAAGGGGAAACCGCGAGCGAATTGGGCGTATTCTTCTTCGTCAATCGCGCAGCTTTCGCCAGGGCGCGCTTGGCGACGAGCATAGACATCGAGGAGCTCGGCCGCAACGTCGCGAATTTTTTCAATGGCTTTTTTCTTGGCTTTAGCCCAAGTCTCGTTGCCGAGTTTATTTAAGTGGGCGTCTTCGTCGGCGCCAACACTGTAGCGGCTGATAAGGTGCAATGAAGACACTGGCACATAGAGCTTATCGCCACCGGCATATTCGAGTTGTAGGTATTCGGCAACAAGTCCGCCGGTGTCTAAGGTAACTAAGCCTTTATATAGCGCCACGCCGTGCTCTAAATGCACTATGGGCTGGCCGACTTTGAGTTCGGCTAAGTTTTTAATCAGGGCATCGTTGCTAATTTGTCGCTGTTTTTCACGGCGGCGTTGCTGAGAAATACGATGGCCAAATAGCTCAGTTTCACAAATGATGCTGATGCTTTCATTGGCGCTGATCTGCAGCAAACAACCGCGTGATAGCGGCGACACGATAAGGCCCAGTTTGGCATCACTTTGAATAAACTCATCAAAATGGCTAAACAGCGTAGGTTTTAATTGAATTTTCGCGAGTAACTCAAGTAACGCCTCACGGCGGCCCTCGGACTCGGCGCTAAATAACATGCGTTTGGCGCTGCTGGCATAATCTTGCAGCGCGAGCAGTGGTTGCTTTAATTTATGGTTGGCGCTGATATCGGGCAGGGTACTGGCAGCAATAATAGCCGCTTTGCTTGTGACAGGGCTATCGGCTGTAGGCACTTGCATTTGGTAACGTGGCAGCGGTTTAAAGGCGGCAAATAACTCTTCGATGAGTAAATACAGCTCTTTAGGCGCAAGTAATGGCCGCAGTGGATCAACGCGTCTGTCTTGATAGCGATGCTCGACTTCTTGTAAATGCGCGCGCGCCGACTTTTCAATATCACCTAAGGTGACTAATTGTGTGTCCTTGGGCAAATAATCAAATAAGGTGGCGGTGTTATCAAAAAATAGTGGCAGGTAGTTTTCAATCCCTGCGGGCATTAAATTGCGGCTGACTAACTGATAAACCGATTCAGGTTCTTTAACGATAACCTCAAAACGGCGACGGTATCGTTGCCTAAAACCTTCGATAGCTGCGCTGTCGGTAGGAAATTCCTTGGCGGGTAATAACCGAATAGAGTCGACCGGTTGCAATGAACGTTGGGTTTCTGGGTCAAAACGGCGAATGGTTTCGACTTCTTCGTCGAATAACTCGATACGCAGTGGCATATTCATGCCCGTGGGGAAGATATCCAGAATCGAACCGCGAATAGCAAACTCACCGTGTTCATAGACTTGCTCAACCGCATGGTAACCCGTGTCGGTTAAATGCTGGCGTACATCGTGTAATTTGTAGTTGTCGCCCTTTTTCAGCACAAACACATTGGCACTTAAATAGGCCTTAGGAGGTAGGCGCATCATTAAGGTCGTAACCGGTACGATAACGATATTTTGCTCAATCTGAGACAACTGCGCCAGTGTTTCAAGCCGTTGGGAAATTAAATCCTGATGGGGCGAAAAGCTGTCGTAGGGCAGGGTTTCTCTGTCAGGGAATAATCTGACCTTAATCCCTGTTTTACTGAGCAAATAACTCAGCTCTAGCTCTAAGCTTAAGGCGCTTGGCGTATCACTGGTGACAACCAGAGTCGTCCCCTTATGTTTACGCGCTAAACTGGCGAGTGTTACAGCTTGGCAAACCCCGCCCACAGTGGACACGGTTTGAATTTGAGTGCCAGTTTTAACGGCTGGCGGCGCTAGGGCTGATATGTGAGTCATTGGCGTACGATAAACTGATTCATTCACAAAAAGTTGCTGACATTGTAGAGACTTGAGAGCGTAGGTGCCAGTGAAAAGTCAACGGCTATTGATGCTCGTCTCGGGAGAGTTTACGTAATTTGAGTTGTTTCTGTTGTACATTAAGGCTGGCTTTGACTAACTGTTCAACATCGGCTTCGAGAATTTGACTGAATTCAACATCGGCTTGCCATTGTGCATCACAGGGCTTGGCAGCAGACTCAGCGCTGATGTTATGCTCATTGTTCTGTGATTGAACGGCGGTGATGGGCTGAGTGGCAACAACTTTACCAAAGCACAAAATAGCCACTAATTCGTCGTGAATAAATAGGGTGATTTTATAATGGTTGCCAATGGTCAAGGCTGATGGCGTGAATAACCTTAAGCCGCTACCACCGAACTGACTACCAATGCATTTTTCACCCTCTTGGGTTTCTTTTTCTAATACATGTTGTAGTACCAAATCGACTTTGCGTGATTGTAGCTTTAGAAAGTCCACCACGGCTTTTGCGTCGTTGTCTAAATGACGCAGTTGTAGCAGGCAGTTAGCCTCGAGCGTTTTAACTTCACTTAATAGCTGAATACCCAAGGATTGCATTGATCTTAATGCCATTTCTGAGGGTAATGGCTGCGAATTAGGCCATTGGCTTAAATAGGCTGTGAAGTGGTGAGGCACACTAAAATACGGATTGGGGTCAGTGAACAAGGCTTGCCTCTTTATTTATAGGACCAATACCCCTATTATCGTGCCCATCTTCATGATTTAGCAAGTTCAGCACACAGGACGTAACCCTCTTTCAATGAATCCAGGATTTCCTTTCTACATTGGTTACCGCTATTGGCGGGCCAGAAAAGCGAACGCGTTCGCGTCGTTTATTACCTTATTTGCCGTTTCGGGCATTTTTTTAGGCGTTGCCGCGCTTATTGTTGTTAGCTCTGTGATGAATGGTCTTGAAGGCCAACTGAAGCAACGCATCTTAGGGGCAGTGCCGCAATTAACTATTTATAGCGAAGTTCCCTTAGTCGATTGGACTGAGCAGGCGAGTGCGCTTAAAGCTTTGCCGGGTGTACTAGGCGTAACGCCGAGCGTGTCGACTCAGGCTATGGTGCAATCGGCAGCGAATATTCGTGCGGTACAAATTTATGGCGTGTTTCCCGAATTAGCACAAGAACTATCTTCTGTGGCCCAGCACACTTACTCAGGCGCTTTTGAACAGCTAAAAAGTGGCGACTACAAGGTGATTTTAGGCGCTGAACTGGCAAGACAGCTTAAAGTCGCCCCGGGAGATACAATACGGCTATTAAGTGGTGATGGTGTGGTGTATTCGCCCTTAGGCCCCGTGCCGAGCCAACGTAAATTTTTAGTCTCGGGTATTTTTGAAATGGGATCGCAGGTCGATGCTGGCGTGGCGTATATCCATTATCAAGATGCGAAACGCCTAATGCGCCAACCCAGTGATGCCATCGATCAATTAAGGCTCTATTTAGCCGATCCCTTTAGCGCGCCAGCTTTAGCACCTAAAGTGCAGGATATATTGGCTAAACAAGGCGTTAAGGCAACAACCAGTGACTGGCGTGACACCTATGGCCACTTGTTTGGCGCGGTCAAAATGGAAAAAAATATGATGTCGCTGATGCTGAGTCTGATTGTGGCAGTAGCGGCTTTTAATATTGTCTCGGCCTTAGTGATGATGGTGGTGGATAAAACGACCGATGTGGCGGTATTGAAAACCCAAGGCGTGACTACTCCCGCCGTGATGGGCATTTTTGTGGTACAAGGCACGCTCAATGCCGTACTTGGTTTAGTGCTTGGGCTCGCGGTAGGCATATTTATAACCCTGAATCTGAATAGCATTATGACGACTTTAGGCATTTCAATTTTAGGTGTAGGGCAGAGCTTGCCAGTGAAACTGGAGTTTATGCAGTTGTCTGTGATTGTGGTAGGCACTTTGTTGGTGACCTTATTAGCCACTTTATATCCCGCGCTGCGCGCTGCTAATGTGCAACCAGCAACCGCGCTGAGATACGAGTAACTACGCCAACATCTGCATACCGTCGGTATTTACCATGATGGTTTAGTAAGATTGAAATTATTTTACGCATTGATTTTATTTATATTTATCGATGCCAAAATCCGTTTAAGAGAGAACTTTAATGCAAGACGTGTTACTGCAAGTGCAGAGTGTCAGTAAGAGTTACCATGATGGCGCCGTGACCACGCAAGTGTTGTCTAATGTCGATTTGCAAGTGTTTAAGGGCGAGCAGTTGGCGATTGTCGGTAGCTCAGGCTCTGGTAAAAGTACGCTGCTGCATATTATGGGCACGTTGGATGAGCCAACCGCGGGTAAAGTGTTGCTGTTAGGCGAAGATTTATATCAAGTATCGAGTGCGCGCCAAGCACAGATCCGTAATCAGGATTTAGGTTTTATCTATCAGTTCCACCATTTGTTACCTGAATTTACCGCGTTAGAAAACGTGGCAATGCCAGCGTTTATTCAAGGCAAAGAACGCAAACAGGCACTTGCCGATGCGAAAGCCTTACTGGAGCGCGTTGGACTGGGGCATCGCCTGACGCACATTCCTGCCGAGTTATCGGGCGGCGAACGTCAACGAGTGGCTATTGCAAGAGCCTTGATTAATAAACCTAAATTAGTGTTGGCCGATGAACCAACGGGTAACTTAGATGCCAATAGTGGCGATGCGGTGTATGAGCTTATCCGTGAGCTTGCCGACCAGCTGGGAACTGCCTTTGTGGTGGTGACTCATGATCATAAATTGGCTGCCCGTATGGACCGCCAATTGATGATGAAAAATGGTTTTCTGCAATTAGCGGCGGAAACCCAAGTATGAACGGCCCGTTAGCCTTATCCATTGGTTGGCGTTTTTATCGCGCTCGCCAAGCCAACAGTTTTATCAGCTTTATTTCCTTCGCATCGACTGCGGGTATCGCTTTAGGTGTAGCGGTATTAATCATCGTTTTGTCGGCGATGAACGGTTTTGAGCGCGAATTAGAGCAAAGATTACTTGGCGTAGTGCCACAGGCGGATATTGTTGGGGTGAATGAGCCGATTACTAACTGGCAAGAGGTGGCTGAAGGCGCGCTACAGATTGAAGGTATTCGCGGCGCGGCGCCCTTTATCCGCATGCAAGGTTTAGTGCAAAAACCAGGTGGGTTTCAAGGCTTAGCTGTGGTGGGGATCTTTCCGAAAGAGGAAATGAAGGTTTCAACTCTGTCACAATTTATGAGCGATACCAGCTGGCAGAGTCTGAGCCAAGATGACAATAATATTGTGCTTGGCCAGAGTTTATTGACTAAGTTAGGGCTTGAGATTGGCGATACACTGGCTTTATATGTGCAGGATATGGATCCAGAAACTGCAGGCAGTTTACGTGCGGCCAAAAGCCATCGTTTTGTAGTGTCTGGTGCCTATCATCTCGGCGGTGAGCTTGAACTGACTACAGCTTATATTCCACTGCAGTACGCAGCGCAAATTTTAAATTTAAACAGTGGCGTCACGGGCGTGCGTATTAGTGTTGATAAGGTATTTGATGCGCCAGCTAAAGTGCGCGAACTCGGTTACGCACAAAAACAGTCGGTATATATCAGTGACTGGACCCGTACCCAAGGGCATTTATATCAGGATATTCAGTTAGTTCGTACTGTAATGTACTTAGTGTTAGTGCTGGTGATTGGTGTTGCCTGCTTTAATATCGTCTCCACCTTAGTGATGGCAGTGCGCGATAAAGCGTCCGAGATTGCGATTTTGATGACGATGGGCTTAAGCCGTGTTGCTGTGATGGGTATTTTTATGGTGCAGGGCGCCTTAAATGGTCTGCTTGGTTGCGGTCTTGGCGGCATTATCGGGATTAGCGTGGCGCTAAATTTAAGTGCGATTGCCAGTACGATTGAACAGTTATTGGGTATTCAACTACTATCAGCCGATGTGTACTTTGTCGACTTTTTGCCGTCAGAGTTACATAGCTCTGATGCGGTATTAGTCATTGCGATGGCATTTATAATGAGTTTAATCGCAACGCTTTACCCTGCTTGGAAAGCCAGTCAAATTGCGCCAGCACAAGCATTAGCGGGTAGGTAACACTGAGCTAACGTTCCTATTAACAGACGAGTGTTAAATTGAGTGCACAAGCTTTAAAAGTGCAATCAAAGTGTAATCAGGGGCAATCATTAGGGGGATATCAGAGTGCTGATTTACGGTAACGTACTCCTCCTGTTTGGATAATGATTTGGCATTAAAGCGATAGAAACAAAAAGGCCAGTGAGCACTCTTAGAAGAGACTGCCACTGGCCTTTTTCGCGTTTAATCTGTGTATCTATGCGATATCTAAAGGTAAGCGTTGATAGAGATTAACGCTTTAAACCTTCGTTCAATAATGGACGCATGATTTTAACTAATTCTGTGGTCACTTTAGGTGAGCCAGCAACGATATTGCCAGAAACCAAATAATTATGGTTGCCAGTAAAATCAGTCACAGTACCGCCCGCTTCACGGCAAATAAGATCGCCAGCTGCGATGTCCCATGGCTTTAAGCCAATTTCGAAGAAACCATCTAAACGACCGGCGGCAACATAGGCTAAATCTAATGCGGCAGAACCTGCACGACGCAAATCGGCACATTGGCCGAAGACTTCGCCGAAAATAGCCATATAGGTTTCAGTGTGTTGACGAGCCTTGAATGGGAAGCCTGTACCAATCATGGTAGAGGTAAGTTCATTCACATTGGTCACACGCAGACGGAAATCATTGAGCTTTGCGCCTTTACCACGGACTGCGGTAAAGAGTTCTTCGCGAACGGGATCGTAAACAACCGCAACTTCAGTTTTACCTTTGTGTTGCAGAGCGATAGAAATTGCGAAGTGGGGAATGCCTCTAACAAAGTTGTTAGTGCCATCCAGAGGGTCAACTATCCAAACATAGTCGTTATTACTACCGCGGTTTTCGCCTTTCTCTTCACCCACAATAGTGTGATCAGGGTAAGATTTACGAATTTGGTAAGTAATTGTCGCTTCTGCTTCCTTGTCTACACTGGTAACAAAATCGTTGATACCTTTTGAACTCACTTCAATACGATCAAGTTCGGTATAGGCGCGCATAATATTTTGGCCGGCCGCGCGGGCAGCGCGTACAGCAATCGTCAGCATTGGATGCATTGCAATCCCCTGGATGTTAAAGAACGTTAAATAGCGGGCGGCATTATACTCGATTTGATAGTTATATCAAATACCGATTTTCATATAAGCATTCGGCAATGGCTGTGATAATATTCGTCCCCAACGTTTTATGAATTAAATTAAGTTATTCCATGCTAAGTAATATTCGAGTGGTTTTAGTGGGGACATCGCACCCCGGCAATATTGGTTCCACCGCCAGAGCGATGAAGACTATGGGTTTGTCTAATTTGTATCTTGCCGAACCGCGTGTTGAACCTGATGGGCATTCCATCGCTTTAGCCGCGGGTGCATCGGATATTCTTAAACACCTTGTAAAAGTCGATTCACTCGCTGAAGCGATAGCTGATTGCAGCTTAGTTATTGCAACCAGCGCGCGCAGCCGCACCTTAGATTGGCCGATGTTAGAGCCAAGAGAAGCGGGCGTAAAGTTAGCCACCGAGGCACTTAACGGCCCTGTTGCTATCGTGTTTGGCCGTGAGAACCACGGGTTAAGCAATGAAGAATTGCAACAATGCACTTATCATGTAGCTATTCCGGCCAATCCTGAATACAGCTCGCTCAATTTGGCGCAAGCGGTACAAATTATTTGTTATGAAACCCGCGTTGCCCATCTGGCACAAAAAGAAGTGATAGAAGATGAGCCAACAGAGTATCCGCTGGCCGCTGATCAGGAACGTTTTTTTGCCCACCTTGAATCGACCTTACTAGCGACTGGATTTATCATCAAGAATCATCCTGGACAAGTGATGATGAAACTGCGTCGTTTATTTAGCCGCGCACGGATTGAGAGCCCTGAAATGAATATCCTTAGGGGTATTTTGACGTCAATTGAGAAGGTCACTAATTCTAAAGATAAATAGCCAAATCCTAATCATCAATAATTACCGTACAGAATGACCGCAAAGGATAAATAATGGGCGTGATAGCTAGGCTAAAAGAAGACATTGAATCTATATATCACCGTGATCCTGCGGCGCGCAGCGCCTTTGAGATCTTGGTTAACTATCCAGGCATGCATGCTATTTGGTTGCATCGGATAAGCCATAAGCTATGGAAGCGTGATTGGCGCTTAACGGCACGTTGTTTATCGACTTTTTCCCGTTGGCTAACAGGGGTTGAAATTCATCCTGGTGCAACCATTGGTCATCGCTTTTTTATCGACCATGGTATGGGCGTAGTCATCGGTGAAACCGCTGAGATTGGTGATGATTGCACGCTTTATCACGGTGTAACGCTTGGCGGTACCACATGGCAAGCGGGTAAACGCCACCCAACACTAGCCAATAACGTGGTCATCGGCGCGGGGGCAAAAATCCTCGGGCCTATTACTATGCATGATGGTGCCCGTGTCGGTTCTAACTCAGTTATCGTAAAAGATGTGCCTAAAGATACCACTGTTGTCGGTATTCCAGGGCGCGTGGTGGCAACACCGTCAGCGCAATCGAAAGAGAAAACTGAACGTCGCAGCGCAATGGCGAAAAAATACGGCTTTGATGCGTATGCAGTATCACCGGATAACCCAGATCCGGTTGCTAATGCGATAGGGCAGATGCTGGATCATATGCATTTAATGGACTCTAAAGTTCAAGAGTTGTGCCAAGCCATTCAAGGGCTGGGTGGCAATGTTTGCACAGAGAGGTTGCCTGAGCTTGATATGGGGGAGTTTAATGATGCTGAAAAAGCGGCCGCCGAAAAGCGCGAAAATACTTTAGATGAGTTTGACCCAAGTATTTAAAGTGATATGGCTGGGTTTATAACTAATGCTATCAAGCTCAAATTTGACGTAGTTTTGGCTTAGGTTGATCTAAGTTTAGTTAAGATTCGATCAAGATAAAGTAACAGCCAACTCAGTTTCGATTAGTGTTTTAAGAGCTTGCATCGCATTCTGCACGCTTTTTGTTGTTGTTGTTGATATCGTGCTGGATGTCGAGAAATTGCCTTTTCAGCATTGAATCTTAGGCCGGAAAAAGGTTAAATACCCCACCAAGATGAAAGGGTATTAATGCAAGCTTAATACCTGAGTGTTTTAGTAGGTTTAATACTTGACTGATTTACTCGGGTATGTTGAAATAATGCATACTTGTTTGAAATGAAGCATACCTTTTCGGGAGCTATGATAGTAGTTATGAAACTGACATCAAAAGGTCGTTATGCAGTAACCGCTATGCTAGATGTGGCAATCCACTCAGCATCGGGACCCGTTCCCTTAGCGGATATCTCTGAAAGACAAGGCATTTCGCTTTCTTATCTTGAACAACTCTTTGCTAAGCTTAGAAAACATGGCTTAGTCGCCAGTGTACGAGGGCCCGGCGGTGGTTATCGCTTAGGCTTAGAAGCTAGTAATATTTCAGTTGGTATGGTTGTCCATGCTGTTGATGAGTCTGTCGATGCGACTCGTTGCCAAGGACTTGGCAATTGTCAAAGTGGAACTCGCTGCTTAACCCATTCACTTTGGGGCGATTTAAGCAAACAAATTTCAGATTTTTTAGATGGTATCAGTCTTGCCGGCTTGATGCAGAAGCGAGATGTACAATTTATCTCTCTTAAGCAGGACAGTATACAAAAGGAACAAAGAGTCAGTTTGTAAAGACGATTTGTTATATATAAAAATAATTTTTGTACGTTGTATGTAGCCTCCACCAGAGACTGCTCAGTACGGAGTGTGTTATGAAGCTTCCTATCTATTTAGATTATGCCGCCACCACGCCTGTTGATCCAAGAGTCGCGGAAAAGATGTTCCAATGTATGACAATGGACGGCATTTTTGGTAATCCCGCCTCACGTTCGCACCGTTACGGCTGGCAAGCTGAAGAAGCGGTAGATATTGCTCGCAACCAAGTTGCCGAGTTAATTAACGCTGATCACCGTGAAATTGTGTTTACTTCTGGCGCGACTGAATCTAACAACTTAGCGATTAAAGGTGTTGCTCATTTCTATAACAAGAAAGGCAAGCACATCATTACCAGCAAGACTGAACATAAAGCGGTGCTCGATACCTGCCGTCAATTAGAACGCGAAGGTTTTGAAGTCACTTACTTAGAACCTGCACCAAACGGCATCATTCCAATGGAACGTTTAGAAGCGGCAATGCGTGATGACACTATTCTTGTCAGCATTATGCATGTGAACAATGAAATCGGCGTGATCCACGATATCGATGCCATCGGTGAGTTATGTCGTTCAAAAGGCATTATCTTCCATATGGATGCGGCGCAAAGTGCAGGTAAACTGCCTATCGATGTGCAAGCCACTAAAGTAGATTTGATCTCAATTTCTGGCCACAAAATGTATGGCCCTAAAGGAATTGGTGCGCTATATGTCCGCCGCAAACCTCGCATTCGCTTAGAAGCGCAAATGCACGGTGGTGGTCATGAGCGTGGTATGCGTAGTGG
Organism: Shewanella morhuae; assembly: GCF_900156405.1. Lineage (GTDB taxonomy): Bacteria > Pseudomonadota > Gammaproteobacteria > Enterobacterales > Shewanellaceae > Shewanella > Shewanella morhuae. The sequence goes on from NZ_FTNN01000011.1 coordinate 27,887, forward strand.
TACATTACCAACGCATCAAATCGTCGGTTTAGGTGAAGCGGCTGCTATTGCAAAAGTAGAAATGGCCTCTGATAACGCACGTATTGGCTTATTACGTGACAAATTATGGAATGGCATCAAGCACATTGAAGAAACCTATATCAACGGTGACTTGACTCAACGCCATTGCGGTAGCCTCAACGTCAGTTTCAATTATGTTGAAGGTGAGTCGTTAATGATGGCACTGAAAGATTTAGCGGTTTCATCGGGCTCGGCTTGTACTTCAGCCAGCTTAGAGCCTAGCTACGTATTACGTGCACTTGGTTTAAATGATGAAATGGCACATAGCTCAATTCGTTTCTCACTTGGCCGTTTCACAACGGAAGAAGAAATCGATCACGCTATCGAAGTTATTACTCAATCTATTGATAAATTAAGAGAAATGTCTCCTTTGTGGGAAATGTTTAAAGATGGAATCGATCTGAACCAAGTTCAGTGGGCACATCATTAATTCTGGCTTTTACAATAGATAATTTTGGAGCAGTACCATGGCTTACAGTGAAAAAGTGATGGACCATTATGAGAACCCACGTAACGTTGGTTCTTTCGATAAAAACGATCCTTCAGTCGTGACCGGTATGGTAGGCGCACCTGCTTGCGGTGATGTGATGAAATTGCAGTTGAAAATCGGTGCCGATGGCATTATTCAAGATGCTAAGTTCAAAACCTACGGTTGTGGTAGCGCCATTGCGTCTAGCTCACTGGTGACTGAATGGGTAAAAGGCAAAACTATCGAACAAGCAGCGGCGATTAAGAACACTGATATCGCTGAAGAATTAGCACTGCCACCGGTAAAAATCCACTGTTCAATTTTGGCGGAAGATGCCATTAAAGCAGCTATTGACGAGTATAAATCGAAACAAGCTAAGTAACATCTGGAGTTAAGATGGCGATTACAATGACCCCAGCGGCAGCCGATCGTGTCAGATCTTTCTTAGTCAACCGAGGCAAGGGCGTAGGCCTGCGTCTCGGCTTAAGAACATCAGGCTGTTCAGGTATGGCATATGTACTTGAGTTCGTTGATTCTTTGAATGATGACGATGAAGTTTTTGATATCGAAGGTGTGAAAATCATTATTGATGCTAAGAGCCTGATTTATCTTCAAGGGATTGAGCTGGATTTTGTTAAAGAAGGGCTGAACGAAGGCTTTCAATTTAACAACCCTAACGCAAAAGGTGAGTGTGGTTGCGGTGAAAGTTTCACTGTTTAACTGCTAAAGTTAACGCATGAATTATTTCGAGTTATTTAAATTCTCTCCTGCCTTCGATATTGATACCGCCTTACTTGCAGAACGCTATCGCGAACTGCAACGGGCGGTTCATCCCGATAAGTTTGCTAATGATACTGATCAGCAAAAATTGCTGTCAGTACAACGCACTGCGCAAGTCAATGATGGTTTTCAAACCTTAAAAGATCCTATTCGCCGTGCCGAACACATGTTGTCCCTTCGCGGCATTGAATTAAGCCATGAAACCACCACGGTGAAAGATACGGCTTTTTTAATGCAGCAGATGGAATGGCGTGAAGCGTTAGAAGACATACGCGACAGTGCCGATCCTCAAGCCAGCATCGATGAGCTATATCAATCTTTTGCACAATACCGCGCGCAACTGACTCAGCAATTGACACAATTGTTAAGCAGCGAGCAGCCTGAAGATGCATTGTTAGCGGCGGATCAAGTTCGCAAACTTAAATTTATGGCAAAATTACACGATGAATTAACTAGAGTTGAAGACGCGCTGTTAGATTAATTTTACGTGTTTACGTTATCTTGCTGACTCAAGCGTGCTTGGGTCGGCATTACTAAGTTGGATATATATGGCCCTTTTGCAGATAGCTGAGCCCGGACAGAGTGCCGCGCCGCACCAACATAGACTTGCCGTTGGCATCGACTTAGGTACCACTAATTCTTTAGTGGCAGCGGTTCGAAGTGGTGAGACGGCAACCCTGCCGGACGAATTTGGACAGCATTCATTACCTTCTATCGTGCGTTATACCCAAGATACCGTTGAAGTTGGCGCCCTTGCGGCTCAGAGCTCGGCGCAAGATCCACAAAATACGATTGTTTCGGTTAAGCGTTTTATGGGACGTAGCCTTGCGGATATTCAAGCAGGCGAACAATCACTCCCCTATGAATTTGCCGCTAGCGAAAACGGCTTACCTTTATTTGTGACCCCTCAAGGCCAAGTTAATCCGGTGCAAGTGTCTGCGGAAATTCTGCGTCCACTCATCGCCCGTGCTGAAAAAACCTTAGGTGGCGAGCTGCAAGGCGTGGTGATCACAGTACCGGCTTATTTTGATGACGCCCAGCGCCAAGGCACTAAAGATGCTGCAGCTTTACTGGGTGTTAAAGTGTTACGCCTATTAAATGAGCCAACCGCTGCTGCCATTGCCTACGGTTTAGACTCTAAGCAAGAGGGTGTGATTGCCATCTATGACTTGGGTGGTGGTACTTTTGATATTTCGATTTTACGTTTAAATCGTGGTGTGTTTGAAGTATTGGCCACTGGCGGCGATTCAGCCCTTGGCGGCGATGATTTTGATCATTTACTGCAAGCCCATATGCAACAAGTTTGGCAGCTTAAAAACATAGATCCGCAATTAAGCCGTCAACTGTTGATTGAGTCGCGCCGAGTGAAAGAAGCTTTAACTGATGCGGCTCAAACTGAAGCGAAAGTGACGCTCGCCGATGGCAAAGTGCTGGCGCAAACTGTCACTAAAGCTGAGTTTGATGCTTTGATTGCGGCGTTAGTGAAAAAAACCATCGCCTGCTGTCGCCGTACGCTGCGTGATGCGGGCGTGAGCGCAGATGAAGTGCTTGAAACGGTAATGGTTGGCGGTTCAACGCGGGTGCCATTAGTGCGTGAACAAGTTGAAGCTTTCTTTGGTAAACCGCCGCTAACGTCAATCGATCCCGATCGTGTTGTGGCGATTGGTGCAGCAATTCAAGCTGATATTTTAGTTGGTAATAAACCTGAATCTGATTTGCTATTGCTCGATGTGATCCCGCTGTCGTTAGGCATTGAGACTATGGGCGGTTTAGTGGAAAAAGTGGTGTCGCGTAATACCACTATTCCGGTTGCACGCGCGCAGGAGTTTACCACTTTTAAAGATGGTCAAACCGCGATGGCATTCCATGTCGTGCAGGGCGAACGTGAACTCGTTGATGATTGCCGCTCGCTAGCGCGTTTTACCCTAAAAGGTATTCCGCCATTGGCTGCAGGTGCTGCACATATTCGGGTCACGTTTCAAGTGGATGCCGATGGTTTACTGAGCGTTACTGCGATGGAAAAATCTACAGGCGTGCAATCTAGTATCCAAGTTAAGCCGTCTTTTGGCTTATCCGACACCGAAATCGCCACAATGCTGAAAGATTCGATGAAGTATGCCAAGGATGATATTGGCCGTCGTATGCTTGCTGAACAGCAGGTTGAAGCAGCCAGAGTGCTCGAATCTTTACAGGCTGCATTAGCCAAAGATGGTGATTTGCTTAATGCCGATGAGCGTGGGCTGATTGAGGCTACCATGACTCATGTAGCACAAGTTGCCACGGGTGATGATGCCGATGCGATTAAACACGCAATTGAAACACTGGATGAGCAAACCCAAGATTTTGCTGCCAGACGTATGGACAATTCTATTCGAGTGGCATTTAAAGGCCAATCGATCGACAATATATAGGTGATACGATGCCCCAGTTAGTCTTTCTTCCCCATGCTGAATTGTGCCCTGATGGTGCAGTACTTGAGGCAAACGTTGGTGAGACAATTCTCGATGTAGCGCTGCGTAACGGCATTAATATCGAGCATGCGTGTGAAAAGTCCTGCGCTTGCACTACTTGCCACTGTATCGTCCGTGAAGGTTTTAACGATCTTGAGCCAAGTGATGAACTTGAAGATGACATGCTTGATAAAGCATGGGGGTTAGAGCCCGAAAGCCGTCTATCTTGCCAGGCTAAAGTAGTTGATAGTGACATGGTGATTGAAATTCCTAAATACACAGTTAATATGGTCAGCGAAGGCAATTAATTGTGTTGTAGTATGATGAAAACCAGTCCAAGCGACTGGTTTTTTACTTTTGGCGTTGAGCATTTGCGCAACTAATCTTGTCTATGGGTATAGATGTTTGATTTATCCCTGCGCAGGCGTATTATGCGCTCAAAATTAATGGTTGCCGGAGACCTGAATGAGAATAGCGATCTTATCGCAAGGGCCTGAGTTATATTCAACAAAGCGACTCGTTGAAGCTGCTCAATTACGTGGTCATGAAGTACATGTAATTAATCCCTTAGAATGTTATATGAATATCAACATGCGGCAATCGAGTATCCATATCGGTGGGCGCGAGCTACCTGCATTTGATGCGGTTATTCCTCGTATTGGCGCATCAATTACCTTTTATGGCTCCGCAGTATTGCGCCAGTTTGAGATGATGGGTGTGTATGCCCTAAATGATTCAGTTGGGATCTCGCGCTCACGTGACAAATTGCGATCTATGCAGCTGATGTCACGTCGCGGCATTGGTTTACCCATCACAGGTTTTGCGAATAAGCCGAGTGATATCCCAGACTTAATTGATATGGTGGGTGGGGCGCCGTTAGTCATCAAGCTACTCGAAGGCACCCAAGGGATTGGTGTGGTATTAGCCGAGACGCGTAAAGCGGCAGAGAGTGTTATTGAAGCCTTTATGGGCCTTAAAGCCAACATCATGGTGCAGGAATATATCAAAGAAGCCAATGGTGCCGATATTCGTTGCTTTGTGCTTGGTGATAAAGTCATTGCCGCCATGAAACGCCAAGCGATGCCCGGTGAATTTCGCTCTAATTTGCATCGTGGTGGCACGGCAAGTTTAGTTAAATTAACCCCAGAAGAACGCTCAGTCGCTATCCGTGCGGCTAAGACCATGGGATTGAATGTGGCAGGTGTTGATTTACTGCGCTCAAACCACGGACCTGTGATTATGGAAGTTAACTCATCTCCAGGGCTTGAGGGCATAGAAGGCGCGACCACGAAAGATGTGGCGGGTGCTATCATTGATTTTGTGGAAAAAAATGCAATTAAAGTGAAAAAAGTCACTCAAGCGCAGGGGTGATATTTTGCCCTTGAGTATTGATTATGTCATATCAACACTGATGCATGTTCTGATGGATCGCTTTATTGTTCAGTTATGCCAATAGGATTGAAGTAACATAGTCTAACTTCATTGGTGGGCATATTTTAAGATGAGTCAAAGTGTCTTTTAGAAGATTATTTGAAGTGATGCATCTCACGATTTTGCGGAGCCGCAATCGATATATAGTAATAATTTGATCACTGTCATGTTCACTGTCAGTGGATCTTGTACCTTGTTATAACTTGGTTAAGTATTTTAGATTATTTACGTTATTATCGCTGTCGCAAACTCAAGGATGTCCACATGAAAATTTTGCAGATATTGTTATGCGCACTTGTTCCCTCCATGGTTTGGGCTCACCCAGGCCATGGCGGTGTAGGTTTATTCCATCACTTGCTAGATCTTGCTCCCGCAGTCATCTTAGTGGCTCTGGTTGTGTGGGCGGGTATGTGGGCCAAGAATAGAAAATAAGCTTATTTTTAATGAGTTTGTATTCCTCGCTAAGGTTTTTTAATCCTAGTGAGTGTCATGTGTATGCGTAAACTGATTATCAATAAGGCAAATGAACATAAAATCTCAGACTAATTGGCTATAAAGATAGGATTTAGCGTTTAAATTTCGTATAATCCGCGCGAATTTTTTAAACTTGCTCACTAAAGGAAGCTCTTCATGGCGATCGAACGCACATTTTCTATAATTAAGCCAGATGCTGTTGCAAAAAACCACATTGGTGCTATCTACAATCGTTTTGAAACTGCAGGTCTACAGATCGTTGCAGCAAAAATGCTTCACCTAACAAAAGAACAAGCTGAAGGTTTCTATGCTGAGCATAGCGAGCGCGGTTTCTTTGGTGATCTTGTTGCATTCATGACTTCTGGTCCAATCATGGTCCAAGTGTTAGAAGGCGAAAATGCTGTTTTAGCTCACCGTGAAATTTTAGGTGCAACTAACCCAGCTCAAGCAGCACCTGGTACTATCCGTGCTGATTTTGCTGAAAGCATTGACGAAAACGCTGCTCACGGTTCTGATGCGGTTGAATCTGCAGCACGCGAAATTGCTTACTTCTTTAGTGCTGAAGAACTGTGCCCACGCACACGTTAATTTAACACTAAGATTAAAAAAGGAGCCTTTAGGCTCCTTTTTTATTGAAAATTTTTAATTTTATAGCTTGAAATGTGGTTTCCCGTCCCTATATCTATTGCAGGATCGCTCTATGAGGATCTTAGTATCAAGTCTGTGCCGCAAGGACAGACTCTTTAACTCGGCGAGACCTAATATGTTTTCATTGTGAAAACGGTCCGCCAAACTTCCATATTGCTTAAGACAAGGATATGAATATGCGTAACTATGATTTAACTCCGCTTTACCGCAGCGCCATTGGTTTTGATCGTTTAGCACAATTGGCAGAGCATGCTGCCGCTAATAATGGCAACACAGGTTATCCGCCATATAATATTGAATTATTAGGTGAAAATCGTTATAGGATAACGATGGCCGTAGCTGGATTCTCTATGGATGAACTTGAGATTAGTAGTGAAGGGGAGAAATTATTAGTCAAAGGTAATAAAGCCGAAATCCAATCAGAACGTAAATACTTGTACCAAGGTATTGCTGAGCGTGGTTTTGAGCGTACCTTCCAACTTGCTGATTATGTGACTGTATTAGGTGCAAGTTTAGAAAATGGTTTATTGAATATCGATCTTGTACGTGAAATCCCTGAAGCATTAAAACCACGCAAGATTGAGATCAGTTCATCGCGCTTATTAGATAGTCAGTCATAATTGACGCTGTAATAGCCGTGTAAAATCAAGGGGAGCATTATGCTCCCCTTGATTTTTTAGTGTTTACGTTAAAAAGATAGTTTTAGAAAATACGTTTTAAAGTTATGCTTTCATTGCTTTTTCGCCGCGAGCGAGACCCACCACACCGGAGCGAGAAACCTCAACTAATTTTGTGACTTCAGCTAATGCATGAATAAAGGCATCGAGTTTTTCTGAGGTACCTACCATTTGGATGGTATATAAATTGGCTGTCACATCAACAATCTGACCACGGAAGATGTCCGCCATGCGTTTGACTTCTTCCCTTAATTCACCTGGTGCACGGACTTTAACCAGCGCTAATTCGCGCTCAATATAAGCAGACTCGGTGATATTTGATACCTTTAAGACATCAATTAACTTATGTAGCTGCTTTTCGATTTGTTCTAGTACCGTCTCATCGGCAACAACGGTGATGTTAAGGCGCGATAGGGTGATATCATCCGTAGGTGCTACGGTTAAACTTTCAATGTTGTAGCCGCGCTGTGAAAACAAACCGACCACACGTGAAAGGGCGCCGGATTGGTTTTCTAATAATACAGATATAATTCGACGCATTAGCATTTCTCCGTCTTAGTTAGCCACATTTCATTCATCGCACCACCGCGGATCAACATAGGGTATACGTGCTCAGTTTCATCCACCATGATGTCGATAAAGACTAATTTGTCTTTCATTGCCAGTGCTTCAGCCATTTTTGATTCAAGTTCGGCTGGATCGCTGATCGTCATGCCTACGTGGCCATATGCTTCGGCAATTTTGGCGAAGTTTGGCACTGAATCCATATAGGAATGTGAGTGACGACCTGAGTAAATCATGTCCTGCCACTGTTTAACCATACCAAGAAAGCGATTGTTTAAGTTGATAATTTTAACCGGGGTATCATATTGCAGCGCAGTAGATAATTCTTGAATATTCATCTGGATTGAGCCATCGCCGGTGACACATACCACGGTGGCATCGGGCATCGCCATTTTTACGCCCATTGCCGCGGGTAGGCCAAATCCCATCGTGCCTAAACCACCAGAGTTTATCCAGCGACGCGGCTTATCGAACGGATAATACAAAGCGGCAAACATCTGATGCTGGCCAACATCAGAGGCAACATAGGCATCGCCATTGGTCAGCTTGTATAGGGTTTCAATCACTTGTTGTGGCTTAATGCGTCCGCTTTTTTTGTCGTATGCCAGGCAATCTCGGCTACGCCATTGCTCAATGTCAGTCCACCAAGTCGCAATCGCTTCGCTGTCGTTGTGTTCGTTCGATTCATTTAACAGCATTAGCATGCTGTCTAAGATGCTGTCGGCTGAGCCTACAATTGGAATATCCACCTGGATAGTTTTAGAAATAGATGATGGGTCAATATCGATGTGCAAAATGGTCGCATTCGGACAATATTTTTCCACATTATTGGTGGTTCTATCATCAAAACGTACGCCGATACCAAAAATTAAATCGCAGTTATGCATCGCCATGTTAGCTTCGTAGCGACCATGCATTCCTAGCATGCCTAAACTGTTTTTGTGGGTACTTGGAAAGGCGCCAAGCCCCATTAACGTGCTAACTACGGGAATATTCAGTCTCTCAGCCAACTGCAAAATTTGCTTGTCACAGCCTGAGATAATTGCACCACCACCAACATAAAGTACCGGTTTTTTAGCCGCTAATAGGGCTTGTAGACCACGACGAATTTGGCCTTTATGGCCAACGGTGGTTGGATTATACGAGCGCATTTTGACGCTCTTGGGGTAACAGTACTCATGCAATAATGCCGGATTTAAACAATCTTTGGGTAGGTCGACAACGACAGGACCAGGACGCCCCGTGGAAGCAATATAAAAGGCTTTTTTAATAATTTCAGGAATTTCAGTTGGATCAGTGACTAAAAAACTGTGTTTTACCACGGGGCGTGAAATACCAATCATATCGCATTCTTGAAAAGCATCATTGCCGATAAGATTACTTGGGACTTGGCCCGATAACACCACCAGTGGAACTGAATCCATATAGGCGGTAGCAATACCAGTAATTGCGTTGGTGGCGCCAGGGCCTGAGGTGACTAATACCACGCCGACTTTTCCCGTTGCGCGGGCATAGCCATCGGCCATGTGTACCGCAGCTTGTTCGTGACGGACGAGAATATGCTCAATACCGGGGATAACGTGCAGGGCATCATAGATATCTAAAACTGAACCGCCAGGATAACCGAATATATGTTGTACGCCTTCATCAATCAAAGAACGCACTATCATGCTGGCGCCGGATAACATCTCCATGTGAAACTCCTATTGCATAGTACCGTTACGGTAAACAGTATCTTGTTACAGCGACGGTAATCGCTCTAAAATTAAGCCTGAACGGTAATCCAGACTACAAATTGCTGCACTGACTTCGTTGAAGACCCGTGATTCCCCTTCGGGGTAGCAACTGTTGCAATGAACAGAATTTCATCTTATTCAAAAATAGCCACAACTCAAGTCTTTTATCCAAAAATTAACTAACTTGAAACAATTTCATGTTTGAATGGCTCGATAATGGGCAGGACGAGACAAGTGAAGTAAAGTGAATAATATTTTTATTATTTACTTTCAATTGGTTATATGTGTTATCAATGAAAAGGCACTATAAAAGTGCCATTCCGGTGTGAAGTGCTAAATAAGGAGCCTCTTAACCAATGTTATTAATTTGCTACATGTGTGCATATGAAAATTACTTTTCTATGCAATACGATACGCAAATGAATAAATTATCGTTAGCAGATAATGATTAAACGGTTGGCGGTATTTGATGCTTTGGGCGATTCAACTGACAAATCCCGACTAACAAAATAGCCGTTAACATGAGCGCGGCGAAGGGGACAGCGGTACCATCATAAAACATCGCTAATAATGGCCCAGCTAAAGCCCCACAACCAAATCTTAAAGTCCCAATAACCGCCGTTGCTGTGCCTGTTTCCTGTTTGAACTTCATCAGCACGATCGCATCGGCATTCACTGACATCACCCCGAGGCAACCCATCAAAGGAATAAGCATCATCACGGTAAAATGATAGCTCAAGTCGAGTAAGTTGACGGTTAATAAACCGACTCCCGCAATGGCGCCAAAAAAAGTCGATACATGCAACATACGCAGCGAGCCATAACGACCCACAATACGAGTATTGATGATATTTGCTAGCATCAAGGCACCAACGTTAGTGCTAAATAAGATGGCGAAATAGGATTTATCTAGGGAAAAAACCTCCATATAAACAAAGGGTGATGCGGTGAGATAACAGAAAAAAGCAAAGGAGGTTAATACGCCGCTGGCAATATTTAACTTAACACCTTGGCGAGTTAATACCGTTGCGTAGGCACCAAAGAATGACTTTTGGCTGCGAGTATCCATATCTTTATCACTGGGCATTTTCAGTGCAAACAGTACGAGTAACAGTAAGGTTACGGCATAGGCTGATTGGACAAAGAAGATTAAATGCCAATCACCGAGTTCGAGGATCACACTGCCAATGCTTGGGGCCAATAATGGTGCCAACATCATGATTAAACTCACATATGACATACCCTTAGCGGTATTGTCACCATAAACCTCCTTTATGTATCCCGGTACTACCACAGTTGCGGCTGCGCCGATAAAAGCTTGCAAAAAACGCAGTCCTAGAAAGACTTCGACCTGACCAGCAAAACCAATCAGCAAACTGGTTAACATAAATCCACTCAGCCCCATGATCACCATAGGGCGACGGCCAATACGGTCAGCTAAAGGGCCAAAACACAACATGCCAAGGGCATAACCTGCTAGATAAATACTTAGGGATTGTTGCACCGTGGTGACATCAGTTTGAAAATTGAGCGCCAATGTCGACATTGCGGGTAAGTACATGTCGATGGCTAGTGGGGTGATAGCGACAATTGCCGCAAGCATAGGAATAAGCAAAGCTAAATTTGGTATAGATCTACTGTTATAAGCAGAAGGTTGTGATTGTGGGTCCACGGTTACCTCTTGTGAAAAAATGAAAATGGTTTTAGCGGACTGACGCTAGTTTAATAACATTGTTCTATGACAATACGCTGTTGTTACAATCACTATCAGCTAGCGCTTTGCATCAATATGAAAGCTATGGTTAAGATAATTAGTAGAATTTAGAGTAAAAAATGAATGGTGTTACTCACCCATATTGTTAGGCGCAAACTCATAGCATAGTAAAGTGCTCTGCTAAATAAACCAATCTTTGCGGTAATTTTTTTACATTGTTTTGTCGATTAAATTGTAACTAAGTTGTCTCTCGTGTTTACGCGTTTTTTAAGAAACCTTGTGCACAGGGGTCGTCCTCAATATTAATTATCTGCAGCGCCTCATTATGTGTGAATTAATTTCATCTCAGCCACGATGAGTAAAATAATTTATTTACAAGCTATTAAGTCTTTTTTATACCACGGAATAGGCATTTTGCACCAAAGAATGAATAGTAGCTTCAATACAGTCAATTGCTTGCTGAAATTGTGCATTATTTTCAGCGCCGCCCAGGCTCAAGCGGATAAAATTATCATGGCAATTAAAATCATCGCCATTACGAATTAATATACCTTTTGCGGCCAGAGCGGTTACAAGATGATGCGCCTTAATATCTTCGGGTAGTTGTAACCAACCGTTGAGTCCTCGCCAAGTTTGGGTTAATTCTAACCTTTCACCCATAGCAACACAGAGGTTTTGGCGCTGGCGCACAATGGCATCTCTATCTGCAGTGATTTGTCCTTTCTTAATTAACTGACATGCAATTTCAATATTGAGTGGTGACACCATCCAACATTGGCTATGAATCGCGAGGCGTACTTGGGCGATAAGGGCTTCTGGGACCAGAATGAAACCTTGTCTTAAACCACCAGAAAATAATTTCGATAAGCTAGAAATATAAATGACCCGTGGAATAGCCAGCTGTTTTGCTAATTGCCACAGGGGAGAATGCCATTCTTCGGGCAAACAATAATTCACATCATCTTCAATAATATAGAACTGGTACTGCTCTGCCAGTTCGAGGATTTTTTGTCGCTGAGACTCACTGTATTGAATGCAAGTGGGATTTTGGTTATTTAGGGTGAGATAAACAATTTTTGGATGGTGAGTTTGTAATAACACCTCAAAGCGGGTGAGATCGACCCCTTCATGGGTGAGCGGTACGCCAATGCTGGTTATGCCGAGTTGTTTAGCGCAAATTCTCACCCCAGGATAGCTGTATTGCTCGTGTAGCAGTACATCACCCGTCGATAAAAAAGCATTCAAACAGGCAAAAATGGCTTGCTGTCCGCCATGGGTGAAAATGAGTTGCTCAGGAGTTTGTTGTATACCGCGTTGGTTAAGCCATTGATGAAATACTTGCTGGTGTTGATCTAATGGGCCAGCACGATAACCCAGTAACTGACTGAGTTTAGTTGGGTCTTTCGCCAATTGGCTGAGGCAATCGCTTAGGGTGCTGATTTGATCTGTCAGAGGCTGCTGACAGGTTGCCATATTCAGCTGTACGTTACCAAGTTCAGGTATTGGGGCAGTATTAACATAAGTACCATCTCCGACACGTGCTTGCACATAACCGCGTTGCTCAGCCAGCGCATAGGCACGGGTTACTGTGCCAATAGTAATTCCTAAAATATCGGCTAAACGGCGCTGTGGTGGCAGTTTACTGCCTTGGGGTAACACCTTGTGTAATATGCCTTGTTCTATGGCGCTGACTAAGCGCTGATATTTAGGGCCTGAAAATTCGGTTAGATCCGGTGTCCAGATTGTACCCATGACAATAAATCCATTGATCTCTAATATTGTCTGTATATTATTTATTGCATCTGTTTATGTCAATAAATGTATGCATACAATACTAGGGCGATTATGAATACCGCATTACTCCACGATCCACAACTATGGACGTTGATGGCATCAACGGCGCTATTTTGCGCCACGATGACAATGACTCCAGGGCCTAATAATGTGTTACTGGCCAGTTCAGGGGCGCACTTTGGTGTGCTACGTACCGTACCGCATATTGCAGGGATACGCTTAGGTTCAACCTCTTTACATCTTTCGGTATTATTCGGACTCGGCGCCTTGTTCGAAGTAATGCCTATATTTCATCAAATATTAAAGTATTTTGCTTTAGTGTATTTGCTTTATCTAGCCTACAAATTAGTGACATTGCCAGTACATAATACGAATTTAGATGACGGTCGAAAACCGATGACGCTGATTGAAGCCGCATTATTCCAATGGATTAACCCCAAGTCTTGGATGTCGACGATTACTTTGTGCAGCGCTTTTACATTAGGCGGTGATAGTTTCTGGTTAAGTGCTTTTCTGGGAGTCTTAGTGTTTAACTTAGTGGGTTTTCCCGCCTCATTCACTTGGGTATTTGTCGGGGCGGCGATCAGTAAAAAGCTTAATACCGATAGACGTAAACGCCATTTCAACTGGTTTATGGGCAGTTTGCTATTAATATCACTGCCGATGATTTTGCGTTAATGGCGTTTAATACCACTAAGATTATCGTTTATAGAAAGTTAGCACCAAACAAACTTGGGTAATGATTGGCTTTATGCCATAAGCAATATTAGTATTGGTGACTTTTTGACTAAGGAGGTCTAAAGGTCATCATTTTTGGGGTAGTTGTACTCAGCCTAAGGTATTTCAAGTATTATTTAATCTTAACTGGGTATAGTGGCTGTTATAACGGATTAATCTTATTACGTTATTTACAAAACTCATTCTACAGATGTAGTTTTTTCGTTATCAAGGTGAGTTTGCATACCGAATCACGGGCTATTAGCCGTAAGGTTAACGCAGAGAAAGAGAAGATAAGCTGTAGAGACTCAGAGCTTATTCCAAGCTCGGTCAGTTAACTTGGGAGTGAATATATGGAGGTTATCGCGTGAAGTTTCCCAGTTTAGTTTCATTTATGCCAGGTTTAGCGCAAATGCTGCAGTATGAAAAACAATGGTTAAGGGACGATGTCCGTGCTGGCTTATCTGTTGCTGCGGTGGCGTTACCCGTTGCAATTGCTTATGCCCAATTGACCGGTGTGAATGCTGCTGTTGGCTTGTATTCTTGTGTTTTACCTATGTTGGTGTACGCCTTTTTTGGTACCTCCAGGCAGCTCATTGTAGGGCCTGATGCGGCAACTTGCGCAGTGATTGCAGCTGTTGTTACGCCGCTTGCAGCGGGCGACAGTATGAAACATTGGCAGTTAGTCATGACCATGACGGCTATGACGGGTTTTTGGTGCCTTATTGCGAGTCGTTTTAAGCTCGGTGTATTTGCTGATTTTCTTTCAAAACCGATTTTGATGGGATTACTTAACGGGGTCGCGATTACCATTATTGTTGGCCAATTTTCAAAAATTTTTGGTTTTACCTTTGATGAGCGTTATCTCATTGAACGCCTCAGCCTTACCCCTTCTTATTTATCAAAAACCCATTGGCCAACATTGTCTATGGGAATTGTAACGCTGGCAACCTACGCCTTACTCAAACATTTTCGTCCCCAATGGCCAGCTTCAATGTGTGCAATGGCAATGGCGGCTTTTCTGGTTTGGATGTTTAACCTAACAAGTCTGGATATTAGCGTTGTGGGGGAGGTTGCCGCAGGGTTACCTACTTTTCAAGTCCCTGCTTTTGATTTAGGTATTACCCGTGAGCTTGTGATCCCCGCACTTAACTTGGCCATGGTAAGCTTTGTCAGTATGATGCTGACAGCGCGAAGCTTTGCAGCAAAAAATGGTTATGATATCGATGCCGATAAAGAATTTAGGGCGCTAGGTTTAGCGAATATAGCCTCGGCATTATCCCAAGGTTTTGCTGTGAGCGGTGCCGATTCTCGTACCGCCGTTAACGATGCCAATGGCGGTAAAAGTCAATTAGTATCCATTATTGCTGCGGTGTTAATTGGCATCGTAGCACTCTTTTTTACCGAGCCGCTAAAGTATATTCCGAGTGCCGCCTTGGGTGTGGTACTGGTGATTGCTTCTATTTCACTTATTGATTTAAAGTCGTTATGGAACCTGCGCATAAGGGATCGTTCTGCTTTTTTATTAGCCTCAATTACGTTGTTCTCGGTATTGTTTATTGGGGTCATCCCGGGGATAACCTTGGCGGTATTACTGGGCTTATTCCAATTCTTGGCGACGGTTATGCGCCCAACAGATCAAGTGCTTGGATTGGATCATAAGGGCGTTATTCGTAGTATTGATGATTCGGATAAAGCAAAGTCAGTTCCAGGTGTGTTTATCTACCGTTTTAATTCTCCATTAACCTACTTCAATGCAGCCTATTTTAAGCGCCGTTTGTTAGAGCGATTTGTACGTGAGTCGGAGCCGGTTGATTGCATAATTATTGATGCGGTACCTTGTTTTACACATTTAGATTTAAGTGTGATGGCGATGTTAGCTGATTTACATCAGTTACTTAAAAAGCGTGGAGTACGTTTAGTCTTAGCGGGTCGCAAGCGGCAGATGCTGGGATGGTTCGAGCAAGCTGGTATGCATACGGGTGAAGGAGGGATTTTGATCCGGCCTGATTTATACCTTGCTCTTAAAATGAATCAGAGTTACAAACAGGCTTTGGCCGAAGGGCAAGCACCTGTTATTCAAAAGATTCCGGATGACTCAGTATTACTACACAGCCATTTATAGTTAACGCTTGGCGTTTATAGGCGGTAGTGCTTAATTTTATAATGATATCTTTCGTAAAAAATATTCTAGAAATAGCGTAACTAAGGTTGCGCTATTTTTTTCGCCAGTAACTTATCAATAGAATGGGGCTTAGGTTTTGTTCCCGTTTAGTCTTTAAGAATTCTATCTAGTGGAATAAAACCGTGGTAAGCATAGTAACCCATAGGGCCAAGTATCAGGCTGAGTAAACACCAGAAGCATTTCTTATTTGTGCTGAGGTTGACTCTACTGTTGAAGGCTCTAAAGGCGAATAGACAATGTAATAACAGCAATCCTGTCAGCATAATTATGATGTTGATATCCATATGTTCCAACGCACGTATCCTTGTATTTTCTCATTCACGCTCTTGAGACATTAAGAGCGGTGGCTTTTTATTTAGCTATGTTGCCCAGTAATCAGCACTTTACTCGAACGGCGGATTAATATCCATAACATAAAATCACAATAATCCTTTTAATTTATTGGCTTACCAATCTCCTAACAAGTAAATCGGCGCATGACTAGCATTCCAGATCACATGTTTATGCATGGCGCTAATAAATATTTCGCTAGACATTAATCGCTCTAACCATGTGGCTACAGCAGGAAAGTCATCACTCAGCACATGTTTAGTTTCTACTGCGGCAAATTGGCGTATAAAAGGTGCGATGGCATAGTCGGCGAGGCGAGGTGTATGGCTCACTAAAAATGGCGTTTCACTAAGGCAATGTTCCAGTTGTATGAGAAAACAGCTCGCCTGTCGGTAATAATCTGCTTGCGTTTGCTCAGGGTAACGATCGCTATATTTATAGCGATCAAGCCATGGTTTAAATTGCACATCATTTTGTTCGATAAGTAAGGCCATTTTATCGGCAGCTGCAGGATTTTTATGGCATAACAAATCTAATGGATCGCGCTGCATGAGTGCCCAGCGCATAATATCAAGGCTCTGGGCTATGGCATCGCCGTTCGGTAACACTAGCACGGGCACTGTGCCTTTAGGTGACACGGCCAGCATCTCTAGCGGTTTGGCTTTAAGTGTAATTTCGCGGATTTCTAGATTACATTGAGCGAGTAATAATCCAAGACGCGCCCGTATGGCATAGGGGCAGCGGCGGAAAGTATACAGAACGGCTAAAGCCATACAGGACTCCTCACTTGTGTTATTAGTTTGAAAAAGCCTTGGCAGGAATGCGGCTTATGAAAGGCGCAGATAGTACCGTGTTAATACATATATTTGTGTTTAATTTGTATTCAACACATTGTTTTTATCACTCATATACGTAAAGAATAACAGACCCAGCATTTTATCTGTGTTTATCTGGCTGTGACTCAGGTAAAATTCTGCGCTATTTTGGGATCTGTAGCAAATCTACAGATGGTTAATGTGTTTATGCACTGGAAATGAAGTTCCAGCCAGCAAAGAGGGTGTTATGGCTAAAGTTGTCGTGTGTGCGTTATATAAATTTGTGTCGTTACCGCATTTTGAATCGATTCGAGCACCATTGCTCGAAATGATGGAACAGGCCGAAATCAAAGGTACTTTACTACTGGCAAGTGAGGGGATTAATGGCACCGTCGCAGGTACTGAACAAGCTATCGAAGCACTATTAGTTTGGCTCAATAGCCAAAATAGTCTGGATAAGATTGTTCATAAACTGTCATTTGACGATGAAATGCCGTTCTATCGCACTAAAGTTAAATTGAAAAACGAAATCGTGACTATGGGCATTGAAGGGATTGACCCTTTAAAAGTCGTTGGTACTTACGTTAAGCCACAAGATTGGAACGCGCTGATCTCAGATCCCGATGTGATTTTAGTCGATACTCGCAATGACTATGAGGTTCAAATCGGCACCTTCAAAAATGCGGTTAACCCAGTCACCGAAACCTTCAGAGAATTCCCTGAATATGTGAAGCAGAATCTTGATCCTGCCAAACATAAAAAAGTGGCAATGTTCTGCACTGGTGGTATTCGTTGTGAAAAATCAACCGCCTATTTGAAAGAGCAAGGTTTTGAAGAGGTCTACCATCTTGAGGGCGGCATTCTTAAATATCTTGAAGAAGTCAAAGCCGAAGAAAGCCTGTGGGAAGGCGAGTGTTTCGTATTCGATAATCGTGTTGCGGTAAATCATGATTTAAAGAAAGGCCAATACGATCAATGTAATGCTTGTCGTATGCCTATCACTGAAGTTGAAAAACAGAGCCCAGCTTATGTGCAAGGCGTGAGCTGCCCACATTGTATTGATAAAATTTCTGACGAGCAGCGCAAACGTTTTGTTGAGCGTGAACGCCAAGTGAATCTAGCCAAAGCCCGTAATGAAGCGCACATCGGCAGCGATGTAAATCAAGTGATTGAAGCCCGCCGCGAGCAGAAAGAAGCACAGCGTCGACTCGCCGCCGAGAAAAATAACGCGAAAAAATCACCAGTGTTATAAAACATACAGTGTGAGTCACTAATATAATGTGCATTATGGCCCGACTTGTTCGGGCTATTTTTTCATTATTTATTGTGTGCTTGCGCGAAAAGACAAATCTAACAATTGGCTTTAAAGCGTTTAGGTTTAATTATTTTATTAAAAAAGCGCATTTAGCGCCTTTTTAAAAACCATAAAATAAACACGCTTAAGCACTGATTACTCTTTGCGATCCTTTGTATTAGGCTCTGAACTCGTCTCTGTTGCTGAGGTTGGCTGTAATGATGTGTCATTATCTGCTTCACTAGGCGTTTTATCAGGATCGTCATCGCTTGTCTTTATCTGTTTATCTTTGCCATGCTGACCAAATTGCGGCAGCTTAAACTTAGCACTGTATTTGAGTGCGGCAAGATTACTGGCAATGACACCAAGGATCAAAATAATCAGGATCCAAACTTCTAAGGTTGACATACTCAGCTCCTATTTCAAAAAGACCAACAATGCAATTACTTAGCCGCTAATCTTTGCTCACATTTACGAATGTCATCTGGCACATCGACTTCGACAGAATCAAAATCGCTAATCGCTATTTTGATCTTATAACCATGTTCTAGGGCGCGTAATTGTTCAAGTTTTTCTAGTTCTTCTAGGCGACCTAATGGCAGCGCGGCAAAAGCTTGTACAAATTTGCGGGTATAAGCGTAAACGCCTAAATGCTTATAAACAGGGTAATCTTGCGTATCGCGACCAAAGGGAATGCGAGCACGGGAGAAATAAAGGGCAAAGTCGTTGTTATCAAACACCATCTTCACATGCATTGGGTCATCAAGCTCGGCTTTATTATCAATCACTAAACCTAAAGTGGCCATTTCAAACTCACCTGGGTGATCTTTAAATAGATTGATTAACTGTTCAATAGAAGTGGGATTAATCAGCGGCTGGTCGCCTTGCAGGTTGATGACTAAATCATCATCTTTTAGCCCTAAGAGGCTTATCGCTTCATTGATACGATCTGTACCTGATGCTGCATCTGGGCTGGTCATAACAACATTGCCGCCAAAACCTTCAACAACCGCCTTAATGCGATCATCATCGGTCGCGACATAAATGTTAGTCAGACCTTTGGCTAACGATGCGCGTTCATACACATGTTGGATCATAGGTTTGCCATTAATCAGTGCTAAGGGTTTACCCGGAAAGCGGCTTGAAGCATAACGAGCGGGGATTAAAAGAGTGACATTCATCAAATTATCCTATTTTTATCAGGCACATACTGTTTAGACTACAAAAGGGCTCGCTATGAGCACTGTTGATGTGTAATAGCGGTTAGATACGACAGAAAAAGTCATCAACATGTTAGCGATAATTTCCTACGCCCATGACTCTAGCATTGGCAGCAGAGTATGTTGTGCGTATCTTTAATGTTGATAACGTATAGGCGGATTATAACTGGGGTAAAAGCCCCTTGCGATGTTTAATTGTTAAAAACAGCCATGTAAGAATAAAACCTGCACAGAGGCAGGTTTTATTTAATTTTTACGCGAACTTAGCATGATGCCACCCGCCCAAAAGCGAATCATTAACGTGGATGGGCTAATCCATGTTCGCGGTCAACCGTGACATCTAAATCTGTGAGTAAGCCGTTATCAATACCGTAAATCCAGCCGTGCACAGCCACTTCTTGGCCGCGATCCCATGCCTCTTGCACTATGGTTGAACTGGTTACATTAGCAACTTGTTCAATTACGTTAAGTTCGCACAGGCGATCAAAACGTTTAGCTTCATCCATTTGTAACAATTCTTCTTGATAGATACGGTAGATGTCCCGTAAATGTCCAAGCCAGTTATCGATAAGCCCTAAGCGTTGCTGACCCATAGCTGCCCGCACGCCACCACAGCCGTAATGGCCGACAACCATAATGTGTTTTACTTTAAGGACATCAACGGCATATTGCAGCACAGATAAGCAGTTAAGATCGGTGTGAATCACCATGTTAGCGATATTACGGTGAACAAAGACTTCACCAGGCATAAGATCGATGATTTGGTTAGACGGTACGCGACTATCAGAGCAACCAATCCACAGGTATTCAGGATGTTGCTGTTTAGCTAATTGTTCAAAGAAATCAGGAGTTTCTTGGCGTATGCGTCCGGCCCAACGGCGATTATTGTCGAATAGAGGTTTAAGTAGTTTCATTGTAACCTATTGTTTTGTTAACATGTAAAATGACTTTCTAATGCTCTAGCTCTTGCAGGCAGCACTCTTTAAACAAGAGTATAACAGTAAAATTTTCTGTGCTGGTCTATCCAATGCGTGACAACATTAGCGGATTGAATGTTAATGATGTTTGCTATTTTTGGCTCTGTGCACATTTTATAATGCAGTCCCTTAATGGGACGGTTTTATAGATAACGCGCCAGAAAGGCGACTAAATGCTGATTGATAAACTCAGCTTGCTCAAGCGTTGAAATGTGTCCTGCTAACGGAATATGCACCAGTTGGCTACCATCAATGCTGTCACTCATCAAATAGCTTTCTAATACACTATGTATCTTATCCTCAACCCCCGCCATGATAAGGCAAGGTAGCGTAAACTGCTCAGCATATTCCATCGTATCGCGGCGACCAAAAATCATCCGTCCTAGTTTAACAATTGTCGGAATTTTTTCCACGGTGATACTTGCAAGAGAACGCTCAAAAGCGGTCATACGCTCAGGTGCGTTATCGATGGTATGATTAGCGAAAAACAAGGGTGAAATGGTGCTGATAAGCGCCGCAGGTATAGCGTTCGCCGCAGCGATAGTATCCAGCATGGAATAATATTTAGCACGAGTCACTTCCGGTTCAAAACCAATAAAGCTATTTAGCATGACTAAAGCGTTAACTCTTGCCGGCGCTTTGAGTACCAGTTCAGCACCCCACATCGCGCCAACAGAAAGCCCAATGATGCTAAAGTTATCAATTTCGAGGGCATCCATTAAGGCCAACATATGATCGGCAATATCAAGTAGGGTCGTGCAGTTATCGGGGAGTAAATCAGACTGACCATGGCCCCAAAGTTCCGGAACTATGCAGCGGTAATGGCCACTTAAGGCGGCGATTTGTGGCGCCCACATGGCGCTGTCCCATAAATAACTGTGACCGAACAACAATACAGGGCCAGTGCCGATATCGAGATAACTTAGATTGCGCTCGGCAATCGTGCACAGTTGATAGTGTGAAGAAAAATCCATAAAACCTACTTAATCAAATATATCATTATGTTACGCCCAAACCTTAACGATGTCATTGGCCTTAACCTTGACTAATACTCGTGACTAGGGCTGAGCAATACGCAACACGTATTCATCTATGAGCGCATCTAAACGGGTGAGTACGGCATGTTTGAGCAACATATCACTGTTGGCTAACAGGATAGCCAATTCAGAGCGATCAAATTGAGGCAATAATAATTGTGACACAGGGAAATAGCTGATATGCCAAGGTTCTGGGCTCACCGCACTTTGTCCGCGTTGGAAGGGAAAATAAAAGCCAAAATCATAGGCATTTTCCAGCAACCAAGCATGCAGTTTGGCGCAGGGGCCATTTTCGACATATTCTGCTTCAATAAGACGCAGCGCTTTGATATCAATTGTCGCCGCATCGAATACATCAAGATCAGTGCCCCAGTGATGACGGGATGCACCCGGAAGCGCCGACCAAAGTAGAATTAAATCGACAATAGCGTCGTCACTCAAGCCCTGAATATTTACCGTTTGTTCATTAATATCCAACACCGCACGTTTGCCGCTGGCCTTAGCATTCCAAATAGCGAGTTGCCTTTCAAATGGTCTGTGGGCAGAGCAGATAGCCAGTTTTATACCCGCTTCGTTAGCTTTTGCTGCCATCGCATTAAAGGCAATGGCAGTGTTGGGCTCTAACCAAAAGCTATGATACCCACGGTGATGTGGGCTTAAATACTCCACTAAGTCTGAGGAGGTTAAGCCATAAAGCCGTGCATGTTCGGGGCGAATATCAAGATGCGCTAACACAGCAGTTGTTCCAAGATGATTTCATAACACAGGGCTAACTGCTCAAGGTCGTCCACTTTAACGCATTCATTTACTTTGTGAATAGTGGCGTTAACGGGGCCCAGTTCTAGCACTTTGGCACCCGTTGGCGCGATAAAGCGTCCGTCTGATGTGCCACCAGTGGTCTGAGGGTCGGTTTCATAGCCTGTGACTTGGCGAATCGCGATACGGGTTGCATCAAGTAATGGACCATCACCGGTTAAAAATGGCAGGCCATTAAAAATCCAGCTGATGTTATAATCAAGCTCATGGGCTTTCAATAATGCTTCAACGCGCTCAATCAAAATTTCGGCGGTCACTTCGGTAGAATAGCGGAAGTTAAACATCACCTCTAGTGCGCCAGGGATCACATTTGATGCGCCAGTACCACCATTGATATTGGCGATTTGAAAGCTGGTAGGCGGAAAAAACTCATTGCCGTTGTCCCAGTGCATTTGGCTAAGTTCAGCTAAAAAAGGCGCCGCTTTATGAATCGGATTATCGGCAAGGTGCGGATAGGCCACGTGACCTTGAATCCCGTTAATTGTTAGGTTGCCGGTTAAGCTACCACGGCGCCCATTTTTAACAACATCGCCCAGTTTTAGGGTTGATGACGGTTCACCGACAAGTGCCCAAGTAATCTTCTCGTTGCGGGCCTCTAAGGTATCAATGACCCGTGTTGTGCCGTTGATAAATGGGCCTTCTTCATCGCTGGTAATCAAAAAGGCGATAGAGCCATGATGATCGGGGTGTTTTACGACAAATCGTTCGGTGGCAATCACCATTGCTGCCAATGAACCTTTCATATCTGCCGCGCCGCGGCCATATAAATAACCATCGATAATGGTGGGCACAAAAGGCGGGGTGTGCCAACGATTTACATCGCCTGTCGGAACCACATCTGTGTGGCCAGCAAAACAAAATAATGGACCTTCATTGCCACGACGTGCCCACATATTAGTGGTGTCTTCAAATATCATCGCTTCAATATTAAAGCCGAGTGTACTTAATCGTTCTGCCATTAAGGTTTGGCAGCCTTCATCAAGTGGCGTCACCGAAGGGCGAGCGATTAATGCTTTAGTGAGCTCAGTCACGGGGTAATTATCAGCTGATATCATAGCGAGAATACTCTTTTATAATCGGCTTCATTAAAACCCACTAATACGTGTTCACCAGCTACAAGGACGGGACGTTTGATGAGTGTTGGCTGCGCTAACATGAGTTTAATGGCTTTGACTTGATCTACATCGATTTTATCTGCGTCGGTCAATGCGCGAAAGCTGGTGCTGCGCTTATTGAATATGGTTTCCCAACCTAAAGTGTTGCACCAGAATTCGAGGTCTTCTTGACGTAAACCATCATCTCTAAAATCGTGAAAATTAACCGTTAGTTGATGATTTTCAATCCATTTGCGTGCTTTACGCACTGTATCGCAATTCTTAATACCGTAGATGGTCAAAATGATGCTCCAGTGTGGATGGACGCTTGGCTAGCAAGCATTGATTTTGTAGACATTGTGGCAATGTGTATCACATGTAACCAGTGCAATATGCGATCAAAAGACAGCACAATTTGTTCTCAGTTTTTCAGACACTTATCACCATATCGCTTATTTATCCTAAAAACATAAAGGGCGCTTCTCGTAGAAATCACCCCGACGATATTGTCTGATAAATAATATTTTCCGGTAAATCATATCGTCTGGTAAAGAATGTATTGCAATCATTAAGCTAAAGCTGAACTGTAAAAATCACGTCTTTACCGGCAACAACACTGCCTTGGGCTTTGTCGAGATATTTAATGTCTTCCATATTCGCAAGCACAACTGGTGTCAGTAAGCTGTCGACCTGATCTTTGAGGTAATCAATATCAAACGACAAAATAGGATCGCCAACTTTCACTTCTTGGCCTTCTTCGGCCAAGCGTGTAAAACCTCTGCCCCTAAGTTCCACTGTGCCCACACCAAAGTGGACAAATAGCTCTAAACCTTGGGGTGATTCAATGCTGAATGCGTGATTAGTCTCGAAAATTTTACCAATAGTGCCGTCGATAGGTGCAAGAATTAATTCACCTTTGGGAGCGATAGCGATGCCATCACCAACAATTTTTTCGGCAAAAACCACATCAGGGACTTTTTCGATTGCCACAATATCGCCTGAGACAGGAGCATATACCATGATACCGCCAGCTAATTGAGACTGACCCGATACCAAGCGCCTAATTCGGCTTAAAAATCCCATAATGTCACGCCTCTTATACTTGTTTTGGTCATTGTTTTTCTTCTATGGATGCAGCATAACGAATAAATGTCTCTATTTATAGCTTGTTATACACTGCTGCAGATCTGAAATTCTATCTTGTTGTAATGCTGTGTGTGCCAGTGTGGCAAATTGTTGCATATTGCCTTGGCAAATCGCGGCTTTTACCTCCAAGAGTGAGTTTAAGTTAACACTGAGCTCATCAAGCCCCATGCCTATAAGTAGCGGCGTTATGTGCGGTGAGCTGGCGAGTTCACCGCAAAGTGAAACTTTAACGTTGGCGCTTTTAGCTTGGAGTATTGTCATATTAATTAACGCTAAAACAGCAGGGGATAATGAAGGGTAATCACGGGTTAATTGCGGATTAGCTCTATCTGCGGCCATAACATATTGCGTTAAATCATTCGTGCCGATGCTGACAAAATCAAGTCTGGGTAGCATAGCGCGTAAATTCAATACCGCTGCTGGGGTTTCAACAACGATGCCATAACTGAGTTCACCGTAGCCTTTTTCTTCCTCTTCTAAGGCATCTTGGCACTGGGCGATTAATGTAAACACCTCATCTAATTCTTCAACTTGATTCACCATAGGAAACATTAAGCGGATAGGACCATGGTTGGCGGCGCGCAAAATAGCTCTTAATTGGGTTTTGAATAATTCGGTATGGGCCAAGGTATAGCGAATACCGCGCAGACCTAGAGCGGGATTATCTTCTTGTTCTTGATATAGGCAGGGCAGCTTTTTATCTGCACCGATATCTAACGTTCTAATCGTGAAGGTTTTACCGCCTAGCGCGTGCAGCGCTTCGCAATATAAACTGTATTGGGCTTTTTCGTCGGGTAGGGTACTCACGTTCATCAACATGAATTCGGTACGAAACAAACCGATGCCATCTGCACCGACATCACTCACATGGATGATGTCGTTGAGGTTGCCCACGTTGGCCATTAATCCCACTTGATGGCCGTCTAGAGTTTGTGCAGGAACATTTTTATAGGCTTGTAGTGCAGCGCGGCGCAGCTGTTCATGGTGAAAGGTGACGGTAAGTTTTGCTTGTTGTTCTGGGTTTGGGTTAAGACAGAGTTCGCCATTAAGTGCATCGAGAACTAAGGGCATGCCGTTAGGAATGAGGTCGGTATCAAATTGGCAACCTAACATGGCCGGAATACCTGCCGCTCTGGCTAAAATGGCGGTATGGCTGGTTAGGCCACCGGTTTTAAGCACTATCCCACAAAGATTTTCTCGGGGAAGTAACGCAAATTCGGCTGGGGTTAAGTCTTGGGCTAATAATATCGTCGGGGTATCGAATTTTTTAAAACCTTGATCTAAGTGGCCATTAATCGCCGCGACAACCCTTTGGCCCAATGCACGTACATCTTGCGCTCTATTAGCAAGATAAGGATCGTCTAATGACGCTAACTCATTAGCTTGATGAGCGAATATACGCTCGACCGCCACACTGGCTGATAATTGTAGTGTTCGAATAGCGTCATTAACTTGCTCAATTAACTCGTCATCTTGCAATAGGAGTAAGTCGGCCTCAATTAATTGATAGTTATCTGAGTCACTGTTTAATGTTGCCTGGCTAAATGTCAGCTGTGCTTGTAACTCGGCTAATGCTTTAACAAACTTACCCTGTTGCTGAGGAATGTTAGACAGAGGAATAGGACGATAATCAAGATGGTGTTCGGCATGAATAAGGTGAAGCGCTTGACCAAAAGCGATTCCCGATGACACGATAATCCCCGTAATTGACATATTCATTCCTAAATTAACCATTGAATTAACTACTCTTTTACGGTGGAGAGTCTAATTGAGTGCAGTTGAGTTTGTAAAGAGTAGGGATAAATACATTACAGCATGAAAATAATCGGACTAACTTAGGGTAATAAGGAGTTCGGATACTTTATCTACCGCAAGTTGTGCTTGCTCACCTTCGGCAAATACTTTAACCGTTACGCCATAGTATAAGCCTAAGGTTTGTAGTTTAAACAAGCTCTTAGCGCTAGCTTGTTTACCATTGCATTCGACAAGTACATCGCAATCAAAGGTTTTTGCTTCTTTAACTAATAGTGCCGCTGGGCGAGTATGAATCCCATGTTTAGCAATAATGGTGACCGTTTTTTCGTACATAATAATTGAACTCATATTTAAAGAAGGTATTACGCTTCGTCTTTTGATTCTATGATGTGGTAGCCCTGTTTTTTTAAAGCTTCAATAGCAAGGTCAAGTCGATTATGTTTCACCAAAATGTAATCAGTATCGAAGGTCGACATGGCAAAAATACTGATATTTTCATCTGCTAGGGTACTGGACACTTTAGATAAAAGTCCAGTCGTCAAAAATCCAAGTGGGCCTAACGCTTCAAAACAGCGCCAACCGGGTTCTTGCTCTAAGCTGTCGAGCATAATATCGCTAGAAATAACTAAAGATAAGCCTTCAGGCGTTTTACCGATAAAATAAATATCTTGAGCAAACACTTCGTTGGGTAATACGGCATTCGGGCTAAAGCTATGGATGGTATATTGTTCGGGATGAACAGCTAAGGTCATTCGCATGGCAGTTACTCGCAAGGGTATTGTAACTAAAGCATACCGTATATCTGATCTGGAGTGACAGAGAATTTGTTCTGAGCTGTTACTGGTGCTATCCCAGCATTATTTTTAAAAGGTGGGTGAAAGTGAATAATCAGGGAGCTTTATTGTAATCGCTCCCTGATTAATTGTATCGGTGGAGTGCTAGATTTTAAACTGCCCTAGGGTACCTGACATACCTTGGCTAATGTCTTGCAATGACTGCGCTGCATGGCGGTTAGTCTCATTCGCTTTAACAGAAACTTCCGTTAATTCGGAAATATTACAAATATTGCGATTAATCTCCTCTGTAACAAGGGATTGCTCTTCAGTGGCACTGGCCAGTTGAGTATTCATATCACTAATATGTGCGATTAATTGCAGTATCGCTGCCATCGCTTTACCCGCTTCATAGGCTTGCGCTTGTAATTCATCAGATTGACGTTGAGTCTGATTATTACTATTCATCACTGAACTTACACCAGATTGGATTTCACTGATGATTTTTTGGATCTCATTAGTCGAATCTTGTGTGCGAGTCGCTAGGGCGCGAACTTCATCGGCCACCACCGCAAAACCTCGGCCATGAGTACCCGCGCGCGCGGCTTCAATCGCGGCGTTAAGGGCTAGTAAATTTGTTTGTTCGGCAATACTGCGGATCACATCGAGTATGTTACCGATTTGCTGAGAAGCCACAGCCAGTTTTTGAGTAATGACTTCAGAGGCTTTTAATTCTGCCACCAGCTTTTCAGTGTTATTAACTGTGTTATCGATAACGATTTGGCTTTGCTGCGCTTGATCTTTCACGCTATTGGCGGCATCAGCTGCTTGCTGTGTATTACTCGCCATTTCATGTGTAGTTGAGAGCATTTGATTGATTGCGGTGGCCACACTACTGGTTTCTCTGTGTATGTGATCGGTACTTTGATTTGACTCTTCAACTGCAATTAATAATTGCTTGGCATCGGAATCTAATGCTTGCCCCAAAGGTTGTAACTGGCCCACCATATCACCAATTTTTTGGGCAAATAGATTAAAAGCGCGGGCGAGGTGAGCGATTTCATCTTTACCTTGGGTACTAATGCGCTGACTTAAATCACCTTCACCTTGGGCAATGTTTTCCAGAGCATCAATGGCATCATTTAGCGGAGAAGTAATTGAGCGATTGAGTACCAGAAAAAAAGCAAAAATCGGAACGGAAATCAAACACATAATGATCAAGTAATCGATGATGATAGATTGTAAACTTGTTTTTACATCGCTTAAATAGGCACCTGTTATCACCGTCCAGCCCCATTGCGGATAATAACTAGCCTGTGCGAGCTTATCTTCTATGGCTCTGGTCATAGGGTCTGCAATGGGGTATTCGAGGGTCGTTTTCGATTGCGCGCGCGCTAATGGCAGCATAGTGGCTAATGGATTACCGCCATTTGGTAACTTAAAATTTAATGCAGAGGTGCCAATAAGGCTCGCATTCTCACCATGGGCAAGGATTTGATTCTTATCGTCAATAACAATGAAGTAGCCGGAGCCTGAAAAGCGAGTTTTATTGATTAAATCAGCGGCAGCTTTTTTAGCATCGTCTTCGCTGAGCCTACCTTTACCGACATCTTGACGATATACATCTATTACGCTTAATACGTTGGAGAGTTGGCCATCGATCTGTAACCATTTTTGCTCGATTAAATTGCTGTATTGCTCCTTAATCGAAAAACTAGCAAAACACACAGTGCCCAAAGCCGCAATAAGGAGCATCATCATTAAGCGTTGTAAAATGGTAAAGCGGCGCAAAAATGGGATCATTGGTGTTCCTTGAGGCATGATTGTTGGCTGCTAATATACCCGCGAATCATTTTCAATTGAATCAACTCACCTACTAATTCAATTAAAGCCCTTAATAAAGATCATTTTATTTGATCTAACGCAGGTTATTAGGGAGAGTAAATTTAAATATGGCGCTTTATTAAGCACAGTGAGCTTGGTGTCACAACGTTACTGCTACTTAACACCTAAAGCGTCACTTGTTCTATTAGATATCAATAGGTTATATTTATGTTAATGCCATCAGTCTACTGACATTAGGCTAATTAATTGTTTTAACTTTGATTTTTAAAGTATTTGCGCGCAAGATTAACCCATTATTCAGTTTGAGAATCAATTATGACCAATAATACTATCGTAACCTCGGATGATATTTTACTGAAACTGTGTCATTCAGTTGCCCACGTCTTATCCAACACTAGCGCCAGTAATGTCACCCATGCCGGTATGGTGCAGGGTATTGCGCGCACTCGCCTGAAACCCGATCTGGGTTGTTTTTCTATTTTTGATGGTGGCTTTTCAGGGCTGGTGGTGATTAACTTTTCCTCATCTGCAGCAATTGAAATTTACCGTCGTTACATGCTCAATATGGGCATGCCTGAATCTGAACTTGCCTTTTCGCATACTTCTGATGAAGTGAGTAACGTGATGGGTGAGCTGATGAACCAAATTCTAGGAGATTTTATTAATAAAATTTCTAAAGAATTACAAACCTCAATTAGCCAAAGCCAACCAAAAATGTTGACCATTAATAAAGAGTTAACTATCTCTATTGATGCTAATCTTGATGACGCTGTTGCTCGCAGAGTATCATTTAGAACCGAAAACAATCATATTTTCTATCTCGAGTTTGCCATGGACAAAACTGAGTTTATTCGTTTAGATGAGTTTGTATATGATGAAGAATTTGATCCCGACAGTCTTTTAGAACAACACAGCACAATAGGTGCGAATAAAGGCTCAGTCTCAAATGTCTCATCTTTGGTAAAAAATGCAGATAAGCCTGCAATTACGTCCAATACCATTGATAACGCTGAAGCCGATGATTTACTTGATCAACTTGGTATTTAAGCGGAAAGTCAAGTAATTGGCACACCGACTATAAAGGCAGTGATAAAGCTGATGATATTATTATGCTCGGCCATGACAACTAACTAGATTACAAGCATAAATTGAAGTGGCAGTTAGCGCAAAATATTCACTTTGTGATTTGTAAGTCTGTGTCGTTAATTGGCAGTGATAACGATTAATAATGGTTTGGTTGTGACTGAGCATTTGATGTCTCTTTGGCATAAATTATTCACTTTTTAGATGATGCGTTAAGCCACAGTGACAGTCCTGAGTGTAAAAACTGAAATTTAGCCGGCGAGATTTTTGTCGACTGTGTGCTTAAGCTTATTAGTAGATAAAAGGTGAGCCACGAGCTTATTACACCCCGTTGAATGGCGCGTAGTTCCTATAGAGAGTAAGTGACTTAAGTGGTTGCAGATAAATAAAACGATCGATCACTCGAAGACTCAGCTTAAATAACCAAAAGCCGATAATTTAACCTTATCGGCTTTTGGTATGCAATTTTTATCCGCTAGGCTTTAACGGCGTACTGGCTTAAAAAGCGTGGTACATCGGCCTTGCTTTTCTTGGTGAGCTTTTGCAGTAATTCAAAGGTCGGCGAACAGAGACCGAAATCGTGCTTTAGATCAGCTAGCATAGCCAGCCATAAGTGGCCTGTCATTTCGGCATCGGCTAAAGCACGGTGAAAGGTGCCATCAGTGGGTAACTGTTTATAGCGCACTAAGGTACCCAATTGATGGTTAGGTGCCGCTTGATATAAACGTCTTGCCACCAGTAAGGAGCAGCCAAATTGACCAAGGTAACGGTGGCGAATTTTAGCAAACTCGGCATCTAAAAAACGTTGATCAAAGGCTGCATTGTGAGCGACTAAATTATGATTGGCGATAAAACGGGCAAAGCGCGCCATCACTTCATCGCAAGGCGGCGCATCGCTGAGCATTTGATTACTGATCCCAGTGTAGTCCTCAATAAAGCGACTTATTTTGAATCCCGGGTTCATTAATTCAGAAAATCTTTGGGTGATCACGCCATCTTCAATCAATACCGCCCCGATTTCAATCGCGCGATCCCCTTGGTTAGGTGACAGTCCCGTGGTTTCAAAGTCGAGTACGACCAAAGTATTTGCGGCGGATTGAGGCATAGATCTGACCTTGGTTTTAAAATAATGAATCAGCATTTTATGCAGTAAAAGAAAATGCTCAATGATAAGGTAATTGTAATTTAATACGTTAGTAAATTCACTATCAGTATTATTACTGACGATTAGCCGGTGCTCGGTGCAAAGGCGGAAGGTTACTTATCCGTCTGCGGCTTAAGATTAAGGTTCTTATATCAAATTCTTATATAATAAATCCCTAGAACGTATGCCGCTGGTTTGACTCCTAAGTCAGATACTATGCACTATATAGCTAGCCCAAATACCCAGCTGGATCATATTTAAACTGAAAGAATTATGATCGCTTTATGGAACGCTTAGCGTTAAATTATTTATTTTCGTATCAGTCGACTAAAGGATTTTTATGTTTGTTGTTTCGCTCACCTATAAAAAGCCCATTGCGGAAGTAGAGTTATACTTAGCCGCCCATATTGCCTATCTTGAACAGCATTATGCCGCAGGAACGTTTGTCGCTTCGGGTCGCAAAGTACCGCGTACTGGCGGTGTTATTTTAGCTGTCGCGGCAACTCGCGCGGTGTTAGAGATTATTTTGCAGCAAGATCCTTTCGCTATTGCTGATGTTGCCGATTTTGAGGTGATTGAGTTTATACCGACTAAAGCTGCAGCAGGGTTAGAGCAGTTAATTGAAGTGCTTTAATTTCTATCTTTTTTAAATATTAATCCGTGTATTTTGCCATTGCTTGGCGGATTAGATGACGTTATCTATGTCTCAAGCCGCCAGCAGTGAAACAATGTTAATTTTAGGTCCGTTCTTGATCTCAACCGCAATCTAAAAAGAGGCTGGCTAAAAGCCACATAATAGGGCTGGCGTACCATTGTACTACCTTACCAAAGTACATTTTTTAGTATTATGTGGGTTAATTTCTTCGATATTCTGCGGCTTAGTTTGGTATTATGCCGTTTTCCTTCTCCTAACCTTAAACGGTTTTGCGCTGCGCGAGTCTTGCTTTTTATGTCTATTCAAACGCTGTTATCGACGGCTCTGGCGAAACGCCATGATTTTTTACAACATGCAGAAGATAATCAAACCGACTGTTTTCGGGTGTTCCATGGCACAGCTGAAGGTGTGAGTGGCTTGAATATCGACCGTTATGGCGATACTTGGCTAGTGCAGAGTTTTCACCAGACGTTAACGGATCAAGAGTTGGTCGATATTGGTACTATTTTGCTGCAACAGGCCGATTTACCGATTATTTATAATGACCGTTCATTAGGCAATTCCCGTGTATTGAATGCATTATCGCCACAATTAGCTGAGATTGCCGGTTCTGAGCGGGTGATGCAGGAAAATGGCATTAAGTTCTGTACTAAACTGCGCCACGAAGGGCAAGATCCCCTGTTATTTCTCGATATGCGCATTGGCCGTGAATATGTTCGGGCAAACAGCCAAGATAAAACGGTATTGAATTTGTTTTCTTATACTTGTGGTATTGGCACTGCGGCAGCTATGGGCGGGGCAACGCGAGTGATGAATGTCGACTTTTCTTCATTTGCCTTAGCCACGGGCACAGCCAATGCGGCGTTAAATCAAGTGTCGAAGGTATGTGAGTTTGTGCAGAGTGACGCGTTTCCAGCATTGCGCCAATTAGCAGGTTTGAGTGTGGGAGGGCGTCGTAATCAAAAATTACCTAGCTATCCCAAATTACCGCAAACTCAGTTTGATTTAGTATTTCTCGATCCGCCGCGTTACGCCAAGAGTGCCTTTGGTATTGTCGATTTAATCAATGATTATCAAGGTCTGTTTAAGCCTGCATTGATGACAACTAAAGCCGCTGGCACTATCGTTTGCTGTAATAATGTGGCCAAGGTTGACCGTCAAGCTTGGTTTGATAGTTTAGTGCGCTGCGTTGAAAAACAAGGTCGTACAGTTACTGCATATGCTTGGCTCAATCCCCATGAGGATTTCCCCTCGTTCGATGACAATCACCCACTTAAGATAGTGGCACTGACGTTAAGCTAACAACATAACGACACGAACGACATCGTCAGAAAATAAACAGGGCACCACATAAGTAGCCCTGTTTTTTACATTTAGCTGGGTCGTATTAGATCGGTTGTAAATGAAAAGCGATAGCGATGCGGTTCCAACCATTAATAGCAATGATTAAGCTTGTTAGATCAACAATTTCTTTTTCAGTGAAGTGCTCAGCAAGCTTTGTATACTGACTATCGCTGACAGGTGCAATGGCAACCTGGGTTAATATTTCTGTCCATTTAAGCGCTGCTTGTTCTCGCTCATCAAATAATCCGTCAACCTCATGCCAAGCGGCCAATAAATCTAAACGCAGTTGTTTTTCGCCATCGGCTCTGGCTTCCTCTGCGTGCATCCGTTGGCAAAAAGCGCAGCCGTTGATTTGTGATGCCCTCAGTTTGATTAAATGTACCAGTAGTGGTGAAAAGTTAGAGTCTGCAGCGGCGGTGCCTAAACTTATTAGTGCTTTAGCAAGCGCGGGTTGTAGCTGATAAATGTGTTCGCGTGCGATACGTTCTGACATAAAACCTCCTATAAACTGAGGTATTAATATAGAGAGTTAACGTGACTTAGCATTGGAGATTTGCGACATTTTACGTTTTTTATATTGTCCCGGTGTTTGCTGCGTCACCCGCAAAAAGTGTTGGTGCAAATGAGCTTGATCGTAAAATCCACAATCTAATGCGACCTGCGTTAGGCTAGTTTCAGGGAAATGGCTAAGTAGATTACGGGCAATTTTCACTCTATTTAATTGCAGTAGTTGCGCGGGTGACAATCCAGTTTCTTGTTTAAATTTGCGTTCAAACTGGCGACGACTTAAAGGTAGCTGCGTGTAGAAATCTTCTAAACGGGTTTGAGTTTGAATAAGTCTGGGTAAAGTTGCTTGTACTAATCCAACGGTTGAGCATTTTCCTATCGATAACATCATATCGAGTCGCGGTTTAGCTAATTGTAACAGCCACTTTTCAAGTAGCACGATACGCTGTGTTGGCTGATGTGTATCCGCAAGTTGAGATAATAGTTGGCTTAATCCTGCTAGCTGTAATTGAGCTGCCTCAATGAATGTTGCTGCAGTGACACCTTGAATATCTTGCACTTCGATTCCGAGCAAATGAAAAGCGCCACCAGGATGAAAGCGCACGGTCAGTTGTTCTATGCCAGGTAAAAATGTGTGGCAATGTAAATGCTGACCGCAGTGAAATAGCACCTTGGGTTGGTCGATACTGCGGTTATGGGTTTGTGCTGGAAAGTAGAAGCTCAAACTGGTGCCGCCATCAGGATAGAATGTCTGTTCAACACTCTGAGGGAAATGCGTCGCAACTTGTAGATGAAAATAATGCTGTATCCATGGGCGTAGCGGCGCTTGCGGTTTAAAATGCATAAAGCCTAAATGTGCTAGTTCAGTTTCGAAACGCTTAAAACTACGCATTTCTAATAAATTCGCTGTGTACTGCAACAGATACACCATTAGGCAAGGGAAAGAGTGCCAGATTAATCTAATTGTTCCCTTATTGCATCACCCATTGGCAATGCTGATTTAGGCGGATGGATATGCAGTTAAGCTGGACTCGGGATAAGCTCTGCGTTTCTTCAGGTTGGTTATCAAATACCTGCATATGGTTTGTCATAGCCAATTATTCGTAGAGTATGACTTTTTGGTGCGCTTAAAGCCAATATGTTGTTTTATTTTATATGGTTAACTAATTCGTGCTGCTCATGTCAATGGGTTTGTAGCTGTTTAATAACATGCTGGTTAAGTTTTTATAAACACAACAAGTGAAGAGCCTAAAATGTGTACGGTGATTGTTTTGGCTTATAGCCATAACCTATAACAATCCATTTTGACTTTGATTGCTATAGCATTCGCTCACAGTATAAGGCCAACTAAGTAGGTTACTTTAGTTGAATGTAAGGTAGTTTTTTCTCTGAAATAGTGCAGTTTTCGTTTATGCTGCTCTTTTTTAATGTTGAGCAATGGGCATGCGTCTACTTAAATCTACCCAAGATCCCGCGGTTAATTTATTAACTGCTCGTGTTTTTTATCGCAGAGCAGCCCGTGCAATTGTGTTATCGGGTGATGATATTTTGCTGCTTTATACCCAAAAATATCATGATTACAGTTTGCCTGGCGGTGGAATAGATGATGGCGAGAGTCTTGAAGCTGGGCTTATCCGCGAGTTACAGGAAGAAACAGGGGCTTTGGCTATTCAAATATTAGCGCCGTTTGGTCGTTATGAAGAGTTCAGGCCTTGGTATCGTGAAGGTGCAAACGTAGTGCACATGGAATCATTTTGTTATGTGTGCCGTATTGATACGACTCTTGGTCAGCGGGGGTTAGGCGAGACTCGGCTCGAAGCCCATGAGATTAAAAATGGTATGCGGCCAAAATGGTTAAATATCCATAAAGCGATTGCTCACAATGAAAAAGTACAGCGTAATAATCCGCAGAAAGGTCAATCGATTGAACGAGAAACTTTTTTACTCAAACAGATCGTTTTAGAGTGCTTATAATTATCAAATCAGCTAATGGATTGATTTAAATGGCTGTATTTAGAGGGCGGGAAAGCGGTGCAGATTATTTTACTGACCCATGAACGCGAGCTTACTCGTAAAACTAATACTGGCCGTTTAGCCTTAGATGCTTTTCCTGCCAAGGTGATGAGTATTGTTTGGTCGAGAGTGGCTGCCGATAAAAACCTAATCGAAATGCTCGCATCACAGCAAGCTAAATTGCTGTTTCCAGCGGAGGATGCCGAGCTTGCGAATGACCGAATAGAGATGGGTTTATCTGAACATGGCTTACAACTGATGCAAACTGACCCATTATCACAACCAGCAATGCCTGAGCAGGTGGTGATTTTAGATGCTACGTGGCAGGAGGCGCGAAAGATGTTGCGCCAAAGTCCCTATCTTAAAGCCGCAGCAAGGATTAGCTTACCGCCACAGACACAGCAATCCACCTTTATATTGCGGCGTAATCAACAAGAGGGAGGTTTGTGCACTGCAGAATGTATTATTGCGCTTTGGCATCAATATGGCTGTGATGAGCAAGCGATGGTATTAGCATCGCTGTTTGCCCAGTTAAATACCCGTCATTAATAGCGATATTTGAGAAACGTTTGAAAGAGTATAGAGATAAAATATGAATAGTATGTGGCATACAATTAGCGCTGATTTGGCTTTAAATTACCGTTAGATAGATACATAAAAAGTGACTCATCGCACCGCCAAGCACAAATAGATGCCAAATAGCATGATTAAATGGAATACGTTTACCAACGTAAAACACCACACCTAAAGTGTAAAATAAGCCACCTAAAATCAATAAATTAAAGCCTAACTGCGACATGGCCGCTGTTAAGTCGCCTATCACAGTGACACATAGCCAACCCATAGCGAGATATAACACTAGACTTAACTTTTTGAATTTATGAATAAACAGCGTTTTAAATAATATCCCACCAATCGCAAGCGACCAAATCGCCGTTAACATCACTATTGACTGCGTCCCCTGTAGGCTTATCAGCATCAAAGGGGTGTAAGTTCCTGCAATCAAGCAGTAAATGGCGCAATGATCGGCGATCTTAAGTTTATGTTTCCAGCCTGAATGGCTAACACTGTGGTATAAGGTCGAGCATAGAAAAAGTACTATGATGCTCGCACCATAAATGGCAACGCCTGTTAGTTGAATTGGCGTTAGGTGATCTTGCCCCTTTAGTAACATCAGCACCAATGCCACTATACCTGCAATAACACCTAAGCCATGGGATACGCTATTAGCGATCTCTTCTTTTATACTATATGGCCCAGATTTAGCTGGGACAGTGTCTGTATTTTGTTGTTCGATGATACTGTGATTCGACATAGTAGATACACACTCGCAAACGATAATGACTGAGTCTATCAGTTAGGAAAATAAATCACCATATTTAAGCGTACACATGTAAGCTTAAATTTTTGGCTGGCTTATATTGTTTTCACCTTTTAGATTTTTAACGCCATCTTGCATTCCCGTCAGCGCATCTATGATGTTATCTGCTTCAAGATATAAGAGTTAACAAACCATTGCCCATCAATTTAGCGCGATTGTGATCTCAATTCCCAGCCTTATTTGTCTCGACTGACAAGTGTCTTACTAAGTATTAGCGTAAGCACTGCGCTTGTAACGTGTTGCATTCGCGTTGAACTTTACCCTGTTTGCCTTCTCTAATCTGCGTTGAGCACTCGCAAGTAAATGCAATCATTGGATAATTCTCTTTCAATATTCAGCAACTCGATATTGGATTTGAGTGCAATTGTTCCACGTTAAGCATCATCGAAATCAATTGAGACTACACAAAACCTAAGGATGGATTTTGCCTTTTCAACGTCAACCCAAAGCCGCGCCTTTATTTCCAGCATCACGTACAGCGATTGGAGATGATGCGGATAGTGCTTTGCTTTTTTCGGTCACATCGCCAGAAGGAGAGACTTTTATTGCATTTGATCATCACTTCGGTGATCTGGATACTGCTCAAATGCCTATTTTTACCACTGATGCCGAGCCGTCAGCGTTCAATCGCGGTGCAGGCCATTCAGCCTCTAAGGATGACATCAAAGGCATAGCTCAAATTAAAACCCGAGATTTGGTACTGCAAGAAATCCATACTGAACATCAAGATCAAGATCAAGATAAATTGGTTGCTGAGTCTGAATCAAAACTTGAACTGTCTGGGACAATACAAACCCCTGCTCATGTATTGGGGACAGGATCAGTTTTGCGTGCTCGTCAGCCATATTTCAAAGGATTAAGCCTGTTATTTTTTGTGATCTTAGTGCATGTGTGTTTATTTTTACTTATCTGCATTTTGTGGCGCCCGCAGTTAAATCCCTTTGGATTAACAGAAACAGAAAGCCGAGGCCCTAAAGTGACGGCGCTCAAAGCTTATTTTATTTATGCTCCCGCGGTAGAGAAGGCTGAAAGCGCTACGTTAGAAACAGAGATCAAGGCCGAGGATAAGACTGAAGCGGAAAGTTCTGTTACGCCTACAACTGTTCCCACGCCTACAACTCAAGTTAAGCCTATGCCAATATTTGAAAAGGTCGTGCATGAAAAAGTAGATCAGGGAAAAGTGAAGCCAGATACGGTTAAACCGGACATCACTCAATCGAGCCAATCTCAATTTAATAAAACTCAATCAAGTGCCCAAAGTGAAGTACAGCCCGCGGAAGTGACGGCAAAAAAAAACCAACTAATGCGCTTGATATCACAGAAATAAAGCCGCAGCTTGGCGCTAAGAGTTCGCCCGCAGCAGAAGGTGAGAGCACAATAGCGACAAGCTCAAGCATGAGTTTATTCACCCAGCAATATTTTGAACGTCAGCGTGAGCAAGCGCTCGATGATCTCGTCATTGAACAGGCCGATAAATTCACCCAGAAATCGAATATGAGTGAAATGAGCCCTGAGATGGAAGTGTTATTTGTCCCTAACGCCGATGATTTCGGTGGCACAACGAGTCTAGATTTACCCTTAGATCCAAATCGTATTGTGCGTAAAGGGGATACTTGTTATCGCGTGGTACAAGTCGGCACTCAAGTTAATCCTTACGCCGAAAATTTAGGCTTCCCATTTGACTGCAGTGGCAAAAAAATCAATCAAGCTATTGATGATGCCATTCAATCTCGATTAAATATAATGATGCTAAAACTCCATAAATAGTGACTTTCTTTTATGATCTATTTTCACACTAATTATAACCTTGTTAGCTTTATTTAATTTACTTATTTAAAAACAATAAATTATGAGTCTTTATTTTGGATTTGTAGTTAAGGTTTTTAATTGCTTTTTTCCTTGTTTGTTGCTGCCGCTTCTGTCTATACTGCGCACTCATCTTGTCGGAGTGCCTCTTGGCTGAGACCGTTTATTCGGGATCCGTTGAACCTGATCAGGTTAAAACCTGCGAAGGAAACAAGCGTAATAACACAGATTAAATCCAAAATAGACGGCTTTAACACCTGTTTACTCAGCAGGGTTTTAAGACTTAATGTTGAGATTTAATTGTTATTGAGCAGGGTAACTCAATTTTTGAAGCCAGTGTTGGCCACAAAAATTGATTGCCATGTCCAGCTATCAACAACTCAATTCTCCAGACAAGCAACTCCATTTTTTAACGTGAGATTGCTTATGTCCAGTTCAAACCAAAACCCAGCTGTAGCTGCCAATGCGATAGAAATCACAGCGCCAGAATCGACAATACCTAATAAATCGACAGTGGCTAATACATCGGCTGAGTCTAGTCAATCAACAGTGCCTAAGGCGCCGAGTCGCCGCGAAACCCGCGCGCAGGCTCAAGCCTTTATCGATACGTTAGCGCCACTGCAACATCCTAATTCACAAAAGATTTACCTTGAAGGTTCAAGTACCGATATTCGCGTTGGCATGCGGCAAATTCTGCAGACTGACACGCTGGTGGGCGGTACTGATGATGCGCCTATCATGGAAACAAATCCGCCAATCCGAGTGTACGATTGCGCCGGCCCTTATTCTGATCCAGATGCCGACATCAATGTGCGTCTAGGCCTTGATAAATTAAGACAAAACTGGATTATAGCCCGTAACGATACAGAGCAATTACCCTGTGCTACCTCAGATTTTACCCAGCAAAGACTCGCCGATGACGGATTAGACCATCTACGTTTTGAGGCGGGTTCGAGTGCAATTGTCCGCCCACGCAGAGCGCTACAGGGCAAACGAGTCAGTCAATTGCACTATGCCCGTCAAGGGATAATTACTCCCGAAATGGAATATGTGGCGATCCGCGAGAATATGGCACTCGCAGAAGTACAGGATGAGATCCTCAATCGTAAAGCCAAGGGCGAAGCTTTTGGTGCCTTAGTCGGCGAACCAATTACCGCTGAATTTGTCCGCGCCGAAGTCGCCCGTGGCCGCGCAATTATTCCGCTGAATATTAACCACCCCGAAGCCGAACCTATGATCATAGGGCGTAACTTTTTGGTGAAAGTGAACGCCAATATTGGTAACTCAGCAGTGACGTCTTCTATCGAAGAAGAAGTCGAAAAGCTCGTTTGGTCAACCCGTTGGGGCGCAGATACGGTAATGGATTTATCCACGGGGCGTTATATCCACGAAACCCGCGAATGGATCATCCGTAACTCGCCAGTGCCCATTGGCACTGTGCCGATTTATCAAGCGCTGGAAAAAGTAAACGGCGTGGCAGAGGATTTAACCTGGGAAGTGTTCCGCGATACCTTGATTGAGCAAGCTGAACAAGGTGTTGATTACTTTACTATTCATGCAGGAGTGTTATTGCGCTATGTGCCGATGACTGCTAAGCGCGTCACAGGAATTGTCTCCCGCGGCGGTTCAATCATGGCCAAATGGTGCCTGAGTCACCATAAGGAAAACTTTCTCTATGACCATTTTCGTGACATTTGCGAGCTTTGTGTCGCTTACGATGTATCCCTGTCTTTAGGTGATGGCATGCGTCCAGGATCGATTGCCGACGCTAATGATGCGGCCCAGTTTGCAGAGCTTGAAACCTTAGGTAAGCTAGTCAAAATCGCGTGGGAATACGACGTACAAACCATTATTGAAGGGCCGGGACATATCCCGATGCAGCTCATTAAAGAGAACATGGACAAGCAGTTAGTTCACTGCGATGAAGCGCCGTTTTACACGCTTGGCCCACAAATCACCGATATCGCCCCTGGGTATGATCATTTCACTTCCGGCATAGGCGCGGCCATGATTGCTTGGTACGGCTGCGCCATGTTGTGTTATGTCACGCCAAAGGAACACTTGGGACTACCGAATAAACAAGATGTTAAGCAAGGTTTGATAGCTTACAAAATTGCCGCCCACGCTGCCGATGTGGCGAAAGGTCATCCGAGTGCACAAATTCGTGATAATGCGCTGGCAAAAGCGCGTTTTGAATTTCGCTGGGAGGATCAATATAACCTAGGGCTCGATCCTGAAACCGCGCGTGCTTATCACGATGAATCTTTGCCACAAGAATCCGCTAAAGTAGCGCATTTCTGCTCTATGTGCGGCCCTAAATTTTGTTCGATGAAAATCACCCAAGATGTACGCGCCTATGCTGCGGGTTTAGAGGCGGCAGAAGCCAAAGCATCGCAACTTGAAGCAGCTACTCAAACTACTGCGCAAGTAGCAATGCAAGTCACAATTAAAACACCGCAAGAATTGGAAGCGGCTATGGCGCTTAAATCTGCACAGTTTGCCGCCTCGGGCGCCGAGATTTATCACGCCAAAAATAAGCTTGTTACTGAAGTCGGGGAAGCCTAATTATGCAGGGTATTCATGGGGGGAAATTGCCCATGAATACCGCGCGTCCCGCGCTTGTTTGGACTATAGCTGGTTCAGACAGTGGTGGTGGCGCCGGTATTCAGGCGGACTTAGCGACAATTCAAGATTTAGGCTGTCACGGCTGTAGTGTTATTACCACAGTGACGGCGCAAAGTTCAGTGGCGGTCACTTTAGTTGAGCCGGTATCTGCGGCGATGTTAATGGCTCAACTGACCACTTTACTGTCAGACTTGCCGCCTCAAGCGATAAAAATCGGCTTACTGGCAAATCAGAATCAACTGGCATTGCTGGCAGATTGGATAGCAGGTTTTAAAATCCACTATCCATCGGTGGCTGTGATTGTCGATCCTGTGATGGTCGCCAGTTGCGGCGATACATTAGCAGCAGATAAAAACACCGCTCAAACAACCTTAGATTTTAAGCCTTTTAAAGGTTTAATCGAACTTATCACGCCCAATGTGCTTGAACTTGGGCGGTTAACTCACAGTGATGTTTCAACGAAAGCGCAATTCGCTGCCGCGGCACTGGCTTTATCCCAGAGTCTTGATTGCAGTGTGCTCGCCAAAGGGGGCGATGTGAGCTTTGGTTGCACTGATATTCTTGATGATACTCATGCTAAAACTCACGATAACACTTATGCTCAAACTCAGGCTATCGCTCACAAGAACAATGGCTGGGATCTTGAGCTTGCCGAGGATTATCTAGTTTGTCGTCAAGTGCGCGCAAGTTCTGAGCTACATCAAAATGGGTGTTTTTGGTTAGCAAGCCAACGGGTTAATACTCACCATAATCATGGTAGTGGCTGCACTTTATCATCAGCAATTGCCGCTGTGTTAGCACAAGGTTTTATCTTGCAAGATGCAGTTGTTGTTGCGAAAGCCTATGTGAGTCAAGGCTTAAGCGCGGCGATTGGTTTAGGGCAAGGTCCAGGACCGTTGGCCCGTACGGGTTGGCCTAATGATGTGTTCCGCTATGCCAAGATAAATCTATGTGATGGCAATTTTACTAGTCATCAACTCAACCAACACCTTGATGTTGTTAATGATTTAGTTGCAACAGTTTTATCCGCAACAGATCAGGCAACCGCTCAGGTAAGAATAGCCTCGACGCCACCTCAAAATATTTTATCCCACGGTTTTAAAGTGCTCGATGCCGATCTGGGTGTTTATCCCGTAGTGAATGACCTAGCCATGCTGGAAAGTTTATTAGCGGCAGGCGTTAAAACTGTGCAGTTACGGATAAAAACCGACATCAGCGAATTAACTAGTGCAGCACCAGCCGAATCTGATTTAGGTAAATCTGTGCTTGGCTCTGAATTAGAAGCACAAATTCAAACCGCTATAGCCTTAGGTAAGCATTTTAATGCTCAGGTTTTTATCAACGATCACTGGCAGTTAGCGATAAAATACCATGCCTTTGGCGTACATTTAGGTCAAGAAGATCTCGCCGTTACCGACTTAGCGGCCATTCAAGCGGCGGGGCTCGCACTCGGCATATCGAGCCACAGTTATTTTGAGTTGCTATTAGCCCACCAATATTCGCCATCCTACATAGCGCTTGGGCATATATTTCCAACCACGACTAAAAAAATGCCTTCAGCCCCTCAAGGATTAGCAAAGCTCAAACATTATGTAATGTTACTCAAAAATCACTATCCCTTAGTCGCCATTGGCGGCATTGATATCGATAATGTGGCAATGGTAAAAGCCACGGGGGTTAGTAATATTGCTGTGGTGCGCGCAATCACACAAGCATCGGATCCCCTTGCAGCGTTTATTCAATTAAGCCAAGTATGGGAGCAAAGCTGATGCAAGTTATGAATAAGCCTGACGCTATTACCGAGTGCAACACGCTTAATGATAAAGATTTTATGCGTTATTCACGGCAAGTCCTACTGCCAGAAGTGGGCGAGGCCGGCCAATTACGATTGGCCGATGCCCATGTGGTCGTTGTTGGCATCGGCGGTTTGGGACAATTAGCAGCGCAGTATTTGGCTTGTGCGGGAGTGGGTGAATTAACGCTAATTGATATGGATAAAGTGGAAGTATCAAACCTACCAAGGCAATTGTTATTTAGCGATGCCGATATCGGGCTCAATAAAGCGTTAGTTGCTAAAGAAAGACTCAACTTTTTAGCGCCAAATTGCACTATTACTGCATATGAAACGAGCTTTAACATTAAACAATTGTATGGTGTTCTACAGAAAAAAAGGCAGGGAAAATGCACGTTGGTACTTGATTGCACCGATAATTTTGAGACTCGCCAATTGATTAATCGCAGTTGTGTTGAAGCCTATTTGCCCTTAGTGAGCGCGTCCATAGCAGCATTTAGTGGCCAATTATTTGCGGTCGATCAAATATCTTTCCCTTCAAGTGGTTGCTATCACTGTATTTTCCCTGCACATACTCGAGTGTCCCACAGTTGCAGTACTCAAGGCGTACTTGGGCCGAGTGTGGGCGTGATGGCGTCGATGCAATCATTGGTGGCTATGCAACTCTTGTTGGGTATGGATAGTCGTTGTGATGGAGCACTACATCCTTTACTCGGGCATTTTTGGCGCTTTGATGCTAAATCTCTGTCATGGATATCGGCTAAATTAACGCGTGATCCTTATTGCGATGTATGCGGTGTTAGAAAGGCAATTCCATATTTAACATAAACAATGCTGAGGTTTGATATGATTTTAATTCACATAAATAATGTTGCGCAATCACTGACTCAACCGACCTCGCTTGCAGAGTTGATTCTGGCACAAAACATTGCTCTTGATTCCATCGCTTTAGTGCTCAATACCCAAGTGGTTCCACGTAATCGTTGGCAAACAATTCTCTGTCAACATGAAGATAAATTAGAACTTTTTTCAGCAGTGGCAGGAGGCTAATATGTTAAAGATTGCCGATATGGAGTTTGAGTCGCGTTTATTTACCGGAACGGGAAAGTTCAGCAGTAGCCAAGTGATGCTTGAGGCGATAACGGCTTCGAAATCGCAGTTAGTGACTGTTGCGATGAAAAGAATTGATCTAAAAACAGGGCTAGATGATTTACTCACCCCGTTA
Source organism: Shewanella morhuae (assembly GCF_900156405.1). Classification (GTDB taxonomy): domain Bacteria; phylum Pseudomonadota; class Gammaproteobacteria; order Enterobacterales; family Shewanellaceae; genus Shewanella; species Shewanella morhuae. The sequence continues at coordinate 72,263 of NZ_FTNN01000011.1, forward strand.
CGTCAAGCGGGCGTGCGTTTATTGCCTAACACTTCGGGGGCGAGAAACGCCAAGGAAGCGGTGTTTGCGGCAGAGCTTGCCCGTGAAATGCTAGGCACTTCGTGGATTAAACTCGAAATCCACCCCGATCCTAAATATCTAATGCCCGATGCCATTGAAACTCTAGAAGCGGCCAAAACTCTGTGTGACAAAGGTTTTATCGTGATGCCCTACGTGCATGCCGATCCTGTGCTTTGTCGGCGCTTAGAGGAAGTAGGCTGTGCCGCGGTTATGCCACTGGCGAGTCCGATTGGCAGTAATCAAGGTTTGGTCACTGAAAGCTTTTTAAAAATCATCATAGAGCAGGCGCGGGTGCCAGTGGTGATCGATGCCGGCATTGGCGCACCTTCACAGGCTGCGCGGGCAATGGAGCTGGGCGCCGATGCGGTGCTCGTTAACACCGCCATCGCCAGCAGCGCGTCGCCGATAGTGATGGCCGAGTGCTTTAAAGAGGCGGTGCAATGCGGTAGACGAGCCTTTGAAGCCGGGCTTGGCCGAGTACAAACGGGCGCGGTACATACCAGTCCTCTGACCGGATTTTTAAACACATGAGTTTTGTAGCGGAATTTGCCAACATCCCACGGGATAAATTGTTACTCGATTTGTATTCTTGCACAGCTCAAGATGTCGAACGGGCGTTAGTGAGTCCAGCTGGGAATTTACGTAGCTTACTGGCCTTGTTATCACCTGCGGCTGAGCCTTATATCGAAACCATGGCGCAGCAATCCGCGGCGCTTACGCGGCAGCGATTTGGCGCGAATTTGGGTTTATATTTGCCTTTATATCTCTCAAATTTGTGTGCTAACGAATGTGATTACTGTGGTTTTAGCATGAGCAATAAACTCAAACGTAAAACCTTGAATGAGCGGGAATTGATGGCCGAGATGGTCATTATCAAAGACAGAGGCTTTGATTCTATTTTATTGGTATCGGGTGAGCATGAAGCTAAGGTTGGTATTGATTACTTTAAGCAAATGTTGCCATTGGTAAAAAAGCAATTTAGCCATGTGGCGATGGAGGTTCAACCCATGAGTGAGGACCATTATCGTCAGTTAGTCGCGCTAGGTTTAGATGCGGTGATGATGTATCAAGAAACCTATCAGCCAGACACTTACGCGAATCACCATACTCGGGGTAAAAAGCAGGATTTTGTCTATCGTTTAGCAACGCCTGATAGAATTGCAGCGGCGGGCGTTGATAAAATGGGCCTTGGGGTTTTACTGGGGCTGGATGATTGGCGTTTAGATGCGTTAATGATGGGATATCATCTGGACTATTTAGAGCGGCGATACTGGCGTACCCGTTTTAGTATTTCATTGCCAAGGTTGAGGCCTTGTACTGGTGGGATCACGCCTAAGGTCATGCTATCCGATTTAGGTTTAGTACAAATGATTTGTGCATTTAGACTTTTTAATCAACAGCTTGATATCAGTATTTCAACAAGGGAAAGTCCAGAGTTGAGAGATAATCTCTTGCCTCTTGGGATCACCCAAATCAGTGCCGGCAGTTCAACGCAGCCGGGTGGCTATCAATCACCCGACAGTCAGCTCGATCAATTTGAGATAAGTGATGATCGCAGTGTTGAAGAGGTGATAAAGCAGATGCAACTGCAGGGTTTTAACCCAGTATTTAAGGATTGGGAAGCGAATTGGATTGCAGGATAAATCAGACCATAAATAAATAGCAAGAAGATGGATAAAACCTGTACATCCGTGGGTGGTTGGTCAATAATTAACCCATTAATAACAGCGTGCAGGAATATCATTATGCAAATCCAATCATCTGGTATGCAAGGCTTGCAAAGTGCTCAATCAGGGTTAACCCAAGCCACCATCGATGTGGCTAAACCCACACCAGCGCAAAGCGCTACTCCGACAGAAGCAATAACAAATGTTGCACAGCCCGATAAAACTTCAGCCTTACTGTCCGCAAATGAGTCATTAAGACAAGGTGAAGCATCGGCGAAAGTGATTGAAGCTGGTTCAGAAACAATAGGTTCGATCATTGATATAAAGGTATAAACATCATGTCAGCTATGGCGCTATCCCCTAAGGTTAGCGCACCATCTCCTTCATTTTCGGCACAGGATAAGACGCTAAGCTCGAATCTCAGCCAGAATCATGCTAGTAGCACTTATCAAGGAGCCAGCAGTCAAACAGCGGGCTTTGTTAAAATTGAAGCGAGTGGTGCCTATGAAGCACATTTTACTGGAACTTCAACCGCTCCGGTTCAAACTGCGCCACTGGCTTCTTTAGCTTCTCATTTCGCGACCAAAGTTTCACCTTCTCTGCACTCATCTCCAAATGTGCCTTTTGTGGAAGCAACAGCACAAGTCAGTTCATTTAAGCCAAGTACATTAAACAATCGGGCAATTTTACATGTTGATGCTAGCTTTAGCTTATTAACTGGGCCCCAATCCATCTCTGGTGTGCGTGAAGGACAAATTGCTCAACCGGCGTTTACGCCAGCATTTTTATCTGTTTCGGCGCCATTATCAAATACGGCGAGTACGAGTAATAGTGGCTTATCGATAAATTCTGTGTCGAAATCAAGTCTCAATACAACAAACCTTATTAACCGCGATACTTTTACTCCTCCAAGCCCATTAACGGATGCGGGGGGAATAATCGGTTCGAGTAGAATTGATGTTCCTGATATCAGTCCATCAAGTGCGATCAGCATTTCCGCTATTACACCTGATTTAACCGCAGTATTTGAACCGGCACCTTTAACGGGAGGCACTTTAGCTAAACCTTCAGCGGCGAGTTCAACGGATAATAATTCAACAACTGGTGCAGCTGTTCAAACTTCTCCATCATCGAGTAATACAGTTGCAAAACCTTCGGTATTGGAACAATTTACTCAGGTTTTTGGTGAAGCCACAGCAGTTACAGACCCTTTGGCAGAACCTAACTCAGATGATCCTCTACAGGCCTTCGCTGCTGTTTTTGGTAAAAATGATTATCAGATTGAAAAGCAAGCACAGGAAGAGGCTTTGCAGAAACAGCAAGTCGCGGCAGCAGAACAAGCAAAGCAGGAGCAATCGCAGGCACAACAGGCTCAAGATCAAGTCACACAAGCTCAAGAAAAACAACAGGCTCAACAGCTACAGCAGGTTAGTGCTCTTAAAACTCGAGATTCAGAGGTAAAAGCCCACGAACACGCCCATGCTACAGTAGGAGGGCAATATGCTCAGAGCCCAAGCTTTAAGTATGAAAAGGGCGCCGATGGCCAACGTTATGCTACCGATGGCGAGGTACAAATAGATGTATCTTCTGTTGGAGATAATCCACTTGCAACAATAAATAAGATGAAACAGGTTTATGCTGCTGCAATGGCGCCAGTAGACCCTTCAGCCGCAGATATTAGAGTTGCTGCTCAAGCTTTACAAAAAATGAATGAAGCCAAGGTTAAGCTCGCAGAAGAACGCCAACAACAGATTATGGACTTACAAACGACTCAAGCCTTAGTGGGGGCCGATGCACAGATTAAAGGGCTACCACCTTTACAAGAACGTATACCCGTAGTGACGGGAAAAGTGGATGATAGTGGTAATATTGTTAAGGAAGATGAATCGGTTTCGACATTGGTATCAGATACGCTCGATAGGATAAAACAAGCCGTTGAAGCGCAAACGGCTAAAATTGTTACCGATATCCACTCTAAAACTCCGCCTGATACTGTGAATGGCAACAACGCAGCCAATACAAAAACGACAGAGGAATCGATTGAGCCACCGACCGCCACTTTAGCGTCGGCAGTGACCTTGGCTCCTGTAGATTTAGCCACGAGTTTTATCTCAGGATCTAATAGCACGGCGAGTCGTTATTATGCTGCTATTGCACAAGCCAATCCGTAATTTTTTGCTCTCAAACGATACAAGTTCTAGAAATGTAGACTATTAATGGTGGAGCGCGCACATAGTCCTTTTTTAATAATGACTCTCAGTCGTTTCAATTCCGTGTTTTTTTAAAATCAATGAAGTGAGCAGTTTTGAGGCAGGACCTTGCTTATCTCTATCTGGGATCACGAGGCTGAGCATGATGCGACGTTTTTGGTTCCCCGATAAATGTAAACGCACTAGATTACCTGAGCTTAGTTCCGTTTGGATTAAGAAAGAGGGGATCCAACAGAAACCAATACCTTGATTCAAAATTACTTTTGCCTCATGAAAATTAGACACTGTCCAACGCTGCTCCGCCTTCAACCAGCCAATATCGACATTAGATTGTACGCCAGTATCCTTTATGACTAACTGTAAATACTGTGCTAATAACTTATCGTCTTCGATTGTCCCTAAATCAGCCAGAGGATGGCTTGGATGACAAACAAGAAACAGTTCTTGTTCACATAACGGTTCAGATAAATATCCCTTTGGTGGGCTTCCTGCACATATAGCAATATCGACCTTATTTTGCAAAATATGCTCTTGGGTGCCAGTAATGACTGAGTCCAGCATGATAATACGGGTACCGCGGCTATCGGGAAGAAAAGCATTGAGGGCACAAACCAAGGATTCCATAGGATAAATAATTTCACGGGCGATAGTCAGAGTAGGCTCCCAACCTTGCTCGAGGTTACTGGCCAGTTGCTCTAATTCGTTAACCGCTTGAGTGACATGCCGTGATCGGCGCAGTAATACTTCGCCCTGTTGTGTGAGATAGGCTTTTCGGCCTTTGACTTCGAGTAAGTCAATCCCAAGTTGATGTTGTAATTTTGCCACCGCATGGTTCAGGGATGATTGACTTTTATTGAGTTTTTCCGCGGCTTGAGCATAACCGCCAAAATCGACGACCGCTTGTAAAATACGCCATTGCTCTAAGGTGGATTTAGCTCGAGTCATTATTATTATCTCAAAAAAACGATAGATTAAGGTTTATAATGGCTATTTTTGACTATTTTTTCAATCAAATCTGTAGCAGGGCAAAGGTACGTTATCAGCACAACCGCGCTAAGCGACAGATGATATCAGTTAAGGTATTTAATGGTAATCGCTGCGGATTTACTCAGTCTCTGATAGTTCAGTTAGTTGAGCTATTCGTTGAATTAACGAGGCACTATCAACGGGTGCGCCAATGGTGTCTGTCAATTGTTCGCTTAAGCTAAGTGATGCTTCATTTATAACTAAGATATTGAATAAGCCAAGTTTATCTGAGTTTTTTAATGTTGTTTGATAAATCAACTGCGCTAACGATGCTTGCCAAAGAGACTGATAGTAAAGTGGTCCTTCGTTGGCTATGGCATTAAAACTATATTGATAATCCTCTCTGTCCGGCCACTCTTGCCCAAAACTGGCATTGAACTCCGCATCAAGATTAGGATAAATTTGTGCATCTTGTCGCTGATAAAAATTAACCGCTACCTTAGCGCGAAATACCTTGAGCTGTTTTGCATAAGCTTTAGCGAGTATTTCACGTTCGTGTAAATAGGTTGGTTCAAATTGCGAGAAGACTTGTTGGCGCAATATTTTAGCTAGCCAAAGGCTAGCCACAAAATGGCTATCTTGGCTTTGCCCCATCGCATTGTTGAGATAGAAATGGCTAGATTTGGCTAACGATGTCACCGCTTCTGCGATGGACTCACTCAATTGTTCAATGTCTTTGTCGTTACTGAGCTCTGGGTTAAGATCTAACGCTTGCTGGCCAAATTGCTGCCCTAGCACGCTTTGACGCAGTGTTTGATGATGACTCTGCTGCGACTGAGCATGATAAGCCACGTAAATTTCACCTAACAATCTTTGCTGGTGGTAAACCCTCACAATATATGGTTGATTAAGGCTGGCTCCGGTAAGTGCAGTTGCTATGGTTTCAAACTGCAAGCCAAATTTTTGTAGGTAGATAAAGCTTTGATGTAACAATTCAGCCGTTTGCAGTGTTGGACGTTTGATCAAAGCTAGTTGTGATAGGTTTCGTCCAATATCCCAAGGCGCAATGTTTAAATTTTGCGTTTGGCTATCGAGAAACGCTTTAACCGATTCAACGGATGATAGCTGCTGGGTACTGAGCACTAAATCAGCGTAATCGGCAAATCCTCTTGTGACTGCCGCATGTTGGCGTTGCTGTGCAATTCGCTGTAATGCCAACTGATTGGTTTTTTTTGCTCTAGCTTGATAAGCCTGCCACACATTCTGTCGACATGTTGCGTTTTCTTGTGTGAGCAAATAACTAGCGATCGTGTTTGAAAATTTTGTATTTTTAACCTCGCCATTTTGATTATCTTCTTCACTTAGCACGCTATTTTTTGCTTGAGTCGCTTCTGGCTCACATTGATTGTTATTGAAGGCAAGATTAAATTGTTGACTGCTTAAGCCTTGACCAACACTGGCCTGAGCGGTATAGAGCTTGGCTTTATCTTCTGCAGGCCAATGTTGTTGCAGCAAAAGGGTTAACTGCTGACTCAATAAGATTTGTTCCGCATTGCCTTGCGCTAGTGCATGGGTGAGTTGACTAAATTCAGTTTGATTGAGTAATTGTGACACAGTGTCAGCAAGATGTAATTGGCATTGCAGCAAACCTTGGCGTTCAGCGCTTGGCAAATTAAAACGCCGGTAATAGTTGAGCCTATCGTTGATGTTGTTGAGCCCAATTGTCTGTTGTTCAAATGCCAGTGCTTGCTGAGCTAAGGTGGTTTCAGGTGTATTTGAGTGTGTATTAGCGAACGCCGCTCCAAGCTCAATACTGGGCAAACGTAAACATTGCTCGACTAAGAGCGGTACAGGGCTTGGCGCCGCATAGGCGGCGTTTAAGCTATAAAGACTTAAGTTAATAAATAAGCTAATCAGTAACGTGGGCTTTAATATAGGCGACATGTTTTGCAACTATTATAGAATGAGCTGACATGGCATCAACATGCTTGGTTTAAGCATAACGCCCCCTGGCGATAACTTGAATTTAGCCCAGTAAATCTTGATTAGGCTGATTTTTCACTGCGATAATTGTGGCGCGTTTTGGCGCAGAGTAACCCTCAACGGTTTTAGTCATATCGGTTGGGTCAAGGTATTCGACCAATGACTCGTTGGGCATCCAGTTGGTACGACGTTGCTCGTCAAGGGTAGTGATATCAGTATCAACACAGCGTATATCGGTGAAATCACATTTCTTTAACCACAGCATTAACGCAGCAACGGATGGAATAAACCATACATTATTCATTTTGCCATATCTATCTTCAGGCACGAGTACTGCATTTTCATCGCCATCGATGACTAATGTTTCTAACACTAATTCACCACCCGTGCGTAACTGATCGCGCAGTTGTAACAAGTGATCGATAGGTGAACGTCTGTGATATAAAACGCCCATAGAGAAAACCGTGTCAAATGCATCAAGCGGTGGCAACTCTTCAATACCCAGTGGTAATAAGTGCACAGGATGATGTGTACCCGCTAAGCGTTTTACGGCTTCAAATTGACATAAAAATAACGGCGAAGGATCAATTCCCACCACGCGTTTAGCACCGTCACCCAACATGCGCCACATGTGGTAACCACTACCGCAGCCAACATCAAGCACAGTACGGTTTTTTAGTGGTGAAATATGCTGTTTAACGCGATCCCATTTCCAGTCACTGCGCCATTCTGTATCAATATGAATGCCGTGAATATGAAACGGCCCTTTGCGCCAGGGCATAAATAGGCGCAGTAGATTTTCTAGTTTTTCTTTTTCACCAGGGCTTAATTGCTCGCCGCTACCGACGGTCACGCTATTTATAAAATCCACTTGGTCTGGCACAGGATAGTGTAGTTTATTCAGCACTTTTTCCCACTTGGGTAAGTTGCCGTGCTTATGTTCTCGCTGCCACTTACCTAAAATACTCGGTAAGGTTTCAAGCCAGTGTTGTAGATTTGAATCGGCGATTTGTTGGTAAAATGAGCTAAAGCTGATCACTTGATGGCCACCATAGAAGCAAAATTAAAGCATTGGAACCAGAGGCTAAAGTGACTAAAACCTTGGTCGGTTAGACGCTGTTGATGGAGGGGTAACGTGTCTGGCTTCATTACATTTTCTAGCGCACTGCGCTTTTGGCTAATTTCAAGCTCGCTGTAGCCGTTGGCGCGTTTAAAGTCTAAATGTTGTTCTTCCAATAGTTTTTGGATCGGGGCATCTTCAAAGCGAATCTTTTCCGACAAGACTAATATTCCACCAGGATTCAGGCCTTGATAAATTTTAGCAATCAGCGTCTCTCTGTCTTCTGGTGGTAAAAATTGTAACGTAAAGTTTAGTACCACTAGTGATGCATTTTGAATATCGATATCGCGAATGTCACCACAAACTAAGTCAACCTCGGTATCACTGACATAGGCATTTAGGTTCTCTTGGCAGCGCGCCACCATAGATTCACTGTTATCTACTGCGATAATTCGACATTGGCGGCCTTGAATCTGACGACGAATGCTTAAGGTCGCAGCGCCTAATGAACAACCCAAATCGTAAATTTGCGTATTGGGTATGACGAAACGATCCGCCAAATCGCCGATGGTATTGATAATTTGTGTATAACCTGGCACTGAGCGACGGATCATGTCACTGAATACGCCAGCTACACGATTATCAAACTGAAAATCGCTAATTTGCTCGCTCGCTTGAGCGTAGATAGTATCTTGAGAAACGGTCATCTGAGATTTTTCATGGGAATTCGACTGGGCATTTTAACGAATCCTATAGATTAGCAGCAAGCCTCATCTAGTAATTTGCGATAAATTTTTGTCTAATACACTACTTATAACAAAATAGTTACATGTACCTCTTGTACTAAGGGTTCAACTTGACGTTTTTGATCCATTTTATTGTGATCTTATGTAGTGTGTTTTTTAGCACACTGGGGCAGGCTAGTTCGCTGCCCACAGAGCCATTAGTGATTGTTATGGGTGAGGATAGCTTTCCCTATCAATATGTTGACAACGACGGTGAGCCAACTGGGCTGCTAGTCGACTTATGGAAAGAGTGGGCTAAACAAACCCATACCCCTGTGGTTTTTGTTGCGCGCCACTGGCATGAGTCCCTCGAACAGCTAAGGCAAAATAAGGCGCAAGTGCATATCGGTATGGGTAAAACCCAAGAGCGAGCACGAGAGTTTGACTTTGCTGTACCCATAGCTGACGTGGGCACCTTTTTGTATTTGCATAAATCTTTGCAAGGCAAAAAGTCCATTACAGAACTGATCCCCTTTCAAGTCGGTGTGGTAGCCGCTTCCTCCCATGAAGTGGAATTGCATCGTATCGAACCTCAATTGGTATTTAAACGCTATGAGAGTCGTGAGGCATTACTGGCTGGGGTTGCTGCTGGCGAAATTATGGTGTTTGCCGGTTTAGAAGGTTATTTGAAAGATCCAGCTTCATCGCAAGCAATCACTGCAAATTATCCTAATGCTGTACGTATTCAAATCAAAGCAATGCAATTTACCCCTGCAGTTATAAAGGGAAATACTGCATTAGTTAATAAAATTAATGCGGGGTTTGCGTTACTCAAAGCCGATTTTATCCAGCAAACTGAGCGCCGATGGCTTGGGTTTAAACGTGAGCAATCAGAATTAATTATTTCGATGCAGCAAGATGTTGAACCCTTTGTTAATATTGGTGCTGATGGTTTGCCCCACGGCTTATATGTAGATATGTGGCAACTGTGGTCTGAAAAAACCGGTATAGCTATTGATTTTTTGCCCGGTGATATGAACTCTAGCGTAGACGATGTACGTCGTGGTCTAGCTGATGCACATATTGGTTACCCTGAAAGTGACGACTTAAAAACAGGCCTCAATCGTGCTTGGCAGTTATATAGCAAAAAAAGTCGTTTATTCCTCTATAAACAACAGCTAACCGATTTAAAAAGTTTACAAGGAAAGCGTATTGGCGTGGTACCTACAGCACCTTATCTGGTGGAGTTACGCAAAGCCTTGCCCGATGTCTTATTGCGTTATTACGACAGTATGGATGCCATGGTTGCTGGCGCGCGGGCGGGGGATATAGTCGGTTTTGTTGCCGGAGGTGCGTGGACTTCTCACTATTTATTACTTAATAATTACTGGACTGATTTCTATCAATATCAAGGGCTTGAGTTTGCAACTGATGTTTACGTACTAACCCGAAGTGACAATCCAGGGCTTGCTGAGCGGATCGCCAATGGTTTTAATAGTATCAGTCCCCAAGAGTTTGCCAATATTGAACAAAAATGGATGCTTAATCCAAAGGATCATATTTTTACTCAGGCAGAACCTCATGTTAGTTTGAATGTTTCTGAGAAAGCCTATGTCGATGCTTTAGGAGAACTAAAGGTGGGATATCTTAAGCAATGGCCACCGATGGAATTTATGGATCAACAAGGGCAATTTTCGGGGATCAATAGCGATATTGCCAAGTTACTCAAAGAACAACTCAGACTTAAACTTACCCCCGTTGCTTTTGATAATTGGCATTCATTAATCGAGGCGTTGCAAAAGGGAGAGGTGAGCCTAGCAGGTAGTGTTGCAAAAACGGCTGATAGGCAACAACGCTTAATGTTCAGCGAGGCTTATTGGCCATCACCGTGGGCTTTGGTATCGCAATTGGAACAAGTTTCGCTATTCAATATTGCCCAACTGGCGGGGCAAAGAGTGGCTGTAGTTGAAGGCTATCATTTAGTCGCGCAATTGATGAGTCTTGAGCCTTCGCTAAAATTAGTGCTTGTTGCTGATACCCATGCAGGATTAGCTGCAGTGACTCACGGTACGGCCGATGTGTTTATCGATAAAGTGGTGACATTGGCCTCTGATCTTAAAACCGGGCAATATCCAACGTTGAAAATGTCACTACTAAGTGATTTAACCGATCAGAAAAGTTATATTGGTGTTCATCCTCAGTTTGCGCCTTTAGTGCCACTGATTAATAAAACCTTGGCTCTGATTGATAGTCAAAAGCAGCAACGCATCTATGCACGTTGGGTATCATTTTCTGTTGCAACAGATAACAGCCAATATAAACAGTGGATAAATTATATTGTGTTTGGGGGGCTCGTCTTATGCTTAGTAATGGTGGCGGTACTGTTCGTCAATCGGCGCTTAAATCGCGAAATAACCCAACGGTTAATCGCTGAAAAACGTTTACAGCATGTGGCTAACCATGACGCTTTAACTCAATTACCCAATCGTGCCTTACTTGATGATAGATTAGCTCAAGCATTATTATCTCACCAAAGGGATCACACACATTTTGCCCTACTCTTCATTGACCTCGATAATTTTAAACCAATCAATGATCAATATGGTCACCCAGTAGGGGATGAGTTACTCGTATGGGTAGCCAAAAAACTCACTAAGGTTATCCGAGGCTCAGATACAGTGGCGCGATTTGGCGGCGATGAGTTTGTTATCCTGCTAAATCGTGTGCAAGATCTCGATGCCGTGACCCAAGTTGCTGATAATATTCTACAGGCATTGTCGAACCCTTTGATAATTCAGGGTGTCAGTGTCAGCATATCGGTTAGTATTGGGGTGGTGGTTTATCCTCGAGATGGTGACACCGCAATAAGTTTGTTGAAAAAGGCTGATCAGCGGATGTACCAAGCAAAAAACGATGGTGGGCGTTGTTATCGCATGGCTTGATGTTTTTTTGAACGCTCATGCGCCGATAGTGCACTCGCCTCTAGTCAAGGGCGTAAAACTGTTTGATACTTCACCGCCTAAGTGTGAAGTACTTTGGTAATCGGCATTATTTTACTATAATGCCGCTTTTATCTCGTTTTGATTATTTCCAAAGCACCGGTTTCCGGATAAAGGATAGAGTTAGATGCGCAGTCATTATTGTGGAGACGTCAATAAGTCTCACGTTGGACAAGAAGTTACCTTGGTAGGTTGGGTTAATCGTAGCCGTGATTTGGGTGGCGTTGTCTTTTTAGATTTAAGAGACAGAGAAGGTCTGGTCCAAGTGGTTTACGACCCAGATTTACCTGAGGTGTTCAATGTCGCCAGCACGCTGCGCGCCGAATTTTGCGTTCAGGTTAAAGGCCTTGTTCGCGCTCGCCCCGATAGCCAAGTTAATGGTCAAATGAAAACGGGTGAGATTGAAGTCTTAGGCCAAGCCTTGACGATCATCAACGCTGCCGATCCACTGCCATTGAGCATGGATAACTACCAGAACAACAGCGAAGAGCAACGTCTTAAGTACCGTTACTTAGATTTACGTCGCCCAGAAATGGCGCAGCGCCTTATTTTCCGCGCTAAAGTGACCAGTTCTGTGCGTCGTTTCCTCGACTCAAACGGTTTCTTGGACATAGAAACGCCAATTCTGACTAAGGCAACCCCAGAAGGTGCCCGCGATTATTTAGTACCAAGCCGTACTTATAAAGGTCAGTTCTTTGCATTGCCACAATCACCACAGCTGTTTAAACAATTGCTGATGATGTCTGGCTTTGACCGTTACTATCAAATCGTAAAATGCTTCCGTGATGAAGATTTACGTGCTGACCGTCAGCCAGAGTTCACCCAAATCGATATCGAAACGTCTTTCATGAGCTCTGAGCAAGTGATGGCGAAAACCGAAGAGATGATGCGCGGTTTGTTTGTTGAAATGCTGAATGTCGATTTAGGCGAGTTCCCTCGCATGACCTACAACGAAGCGATGCGTCGTTTCGGTTCAGATAAGCCAGATTTACGTAATCCATTAGAGCTGGTGGACATTGCCGATTTACTCAAAGAAGTCGAATTTGCAGTATTCTCAGGCCCTGCTAACGACGAAGAAGGCCGTGTGGCTGCACTGCGTATTCCGGGCGGCGCTGCACTGTCTCGTAAGCAAATTGATGATTACACTAAGTTTGTTGGCATTTATGGCGCTAAAGGCTTAGCGTGGATGAAGATCAATGACTTAAGCCTTGGCTTAGAAGGCATTCAATCACCTGTACTGAAATTCTTGAACGAAAGCATAGTTAATGAAATCGTGAGCCGAACCGGCGCGCAAACCGGTGACATTATCCTATTTGGTGCTGACCAAGCGACTGTGGTTGCCGAATCTATGGGCGCACTGCGTCTTAAAGCTGGCGAAGACTTTAGCTTATTACAAGGTGAATGGCGCCCACTGTGGGTGGTTGACTTCCCCATGTTTGAGAAAATCAACGGCAGTTTCCATGCGGTTCATCATCCGTTCACCGCACCACGCGGCGTAACGACAGCAGAACTTGAAGCCAACCCCGCTAATCGCGTTTCTGATGCCTACGATATGGTATTGAACGGCTGCGAATTAGGCGGTGGTTCGGTGCGTATTCATAACCAAGAAATGCAGTCTGCAGTATTCCGTATTCTGGGCATTACTGACGAGGAAGCCAAAGAGAAGTTTGGCTTCCTGTTAGAAGCGCTGCGTTACGGAACTCCGCCACATGCTGGTTTAGCATTTGGTTTAGACCGCATCATTATGTTGATGACGGGCGCAAGCTCAATTCGTGATGTGATGGCGTTCCCTAAAACGACTACCGCGGCATGCCCGCTGACCAATGCGCCAGGATTTGCTAATCCGCAGCAGTTAGCTGAACTTGGCATTGCCGTGGTTGAGAAAGCCGTTAAAACGGAAGACTGATTTTTTGGAAGAGGGCTCTAAGTAAGTCGACTCTGGTAAGTTGTCTTTGATTAGTCCTCTTTTATCAGTCGTATCGTAAACCGAGGCACAAGCCTCGGTTTATTTTAGTAACATGTCATTTCATCGCTTATCAATATTAATTAGTTCAATCTCTTAGGTAAATAGCCGTTATTCCATCCCATTACACCTTCGGCTATAGATAATCGACTATCGATAAGCTGTGCGATGATATAGCCAAACTAGAGGAGACTTCCCATGGCAGGTCACAGTAAATGGGCCAATATTAAGCACCGTAAGGCAGCTCAAGATGCTAAGCGCGGTAAACTCTTTACTAAATTTATTCGTGAATTAACCGTAGCAGCCCGTGAAGGCGGCTCAGATCCTGATTCAAACCCACGATTACGAGTTGCGATTGATAAAGCCCTCGGTGGCAATATGACCCGTGATACGGTTGAGCGCGCGATTAAGCGCGGCGCCGGTGAATTAGAAGGTCAGCAACTCGAAACCATTCTCTATGAAGGCTATGGCCCTGGCGGCACGGCTGTAATGGTTGAAACGATGACGGATAATCGTAACCGTACCGTGAGCGGCGTGCGTAATGCGTTTACTAAATCGGGGGGCAATTTAGGCACCGATGGTTCGGTTTCTTATTTGTTCACTAAGCGTGGGGTTTTATCCTATGCACCGGGTACCGATGAAGATACCTTGATGGAAGCGGCGCTTGAAGCGGGCGCAGAAGATATTGTCAGCTATGATGATGGCGCAATCGATGTATTCACCGACTCCGTTGATTTTTATACAGTGAAAGAGGCACTTGATAAAGCGGGCTTTGTGGCCGATAACGCCGAAATCGCGATGATAGCAGCAACCAAAGCTGAACTTGATCTCGATACCGCTGAAAAGTTTATGCGCCTTATCGATACCCTTGAAGATCATGATGATGTGCAAGAGGTGTATCATAATGCGGAAATATCCGATGAGGTCATGGCAAACCTAGGCTAGATTGTTGGTGAGCTGGATAGCGTAGCAATTTGGGCCAACTCCGGCTCACAAATATTAACATAGGGTTCGAGATCAAAATTCAGATCGCATATAAGGCATGTAATGGCAATTATTTTAGGTGTCGACCCTGGCTCACGGATCACCGGCTATGGCGTGATCCAATGTGTGGGGCGACAGCAGATTTACCTCGGAAGTGGTTGTATTCGTACTTCGTCCGAAGAGCTTCCTGGCAGGCTCAAACAAATATTTGATGGCATCACTGAAATTATTCGTCAGTATCAGCCAGATGAATTTGCGATTGAACGAGTATTTATGGCAAAAAATGCCGATTCTGCGCTCAAGCTTGGTCAAGCGCGCGGCGCGGCCATTGTTGCCGCCACTGTGGCGAATTTACCGGTAGCAGAATACAGCGCGACTCAAATAAAAAGCGCAGTGGTTGGCACGGGCCGGGCACAAAAAGCCCAAGTACAACATATGATCCAACAACTACTTAAATTACCTGCAGCCCCGCAAGCTGACGCTGCAGATGCACTCGGGGTTGCTGTGTGTCATTATCACACTAGCCAGAGTTTAATAGCATTGAGCGGCCGGGCAACGGCAAGAACATACGGACGGTACAAATGATAGGTCGTTTACGGGGCGTGTTAGTTGAGAAACAAGCGCCAGAAGTGTTGATTGATGTTAATGGTGTCGGTTACGAGTTGCAAATGCCGCTCACCAGCTTTTACGAACTGCCTGAGATTAACCATGAAACCATGGTCTACACCCACTTTGTGGTGCGTGAAGATGCGCAGTTACTCTATGGTTTTATCACTAAGCAGGAAAGAGCATTATTTCGCTTACTGATCAAGACCAATGGTGTGGGTCCTAAACTCGCGCTAACCATCTTATCTGGCATGACCGCCGGAGAATTTGTCGGCTGCGTAGAGCGTGACGATATTGTTACCTTAGTAAAATTGCCCGGCGTAGGTAAAAAAACCGCCGAGCGTTTATTGGTAGAAATGCGCGATAAGCTCAAGAGCTTAATGGCAGCGTCTGCAGGTTCAGAGCGTGAATTTGTGTTGCAATCCAATTATTCGCCAGCACCAACGGTTAATAGTGCCGAAGAAGACGCTATTTCAGCTTTGATTTCATTAGGTTATAAACCACCGCAAGCGAGTAAGTCCGTTTCTGCAGCCTATAAAGCAGGCATGGATTCAGAAACGCTGATTAAAGCAGCCCTTAAGTCGATGCTTTAATTGAATAATGATGCTAATTAAGATGAAAGCTTCGATAAGGAATCATAATGATTGAGGCAGACAGACTTATCCAGCCGCAGATCCAAGTGCAAGATGAGTCTATTGACAGGGCAATGCGCCCTAAAATGCTCGATGAGTACACGGGGCAAGATGACACTCGGGCGCAGCTTAAGGTGTTTATTCAAGCGGCAAAGAATCGTAACGAAGCCTTAGATCACATGTTGATTTACGGCCCGCCAGGATTAGGTAAAACCACCTTGGCTATGATTGTCGCCAATGAGATGGGCGTAAATATCAAATCGACATCTGGACCAGTGCTTGAAAAAGCCGGTGATCTCGCCGCACTTCTGACCAATCTTGAATCCGGTGATGTGTTATTCATCGATGAAATTCACCGATTAAGCCCTGTGGTTGAAGAGATATTGTATCCGGCAATGGAAGATTATCAGCTGGATATCATGATAGGTGAAGGCCCAGCAGCGCGTTCTATTAAACTCGATTTACCGCCATTTACTTTAGTGGGCGCGACAACACGGGCAGGGGCGTTAACTTCACCATTAAGAGCGCGTTTTGGGATCCCGCTGCGACTTGAGTTCTATAACATTAAAGATTTAAGCACCATTGTTACCCGCTCAGCGCAGGTGATGGAATTAGAAATTGATGCTGAGGGCGCATTTGAAATCGCCCGTCGCTCGCGTGGTACACCGCGGATAGCCAACCGACTGCTGCGCCGCGTGCGGGATTATGCGCAAGTGAAGCATGATGGCGCAGTCACCAAGTTTGTGGCCGAGCACGCTTTAGACTTGCTAGATGTAGACTGCGAAGGTTTTGATTACATGGACCGCAAACTACTGTTGGCAATTATCGATAAGTTTATGGGCGGCCCTGTGGGGCTGGATAACTTAGCCGCTGCTATTGGTGAAGAGCGTGAAACCATTGAAGATGTGCTGGAACCTTTCTTGATCCAGCAGGGGTTTATCCAACGCACGCCTCGTGGTCGTATTGCAACCGCGCGCGCATATCAGCATTTTGAATTGATTAAACCCGAATAAGAGTTAGCTTAATGTATTGAAAAAAGGCGACACATTTTGTGTCGCCTTTTTTATTACTACTACCAGTCTATGGAATGTAAGCGGATTATTTGATTAGGGAGATTATTAATCACACGCAGTACAGTAAGGTTAATAATCTTATGCTTATTTTATTGTGTTTTATAGCATCCTAAATGTTACATCAGTGTTTGTTTTGACGGCGAATATCAAACTGGTATTAACCCTATAATATTAACTTTAAACCTGTTGTCGTGAATGTGGTTATCAAAAAAATGTATATTTTGAGGGTTTAATAAATAAATCAATCGTAGTCGTTTTATTTACTACAAATGATGAGTGAAATATTAACGATCAAAAGAAGCAAATTAGCTTATTTGATGCTGGAGTGTGCAATAGCTTGTTTTCATATTGTTGTATTTCTATTTAAGTCGCTATCTAGGTGCATAAGTAACAGCAACCACACTCGCTGCACTTTGACTGGAATGCTGATTTAACAAGCTTATTCTCATTGTTTTCATGTTTACCCACAAGGGTTGAGCTAAATATGTATGCAATTTTTGACACTGTAAATCGGTGAGATATTCTTTATCGATTTTCACCTCCTACAAAAAGTGTGATCTAAGTCACACTTTTCAATGTCAGTGATGTTGCGTGTTTGTTTGTTTTTAACAGAGTTAACTACTGCAAAGTAAAGTAAATATGGAACAGTAAGCTAATTTTGTATCTTTGATAGATTTTAATAGACTACCACCTCATAATTTAAAACACTTTATTAACCAATGTTTAACCTTAATGTTATTATTGTTAAAATATTGGGCGTTGACGAAGTTAAAGTGAATCCTCAGTATCGTGTGCAACACTAGTACAGCAAAAGTTGTACAAGCTGTAAGCATAAAAATAATAGTTAGATCTTAGGGAGCATTCATACATGATCAAAAGAACCAAATTAGCGTCAGCGATTAACTTAGCTATCGTTGCATCTATCACTACAGGTGCATTTGTTACGTCAAGCGCCTTCGCTGCTGAAGAAAAAGCAAAAGTTGAACGTATCGAAGTCACGGGTTCACGTATTCAACGCCAGGATATGGAAACCGCTTCTCCTGTAACTGTGATTGATGCAGCAGCAATTAAAGCGGAAGGCTTTACTTCGGTTGATCAAATGCTGCAAGTACAAACGTCAATGGCGGGTGCTGCAGTAGGGTCAACGACAAACAATGGTTCAGATGGCGTTGCACAGGTTGACCTGCGTGGTATGGGTGCACAGCGTACACTTGTATTATTGAATGGCCGCCGCATGGTGAACTCAGGCTCAGGCGCTGATAGCTCTGTCGATTTGAACTCTATCCCTGTTGCTATGATTGCTCGCGTTGAAATCTTAAAAGATGGCGCTTCAGCGGTTTATGGTTCAGATGCGATTGCTGGCGTAGTTAACATTATTACCAAGAAAGACTTTGAAGGTTTTCAGCTAGATTTTAATGGTAGCGGTACCGATAAAGGCGACGGCGAAAACGGCGATGTCAGTGCGCTGTATGGTTTTAATACAGATGGTGGTAACTACACTTTTGGTGCTGCTTATGCTGACCGTCGCGGTGTTATCCAATCTGATCGTGATTGGACTGCACCTGGTGCAAGCTCATTTATTCCTACTGGTACTTTAGGTGGTAAAGTTCAAGACGCGAATGGTAACTGGGTCGCGCGTACAACTGGCTATGATTTCACTAAAGATAGTTTCTATCAAACACCAAGTGAACGTCGTAGTTTATTCGCTAATATGACACAAGAGCTCGGTAATGATGTCGTACTAACTGCGGATGCTATATATACGAATCGTCGCTCTAACCAACAATTAGCTCCTCAACCTGGTGATATCATGCTAAATGTTTGTGGCGCAGCAGGTGTGCCAGCAGGGGCATCATGCGTGACACTTGATAGTGCAATGATTGCCGGTGGTATTGAAGCCGATGAGAAAGGTTTAGTTAACTACCGTCGTCGTACCAACGATGTGGGACCACGTATTTATACACAAGATATTGATACTTGGCGCTTATCTGGTGGTTTAGCCGGCACCTTAGATGTCCATACTGGTATGAACTGGGATCTAACATATACTTATGGTAAAAACAAAGCGAACACTTCGGTAGGTAATTCGATTAATGCGTCAGATATGGCTGACTCCATTTACGCTAACCCAAATGCATGGTTTAGCGGTGTGCCATTAACTGATCAAATGGCCAATGATATTAGTTATTCAGAAGATGCAAACGGTGGTAACGAACAACAAACACTATCTGCGGGCTTAAATGGTGAATTATTTGATTTAAGTGCTGGAGCTGTGGGTTTTGCAATCGGTGCAGAATACCGTCGTGAAAGTGGTTTCTATAATCCAGATCCAGTAGTTGTTGCGGGTGAAAGTACTTCAGCACAACAAGATCCAACAGACGGTAACTATAACGTTATCTCTATTTTCCAAGAAGTTAGCGTACCCTTTACTGAAAAGTTAACTGGTGAGTTTGCACTACGTTTAGATGATTATTCTACTTTCGGTAAAGCGACCACTTGGAAGATTGGTTTAACTTATGCTGCAACGGATGATCTAATGCTCCGTACTGTTGCTGCTACAGGATTCCGAGCTCCAAGTGTAAGTGAGCTTTATGGTGGTAACTCAGGTTCATACGATTACTTAGATGGCCCATGGGGTAATGCTCCAGATCCGCAAATTTTAGTAAATCGTACTTCTGATCCAGATTTACAGCCTGAAGAGTCTGAGTCTTATACTGCTGGTCTAGTATACTCACCAAACTATATTGAAGGTATGTCAGTAACATTGGATTACTGGCGCTTTAAAGTTGATAACGCAATTGCGCGTATGGATACTCAGGCTGGTTTAAACGCTTGTCATAAATTTCAAACTACTGGCGATAAAACTGGTGAAGCATCTTGCGAAATTTTCAAAATCGGTGCTAATGGCGATTTAGATAACTTAACCAATGCGTTAACTAACGTAGGTACTCAAGACACTAGTGGTGTTGATTTCAACTTAGCTTATAGCTTCGAGCTAATAGGTTTAGATTGGAAAGTTAATAATGATACGACTTACTTAGTTAATTTCGAGCAAGATGGTGAAGATTACACTGGCACTATCGATGGTAACTTCGGTGCTTATGCTCGTGTTCGTAACAACTTTAGCCTTTCAGCAGGTAGAGATGATTGGAGTGTTATGTACTTCAACCGCTATATTGGGGAAATGACCGATTTAGCAGAAGGAACAAATGTTGACTCGATTTTATACCACAATATTTCAGGAACATATCACATCAACGATATGGCTACTGTTAGTTTAGGTATTAAAAACTTTACTGATGAAGACCCAGTTGGAGTTTCAAATGGTAGCGACGGCGGCACAGTACCACAAGTTTACGACACAATCGGTCGTACTATTTATGGTGGTGTAACTGTTAAGTTCTAAGTAGAGCTGCACATGTTATAACGAATAAAAAGCGCCGAAAGGCGCTTTTTTTATGAGTGCTATTCTTATCTAAAATCGTTCGCACTGTTAAGTGCAAATAGTTATGCAGTTTGATGCTGATAGGACATAGGTTATCTTGTTACGTATCACAGTTTTCTTATAACTGGACGGAATGCTGTGATTAACACTAGAGTCATGGGTTAACGCATGCTAATATAAATGATATCGATTCTCGTTTGGGTTTTTAAGGATGAGTAAAATACTGTTGGTCGATGATGATCACTTATTAAGAGAGTGGTTAACTGAGGCACTGTGTATGCAGGGGCATGAGGTGGAATGTGCGGTAAATGGCATTGAGGGGTTAGCTAAAATAACCAGCTTTGTGCCAGATATCATTATGTTGGATTTGGTCATGCCGCAAATGAATAGTTTTGATTTGCTTAGGGCGCGCGAGTGTGTCACACCCGTTATTATGATTTCAGCCTCAGATAGTGAAGAAGATAGAATTGCAGGTTACGAACTTGGCGCGGATGACTTTTTAGCCAAACCTTTTAGTATCAAAGAATTACTTGTGAGATTGCAAGCCCTTGAGCGGCGTTTATACGCAGCACCACTGCGGCAACCTAAAATGACAGTAAGACAGATACCACCAGTCGATTTTGACGACGCAGCTTATCGAATTACAATAGGGATGAGCAGTGTTGATTTAACCCAAACTGAGTTTAGGTTATTTAAATATCTTTTTGAACGAAAAGGCCAAGTTATCACTAAGCAAGAGTTGCAACGTTCAGTTCTGCAAAAAGATTTAGGCCGTTTTGACCGTAATCTCGATATGCATATTAGTAACACTCGACGTAAATTAGCTGATATTAGCCTACCGCGTAATCTGATTAACACTGTGCGAGGGCAAGGTTATAGCTTTATAGCCTAATAAGTGGTGATTTTAGCACTTTACGGTTCAACTTGTGGCGTCAAACCGTGTATGTTGGTTAATAAAAAAGCCAACTGAAAGCGCCGTTATTAAATTTACTGGCTTTCATTTTCCCCTTGGGATGTTTTGGTTTATCCTATCGGCCATATAATAAAATGTGCCGTGTACTAAGAGTGCTATTAGTCGCGTGCTATTAATTGCCCTTAGCGTGAACAACCTATTAGGAATCATTATGCGGATCAGTGCCAATTTTGATGGCGGAAATATCCAAGTCGTCAATCTTGATAATAAAGACGATATTCAACTTGCCATCCGTCCCGACGCGGGCGGCGAGTTTTATCAATGGTTTAATTTTCGATTTGAAGGTGAAGTGGGTAACCATTATACTTTAAATATCATTAATGCCGGAACGGCTTCCTATACCAAAGGGTGGGAAGACTATCAGGCAGTAGCAAGCTACGACCGCCAGCATTGGTTTCGTATTCCAACACAGTACCAAGATGGCAAGCTGAGTATTAACTTAGAGCTAGATTGCGATGCAATTCAAATTGCTTATTTTGCCCCATACAGCTATGAGCGCCACTTAGATCTGCTCAGTAGCGCCCAATTACACCCTGATGTGAATTTAGAGCATTTAGGCCTGACTTTAGATGGCCGCGATATTACCTTAATGAAAGTCGGTAATGGCGATCCTTCTAAACGTAACATTTGGATCACGGCTAGACAGCACCCCGGCGAAACTATGGCTGAATGGTTAGTCGAAGGTCTAGTGAATTGTTTACTCGATAATGATTGCCCAACGGCGAAAGCACTGCTCGATAAAGCCAACTTCTATATTATGCCAAACATGAATCCAGATGGCAGTGTTAGAGGCCATCTGCGCACTAATGCCATTGGTGTCAATCTTAACCGTGAATGGCAAACCCCAAGTTTAGAGAAGAGTCCTGAGGTGTACCACGTCGTCAACAAGATGCAGCAAACGGGCGTAGACTTGTTTTATGATGTTCATGGTGATGAAGGCCTGCCTTATGTATTTTTAGCGGGTTGTGAGGGCGTTCCTGCCTACAGTGATAAACTGGCGCAACTGCAGGCTGATTTCAGTCAAGCATTAACCTTAGCCAGTGCTGATTTCCAAACTCAGTTTGGTTATGATAAAGACGAGCCTGGCCAAGCCAATTTAACTGTTGCGTCAAATTGGGTTGCTCAGACTTTCGAGTGCTTATCTAATACCCTCGAAATGCCGTTTAAAGACAATAACAATCTAGCCGATCCTTTTGTAGGTTGGTCGCCAGAGCGTAGCATTTACTTAGGTGAAGCATCACTTATCGCTATGCTCGCTGTGGTTGATAAGTTGCGTTAGGGCGAGGTAGATATGGCATTAATTGAATGTCCAGTGTGTCGCAAGCGTATGTCGAGCAAGGCGCCATCATGTCCTTATTGCCAAGCGAGCACTAATGGTGATAACGGATCCCTATCGCGCATTAGTCATATTCAAAAGTCTAGCAGCCTAATGAATCAAAGTTTCGTTGCTATGACATTGTTTATTGCTGGGGTGGTGATTTGGTTTTGGGGTGGAGAGCCTGCCGAAGGTATGCGGGCGAATATCGCTGGAATATGTTTTGTGTTTGGCTTTGTAGGCTATCTCATTACACGAGTCAGAATTGTGTTACATAAGCGGAAAAGTGTATGACAGATATTAATCAAGTGATCGAGCAAATGCCCATTGAAGTCTATGAAAGGCTTCGCAGTGCGGCTGAATTAGGTAAGTGGGAAGATGGTACTGTGCTAAGTGAAACGCAGCGAGAGTCGACCCTGCAGGTGGTGATGTTGTATCAAGCCCGTAAGCTTGAACAAACGGAGCATTTCACCATCGCACCCGATGGTAAAATTAATGAGCTGTCTAAAGCTGAGCTACAAAAGCAGTTCCGCGGTGAACCGATTGCCGAGTTTAAAGCACAGGATTTATAAATGGCTCTGACTTCAAAAGCGGTTTATGTTTTATAAGAAGTTAGATAAAGATTTAAGATCACTGTTTGATTGACGTTTATATTGAATTGATATCAAATAACTTCAATATAAATAACGTCTGGTAAATTGAGCTATAATAAGTGCTTTTTGACAGTGATATAATTTGAATTAATATTAAAAAGCCCATTAAATATGGGCTTTTTTTGTTTATAGCAATTAATAATATGATTATGGTCAAAGACATTGCTTCAAAGAGAGTGTCTTTAATCTATGCTCAATTCACCGACTAAATTTTGCAGCATGGCTGCTTTTATCTCTGCTGGTTTTAAATTTTTAGATAGCAAATAATGCAGTTTTGCTAATGCTGCTTCTATGGTCATATCAGCACCACTAATCACGCCTGCTTGAGCTAGCGCATTGCCGGTAGCGTAGCCGCCCATGTTCACTTTGCCTTGGAAGCATTGGGTAAGGTTAACCAAAACAATACCACGCTCATCTGCTTGCTTTAGGGTGTTGAGTAAATCAGCATCCTGCGGCGCATTGCCAACACCAAATGTCAGCAATATTAGCGCTTTAACTGGCTGTTGCAGCATGTTCTCAAAAATACGTGTTGAAATGCCAGGGTATAAAGTGACCACGCCGATAGGTTGAGGACTGATGTTTGAGACTTCTAATGGCGTATCGTTGGCGATGGTTATCTTACCAGCACGTAAATTAATTTTAATTCCCGCTTCAAGCAAGAGTGGAAAATTAGGAGAGGCGAAAGCATCAAAGCCATCGGCATGGGCTTTAGTGGAGCGGTTACCGCGAAATAGTTTGTTATTAAAAAATAAACACACTTCAGCAACCGGGTAGTTCGCTGCAATATAGAGTGAGTTCAATAGATTTATTTGCCCATCTGAACGCAGCTGCGCTAGAGGTATTTGTGAACCGGTTACTATCACAGGCTTTGATAAGCCTTGCAGCATAAATGACAGCGCCGAAGCCGTATACGCCATAGTATCAGTGCCGTGGAGGATCACAAAGCCATCATACTTATGGTAATTAGCTTGTATATCGTTGGCAATCATCTGCCAATCGGTCGGCGCCATATTGGAAGAATCGATAAGTGGATTGTATTCGTGGATGACGAATGCCGGCATTTCTTCATGATAAAACTCAGGCATTGATTGCACGCACTGAGTTAAAAATCCCGCCACGGGGACGAAGCCGTTATCGGTCTTTTGCATACCGATAGTGCCGCCCGTATAAGCAACATAAATGGAGCGTTTAGTCATTATTATCATTTTCTTAGCTTCAAGTGGGTGAATTATACGATTTTATGCGTATAAACCCAATAAAAAAGCCCGAGGATCCGGGCTTGGTATTAATCATCCGTTTGCAGTTGCGTGCAGCAGCAAAGAGAGTGATGGATTTAGTTCATCAAGTTGCAAGTGTCGCAGTAGATGTAAACATTGTTTGGATCATCAAAGGCGGTGAGTGTTTTTAAACTACTGCTCCACTGCTGTAGCATTTGCTCTAACACCGATGATTGACTTAATGAGGCCGGTAAATAGCTCGATGCTGAGGCAAACATCTGTTGCATAAACATTTGCTCAGGAGTCAGCTCCTGTTCGATGAGGCGAGTATCAAATAGCGACATATCTGCCAATTTAGCCGCTTTAGCAATAGCAGCATCGATATCACCCAGCTCATCGACTAAACCTAGCTCAAGGGCTTTCTTGCCACTCCAAACGCGGCCTTGGGCAATCTTATCAACTTGCTCTATGGTCATTTTACGTTCTTTGGCAACCAGCGAGATAAAGTCTAAATAGCCACGTTCTATATGACGTTGAATAACGGCTTCAACTTGGGGGGAAAGGGCGCGAGTGACTGATAATCCAGCCCACTCTGAGGTTGACACCCCATCGGTATACACGCCTAAACTGGCCAGTGAATCTTCGAAGGTGGTTATCATGCCAAAGATGCCAATTGAACCTGTGAGTGTTGTTGGCGTGGCAAAAATATAATCAGCACTGGCTGAAATCCAGTAACCGCCAGAAGCCGCTAAACTCCCCATACTAACAACAACGGGTTTACCTGCGGCTTTTAACGCTAGCAGTTCTTGCCTGATTTGCTCTGATGCAAAGGCACTACCGCCAGGGCTATCAACGCGCAACACTAAGGCTTTAATATGCTTATCAAAACGCGCCTTACGGAGTAGTTCAGCAGTGCTTTCGCCGCCAATTTGCCCCGCAGGTTGGATCCCATTCAAAATCGTACCACTGGCGACAATAATTCCGACGCTATCTTGCTCAACAAAGCTTGGCAATGGCGTAACTAAGGTTAAGTAATCATAAAAACTCACTTGCTTGAAGCTGTCGCCTTTTTTAGCCTTACCAACAGCTTCAAGCATGATTTTACGAAAATCTTCCGTGGTCGCTAAGCTATCAACCTATTTCATGTTGATAGCCATCGCCGCTGAATCGCCATTGGCTTTATCGAGCTCAGCTAAATAAATACTCGCATCAGGCACGAGCGAATTAGGGTCAATGTGGCGATTACCCGCGACGGTTTGCGTATAGCTTTGCCATACATCGGCTAATAGTGCGCTACTGGCTTCTCGCGCGGCATCAGACATATCGTCGCGCATGTAGGGTTCAACGGCGGATTTAAAAGTTCCTACGCGGAAAATATGCGCTTTGACTTTGAGTTTATCTAAGGCTGATTTGAAGTATTGGTTATACATACTCAGGCCATCAAGTGATACACCGCCTTGGGGATTGAGATAAATATTGTCGGCAAAGCTGGCGAGGAAATATTGATTCTGCTCGTAGTAATTACCTATCGCGACGACTTTCTTACCGCTTTCTTTAAAGCGAGTGAGTGCATCACCGATAGATTGCAGCTTGCTGATCCCTGCACGTTTAAGGTCGGCAAGGTCGAGTACAAGTAGGCTAATCCTTTTATCCTGTGCGGCATTGTCAATCACATAAAGCACATCGGCGAGCAGAATTTCACCGTCAGTATTGGCATTATTCCCTTGCTTAAATGCCGCTTCTAAGGGATCAACCTGTTGTTTTTGGTCCACAATCGTACCAGCCAGATTAAGTACCAACGCTGAGTTATCTTCAACCTTGATATCTTCACTACTGCCAATGGCAATAAGGATGGCAGCTAAGAGGCCAAAAAAGATTAAATTGAGGATCAGTTTGCGCGTCCCGTTCAGTGTGTGCCAAATAAATAAACATATTCTTTTGAAAAACGATGGGTTAGCGGACATTTGCCACTCCTTTATAAGTCCAATCTGTTCATGCTAACTGAAAATAGCGCCACAGGCTAAACACAATTGTAAAGGATTTTGACTCGAGGGTTTAATCCAACAGTTGAGCTTAGATTTGACTCAAGGTATGCTGATTTAAATCACTTGTTTTAAAAGGATGTTTGAATGTCGTTTCCCCATTTATTAGAACCCTTAGAACTGGGTTTTACCCAGCTCAAAAACCGTGTACTTATGGGCTCAATGCACACAGGTTTAGAAGAAGAAAAGGGCGGATTTGAGAAACTGGCAGCGTTTTATAAAGAACGCGCTCAAGGCGGTGTAGGTCTGATTGTAACGGGCGGTATTTCTCCTAATCTGCGTGGCCGGCTTACGCCCCATGCTTGTCAGCTAAGTTTCCCTTGGCAAGTGGGCAAGCATCGTGTGGTAACGCAGGCGGTGCACGAGGCAGGAGGCAAAATCTGTATGCAAATATTGCATGCCGGCCGTTATGGTTATCATCCTTTTTCCCTAGCACCGAGCAAGATTAAATCACCAATTACCCCTTTTACGCCGTCTGCGATGTCTAGTCGCCAAGTACGCTCAACAATAAAGGATTACGCTAGCTCAGCTGCGCTTGCGAAAAAAGCGGGTTACGATGGTGTTGAGGTTATGGGCTCTGAAGGCTATTTGATCAATCAGTTTGTCAGTTCTCGCACGAATACTCGCACCGATGAATGGGGCGGCGCGTTTGAAAAGCGGGCTCGATTTCCCATTGAGATTGTTAACGCAATCAGAGCAAAAGTAGGGAAAGATTTTATCATTATCTTCCGTCTATCGATGCTCGATTTGGTGGATAACGGCTCAACTTGGGATGAAGTGGTGCAATTGGCACAATGGCTAGAGCAAGCAGGGGTTTCTATCTTGAACACCGGTATCGGTTGGCACGAAGCGCGTGTCCCGACAATTGCCACCAGTGTGCCCCGCGGCGCATTTGCCTGGGTGACGGAAAAACTTAAAAAATCGGTCTCAGTGCCGCTAATCGCCACCAACCGTATTAATACCCCCGAGATTGGCGAGCAGATTATTGCATCAGGCCAAGCGGACATGGTGTCGATGGCGCGGCCATTTTTAGCCGATCCTGAGTTTGTCAATAAAGCTGCCGCTAACACACCAGAGCTTATTAATACGTGTATAGGCTGTAATCAGGCTTGTTTAGACCATACCTTTGCCCTTAAACGTGCTACGTGTTTAGTGAATCCTCGCGCCTGTTACGAAACTGAAATTAACTTCTTACCGACATCCAATAAAAAGCGCATTGCTGTTATGGGCGCTGGTCCTGCGGGTATGGCATTTTCGGTATACGCCGCAATGCGTGGCCATGAGGTAGTACTCTTTGAAGCGAAATCTGAAGTGGGTGGGCAGTTTAATCTCGCCCGCAAAATTCCAGGCAAAGAAGAGTTTAACGAAACTATTCGTTATTTTATCAACCAGATTAAGCTACATAAAATTGATCTGCGATTAAATACTCGCCTTGATGCTAGTGTACTCGCAACAGAAAAATTTGATGAAATAGTCATTGCATCGGGTGTTGTACCACGGGATTTAGTGTTGCCAGGATTTGATCATCCACGGGTGGTGGATTATCAAAAGGTGCTCTCGGGTGAAGTCACTGTTGGCAACACTGTCGCTTTGATTGGTGCGGGTGGCATTGGTTTTGATATGGCACATTATCTGTGCGAGCGTCAATCTAGCACGCTAAATCCTGATAAATGGCTACATCAGTGGGGCATCGATAAAACCTACCAACATGCAGGCGGCCTGACAGTGCCTCACATAGATAATACCGATCATCGTAAGGTGTACTTACTGCAGCGTAAAACCTCAAAAATGGGTAAAGGTTTAGGTAAAACAACCGGCTGGATCCATCGTCTCGTGCTCAAGCAACATGATGTAAAAATGAAAATTGGCGTAAGCTACGATAGATTTGATGACGCAGGCTTACATATCCGAGTAGGTGAAACGAGTGAAGTGCTTGCGGTTGATAACGTGATCCTTTGCGCAGGGCAAGAGTCGAATCGCACATTAGTAGATGAGATGAAAGCGACGGGTATTCCAGTGCATTTGATTGGTGGTGTTGATGTGGCAGCAGAGCTTGACGCTAAACGCGCTATTCGACAAGGCGCTGAGTTAGCAATGCGTTTGTAGCAAAATGAAAGCGAGTATTTTATAAAGCCTAAACTACTGTTTGGGTTTTATATTCTTGCGATGCGTAAAGAGAGTTATTGCAGATGTTACATTTCGGAGTTGAATTTGGGTTACAGGCTTTAGTCACCTAGCTATTGTGATACCGATTTCATTTATTTATATGTTTTTATTAAAAATAATAGTTAAAGCAGGGTGTAACAAAGTAAAACAAGTGCGAGCCAGAATAGTTTACCTATAAAAGGCATCGAATATAGGATTGCTGAAATGCCGATAACGATCAGTAATGTCGTTGGTTTACTGCATATAGGCTTAACGCCAGTAAGAAATGATTTCATTACGTTTCTCTAGTATGAATAAAACAATCGGCATTATTAATGCGTAAAACAATTAATGTATACTGACAATTAGAGCAATGATTCAACAGCAAAGAATATACAGATTTTATCTCTTAAAGTAAATCAGGATAATAGTTCAAAGTGTTATTATATTAATAAAAATATGGAACATAGAGTCTATTATTTTGCAATTAAATATATCAGTCTCTTAAGGTTAAGTGAAAAATTAAACGACAATAACGAAACGATCAAAAGTCATAACTATTTAATTTTTATACTCGAAGTGTCTATCAACAATACCTATAAATGGGAGGACGATAATAGATTTTTTATAGCCTCCATTTTAATGAACGTGTCAGCATTTCAACTCGCTTAATTCTCAAGCACTTCTTTCTGCAATGCTAAAGTTGAACTAATTTTAGTGTGACTCGTTGAAGCTGTTGAGGTGGTTGTTAAAACTCTTGTGGTTTCATTCATCTGTTTAGGCTGGCAAGTACTCACCACGACGGCGTCTTCTGCTGATAAATCCAGTTCTAAATCCGTTATGGGTATACAGCAGCAAGGCAAACATTCGTCGTGTTTAAGCTCGGCCAATGGCTCGCTTAAATAGCAGACTTTACCGCTGATGATTCGTGTTTTACAGGCACCGCAAAAACCGTTGCGACACTCTGAAAATATTTTGACCTTTTTGGTTTCGAGCGCTTGCAGCAAAGTGCCGTATTGCTCACTAAAGAGTAATACGGGCTGACCTTGCAGACGCACAATCGGCGCCTTAGTAAACAGTTTTTTATGTGATGTTTTTGAGGTCATCTTGATTACAGATCGAAATCAAGAAACTCATCGCCATCAACCGCAGAGTCGATTTGGCCAACAAGGTAAGAAGAAACTTCCACTTCCTGAGGTGCGACTTGCACAGCATCACTTTCTAACCAGCTTTTCATCCAAGGTAATGGATTGGTTATTTCAGGATACGGTTGTGGTAGGTTAACCGACTTCATGCGTTGGTTTGTAATAAACTCCACATATTGGCAAAGGATTTGCTCGTTTAAGCCAATCATAGAACCATCTTTAAACAGGTATTTCGCCCATTCTTTTTCTTGCTCTGCCGCCTTATAAAATAAATCGAAGGCTTCTTGCTGGCACTGGGCAGCAATTTCACCCATTTCAGGATCGTCTTTACCGCCCTGCATGATGCTCAAAATATGCTGAGTGCTGTTTAAGTGTAAGGCTTCATCACGGGCGATTAAGCGAATGATTTTCGCGTTACCTTCCATTAGTTTACGTTCAGCAAAGGCAAAAGAGCAGGCAAAGCTAACATAGAAGCGAATCGCTTCTAAGGCATTGACTGACATCATGCACAAGTACAAGGCTTTTTTCAGCGTGCGAGTGTTAACGATGATTTCTTTACCATCGATAACGTGGGTACCTTCGCCGAGTAAATGGAATGCTTGGGTTAATTGTATTAAGTGATCGTAATAAGCGGCGATATCGGTTGCACGACTTAAGATCTCTTTGTTTACCACGATATCATCAAAAATCACCGAAGGATCGTTAACGATATTACGGATGATGTGCGTGTATGAACGCGAATGAATCGTCTCAGAAAAAGACCACGTTTCTATCCACGTTTCTAATTCTGGTAGCGATACTAAAGGTAAAAAGGCCACATTTGGCGAGCGACCTTGGATCGAGTCGAGCAAGGTTTGATATTTCAGGTTAGAAATAAAAATATGCTTTTCATGATCAGGTAATGCGCTGTAGTCGATTTTGTCACGACTAACGTCTACTTCTTCTGGACGCCAAAAAAAAGATAGCTGTTTTTCTATCAGTTTTTCGAACACTTCATATTTTTGTTGATCGTAGCGGGCCACATTGACCGATTGACCAAAAAACATCGGTTCGCGGGTGGCATCGTTAGGTGTTTGACAAAAGGTAGAGTAGGCCATGTTGCTATTTTCCAATGGGTAGGGATCTCACCTTAAGTGGATCCCTACACTTCTTATGTGTAAGAGTACCGTTAATGTAAAAAGTTATATTTTACATGCGCCGCCGGCACAACCGTCGTCTTCTTTCTCAAGGCTGGTAATGTCGTCGTGAGAATCTGACGCACCATCGCGAGTGTTATGGTAATAAAGCGTTTTAACACCCAATTTATAAGCATTGAGCAAATCTTTCAGTAGTGTTTGCATCGGTACTTTACGACCTTCAAAACGTGAAGGGTCATAGTTAGTGTTGGCCGAAATCGCTTGGTCAACAAACTTTTGCATAATACCTACTAGCTGTAAATAGCCGTCGTTACTTGGCATTTTCCACAGTAATTCATAGTTATCTTTTAGAGTGTCAAAGTCAGGCACTACTTGTTTCAGCTGGCCATCTTTACTCGATTTTACACTGATAAGACCGCGTGGTGGCTCAATACCATTAGTCGCATTAGAAATTTGCGATGAGGTTTCTGATGGCATTAATGCCGATAGTGTTGAGTTACGCAGGCCATATTGCTTAATATCGCTACGCAGTGATTCCCAGTCTAAGTGCAATGGTTCGGCACAAATTTTATCTAGGTCACGTTTGTAGGTATCGATAGGTAAAATACCTTGAGAGTAAGTGGTCTCGTGGAATAACGGACATGCACCTTGCTCTTTAGCTAAGTTCATTGAGGCTTTCAGTAAATAGAACTGAATCGCTTCAAAGGTTCTGTGGGTGAGCGCATTGGCGCTACCATCAGAGTACTTCAGGCCATTTTTCGCTAAGTAGTTCGCAAAGTTAATCACGCCTATGCCTAAAGTACGGCGATTCATCGAGGCACGTTGTGCCGCCTTAATGGGGTAGTCTTGGTAATCTAATAAGTTATCTAGCGCTCGCACGGCCAGATCGGCTAATGGCTCAATATCAGATAATTCTTTGATAGAACCTAAATTTAGCGCCGACAAGGTACAAAGTGCGATTTCACCCTCAGGATCATCAATGTTGTTCAATGGTTTTGTCGGCAGGGCGATTTCAAGACACAGGTTAGATTGTCTGATCGGCGCGACTTTTGAATCGAACGGGCTGTGAGTATTGCAGTGATCTACGTTCTGTATGTAAATACGGCCAGTAGAAGCACGCTCTTGCATCATTAGTGAAAATAGCTCAACGGCTTTGATAGCTTTTTTACGAATGCTGCTGTCTTGCTCATATTGCAGATATAAACGCTCAAATTCATTTTGATCTTCAAAGAAAGCATCATACAGGCCAGGTACATCCGATGGACTGAATAGGCTGATATTTTCGCCTTTGATCAAACGTTGATACATCAGTTTATTCAGCTGCACGCCGTAGTCTAAATGACGGATACGGTTATCTTCTACGCCGCGGTTATTTTTCAATACCAGCAGTGATTCGACTTCTAAGTGCCAAATTGGGTAGAACAAGGTCGCAGCACCACCACGCACACCGCCTTGAGAACAAGACTTCACCGCGGTTTGGAAATACTTATAGAAAGGTAAACAACCTGTGTGGAAGGCTTCGCCACCACGGATTGGGCTACCTAAGGCGCGAATACGACCAGCATTAATACCTATGCCCGCACGTTGGCTGACGTATTTCACAATCGACGAAGCTGTTGCGTTGATTGAATCTAAGCTGTCACCACATTCGATAAGTACGCAAGAACTGAACTGACGCGTTGGTGTACGTACACCCGCCATGATAGGCGTTGGTAGCGAAATTTTAAACGTCGACACAGCATCATAAAAATCTTTAACGTATTTCAGGCGCGTTTCTTTTGGGTAACGGGCAAATAAACACGCTGCCACCAAAATGTACAGAAATTGCGCGCTCTCGTAGATGTCGTGCGTGACACGGTTTTGAACTAAATACTTACCTTCAAGCTGTTTTACTGCAGCATAAGAGAAGTCCATATCGCGCCAATGGTCGATATAGGTATCCATTACATCCAGTTCTTCGTGGGTGTAATCTTGTAAAATATGTTGATCGTATTTACCTAGTTCAACCAGCTTAGTCACATGAGCATACAATGCTGGCGGTTCGAACTGACCAAAGGCCTTCTTACGCAAATGAAACACCGCTAAACGGGCGGCAAGGAACTGATAGTCAGGTGCCTCTGGTGAAATTAAATCCGCCGCTGCTTTGATGATCGTTTCGTGGATAGCTTCAGTCGGGATGCCATCAAAAAACTGTAGGTGTGAGCGAAGTTCAACTTCAGAAACAGAAACGTTTTTTAATCCCTTGGCTGCCCAAGTAATTACGCGGTGAATTTTGTCGAGATCGATGTTTTCACGATCGCCACAACGTTTTGTGACTGTCATAGTGCTTTTCATTTGAAGATAGGCCTTGGTTCTTATATCTGTTTAGGTGAGCAAGTTCACCGAACGTATCCTTGTAAAACAATCAATAACCGTCCCTTAAATATCGATGACTGAGTAAAAATAAGTCAATTAAGCGGCGAACTTCATAGTGTGTCTGATTGCTACCTATACACAAGATATGGTGTTTTAAATTATCTGGGATACAAGATAGTGAGGTTTGCCCCTATTTGCAAGCCTGAATTCAGGGGGTATCTTGTGGATATCTTGGGGGTAAGTCGATGCGTTAGTAGTGACTAACCTTGTAGGTCAATTTCAGGGTAGCATACACAGTTGCTGAATATCTTTTAAGCGATCTCTTGCTGAGATCGCGATCGCTACAATAAGCAGCGATCGCTGTTTTTGGCTTAGCATTTTTTGAGCGACGTTACTGTTCCTTTCTAGTTCACCGCAAATGGCACAAATTATAATAGATGGTAAGCACCGTTTTTAGGCTAAATTAGCGCAATGACTCAGTATAATGTTAATGCTTGCGTTAACAGGCTAGCCGCTCGATTAATGTTTGATGTAGCTGTTCAGGGCTTACAAAGTAGGCGTGAGCTGGCCACTGTAACGGCTTATCGTTCTCCCCTAAATAACCCCATAGTGCCACGCCGCCTAACATGCCTGCAGCTTTGGCTGCCAGCAAATCGCGCTCAGCATCCCCAAGGTACAAAATCTGCGATGGGGCGCAGCCAAGTTGCTGTGCGCCTAACAACATTGGCGCTGTATGGGGTTTGGGATGCTTTGTCGAATCGCCGCTAATGATCACGGGCATTCGCAGGTGTAAATTTAGTTTTCGTAATAATGGACGGGTAAAGCGAGCAGGCTTATTGGTGATCACCCCAAACGGTATTTGTGTTAATTCGAGCCAATCGAGTAATGCTGCAATGCCTGTGAATAGCGCACAGTGATCGCCATTAATGCGCTGATAGTGGGCGAGCAACCCTTGCTGAACTTGAGTACGAAGATCATCCGCCGCATTGGGTATTGCCGCATCGACTAGGGCAAAACTGCCGTGGGATGCTGCGTAGCGCATGGCCGCTAACGGCTGCGCGGCGATGCCGACGTCCTGAAGACTTAAATTGAGGGCTTGTACTAGATCCGGCGCGGTATCGGCTAAAGTGCCGTCAAGATCGAACAGTACGCCTTTAATCTGCGTCAAGCTCATACTAATCAACCTTACGCGTCGCTATCATGTAATTCACATCAACCTTAGGCGTGT
Source organism: Shewanella morhuae (assembly GCF_900156405.1). Taxonomy (GTDB): domain Bacteria; phylum Pseudomonadota; class Gammaproteobacteria; order Enterobacterales; family Shewanellaceae; genus Shewanella; species Shewanella morhuae. The sequence goes on from NZ_FTNN01000011.1 coordinate 106,845, forward strand.
ATTTAAAAATGCCCGTCAATGGGTTGTAGCTAACACCTAACGCATCGATACAGATAAGGTCGGTGTTATCCACCAGCTCAATCAGCTCGGAAGGCTTAATAAATTTTTTGTGTTCATGGGTGCCAACAGGCAGCATTTTTAGCAAATATTCGGCACCTAAAATGGTGTGCACATAGGATTTAAGGTTGCGGTTAATGGTCGAGAAAAATACATAGCCGCCGGGTTTTACCATGTCACAACAGGCTTTAATAACCGATTGCGGGTCGGGTACATGTTCTAGCATTTCCATACAGGTCACCACATCATAGTATGCTTGATGATCTTGGCTGTGGGCCTCGGCAGTATTTTTCACATAGTTAATGTTTACGCCCATTTCCAGAGCGTGCAGACGTGCAACTTCTAAGGGCGCTTCACCCATATCTAACCCATCAACCTTGGCGCCGATGCGTGCCATGCTTTCAGATAAAATTCCGCCGCCGCAGCCGACATCGAGCACTTTCTTACCGAAAATCCCCTCAGCAGTTTGATCGATGTAATTTAAGCGCAGCGGGTTTAATAGATGCAGCGGTTTAAATTCGCCGTTGAGATCCCACCAAGTTTCGGCCATACGTGCAAACTTTGCGATTTCCTGTGGGTCCACATTGGTATTCTGATGCATGCTATTTACCTGAAAGAAGCTGTTTTGTGCGGCTATTATAACGACTATGTTTGATAAACACAGTGTTCGGCTAAGCTAAGCCCTTGTGGTTGGATGAATTTTCAGCAATTGTCCGTTTTTATACAAATTGTTGTGCTCCATATCGACTTTTTACATTATCTGATTGACGATTTATTCTTACCTTGGGTTGTTAGTTTTAATTGTTACTTACCGCTAAAATGGCTAAATTGATAGTGTTTTCATCGATTAAAGCACTAGACTCCCAATTCGATAAGGATAGGTCTGGCGACATTAAATAACTGTGTTAGAATGCCAAATCACGTTTTTGGGCTAGGCAATGATACGGATTATACGTTGTCGGCTATTTTTCAGGGGAACGAGCAGTTTATGACTGATCTGGCATCATCTATTTCGCCAATTAATATCGAAGACGAACTAAAGAATTCGTACCTTGATTACGCCATGAGCGTGATCGTGGGACGTGCATTACCGGACGTGCGTGACGGCTTAAAGCCAGTACATCGACGCGTTTTGTTTGCCATGAGTGAATTGAAGAACGATTGGAACAAGCCTTACAAAAAATCTGCCCGTGTGGTCGGTGACGTAATCGGTAAATATCACCCCCATGGTGACTCTGCTGTTTATGACACTATCGTCCGTATGGCCCAGCCATTCTCACTGCGTTACACCTTAGTTGACGGCCAAGGTAACTTCGGTTCGGTTGACGGTGACAGTGCAGCGGCAATGCGTTATACCGAAATCCGTATGGATAAGTTAGCGCACCAATTACTGGCTGACCTTGAAAAAGAGACGGTTGATTTCGTCCCTAACTACGACGGCACAGAACTCATTCCAGCGGTTATGCCTACACGTATCCCTAACCTGTTAATTAACGGTTCATCGGGTATTGCGGTCGGCATGGCAACCAACATCCCACCACATAACTTAACGGAAGTGGTGAAAGGCTGTTTGGCACTGATTGAAGAACCTTCACTGTCGATTGAACAGTTGATGGAATACATCCCAGGTCCGGATTTCCCGACAGCGGCGATTATCAATGGTCGTAAAGGCATTATTGATGCCTATAAAACTGGCCGTGGCCGCGCAATTATGCGTGCACTGGCAGATGTGGAAACCGAAGATAATGGCCGTGAACGCATTATCGTGACTGAAATCCCTTATCAAGTGAACAAAGCCCGCTTAATCGAGAAGATTGCCGAGCTGGTTAAAGATAAAAAGCTTGAAGGGATCAGCGGGCTACGCGACGAGTCTGATAAAGACGGTATGCGTATTGTTATCGAAATTAAGCGCGGCGAAGTGGGCGAGGTAGTATTAAATAACCTTTATGCTCAAACGCAAATGCAGTGTTCTTTCGGGATTAACATGGTAGCCCTGACCAATGGTCAGCCTAAGCTATTTAACCTTAAAGAAATGCTCGAATGCTTTATTCTGCATCGTCGTGAAGTCGTAACGCGCCGTACTGTATTCGAATTACGTAAGGCCCGTGAGCGCGCCCATATTCTGGAAGCTCTCGCGGTTGCACTGGCCAACATTGATCCGATTATTGCACTGATCAAAGCCTCGCCTACGCCTGCTGAAGCCAAAATTAAATTGGTTGAACAAGGTTGGGAATTAGGTCACGTTCAAGGCATGCTTGAAAAAGCGGGCGATGACGCCGCGCGTCCTGAGTGGTTAGAACCAGAATATGGCATTCGTGACGGTCAATATTTCCTGACTGAACAACAAGCTCAAGCAATTCTTGAATTGCGCTTACACCGTTTAACCGGTCTAGAGCACGATAAAATCATTGCTGAATACGAAGAGCTACTCGAATTTATTGCAGGTTTACTGTTTATTCTGCGTAGTCCTGAACGTCTAATGGAAGTGATCAAGGAAGAACTTGTTCAAATTCTTGAAGAATATGGCGATGCCCGCCGTACAGTGATTAATGCCAACGAAGTGGATATGAGTCTTGAAGACTTGATCAACGAAGAAGACGTTGTCGTAACACTGTCGCACTTAGGCTATGCCAAGTACCAACCGTTGACCGATTACCAAGCCCAGCGCCGTGGTGGTAAAGGTAAAGCCGCGACGAAAGTGAAAGACGAAGATTTCGTCGAGAAGCTACTCGTTGCCAATACCCATGACACTATTTTGTGCTTCTCAGACTTTGGTAAGATGTACTGGCTTAAGGTGTATCAATTACCACTGGCGAGCCGTACGGCCCGCGGCCGTCCAATTGTTAACTTATTACCGTTAGCCGATGGCGAACGCATTACTGCGATTCTGCCAGTACGTGAATACGCCGCTGATAAATACATCATCATGGCGACCTCACACGGTACTGTGAAGAAAACTGCACTGACTGCTTATAGCAACCCACGTGCCAACGGCATTATTGCCGTTAACCTTAAAGACGGTGACCAACTGATCGGTGTCGACATTACTAATGGTGATGACGAAATCATGTTGTTCTCCAACGAAGGTAAAGTGGTACGCTTTGGTGAGAAAGTGCGTGATTCAGAAACCGGCCAAGTGAAAACCGATCCCGAAACTGGCGAAGAAGTCTTGTCCTTACGCCCAATGGGCCGTACAGCAACTGGCGTTCGTGGTATTCGTTTAGAAGAAGGTCAAAAAGTCGTGTCACTTATCGTACCTAAAGGCGATGGTGCAATTTTGACTGTGACCGAAAACGGTTATGGTAAACGGACTCAATTGTCTGAATATCCAGCGAAGAGCCGTGCGACTAAAGGTGTGGTTTCAATCAAGGTGAGCGAGCGTAACGGCGCGGTCGTTGGCGCAGTTCAAGTCGGTCTTAACGACGAACTGATGCTCATCAGCGATAAAGGCACTTTGGTGCGTACACCGGCGGGCGGCGTGTCTATTATTGGCCGTAACACGCAAGGTGTAACGATTATCCGCACCGCAGGCGACGAGAAAGTGGTTGGCTTGCAACGTATTGATGAAATCCAAATTGATGAGGATGAAGTCGAACTGGATGAAAACGGCTTACCGATTGTTCCCGTCGTGGTTGAAGGCGAATTAGCTGACCAACCTCTCGATGACCAGCTTGATGAAGAGCTGGATGATGAGGAAGAGTTGGATGAAGACGACGAGCTTGCTGATGATGAGCAAGACGAAGAGTAATTAAGTGTCACATAAACGAGCGTCCAATTGGACGCTCGTTTTTTTGATGGGTTATTTGTCATTAAGAACATCAATAATGGTTGGGATTAAGGAGAGTATCAGTGAGCGCGATTTATAATTTCTGTGCTGGACCAGCAATGTTACCTACAGCGGTAATGCAAAAAGCACAACAGGAATTACTTGATTGGAATGGCCAAGGCGTTTCCGTGATGGAAATCAGCCACCGAAGTAAAGAGTTCATCGCGCTAACTGAGCAAGCCGAGTCCGATTTACGTGAACTGATGCAAATCCCTGCTAATTACCATGTGCTATTTATGCACGGCGGTGGTCGTGGACAATTCTCTGCTGTCGTGAATAATTTTCTCGGTGAGCAAGGTAGAGCCCTGTATTTAGTCAGCGGTCAGTGGTCGTCAGCCGCATTAGCCGAAGCGCAAAAGCTCGCGGGTGAAGCGCAAATTGACAGTCGCAACATTGTTGAAAAACACAATGGACTCAATACCGTTATCTTGCCTGATTTACATAAAATTGATGCCGATTATCGCTATGTTCACTACTGTCCAAATGAGACCGTCGATGGTATCGAAATTTTTGATGAGTTAGACTCGCCTTGGCCGATTATTGCCGATTTATCGTCAACCATCATGTCCCGTGAAATCGATGTCAGCCGCTATGGCTTGATTTACGCTGGCGCGCAAAAGAACATTGGGCCATCGGGTTTGTCGATAGTGATTGTACGCGATGACATGCTAAAACTGCCGAGTTTATCGCAGTCGTCCATTATGGATTATCGGCTTCAAGTCGAGCACGGTTCTATGTTCAATACGCCACCTACCTTTGCTTGGTACCTTGCCGCAGAGGTTTTTGCTTGGCTTAAATCCATTGGCGGTATTGCGAGCATTGCGAAAGTTAATCAACAAAAAGCGCAGATGTTATATCAGTGTATTGATGGTAATGCGTTTTACCGTAATGGTGTCATTGCAGCTAACCGCTCACAAATGAACGTGACTTTCCAGTTAGTTAACGAAGCGCTCGATGGTGAGTTCTTAAAGCAAGCGCAAATTGCCGGACTCGTCGCCTTAAAAGGACATCGTATTGTCGGTGGTATGCGCGCGAGCCTTTACAATGCGATGCCACTTGAAGGCGTAGCTGCGCTCGTCAAGTTTATGAATGAATTTGCTGCTAAGCATAGCTAAGCGCGCACGGTTCTAAACGCACATAGTATCGTTTTTTATGCCCGTATTAATCTTGTGTGATTGCTAAAAATCTTTTGTAAAATAATTTTATACATAAAAAGCGAATGCATTTAGTATTCGCTTTTTATTTATACCATCCTCACATCATCTCAAAATAAACGACATCTACACTCAACTATATGTAATCACACTCTATTTTTCTGTGTATGTCTTGATAATGAGTCATTAGAGTACGGCCTAACACGATTAGCTAAGTCATTTAAGGAGCACTCAATATCAGTATCGTATCTGCCTAATCTCACTTAATCAGATTTTTCGATTACGTTTAGTTTTACTTTCGTCATTTATATTTTACATATTTACGTAATCTGTATGGCTTTTTAAACGAAAGCCTGATTATAATTTCGTTCTCTCATGGTGCTGTTCTCAATAATTAGTGACTACTAAATCAAATGGGCTCAACTCTTCTTACTGCATTTTTTAAGCACGGTACTATTCGTGATGTCGAATGTTTATTCCCTGATATCTCTGGTTACCCTAGAGGTAAGCTTATGCCTGCTCAAGGTTTTGCAAAAGGGGCTGAGCTGCGTATTGCCCAAGCGATTTCAATGCAGGCGATTACAGGCGAGTATTCCTATGATGCTGTTTTCCCTGATGCCGATCCTGATATTCTGTTAATCCCTGATTACAGTACCTTAAAAATGATCCCGTGGAGCACTGTACCACGCGCTTTTGCCATCCATGATTGCGTGTTATTAGATGGCCGTTTATGTCCATTTGCACCGCGCTCTATCTTGAAAAACGTATTAGCACGTTACCAAGCGCTTGGATTAACCCCAGTGGTCGCGCCAGAAATTGAGTTTTATCTTACTGAGGCCAATACCGATCCCAATGTGCCATTTAAGGCGCCTATTTCAAAAAGCGGTCGCGCTGAAAATGGACAATCTGCCTTTAGCATGAATATGTTAAATGAGCTTGCGCCATTTTGGGATGAGTTTAATGCCACTATCGATGCGATGGGGATCAAAGGGGATGCCTGGATCCATGAGATGGGTTTATCACAATACGAGATTAACTTAGTGCATGGCAATCCACTATTCTTAGCCGATCAAGCGTTTATGTTTAAATATGCGGCAAAAGAAATTGCGATTAAGCATGGAATGAATGCCGTCTTTATGGCCAAGCCGATAGCGGGCCAACCTGGTAGTTCTATGCATTTACATCAAAGTGTGGTCGATAATAACGGTGTTAATATTTTTAGTCACAGTGATGGTAGCGACACTGAACGGTTTCATCATTACATTGGCGGTTTACAAAAATATCTGCCTGATTTGATGCTGTTATTTGCCCCTAATATCAACTCGTTCCGACGTTACATATCGGGTAGCCAAGCGCCCATTAACCTAAGTTGGGGCGTTGATAATCGTACGACAGGCTTACGTGTGCCATTAAGTGATCCGTCTGCGAGACGAGTAGAGAATCGTATTGCTGGCGCCGATGCGAATCCATATTTGATGATTGCCGCTTCTCTTGCTGCAGGTTTGGCTGGGATGGAAGAAAAAATAGCCGCCACCGAACCCGTAATAGGCAACGCTTATGATAATAGTCATGACTTAGCGCCCACCTTTTTAGCGGCATTAACGCAAATGCGCCAAAGCGGATCGGCAAGACGTTTATTAGGCGATGACTTTGTGGCGGGTTTTGTGTCTGTGAAGGAGATTGAGTTTCAAAGTTACTTGGCAGAAATAGGCGCCTGGGAGCGACGATTTTTAGGCCCGCAAAGCTAACCTTTTGATACCTAAATGCATTAGCCATCTTAGGGTGGCTTTTGCACTTAATACACTGAGTAGCGATTTAGTGTAATTCAACATTTATGGGTAGACATTATCTACGATGGTAAGTGCTATACCTTAGGTTGATATCACACTCTATTGATTTGTATCATCTTTTAAATCAGCACATCCCTTATAATCTGCAAGTAATAGTACTTATTCTCAAATGACATTTATAGTTATCGCGATAAACTGTCTGACCAGCTCAAGGGACATAAGCAATGGATTTAGCAAAACTTTCACGTATCAGCATGAAGCATTTGATTACCTTGCATGTGATGCTTGACACTCTTAGCGTGACTGCGAGTGCTGAACGTTTATGCCTAAGCCCTTCATCCGTCAGTAAAACCTTGAGCCAACTGAGAGACAGCTTAAATGACGAGTTATTTTATCGTCATGGCAATGCATTAATCGCTACGCCATTAGCGAGAAGATTAGGCCCAAGCGTGCAGCAAATGATCAATGATATGAATCAAATCCTGAGTCAAGATGCGTTTGACCCGACACATTATCAGGGGCGGTTTTCGCTCGCGATGCGAGAAAGCACCTTTGAACTGCTGGCTGCTAAACTCAGCGCGCATATTCTCAATTTGGCGCCTAATATCCGCTTAGCGTTTTATAGTAAGGACAATATTGGTTTTGATGGTTTAAGCAAAGGTTCATTAGATTTTGTTCTGTTGCCCCATGACTTGAGCCAACCTAATCCTCTTCAAGACGATCTGGTGTGGGAGACCTTGTTCAACGATGAAATGGTTTGCCTAATGAACGCGTCCCATCCATTGGCCAAACAGCAAAATATCAGCTTCGATGACTATCTTAATTACAGTCATATTGGCATCACAGATACTGATCTCAGTACGCCTTTTTTTGATATTCTACTTGCTCAGCAATCTAAAAAGCGTGCCGTACCGATTTCAGTGCCTGATTTTGGCAGTGCCGCATTAATGTGTCACCACAGCGAGTTACTATTTACCTGTTCGCGCCGCTGGGCCAGTATTGCCAGTCAAGCTAAAGGCCTAACGATTAAGCCTTTACCCATTGAATATGGCAAGGTGGCTTATAGTCTAGTTTGGCATCGACAAAGTATGAACGATCCCGCCCATCGCTGGCTTTACGCACAAATATTGCTTTGTAGCCATTAAATCAGTCATTAGATAAACGTAGATGGCAGTACAATATTGGTTAATCCTCGCTTTGCAAGTTGAGCCGCTAAGTTTTCGATATCCATTGACGTACATTTAGGCCACATCAAGGCCTCATTAACCACACCATGGTGATGAAAAGCATTGAGCTTAATGTGAATACCTGTGCCTAATTGCAGTAAATAGCGCGCTAACTCTTCTATTTCTTGTTCATAATCTGTGATGCTAGGAATGTGTAACAATCTCACTTCATACAATTTTTGATATTGAGCAAGCAACTGGATTGACTTGAATACAGCATGGTTGTCGCGACCAGTAATGTACCTATGGGTATCTTGCTGCCACGCTTTAAGATCCACCATAGCGCCATCTAAAAAAGGTAATAATTTGTGCCAACCGGTTAAACTCAAACTGCCATTGGTATCGAGCATGCAAGTGAGGTGTGCTAGTGATGTGGATGTCTTAATCGCTTTAAAAAGTTCAACAATAAAAGGCAGTTGTAGACTCGCTTCGCCGCCGCTAACCGTAATACCATTAATAAAGTGATGCTGACTGTGAATGATGCCTAGCACGTCCTCAACACTGTAATGAAGGACCTTAGGGCTTGCTTGTTTCGGGCACACTGAAATGCAAGTATCGCATTGGCTGCAACGTTCGCTATCCCAAATAATATGAGGTTTATTATTTGGCTTTATCAGTGACAGCGCATTTTGAGGGCAGTGAGTTATGCAATCACCACAGGCATCGCATAATCCTATGGTGTGGGGGTTATGGCAATTTTTGCATTGATAATTACAACCTTGCATGAAGAGAACGAGTCTGCTACCAGGCCCGTCGACACATGAAAAGGGTAATATCTGATTAATAATCGCTTTTTTATTGAGTGACGTAGGGGGATTGTTCATGGGCAATCACTCGTGCTTGTCGTTGTAATATTCCGGTGTTAATTGCCGCTTCTGCTGCTAAACCTGTGGTGTTAGTACGCGAGCCGCATTGCTTAAATGCCTCAATGTCTGACCGCTTTACCATATAGCCCGTTACCCGCATTAAATCACTACCGCTAACATTGGCGGTAAATTCCCTAAAGCCTAAATTAAGCGCCGCTTTACACAGTTGAAACATCGCCTGAGGGTTAGCTTTTACAGTCTCATCTATGGTTAAAATATCGCTTATTCCCGCAGTATAATATTGATGATGCTGCGCTAAGGCTTGAATGTGGGCGATGGGGTTAGGCTCAGTGCCATAGGGAATGCGTACGCCTGGCGTAATGTTTTTGTCGAGACTAATCCCGCCTTGAGAATGCAGTAGCGCCCGATTGTGGTAACCATGTGTAACGGGCGTTGATTTAACGATTGTGTCGAGCATTGCCGAGATCCGGTAACCGAGCTGATTTGCATCAGTTCCATGACCATAACGTTGATTTTGCATGCTGGGTGTTGATGCTGTGTCGGAATGGCTGGGCGATAACGCTTGTAAAATATTAACCGCTTCCGCCATACCATAAATGCCAAACATAGGCGCAAAACGCGATTCATCAATCAATTGTTCTTTCACTAAAAAACTGTCAAAAAAGTGTGATTCTTGATGCAAAAATGCCGAGCGCGCCTCAATCAGTTCGAAGGAGAGTGAACTGTAGTGGGGCAATACCGTATCGAAAAAGTCATTAATGGAAGTGGCTTTTAACGCGACTTCTTTAAGATTAAGTCGAACTAAGGTATTGGCGCCGCCCGCTAAAGGTAAAGCGTTATAGCAACTTACAATGCCAAAACCGCGTTCATCAAATGCCTTGGCATGCAGTGGGTAATTCGCGATATGCGGCTTAGCGCACTGACAAATATTGGTGGTGGCAAGCAGCAACAATTCATCAGGCGTGACGGTGGGGTCGTACATAAAGGTTAAATTCGGGGCAACTTGTTTTAACTCAGCATCAATGCGTAACACAGTGCGGCAAACAATATTATCCGTAGGACCAATATTCACATGCATAAAGGCATCGGGCAACGTCCTGTCGAGCATGATCCAGAACAGTTTTAATTTACGATAAAGTTCTTCATCATTAACCCCGTGGGTGAAAGGCATTAATATTTCATCTAACTGGCCTAAATACACTGGAATATTAGTCACTGACGGCACATGGTGATAAAGGATCGTTAATGCGGTTAATGCTTCATCTAAATTTTGCGGGGCTGATAACTCTAAATACTCAGATCCTTGGTTAAGATAGCGAGCATAATCTGGCAATACATAGCGCGGTTTAAACGGCGCATGGCCTTCAAACATATCGCAAATAATGCCATCATTCATCGCCTTTTTTACCTCAACCGATATTGGCATATAGGGCAAGCTCGCCTCTGCCTCCAACGCTAAATAGTTGGATTTTTGCTTAGGTGAAAGCAGAGGATTTGTCACTATTTGCACTAATTTATCTTGTAATAGCATGGTGGAATATCCATAAGTTCTATGATGACCACTAATCTACTGGGCAGCTCTGGCTTTAAAAAGTGAAAATAGCCGCAGCCCTGATTGATGAAATGGAAATCCGGCGACAGAGGTCACAACTTATGATTTATTGCATATAACGACCGTTTTTTAAAACGCTAGAATGTGGCTTTTACGATTGAAAATAAAGCTTGAACAGTGAGACGTAGCTTTGCTTGATAGGTTTTGGGGATGTAGAACTGAAGGGAAGGTTTGTTAACGCTGACGCAGTGGGATGATTGAAAAGCTTAATGTTTGTAAGGGGTAAATAAACTCTGCTGCATCTTGAATCGTAACAATACAGCAGAGTGAGTTGTGCAGATAAACTAGGCCGTGCTTAAAGCACTTTAGCGATAGACTGAGCTAAGTAATCGACGTTATCTTCACTGAACCCAGCAATACTAATGCGGCTTGAACCTACCATATAAATACTAAATTCTTTTTGCAGGCGCGCAACTTGCTCAGGATTAACACCGAGAAAAGAAAACATGCCTTTTTGACGGGTGATAAAGCTAAAGTCACGGTCTACGCCATTGGCTTTTAGTTTATCCACTAAAATAGCGCGGTTACCGTTGATACGATCGCGCATGATTTTAAGCTCGTCTAGCCATTCTTGGGTTAATTCAGCCGAGCCTAAAATCGTCTCTACAATCGCCGCGCCGTGCGCTGGCGGCATAGAGTAGAGGCAACGAACCACATAAAGCAGTACCGATTGCGCAACATTGGCGCTATGGGCATCTTTAGCAATCACAGAACACGAACCGATACGTTCACGGTATAAACCGAAGTTTTTTGAGCATGAGCTGCAAAGGATCATATTATCGACTGCTGCCGCCATTTGACGCACGCCGTAGGCATCAATATCAACGCCATCACCAAAACCTTGATATGCCATATCGATAAGCGGAGTAAAGCCTTGATTTTTTGTCAGGGCAACCACTTTATCCCATTGCTCTGTGGTTAAATCCATCCCGCTGGGGTTATGGCAACAGGCGTGGAGTAACACTACGTCATCTGGGCTAATTTGCGATAGGGTAGCAAGCATCTCATCAAATTTCAATGATTTGCTATCGTAGTCATAATACGGATAGGTTTTAACGGTAATGCCAGCCGCTTCGAACAAACCGATATGGTTTGCCCACGTTGGGTCACTCACCCACAACACCGCATTGGGGTTACAACGCTTAATAAAGTCAGCCGCCACGCGCAGTGCGCCAGTACCGCCGGGGGTAGAAACAGTGCGAATACGATTTGCAATGATGGCACTATGGCCAGCGCCAAAGGCTAATTCTGTCATTAAGCTATTGAATTGTGGCGAGCCCGTTGGTCCGATATACACTTTGGTGGTTTCGGTATCGAGGCGATATTTTTCGGCCTTTTTCACGCAGCTAAGAATAGGAGTTACGCCGGTAGGATCTTTATACACTCCGACACCTAAATCGACTTTCAGTGGGTGAGTGTCTTCGCGGTACTGAGTCAATAAGCCAAGGATCGGATCCGCTGGCATTGCAATAAGTGAGTTAAACATAGCTCCATCTACCTTTCTGGTTATTTAGCAAACGTGATGATGTATCAAATAAGCATTATTTATTGTTTGGCACTTAGGATAGCGCGGAAAGGCTAAGTGTTTAAAGTGAAAACTGTGATTAAGCGCCTGTTAGCTTGGCCACTCACAGGGCCTAAATACGCTTAAATTATAAATTGGCGGCATATATTATAGTTTTTGGTATTTTTACACTGTTTTTTGCAAAGAATCCGACCTAAAAGTTATTTTTATCGAAAAAACGGTTGAATCCTTAGCGACAATCGGTAATTTTATAACCACGAAGTATCAATAAGGCCGCAATCTCCCTTTATTTGTAATCTTAACTTGACGCTGTGTAGCATTAAGTTGCCATTTTACGTACTTAGCCCGCGTGATCATGATGATGACGCCCTATAGAGAAAGAAGATTTATTCATGAAGCAATTACGTCTTGAACCTGTTCAGCAAGTCCGTGGTGAGATCAATATTCCTGGCTCAAAAAGTATTTCCAATCGCGCTCTATTATTGGCGACGTTAGCCCAAGGTACGACCACACTCACTAATTTGCTCGATTCAGATGATATTCGCCATATGTTGGCCTCTCTAAAACAGCTGGGGGTGAGCTACCGTTTATCGCAAAACAATACTGTGTGTGAACTCGATGGCTTAGGTGGCGTGATCACCTCAAAATCTGCGCAGGAATTATTTTTAGGCAATGCGGGGACCGCCATGCGTCCTTTGTGCGCCGCCTTAACCTTAGGCCAAGGCGAATTTACCTTAACGGGCGAGCCTCGCATGGAAGAGCGCCCGATTGGCGATTTAGTGGATGCTTTAAGGCAACTGGGTGCCAATATTGTTTATCTCAAAAATGATGGTTTTCCACCGCTGACCATTAATGCCACTGGCCTTAATGGTGGCGATGTTGAAATTGCCGGTGATTTATCCAGTCAGTTTTTAACCGCATTATTGATGGTGGCGCCGCTTGCCAAGGGCAATGTTAATATCCATGTGAAAGGCGAATTAGTGTCTAAGCCTTACATCGATATTACGCTAGCTTTAATGGCGCAATTTGGCGTCACTGTGATTAACCATGATTATGGCCGTTTTGAAATCGTTGCCGGTCAACATTACGTGTCACCGGGTAAAGTGCTGGTAGAGGGCGATGCATCATCAGCATCTTACTTTTTAGCTGCTGGCGCGATTAAAGGCGGTGAAGTTAAAGTGACGGGCGTGGGGCGTTTGAGTATTCAAGGCGATGTAAAATTTGCCGATGTGCTCGAAAAAATGGGCGCGGAGATTGAATGGGGTGATGACTATATTATCGCCCGCGGCGCTAAGTTAAGCGCCGTTGATTTAGACATGAATCACATTCCCGATGCAGCCATGACCATTGCTACCGCCGCCTTATTTGCCAAAGGTACGACGGTTATTCGTAATATCTACAACTGGCGTATTAAAGAAACCGATCGTTTAGCCGCAATGGCGACCGAATTACGAAAAGTTGGTGCCGAGGTTGAAGAGGGCAATGATTACATTAAAATCACCCCGCCAGCCGTGATTAATACTGCTGAAATTGATACCTATAACGATCACCGTATGGCGATGTGTTTTTCCATGCTCGCATTCGCCGATTGCGGTATTACCATTAACGATCCTGATTGTACTTCTAAGACATTCCCCGATTACTTTAGACAATTTGCGAGTCTTCAACATTAAGTTGTCAAGACCTGAAAATCTAATTTAGCCTCAACGTAAAAGAAGCAGCCGTATACATACGGCTGCAACTCCTCATAAAAAAATCCACGGTTTTTGTTTGTCTTTTATTGTATAATGCGGCGCGCTCATTTTCGGGGCTCACTTGATGAACTCACGGATGATGGTTATTTTTTGCGGAGGAATATATGTCTGAACGGGCTCCTGTAGTCACAATCGACGGCCCAAGCGGTGCTGGCAAAGGTACGATTAGTCAATTATTAGCCCAGCATTTAGGCTGGCAACTACTTGATAGTGGCGCTATTTACCGAGTTCTTGCGCTTGCAGCAATTCATCACAACGTTGAACTGGATAATGAAGAGTCTATCACGTTGTTAGCAGCACACCTTGATGTGAAGTTTCTAACAGGCACTGATAAAGATCCGGTTCAAGTCATATTAGAAGGTGAGGACGTCACCACTGATATACGCACCCAAGAGTGTTCTAATGCTGCGTCAAAAGTCGCTGCATTCCCAAGGGTGAGAGAAGCATTACTACGTCGTCAACGTGCTTTTAAAACAGCACCAGGATTAATTGCCGATGGTCGCGACATGGGAACGGTTGTTTTCCCCAATGCACTAGCAAAATTATATTTAACCGCCTCAGCTGAAGAGCGTGCCCAAAGACGCTATAATCAGTTGCAGGACAAGGGCTTCGATGTTAATATCGAACGCCTTTTAAGTGAAATTATCGAACGTGATGATCGCGATATGAATCGTCCGGTGGCTCCTTTAGTCCCCGCCGAGGATGCGCTCATTATCGATACTAGCGGTAAGGGTATTGATGAAGTGCTGGCGCTTGCGCTTAGCTTTATCAACCAAAAATTATCCGACGTTAACTAAGTTAGCCCACCGGGTAGGTATTCGTATTAAGGATGATACGGATAATTTGACTGACTCCACGTCTAGGACGGACAGTGGTTTAATAAATAAAGTAACCTAAACATGACTGAATCTTTTGCTGATCTATTTGAACAATCCCTTCAAACTCTGGAATTCCGTCCAGGTTCTATCGTTCGTGGTACTGTTGTATCAATCAAAAACGGTATGGTACTGGTTGACGCCGGTCTGAAGTCTGAAAGCCCAATCCCAGCTGAACAATTCAAAAACGCTCAAGGTGTTTTAGAAATCGCTGTTGGTGATGAAGTTGACGTAGCTCTTGACTCTGTTGAAGACGGCTTCGGTGAGACTCAACTGTCTCGCGAAAAAGCAAAACGTCATGAAGCTTGGATCGTTCTGGAAAAAGCTTATGAAGATGCTGAAACTGTAATCGGTATCATCAATGGTAAAGTTAAAGGCGGTTTCACTGTTGAATTAAACGGTATCCGTGCTTTCTTACCAGGTTCTCTAGTAGATGTGCGCCCAGTTCGCGACACCGCTCACTTAGAGTACAAAGAATTAGAATTCAAAGTTATTAAACTAGACCAGAAGCGTAACAACGTTGTTGTTTCTCGTCGTGCAGTTATCGAATCAGAAAGCAGCGCTGAGCGTGATGCACTGTTAGAAAACTTGCAAGAAGGTCAAGCTGTTAAAGGTATCGTTAAGAACCTGACTGACTACGGTGCATTCGTAGATTTAGGTGGTGTTGACGGTCTGCTACATATCACAGATATGGCGTGGAAGCGTGTTAAGCATCCATCAGAAATCGTCAATGTTGGCGATGAAATCAACGTTAAAGTACTGAAGTACGATCGTGAGCGCACTCGTGTGTCTCTAGGTCTGAAACAACTTGGCGAAGATCCATGGTTAGAAATCAGCAAGCGCTACCCAGAAAACACACGTTTAACGGGCCGCGTCACTAACCTAACTGACTACGGTTGCTTCGTCGAAATCGAAGAAGGCGTTGAAGGTCTGGTTCACGTTTCTGAAATGGATTGGACTAACAAGAACATTCACCCATCTAAAGTGGTTAACTTAGGTGATGAAGTTGAAGTTCTGGTTCTGGACATCGATGAAGAGCGTCGTCGTATTTCTCTAGGTCTGAAGCAATGTAAGACTAATCCATGGGATGACTTCGCAACTCGTTACAATAAAGGCGACAAGGTTTCTGGTAAGATCAAGTCAATCACTGACTTCGGTATCTTTATCGGTCTTGACGGCGGTATCGACGGTTTAGTTCACCTGTCTGACATTTCTTGGAACGGTACTGGCGAAGATGCAGTTTCTGAATATAAGAAAGGCGATGAAATCCATGCAGTGGTTCTGTCTGTAGATCCAGAGCGTGAGCGCATCAGCTTAGGTGTTAAGCAAACTGAAGATGATCCATTCAACGCATACTTAGCTGACAAGAAGAAAGGCACTATCGTAAACGGTACTGTTTCTGCTGTTGATGCTAAAGGTGTGACTGTTGAATTGGCCGACACTGTTGAAGGTTACATCCGTGTAGCTGACATTTCACGTGAGCGTATTGAAGATGCATCTACTGTCTACAATGTAGGCGATGCAATCGAAGCTAAGTTCATGGGTGTTGACCGTAAGAACCGCTCTATCAGCCTGTCAATCAAAGCGAAAGACGAAGCTGAAGAGAAAGAAGTAATGGCGACTCTGAACAAACAAGATGACGCTGTTATTAGCAATGCAATGGCTGAAGCGTTTAAAGCAGCTCGTAAATAATCGCCTGTTGTTTGGGGAGACTTATCTCCCCATTAGGCGACTGTGTTTGGCTTGATAATAGGGGATAGCTAAGATGACGAAATCTGAACTTATCGAAAAACTCGCCACCAGGCAGTCGCAGCTGTCGGCGAAAGAGGTAGAAGGCGCAATCAAAGAAATGTTGGAGCAAATGGCAACAACATTAGAAAGCGGTGATCGTATTGAGATCCGTGGCTTTGGTAGCTTCTCACTTCACTATCGTGCACCGCGGACTGGCCGTAATCCAAAGACGGGTTCATCTGTCGATTTGGAAGGTAAATATGTCCCGCACTTTAAGCCAGGCAAAGAACTGCGCGAACGTGTTGATGCCGTTAATGTGTGATTGACCGTATAGTAAAAAGCCTCCATTAGGAGGCTTTTTTGTATCTATTGCTGGTCAGCTCAGTAAATTTCTTGGATAATCATTAAATTGAAACGCGTATAGGGAGTGCAGCGTGAAATCATTTGTGGCAACTGTGCTGGTAGCACTGTTATTTATTTTGGCGCTGATTTTTGGTGCGCGTAACGAACAAGTTGTGATGATTAGTTATTTTGTCGCACAGGGCGAGTATCGCCTGCCAGTTGTGTTGGCAGTAGTTTTTTTAGCTGGTTTCATGCTGAGTTGGTTAGTCGCGAGTTATTATATTGTTCGCTTGAGATTGAGCTTAGCGGCAACGAAGAAAAAGCTAAATCAAGTGCTTGCCAAAACTCCTCAGGATATAGACGCTTAATATGCTTGAGATCCTCTTTCTGTTGCTTCCTATCGCTGCCGCTTATGGTTGGTATATGGGGCGACGGAGCATAAGGCAGAATCAATCTAATCAACGTAAACAATTGAGCCGTGATTACTTTACAGGGCTTAACTTTCTGCTGTCGAATGAATCCGACAAAGCAGTTGATTTGTTTATTAGTATGCTCGATGTTGACGATGAAACTATCGACACTCATTTATCGCTTGGTTCGTTATTTCGTAAACGCGGCGAGGTTGACCGCTCCATTCGCATTCACCAAAATTTAATCGCTCGTCCTAGCTTAACCAACGAGCAGCGTGATATTGCGATGATGGAACTTGGCAAAGATTATCTGGCCGCAGGCTTTTATGACCGAGCTGAAGAAATCTTTATTAATCTCGTCAGTCAAGACGACCACAGCGAAGAGTCTGAAACTCAACTCATTGCAATCTATCAAGTGATTAAAGAGTGGCAAAAGGCGATTGACATCACTAAGCGTTTGAGCCGTAAACGTCAGCAAGTTTTAAAGCCATTAACGGCGCATTTTTATTGTCAGCTAGCTGATGAAGCGAGCGTCGATGCACAAAAAATTAAATTACTGCAACAGGCACTTAAACAAGATCCTCAGTGTGGCCGAGCTTTATTAACCTTAGCTAAAAAATTCCTCGATATTCAAGATTATGATCAATGTAAACAAATGCTGCTGCAGTTGAAAAATGCGGATATTGAGCTGTTTGCCGATGCCATTGCGACGGCAAAACAAGTGTATCGTGACACTAACGATAAAGAAGGTTTCCAAGAATTGCTGGCAAGCGCTATGGCCGATGGCGCAGGGGCATCAGTTGTTGTCGCTTTAGCGCAGCACATGATCAGTTTAGATGAGATTAAAGCAGCAGAAACCATGGTTCTCGATGCGTTATATCGTCATCCAACCATGAAAGGCTTTCAGCACTTGATGCAAATGCATTTACGCCAAGCTGAAGAAGGGCAAGCCAAACAAAGTTTAACGCTGCTAGAACAACTCGTTGAGCAACAAATTAAATTCCGTCCAAGTTACCGTTGTAAAGAGTGTGGCTTCCCATCACATGCGCTTTACTGGCATTGTCCTTCTTGTAAACAGTGGGGCAGTATCAAGCGGATCAGAGGCTTGGATGGCGAGTAACCCATAAAATATTTATAGTTAGTGTAACTCTGTTGGAGAGATAATGACGACTAAACCTATCCTCGTAGCACTTGATTACGATAATAAAACCCATGCTTTACAATTGATAGATAGACTCGATCCCAACATGTGCCGCCTTAAAATTGGCAAAGAAATGTTTACCCTATTTGGCCCGCAATTGGTGCAAGATATTCATGGTCGTGGTTTTGATTTATTTCTCGATTTAAAATTCCACGATATACCTAATACTGTTGCTAAAGCCGTGGCTGCGGCTGCAGAACTGGGTGTGTGGATGACAAATGTGCATGCCAGTGGTGGTTTAGCCATGATGGAAGCAGCAAAAAAAGCATTGCTGCCCTACGGTGATAAAGCGCCGCTGCTGATTGCTGTGACGGTATTAACCTCTATGAGTGATGCCGATCTTAAATTACTCGGTATCAATGTACCTACTTTTGAACATGTGCAGCGTTTAGCTAAACTCACAAAGCAAGCAGGGCTTGACGGCGTGGTGTGCTCAGCACAAGAAGCGACGGTATTAAAAACACTGCTGGGTAAAGAGTTTAACTTAGTGACGCCAGGTATTCGTCCTGTTGGCAGCGATGCTGGCGATCAACATAGGGTGATGACGCCGCCTCAAGCCATCGCAGCAGGCTCTGATTATTTGGTGATTGGCAGACCGATTACCCAAGCAGCCGATCCCTTGGCGGCATTGCAAGCTATTCATCAATCGTTGCAGCAATGAGCTAGAATGTTTGAATGATACCGCTGATACATCATGCTCTTGCGCAATGATAAAACGATTGAAGTTGTATTTTTGATAGCAATATGAAAATACTAATTACAGGATTAATGCTTATTTTGTTGTTCACGGAGAGCTTCTATGTTTAACGCTACGATGTTTAATTATCACGGTAAGAATGTTGTCGTTGTCGGTGGGACCAGTGGGATTAATCTTGCAATTGCTATTGCGTTTGCACAAGCTGGCGCCAATGTAGCAGTGGCTAGTCGCAAGCAAGATAAAATTGATGCCGCTGTTTTGCAGTTGCAACAGGCTAACCCTGATGGCATTCATTTTGGGGTGAGCTTTGATGTACGTGATTTAAGTGCACTCGAAGTAGGTTTTGATAAAATTGCCTCCGAGTTTGGCTTTATCGATGTGCTCGTCAGTGGCGCAGCGGGTAATTTCCCGGCCAGCGCCGCTAACTTGTCCGCCAATGGTTTTAAGTCCGTAATGGATATTGATTTACTGGGAAGCTTTCAAGTTCTCAAACAAGCTTACCCTTTGTTACGTCGTCCCAATGGCAGTATTATTCAGATTTCAGCGCCGCAAGCTTCAATTGCGATGCCAATGCAGGTGCATGTTTGTGCTGCTAAAGCGGGCGTTGATATGTTAACGCGCACGCTTGCATTAGAATGGGGTTGTGAAGGGATAAGGATAAACTCCATTATGCCTGGCCCTATTGCTGATACAGAAGGTTTTAATCGTCTGGCTCCTAGTGTGGCATTACAGCAAAAAGTGGCCCAATCCGTTCCGCTAAAACGTAATGGTACAGGTCAAGATATCGCTAATGCCGCGCTATTCTTGGGCTCTGAATTGGCATCTTACATTACGGGAGTCGTGTTACCAGTAGATGGCGGTTGGTCACTGGGCGGTGCCAGTATCGCAATGACAGAACTTGGCGAATTAGCCGCAAAAATGTAATTTAGTTTTAAGCGTCGATAATTAATTCCACATCGGCCTCTTGTGTTTATAAATAGATTAAATAGGTAATGATCCATGGCTAATGCATTACAAGAGCAATTACTCAAAGCTGGGCTTGCCAGTAAACAAAAGGCGCGAGACCTTAAAACCCAACAACGCCGTGACAAAAAATCACGCATAGACGATGGCTCTGGTGTATTTAAGCAAGAAGTAGCAGAGCAAAAACGTTTGCAGGCACAAAAAGATAAAGCGCTCAATGAGCAACGTTTTGCCGAAGCATCAGAGCGTGGACAAGTGCGCGGATTAATCACAGAGTTCACCCAGTTTGCGATTAAAATTCCTGCCTATGCTGAAGTTAAATTTAACTATACTCTTGATAATAAAATCTATTCTTTATATGTAGATGAAAAATTACAGGCAGAATTACTCAAAGGGCAGTTAGGTATAGTGCGTTACGAAGACAAGAGTTACTTAGTACCGCATAAGTTAGCTGAGCGAGTGAAACTGTTAGTGCCACAATGGTGCGGATATTTATGGCAACAGGATAGCGCTAAAGCCGTAGTGGTTGAAGATGATCCCTATGCTAATTATGCGATTCCAGATGATTTAATGTGGTAATGGTCGTAAGCGTGAGCTGACGCTGCGACAATTCAGTTGTATAACTTATAAAATAGAGACCCTTAAGATTGCTTAAGGGTTTTTTTATGGGTTTAATTTGTACTTAGCTCACACACTTTTATATCTAACCCAGCTTAAAAGTTACCGCTATTCGAAAGTTGAGGCTAGTTAGGGGGATATTATTCGCGGTTGTATTTGTAATGAGATTGTTTTCTACATTGAACTGGTATAAATTAAAACAACTGTTTTAATTCTACGTTTAAGAGTCTACCAATGAACCCTTACCAAGCCCCGTTGACGGATATGCGTTTCCTGCTAGAACAGGTATTTGATGCTCCTACTACTTGGGCACAATTGCCTGATATTGCTGAAATAGTCGATATCGATACCGCGAACGCCATTCTTGAAGAAGCGGCAAAAATTAGCAGTGACTTAATCCATCCACTGAACCGGAGCGGCGATGAGCAGGGCGTGTTGCATCAAGATAATCAAGTGATCACTCCTGATGGTTATAAGGCCGTTTATGAACAGTATTCGCAGGGCGGCTGGATTGGTTTGTGTGGTGACGCTGAGTTTGGTGGCATGGGCATGCCCAAAATGCTGGGGATCTTAGTTGATGAAATGGCCTACAGCGCCTGCAATGCCTTTACACTTTATGGCTCGTTAACGGCTGGGGCGGCTTTATGTATTAATGCCCACGGCAGCGAGGCATTAAAAAAAGCCTATTTACCTAAATTATATTCCGGTGAATGGGCTGGTGCTATGGATATGACAGAGCCGCAAGCAGGTTCTGATTTGCGTAGTATTCGCACGCGCGCACTGCCACATGACGATGGCAGTTATGCCATTACTGGGAGTAAGATTTTTATCACGGGTGGCGATCATGATTTAACTGAAAACGTTATTCATTTAGTGTTAGCTAAATTGCCTGATAGCAAAGGGATTTCACTTTTCCTTGTACCTAAAATATTGATTAATACTGATGGCAACTTAGCTAATCCAAACGGTGTATCAGTCGGTTCTATTGAGCACAAAATGGGCCTTAAAGGTTCTGCGACCTGTGTGATGAATTATGACAACGCCCAAGGTTACTTGATTGGTGAGCCTAATCGCGGCCTAGTGTGTATGTTCACTATGATGAACTACGAACGTTTAGCGATTGGTATTCAAGGGCTTGGTAGTGCTCAGGCAGCGTACCAAATGGCAGCCGATTACGCTAAAGAGCGTAATCAAGGCGTTGCCGCTGGCGGATCGCCAACCGGTAGTGAATCCGATCCAATTATCGTTCATGGCGATGTGCGCCGTATGTTGCTTACCATACGCGCCATGACAGAAGCTGGCCGTGCTTTGTCGGTATTTACAGGGCAACAGCTTGATTTAGCTAAATATGCTCAAGATGATGTTAAAGCCAAAGCGGCGCGTTATGTAGGATTATTAACCCCAGTTGCTAAGGCATTTTTAACTGATCGCGGTTTAGATGCCACTATCATGGCTCAACAGGTCTTTGGTGGACATGGTTATATTCGTGAAACCGGCATTGAGCAATTAGTGCGTGATACCCGTATCGCACAGATTTATGAAGGCACGAATGGTATTCAAGCAATTGATTTTCTTGGTCGTAAAGTCACTGGCGATAATCTAGCGGCGTTAAACGAATTTGTGGCTGACTTAAAGGCACAAATGCGAGCATTTACCCATGTTGATGCTGTGAAAGTGGCAGCAGTGAGCTCACGTTTAGATGCATTAGTCGTTGTTGCTGAGTCAGTTAATCAGCATAAAGTAGCTCAGCCAGCGCTAATTAATGCCTGCGCGGTCGACTTTTTAGATGCCTTTGGTTACACGCTTTATGGATTTTACTGGTTGGCTATGGTCGATAAAGTGACCGACCACGAAGATAAAGTCTTTGCCGAGCAGAAAAATTACTTAGCTAAGTTCTATTTTGATAAGTTATTGCCTAAAGCGGATTATCATATCGCCCAAGTACGCGCGGGTGACACAACCACAATGGCGATGCCGGCGGAGTTGTTTTAATCAATATATGTTAACTTTAGTAAATTAAAAGCACTGAGTTTTCAGTGCTTTTTTATTGCAGTTGTAGCAGTTATTCAAGTATTCAAGCTGAAATATGAGCTAGTTTATTGCGATATTAACTACTTCAGTGGTCGGTGAGGGCAATTGCAGTATTGAAATTAAGTGCTGCAGAAACTCAGCATTAAAAGACATTTTATGTTGTTTTTTGACATCAGGACTCATACCATTTTCAAGTACCACAAATAGCGTGTCGCTACGCTGTGGCAAGCGAATAAAACCTGCGAGATTAGATACGCCTTGCATTGACCCTGTTTTGGCAAAAACTTGCTGTTTAAGTGGGGGCTTATTGTAGCCTAAACGGTATTTTAACGTACCGCTCACGCCTGCTTGCGGCAAACTGGCCATTAATGGACTAAAGCGACTATCTTGATGCATTAACGTAAGAACGGCTGCGAGTTGCTTAGCATTAAGCAAGTTATAGCGTGATAATCCCGAGCCATCGACAATCTTGGCATTGGTTAAATCAATCCCTAAATCAGTTAAAATGCGGTTCATCGCTACCGCGCCATTGGTAAAGCTGCCTTGGGTATTGAAATAACTTTTACCCAGTTGTTTAAACAAACTGTCGGCGATTAAGTTATCTGATTTAAGTAACATAGTATCTAGCAATACTGGTAACGGCGCTGAGCTATGGCTGGCAATGAGTTTTGCCTTTTTAGGTAAACTTGCCCCGAGTTGAACCTTACCTGCCAGTAACATCTCCCCCTTAAGTTGAAAGGTCAGAGTATCTTGAGCAAACTTAAGTGGGTCTGTCACTGCAATCGCTAATGGAATAGCCTCAGCACCTGGATAACAGCCACGTAGGTGGTAGCTATTTTGGCCTAATCGCATCAAATCGAGCTGGCAAAATTCACGGATCGCCTTTTGATCAAACACGGCATCACTACTGATTTTTATACCGTAGCTTCCCGTTCGTAGACTTACCTGTGAGGGTTTATTGGCGGTGCTAGGGCTGAACTGACCATAGATACAATTCTGATTAATAATGTAGCTCGATACTGGCGCAGCAAAGCAAATCCCTAGATCATCCCATACCCAGCCTGGAGCTTGTAATTGCTCCTGTTTATCGCCGATTAAATACAAATGCCCATCAATACGGTTAATACCTTGTTTGACTAAACTGGCAAAAATGGCTTTGAGATCGGCTTGAGTGAGGGTGGGGTCGCCACTAAAACGCAAATAGACACTGCCAGCGATATGGCCTTTACGTATAGGAGCATCGCTCCATAATTCAGTGACATATCTAAAATCAGCACCAAGCTGAGCCATAGCGCTTACCGCCGTGAGCAGCTTTTGAGTACTGGCAGGAATAAAAAGTGTTTCAGCCTGTTGGCTATATATGACTTGACGATTAGCCATATCCATTGCAAGCAGTGCAACTTGAGAATACCGAGGGCTTAATTCGCTGACGGCTTGGCTCAATGATTGTGCTAGATCACTTTGAGTTTGCTCTGCATAGGTGAGATTATGACTTGCAGCTAAGATTAATCCTGTGCACAGTGTAGTTCTTAATAACATATCCATTTAACGAGCAACCCAATCAGTCCAAATCAACATTAAAAGGAACTGAGTGTGATATAGCCATGAACAGGGCTAATCCTCATTATTATCCTTTTCCATTAAGCGGTATAAACGTAAGGTAACAAATAATACCAGCCCAATAAACAGTGGCAGGATGAATAATCCCAATTGGGCTTTAAAGTGAAAAATTCCCCAAGCAAATAGCAATGTTAGCGCTAGGGTGAGTAAGATTTTCTTATTCATTTTCTGTCTCTTTTATGGCAGTGGTTTAATCAGTAAAAGTCGCTTTAGTTTACGTTAAAACACCTTATTCAGGGTGAAAGACAAGTGTTTTAAAGGAGTATTTTGTGATTCAGCCATCAGGTTATTGACGTTTTAGCCAATTTTTGCGCCATTAACGTGGGTTAAATACGGTGGTGAAAAGCATAATAGTTGGTTTTACAACCTAAAAAAGCCTCTTTTTAAGCGGGTAGCGATAAAGGTACTATCCGAGTATATTTTGCCTAAATGTGTTCACTTTACAGGTATAAAATCGTCTAAGGTCAAATTACCAACAAAACCGCGAGGTTTAAGAGGACTTTTGGGAGAAAAGTCTTGCCGAGACGGGGTGAAGTCGGTAATTTCTAATCCTTACGATTTTAGGTTCTTAGGTAACAACTAAACATGCCACATATTAGTATGCGCGGCCTACCACAAACGGTCGTTGCAGCATTCAGCCAAACATTACTGCAGTCATTGGCGGATATATGTAAAGGTAATGTAGAGAGTTTCACATTAGATTGGATCCCAAGCATCAGTTTTCGAAATGGAAAAATTGATCAACGTTTCGTCCAAGTTGAATTACTCTGGTTTCCTAAGGATCCTGATATCCATCTAAAAGTCGAACAAACGATCAGGCTGGCAGTCATAGAGGCCTATCCAGAATTAACTCACATTGCGGTGATGTTTTTATCACTTAACCCCAGTACTTCTTATCGGGGTGGTCAGCATGTTTAAAGGAGGATGCCTTGCTAGATAAGCTTGGTGGAATAGCCGTTCAACCCGAGGCTTTAACGTGGTTGCTCACGCCATGCCGCTTCAAGGCAGAATTACTTGCTCGCATTGCAAGCGCAAAGCACAGTATTTATATTGCGGCACTGTATTTAGAAGATGACGAAGCTGGCCGTGAGATATTACAAGCGCTGATGGCTGCCAAAGCGGCTAATCCTGCACTTGATATAAAAGTGTTAGTTGATTTTCATCGCGCTAGGCGTGGTCTGATTGGTCACAAAGGCGATAGCGGTAACTATTTAATGTACCGCAGGGTTATGGCTGAAGCTGAACATCCAATTGAAGTTTTAGGTGTGCCAGTTAAGTCGCGTGAGTTTATGGGCGTACTGCATCTTAAGGGTTTTATTATTGATGATGCGGTGATTTATAGCGGTGCTAGTCTTAACAATATTTATTTACAGCAACATGATAAATATCGATTCGATCGTTATCATTTGATTGAGTCGGCGGAGTTAGCCCGCAGTATGCGAGCCATGATCCAGACGAATATCATTGCTGATCCTGCGGTGTGTTCGCTCACGCAAGAAGCGGCAGAAGAAGTGCTCCCTCCTAAAGCTGATATGCGTAGCTTTAAGTTGAGATTATCTGACGTTGAGTACCAATTTAAAGCAACTAATGCAGGTAATCGAATTACCCCGTTACTGGGTTTAGGGCGGAAGAAAAATCTGCTCAATAAAGTGGTGGTGGCTTTAGTGGAGGAATCCAAGGAGTCGTTGTTTATCTGCACTCCTTACTTTAACCCTCCTTATATTTTAGTACGTGCTTTATCTAAGCACTTACGCAAAGGTAAACGTATCGATATCGTAGTGGGTGATAAAACGGCTAACGATTTTTATATTCCACCCGAGCAGGATTTCTCTACAATAGGTGCGCTGCCTTATATGTATGAGCAATCTCTACGTAAATTTGCTAAACGGCAACAATGGGCAATTGATAATGGTCAGTTAAATATTCATCTGTGGAAGCATGGCATTAACAGTTATCACCTCAAGGGTATCAGTGCTGACGGTAATAAACATTTGATCACGGGTTCTAATTTGAACCCAAGAGCTTGGGCGCTAGATTTAGAGAATGGTTTATTGATCCAAGATGAGACCGGCTGCTGGAAAAGCCAGTTTGAAGCAGAGCAAGCCCATATTTTGGAACACACACAGCGGTTATATCACTACAGCCAAGTGGATACGTTACAGAGCTATCCTGCGCCAGTGAAAAAGATCATGACCCGCATTCGTCGCCTTAAAGCCGACTTTTTACTGCGACGTATTTTATAGTTTTTTAAGTGGATCACCGTTTATGATGCACCAAAAAGCCACAGAGATGTGGCTTTTTATTTTGGATGAATTGCACCTCTTATCAGCAAGAGATAAACTGAGAAGCTGCGATATAAGATAGCTTAGGCTATAAATCTAGGCTCTTAATTATCGCGATCCCGATTAAGTTTTAATAGAGAATTGGTTTTTATGGCTTTAGCCCCCCATGCTGTACATCGTTTATATCAATATCGAAAATCAATCTCGACTAAGCCCTTTGGTGCACGTGGTAAAAGCCTAATCCGTTGTCCATTATGCCTATTAGGCGAGCAATTTTGTACCTGTGCGCTACGGCGTCAGTTACACACTCAAGCCAGTTTCTTGCTAATTATGTATAACGACGAAGTATTAAAACCGACTAATAGCGGCCGCTTAATTGCCGATTTAATCCCTGATACCCATGCTTTTCTTTGGTCAAGACTCGCCCCAGAGTCAGAGTTATTGGCGCTATTAACATCACCACAATATCAACCATTTTTGGTGTTTCCAGCCCAGTATGCAGAACCAGGACAAACGGTTTTGAGCCAAGTCCCGCCGCCGATGCTAACACAAGGTAAGCGGCCACTGCTTATCATGCTCGATGGCAGTTGGCGAGAAGCGATTAAGATGTTTCGTAAGAGTCCTTACTTACACGCGTTGCCGTTGTTGTCCTTCGATCCTGATACGCTGGCAACTTATGCATTGCGTAAAGGCAGTCATGATTTTCAACTTGGCACCGCTGAGGTCGCTTCATTAGCATTAGGCGCAATGGGGGAGGCCGCTAATGGTAAGGCCTTAAGTACATGGTTTGATTTATTTGTTGAGTCATCTTTATTGGGGCGTAATCGCCGTTGTCGTGAAGATTTACTACCCATTACAATTTTCACTGATGCGTTTGAACAAGCCTTGATGCTGGCAAATAATAGCCATAGTCCAGAGTTCAGATAATAACTGCGACACTCTAATTGAGGTGTAGAAGAAGCCAACTGCTGAAAATTGGTACGCTTTATCTCGCCAAAGTAAAAGAGTATCACCATGAATTATCAACAGTTGACCGAAGCTAGACGATAGCAGATTTCAGTTCTGTTAGAACAGGCTTTTCGATAGCCATCATTGCCAAATGCATTCATTGTCATCGCTCCAGCGTGTATCGTGAGATAAAACGCGGCCAAGGACAACCACGCTGCAACCCAAAGATGTCACATCAAAAAGCAGTAGAACTTAGGCGTCAATCGGCTAAATATACGATACCTGAGCGACGAATAGAGAGCCTGCTGCTATTGCTGCAACTCGATTGGAGTCCAGAGCAGATTTCGCATGTATTGAGTCTTGTAAAAGAGCCTGTTAGCCATGAGTGGATTTATCGCTACATAGCGCGTAATAAACGCAATGGCGGCAAACTTTATCGTCATTTACGTCAAGGACATAAACGCTATCGTCGCGGTAAAGCAGAACAAGCGCCAACGATAAAAAATGCAGTATCGATTGACGAAAGACCCGCGATTGTCGATAGCAGAGAACGGTTTGGCGATTGGGAAATTGATACGGTCCTAGGTCAACACGGAACAGGCGCCATAGTGACAATA
>NZ_FTNN01000018.1 GCF_900156405.1 Shewanella morhuae
ATAAGAAGCCAATCAGCGGCTCAATGAATTCTGATTTTTTTGTTTCCACATCCTTATAAAGGAAGCAGAAACAAACTGTACATATTGCTATGAACACTCATTGTTACATTGATTTAAATTTTTGACTGCCAACCCGAAGGCTAAGCAGTTTCGATTAACTCAACACCTGTGAGTGTCCACACAGATTTCTTGTTTTATATTGTTAAAGAGCAACTCAATCTCATCAGAGAATCTGAGTACCACGCTGAGCATCAAATGCTTCCAGGTGGCTAGGGCTGCGTATTCTACGCATTTCCCATTGTGCGTCAAGGAGTTTTTTACAACTTCTTGCTGCTGTTGAATTAAGTGCCATTCTCAACAGAGAGTAACCTGTTCAATTCAACCTCACTCGCCGTATCGCTTACGCGCATCGTCGTGTCAGTGGATGCGCATTATAGGCAGCAGGAGATTTTGTGCAAGAGCTTTTCGTGAGAAAATTATGTTTCACCGTTTAGACGTTTATTTATCAAACGATACGCATAAAAAAGGGGCTAAAAAGCCCCTTTTTTATATGTCTTAGGTCAATATGTGCGAGTTACTAATATCAAACTCGTACTAAAGACGGTATTTATGGACTAAAGAAGCGAGATTCTTGTTCAACCACGACCTCTTGTCCATCAACATGAGTTTTTACTTGTATCGCTATGTTGGTCACTGAGCGAGAAAGCTCAACTGGATCGATACCAATACTAATAGGTAAGGTTAATACTTCGCCCGCTGCAATAGTGACGGATGTCGGTCCATACCATTTATAGTTATTTAAGCCTTCAACACTCATAGTGTATTCATGAGACTCTTCGGTCTTGTTAAGAATTTTCAAGGTAAAGGTATTTTCAATCAAACCTTGATTGTTCTCCCTATATAGCTGATTGCGATCTCGAATGATGTCCATACGGACTGGCGCTATGGTCGCACTGGCGTATAAGAAGACTAATATCATCACCGTTAGCACCACACCATAACCAATCAGTTTAGGTCGTAGTACTTTTTCTTTTATACCTTCTAACTTGTTCTCGGTGGTATAGCTGATGAGTCCTTTAGCGTAACCCATGCGATCCATTGTATTATCGCAAGCATCGATACATGCACCACAGTTAATACACTCATACTGTAGGCCGTTGCGGATATCGATCCCCGTAGGGCATACCTGAACACATAAATCACAGTCGATACAATCACCCAGACCTAATTCTTTAGGATCATTTTTACGTGAACGCGGGCCACGCGCCTCACCACGCTTTGTATCATAACCAACTATATAGGTATTCTTATCAAACATGGCCGCTTGGAAACGGGCGTAAGGGCACATGTGAATACACATGATTTCACGCATCCAACCCGCATTACCGTATGTTGCAAGCGTGAAAAACACCACCCAGAAGTAGATACCACCAGAGGCATTAAGCGTAAACACATCTATATAGACTTCACGGCTGGGCACAAAATAGGACACAAAGGTCATTGCCGTCATCAGGGAAAGCAGTATCCAAGCGGTATGTTTAGCCGTTTTTCGCCATATTTTATTAAAACTCCACGGCATTTGGTCAAGCTTAATACGCTTGTTACGTGCTCCTTCGAGCTTTTCTTCAAACCAAATGAACATAAATGTCCATACGGTTTGCGGGCAGGTATATCCACACCAAACCCGACCAAGGTATGTCGTCACAAAAAACAGTGCAAAAGCAGCGATAACAAAAATGGCAGCAAGCAAGGTAAGATCTTGGGGCCAAATGGTTAAACCGAAAACATGAAACTTTTGTTCGCCTAAATTAAACCATACGGCTTGGCGGTTCCCCCATGGGATCCACGGTAAAAGTAGGAAGAATAGCATTGTTATCCAACCCATTCGGCGGCGCACACTCGTCCATAAACCATCAATAGCTCGGACATAAATTCGATTACCAGGGCTAAAGCGATCCGCTTTACTCGCATCTGGTTGATGAATTTTAATTCGATCCGTTTTGGAGTAATCCTTGTTATTTGATTCTGACTTCATCGTTACGGCCTTTTACTGCTTTAATATTGGGCGAAAACTAGCTTATTATACCCATATTATTAATGGTTATTCACTTATGTTGGACTAAAAGATGAAAGGTTGGCTCATATTGGCGCTACTTGCTGGCGCATTATATTACTTATATACAGAAACAGACAAACTGGATGCACCTATTGCCAAGACTGAACTGATGGTAAAAAAAATAGAGGATAAAGTTGATTCTATGACGGGAACAAAAATCATAAAAATCGACCATAAATTGGCCAAGGTAAGAACCGACATCGTCGAGCGTTTATCGACATTAGAACTTAATGCATTTAATCAAATCCCAATGACTCCAGAGTCAATTGCAGACTTTAAAACTAATTATTGCGGCACTATGGCACCTGAACATCCTGTGTTTAGTAAGGACAATCAGCTTTATTTATGTGATCACCTGTAATTATCACTCTTATAGGTAAACAGAATTTAGCTAACACACGCTAAGGTTTAAGCTTAGGTGATTGACCTTATATGTTATTCCGCCTAGCCTTTGAGACATTACAGTACAAAGGCCTATGTATTATGACCCAACAAGTATCAGATATTTTTGATCCCACCCTATGGGATGAAGTCAGTGGATTTAAATTTGACGACATCACCTACCACAGAGCTAAAGCCCATGGCACTGTGCGTATCGCCATAAACCGCCCAGAGTGCCGCAATGCATTTAGACCTAAAACCGTTGATGAATTATTTATCGCTCTCGACGATGCGCGCCAATGGTCAGATGTAGGTTGTGTACTGCTAACAGGTAATGGCCCTTCGGCAAAAGATGGTGGCTGGGCGTTCTGCTCAGGTGGCGATCAACGGATTCGTGGTAAAGATGGCTACAAATACGAAGGCGCCGAAGAAGGTAAAGCCGATCAAGCCAGAATGGGACGCTTACATATATTAGAAGTACAGCGCTTAATTCGCTTTATGCCTAAAGTAGTCATTGCCGTTGTGCCAGGTTGGGCAGTAGGAGGCGGCCATAGTTTACATGTTGTATGTGACTTAACCTTAGCCTCAAAAGAACACGCAATATTTAAACAAACCGATCCCGATGTAGCGAGTTTCGACTCAGGCTATGGCAGCGCTTATTTAGCTAAAATGATCGGCCAAAAGCGTGCCCGAGAAATTTTCTTCTGTGGTTTTAACTACAGCGCTGACGAAGCCTTTGATATGGGAATGGTCAATAAATCCGTTCCCCATGCTGAACTAGAAACCGAAGCGTTAATGTGGGCTAAAGAGATTAACTCTAAATCACCAACCGCCATGCGTATGCTGAAGTACGGCTTTAATATGACTGATGATGGTATGGTCGGTCAGCAATTATTTGCTGGAGAAGCCACACGTTTAGCCTATGCCAGTGCCGAAGCACAGGAAGGGCGTGATGCTTTCCTCGAAAAGCGCGATCAAGATTTTTCAGCTTTCCCTTGGCACTACTAGTTGATTAAAACAACTTGAATTTTCGACTAAACACCCCAAAGTCCTCCACTGTGAGGGCTTTATGTTTTTAAAGTCTGACCAATAGATAAAACCGTTTAAACTAATCTGAAAACACAGCTGTTAATTTTAATGAGAAGCGTTATCATCTAGGTATTCCCTTTGGGAACCAATTTAGAGGATAAGATCATGACTAAGACACTTACTTTTGCCGTACTTCATTTTAGCGTTGCTTTTACCGTAACCTATTTGCTCACTGGCAGTGTGATAATAGGTGGTGCAGTGGCACTAGTAGAACCCGCTATCAACACAGTGGTTTTTTACTTCCATGAAAAAGTATGGAAACGAATTGAGGCAAAAAAGCAACACGAGCTAGATACCATAGCAGCATAAAAGGCTAAGCCACCAGCATTCGTTATTACTGTGAATGAAAAGTCATTATTACTCTAAATAAAAAAACCGCCAACAAGGCGGTTTTTATTTATAAACTATATTTATTCGACAGTTACAGACTTTGCTAGATTACGTGGTTGATCTACGTCAGTACCTTTAATTAATGCAACGTGGTATGACAATAGCTGTAATGGAATGGTATAAATCAGCGGCGCCATAAAGATGTCACAATGTGGCACGGGGATCACTTTCATCGTGTCGTCCGACTCGAACTCGGCATCCACATCGGCAAATACATACATTAAGCCACCACGAGCACGCACTTCTTCGACATTCGATTTAAGCTTTTCTAACAACTCATTGTTTGGCGCAACCACAATTACTGGCATATCGGCATCAATAAGCGCTAATGGGCCGTGTTTTAATTCGCCAGAGGCATAGGCTTCAGCATGAATGTAAGAAATCTCTTTCAGCTTTAACGCGCCTTCCATCGCAATCGGGTATTGATCGCCACGGCCAAGGAATAACGCATGGTGTTTATCGGCAAAATCCTCAGCCAGTTCAGCAATCGCAGCATCTAAGCCTAAAGCTTGTTCCACTTTAGCTGGCATAGATTGTAGGCTTTGAGTGATGTCAGCCTGCATTTGCTCAGACATACCATTGTGGCGACCGATCACCGCAGTCAACATTAATAAACCAGCAAGCTGTACCGTGAACGCTTTAGTGGATGCAACACCAATCTCGGCGCCAGCTTTCATCATGTAAGCCATGTCTGATTCACGTACTAGTGAAGAACCTGGCGCATTACAAATCGTCAATGTGGCTTTGTAACCCATTGCTTTGGCTAAGCGCATGGCCGCTAAGGTATCGGCAGTTTCACCAGACTGTGAAATCGTCACCAACAGGCTATTTGGGAATAAGTGCGACTTGCGATAACGGAACTCAGAGGCAATTTCGACGTTACAAGATACGCCAGCCCAATCTTCTAACCAATAACGCGCCGCCATACCCGCATGGTAGCTAGTACCACAGGCGATGATTTGTACGTGTTTGATATCTTTTAAAAACTCAGCAGCATTATCACCAAAGGCGCTATCTAAAACTTGCTTATTAGCAATGCGGCCTTCGATGGTGCGTGTCAGTGCCAATGGTTGCTCGTAAATCTCTTTTAACATGTAATGGCGATATTCACCTTTATCACCGGCATCGTGTGTCACTTCAGACTCTTTCACTTCACGCTCAACTGCGTTACCGTTTAAGTCGAAAATGCTTACACTGCGGCGAGTGATTTCGGCCACATCACCTTCTTCTAAGAATGCGAATGAGCGAGTCACAGGTAATAGCGCCAGTTGATCAGAGGCGACAAAGTTTTCACCTAGACCAAAACCAATCACTAAAGGACTACCTGATCGAGCTACAATCAAGCGTTCACTGTCGCGGCGATCGAGCACAACAGTTCCATAGGCGCCTTCGAGTTGTTTAACTGTAGCTTGTACGGCAGAAAGCAAAGTGCTGTTAGTTTTCAGCTCATGGTGTACCAAGTGACAAATTACTTCGGTATCTGTATCTGAACTAAAGTGATAGCCTAAACCTTTAAGCATCTCGCGCAGTTTATTATGGTTTTCAATAATACCATTATGCACCACCGCGATATCACCTTCCGATAAATGCGGATGAGCATTACGCTCACTCGGTTCACCGTGGGTTGCCCAGCGAGTGTGCGCGATACCTGTTCCGCCCGCTAATGGATCGGTTTCAAGTGCAGCTGACAGCTCTTGTACTTTGCCAACGCGTCGTGTGCGATTGAGTTCACCATTGTTAATAACGGCAACGCCTGCGGAATCATATCCGCGATATTCTAAGCGGCGTAAGCCTTCTACCAGAATTTCAGCCACATCCCTTTGCGCTACAGCGCCTACGATTCCACACATAGTCTTTACCTATAAATTAAAAATGAAGTTGTTAAGCTATTTTGTACTCACTCGTGAGCGTAGGGCGCTAACAGCACTCGTACGCCCTGATTTGAAATTTGTGTTAGCGTGCTCTCGTCGATACGATCGTCAGTGACCAGCACACTAACTTTGGCCCACGGCAACTCTAAATTGGGGATCCGTTTGCCGATTTTGTCTGAATCGACCATAACGATCACTTCACGGGAAACTTCAGCCATGACTTTGCTTAGGCCAGTTAACTCGTTAAAGGTGGTGGTGCCACGCTTAAGATCGATACCATCGGCACCGATAAACAGTTGGTCAAAGTTATATGAGCGCAACACTTGCTCGGCGACTTGGCCTTGAAAGGATTCTGAATGCGGGTCCCAAGTGCCACCGGTCATCAATAAGGTTGGCTCGTTTTCGAGTTCGTGGATGGCATTGGCAAGGTGCAGCGCATTGGTCATGACCACCAGCCCACGCTTATCGTTCAGTTGTTCAATTAAACCTGAGGTGGTCGTGCCGCTATCGATAATGATGCGATTGTGATCTTTAATCAGCTGCGCTGCGGTTTTCGCAATAGATAATTTATTGGGCGCTATTTTGGCAGAAAATTGTTGGGTGACTTCATCGGGAATCGCAACAGCGCCACCATAGCGGCGCAGTAATAGACCCGTTTTTTCAAGCGTGGCAAGATCTTTACGAATGGTGACTTCTGAGGTTTCAAATCTTAACGATAACTCATCAACGCTCACTTCACCTTGCTCATTTAATATGGTGATAATACTGTGGCGACGTTGTTGTGTGTTTCGTTTATTCATAAAATCTTTCAATTAAGTTTCGATTCGAAAGATGCATTATAATGAAATCGCATTTTTTTACTAGCTTTTTGAAGTGCTATTTCATGCAAAATAGCGCATTTTTCAATCTGAATACCCCAAATTTAGACCAGAGCATACCAACAAAAAAGCCGCTTCCATTAAGGAAGCGGCCTTCATAAGGCTAAATCGGAATAAATATTAGAACTTGGCTTCAACAGCAACGCTAAAGTTACGATCTTGACCGATGGTGACCATTTTATCGCTGCCACCGTCTAAATATTCAGTATCGAATAGGTTTCTAACGTTAGCACGCAGGCTCACATCTTTACCCATGATATCCATAGTGTAGGCGGCACCGATATCAAAACGCACATAACCATCTTTAGTAATGCTGTTATCTGTATTAGCGAAGCGTTCACCAACATAAATGGCACCAAAGTTAAAGGCTAATGCATCTGATAATTCATAACGAGTCCAGATATTAGCCGACCACTCAGGGGCATCAATAGGTGTTTTACCATCTTTGGCATCACCCGTTTGGTATTCAGCATCTAAATACATCATTGATGAAGTCACAAACCAACTATCACCTAACTGACCTTGAGCACCCATTTCAAAACCACGATGCTTTTGCTCGCCG
Source organism: Shewanella morhuae (assembly GCF_900156405.1). Taxonomy (GTDB): domain Bacteria; phylum Pseudomonadota; class Gammaproteobacteria; order Enterobacterales; family Shewanellaceae; genus Shewanella; species Shewanella morhuae. The sequence continues at coordinate 7,288 of NZ_FTNN01000018.1, forward strand.
CCTTGCGTCGTAATATCAGTATAATCACCTATTGGTGTGGATAATTTCTCTGAAATTGTGATGTTTTCAAGTGTGATATCAAACACAGCTGCAGTTAACAGTAATCTGTCGTCAAACAATTCCCACTTAGTACCCACTTCATACTGAATACCGTATTCAGGCTGTAAATTTAGATCGTTATTGACATCGAATTCGTTATTAACAGCACCTTGTGGTGTGAAACTTTTTGAATAGTTAACGTAGATATTGCCATTAGCCATTGGCGAGTAAATTACGCCAAACTTAGGCGACACGGCATAACTGTTTTCACCCTCACCGTCTTTCTTTTGTTCGTCGTAACGTACGCCAGCAAGTAGTTTCCATTGATCATTGAGCGTCATTAAATCCTGCAGATAGAAACCATAATACTTATAGGTACTCGCATCGCCTTTAGGCTTTGAATGATAATCCAGATCTGGTTTAACAACAGGCTGACCAGGCGTTACAATTTGGGTTGCACCACGATGAATTTGCTGTTGATAGAAATAATCTACATAGTTAGCACCTATCAGCAGTTGATGTTCCATACCTGCCAGAGCAAATTCACCGGTGAAATCAACATAAGCAGTTTTATGTTGCCAATCATCGTAACGGTCAAATGGCTTAATGCTATAACCATCGGTGAATGGATCGACTGTATATTGCGGTGCGGAATCAAAACGCTGGCGATCAAACTGTTGATCGTTATAACCGCCTTTAACTTTCCAGTTATCACTCATGTGCCAAGTTAAATCTGCACCTAAGTTCGACACAGTATTATCGGTAAAAGCCCAAGGGGCATCCCAAACGGTTTTACGATTGCCAACAACATTACCTTGTTTATCTAACCAACCACCGGCATCAATACCGGCTTTATCTTGAGTATGATCGTATTTAACCGACAACAGTACATCATCGCTTAGGTCAAATTCCACATTGAGATAGCCTAACCAACGGTCGCGCTCTTGATTCTCATCATTAGCGGAATATTCACGCCAGTATTTTGTATCTTGCTTAACCAACACAGTACGATAACGAATACTTTGTGCTTCATTTAAACTACCACCCGCGTCTAGCTGAGCACGAGTAGAACCGTAACCATCGGTATCAAATCCTAAATCGAGCATAGAATCGTAGGTTGGCTTTTTAGTGACCATGTTCACTAAGCCACCAGGGCCAGATTGACCATACAACATACTCGAAGGGCCTTTTAAGACTTCGACCTGCTGTAAGGTTTCGATAGGCTGTACATAGTGAGACCATTGCTGGTGGCCATTAATAAGGTAACCATTGCCAGAATCTAATTCGAAACCACGGATGCTAAAAACTTGACGGTTCCAGCGTGTCGTCCCCGCAGTAACACTTGAGTCATTAACTAACACTTCTGCAAGGTTAGTAGCTAGTTGTTCATCGGTCACAAAGTCTGGGATCACATTGACTGATTGCGGCGTATCCATTAAATCAATATCACCGCGCATAGCACCAGAGGCTGTACCAACTTTATAATCATTAAAAGTGCGGCCAGTGACATTAATTCGTTCAATATTTTCTGCTTTTAGACTTTTATCTGCAGCGGCATCTTCTGCCAAAACAGGCATAGCACTGAGTGCTGCCCATACTGCTAAACCTACACCTGAATACTTAAATGTCATTGCCAACACCTCTAATTAATTTGAAGCCTCATAAATTGCAGGCAATATAAATGAGAAGTGTTTTTATTTATAGTTCTTTACATGAATTTACAATTGCGTGTGATCCATGTCTAACTTATTGAAAAACAACAAAACACTTAACACACCAACATTAATCAGACCTTAAATAAGCGCGGGTAAAACTCTTATTTAAGCAAAGTAAAATCTAAAAAATAAAGCGACATATAGTCGCTTTTGGGGATTAAGTTTTATAAGTTACTTTTTAATTTTTACTGGACGTTGCCAACCCGTAAGGTGTTTTTGTTTAACACGGGTGATCACTAATTCATTTTCAGCCACATTATGAGTAATAGTAGAACCCGCGCCTAAGGTTGCGCCCTTACCAATAGTGACGGGAGCCACCAGCTGGGTATCAGAACCAACAAAAACATTATCTTCAATTACTGTTAGATGTTTATTTGCGCCATCATAGTTACAGGTAATAGTACCCGCACCAATATTCACACCATCACCTATTATCGCGTCACCTAAATAAGCTAAGTGTCCAGCTTTAGAGCCCACACCAATAATAGCTTTCTTCACTTCAACAAAATTACCAATATGCGCATCTTGTTTAAGCTCAGCGCCTGGGCGTAAACGGGCAAATGGGCCAGCACTGGCTGCAACACCCAACTTAGCACCTTCAATAATAGAGTAAGGCTTGATCTCTGCGTTATCAGCAATCTCACAGTCAATCAAAATCGCACCAGCGCCAATGCTGACGTTATTGCCCAGCACCACTTTACCTTCAAATACTACGTTTACATCAATCATCACATCCATACCGACTGTGACATCACCACGAATATCTATACGGTTAGGATCGCGAAGGTTTGCTCCTGCTAACATTAACTTTTCCGCTTCACGGGCTTGGTAAGCACGTTCAAGCTGCGCTAATTGCACGCGGTTATTGGCGCCTTCCACTTCAATCGCCGATTGCGGCTGGGCAGTATCAATAGCCACACCATCGCTATGCGCCATTGCAATAATATCAGTTAGATAATATTCGCCTTGAGCATTATTGTTCGACAAGCGGCTAAGCCAGTCTTTAAGTTGCTTACCGGGGGCGACCATAATGCCGGTGTTGATTTCGTTAATCAGTAATTGCTCAGCACTGGCATCTTTTTGCTCGATAATGCCGACAACTTTGCCATCTTCACGTACAATCCGGCCATAACCCATTGGGTTAGCTAGATTCACCGTTAACACAGCAACACCGTTATCTGGTCGTGCAGCCAATAAGTCTATTAATGTTGATTGCTGGATAAGTGGCACATCACCATAAAGAATAAGCACAGTGTCATCGTCACTGATATTCGGGTTAGCCTGCGCCACCGCATGGCCTGTACCTAACTGCTCTGCCTGTAATACCCATTGCACATCCTGCTCACCGAGCGCGGCTTGCAATTTGTCAGCACCGTAACCATAAACTAATTGAATTGCATCACTACCTAAGTTTTTAGCCGTATCAATAACGTGCTGCACCATGCTTTTATGTGCAATAGGGTGTAAGACCTTAGGAAGATCTGAACGCATCCGAGTTCCCTTGCCTGCCGCTAAGATCACTACGTTTAATGCCATTATCATGTCCTTGAACAAATACCCAAAAGGGTGAAATTATGGTCGTATACCAATCACATTAACTATCTAAGTTGATTTAACTGCATGGCAACGCGCTTTATACTGCGTTTAAGACTTTCGACAGAGCACCACTATGCTTTCAAGCCTTCGCCTTGTCTAAAGTAAGTTAAACTCCCAATAAATAAACAGATATTTAATACGATTGGTATTAGCGGCGCGATTTTAACAAAAAGCACATTGAAAAGCGAAATGGATAGTATGTTAAATAAATCAACACATATAAATATGTGTTGATTTATTTAACATACAAAAAAGGCGACCTTATGGTCGCCTTTTTTCACAAACAATAACCTTATCTGGCAATGTTTTTCTTGATGGTTTCAATAACACGTAATTGAGCCATTGCTTTTGATAGCTCAACCATAGCTGCGTCATAATTGAAATCAGCACCTGCAGTTGCCATATGGGCTTCTGCACGACGCTTAGCTTCTAATGCCGCTTGCTCATCAATATCTTTGGCACGCATAACCACATCAGCCAATACGGAAACTGAAGAGGGTTGTACTTCCAGAATACCACCTGAAAGGTAAAACACTTCTTCACTACCGTCTTGCTTGACGATGCGCGCCATGCCAGGTTTGATATAACTAAGTAAAGGAGCGTGACCATGCATTATGCCCAACTCACCCTCTGAACCAGTCACTTGTAGACTTGCTACACGACCAGAAAAGATGTTGCTCTCAGCGCTTACTATATCAAGATGTACTGTCATGGCTGCCATCCCGTTCTCCTTAAAAAACTAAGTATTACTACTCAGTTATTTCTTTTTGTTCGCTTTCTCGATGACTTCATCGATTGAGCCAACCATGTAGAACGCTTGTTCTGGCAGGTGATCGAACTCACCATTCAGAATACCCTTAAAGCCACGGATAGTGTCTTTAAGAGAAACGTACTTACCAGGAGAACCAGTAAAGACTTCTGCTACGAAGAAAGGCTGAGACAAGAAACGTTCAATCTTACGAGCACGGAATACCATAGTCTTGTCATCATCTGACAATTCATCCATACCCAGAATCGCAATAATGTCTTTCAGCTCTTTGTAACGTTGCAGTACAGTTTGCACGCCGTTAGCAACATCATAATGCTCTTGACCAACAACCAATGGATCTAATTGACGTGAAGTCGAATCCAATGGGTCAACCGCTGGGTAAATACCCAGTGAAGCAATTTGACGTGACAGTACAACAGTCGCATCTAAGTGAGCGAAGGTTGTTGCTGGTGACGGATCGGTCAAGTCATCCGCAGGTACGTATACCGCTTGTACAGAGGTAATAGAACCCGTCTTAGTTGAAGTGATACGTTCTTGCAGAACGCCCATCTCTTCAGCCAATGTTGGTTGATAACCTACCGCAGAAGGCATACGACCTAACAATGCAGATACTTCAGTACCGGCTAAGGTATAACGGTAAATGTTGTCAACGAACAACAATACGTCACGACCTTCGTCACGGAATTTTTCTGCCATTGTCAAACCTGACAGTGCAACGCGCAAACGGTTACCTGGTGGCTCGTTCATCTGACCATAAACCATGGCCACTTTATCGAGAACGCCAGAATCTTTCATCTCGTAGTAGAAGTCGTTACCTTCACGAGTACGTTCACCTACACCGGCGAATACAGAAAGACCCGAGTGGGCTTTAGCGATGTTGTTAATCAGTTCCATCATGTTAACTGTTTTACCAACACCCGCACCACCGAACAAACCGACTTTACCACCCTTAGCAAACGGACAAACAAGGTCGATAACCTTAATACCCGTTTCTAATAGCTCAGTAGAGCTCGATTGATCTTCATATGAAGGCGCTGCACGGTGAATTTCATAACGCTCAACTTCACCGATTGGACCCGCTTCATCAATAGGCTCACCTAATACGTTCATGATACGACCAAGAGTGGCAGTACCAACTGGAACAGAAATAGGTGAACCCGTATTTACGACCTCAAGACCGCGACGCAGACCATCAGAAGAACCCATAGCGATGGTACGGACTACGCCACCACCTAGCTGTTGCTGAACTTCCAGCACCAAACCATTACAAGTGCCTTCACCTGTGATCTTCAGAGCGTCATATACCTGAGGTACAGCATCTTGCGGAAACTCGACGTCCACAACCGCGCCAATCACTTGGACAACAGTACCTGTGCTCATGATTAATCCTCTAAAACTTGTATTCGTTACCTAACCTAAACCGCAGAGGCGCCAGAAACAATTTCCGACAGTTCCTGCGTAATCGCAGACTGACGTGCTTTGTTATAGACCAATTGCAAGTCGTCGATTAGCTCACCAGCGTTGTCTGTTGCGGCCTTCATTGCCACCATACGGGCAGCTTGCTCAGACGCAATATTTTCAACAACACCTTGGTAAACCTGAGATTCTACATAACGAACCAATAACGTATCCAAAAGTGCTTTTGGATCTGGCTCGTAGATATAATCCCAACGATGAGCAATTTCATCGTCTTCCGATTTAGGCAAAGGTAGCAGCTGCTCGATCACAGGAGTCTGCGTCATAGTGTTCACAAATTTGTTAAACACTACATACAGACGATCCAGTTTGCCTTCGTTGTAAGCTTCAAGCATGACACTGACTGTCCCGATCAAGTCTGCGAGCTTTGGAGCATCGCCAAGACCTGAAGCGTGAGCAGACACTTGTCCACCGAAGTTTTTGAAAAACTGAACACTACGTGCACCAATAGGGCAAAATTCAAATTCTGCACCTTGGGCTTTCCAGATTTTCATGTCTGCCATAACCTTTTTGAAAAGGTTAACGTTCAGACCACCACAAAGACCACGGTCGGTTGCCACAACAATGTAACCAACCCGCTTAGCCTCTCGCACCTCCAAATAGGGGTGTTTATACTCGAGAGAACCTTGCGCTACGTGACCGATCACCTTACGCATGCTTTCCGCATATGGACGGCTTGCAGCCATGCGTTCCTGCGCTCTGCGCATTTTGCTGGCTGCCACCATTTCCATGGCGGACGTGATCTTCTGAGTATTTTTAACACTCGCGATCTTGGTTTTAATCTCTTTAGCGCCGGCCATCTCTACTCTCCAATCTGGACCTGAGGTGTCTTAAGACACCTCTATCATTGTTACCAGGTTTGGGTTGCTACGAACTTGTCGAGGCTAGCTTTTAATTCCGCTTCGATTTCAGCGTTATAATCGCCAGTATCGTTAATAAGCTTAATTAAAGCAGCATGCTCGCTGTTCATGAACGAGAGCAGAGCGGCTTCGAAATTACCGACCTTGTTCAGCTCAACACTCTTCAGGTAACCTTTTTCAGCTGCAAAAATAGACACAGCTTGAGCGGCTACGCTCATTGGAGCATATTGCTTTTGCTTCATCAGTTCGGTAACACGCACACCATGCTCTAGCTGAGCACGAGTTGCATCATCAAGATCAGATGCAAACTGTGAGAACGCAGCAAGTTCACGATACTGTGCTAGCGCGGTACGAATACCACCAGACAGTTTCTTGATGATTTTAGTCTGAGCCGCACCACCAACACGAGAAACAGAAATACCTGGGTTAACCGCTGGACGAAGTCCTGAGTTAAATAGGTCTGTTTCTAGGAAGATCTGACCGTCAGTAATCGAAATTACGTTAGTCGGTACGAATGCAGATACGTCACCTGCTTGAGTTTCAATAATAGGCAACGCGGTTAATGAACCAGTTTTACCTGTTACTGCACCCTTAGTGAACTTTTCTACATAAATCGCGTTAACGCGTGATGCACGCTCTAACAAACGTGAATGTAGATAGAATACGTCACCTGGGTAAGCTTCACGGCCTGGTGGACGCTTTAACAATAACGAAATCTGACGGTAAGCAACTGCTTGCTTAGACAGGTCATCGTATACGATCAAAGAATCTTCACCGCGGTCGCGGAAATATTCACCCATAGAACAACCAGAATAAGGTGCTAAATATTGCAGTGCAGCGGCTTCAGAAGCGGTTGCAACAACAACAATAGTATTAGCTAAAGCACCGTGTTCTTCTAGCTTGCGTACTACGTTAGCGATAGTAGAGGCTTTTTGGCCAATCGCTACGTACACACATTTAATGCCAGAATCTTTCTGGTTGATGATTGCGTCGATCGCCATTGCTGTTTTACCAGTTTGACGGTCGCCAATGATCAGTTCACGTTGACCACGACCGATAGGGATCATGGCATCAACGGCTTTGTAACCTGTTTGTATGGGTTGATCTACCGACTGACGCTCAATAACACCAGGAGCAATTACTTCAACAGGAGAGAAACCATCGTTTTCGATAGGTCCTTTTCCGTCAATAGGCTCACCTAGAGTGTTAACAACGCGACCTAATAGGCCACGGCCAACTGGAACTTCCAGAATACGGCCAGTCGTTTTTACTTTTACGCCTTCTGCTAAATCAGCATAAGGACCCATTACTACGGCACCGACAGAATCACGTTCAAGGTTCAACGCGATTGCAAAACGGTTACCAGGCAGTTCGATCATCTCACCTTGCATCACATCGGCTAGGCCGTGGATGCGGATGATGCCGTCACTTACCGCAACGATAGTTCCTTCGTTACGAGATTCGCTAACGACTTCGAACTGCTCGATCCGCTGCTTAATCAGATCGCTGATTTCAGTGGAATTCAGTTGCATGCTCAAACTCCCAATTACGACTGCAGCTTATCAGACAGACGCGATAACTTACCGCGGACCGAGCCATCTATGACTAGGTCTCCTGTCTTGATGATTACACCGGCTATGAGCGCGGCGTCAGTGCTACAATTCAGCTTAACTTTGCGTGCGAGACGTTTCTCTAAAGAAATACTAATCTGCTGCTTTTGTTCAGAGCTAAGCTCAGTTGCAGAAACCACAGTGGCCTCAGCTTCTTTTGCCCACTCATTACGGTATTCAGTAAATAACTGAGATACAGCAGGAAGTACCTTTAAGCGACCGTTTTCAGCCATTACCTTTATCAGGTTTTGGCCTTGCGCATTGACTTGCTCACCACACACACTAATAAAGAGTGCTGCAAGCTTAGTACTGGCTAAAGAGCCAGCTAACAGTGGTTGCATGGTTTCGTTTTCACTTACCATGGCAGCAAACGTGAGCATTTCTACCCAGGTATCTACTGCATCTTGTTCAATTGCAAGGTCAAAAGCTGCCTTTGCGTAAGGGCGAGCGATGGTGGTTAATTCAGCCATAACTCAACTCCCTTATCAAATTTCAGCGACTAGTTTATTAACTATGTCACTGTGGGCGGCTGGATCTATAGAACGCTCAAGGATCTTCTCAGCACCCATGATGGCTAGAGTAGCAACCTGCTTGCGCAGATCCTCTTTCACGCGATTACGTTCAGCTTCAATTTCTGCTTTACCCTGAGCGATGATTTTAGCACGCTCAGCGTCTGCTTCGGTTTTGGCTTCTTCGACTATTTGAGTTTTGCGCTTGTTAGCTTGCTCAATAATCTCGTTTGCCGTTACCTTGGCTTCTTTTAGTTGGTCAGTCGCTTTCGCTTGTGCCAACTCCAGGTCTTTTACCGCACGATCAGCGTCAGCTAGACCGTCAGCAATCCTTTTTTGGCGCGTTTCGATGGCATTCATCAAAGGGGGCCAAATAAACTTCATGCAAAACCACACGAAGATAACAAAGGTGACCGTCTGACCGATTAGGGTAGCGTTGAAATTCACAACAGCCTCCTATTTAGAGTTAAGACAGAAGCGTTTTTTTACAGCATTGCACCCAATGGGTTGGTAAACAGCATAAATAATGCAATACCAACACCGATCATTGTTACGGCGTCAAGAAGACCCGCTACGATGAACATTTTAACTTGTAGCATAGGAGCCATTTCTGGTTGACGCGCAGCGCCTTCCAAGAACTTACCGCCTAATAAGCCGAAACCGATAGCAGTACCAAGTGCACCCATACCAATCAGCAAAGCAACAGCAATGGCTGTCATGCCTAAAATCGTTTCCATCAGTATCTCCAGTATCTAAATCTATGTTAGTTGATGATTTAGTTTAAAATTTCTTCAGCAATCCTTAATGATCTTCATGTGCCATGCTTAAATAAACAATGGTCAACATCATGAAGATAAACGCTTGCAGTGTGATAATCAAAATGTGGAAAATTAACCAACCCAGTTGCAGAGTCACACCTAGGGTAGATAATAACAAGTTGGTACCATACATCAGCGCAATAAGGATGAAGATCAACTCACCTGCGTACATATTACCAAACAGTCGCAATGCCAATGAAATAGGCTTAGCAACTAAAGTAACAGTCTCTAATAGGAGGTTGACGGGTATCATTGCCTTATGGTTAAAGGGCTGTAGTGTCAGTTCTTTAACAAACCCAGACACACCTTTGACTTTAATGCTGTAGAAAATAATCAGCAAGAACACACCAATAGCTAAGCTAAAAGTGATGTTAACGTCAGTAGTCGGAACCGCTTTAAGATAGGGAATACCAATCAAACTTGCTGCGTGAGGCAGCCAATCTATCGGCATCAAATCCATGAGGTTCATCATGAATACCCATACAAAAATGGTCAGAGCTAAAGGCGCGATCAGAGCATTGCGACCATGAAAACTTTCTTTAACGCTGTTATTAACGAACTCTACAAGGATTTCGACAAAACATTGAAGTTTGCCAGGAACACCTGAAGTCGCTTTTTTAGCAACGCTGCGGAAAATCCACAGGAACAGAACACCAAGACCAACCGAAAAGAACAACGAATCAATGTGCCATGTCCAAAAGCCTGCCTTTTCACATGCATGATTAACTGCTAACCCATTATCGGTAGCACAAACCTGCAGGTTCGTAAGGTGATGTTGGATATAGCCCTGCGGTGTTAACGCTTCACCAGTTGCAGCCATGATTCATCCCACTTAACTTTGCTTGAAGTATAAAGGAGCTGTCCAATGCACAGTTAGCGCCAGCACATAGCAAACAAAAAGCGGCATAAAAGCGACCTTAATATTGATAAATACAAACGAAAACATTGCGATGGTTAACAGCAACTTTACCGCTTCCCCCCAGTAAAAAGTCTTTATGACTTTTGCAGCTGAACTTGCTCCCGTGTGGGAAAAAGCGAGGGTTGCGAATACAAAATTAGGGAGTACAGCAATTGAACCACCTGCTAATGCAGAATAGCCAAACTGAACTCCCCACACGGCGAAAAAGAGAATTGAAGTACCCCCAGCGACCGCCGCCTGCATCATCACCAATTTATAGGCTGACCACCGGCCACGACGCGCTAAAACCTTACTCAATTCATCATCTCCGCATTTTTACTTTTTGTTTCGATGACCGGATGACAAATATCCGTATTTAGTCGATGCACAAAAAGCTTGCGAAAGTATACCGTTTAACGCCTTCATTGCAACTTTGAGATGAGGAAAAACAGCACTTTTAACGTTATCTCACACCAAACAAGTAAAATGTAATATTTGCACATGTCACAAATTTACATTAAAAACAGTTAATCTACAGAACTTAGTGTATTTTACTAAGAATCCCGTCTAATTCAGCGAGGTTCTGATAGTTAATTACAATTTTACCCGTTCCTTTACTACTATGAGCAATAGAAACCTTGGCGCCTAATCTTTCAATTAACTGCTGTTCTAAACGACAAACATCTTGATCTTTAGTCGTAGTTTCGGCTGGTTTGGATGGATTTAAGGTTTGATTAATTAATCGTTCAGTTTCACGAACGGTTAATTCCTTAGCTGCCACTAATCTCGCAAGATTTGTTTGTTCTTCTCCCTCAATTGCCAACAAAGCGCGTGCATGGCCCATATCAATATCGCCATACTCAAGTAATCGTTTCACCGGTTCATTTAAACCGTTTAAACGTAACAAGTTAGATACACTCGCTCGGGATTTTCCCACAACATCGGCAACTTGTTGGTGAGTTAGCTCAAATTCTTGCATTAAACGTTGTAATGCAATGGCTTCTTCCATAGCATTTAAGTCTTCACGTTGAATGTTTTCAATCAAAGCGATAGCAACAGCAGCTTCGTCGGGGACTTGTTTGACAATACAGGGAATTTTATTTAAACCAGCAAGTTGCGCTGCACGCCAGCGACGTTCGCCAGCAATGATTTCATACATATCATTGGTCACTTGTCTCACAACGATGGGCTGAATAATGCCTTGATTGCGAATAGAGTGCGCTAATTCTTCTAACGCTTCAGGTGACATGTCTTTACGTGGTTGATACTTACCCGGTTGTAATAAGTCTAAATCAAGATGGATAAGTTCTTCTTTTTTATCAATAACACCAGCTTCTTCGATGTGCTTTTTGCTGGCTGCATGGCTATTACTCAGTAGGGCATCTAGCCCTTTGCCTAATCCTCTTTTTTTTAACGTCATGGTGATCCTTTACGCTTGCTTAGCCTGAGTTTGTTGTTCTGAACGACGGATCATTTCACCCGCAAGTGCTAGGTACGCCTTAGCGCCGGCACTGGATTTATCGTAATACATAGCCGGGGCACCAAAACTCGGCGCTTCAGCTAATCTGACATTACGCGGGATCACAGTACGATATACCTTGTCACCAAAATGCTGTTTTAGCTGATCGGACACATCATTAGATAAACGATTACGCGGATCATACATAGTACGTAAAATCCCTTCGATACAAAGCCCAGGATTGACCATTGCGGCAAGCTTAGTAATGGTATCAATCAATGCAGTTAAGCCCTCAAGAGCATAATATTCACACTGCATTGGCACGAGTACTGAATCAGCAGCAGACATAGCGTTTACCGTCAGCATGTTCAATGAAGGAGGGCAATCGATAAAGATATAATCATATTGATCTTTAATCGGCGCTAACGCATGGCGTAAACGCACCTCGCGAGCAAAAAACTCCATTAGTTTTATTTCTGCTGCTGTCACATCACCATTACTGGCAATAAGATCATATTTACCCGCAGTATTTTTAATCACTAGCTCGTCGAAGGGTTTGTCTTCAACCAGTAATTCGTAGGCGGTATTTTCAACCTCATATTTATCGACGCCGCTCCCCATAGTGGCATTACCTTGGGGATCGAGATCGATCAATAATACTTTACGTTTTGTTGCTGCTAACGAAGCGGCAAGGTTAACGCAAGTAGTTGTTTTTCCTACGCCACCTTTCTGGTTAGCCACGGCAATTACTTTACCCACAATATCACCCTGTATGTAAATGCTGGTTTATTGCCCTTGCTTGAATATGAATTTATTCATCACTTTCAAGCCTGTTATTCTTTGATTATTTTCAATAAATGTCTTTGTTCGTCGAGTTTAGGCACTTTAAGCTCGATGACTTCTTTTACTGCAAACCCGCTTGGGATATGTTGCATTTCTTCATCATTCAACTGGCCTTTAAGCGCATAAAACTGTCCATGTTCGGCGGGTAGATGATGGCACCAAGTTAGCATATCTTGGATTGAAGCAAATGCACGACTTAAAACACCGTCGAACTTTTGCTCTGGCTGATAAGCTTCTACACGACTTTCAACGGAACTGATGTTATGAATGCCTAATTCAAACGATACCTGTTTTTGAAAACGAATACGTTTACCTAAGCTGTCTAATAACACAAATTGTTTATCTGGATTCATAATCGCTAACGGAATACCCGGTAAACCCGGTCCTGTACCCACGTCAATAAAACGCTCACCTTGCAGATGTTTTGAAACTACTAAGCTGTCCATGATATGACGCACTAACATAGCCTCAGGATCTCTAACTGCCGTTAGGTTATAGGCTTTATTCCATTTGTTGAGCATGCCAACAAAATCAATTAGTTGTTTTTTTTGCTCGATAGTTGCGGGCAAATTAATTTCGGCTAAATAAGCCTCTAACTGGGCAGATAACACGGAGCAACCTCAACAAAAATACGATTATGAATGCGAAGGCTATTATGAAGCCCGAAAACGATGAAGGGAAGCCTGAATGCTTCCCTTCTATGACCTAAGCAGCGATTAAACTAGCTTTTAGGCACTCTTACGTAATAAGCCACGCTTTTTGAGATGCACTAATAAAATTGAAATAGCCGCAGGGGTAACACCAGAGATCCGTGATGCCTGACCTATGGTTTCTGGTTTATGGTTATTTAACTTAGCAATCACTTCGTTCGACAAACCAGGTACTTCTTTGTAATCGAGTGTTAAAGGTAAACCTGTGTTCTCGTTACGCACGGCTTTGTTGATCTCTTCCTGCTGACGTTGAATATAACCCGAGTATTTAACTTGGATCTGAACTTGCTCTGCAGCTTGTGGATCTTCAAGTCCTGGACCAAAACCTTCGATCTGCATTAGCTTGCTGTAGTCCATTTCTGGACGACGCAATAATTCTTCAAAAGAAGCTTCGCGTGAAATAGGTGTATTTAAATGCGGATTTAATGCTGGAAGCAATGGTGAATTAGGATGAACCCACTGGCTACGTAATCTTTGTAACTCAAGTTCAATAGATTCTAATTTTTCGCTGAAAGCCGCCCAGCGGATATCATCAACTAAGCCTAATTCACGACCTTTGGCCGTTAAACGAATATCAGCATTGTCTTCACGCAGCAATAAACGATATTCGGCGCGACTTGTGAACATGCGATACGGTTCTTTGGTACCAAGTGTTGATAAATCATCAACTAATACACCAAGATAGGCTTCATCACGACGTGGACACCAAGCTTCTTTACCTTGAATTTGCAGTGAAGCATTCATGCCTGCTAATAAACCTTGAGCAGCCGCTTCTTCATAGCCCGTAGTGCCATTGATTTGTCCCGCAAAGAACAAACCATTAATCGCTTTAGTTTCTAATGAGTTTTTTAGATCTCTAGGATCGAAATAATCATATTCGATCGCATAACCAGGGCGCATAATTTCCGCGTTTTCCATGCCTTGAATAGAGCGAACTAAATTCAATTGCACATCAAAAGGCAAGCTAGTAGAAATCCCGTTAGGGTAGATCTCATTGGTATTTAAGCCTTCAGGTTCAATGAAAATTTGATGTGAAGATTTATCTGCGAAACGATGAATTTTGTCTTCAATTGAAGGGCAATAACGTGGACCAATACCTTCAATTACTCCTGAATACATTGGGCTTCTGTCTAAACCACCACGAATAATTTCATGGGTTTTTTCATTGGTGTGGGTGATCCAGCAAGAAATCTGTTTTGGATGATGACTAACATCCCCCATAAACGACATTACCGCTAAAGGAGAATCACCTTTTTGCTCAGCCATTTGTGAAAAATCAATGGTGTTAGCATCGATACGCGGTGGTGTACCCGTTTTTAAACGACCTACTCGAATCGGTAATTCACGTAAACGATTTGCTAATGCAATAGCGGGTGGATCGCCTGCACGGCCACCGCTGTAGTTTTCTAAACCTATGTGTATTTTACCGCTTAAAAATGTACCTGTTGTTAGTACAACAGTAGGGGATTCAAAAGCTAATCCCATTTGAGTCACGACACCAACTACTTGATTATTTTCAACAATTAAGTCATCTACGGCTTGTTGGAATATACGTAAATTAGGTTGGTTTTGTAATATATTTTGGATTTTTTGACGATACAATGCACGATCTGCTTGTGCCCGTGTTGCTCGTACTGCTGGTCCTTTACTTGAATTTAAGGTTCTAAATTGGATGCCTGCATAATCGGTTGCGATTGCCATTGAACCACCTAAGGCATCAATTTCTTTCACTAAATGGCCTTTACCTATGCCACCGATTGCTGGATTACATGACATTTGTCCTAACGTATCGATATTGTGCGTTAGTAATAATGTTTTAGATCCCATTCTTGCTGCGGCTAGCGCTGCTTCAGTTCCGGCATGACCACCACCAACAACAATAACATCAAACCGTTCATGAAAATGCATTCCACTACCTTTAATTGCTAAGAGACTCAGTACGAGCTGCGTATTTTAGCACTTGCTTTGCGATAGGTGAATGATCATTTTACGCTGTTCGATCGAGTTGATCCGGACTAATAGATCTTAAGATCTTTATATAGATCTTCTTATTATGTTTACTATTAGGATCGCTATTTTCTGTGTATAAGCCTAATTATCCTTATTTATCATTACTTAGCATGATCTGGATCCTGTGATCTGATTGCGATCTAACTGCATTAAACATGGGGATAGATCGGCTACTTATCCACAGGGTCGATCATTAAGCAGATCGGAGTGTGAATAGTACAGAGGTTGATCAGATCTAAATAATAGCTTATCCACAGTTTTATACTTTTTATAAGTAAATTGTGGGTAAGTATGATCTAAACTGTACATAGATCGCGACCTTATTCTATATGCGATCTTAAATATCTTGTTGCCATTGCGCTAACCATGCAAGGGCAGGGTCTTCTGGTACAGGATCGAGTTGTACATCGATCTGGATCTTATCCACAAAAGCTTTTGCATCGCAGTGTTGAATCGCTGAAATTAATTTTTCGGGTCCTTGGCAAAAAGTGTCGTAACTTGAATCACCAATTGCACATAGGGCGAAATTTACTTGGCTGAGATCCGGTTTCTGCTCGGTAATTTCGTTAAAAAAAGGCTGAATATTATCTGGAAGATCACCTGCCCCGTGAGTTGATGACACGATAATCCATAGAGCATGGGTATCTATTTCATACAGTGTTGGCGTTAAATGTACTTGAACTTGGTGCCCTTGTTCTGTCAATTGCGCCATCATTTCGTCAGCGACGTACTCTGCACTGCCCAATGTTGTGCCGACTATTACTTCAATCTTTGCCATTTATGACGATACCTTTTGTAGATAATTTAGCTGAAATACACTCGTTTACTCCCTTTTTAGGGCTGTATTCAGGTGCTAATACGGAGTCATCATAAGGTAAAACAAGGCTTGTCTCTATGAGATGGTGTGTAAATCTGGGATTTATGCACGTAAAACGAGAGGGATTTAGTAATGAATATAAGCGGAATTGAGGAGATTTTAGTTAAAAGAAAGGCTTGTTGAGTACAACAAGCCTTAGCTAGAAAGCAGTTTACACGGCGAGAATATTACTTCCCGATACAGAAAGAGCTAAAAATCTTGCCGAGTAAATCATCTGAGGTGAAGCGGCCAGTAATTTCTGATAATGCTAATTGGCACATACGTAGCTCTTCGGCCAGTAGCTCTCCTGCTAAATAAACCTCTAACTGTTCTTTACCTAGTTGTAAGTGTTCAGCTGCTAATTCAAGGGCTTCTAAGTGACGACGACGGGCGATAAAACCACCTTCGAGATTACTCTGATAACCCATAAGTGACTTTAAGTGCTGTTTTAATTCTTCGATACCTAGGCCTGTTTTAGCCGAGATCCGATAGACGCTATAACCTTGTTCTTCGGTCACCATCAAGTCTTCACCAGTGAGATCGGCTTTATTACGAACCACAGTTACGCCTAAGTTTGCAGGCAGGCGATCAACGAAGTCTGGCCAAATATCATGGGGATCCACGGCGGCAGTTGTGGTGCCATCAACCATAAACAGTACGCGATCGGCTGTATTAATTTCATGCCATGCTCGCTCAATGCCAATTTGTTCAACGGTATCAGTAGTATTACGTAGACCTGCGGTATCAATAATGTGCAGTGGCATGCCATCTAAATGAATATGTTCACGTAATACGTCACGTGTTGTACCGGCTATTTCGGTCACAATCGCCGATTCTTTACCGGCTAATGCATTTAATAAACTCGATTTGCCGGCATTAGGACGACCTGCAATCACTACTTTCATGCCTTCACGGATGATAGAACCTTGCTTCGCGCTGGCTTGTACTAGGTCGAGTTTGTTGATGATTTTATAGAGTGCATTCGCAATTTTGCCATCACTTAAAAAGTCGACTTCTTCATCGGGAAAATCAATCGCAGCTTCTACGTATAAACGTAGATTAGTGACTTGGTCCACTAGCTCGTGGACTTCCTTAGAAAATTCACCCTGCAAAGATTGCAGCGCACTTTTAGCGGCTTGCTCACTGGTTGCGTCAATAAGGTCAGCAATCGCTTCAGCTTGGGTTAAATCGAGCTTATCGTTCATAAAGGCTTGTTCGCTGAACTCACCGGGTTTTGCGATACGAATGCCACCGACTTCCATTACACGTTTGATCAGCATGTCGAGAACGATTTGGCCACCGTGGCCTTGCAGTTCAAGTACATCTTCGCCAGTAAAGGAATTAGGTCCTTTAAAAAATAGCGCAATACCTTGGTCTATCACTTGGCCCGATGCACTTTTAAAATCACAATAATCGGCGTATCGAGTTTTAGGAAGATGACCTAATACGGCCATAGCGACATCACAGGTTTTGTCGCCTGAAATACGAATGATGCCAACGCCGCCACGTCCGGGTGCGGTGGCTTGAGCCACAATAGTGTCAGTTGTCACAAGAATACCTACCCAACTAATGTCTACTAATCATATAAAGGAAAAGGCGGCCAATTAAGCCGCCTTTTAGTGTCAATCGTTCATATTAATATGTAACGATGCGCTAGAGTCTTGGAAATCTTAGGCTTATTTTAAGCCTTTTTTCGCCAGACCTGCATAAATAATCTTTTGTTGCGTTATAGCAACGATGTTACCTACTAACCAGTACAATACTAGACCTGATGGGAACCACAGGAAGAATACGGTAAAGATGACTGGCATCCACTGCATCATTTTCACTTGCATTGGATCCATTGTCGGTGCAATAGGCTGCATTTTCTGCATCACAAACATAGATACGCCCATCAGCAACGGCAATATGTAGTAAGGATCTTGTACCGATAAATCGTGGATCCATAACATAAATGGTGCATGACGTAGTTCGAAGCTTTCTAGCAATACCCAGTATAAGGCAATGAAGATTGGCATCTGTAAAATAATAGGTAAACAGCCACCCATAGGGTTAACTTTTTCTTTCTTATACAGTTCCATCATGGCCTGACCCATCTTTTGACGGTCATCACCAAAGCGTTCTTTCAACTCTGTCAATTTAGGTTGTAGGTTACGCATTTTCGCCATTGAGGTGTACTGCGCTTTTGTTAACGGGAACAGTAAACCACGAACGGTTAAAGTGATCAGGATAATAGCGACACCCCAATTACCAACAAATGACTGATAGAACATCAGTAACCAGTGAATTGGAACCGCTAACCACCATAGGAAACCGTAATCAACGACTAGATTTAAGGTATCAGAGATTGCAGAAAGTGCTTTTTGATCCTTAGGACCAACATAGAACTGTGAGCTGATTTCTTGAGTTGATCCAGGTGCAATATCGTATACTGCGCCGCGAAAACCAATATTCGCTAAACCGCCGGCACTAACACTAGAAAAAATAGTATTGCTGTCGGTAGCTGGTGGGATCCAAGCTGAAACGAAATAATGTTGTAGCATGGCTGCCCAACCGCCCAATGTCGCTTGGTTCAGGTTGCCTTTTGCCATGTCATCAAACTTGTATTTCTCATAACGCACATCTTGCGTTGAGAATGCAGCGCCACGATAGGTGGGCATAACCATGCTGCTTTCAGACGGTTTAATGGTTTGCTTAATTTGACCATACATCTGAACTTGTAACGGTGTTGTCGAAGTATTATTGATTTTATAATCAACATCAACGTTGAACTTACCGCGATGGAATACGAATACTTTAGTATAAGTTACGCCATTGTCAGCTACGTAGGTTAACGGCACTTCTAAGGTGTCTTGGCCTTCAGCTAACGTATATTCAGTGGCTGCGGTGTTATATAACGCCCGACCTTTTGCACTGCTGTCGATACCATCGCGACCAATTAGACCGCTTTGGGCGATATAAGTGAAATCTTTCGTTTGCTCAAGCAATACGAATGGCTGCTCTTTGTCCTGTTCCATTTTGTGCGAAACTAACGCAGCAAATACGATATCACCACCAACAGGATTAATCTGAATATCTAACTGATCAGTTTTTACGGTAATCAGTTTGCTGTTTGCTGTTACAGCTGCAGCAGGAACACCAGTATCAGCTTCTGGAACATCGGCACTGTGTGAGCTTGCCGCGTTCGCCACTAATGACGATTCGGTTGTAACGGGTTTAGGAGCTTTATCCGTTTGCCACTGTTGCCACAGCAAAAAGCTGACAAACAGTAGTCCTATGAGCAATATATTGCGTTGAGATTCCATAGCCTATTTATTACACCTGTCATTTTTAGGGGGGACGGGATCACTACCGCCGGGATGTAAAGGGTGACATTTTAATATGCGTTTCAATGCAAACCAACAACCTTTTGCAGTTCCATGCACTTTTATTGCTTCAATAGCGTAGTGAGAGCAGGTGGGATTGAAACGGCATCTAGGGCCCAGTATAGGGCTTATGAATACTTGATAGCCACGAATAAACGTGGTCGCTAGCCATTGTAGCGGCGACTGAGTTTGCGCCATAGCTTCTCTATCAATTTGTTGATTTCAGCGTTTTCCATTTCCATCACGCCATTTCTGACAAGCACAACAATATCAAGATGAGGAATGTCGTGTTGATTTAAGCGAAAACTATCTCTTATTACGCGTTTAATACGGTTGCGTTGGTTAGCGCGTTTTACATAACGTTTAGCAACAGTAAGGCCCATACGCGGATGTTGTTCCGTGTTAGGAATAGCGAGCAAGGTAATTTCAGCAGAAGATGCTTTGATGGGATTGGAAAATACAGATTTAAATTGCGCGGGAGTTAACAAACGTAACTCCCGCGTAAAGGTATAGCTAGTCAACTAGTTACCCACTTATTAAGCAGATAAACGAGCGCGACCTTTCGCACGACGACGTGCAAGCACCTTACGGCCGCCTACAGTAGCCATACGAGCGCGGAAGCCGTGAGAACGCTTGCGCTTCAGGTTGCTAGGTTGAAAAGTACGTTTACTCATGATGGCAATCCGTCTTTGTTATTAGTGAATATATCCTTATCTCCAAAGTTAGAGGTAAGGGCAAAAAAGAGGCCGAATTGTAATCACTTTACTGAGTCCCGTCAACAACGAAAGTAAGTAAGTATTTTATTTCTGCCAGCGAGTCCTTAGATTAATCCTCAAAATACACTATAAGATGTGGATAACTCTGTGCATAGACACTACATATAGTAGTTAAGCCTATGTTCAAGCCGATCTAAGGGCCGCTATTATAGATCAATGTGGATCGCTTAATAAAGCAGGATTTGCGCTTAGTGCAGAATAAAAGGATCGTTTTAGATCTTTGATGATCGACGAGTTTTAAGCAGAATGATCTCGCTGGGGATAAATATTTTTTAAGGATGGCGATCATTGAGATCTCGCTATAGAATACACCTCTTTTTTGATGATCTTTTGGGGATAACTAAGTGGCGGTTTCACTTTGGCAACAATGTATCGGACGTCTGCAAGATGAGCTTTCTGCTCAGCAGTTTAGTATGTGGATCAGACCGTTACAAGCTGAAATGGATGGAGATACTCTGGTGCTTTATGCGCCCAACCGCTTCGTGCTTGATTGGGTCAGAGATAAATACATTAATATCATTAATCAGTTCTTTATTGAGCAAATGGGCAGTAATGCGCCTAAATTACGTTTTGATATTGGTAGTCGCCCTTCGGCGAAAAAGCCTAGCGTGCCGGCACCTATTGCGCCAACTCGGACTCCGTATACTCAAACTAAAGCGACTGTGGGTACAACATTTAATGTCCAAGCTGAGCCTATGGCGAATGCAAATCATCGCAGTAACATTAACCCAAGCTACCAGTTTGATAACTTCGTTGAAGGTAAGTCAAACCAATTAGGTAAAGCTGCAGCAATGCAAGTGGCTGAAAATCCAGGTGGTGCTTATAACCCACTTTTCTTGTATGGCGGTACGGGTTTGGGTAAGACGCATTTGTTGCATGCTGTCGGTAACGGGATCATTAAAAATAATCCCAATGCCAAAGTGGTTTATATGCATTCCGAGCGTTTTGTGCAGGATATGGTTAAAGCACTGCAAAATAATGCGATCGAAGAATTTAAGCGTTACTACCGTAGCGTCGATGCATTGTTTATTGATGATATTCAATTTTTTGCCAACAAAGACAGATCACAAGAAGAGTTCTTTCATACTTTCAATGCCTTGCTTGAGGGTAATCACCAAATTATTTTAACATCGGATCGTTATCCAAAAGAAATCGATGGTGTCGAAGATAGATTAAAATCGCGTTTTGGCTGGGGGTTAACGGTAGCAATTGAACCACCCGAGTTAGAAACCCGTGTCGCGATTTTGATGCGTAAAGCACAAGAAAGTGGCATTAATTTACCTGATGAAGTGGCCTTCTTTATTGCCAAGCGTTTACGTTCTAACGTGCGAGAGCTGGAAGGGGCGTTAAACCGTGTTATTGCTAACGCTAACTTCACCGGTCGGCCAATAACCATTGATTTTGTTCGTGAAGCTTTACGTGACCTCTTGGCACTTCAAGAAAAATTAGTCACTATAGACAATATTCAGAAAACCGTAGCGGAATACTACAAGATTAAGATGGCTGATATGTTGTCTAAACGCCGTTCACGCAGTGTGGCGCGGCCAAGACAAGTTGCAATGGCGTTATCTAAAGAATTAACTAACCAAAGCTTGCCGGAAATAGGTGATGCTTTTGGTGGTCGAGATCACACCACTGTATTGCATGCCTGTCGTAAAATTGCTCAGCTACGGGAAGAAAGTCACGATATAAAAGAAGATTACGCTAATTTAATTAGAACTTTATCTTCTTAAACAAGGAATTTGGACACGATGAAATTCTCAATTGATAGGGACACCCTATTAAAGCCGTTACAATTGGTCTGTGGTGCTGTTGAAAAGCGCCATAATGTGCCAATTTTGTCGAATCTTCTTGTAGAAGTAAGTGGTCACACACTTAAATTGACCGGCACAGATTTAGAAGTTGAACTCGTTGGCCAAGCCGCTATTCACGGCGATATCGCTGAAGGCCGCACTACCGTGCCGGCTAGGAAGTTACTCGATATTGTTAAATCTTTACCAGAACAAAGTGAATTAAAAGTCGAACAACAAGATAACAAATGGTTGCTGCGTTCAGGCCGCAGCCGTTTTTCGTTAGCGACTTTACCCGCGGAAGAATATCCTAACGTTGAAGCTTTCCAAGCAGAGATTGAATTTAGCATAAAGCAGGGCATGTTAAAGTCGATTATTGATTCAACGCAGTTTTCTATGGCTAACCAAGATGTGCGCTATTACCTCAATGGTTTACTGTTTGAAACCGAAGGTAATACGTTACGTGCGATTGCGACTGATGGCCATCGTCTAGCGTTAAGCCACCGAAAGATTGAAGCGCAATTACCTGAAAAACAAGTGATTGTGCCGCGTAAAGGCATAATGGAAATGGCACGTTTATTAGAGTCGGATGATCTTGATATCACGATTGCTATTGGCGATAACGCCATTCGAGCCACGACCGGTAATACCGTTTTTACCAGTAAATTAGTCGATGGTCGTTTTCCTGATTATCGACGTGTACTGCCTAGGGGCGGTGATAAAATTGTGATAGCGAGTCGTAATCACTTAAAGCAAGCGCTGACACGTGCCTCTATTTTATCTAATGAAAAATTCCGTGGCGTACGCATTCAACTCGAAAATGGTTTGCTAAAAATCACTGCTAATAATCCTGAGCAGGAAGAGGCGGAAGAGATCATCGATGTTGAATACAATCATCCAGCCTTAGAAATTGGTTTTAACGTAAGCTATTTACTGGACGTGCTTAACAATCTTAAGTCAGACGATGTACGTATCACGCTGATTGATGGTAACTCCAGCGCCCTAATCGAAAACCATTTGGAAGAAGATTCCATGTATGTGGTTATGCCGATGCGCTTATAAGCTCTATTTTTACGCTATCCGTGTTAGCTCCTTTGTCTTTAATGCTGATGCCGCCTAAGCGCGGCGTTATGTTTAATATGCAGCATTGGCGACTCCTTCATTTATGTCCCAGTCGTTTTGACGGTCAGCAGCGAGCTCGATATGCTAAGTGCTATGAGTCTTTGTCTATGCTGTTTACGCGGCGCTATGAGTAATACATGAGCCTGACTCGTCTTAATATCGAAGCCTTTCGTAATATTCAATCTGCCCAGCTAATTCCTGCACCGGGGATTAACTTGATTTACGGCCAAAATGGCAGTGGCAAAACTAGTATTCTTGAGGCGATTTATTTTCTTGGCATGGGACGCTCGTTTCGTAGCCATTTATCCCAGCGCGTGATTAATAACGATGATGAGAAGTTGACCTTATTTGCCACGTTAAACCTAGCGCGTGGTGACAGTAAAATCGGTTTACGACGGTTTCGTAGTGGTGAGACCGAAGTAAAAATTGATGGCGAAAAAGTTAAACGATTATCGACATTGGCTGAAACTTTACCTATCCAAGTGATCACGCCTGAAAGTTTTTCTCTACTGTTTGAAGGCCCTAAATCTCGTCGACAATTTATCGATTGGGGAGCATTTCATGCTGATCCACAGTTTTACACTGCTTGGGTGAATGTTAGGCGAGTTCTTAAGCAAAGAAATCAACTACTTAGGAGTGGTTCGTCCTATGGTAATATTCAATTTTGGGACCAAGAGTTTGTACGTTATGCCGAGCAGGTTACCGAAATACGAAACCATTATGTAGACTCGTTAAATGAGCTACTTAAGGGTATAATCGGGGAGTTTTTACCGAGTGTAGATGTGAAGGTTTCATTTACGCGCGGCTGGGATAGTAAAACGGATTTTGCTGAACTACTCGAAAATCAATATTCCAGAGATTTGGCCACAGGTCATACCGTCAGCGGTCCCCATAAAGCTGACCTTAGACTTCGTGTAGGCACTTTGCCAGCGCAGGATGCCCTGTCCCGTGGTCAATTAAAATTATTAGTCTGTGCACTGCGTATTGCACAGGGAAAGTTGCTCAAACAACAAATAGATAAGCACAGTATTTATCTTGTGGACGATCTTCCGTCCGAGTTGGATGCACAGCATAGGCAGCTATTGCTTAAGCAGTTAACGGATACCGGAGCACAAGTGTTTGTGACCGCTATCGATCCTGCTGCAATAGTCGATTCGTTACACACGCCTCCTAGTAGGATGTTCCATGTGGAACAGGGACGTGTAACGGTAATTGAATAACCATTGAGAGAATAATATGTCAGAGAATAGTTACGATTCTTCGAGTATTAAGGTCCTTAAGGGCCTTGATGCAGTACGTAAGAGACCTGGGATGTATATTGGTGACACCGACGACGGTACGGGTCTACATCATATGGTGTTCGAAGTAGTCGATAACTCTATCGATGAAGCCTTAGCCGGCCACTGTAGTGAAATTACGATTACTATCCATGTTGATGGCTCTGTATCTGTTAAGGATGATGGCCGTGGTATTCCGGTTTCTATCCATGAAGAAGAGGGTGTATCGGCAGCTGAAGTTATTATGACGGTATTGCATGCCGGTGGTAAGTTTGACGATAACTCTTATAAAGTGTCTGGCGGCTTACACGGTGTGGGCGTGTCGGTAGTTAATGCTTTATCTAAAAAGCTGCAGATGACCATTCGTCGTGCAGGCAAAGTGTATGAGCAATTTTATACACACGGCGTACCTGATGCGCCAATAAAAGAGATTGGTGATGCGACTAAAACCGGTACTGAAATCCGTTTTTGGCCAAGTGAAAATACTTTTAGTAATATCGAGTTTCATTTTGAAATTCTGGCAAAACGTGTGCGTGAATTATCATTCCTCAACTCAGGCGTGGGTATCCGCCTGATTGATGAACGCGATAATAAAAATGAATTATTCAAATACGAAGGCGGCATTAGCGCATTCGTTGATTACTTGAACCGCAATAAAACACCCATCAACAAAGATGTGTTCCACTTCATTCAAGAACGTGATGACGGTATTACTGTTGAAGTGGCTATGCAGTGGAATGATGGTTATCAAGAAAGTATCTTCTGTTTTACCAACAATATTCCACAACGTGATGGCGGTACTCACTTAGTCGGTTTCCGTAGTGCTTTAACGCGTAACCTTAACAGTTACATGGAAAATGAAGGCTATAACAAAAAAGGTAAAACTAGCGCGACCGGCGACGATGCCCGCGAAGGTTTGACTGCTGTTATCTCTGTTAAAGTACCTGATCCAAAGTTCAGCTCACAAACCAAAGATAAACTGGTTTCAAGCGAAGTGAAAACCGCGGTTGAGCAAACCATGGGTGAAAAACTGAACGATTATCTGTTGGAAAACCCTTCAGATGCTAAGTTAATCGTCGGTAAGATTGTTGATGCGGCTCGTGCCCGTGAAGCGGCGCGTAAAGCCCGTGAAATGACTCGTCGTAAAGGCGCGCTCGATTTAGGTGGTTTGCCAGGTAAGCTGGCCGATTGCCAAGAGAAAGACCCAGGTCTTTCTGAAATCTATATTGTGGAAGGTGACTCTGCTGGTGGTAGTGCCAAGCAGGGGCGTAACCGTAAAAACCAAGCGATTTTGCCACTTAAAGGTAAAATTCTAAACGTTGAGAAAGCGCGCTTCGATAAGATGCTGTCTTCTCAAGAAGTGGCCACACTTATCACGGCACTTGGCTGTGGCATTGGTCGCGATGAATATAACCCTGATAAAACACGTTATCACAACATCATCATCATGACGGATGCTGACGTCGACGGCTCGCACATTCGTACTTTGCTGTTGACCTTTTTCTTCCGTCAAATGCCTGAATTGATTGAGCGTGGTTACATCTATATTGCTCAGCCACCTTTATTCAAAGTTAAAAAGGGTAAACAAGAACAGTATCTTAAAGATGAGCCTGCGTTGACTCAATACCTAACAACTCAAGCATTGGATGGCACTATTGTCTACCCGACGCAGGGCGCAATGGGAATGTCTGGTGAACCGTTAGAGCGTTTAGTGACTCAATATCGTGAAGTAGAAGCTATTGTGGCTCGTTTAGCACAGCGCTATCCAACACATATTACTAACCGTATGCTTTACCACCCAATGATCACCAATGAGATGTTGGCCGATGAAGGCAAGATGAAAGAATGGATCGATGCCTTTATCAATGAACTGGTGGAAATGGAGAGTAGCGGCGTCTTGTATTCTGCTGAGCCAATTTTGGATCCTGAGCGTAAAGTTTATCTGCCTAAAGTCACTATTCGTAAACACGGTATCGATACTAATTATCTGTTTACTTATGATTTCTTCCAATCAAGCGATTATCAACGTATCGGTAAGTTAGGTGCAGCGTTAGAAGGCATGATTGAAGAAGGTGGTTATGTACAACGTGGCGAACGTGTTAAAGAAGTCGATAGCTTCCTTGAAGCACTAGATTGGACGATTTCTGAAGCTAAACGCGGTTTATATATCCAACGTTATAAAGGATTGGGTGAGATGAACCCTGAGCAATTGTGGGAAACTACAATGGATCCTGAATCACGCCGTATGTTGCAAGTAACGATTGATGATGCTGTGGGCGCCGATCAGTTATTTACTTGTTTGATGGGTGATCAAGTTGAACCACGTCGCGAGTTTATCGAAGCTAACGCGTTGAACGTGGCAAACTTAGACGTATAGTGCTAGCTAGGTAATGCGTTTTAAGTGACGCGTGATGAAGTTAGTAATTAAGGGAAAGCTTAGGCTTTCCCTTTTTATATCTACTATTTAGCACATTTTTTATTATGTAACCTGAGCTCGGGATAAGCAGAGCCGCTGAATCGGCATCTTTTCGGGCCTCTCTGCGTTGCTCTGCCGTACGGCAGAGCGCCTTGATATGCGCAAAAATCTGCGCATTCAGTCGGAAAATAGATTTTTCGTTTCAAACTACTCATTTATAGCATTGATTTAGTTTGTTAAATTTAGATTTTTCGATACTCATTATCCCTAATTCAGGTTATGTGGATTCCTACTGTTTAGCTAAATTAGGCGCATCGTTTAAGGGCTAAATAAAATCGGGACAATAAAAAAACGCGCTAGTTAGCGCGTTTTTATAAAGCGTAAGCACCGTATCGTTATTGCAGTAGTGAAATATCTGCTACGTGCAAGAACTGCTCGCGTAGGTTATTTAATAAAGCTAAGCGATTGTTTTTCAAAGCATCATCATCTGCCATAACCATTACATCTTCGAAGAACTTATCTACGCTTTCACGTAGGCCGGCCAACAGAGTTAATGCTTGCTGGTAATCGGCATTGGCAAATAATGGTGCTAACTGTGGTTGCAGCTCGTTTAATTTGGCTGCTAATGCTTGTTCTGCGACTTCGGTTAATAAATTCGCATTGATGGTTGTCGGTAAAGCCCCTTCAACCTTAGCGAGAATATTAGATACACGTTTGTTCGCTGCCGCAAGTGCGCTAGAAGCTTCTAGGCCTTTAAAGTGGGATACCGCATTGATACGACTATCAAAATCAGCAGGGCGTGTTGGACGACGTGCAAGCACGGCTAAGATCACATCAACACCTATGCCTTTATCTTGATACCAAGCGCGGAAGCGTGCCATTAAAAACTCTAACACTTCGTCGCTTGCATTGGCGTTGCTTAAGTTAGTGCCGTGCAGTGCTTGTGCTTTAGTAATAAGGTCAACCAAATCAAGCGGTAGCTTATTTTCAACTATAATACGTAGTACGCCAATGGCCGCGCGGCGTAGGGCAAATGGATCCGCTGCGCCTTTAGGTGCTTGGCCAATGCCAAAGATACCGACTAATGTATCAAGCTTATCTGCTAATGCGACGGCGCAAGATACGCCCGCTGTTGGTACTGTATCACCAGAGAACTTAGGCTTGTATTGCTCTTCCTGTGCTAAAGCAACGGCTTCAGTTTCACCATCAAGGCGGGCGTAATGCATACCCATAGTGCCTTGAGTGTCGGTAAACTCCATTACCATATTGGTCATTAAATCGGTTTTAGATAATAAACCTGCACGGGCTGCATCAACGGTATTGACGCCAGTTTGCTCCGCAATATAAGCGGCTAGGGAACTGATACGGTTAACTTTATCTTTTAATGTGCCTAATTGCTTTTGGAATAATACGGTTTCAAGGCTTGGCAGGCGCGATTCTAGAGTGTGCTTTTTATCGGTATTAAAGAAGAATTCGGCATCGGCTAAACGTGGACGGACAACTTTTTCATTACCAGAGATAATTTGTGCTGGGTCTTTAGATTCTATGTTGGTTACAAAGATAAAGTTGGGTAGCAATTTACCCGCAGCGTCAAAAACAGGGAAGTATTTCTGATCGCCCTTCATGGTGTAGACCAAAGCTTCAGACGGTACGGCCAAAAACTTATCTTCAAAGCTTGCGGTTAATACCACCGGCCATTCAACTAAAGAGGTCACTTCTTCAAGCAGATTCTCTTCGATATCGGCTGCGCCACCAATCTTAGTAGCGGCTTTTTCGGCATCAGCTTTGATTAACGTTTTACGGCTTTCATAATCGGCGATGACTTTACCTTTTTCTTTTAGCTCAGTAAGGTAGTTATCAGCATGCGCTAATTCAAACTGCTTGAGACCCATAAAGCGGTGACCGCGAATGGTACGTGCCGATTTAATACCTAATAATTCACCTTCAATCAACTCACTGCCTAACAACATAGTGGCAGTATGGACAGGGCGGATAAATTGGGTTTTATTATTACCCCAGCGCATTGGCTTAGGAATAGGCAGTTTATCGAGAGCACGCTGCGCCATAGCTGCAATTAAACTTTTGGTTTCAACGCCTTCTACTTTGGCGTTATGGACTAACCATTCGCCTTTATCTGTAGCTAAACGCTCGGCTTGCTCAACGGTTATGCCATTGCCACGTGCCCAACCTTCAGCGGCTTTAGTCGGTTTACCTTCAGTATCAAAGGCTGAACTCACGGCGGGGCCGCGTTTTTCAACCACTTTGTCGGCTTGTGCAAGGGCAAGTTCAGTGATGTTAATCGCCAGACGACGTGGCGTTGCGTACCAAACGGCTGAGCTAAACGCTAAATCGGCTTTGGTGAGTTCTTCGGTAAAGTTAGCTAGAAATGATTCAGCTAGTTTACGTAATGATTTAGGTGGTAATTCTTCCGTGCCTAACTCTATGAGTAAGTTTTCAAAATTCATGTTTTTACCTCTACTTACACATTGGGAAGCCAAGTGCTTCGCGTGCCTGATAATAAGATTCAGCGACCGCTTTTGCCATAGTTCGAACGCGTAAGATGTAGCGTTGGCGCTCGGTAACTGAAATAGCGTGGCGAGCATCGAGTAGGTTGAAGGCGTGTGAGGCTTTCATTACTTGCTCATAGGCGGGTAGAGGTAATGGTTTTTCCAGTGACAATAAATGCTGACACATTTTTTCGCACTGATCGAATAAGGTAAACATAAAATCTACGTCTGCGTGCTCAAAGTTATAGGTCGATTGCTCGACTTCGTTTTGATGGAATACATCACCATAGGTGATGCGCCCCAGCGGACCATCGGTCCAAACGAGATCATAGACACTATCAACACCTTGAATATACATGGCTAGACGTTCAAGACCATAGGTGATTTCACCTGTGACCGGACTACATTCGATGCCGCCAACCTGTTGAAAGTAAGTAAATTGAGTCACTTCCATACCGTTGAGCCATATTTCCCAGCCTAAGCCCCAAGCACCTAGCGTTGGAGATTCCCAGTTATCTTCTACAAAGCGGATGTCATGGATTTGAGTGTCAATACCCAATGCTTGCAGTGAGCCTAAATAGAGTTCTTGGATATTGTCAGGAGAAGGCTTCAACACGACTTGGAATTGGTAATAGTGCTGTAAACGGTTAGGGTTTTCACCGTAACGACCGTCCGTAGGGCGGCGCGATGGCTGCACATAGGCACTGCTCATAGGTTCTGGCCCTAAAGAACGCAAGAAAGTTTGTGGGTGGAATGTACCCGCGCCGACTTCCATATCTAGAGGTTGAACGATTGCACAGCCTTGCTGTGCCCAATATTCTTGCAGGGTGAGAATGAAACCCTGGAATGTTTTTACGTCGTGTTTTGTCGTCATGTCTACTTGTCTACTGCCGTCAGCCTGAATAGAAAATGGTTTCGATTATACCTTGTAGATATCTGCTTATGTAGGTTATTTTCTACCTTCTTAATTAAAACAATAGGGGATGTGAGATGGATGAGATCCGCTGCGGCTGGGTAAGTGATGATCCCTTATATAGGGAATACCACGACAAAGTGTGGGGGCGACCGGTTCGAGATCCTCGGGAGCTATTTGCCAAGTTATGTTTAGATGGGCAGCAGGCCGGATTATCTTGGATCACGATCCTGAAGAAACAACAAAACTATGAACAAGCCTTTGCCAATTTTGAGCCTGAAGTTATTGCGACTTTTGATGAAGCGAAAGTTGAAGAGTTAATGTTAAACGCTGGCATAGTACGCAATCGATTAAAGGTGAATTCTATCATCAAGAATGCTAAAGGTTATTTAGCTTATACAGCGGATGGAAAGGATTTCTCTGAATTTTTATGGAGTTTTGTTGGTGGCAAACCCATAGTTAATCAATTCACATCAATGTCGCAGATTCCGACACAGACAGCAGAATCAGAAGCTATGTCTAAAGCATTAAAGAAGCAGGGCTTTAATTTTGTCGGCCCAACAATTTGTTATGCCTTTATGCAGGCGGTAGGTATGGTGAACGATCACCTAGTCGATTGTATTTCGTATCAGGCATGTGTTGAACTCAGTTAACTTACGCATAATCTTGAGAAGCATTAATCACTTTATTGGCTGATTTTTTGACGACAATGCGCACCACAGTGCTATTTGAAATCCAGAGACAAAAAGGCATGTTCCACGTGGAACATGCCTTTTGATTTTTAAGGTTATGTATTGCTCGCCAAAATAGTTACAGCAACAAACTATTCTGCAATTTTAGCCTTTAAGAATTAACTTAGATTTTCTCAAAGAAAAACGGCTGACGTTTTTCTTTATCCCCATTAAGCTCATTCATTGTCTCAGCGTTAAAAAGCTTGCCGTTGACCATGGTATAACTGACTCTGTCAGTGACGCGTATATCAGCGAGTGGGTCACCATCAATCACGATCAAGTCTGCAAGCTTACCTTGTTTAATAGACCCAAGTTGATGTTCCATACCAAAAGTGGTTGCTGGATTAATAGTGGCAGCTTTAAGTACCTCCATATTACTCATGCCGCCTTGGGCAAACATCCACATTTCCCAATGTGCTGCTAAACCTTCGCGCTGTCCATGGGCACCTATATTGGGATGAACACCTACCTTATTGAGTTCATTTGCAACTTTAGCTACGTTGAAATGATTGTAATGGCTATCGGGCGCATGTGGGCGTCGCATTGATCGAGCTTGTAAAATATCTGCTGGCACATACATGGATAGGCGCGGATGTGCCCATACATCGGTTTTATCATACCAATAGTTTTCTCCAGAAATGCCTCCGTAGGCGACGACTAAGGTTGGCGTGTAACCGACTTTAGTTTGGCTCCAGAATTGTTTGATATCATCATAAATTGTCGCAACGGGTAGAGAATGCTCAACCGTAGTATGGCCATCAGCGACCATAGTGAGATTGTGTTGCAACAAACTGCCACCTTCAGGAACAACCATCATTTCGAGTTCACGTGCGGCAGCAATAACTTGCTGTCTCTGATTACGGCGTGGTTGGTTGTAACTTTTTACGCTAAACGCGCCGACTTTTTTAAGGCGCTCAAGGTGAAACTTGGCATCATCGAGTGAGTCGATGTGCGACGTATACCCCGGTGCATTGGCGCCATATAAAATAGTACCAGTAGAGAAAATACGCGGGCCAACGATATGTCCTGCTTTTTGTTGTTCGGAAGCGGCAAAAATCTCAGAGGTATCATTCGATGGATCGTGAATAGTGGTGACACCCAAGGAAAGGGCTGAATATAATGCCCAGTTTTGCTGTGGCACAATTTCATCATCCGCCTGTGGTCCATGGGCATGAGCATCGAATAGCCCCGGCATGATTGATTTTCCTTTGATATCGATAATCTGCGCATCTTTAGGAATGGTAATATTGGTATCACCAACGGCGACAATATGATTGTCTTTGACTATGACCACGCCATTATCAATGACTTGGTCGTTTTCCATGGTAATCACTTTGCCACCGACGAAGGCGATTGTTCCACGTGGAACATCTGCATTTTCGGTAAAGCCTAAATTAATAATGTTTGGTTGGGCTTTTTGATCTTTGTTGAGATATTGAGTATCAACCTTAGCTTGATAAAGCTCAGGGCCGAGTGTCCAATACAGTTGATCACTCTTACTATTCCAGCTGATACTTTCACCGGCGCGGACGCTTAATTGACTAACGGGTAGGTTACTGGCATTGGGGCTAATCTCAACAGTCTCGCCGTGCTTGGCAAAAGGAGTCACCCATACCTTAAAGCGTTCAGCGAACGCGAGTTGTTCACCATCGGGTGAAACTCTAAACTCAGTCGCATGTTTGCTACTGTAATGAACCCGCTTATCGAAGCCATCTAAGTTGATGGAGGCTAACTGTGGCGTTTCATCTTCGCTGCTATCCATAAAAAAGATACGTTCGGCATTGGCACCAAATTGTGCTTGGTAGCCATCAGTGCTGATTTTTTTATTGTTTTTACCTTTGATATCGACCTTATATAGTCCAGGTTCCTGCGACCAAGTTCGAGGTGTAAGGTTACCGCCTTGAGCTTTGCGATACACTACAAGTTCGCCATTGGGGGAAAAGGTGGCTTCGATATACTTTCCTGGGTCAGCCGTGAGTTGCTTAGGCTTACCACCGTTAGCGCTAATAACTTGAACTGTCCCTTGGTCTTGGTCGTTCCAAGTGGTGAAAACAATATTTTTACCATCACGGGACCATTGTGGATACAGTTCTTCAATCTCGTTGCTGAGTTCAGTTAAACGCGACATTTTTCCGTCTGGTAATGATTTTAACCAAATTTTACCCAGTGCTTCGAATACCACCCTATTGCCATCTGGGGATACCTGCGCCATACGCAACATTTTCACATCAAAAACATCGTTATCTATATTTTGCTTAAAACGCACTGAGGGCTGAACTGCTAACTCGGTTTTTACATTAAAGGGAATATTAGTAACTGTTTTATTAGCAATATTTAAGCGGTTAATCTTTCCCTTCGCCCAGAAGAAAATATCCTTATTATCTTGAGTCCACGCCATTGTTGGGTAGACACCATGAATTGCCCAAGTTTCTTGCATATCGCGGTCTAGCTCGCCAAACAGTTTAGTGCTTTCGCCAGACTTTAGATCTAGCAAATAAAGCGCTGATTGAAAATCATCCCGCTTGATATAGGCAAGCTTAGTACCGTCAGGGCTCGGTGTTGGTCTAATTGCACCACCGGTACCTTCAATTAGTATTTCGATATCACCGCTTTGAGTATCATAGCGTTTAATTTTATAGATGCCATTTACCGAGTCCTTTGAGTAGTGGAAGGACTTACCAGGCGTATCATCCTGGCTAAAGTAGATATAACGGCCATCAGGCGAATATGCCGGTTCACCTAAATCCTTCTCTTCATTAGGGCGTTCGGTTAGTTTAATGCCTTCTCCACCTGCGACGTGGTAGAGCCATACTTCGCCAGCGCCTAAACTGCGACTAGCGGTAAAATGCTTACGGGCA
Organism: Shewanella morhuae; assembly: GCF_900156405.1. Classification (GTDB taxonomy): domain Bacteria; phylum Pseudomonadota; class Gammaproteobacteria; order Enterobacterales; family Shewanellaceae; genus Shewanella; species Shewanella morhuae. The sequence continues at coordinate 41,211 of NZ_FTNN01000018.1, forward strand.
ACAAGATACTGAGAATCAGGGCTCCAAGCTGGGCTGTTTAATAGTCTGAACGTTTCCTGGGTGACGGTTCGTGGATTGCTGCCATCGGCATCCATTATCCAAATATTATCTCCGCCATCGGCATCTGAAGTAAATGCAATGTGCTTGCCATCTGGGCTATAGATGGGCTGCATCTGCCAAGCAATTCCCCGTACTAATGGCTTAGCCTCACCTCCATTGACAGGAATTTGATAAATGTCTCCGAGTAGGTCAAAGACGATATGTTTACCGTCTGGGCTGACACTGAGGTTCATCCATGTTCCCTCATTCACATCAATATTGACTTGTTGTAAGGGGGAATTTGCTGGTGCGTTAACATTCCATGTTGATTCTTTAGTGTCTGCGGCATTTACTACGAAGGTATTTATCCCTAGAGTGAGGGCGATGTAAAGCGGGGTAAGTTTAGGTTTAAACATGTCACTTCCTGTTCTCGTTCTTATGGACTACTCAAATTGTATTTATCGCAAAATTAATTTTTGTTAATGTTTAACCTAGTTATCGCATAAATAGCTAAGAAGGAGAACGTAAATACTGTTTCAAGTGATGACTGAGGGCATGTCGTGGGTAAAATAAAGCAGCAAACAAAGCGTTTGTGTTTAGCGAGCTGAAGGAGTTTAAGATAAGAGACGGGATTTAGATGGTGACTATCAATATTTCGACGTCGTCACCGAGGTGGATCATACCATTATGTATAACTCGGCAGGTTACACCGCCGCGCCAATCTGGGCTCAACGCCGCTTCTAAGCCAGTATGAGCTATTTCTATCTTTTGGCAGGGATCAGTCTCGCCGGTAATTTCTAAGCGTAACTCACCAATCAGTAAATGTTTACCTACGTCTGCACGGTTAAACATCAGACCATCAATAAGCAAGTTTGCTCTGCGAGTTATCCAGGGTAAATCAGCCTGAATACTCTGGCATGCCTGTAGCCACTGTTGCTGGGAGAGAATCGTTACTTGGCGCTTACCTGGGCGGCCAAAGATATCGTTCTCTACACCTTTCAATTGGGTGACGTTAGCGCAGAAAACTTCGTTCATAGTGCCGCGCCTTGCAGTCTTATAGGCAATACCCAACAGTTTTGGCATAACTTTACGTTCTCACAGTAGATCAGGGTTATTGTATTGCTATACGACTTAAAGGCCTTTTTTGATCAAATATTGATAGGGTGTTTGCGTTGTTTTACTGGCGATAAGAGTGTGATCCATAAACTCACAAAAACTTGGAATATCGCGCGTTGTTGCAGGATCATCAGCAATGATCAGCAATGTCTCACCAGCTGCCATTTGTCTTACTGTTTTACGTACCATCATTACGGGTTCTGGGCAGCGTAAGCCAAGGGCGTCGAGTTTATGCTGTGCGGTTGAGAAAGCGTCGTTCATATTACCTCTACTGAACGTTTAAGCAGAATGAGCTAATGTTACTCCAGCACCCATGATAAACCAAGTTGATGATTTAAATTTGTGAGTTGTTCTCGGGTATTATTGGGAGTCATTATTCATGTGAGATATTAAATGTTTCACGTGGAACATTTATAGATTTTGTTATGTACAGCGGCTGTAAATAGAGTGATAGCTAATTTTTAATATAAAAAAGCCGGAACATGTGTTCCGGCTTTAATGATTCGAGCAATAAATTAAACGCGTTCGAATACTGTTGCGATACCTTGGCCTAAACCAATACACATAGTCGCTAAACCTAAGGTCGCGTCTTTGTCTTCCATCAAGTTGATCAGCGTCGTAGAGATACGTGCGCCTGAACAGCCCAATGGATGACCTAGTGCAATCGCGCCGCCGTTGAGGTTGATTTTGTCGTCAACCACATCTGCTAGGCCTAAATCTTTTACACAAGGTAAAGACTGCGCTGCAAATGCTTCGTTAAGTTCAATCACATCTAAATCGGCAACGGTAATACCGGCGCGAGCCAGTGCTTTTTGCGTGGCAGGAACTGGGCCATAGCCCATAATCGCCGCATCACAACCTGCAACCGCCATAGAGCGAATACGTGCACGAATTGGCAAGCCAAGTGCGCGTGCTTTAGATTCTTCCATGATCAGCATAGCTGAAGCGCCATCAGACAATGCAGAAGAAGTACCCGCTGTTACAGTACCATTTACCGGGTCAAATACTGGGCGCAGTGCCGCAAGAGATTCCATTGTGGTTTCTGGGCGGATTACTTCGTCTTGCAGTACTTTAATTAAGGCGCCGTTAGCATCGTGACCTTCAATGCCATAGATTTCCTTGGCAAAGCGGCCTTCTACAGTCGCAGCATAGGTACGTTGATGTGAACGTACTGCAAAAGCATCTTGCTGCTCACGGGTAATACCGTGAAGTTTACCTAGCATTTCAGCCGTTAAACCCATCATGCCAGAGGCTTTTGCCACGTTCTTGGCAAGACCTGGGTGGAAGTCGACCCCATGGCTCATTGGTACGTGGCCCATGTGTTCAACACCACCAATAATAAAGGTGTCGCCCATACCAGTCATAATTGCACGTGCCGCTTGATGGATTGCATCCATTGACGATCCGCATAAACGGTTAACCGTCACAGCACCAGCAGTCTTTGGAATGCCCGCTAATAGCGAAGCGTTACGGGCGATGTTGAAGCCTTGCTCTAGGGTTTGTTGCACGCAACCCCAAATCACGTCTTCAATCAGGTTAGGGTCGAGTTGCGGATTACGCAGCAACAGACCTTTCATTAATTCGGCAGACAGAGTCTCTGCACGCACATTACGAAATACGCCTGCTTTAGAACGGCCCATAGGAGTACGAATACAGTCTACGATAACAGCTTGTTTCATGATTAAATTCCTTTCCCGCTAATTAGGCTTGGTAGTAGCTACCGTTATTGGTGGCTTTTGCACGCATCGCATCTGTGACTTGATACAGGCCGCCCAAGTGAGCGTATTTATCGGCTAAGGCCACAAAGTTTGCGATACCCATGGTATCCAAATAACGGAATACGCCGCCTCTAAATGGTGGGAAACCTAAACCATAAACTAGGCCCATATCCGCTTCGGCAGGCGATGCGACAATACCTTCTTCTAAACAGCGCACGGTTTCGATGATCATCGGGATCATAGTACGGGCAATAATGTCATCAGCTTCGAAGGCTTTTAACTCGCCAAAGGCATCTTTCAATAGGCCGTAGCTCGTTGGATCGACATCTTTCTTTGGCTTACCACGGCTATCGACTGAATAGACATAGAAACCTTTACCGTTTTTCTGGCCAAGACGTTTATTGTCAAACATCACATCAATCGCGTCAGTACCAGATTTACCCATACGGTCAGGGAAACCTTCGGCCATAACTGCTTGAGCATGATGACCTGTGTCTAAACCTACTACATCAAGCAGGTAAGCTGGGCCCATTGGCCAGCCGAATTGTTTTTCCATCACTTTGTCGATAGCGGCAAAGTCACCACCATCGGCAAGTAAGCCATTAAAGCCGGCAAAGTAAGGGAAAAGTACACGGTTAACAAAGAAACCAGGGCAATCGTTAACTACTATGGGGGTTTTGCCCATTTTGCTGGCGTAAGCCACAACTGAAGCGATAGTTTCTTCAGAGCTATGCTCGCCGCGGATGACTTCAACTAATGGCATTTTGTGCACTGGGTTGAAGAAATGCATACCGCAGAAACGCTCAGGTTTTTTCATGCTCTTAGCGAGCAAGTTGATTGAAATCGTTGAGGTATTTGATGCGATAATCGTATCTTCACTCACATAACCTTCAACTTCGGCTAAAACCTGTGCTTTAACTTTTGGATGCTCAACAACGGCTTCTACGACGATATCACTGTGTTTGACCGCAGCATAATCTAATGAAGGCGTAATGTTGTTCAGTACTTTAGCCATTTTTTCAGGCGTTGAGCGGCCACGGGCAACTTGCGCCGTCAGTAGTTTAGCGGCTTCATTGAGGCCTAAATCTAATGCTGGCTGGGCAATGTCTTTCATGACAATTGGTGTACCTTTGCTGGCACTTTGGTAGGCGATGCCGCCGCCCATAATGCCTGCGCCTAATACGGCCGCATTGTTTACTGCTTTGGCTAACTTACCTGCTTTTTTCGCTTTTCCTTTAACAAATTGATCATTAAGGAAAATACCAATAAGTGCTTTAGCTACGTCAGTTTTAGCTAACTTGATAAAGGCTTGATGTTCGATTTGTAATGCTTCAGTGCGGCCTTTAGTTGATGCCTGCTCAATCACGCTAACGGCTGCCATTGGTGCAGGGTAGTGTTTACCCGCAACCGCAAACACCATGCCTTTAGCAGTAGTAAATGACATCATAGCTTCAAGTCTTGGCAGCGTGAGCGGCGATAGCTTACGCTTACGTCGTGCTTGCCAATCTAGCTTCTCAGCAACCGCATCTTTCAGCATTTGAATCGCAGCGGCTTCTAGTACTTGCGGTGCAACCACAGCATCGACAGCACCGACTTTTAATGCATCTTCAGCGCGTTGGTCTTTACCTGTGGTTATCCACTCAAGTGCGTTATCTGCACCAATCACGCGTGGCAAACGAACCGTGCCACCAAAACCTGGGATGATGCCGAGTTTAGTTTCAGGTAAACCGATTTTGGCTGTGGTATCTGCGATACGGAAATCGGTTGCCAAAACAGTTTCACAGCCGCCACCTAAGGCAAAGCCTTTGATTGCTGATGCTGTTGGGAAAGGCAAATCTTCGAGTTTATTAAATACAGCGTTAGCTTGTTCAACCCAAGAGAGCAGAACTGCGTCATCTTGCGAAAATAAACCTAAAAACTCGGTAATATCGGCACCTACAATAAAGGTGTCTTTACTTGAGGTCAGCACTAATGCTTTGATATTAGAATCTTGCTTGATGCTATCTAATGCTGCATCGAGCGAGGCGAGGGTTTCTCTATCGAATTTATTCACCGAACCGGGTGCGTTAAAGCACAGCTTGGCAATATTATCCTCGAGTAACTCAACTTGAATTGTAGGACTTTGGTAGATCATTGCTTGCTTCCTTTTGGCTTAAAAGTAATACCCACCATTATGTGTTGGTGATTAGTACAACTCTCTATCTCACAGCAGCTTCGGCCATCATTTGACCAGTTGTATGTCAGTGTGCTTTGAAATTCGAAAAATTACAACACTCAATTTAAACGACTGTTTAATTTGTTGCCAGCTAGAGTGGTTTTTCACCTTTGTGATACACTGCACAGAGTACAATACACTTAGAATGCATTAGATTACTTTGCCGATAAATAGGTCTTTGTAGCTGTTTACCTGAGAAGTTCAAAGCTTAAGTTATATTATATTTTAATATAACTTAAAATATAATCAGATAGTTACATGCTTATCGTCCCTTACTTAGTGGCTATACATCTTAGATTGAGTAACAATTTATCGTTTTGGGTGAATCTGTTGTTCATGATCAGATTAAGATAATGTGAGCAAATCTGGCACATATTATTAACTTTTATTCATTGCAGGAGATGACAAATGGATCAGCTGGCTCATCACTATCGTGCCCATATTGCCGAATTAAATCGTCGAGTTGCAGAGGTTTTATCTCGAGAAGCCTTTTCTGGTTTAGTGATCCATTCGGGTCAGCCCCATCGGATGTTTTTAGATGATATTAATTATCCCTTTAAGACCAATCCGCACTTCAAGGCGTGGTTACCTGTTTTGGACAATCCAAACTGTTGGTTAGTGGTTAATGGCCGCGATAAGCCGCAATTGATTTTTTATCGTCCCGTTGATTTTTGGCATAAAGTTTCTGATGTGCCAGAGATGTTTTGGACTGAGCATTTTGATATTAAATTATTAACTAAGGCTGATAAGGTCGCCGAATTATTACCAACAGATATCGCGAATTGGGCGTATCTGGGGGAACATTTAGATGTGGCTGAAGTATTGGGATTTACTAGCCGTAACCCCGATGCAGTAATGAGTTATTTGCATTATCACAGAAGTACCAAAACCGAATATGAACTGGAATGTATGCGCCGCGCTAACCACATCGCAGTGCAGGGGCATTTAGCGGCTAAAAATGCTTTTTATAATGGTGCGAGTGAATTCGAAATTCAGCAGCACTATTTATCTGCAGTCGGTCAGGGCGAGAACGAAGTACCCTACGGTAATATTATCGCCCTCAACCAAAATGCAGCTATTTTGCATTACACCGCATTAGAAAATCAAAATCCTACGCGTCGTTTGTCATTTTTAATCGATGCGGGAGCAAATTACTTTGGTTACGCCTCTGATATCACTCGTACCTATGCATTTGAGAAGAATCGTTTTGATGAGTTGATCACGGCAATGAATAAAGCGCAGCTAGAGCTCATCGACATGATGCGCCCTGGGGTGCGTTATCCAGATTTACATTTGGCTACCCACGCTAAAATCGCGCAAATGCTGCTGGATTTTGATCTCGCCACTGGTGATATCCAAGGCTTGGTCGAACAGGGCATTACCAGTGCTTTTTTCCCCCATGGTTTAGGTCACATGTTGGGTCTGCAAGTGCATGATGTTGGTGGCTTCTCCCACGATGAACGCGGTACTCATATTGCTGCGCCAGCGACTCATCCGTTTCTGCGTTGTACTAGAGTTTTAGCGCCAAACCAAGTGCTGACGATGGAACCAGGTTTATACATCATCGATACCTTGCTTAATGAGCTAAAACAAGATGATCGTAGCCAGCAGATTAACTGGAAAACCGTGGATGAGTTAAGGCCTTTTGGCGGTATTCGTATTGAGGATAACGTCATAGTACATCAAGATAGGAACGAGAATATGACTCGTGAATTCGGTTTGACTTGATTGATCATAGGTAAGCGTTAGGGCGGATATGTGCTCGAAAGTTATAAGGTTCCCTGCGAGAATATCGTGATTGAAGAGGAGATAAAGCATAGCCGCTTTATCTCTTTTCTGTTTCATTGCGATAGTGTTGATAAATTAAAGTTAGTACTCACTGACATAAAGCGTGATTATCCTGGTGCAAGCCATTATTGCTACGCCTTTGTTGCCGGTGCGCCAGATAATAGCATCTTGATTGGTTCGAGTGATGATGGCGAGCCAGCAGGAAGTGCGGGACGTCCTATGTTAACGCTATTACAGGGCGCGAACATTGGCGAAATTGGCGCTATTGTAGTGCGCTATTATGGTGGCACTAAGTTAGGCGTTGGTGGTTTAGTACGCGCTTACACCTCCGGATTAAGGCAAGGATTACTTCAATTACCGACTAGGCTTAAACAATTACGTTATCCTGCTAAGCTGCATTGTGATTATGCACAACTGCGCGACGTTGAGCATGTCTTACAGCAAGTAGATGCGGTGATTATTGATAAGCAATTTACTGAGGCTGTTGATATTGAGTTTGAAATCGGACGGCAGCAACAAGCATTACTTTGTGAGTTGCTGGCAACACTTAGCCAGGGAAGTTTGCTGCCTGAGTTTGAGCTGTGATGCCTGCGTAAACTATGCCAAAATAGCTTAAATGCTGAAAATACCTTTGCAGCCTATGGAATAATTGAACTCGCGTAATGCAATATAAAACAATAATAAGAATTATAGGCCTATTAGTCGGCTTGTTTTCCATCACTATGTTGCCCCCAGCACTAATTGCCGTATGGTACAACGATGGTGGTGGTACAGCATTTGTGCAAGCATTTTTTGTCAGTTTGTTTATTGGTTTCTGGCTTTGGTATCCTAATCGTCGCTGTAAAGAAGAGTTACGAACCCGAGAGGGGTTTCTTATTGTTGTTCTATTCTGGACCGTACTGGGGTCGATTGGTGCATTACCTTTTATATTCTCTAGCGAGCCAGATCTTAGCTGGACGGATAGTTTCTTCGAATCTTTTTCTGCATTAACCACCACAGGTGCAACCGTTATCGAAGGGCTTGATTCCCTACCTAAAGCCATCTTATTTTATCGACATTTGCTGCAATGGCTCGGTGGTATGGGGATTATCGTATTAGCCGTAGCTATTTTACCTGTACTAGGGATTGGAGGAATGCAGCTGTATCGGGCAGAAATTCCTGGACCGGTGAAAGATAATAAAATGACCCCGCGTATTGCCGAAACAGCTAAGGCACTGTGGTATATTTATTTATTCCTTACCGTTGTTTGTGCAAGCGCTTATTGGTTGGCGGGTATGAGTCTTTTTGATGCGGTTTGTCACTCATTTTCGACGATTGCGATTGGCGGATTCTCTACCCATGATGCCAGTATGGGCTATTTTGATAGCCCTGCGATTAATCTTATTTGTGCGTTCTTTTTAATTGTTTCAGCCGTCAATTTTAGTGTGCATTTTGCGGCGTTTTCCCGCAGAGGTATCAACGTAAAAGTATATTTTAAAGATACTGAATTTAAAATGCTGGTGGCGATTCAGTTTACCTTGACGGCGATCTGTTTTGTAACCCTTTACCAGTCTGGCATTTACGATACACCTGAAGAAACACTCGATCATGCGTTATTTCAGGTGGTATCGGTGGCGACTACCGCAGGATTTGGTAGTGAAAGCTTCCATTTATGGCCACTCTTTTTACCCATCCTATTGATTTTTTCAAGTTTTATTGGCGGCTGTGGTGGTTCTACTGCTGGCGGCATTAAAGTTATCCGTATTATTCTATTATTATTGCAAGGCTCCCGTGAGTTAAAACGTTTAGTCCATCCTAAAGCGATGTTTTCGATTCGTATTGGTTCTAAAGTGCTATCTGATCGCGTTATTGATGCAGTGTGGGGGTTCTTTTCAGCTTATGCCCTTGTTTTTGTTGTATCTATGCTCGCTCTGATGGCGCTAGGGCTTGATGATATTACCGCTTTTAGCGCTACAGCAGCATGCCTTAATAACTTAGGCCCAGGTTTAGGCGCCGTTGCCAGCAACTATGCCAGTATTGGTGATGGCGCTAAATGGGTACTCTTGATTGCTATGCTTTTTGGGCGATTAGAAGTCTTTACTTTACTCATTTTGTTTACGCCAACTTTTTGGAAGAACTAATCATGCAAACATTAATAATCTATTCAACAATAGATGGCCAAACCTTAGCTATTTGCCAAAAAATGAAGCTCATTGCTGAGCAAGCTGGTGAACAAGTTTCGTTAGTTACATTAGAACAGGCTGAAGCTTTGAACTTGGTTGATTTTGACAAAGTATTGATTGGTGCCAGCATTCGTTATGGTAAGCATAGACCGGCGCTTTACCAGTTTGTAAATCGCCACCATGCAGTATTAAATACTAAGGTTAATGGTTTTTTTACCGTTAATGTTGTGGCGCGCAAACCGTTAAAAAATACACCAGAAACTAACCCTTACATGCAAAAATTTCTGCAATTATCATTATGGCAACCACAGCTGTTAGAAGTATTTGCGGGTAAAATTGATTATCCTAAATACGGTTTATTCGATAGAACTATGATACGTTTCATCATGTGGGTGACAAAAGGCCCTACTGATATCTCGGGCACCTTCGAGTTTACTGATTGGGATAAGGTTGACGCTTTTGGTAACCGGTTTAGCCAAGCTTAACGATATTTAAGCCCCAGTGGCATAAAATGCTAGAGCTTAACTTTACTGATTTGCCGTATTATGCCGCGCAGTAGCGGCTATACAGAATTGAAATTACTTGAGTTACCTGTTCGTCCTTGAGCTTATAGTAAACAATTTGCGAGCTCTTACGGGTATCAACCAAATCTTCAGTACGTAATACTGCTAAATGTTGGGATAGTGCCGACTGGCTTAAAGGCACCGTGGCATTAAGCTCAGTTACGCTCAACTCTTTGTCGAGTAGTAGGCACAAAATCATTAGGCGATAAGGGTTCGCTATAGCTTTGAGCCATTTTGCCGCACTTTCTGCATTAGTTACCATTGCAGCTACATCTATATCATTTTGCATAAGGTCACTCACTTTATCGCTTTTTATTAGATAATTCTAATTGAACACATCTGTCAACGTAATCATACTGCTCAGCCATGTAGATCTCAATTTTTGCATCTAAGAATATGAGATACGACTACTTTGTGATCCTATCAGAGGTTTATGTCGCGTAATCTTGCCACAATAGCCTACTAACTGAGTAGATTTGGAATTTCCTATGATACGTGTTCTTGTGCTTTATTTTACCCGTGGCGGCCACACCGCCAAGATAGCCAGTGCAATTGCCGACCAATTAATATTACGTGGAGTTCAAGTTGATCTCATTGATATCAACAGTGCAGCAGCTAAGTCTATTAACTGGTCTGATTATCAAGCCGTTGCTTTAGGCGCCTGTGTACTCTACGGCAGTTATGATAAAAGTGTGTTTCAATTTATTGAGCAGCATGCACGTGCTTTGGATGCCTTACCAAACAGTTTCTTTTGCGTCAACGTGGTGGCGAGAAACCCTGAAAAGCGCATCCCAGAGAATAATAAATATCTGCAAAAGTTTATTACACTATCACCTTGGACACCTGCAGACCTTAAAATTATTGCCGGTAAAGTGGATTATCCTTCATGGCCTTGGTACGACCGGTGGATGATCCAGTTGATTATGAAGATGACCAAAGGCCCAACCGATCCTAAGTCGGTTATCGATTACACCGACTGGGAAGATGTGAAGGTCTATGCCGATCATCTGCTTGAATTAGTCGACGTTACCGCTATTTAGGACGAGTCAGGCTTAATAGAAAAGGCGCTTAACAAGTTAAGCGCCTTTTTAGTATCCAAGCTCTACAGAATTAATACTTCCAGAAACTCGGGTGAAATAATACCGCTACGGTCAATATCTCTAAGCGTCCGAGTAACATGCCGAGAGCCAATGCCCATTTAGCCACATCGGGTAGCGTCGAAAAGTTACCCGCAGGGCCGATAATAGGGCCTAAACCTGGGCCTACGTTTGTAACCGCGGTGATTGCACCGGTAAAGCTCGTCATCGGGTCGAGTCCCGTTAATACTAAAATCACTGATAAGCCCACGATAACCATCATAAATAACAGCACAAAAGTGATCAGTGAACGCACAATATCTTCACTGATGATGCGGTTATTGTAGCGTTCTCTAAAAATACCATTCGGATGACACTGTTGTTTTAATTGCTCGCGCATAATAGCGCCAGCAATTTGAAAACGGAAAATTTTTATCCCGCCAGAGGTAGAGCCTGAGCAGCTGCCGACAAACATTAAAAATAGAAAAGCAATGTTTGCAAAGGCGCCCCAAGCACCGTAATCCGTTAAGCCATAACCTGTGGTGGTCACCACTGAAACCACGTTAAAGCTGGATAAACGCAATGCATCAAGTAATGCGATATCGCGGGTTTGCCATAGCCAAAATCCAATAGAGCAAGACACTATGGTCAGAAAAAACAGAAAGCCCTTAACCTGAGCATCGTTCCAAATCCGCACATCTCTTTGCTGTATGCTGTGTACAAACATCAGTAACGGCAGGCCACCCGCAGCCATAAACACCACACCGACCCAATGAGCAGAGTTTGAAAATGCAGCCATTGAGTTATCAGAGGTTGAGTAACCGCCAGTCGATAGGGTAGTCATAGCATGGTTAACGGCTTGAAACCAAGTCATGCCCGCAAGATGATAGGCTACGCAACAGATACTGGTAAGGGTGATATACACAAGAAATAGATACTTAGCCATACTCTGAGTACGAGGAACCGCTTTATCGCTCCAATCGGAGGATTCTGTTCTAAATAGCCTCATTCCGCCGACGTTTAAAAAAGGCAGAATGGCTACCGCCATCACAATAAAGCCGATACCGCCCAACCACTGTAATAAAGAGCGCCAAATCAGGATACTGTGATCCATGGTATCTAAACCCGATAGGACGGTAGAGCCGGTGGTCGTGATACCTGACATGGTTTCAAAGAAAGCATCCGTGTAACCAATGCCGTGGTAAAGGGTAAAGGGCATGGCAGCAAATAAACTGACGATTAACCACGTTAAGCTGGTCAATAAGAACATATCGCGAATATTAAGATTGATAGTTTTACTCTGCCCATTATGCAAACACAGGCTGGCACTAATGCCAGTTAATAAAGCAGATAGCATGAAAGAGCCCACGGTTTCTTCGCCATTGAATATAGCAAGAAGTAGTGGAATTAACATGAAGGCTGTCAGCATCGACAAAAACAGCCCTAAAATAAACAATAGCGGTCTAAAGTTCAGCATGGATAGGGCTTAGAGGTTTAAAAGAAAAAAGCACTGGGTTGGAAAAGTTTCTCGACTTCGCCAACAAATTTTTTATTCACTAAAAACAAAATGACGTGATCGCCTTGTTCTATCACTGTTTTATCGTGGCCCATCAGTACTTCGTCATTACGGACAAGGGCGCCAATTGTAGTACCTGGTGGTAATTTCACATCACCAATGGCTTTACCAACCACTTTTGACGTACTTGAATCACCGTGGGCAATGGCCTCAATCGCTTCTGCCGCGCCGCGGCGTAACGAATAAACGTTACAAATATCACCCTGACGAATATGGGTTAATAGGGCTGAAATCGTCGCTTGTTGTGGTGAAATTGCGATATCAATATTCGCTTCTTGCACGATATCAACATAGGCTTCGCGCTGGATCAATACCATGACTTTTTTTGCGCCCATGCGTTTGGCTAATAAAGCCGACATGATATTGGCTTCATCATCATTGGTAACGGCAATGAATACGTCGGTTTGGTCTATGTGTTCTTCAAGCAGTAATTCTTGATCTGATGCGTCACCGCAAAATACGGTGGTATTTTCGAGTTGTTCCGATAAGGCTTCTGCCCGCTCATATTTATGCTCAATCAACTTGACTGAGTGAGTACGTTCAAGGCGTTTGGCTAAGCCTAATCCTATGTTACCGCCGCCAGCGATCATAATATTGCGGTAGGTGCTATCGAGTTTTTGCATTTCGCTCATGACTGCGCGAATGTGACGACTATCAGCAACGAAGAAGACTTCGTCATCGGCCTCGATAATCGTGGTGCCGCGGGGCATAATTGCTCGACCTTGGCGAAAAATTGCCGCGACCCGGGTATCAATATTTGGCATATGTTCGCGAAGTGCCGCTAAAGCATTACCCACCAGCGGGCCACCATAATAGGCACGAACAGCCACTAAACTTAGGCGACCCTCGGCAAATTCGAGCACTTGCAATGCGCCAGGATACTCAACAAGACGTTGAATGTAAGCAGTCACTAACTGTTCAGGGGCGATTAACTCATCGATCACAAAACCACCGCGGGGACGACCATCGCTATTTTTCGTTTCACTGTCGATAAACAGTTTATCGCGCATTGCCAAATAAGGTTCTGAACGAATTCGGGCAATTTTAGTGGGGGTACCAAAAAGGGTGTAAGCAATCTGGCAGGCGGCCATGTTGCATTCATCACTGTTAGTGACGGCGATTAGCATGTCGGCATCTTCCGCGCCAGCTTCTCTGAGTACATCAGGGTTAGCTGCGTGGCCTGTTACAACGCGAAGGTCGTATTTATCTTGCAGGGCGCGTAATCTGGATTTGTCATTATCGACTATGGTGATGTCATTGTTTTCACCTACCAAATTTTCTGCCAAGGTTCCCCCGACTTGACCTGCGCCTAATATGATAATTTTCATGGCCTTGCTTACTTCCTAATCGGTCGCTTTTAATAAACGGGCATAATAAAACCCATCCATATTGTCTTGTCCTGGCGTGATTTGCCAACCTATATCTTGTGGCGAATTTTGCTGGGGTAATGTATCTAGCTTAGCATCTGCCGTTCTTTCTAAAAACGCACTAATCTGGTCGCGATTTTCCTGCGGTAAAATCGAGCAAGTGGCATACAGCAGCGTACCGCCCGGTTTTAGCCATTTCCAGCAATGATCGAGAATTTGCTGTTGTAGCCCTGCGAGCTCTTCAATGTCATGGTTTTTACGTAACCACTTGATATCGGGATGACGGCGAATCACTCCTGTGGCAGAGCAAGGCGCGTCCAGTAAGATACGATCAAATTGTTCACCTTGCCACCATGAGTCAATATTGGCCGCATCACCATGTATAAGCTCAGCTTTTAATGATAGGCGGTCAAGGTTCTGTTGCACGCGCTCGAGGCGTTTGGCATCAAAGTCGACGGCGACGAGTTTGATACTCGGCTCAAGCTCGAGTAGATGACAGCTTTTTCCACCGGGCGCTGCGCAGGCATCAAGTATTAGCTCATTAGCTTGTGGGGCAAGCAGTGTCGCCGCCCATTGCGCTGCGCCATCTTGTACTGATGCCGCACCGTCATGGAAGCGTGGCAGGGTGGCGACATCCTTGGGATGGGCCAAGAGAATGGCATCGGCGCTAGTGCCTTCGCTCGCTTCAATATCAAGTTCGGCTAAGGCGGCGAGGTATTCGGTACGGCTCTGGGATAAGCGATTATTACGCAGCCACATAGGTGGGCGCTCATGACTCTGTTGGATAATTTCTTGCCACTGCTCGGGATAAGCTTCTTTTAAGCGCTTAATCAACCAAGCGGGTGTGTTGTAACTTAACGTATCAGACTCTGTGCTTAGTGGCGAAAGCTGACGCTGAATGTTGCGTAGGACACCGTTTACAACCTTAACCATGCCTTCAAATTTTAATTGGCGACAGGCCTCGGCAGTTTCTGAAATTGCGGCATGGCTTGGAATGCGAGTGAAGTAAAGCTGATAACACCCAATGATCAACAGCTGGTGGATAATCCTTTGTTTACCTTTGAGGGGTTTCTCAAGGCATTCGCTGATGCGTTTTTCTATTTGTGGCAGAGTGCGCATCACGCCGTAGCAAAGCTCAGCGAGTAAGGCTTTATCTTTGCCGCTGGCAAGATGCTTTTGTTGATCGGGCAGTGCCACTGACAGTGACACACCTTTTTCTAATACTTCGAAGATGGCTTTAGCTGCCAGCGCGCGCAAGTTCATGGCTATTGTGCCTCGCTTGCGAGGCGAGTATTTGGGCTAAACCATTCACCTCGAGCATTGAGAATATCAGCAACACTGAGCGGTTTTTTCCCTGGTAGCTGCATGCTTAGCAGGGTTAGCACGCCATCGGCAGTGGCGATGTCGATGCCTTTCTTGCTGGCGCTGATAATCGTACCCGGAGCGGCTGTGCTAATGGTTTCGCTAACTTGAGTTTGCCACACCTTAATGGTATTGCCTTGGTGTTCAAAGTAACTCACTGGCCAAGGATTAAAGGCACGGACTTCTTGCCAGAGTTGTTTGGCAGATTTATTCCAGTCGAGCCTGGCTTCTTCTTTGCTGAGTTTTTCAGCGTAGTTGGCTAAGGCTTCATCTTGTTTTTCGGCGGTTAAAGTACCGTTAGCTAAGCCTTCGAGGGCTTGCAATAGGGCAACAGGGCCTTGTTTCGCCAGTTTTTCGTAAAGACTGGCTGAAGTGTCGCTATCTTCAATTGGTAGATAGGTTTTAAGCAGCATGTCGCCCGTGTCTAAGCCGACATCCATTTGCATGACAGTCACACCCGTTTCAGTGTCGCCCGCCCACAGTGCGCGCTGAATAGGCGCTGCACCGCGCCAGCGTGGCAAAATAGAACCGTGAACATTAATACAGCCTAAACGTGGTGTATCTAGTACGACTTTTGGCAGAATTAGACCGTAAGCAACCACTACCATAATATCGGCATTAAGCTCGGCAAGCTGTTGTTGTGCAGGCTCTTTGCGTAATGAACCGGGTTGATAAACAGGGATGTTATTGGCTATGGCCAGTTCTTTTACTGGACTTGCGGTTAGCTTCTTGCCGCGACCTGCAGGTCTATCGGGCTGGGTATAAACGCCAATCACATTATGGTGTGAGTCCAACAGTGCTTGTAAGTGGCGAGCTGCAAAATCTGGTGTTCCGGCAAAGATGATGTTGAGTGGTTTCAAATCTAATCCTATGCTTCTTTGGCGTCCAATCGGGCCGCTTTTTCAAGTTTCTGTTTGATCCGCTGACGTTTTAGCGGTGATAGATAATCAACAAACAATTTACCTTTGAGGTGATCCATTTCGTGTTGAATACAGATAGCGAAGAGCTCATCAGCCTCAATAATAAATTCATTACCGTGCCTGTCTAAGGCTTTTACCGTAACAAATTCAGCGCGATCAACTTTGGCATAAATACCAGGAACCGATAGACAGCCTTCTTCGTTGCAGAAGTCACCACTACTGGCGATAATCTCAGGGTTGATAAACACCTTTGGCCGCTCGACTTCATCTTGTAAGTCCATAACAATAAGCTGTTTATGGTAATCCACTTGAGTTGCAGCTAATCCAATTCCTTTTTCTTGGTACATGGTTTCGAACATATCATCGATTTGAGTCTGCAATTCAGCATTAAACTCAGTGATAGGTGTGGCTTGTGTCCGTAATCTTTCATCGGGAAATTGTAAAACTTTTAATAGTGTCATACATAAACTCTTAACAAGTCTGTCAAATACCTATCAGTTAGTTATACTCACTGATGCTAATGGGTTAATTTTAATCTTTAGTTCCTATCAATAATAGTAAAAGCTCAAACTAAGAGCCAAACAACATGGAAATGCCCATGAAACGGTTAATTTTAATCGCGTTAATGACTTTAAATTGTACGTTTGTTACCGCCGATACTCTCACGCTAAAAGCGGGATATCCTGAGTCATATGTAGTGAAAAAGGGCGACACTCTTTGGGATATTTCCACTGTGTTTCTAAATGATCCCTGGAAATGGCCACGCTTGTGGGATGTTAACCCACAGATAGCTAATCCCCATCTCATTTACCCTGGCGATCAGCTCACTCTGGTATTTGTCGATGGTCAACCTCGATTAGTACGTAATGGTGCCTCTAGTGATAGTGCTAAGCCGCATATAAAGAAGAGTCCAGAGGGGCGGGTTATTGCTAAAAGCAATGCAATACCAGCTGTTGATCTCACTTTGATAGAGCAATATCTAGTTCAAAATCGAGTGGTTGATAATAACTGGCTTGCTGAACAACCTATGGTGCTATCAGGTGAAAGCCCATCACGTCATCACATTGTTGGTGATGTAATTTATATCGATGGGGTTCTACCGCTGGGGCAAAAATACGGTGCTTATGAACGCGGCCGCGAGTTTTTGAATAAAGAATCGGGTGAAGTGTTAGGTCAAGAAGCCATTTTAGCTTCGACTGGACAGGTGATTGAGTCCGGCAAGGTTTCAAAGATCAAGTTATTAAGCAGTTTTCGCGAAACCAAAGCTGGCTTTAGAGTGCTACCGATGGGAAGTGATTCTTTAATGTCTGCTTACTTCACGCCAAAATCTGCAGAGTTAAAGGCTCCGGCCTTAGTCTTGGCTACAGAGTCGAATTTACGTGAAGCGGGCAAGCTGAATGTCGTTTATCTTGATAAGGGGACTGAAGATGGTATTGAGCCTGGAGTGGTGTTTTCAATTTTCCGTGATGGTGAGGTGATTGTCATCGACCAAAATGGTATGCCGGTGCCTGTTATCGAACGTACTGCTTACGAAAACTTAATTGCTTCAACGTCTACTGATCGTGCCATTCAAATGCCGGATATCTATCATGGTAAATTGTTAGTATTTAAGGTGTTCGATAAAGTGAGTTTAGGATTAATCGTCACGACTGAGCGCCCTGTCCGTGTTGGCGATAAATTAGTCGCACCAGAGTCTTTAGCCTTCAGGGGGCAATAATTTCTGAATACTTGGTCGATTGGTTAATTGTTGGCGCTGTATCTGGGCTGGGACCCGCTAAGATCCAACAATTATTAACGCACATGGAAGTGGACGATCTTAGGCAAAGGTTAGAGCACGAGAAAGAAGCGCTACCTTTATCTAAGCATCTGCTCCAGAGCCTTGCTATTGATTATCAAAAAGTAGATATCGCCCTTGAATGGCAACAGCAATCAGCTGACCATCATTTACTTTGTTTCTCCGATCCGCTCTATCCGCCACTCTTAAAGCAGCTTACTGATCCGCCTACGGTCTTGTTTTTGAAAGGGTGTATAGAAGCTCTCGCATTGCCTTCGCTTGCTATTGTTGGCAGTCGTAATGCATCGCCGGGAGGTTTACAGATTGCTTATCAACTTGCTGCAGAGATGTCATCGATGGGATTTAGTATCTGTAGCGGCATGGCGATGGGGATTGATGGCGCGGCTCATAAAGCCTGTGTTGATTATCACGGACGGACAATTGCCGTGCTGGGTACTGGCATAGAGACGATTTATCCACGTAAACATCGGCAGCTTTATCATGATATTCAGCAGCAAGGCTGTATACTTAGCGAGTTTTGGCCAGATGTTGGGCCGTTTGCGGGTAATTTTCCGAAACGAAACCGCATTATTAGCGGTCTTTCTCTTGGCACTCTCGTGGTTGAGGCTTGCCGTAAAAGTGGCTCTTTAATCACTGCGAGGCTAGCAATGGAGCAAGGGCGTGAGGTGTTTGCCGTTCCTGGCTCAATTCTCGGTGGTTACCATCAGGGTTGTCATGATTTATTACGTGATGGCGCAAAACTTGTAGAGACCGCGGCCGATATAGTGGAAGAATTAGCAAGTTTAACCGCTTTTCACCTTGAAGAATTGAGGCTGCAGCACCATATACAGCAGGATGATGTTTGTGATTTGCCATTTTCGTCGCTGTTAGCTAGTGTAGGTTATGAAACTACAACCCTTGATACTGTAGTTGAACATAGTGGGAAAACGATAGATCTGGTGTTAGAACAAATGCTTGAACTAGAATTACAAGGTTGGGTTATCGCAATACCCGGTGGTTACGTCAGAGTAAAGAGGAGCTAGCCATGTTTGATATCCTCATGTATCTATTTGAAAACTATGTTCACAGTGAAGTTGAATTACTCGTTGATGAAGACGAGTTAACCAAAGAACTCACTCGCGCAGGATTTCATAAGTCCGAGATTTTAAAAGCGTTAACTTGGTTAGAGCGCTTAGCTGAATTACAAGAAGGCGATCAGCCTTATCTTTGTAATCATGATCAGCATTCGTTTCGTATTTATACAAAAGACGAAATGGAAAAACTGGATGTTGAGTGCCGCGGTTTCTTACTGTTTTTAGAGCAAGTGACAGTGCTAAATGTTGAAACCCGTGAAATGGTGATCGATAGAGTCATGGAGTTGGATGAACCAACACTGATTTTAGAAGATTTGAAGTGGGTTATCTTGATGGTGTTATTCAATGCACCCGGTCATGAATCCGCTTACGAGCAAATGGAAGATTTAATCTTCGAGCAACCGGAAGGCAGGCTGCATTCTTAATCGTTGCAAGAGATGCATTATGAGAGAAGGGAGGCTAAGACCTCCTTTTTTGATGCCATTAATTTCTTGATGGCACAGCGCTGATATCCTAATGCGCTACGACAGGTGGTGAATGATTATGTCTAAGATCGATGAACAATTATTTAGTGCCCACGAACACGCACTGGAAAAAGAATACGAGCTTTGTCCTGAATGTGGCAGTGAGTTATCGGTGAAGCACAGTAAGCATGGTGGTTTTCTCGGTTGTAATAACTATCCCAGCTGTAATTATGTGCGCCCTTTAGTACAACACGAATCGATTGAAACTCAAGTGATAGAAGGCTCTGTGTGTCCCGCATGCGGTCATGAACTGGCAGTAAAGTCTGGACGATTTGGTATTTTTATCGGTTGTACACAATATCCCAGCTGCACGCATATTGAAAAACAGGATCAAACGCGCGATCAGCCTGACATTCCTTGCCCTGACTGCAAACTGGGTAAACTTGAGCATAGAACCAGCCGTTTTGGAAAGAGTTTTTATGCCTGTAGCGCTTATCCTAAGTGCAAGTTTATTGTGAATTATCCACCCGTGGCTGAAAATTGTCCGAGTTGTGGTTTTGGGATCTTAGTTGAGCGTAAAGGGGCGGCAGGTATGCGCGTAGAATGTCCGCAAAAAAGCTGTAAATACAAAAGACCACTGTAGTTTATTGTGTGTTCTGCATCTTATTATTTGGCCGATGAAACTGGCTTGCGTATAATCTTCGGCTGACCGTTGATGGGCTGATCAGTATTCGAATTTATCCAAGAACTTGATTGTAGAAATCGACAATACTCAAAAGGTGATCCTAAGATGTTGCAGCTACACCCATCCGATATAAAAGACATTATTCTTCAAGGCGGCGTTGTCGCTTATCCAACCGAGGCGGTTTATGGCCTGGGTTGCGACCCTGATAACGACACTGCTATTCAAAAGTTATTGGCGGTAAAACAGCGCCCATGGCAAAAAGGACTGATCTTAGTCGCCAGTGATTTTCAGCAGCTGTTAGCCTACGTTGATGAAACGCAATTAACAGCTGGGCAGCTCGAATTTGCATTTTCTAAGTGGCCAGGTCCTTTTACCTTTGTGATGCCAATCAAGGTGCATGTTTCAAAATACCTCTGTGGTGAATTTGACTCTATTGCAGTGCGGGTGTCAGCTCACGCGGGGGTACAAGCCCTGTGCCGCGCGCTGAATAAACCTTTAGTGTCGACCAGTGCTAATCTTGCCGGTGAAGAACCTGCATTAACTGCCGAAGACATCCTCATCAATTTTGAAAGTAAAATTGATGCACTGGTATTAGGCGAATTAGGCGCACAACGTCAGCCATCGACCATTATTGATGCGCGTAGCGGAAAAATTTTACGAAATGGACAATGATCCAATACAAGTAAGGATAATAAGATGAGCGTGCCAGATGTTGCAGTAGTTAAAGCTTTTTTACTCGATCTTCAAAATCGAATTTGTACTGGGCTACAGGCTCTGGATGGCCAAGCAAGCTTTGCTGCCGATTCATGGACCCGCGCTGAAGGCGGTGGCGGCACCAGCAGAGTATTAACTCAAGGCGCTGTGTTCGAACAAGCTGGAGTTAACTTTTCCCATGTGACAGGCGCAGCTATGCCTGCATCTGCTACAGCTCATCGCCCTGAATTAGCCGGCCGTAGCTTTGAAGCTATGGGGGTTTCTTTAGTGATCCACCCTAATAACCCTTATATCCCAACAACTCACGCTAATGTGCGTTTCTTCATCGCCCAAAAAGACGGCGCTGATCCCGTGTGGTGGTTTGGTGGTGGTTTTGACTTAACACCTTATTATCCATTTGAGGAAGATGTGCGCCAGTGGCATCAAACATCTAAGGACATTTGCGCGCCCTTCGGCGATGAGGTTTATCCCAAGTATAAAAAGTGGTGTGACGAGTATTTCTTCCTACCGCATCGTAATGAAACCCGTGGCGTGGGTGGATTGTTTTTTGATGACTTGAATCAAGAAGGATTTGATAAAAGTTTTAGCTTTATGCAAGCGGTAGGTAATGGCTTTTTAACGGCCTATGCGCCGATTGTTGAGCGTCGTAAAGATATTGACTTTGGTGAGCGTGAGCGTCAGTTCCAATTGTATCGCCGTGGTCGCTATGTTGAGTTCAATTTAGTTTACGATCGAGGTACCTTGTTTGGGTTGCAGACGGGTGGCCGTACTGAGTCAATTTTAATGTCATTACCACCATTAGTGCGTTGGCAATATGCTTACACCCCAGAGGCTGGTAGCCCAGAGGCTGACTTGTATGATAACTATCTCAAGCCTCGCGACTGGGTTTAGTCGTTAATCTTAAAAAGTGGACGCCACATCTGCATTATTATTGATTACGCATATGATCAGCCAGAGTTGAAATCGCCTCATAAATGGCGGCTCGATGCTCTGGCTTTTTAATGTTCTCTTCAATCGCAAACTTCATACACAACAACCATTGGTCACGCATCGCCTCATCAACAGCGAAATGCATGTGTCGTGCTCGCAATGCTGGATGACCATGTTTTTGCTGATAGAGTTGCGGCCCGCCAAGCCATCCACTTAAAAATTCAAACAGCTTTTGTTCTGATTCCGCAATTGGCGCTCTATGAATAGCAAACAAGGTTGTTGTTTCTTCCGAACTTGCCATCTTCTGATAAAAGCATTGAGCAATAGCGCGGAGTACCTTTTCGCCACCAATTAAGTCATAGGCATTAGATTGATTCGGATCGCGATCATCCTCTGCTGGAGTTTGAGTGTGTTTACTAAAAATCTTCTTAAGCCAGTTCATTGGAATAGTCGTTCACTAAAGTAGAGTTCATTGAGCCGATGGCGCATTATAGCGTGAAACATAGCGTGAAATTCAGTTGAGTATAATTCGGCTTGCGTGGACCTAAAAGCGCGGTAGACTGCAAAGCCATCAAACTGAAAGTTTAATATCGCTATGAC
This sequence comes from Shewanella morhuae, assembly GCF_900156405.1. Taxonomy (GTDB): domain Bacteria; phylum Pseudomonadota; class Gammaproteobacteria; order Enterobacterales; family Shewanellaceae; genus Shewanella; species Shewanella morhuae. The sequence continues at coordinate 63,374 of NZ_FTNN01000018.1, forward strand.
AGACAGATACGCAGTGTTCGGCAACCCTATTCGCCACAGTAAATCACCGTTCATCCATGGTCAGTTTGCTGCGTTCACCCAAGAGTCATTGGCTTACGAAGCCATTCTTGCGCCAATTGATAGTTTTGAAGCCTCGTTGACTACGTTTTTCAACGCGGGTGGCAAAGGTGCCAATGTGACGGTGCCTTTTAAGGAACAAGCTTTTGCACTGTGTGACAGTATCAGTCCAGAGGCCAAACTCGCCGGCGCGGTGAATACCTTAACTTTATTGCCTGATGGCACTATTCGCGGTGATAACACTGATGGCTTAGGGCTGGTGGCCGATCTCATCGCGAACTTAGGCAGTTTGCACGATAAAAAAGTATTACTTATCGGTGCAGGCGGCGCCGCACGTGGTTGTATTTTGCCGCTATTAAATGCAGGTATTGCACAGCTTACCATCAGCAATCGCACTCACACTAAGGCACAAGGTTTAGTTGATATTTTTATCGCGGTTAATGATGGCGCCTACGCGAGTAAAGTCAGCGTGATTCAAATGAGTGAGCTTACAGGTGAGTTCGATATCATCATTAATTCTACTTCGGCTAGCCTTGCCGGTGAATTACCTCCCGTACCTGCGCGCATCATCACTACGCAAACCGTTTGCTATGACATGATGTATGGCGCCTCAATGACCGCTTTTAACCAATGGGCATTATCTCAAGGTGCCGCGAAAGTTATTGATGGACTGGGTATGTTAGTGGGGCAAGCGGCTAAGAGCTTTACCCTATGGCGAGGTGTAGAACCCGACACTCAAGTGGTATTGAGTCTTTTGAGGGATAAACTAATGGCTGAGCCTAAGTTGGAAGCATGAATCAAAGTATTCTTTTCCCCGATTTACAGTACTGGGACGATGCCCAAGGGCAAATCTGTTTTATAGCGCAATCGCAGGGAATGAATATTAAATGTTATATCAGTTCAAATAAGCTAGCCGAGCTGAATGATTTTTCTGAGCAGCCAAGTTCTGAAGCTGCGGCTATGTTGGCATTGTTTGATGCGGTAAGATTTGATGCTGAGGAAATAGCAGAAGATTTAATTGCAGCCGAAGACTTCGATGAGTTTGGTGCCGTTCATTTAGGCTAACTGCAATGAAAAGAGATTTAAGGCAGCTGATAGCAAAAGGCGGCAGAAACTAATCAGTCTTTACCGCCTTTCTGACTATCTATAGTGACTAGCTTTTTTGTAGTTCAAGCATGTACTCATTTTTCAATCTGACATAGTTATCAGCAGACTCTGGTAAAAAGGCAATTTCGGCCGCCGTTAATGGGCGTGATTGCTTCGCCGGGCTTCCTACATATAAGTAGCCACTCTCCAATACTTTACCCGGTGGGACTAATGAGCCCGCACCTAAAATCACATCATCTTCTAAAATTGCACCGTCAAGAATAATTGCACCCATACCTACTAATACACGGTTACCGATTTTACAGCCATGAAGCATAGCCTTGTGACCAATTGTCACATCATCACCAATGATCAGTGGATGACCATCGGGACGAGAAGCGGACTTTCGAGTTACGTGCAATAGGCTGCCATCTTGTACATTTGAGCGTTTACCAATTCGAATATGGTTCACATCACCACGTGCCGCCACCATAGGCCAGATACTGGCATCCGTATCTAAAGCAATATCACCAACAAGCACTGAAGCTTCATCTACATATACGTTATTGCCTAATTGAGGATAAGTGCCTTGATAAGTTCTGAGTGGTTCTGACATAGAAAAGTCCCTAATTGAGTGGTTTTTTCTATTATAAAGGTTAAAAACTAGCTGGTCAGGTCAAATATTCCGCTAACAGCGAGAAAATGACAATGATCTCAAAAATAGGGGTTGCGCACTTTCTCAATCTCCCTATAATGCGCATCCACTGACACGGCGATGCGCGTAAGCGATACGGCGAGTGAGGTTGAATTGAACAGGTTACTCTCTGTTGAGAATGGCACTTAATTCAACAGCAGCAAGAAGTTGTAAAAAACTCCTTGACGCACAATGGGAAATGCGTAGAATACGCAGCCCTAGCCACCTGGAAGCATTTGATGCTCAGCGTGGTACTCAGATTCTCTGATGAGATTGAGTTGCTCTTTAACAATATAAAACAAGAAATCTGTGTGGACACTCACAGGTGTTGAGTTAATCGAAACTGCTTAGCCTTCGGGTTGGCAGTCAAAAATTTAAATCAATGTAACAATGAGTGTTCATAGCAATATGTACAGTTTGTTTCTGCTTCCTTTATAAGGATGTGGAAACAAAAAAATCAGAATTCATTGAGCCGCTGATTGGCTTCTTAT
>NZ_FTNN01000022.1 GCF_900156405.1 Shewanella morhuae
GAGCAGGATTAACTATCGCCCCAAGAAATGTTTGAAGTTTAAGCAGCCAGCGGTGGTTTTTCACCAATTAGTTGCTTAATTGCCGAGTGTCGCACTTCGGAGTTGAATTCTAGACTCACTACTTTTTTTATCAGAAAGTATCATTTAAATATAATATTAATAACGTATAAGTGCCTATTTATTTTTAAGCAGTAAATTCTATTTTCGATAAATAGAAGTAAAATAGAAATAGCAAAAACTAATAACTTGATGGCTAATTTTTATCTTATAATTTTTAACATTTAGTCCCTAGGTTTTAAATAATGACGTAATGAACGAGGATCGGTATGTCCGGTTCTTGCCATGATATACAAATGATCTCTATTATTTTCATGAAGTTGTGTAACACAACCACTGCGTAAACTATGAGCGCCATAAAATCTTGCGGGTAATCCTGCTTTAGTACAATATTTTTTTATAATACGATAAATATCATCACCGGTGAGGAAACCACTATTTTTATTTAAGGTTGAGTTAGCATCTAAATTACGCTCGACCATCTGATATGAGCGTAAATTTTTACCATCACGGGATATCGAGCGAAATAAATGCCCATCTTTAATATTGGTTAATGCTAACCAATGTTTCACCGCATCAAATGCAGCAAAGGGTTCATGATCTGGAAGATCTTTCCATTCTTTTTGACCTTGCTGATTACTCTTTGAATAAGGGAGGCGTACTTTCAACTTGTTTCGTAAAAAACTGACATGCTGTACTTTTATACCTGCAAGTTCAGAGCGACGAAATCCGCCCTGCAATCCTAATTGAATAATGGCTTTATCTCGCGCTCGCGTTAAGGGATGTAATTGTTCATCAATTGCCTGAATTAACATTTCCACTTCATCATACATGATTGGCTGTTGATCATAATCACTGACATGACGAGATTGATTTCTGCTTAAACCACGCATCACTCGGATGACCAAAGGGTGCTCGGTTGGAGAATGGAATCCGGCTTGAATATGATAATAACGGATCGCAGCGAGTCTTGTTGTGAGAGTCTGTTTTGACAGTTGTACGCCGGTGTTTTCTTGAATCAATTCTTTTTGATGACCGATAAATGAAATTACACTACGGGGATCGGCTGGGAGGGACTGAAGTTTATGTTCAGTACAATAATGGCTAAATAAACTAAAGCTCGTTTTATAGACACGGCGAGTATTAGCTGAAATTTCATATTCCGTTTCTTCGGCTGCGCTTAAATAGTCATTACGTACAGATTGTGGAAGATATGACTCCTCAAAAAAATGCGGGTTTTTGGTATGATTATTCTCTGATCCAGTTAGTTTTTCATTTGATATAGTGTGGTTATTTTGACCAGATGAATTTATACGGATCATTTTAGACATACTGCTCGTATTACCTTATATCGAATAATAAGGCGTAATTATACGTAAATCATAGCAACATCTACCAGTGATAATCGTCATTATCACTGGTAGGTGTACTATTTGATTAAAAAGTATTCTTTTATTGAGAGTGATGTTTTAAATAATGCTTAGTTTGTTGTTTATGCTTAAAAATAACACACTGTTTAAGCGCCGTAATAATGGTCGATAATAAGTCAAAAAATATAATAGAAGAGAACAGGTGTATTAAAATCATACACAGCATAGGTTCGCGCTTTAGTTAAGTTAGCTGAACACTCTTTACTTTTAAAGGATGGTTTAACCATTTTATTTGATGTCTATATGATTAATATTGAACGAGATAGTAGGTTTGAATGATTTTTAACCGATTAGTTACAGTAAGTTACCTGATTATTATTTTGTTCATTCCGCATAAAAATACCTAAAACAGCATTTTGGCATTTACAACCCCTATAAAATGGTTGAACCATATATTAATGGTCGGCGATTTGTACTAGTATTGGGTGTCATTTAATTAATAGCATATTAGATATAAAAAGTATTTATGGCAGCACAAGCTTGGAAGTATCATGAGAGTAAGCCAACAGCAGGCAGAAAATTATTATTGCTTGAGGAGAGTGAATTAAACTTTGCTTTACCTTTAATTTATCGACTTATAAACCCTGATGCTGCAGCCTCGAAAACAACGTGGTTTTATAATCTAAACTCTTACCCTGAGTTGGTCACTCTGTTAAATGAAGTGGTTCGTTTACGCAAAAAAGGGCAGCTACTTGATAACGAACTCACCAAAGCAAATAATATGCTTAATCAATATTTCTCTGATTTTGGTTGGCGTATGGTCCGCAAAGAATTGTCTCAAATAAAAAAACGCCAAAAAAAATCTCATATTGAAGTTAGTAAGGATATTATTCAAAGGTTGAAGCACTATATGGAAACTCAAAAATTAGATAGCTTTGATCAGGCGATAGATACCTTGTTATCAGAGCATGATGAAATATCAGTATTAGATATTTCTCAAGTCGGCAACATAATGGACTAAGTAATAAAAAACTATAATTAGCAATACTAATTTACGGTTTTTATATTTATGTGTATCGGCATTGAAAATAATGGTTAAGCTTAACTCGATATGCTAAGTTTTACGGTATCACATTGAGGGCTAAAGATGAGTGTAAGTATTGTTAGTGAGCGACAAATTGCCATATTGTGCCGCATTGAACCTGGCTGTCTTGGCCCCAATGGCTTAGATCATATTGAAGCTTTTTGTGCTTTGGCCCAAAAGGCGATGCAAAACTTTGACGTCAATGTTGGCACTTGGGTACTCACCCCAAGATACAATAAAAGCTTAGACGAGATGCAGTACAGTGTTGCTAATAAATTACTTTCACATGAACAAGCAACCAGATATTTCCACTTAATTGGCCGCGATATTGAGAGTTTTGAAGAAAGATTTCAGGATAAACTCACCGCCTTAATTAATATTTATCTAGCTAGAAAATTATAAACTATCAACACGTTACAAATTCAGTCGTTTGTAATGAACTAATATTATCTAAAATTTTTATTTTATAAATTATTCTTTATTTAACAGACTTCTATCTATTCATTCGTATTTTATTTATCGCATACAAAATATAAATTATATTATGCATATCAATACCTTATATTAATCTCACTAATAATGTCTCCGCTCTCTTTTGCATGATTAAAATACTCTTATTGGTAATTAACTCCATAAAGTAGCTTAAAATTTGCTAAACTAGGCGATTCATTAAATGCTAAATCTTTTTCTTGCAGTATGCCTTAACATTTAGGTGGGTAAGAATAAGTGTAAAGGACGCTTGATGTTTAATCCTATTCTGGAGACCAATCCGTATGCGAGTTTATTGCAACAAGGGTTTGGTTTCTCTGAATTTCGTCCTGGGCAAGTGCAAACCATAGCGCAACTATTGAGTGGACAGTCGAGTTTAGCTATCTTCCCAACGGGCTCGGGTAAATCCCTTTGCTATCAATTTACGGCATTGCAGTTACCTCATTTGACACTAGTGATTTCACCACTACTGGCCTTGATGAAAGATCAGCTGGAATTTTTACAATCTAAAGGCATTAATGCTGCAAGCATCGACTCCACATTGAGTGCCGAACAAAGTCAAAAAGTGATGGTAGATGCACGTTCTGGCACACTTAAGATTTTAATGGTGTCGGTAGAACGTTTTAAAAATGAGCGTTTTAGGCAATTTATTCAATCAGTTACTTTATCTATGTTAGTGGTTGATGAGGCACATTGTATTTCAGAATGGGGACACAACTTTCGTCCTGATTATCTTAAATTGCCTGATTATCGCCGTGAGTTACAAATCCCATTAGTATTGTTATTAACCGCTACGGCGACACGCAAAGTTAAGCTGGATATGGCAAAACGGTTTGATATCGCGCCTGAGCACATAGTGCAAACGGGTTTTTATCGACCGAACTTAGATTTGACAGTACTGCCTATCTCCACACAAGAAAAAGATGCTTTGCTGGTTAAGCAAATCGCCTCATTTTCTGGCGCCGGTATTGTGTATGTGACGTTACAGCAAACTGCTGAAACGGTAGCGCGCTTATTAAGCCAACATGGGATTATTGCCAGCGCATACCACGCTGGATTTGAAGATGAAAAGCGTCAACAAATTCAAAATGACTTTATGCAAGATAAGTTACAAGTCGTTGTGGCCACTATCGCCTTTGGCATGGGGATAGATAAGAGTAATATTCGTTTTGTGATCCATTATGATTTACCTAAATCGATAGAGAATTACAGCCAAGAAATAGGTCGAGCAGGGCGCGATGGTCAGTTATCTCACTGCGTAACGTTAGCCAATCTTGATGGATTAAATACCGTTGAAAATTTTGTCTATGGAGATACTCCAGAGCGGGATGGTATCGCACAAGTAGTTGACACCATTAAACTTGAACAGCATTTAGGTCAATGGGAATGCCAGTTAAATGGCCTCTCCACTGCGAGTAATATTCGCCAGTTGCCCTTGAAAACTTTGCTCGTCCAGTTAGAAATATTGGGTGTAGTAAAGCCGTTGTTTGCTTACTACGCGGATGTAAACTATAAATTTCTAGCAGATAAGCAAGCCATCTTGGAGCGATTTAATCCAGAGCGACAGGCATTTTTGTCGCAGATTTTTAATCATACGCAAATGAAAAAAATATGGGGCGCATTGGATTTTGATGCCCTATACAATGCCACAGGCCATGAGCGTAGCCGCGTGTTAGCAGCACTGGAATATTTAGCAGAACATCAGTTAATTGAGTTAGAAACTAAGCGTATAACAGATGTGTATCAGGTAGATGTGAACGCATTGGCGCAAGCGGATTTGATTGATGTGCTTTATCATTATTTTAGCGATAAAGAGCAGAAAGAAATTGCACGAATAGCGCAATTAGTACGTTTTTTTGAACTTGAAACATGTTTAAGCCATAATTTATCGCGTTATTTTGATGATAATCAGGCACCCACCTTGTGTGGTCATTGTAGTGTTTGTCGTGGAAATATTGCTCAGTTACGCTATTCAACAGAGCCCGTTTGGCCTACTGAACAGCAAATATTCGCTGATTTGATTGCGTTGAAAACGCATTTAACGGCCAAGGGTATTAATGATATATCCCTTGATACTTACTGTCGTTGTCTTGCTGGTATGGCAGTTCCCTTGGTCAGTCGCTTTCAAGTGCGCAAGTTAAGTGGCTTCGGTCGCTGTGAAAAATTGAGATATGCTGAAATTAAACAGAAAGTTGCGTCGCAGTTGTCGCAACTAGATGAGAAAAGAGTTGATCATGAATAAGGCCGTAAAAAAGATGTTAGCTACCCATGAACATTTGGTTCACTCTGAAGGTGTGACTGTGGTTTCTCACATGCAAAGAGAAAAAGCTGACTGGGTACAACATACCGTGATGATTGAAGATTGTGATGTGCCGTTTAAATTTCGCCGCGTCAAAAAGTATAAAAATTTGCAAGGGCAAAAAATCAACGTTATTTATTATCCAGAAACAGAGACTGTTGCTGGCTTCGAAATAGAGATTATGCAAGTTGTTAGAATTAAAAGATTTTGATTAATGTGCTTCGAGCCTTTGCTCGTGATGATTAGCAAAGACTCGAAGCGCATTGGAACTATTTTTACTTAGAATATTGATATGTTGAGTCTACTTTCCAGGTTCTAACGCGTATTTCTGTTCCCTCAGGAAGATAAAAAACGTTAGGTAAGCGGCTGTCATAGCGCAGTATAAGTTCGTCTGGGATTTGGATAAAAGCACTTTGTTTTGCTGTATCAGAACAAGCCATCATAGTGCTTGGACCTGCCGATATTCCATCTACTTGATAATAGTTATAGCCCCAGCCTTCGACTGTGCGCTCTTTTAACTCGCCATTTAATCGATGTTTATTACAATCAACCATTTTCGTCTGACCAATTTGAATTTCGATCATATAGTCATCTTCATTTTCTAGCTTAGGCAATGTCAAAATGTGCTGTACCATCCCTGCCGAAGGCGCGGGAAACATCTTAGTCACTTCCTGTGGGCTGTAATCTGTTTGGCCAAAACGTTGAATGCTGATCATGGGGGTATCGAGTCCTATTAACTGAGGTGAGCTCATTGCCATGGCGTTAAATGAGCTAATGGAAAGTGTTAAGGACAGGGCTACAGCACTTAATAACGTATTCAATTTCATCTTATTTCTCCTAATCTAACTCGCTTTTATCGGCAACGTTGCCGATGTGATATCCCTATAAACGCAGGATATTCAACAAAGGGTTAAATAATATTATAAAAAAACCATGAACCGTATTTGTTATTGGTTCAGCAAAAAGTGATTCATGTTATTGCTATCAATTTATGGGTTGAAGATGAGATTTCAAGTTAAGCCATTACTCATCATTAAAGTAGGAATTTGTCATCTTAACCTTTGTCATTTTAACCATAGTCTCATTACAATTTATGGTTTTTGTACCCTCGATTCTGACATATCACTACATCATTTAATTTATTTTTCAATGCTTTGCTTGTACTAAAAGTAAGTTATTAAGGTTTATCATCAATCGGCGGATAAGATACTATCACTGCCGTTATGAATGATAATGTTTGAGGCCACAATAGCTTGATAGTCATTATTTTTGGCTTTAATGTATTTCGTTATTCATGTATTTTGATTTTCAAACTATAATCCCAGTATTAATCATTGATAATGCAGGAAAAGGATTAAACGATGGAATCAACCACAAGCGAACAACATTTACATCATGCCGAAACGAGCCATGGGAAAGGGCACTCGCTCACGCCGTGGCAGCATTCCCATCAGTTTTCGAGCCTAAATAGAGAAGGTGAGAAAAATACGCGTTATGTACTGTATTTGACTATCGTGACTATGGTGGCTGAAATTGCCGCCGGAACCATTTACGGTTCTATGGCGCTGCTGGCCGATGGTTGGCATATGGGCACCCATGCTGCGGCCTTTATGATTACTTTATTCGCTTATTCTTATGCCCGTAAACACGCTAACGATTCTGCCTTTACTTTTGGTACGGGCAAGGTAAGTGTACTTGGCGGTTACACCAGTGCGATAGCTTTAGGTTTAGTCGCATTGGTGATGGTGATTGAATCGGCAATGCGGTTGATTAACCCTGAACAAATTCATTTCAACGAAGCTATTTTTGTGGCGGTGATTGGTTTAAGCGTTAATGTGCTGAGTGTGTTTTTGCTCAAAGATCACCATACCCACGACCATGGGCATCACCACGGACACGATCATGGGCATCAACATGATCATGAAGACGATCATGCAAATCACAACAGCCAAGCACACGCCCATGACAATCACACCCATACGGCTCGCTCACATGATGAGCCCCCACATATGCACCATGACTCACATGCACACGATGAAAGTCATCATGATCATAGCCATTGCCATCATGAAGAGGATCACCATGCTGCTGAGCATAAGAACCAGAAGGCCCAAGGTGCCCATGATCACAATCTTCGCGCTGCCTATTTTCACGTACTAGCCGATGCGTTAACGTCAGTGCTCGCCATCGCTGCCTTGTTGTTTGGTAAATACATGGGACTGACTTGGCTCGACCCGATTATGGGGATTGTGGGGGCGGTGATTATCAGCCGTTGGTCATGGGGACTTATTCAGCAAACGAGTCCTATCTTGCTCGATGGTGGTGTTAAAGCATCATTGCAGCGTAAAGTGGCAGAAACCATTGAGGCTGTACCCGATCATCAAATTGCCGATTTACATCTTTGGCGAGTGAGCGCCGATCACCATGCTATTATGGTATCTATCGTGTCCCATTCACCAAAAGATGCCAGCTATTTTAATCAGTTACTGTCACAATTTCCTGAGTTGTCCCATATCACTATTGAACTCCATACTTGTCGTCAGCGCGAGTGTATGGCTAAGGAAGCCTAATGACTGTTGCACATCATCATTTATCAAACTTGCAAGCAAGTGACTCTGATTCGACTGCTGCTAATTCAACAGCCGCACATTCGACAGATCATGCATTAAATCATGTGATTATTGAGTTTTACGAAAAACTGTCATCTTGGGAGCACGCTATAGTACGTGATAAAGGCTTTAGTCTATCGCAGGTGCATACTATTGAGTTGCTTGGCGTGCACGGTGCCATGCGGATGAAAGAACTGGCGGATAAAATTGGTGTCACGACCGGCACGTTGACAGTGCAAATTGATAAAATGGTAGAAGCACTGTGGGTCGTACGTCGTCCCCATGAAACCGATCGCCGTTCGATTTTGGTGGAATTAACTGACAAGGGGCAAACTTTGTTCCTTGAGCATGATGCACTACATCTACAGCTCACCACAGATCTCACCGCAAAAATGAGCTGTGAGGAGCGAGTCGTGTTGGTTAATTTACTGTCACGCATGAATAACGAGTTTTAATGTAGCCTATTTTATTTACTAAAAGCGTCCCTCGTGGGTAATGCCGTTCACTTAAGAGTGAACGGCATTTTTATTTGGTCTAATTAGATACTTGTTTTTGCTTATTTAAAGCACTCTTGGATAAACCCTTTCCCGTTTACCATCCAACTTAAATTGTCTTGCATTGCGTTCTATATCCAATATATCTGGGGACATTCCTCGGCGTTTGTGATGGTAGTTGTGTCAGCTTAAGGCGCTTTTTTATAGCAATAAATTTTTAAAAACGCGATTCATTCTAGATTAATCATCTTCTATTATTATCCCTTGCACTCTGTTGCATTATTACTGAGTTAATCGTTGAGCTAGCGATTAATTAAGCTAATGTAAGCACAAAATTCAAGATGGACGTTGCTTAAAGGAATCGAATGAATCATCCATTATTATCTTTGTGCATCGCGGAGTTCTCAGTATGAGTGGTCAGCTTCACGCAAAAGAAGATAAATATATTGGGTTGGAGTGCTAAGTACCTCTAGTTGATATGTTTAGATTCAATAAGTTGCTAGCGGGTGCTAGCTGGATGGGCGAATATGGTAACCCAGATATTCCAGAGGAATGGGCGTACATTAAAAGCTACTCGCCTTATCATCATCTGCATAAATACGTGCATTATCCAAAAGTCTTTTTCACCACCTCTACCAGTGACGACTGGGTCACGCTCGTAAGATGGTCGTTAAGATGAAAGACATAGGGATTGATGTGTTGTACTAAAAAATATTGAAGAAGGGCATGCTGGCTACAAATAATCACCAAGCTGCGGAACTTAATTCAATGGTGCTTGCCTACTGATAACAGCTTTTATGATAATTACCGCTTGAACAATATTATTTTTAACAAATTAACCGCAAATGAGTGGCAAACTGAGCAAGTCCCTAATAGGTTGGGGAACAAAAAAACGGTCGAACTCTTTAAGGTTCGGCCGTTTTTTATTTAGCACTAACTATAGTTAAAGTTGTTATTTATAATATTGCACTCTAGTTAAAAAAATTGAGTAAATTTAGTCGTTTGAGCCATTTGCAAGAGTTTGTTATTATGGGCTAAATTTGAGTCGTAAGATTATCTTAAGATAACTAAGTTAACTTCGATAGATTACTAATTTGAGAGAGTTATAGCTGTGCTAGCAAGATTTAAAACTCTATCAGTGAATCAATTCACTTTTATCATCGCGTTATATTTTGTCTGTATTTTCAATATCCCATTATTTGGCGTCATTAAAAATGGCATAGAAAAACAACCTGATGTCGATCCTATTTTTATTGCGACTATGCCGCTATTTTTGACGTTTGCACTCAGCTTTGTGTTTTCTTTGTTTACGATAAAATACCTGCTAAAGCCACTTTTCATCATACTGACGTTAGTGTCTTCAGGTGTGTTTTTTGCTGCATATGAATACAACGTCGTGTTTGATTACGGCATGATTGAAAACACTTTTCAAACTAATCCAGCCGAAGCGTTTATGTATGTGAATTTTGCGTCAATCATGAACATGTTGCTGACAGGGATTTTACCTGCGTACCTTATCTATAAAGTGGATATTCAATATAAGCCTTTCTTAAAGGAGCTGCTACATAAGGTGCTGTTTATGCTAGTCATGTTGGCAGGCCTTGGCGTGATTGCCTTCTTCTATTTTCAAGATTACGCTTCCTTTGGCCGTAATCACGACGAACTGAAACGTTATGTCGTACCTACCTATTTTATTGGCGCCGCGTCTAAGTATATCAATGTGCGTTATTTACAAACACCGATGCAGTATGAGCACCTAGGTATGGATGCTAAAAATGTCAGTGCTAACCCCAACGGTAAACCTAACTTATTAGTTTTGGTGGTGGGTGAAACCGCGCGCTCGATGAACCATCAATATTATGGCTATGACAAACCAACTAACGCCCATACCCAAGATCAAGGGCTTACCGTATTTAAAGATACCAGCTCATGTGGCACGGCGACTGCGGTGTCTCTGCCTTGTATGTTTTCACGCATGGGGCGAGAGGATTACGATGCTCGCCGCGCCTATGCCCAAGATACTGCGGTGGATGTACTTGATCATGCTGGCATTAAAGTACAATGGTTTGATAATGACTCTGGCTGTAAAGGTGTGTGTGACCAAGTCGAAAATATCATCATTAATTTAAAAAGCGATCCTAAATTATGTTCTGGAGAATATTGTTTTGATCAAGTGTTATTGAATAAGTTAGATGAGGCTTTAGCTAACGCAGAGCGCAAAGATACTGTGATTGTTTTGCATATCATCGGCAGTCACGGGCCAACTTATTTTTTACGCTATCCGCCAGAGCACCGTAAATTCACGCCCGATTGTCAACGCAGTGATATTCAAAACTGTAGTGCAATCGAGCTAATGAACACCTACGACAACACCATTTTATATACTGATTACATCATCAGTGAGGTGGTTAAAAAATTACAATATCAGCAAGATAAATTTGACTCTGCCATGTTGTATCTGAGCGATCACGGTGAGTCTTTAGGTGAAAAGGGCATGTATTTGCATGGTGCACCTTACCGTATTGCCCCCGTTGAACAGACGAGTATTCCTATGCTTGCTTGGATATCAAAGGATTTTAGCCAAGATAATCATTTAGATATGGCTTGTTTAGCGCAGCATGCAGCCAAAGGCGGGTTTTCCCATGACAATTTATTCGACAGTCTATTAGGTCTAATGAATATTAAAACAGCAGTTTATCAGCCCGAACTAGATATCTTTGCCGGTTGCCGTGGCTAAATTCTTAGTGATTAATTGCTCGGATTATATGTTAACGTTTATTAGCCCACGGTGATTGATCTCATTTTGAATGATAAAAGAGGATGGCCGCATCCTCTTTTTTTAACTCCCATCATAATAATGCGTTTGTCCCATATCCAAATCGAAGCCGTTGAGTTAACTTAAGGCATACAAAAATATAACATTTATATGGTTTATGATTTATGCCTTCTCCTGCAGAAAATAAAGAACTTGATTCTGCCGCGCACATTCTGCGTTTGGCCGTACCGCAAATGTCTGCCCTCGATATTCCTGTCACGCCTGAAAACTATACTGTTTGGTATGAATATTTTACGGGAACTAATCTTGATTTAAATCGTGCGATTGATGGTTTTTTAGCTAATTCAGTTTCTTTTACCAAGGAGGTTAATACCAGCCTGTACAAGAACTTTATTCAAGAACAATCGCCCGAAGTTATTGAGAATGTTCAGATTGAAACGCAAATTCTGATCAACAGTCTGATGACTAAAATCAGCCAACTCAATCAGGGAACCACAGCGTTCTCTGGCTCATTAGCCAAATTTGGTATGCACCTGCAAAACAATCCCGATATTGATACGCTAAATGAGTTAGTTGATGGTGTCGTAGGTGAGATGCAAATGCTACTGATCAATACCCGTGATATGGAGCAAAGCTTACGCACCATGGGACAAGAAGTGCAAAGTCTTAAATCGGAAATGGAAAACCTTAGCTTAGCGGCGATGACAGACCAATTAACGTCGTTGCACAATCGCCGCGCTTATGAGCTGAGTATTCAGGATCAAATTCACCACGCCGAAGATCACCAAACCCGCTGTAGCCTGTTGCTAATTGATATTGATAACTTTAAAGCTTTTAACGATACCTACGGTCATTTAACCGGCGATAAAGTCTTGGCCTATGTCGCATTGGCGTTAAAGCAATGTGTGCGTGGCGACGATTTTGTAGCGCGTTATGGCGGTGAGGAATTTGTGGTGGTGTTACCTAATACGCATTTTCATGACGCATTACAAGTGGCTGAAAATCTGCGCGAACGTATTTCTGAGCGCCACTTAACCATAGGCAAAGATAAAAAGCTTTCCCTCGGCGCGATTACTGTGTCTATCGGACTGGCTTCATTGCAACAAGGTGACGATGCCGAAACTCTATTTAGTCGTGCAGATACGGCGCTTTATCAAGCTAAAGCCGAAGGCCGTAATTGCGTTAGGGGCTAGGTTTGATTGGATTGAGGCATTTAGCCATATATGCTGAATGTATTGAATCTGAGTCACGACAAGCACATTAATTTTACTTAATCTCCTCAGTCAAAATAGCTAATTTTTGGCGTTTTAAGTATTTTTGCTAAAATCCAAAAAATCTTAACCCACTAATATTAATGATTAAACTCTATCTTAATATTAATTTTTTTGTTGAACGGATTTTAGTTAACCACTGATTTTTTGATGAACAATTACCATCCAGTGTAAATTGACCTCGAAGTAACGCAAATAATATAATAAGCAATGCTTACTATATGGGTTACAGATGAATATTCCCTCCAATAATCTGGGTGCTTTACTTGGTAATGTCACTCGCATGATGCGCCGTGCTTTTCAAGCAACTTACCAGCAAACTGAAAACTGCTCTTTAACCCTGACTCAGGCGAGGGCTTTAATAGGTATTGCTCGCCACCAAGGCTTAAAGCAATTTGAACTAGCTGAGATACTCGAGATTAAACCGATTACCGTCGCAAGGCTCATCGATGTGCTTTGTGATGCGGGTCTAGTTGAGCGTAGGCAAGATGCAAAGGACAAGCGTGCATTTAAATTGTTTCTTACTGATGCCGCTAAACCTCATCTCGATGAAATAGATCGTGCGGCTTTAATTGTGTATGCACAGGCGCTTAAGGGATTTGATGAGGCGCAGGCCAAGGCCATACTTTGTGCACTAACCCAGATGCATAAGAATTTATCTTTATAGTTTTTTGGAGTTGTAATTGAATGAGTGAATCAACCACTGCCACCGTGCATCACGGCGTATCAACCAGTAAAAAACGCGGCTTTTTACTGGTTGTCATACCAATATTAATATTGCTGGCGATTGGCGGCATCTATTTACATGGCGGCCGTTATATAGAAACGGATAATGCCTACGTTAAAGCCGATAAAGTGCCGGTGAGTGCTCAAGTGCCTGGTAATGTGGCGCAGATTTTTGTTAAAGAAAATCAATTGGTTCAACAAGGTCAGCGGTTATTTAAATTAGATGATGCCATGTTTATGGTAATGCTTGATAAAGCGAATGCCAAATTGGCACAAGTACGAACTGATTTAGCGGTATTAAAGGCAAGCTACCATGAAAAACAAGCAGAGATTACCTTAGCAGAAACTAAATTTACTTTTGCAGTCAAAGAACTAAAACGCCAAGAAAACCTCATCGGCAAACATTTTGTCTCAGAATCTCAACTCGAAGACGCACGTCAAAATACGGATATTGCCCGTCAAAATATACTCACATTACAAAAAGATCTATCTCGTATTGCTGAGAGCTTAGGCGGCAGTCCAGATTTCCCCATCGTGCAGCATCCCAGTTATTTAGAGGCATTGGCGCAACTTAGTGAAGCCCAGTTAGACCTCGATCGCATTGAAATCAAGGCGCCTGTATCGGGTGTGGTGAGTCAATTACCCAAACTAGGCCAGTACGTTAATGTCGGTACCATTGCATTAGCCTTAGTCGCAGATAAATCACTGTGGATTGAGGCGAACTTTACTGAAACGGATCTCACTTATGTTAAGCCTGGACAAAAGGTGACCGTCCATATAGACACTTTCCCCGATCATACTTGGACGGGGACCGTTGACAGCTTAAGTCCAGCCACTGGCGCCGAATTTTCACTGATCCCAGCGCAAAATGCGACGGGGAATTGGGTGAAAATAGCCCAGCGCGTACCTGTACGCATTGCACTAAATGCAACTGATTTACAGAGCATTAACCAAGATGCACCGCTACGAGCAGGATTAAGCGCTGTGGTCGATATCGATACTGAGCACCACAGACAGCTATTAGGTTTTACGCTGTGAGGATAGTGCAATGACGACTAAAACTGCCAATGAGCACACGATCCCCGCAGTCACACAAACGCAGGCACAAACTAATAAGCACTTGGGGTTGATTACTGTCTCTGTGATGCTAACAACGATTATGCAGGCGCTAGATACCACCATTGCCAACGTTGCTTTACCCCATATGCAGGGCAGTATGGGAGCGACTCAAGATCAGATCTCTTGGGTATTGACCTCGTATATAGTTGCCGCTGCGATTTTTATGCCATTAACGGGTTTTTTAACCGCTAGGTTAGGCCGCAAGCGCGTATTTATGTGGGCAGTGGTGGGCTTTACTGTCGCCTCAATGCTTTGTGGCGCCGCACAAAACCTCGAACAAATCGTACTGTTTAGATTACTGCAGGGGATTTTTGGCGCAAGTTTAGTCCCACTATCACAAGCTGTGTTACTTGATAGCTATCCCGTGGAGCGCCACGCTTCAGCAATGGCCATGTGGGGAGTAGGAGTGATGGTCGGGCCTATTTTAGGACCATCACTAGGAGGTTTGTTAACCGAGTATTACAACTGGCGCTGGGTGTTTTATATTAATTTGCCCTTTGGTTTATTGGCGTGGTTTGGGCTCGCCGCCTTCGTAAAAGAAACGCCGTTAGATAACAGCCGTAAGTTCGATTTATTTGGATTTGCGATGCTGAGTTTAGCCATTGGCGCGTTGCAAATGATGCTAGATCGCGGCCAATCTCTTGATTGGTTTTCCAGTCGAGAAGTGGTGATTGAAGCGCTGTTAGCAGCAATGGCTTTCTATCTGTTTATCGTTCATATGTTTACTTATAAACAGCCCTTTATTGAACCGAGTCTGTTTAAGGATCGCAATTTTAATGTAGGTTTAGTGTTTATATTTATCATAGGGGTGATATTACTGGCGACAATGGCATTATTGCCTCCTTTTATGCAGAACTTATTAGGTTACCCAGTGATTGATGTGGGGTATTTACTTGCGCCGCGGGGCGTTGGCACTATGGTTGCGATGGTGACGGTAGGTAAACTTGTTGGCAAAGTTGATGTGCGTTATCAGATATTTATCGGCCTAATGTTAACCACGCTTTCGCTGTGGGAAATGACGGCTTTTAACACCAATATCACCAGTTGGGACATAGTGCGAACCGGTATCATTCAAGGCTTAGGGCTTGGTTTTATCTTTGTTCCATTATCAACCATTACCTTTGCAACATTAGCCGTTAAATACCGTAATGAAGGTACCGCGCTGTTTAGTTTAATGCGAAATATTGGTAGTAGTATTGGCATTTCAGTGATGATTTCTTACCTTGCCCAGCGAACTCAGATAAATCACGCCGCTTTTGCAGATTACATTAATCCCTTTAGTTTTGCGCTGAAGCATGCGGTACAACTCGGAGCGGTCAATATAAATACGCCGCAAGGCTTAGCACTGCTTAATGCCGAAGTAAGCCGTCAGGCAGCAACTTTAGCTTATTTGCAGGATTTTAGATTAATGATGTGGGTGACGTTATCGGCAGTGCCACTGGTCTTTTTGCTCAAAGGCACAAAACAAAAAGCATAGTCATATTTAATGACCCAATGACAATAGTGTACAACACCCAAGATAACAAAACGCCGCAGGGATTTGCGGCGTTTTTGTGTGTATTTTATAAAGTGATAGTGGCTTTATGGATAAATGCTACTTATCACTGGGAGGCGTTAAATCCATGTGCATTTTGATTAAATGCTCCTCCATATCGAAGGTGACTTTAAAGCCTAAACTTTTAGCTAAACTTGCCATATTGCGATTTTCAAACATGGTAAACCCTGCAAGCACAGGAGTGTTATTGGCTTGATAATATTTAATTAGCTTTTCCAGTAATAACTTACCTAAACCTATACCTTGGTGATCGCCGCGCACTGCCATGGCAAATTCGGCCTCTGTATTATCAGGATCAATTGAAGCGCGTACCGCGCCAAGCGTAATATCATCGCCATCAGGGCCTTTGGCGGTGGCGATAAAAGCCATTTCGCGGGCATAATCAATTTGGGTTAACACTGCCATTTCTTCATGGGTCATTTTTGAGCGCACGCCAAAATAACGCTTGTATCTGTCTTCATCGGATAGCGAGTTGTCAAAGGCTAAATGCTTTGGTTCATCCTCCGGTAAAATCGGTCGCAGCATGACCTTAAGGCCATTTTTAAGCACCGCAAATTCCTCTAACTCTTTTGGATACGGCATGATGGCCATGCGAGTAGAGTTGTCAGCATTCGCCTCATGCAAACGGATATTGACATCAAGCAGGGTGATGTTTTCACCTGCTGCTAACACAGGATTTAAATCTAACGAGGCGATTTCAGGACAATCGATAATGATGTGCGATATTTGCGTGAGCATTACGCACAGGGCATTCATATCGAGCCCCAACGGTAAATGTCGGTCTTTTAATTTATGGGTCTTTAATGCTTGGATCACCATATACCGTGCCAGTGCCATATTCAGTGGTGGCAGTGCCACGGCGGCGTCATTAGTCGGATCCCATTCTGAGCCGCCTTCACCTAAACAAATCGCAGGGCCAAATACGGGATCGCTTATCACTGCCACACGAATTTCTTGCGCGCCTGCGGTTAAGGCCATTTTCTGCACTATCATGCCTTCAATAATCGCCTCAGGATTGGCTTGATGCACCCTTTGGGTGATGGCATTTGCGGCGTGACGGATATCTTCGGCCGAGGTTAAATTGAGCATCACCCCGTGGACATCGGATTTATGCAAAATATTGGGGGACTGCACTTTTAAGGCTAAGGGATAGCCCGCTTCGTTCGCAATGGCTACGGCTTCATCGGCATCTTTGACAAACCAAGTGTCGATAGTATTAAGCCCATAGGCCCGCAAAATAGGGCTGGCCTCGTGAGTTTCTAATACGGATTTACCTTTAGCTTGAGCCGCTTGCAGTAATTTGCGTGCCGTTTGGCTATCGGTAGGGATATTATCGGGAATCGATTGCGGTACTTCTTGCAGCAGCTTTTGGTTGCGGCGGTATTCCACCATGTGCATAAAAGCACCGACAGCACCTTCGGGCGTACGATAGGTTGCAATGCCACCTTTGGTAAAGCGTTTACGAGCTTGATAAGCTGAATCTTCACCGCTCCAGTTAGTGAGAATATTTAAACGATTCTTTTTAGGATGCGCATGAATGGTGTTAATTAATGCATCGGCTATTTCAACACTTTCACCCAATGCTGATGGAGAGTGCATCACTAAAATGGCATCTAATTCATTGCTATCCATCAAAATATTTAACGCTTTAGCATAACGTTCTGCGT
Organism: Shewanella morhuae; assembly: GCF_900156405.1. Classification (GTDB taxonomy): domain Bacteria; phylum Pseudomonadota; class Gammaproteobacteria; order Enterobacterales; family Shewanellaceae; genus Shewanella; species Shewanella morhuae. Next base: position 17,517 of record NZ_FTNN01000022.1, read on the forward strand.
TAGCATCGCCAATAATATCCAGTGGGTTTTGTTTTGACCATATATTGGGTAACACGCCATCAAGTAGTGCAATCGTGCCATCGGTAAGCTCGGCAAGTTTACCGCCGCGCATAATGAGCTCATCGACCGCAAGCACCGCTGGGCCGCCACCATTACTGATGATACCTAAACGCTCACCTTGCAGCGGATTAGAATGCGCGAGGCTTTCTACCGCAGCAAATAATTCAATTAAATCGTTAACCCGCAGCATACCAGCACGGCGAAACGCCGCTTCGTACACTGCATCGTTTCCGCCCACGCCGCCTGTATGCAGTTTTGCCGCACGCGCACCCTCAGGGCTTCGGCCTGATTTAATCACTAAGATAGGTTTATTGCGTGAAGCTGCGCGCGCTGCAGAGAGAAAATGGCGCTTTTCATTGACTGAATCGATATAAAGCATAATCGCACTGGTACGGCTGTCGCGGCCAAGATAATCCAGTAACTCATCAAAACTAATATCGGTAGCATCACCAAGGGAAATAAAAGAAGAAAAGCCAATGCCTTTATTATTTGCCCAATCAAGCACTGTGGTACAAATTGCCGCAGACTGTGACACAAAGGCGATTTTACCAGGAAGGGCACCTGCATGGGCTAAACTGGCGTTCAACCCCAGCGTTGGTAATAATATTCCTAAACTATTTGGTCCAAGAATCCGCATGCCATAACGTTTTGCATGTTGCATGGTCAGTTCAAGTAAGCTCACGCCTTCCTCATTAAATTCCTGCGCCATACCAGAGGCCATTATAATGGCGACTTTACAGCCAAACTGAGCAAGGGTTTCAATAATGGCGGGCACACGGCAAGCACGAGTACAAATAACCGCTAAATCGGGCTTAATCGGTAAAGCCTGAATATTGGGATACGCGAGCACGCCCATCACCGCCCGATATTTAGGTGTGACTGGCATGATTGGCCCAGAAAATCCCGCGGATAGCAGGTTTTTCATCAACACGTTACCAGCACGTTTTTCAGTATTGGATGCGCCAATAATGGCCACCGAAGTGGGTTTAAATAAGGAGTGTAACGTACGTTGGCTCATAAGCGGTTCCATCCCAGTCAATGACACCGTCAGTGTAACCTAGGGGTTTAAGGACTGCACCGTTAAGTTTTTGTATTGGTGAGATATGTGAGTGGACTGCCGACGATTTACTTTATCGGCAACAGGGCTTGGTCTAACGATAATCTTTCTCAGTGCGGTGTGGCTTTTTAATGCAATAGATAATGGCTTATCGAGCAGGACAAATTAAAGAAAACTATTATTGTTTGTAGGCCAAGCTATAGCAGGTTTATTGTTTTGCACTCAATAAAAAAGTCGCCATTGGATACCAATGACGACTCTTAAATGCAATAAAACGGTGCTAATCGATACGAGTTAGTCGAGCAATATTATGCGCTTTTTCTCGCTTCCATTTCAGCTTGGCTTGAAAGATATTCTTCGAAAGTGCCTTGGAAGTTTGTTATCTTTTTATCTTTAATATCAATGATGCGTGTTGCTAATGACGATACAAACTCTCGGTCATGACTAACAAATATCAAAGTGCCTTCAAAATCTTTCAAAGCATTATTCAATGCTTCAATCGCTTCCATATCCATGTGGTTGGTAGGCTCATCCATGATCAACACGTTGATGTCTTGCATCATTAACTTGCCGAATAACAAGCGGTTTTTCTCACCACCTGAACAGTTACGGGCTTTTTTGTTGGCATCATCTTCGGTGAACAGCAAGCGACCTAACATGGCGCGCACCATTAAATCGTTATGCTTAGGTAAGCGCCATTGGCTCATCCAATCCATCAGTGTGTAGTCATTATCAAACTCGCTGCTGCTGTCTTGTGGACAGTAACCGATGGATGCGTTTTCTGACCACTTGACCACGCCTTTGTTGTGCTCTAAATCGTTGACTAAGCAGCGTAAAAAGGTCGTTTTACCTACACCGTTTTCGCCGATAATAGCCAGTTTAGCGCCAGCTTCGAGGATTAAATCACCGCCTTCGAATAACACTTCGCCATCAAATCCGTGGGCTAAATCTTCTAAAATCAATGCTTGGCGATGCATTTTTTTGCCAGCATCAAAGCGAATAGAAGGGTGGATACGGCTAGATGATTTCACATCATCCAGTTTAATTTTGTCCATCTTCTTGGCGCGTGAGCTAGCTTGTTTCGCTTTAGAAGCGTTAGCACCAAAGCGGTTAACGAAGTCTTGTAACTCTTCGATTTCAGCACTTTTCTTAGCATTGCCTGATAATAATTGCTCACGGATCAAGGCTGATTGGGCGAGGAAGTATTCGTAGTTACCTGGGTAAATGCGCAGTTCACCGTAATCGATATCGGCCATGTGGGTGCAAACGGCATTCAAAAAATGCCTATCATGGGAAATAATAATCATAGTGCATTTGCGTTTGTTCAACTCGGCTTCCAACCAGGTGATGGTATGGATATCCAAGTTGTTGGTCGGTTCGTCGAGTAGCAAAATATCTGGGTTAGCAAACAGTGCTTGTGCTAGCAAGACGCGTAATTTCCAACCCGGTGCGACTTGTTGCATTAAACCGTAGTGGAAGGATTCTTCAATCCCCGCTTCGAGCAGAATTTCACCCGCGCGGCTTTCGGCGCTGTAACCATCCATTTCAGCAAATTCGCTTTCTAAATCACCTACACGCATGCCATCGTCTTCTGTCATGTCAGGCTTGGCGTAAATTGCATCGCGTTCTTGTTTTACTTTCCATAGGGCAACATCACCCATGATCACCGCATCAATGACACTGTATTGCTCAAACGCAAATTGATCTTGGCTCAGAGTACCGACTTTTAAACCGGGTGTGATGGACACATTACCTGAGGTTGGCGCTAAAGCACCGCTAAGGATCTTCATAAAGGTCGATTTGCCGCAGCCATTTGCGCCAATCAAACCATAACGGTGACCATTGCCAAATTTCGCTGAAATATTTTCAAACAATGGCTCTGGGCCAAACTGCATCGTGATGTTCGCGGTAGAGATCAAAGGAGCTTTCCTAGGTATTTGCTAACGGGGAGGGTGACAAACAAGCCTCAAAATGAAACATGCGCTTTGCCAACACCAGCCAAACATTAAGTTTGCGCTAAAGTTGGAATAATAAGGTCGCGGAGTATACAGACTAAGACCCAAAGATGCGAGCAAGTATGTGAGCCATGCTATAAATCAGATGATGTAACTACTAATTAGGAAGGCGTTATAATGCACTTTGTCGCCGTGTTATCAGTGGGGGCGATAATAAGATAGATGAGTGTTAAGCCTTTGGCACGATAGCAGTTACGCCAGCATATGCACTGTTAATGGTAAATTTTTTACGATAGTCGCTAGTCGTTTTATGTGGATTAAATACGACTGTAGGCCTACTTAGCCCCATGCTCACGTAAATAAAAGGAGGCGTTTAGCGTATTTACCGTTATTATTCCTCCAGTTTTGCCCTGTTGGTCTAAAGGGCATTCACCTAATAGACAACATACTTACAGTAAACTAATACAGTAAAATCAGCCAATTGGGCTGAATTTGGAACTACCATGATTGAAGAGCAACAAAATAATCCATTACACGGCCTTAAACTTGAGACCATGATCACCGAGTTAGTCGACTTTTATGGCTGGAAAATTTTATATGCAGCATTGAAATTAGGCTGCTTTAATACCAATCCTACCGTTGAAGCGTGTATTACTTTCCTCAAAAAAACGGAGTGGGCGCGGGAGAAAGTTGAAAACTTTTACCTATATCGCTTTAAGCGTATGCCTAAGGCTATTGGTGAGCAGTTTGAGCTCAAGCCACGTGAAAGAGGATTTGCCGCGGGTTTAGCACCGCGTAAACCGATGGAATTGACAATAGAATCCATCGCCCAAATGCAGGCCCAAGCCAGTGCAGAATACGAAGCAGGTAACAGGCATCCAAATTCGGCTAAAAAATCCATGGGTGGACGCGGCGTAAACTCAGGCGCACATCAACGTAACAAAAGCGCTTCTGGTTCCTCCTATGGCAGTTCAGATAACGGCTATACACAGCGTCGAGACAGGTCAGAGCCGAGAACAACGGAGCGCTCAGGGCCGAGTCCATCAACTGATGATAATGATCCATGGGGCACTAAACGTGGCTAGGGTTGTGGTTGGCAATAATGTCACGCAGATAAGATACCATTGAGGCGCATCACACCAGTCAGTTAAACGTATTTATTGGCGGTAATTTGGGGCATTTCAGTATCGCCCCTGTATCTGTGCCGAGGTGTTAATCCTAGACTCTATTTTCTGTACCCACGTTAGCCGCAGGACAGAGCTAACGTGGTTTAAATTGAATATAAATTCATTCATTTGCATTTTGGTTAAAAAATTCTCGGGGTTATATTTTTAAAACTGCATATTTTAGAATAAGTATGTATACCTACTATCTTTGTAACATGTCTATTATGCCGTTGCTATTTCCTCTAAAATATCCCTGTAAACGCCATTGTTAATCATCCATTGTGCGCGACAAGCTCAAGGTAAGCCGTGTTAATCAATCAGCAATATACTCGCCACGGGCCAGATTATCGATTTGGCGAACAGGTGACTTTTTTGGATATCAAACAGACCTTTGGTTTTAGCCATGTGCGCGTTGGCCGCTGGGTTACGCGGGAAGAATCGCGTATTGCGGCGGATTTGGTGTTTGATTCGCTCGCCGATCTGGCGTTTATCTTAAAATTGCCGCCCTTGACTTTAGGGCTGCGGCAAACGGTGAGTTTGGCCTTTGGTCATGGTGGACAAAAGGGCGTGCAGGCCCATTATGCGCCCACGACTCGAGAGTTAGCGTTAGCTAAAAATGCGGGTGCAGGTGCATTAGCCCATGAGTTTTGGCATGCGTTTGACCATTACATTGCGGAAAAATCCTTCCAATCTTCAACTAAGCGCTTTCAATGTGCGAGCGATCTTTGGTTAGCCGATTTACCCATTATCGAACATCCACTCAATACACGATTATCTGACATCTTTAAGGTGACATTTTTAACTGGCAATAACGATGAACCCCACGATTATGTGCGCCGAGCGATAGCATTAGACAAAAAATACCAGACGCAGTATTTCTCGCGCCCGACGGAGATGATGGCGCGGGCCTTTGAAGCATGTATTGAGTCTTATACTGAAATTTCAAACCCCTATTTGGTGTCAGGTACGCGTTTTTCAGCATTAGCAAAGGAGGGCGCTTATCCAGATGAAAGCCACCGACAACGCATTTTTCAAGCATTAATCAATTACTTTGAACCGTTAGGCATCGCACTAGGTAAAACATCGCAGTAATAATAACCTGATTCAATCGCTATCAATTCTACTGATTTGAAATAGCCTTAAAATCTGTCTTTGGGCGCGTTAAATCCATATCTCTGCTTTAGCGTTTACCGTTGCGTAAATGCGAGTATTGCCAATGTGATTGAATATTGCGCAGGGTTTGATGTTAGCGTGAGCATAGGTTTTATAATGGCAAGGGACGAGATAGTGTCTATATAGGACTGAAGCTCGAGCTCAAAAAATTGATTATTTGGATCTTTGTCGGATGATGTTCCATAGATGCTAGTTATGCATCATGGTGCCGCGCACTGTAAAGTTATGCGCGGCACCATGATAGTGATAACCAATAATTAGCTTAGAAATTGTAGCTCAGACTGAGCTCGATATTGCTAGGTTCGCCAAAGAAACCTTGATCGTAGAAATCGATACTTGAATAATACTTTTTATCAAACAAGTTACGAATATTCAGCCGCACGATTGCTGCGTCAGTGAGTTGATAACTGGCCATTAGGTTGGCAATAAAATAACTGTTTTGCTGTGAACGCTCACCGTTAGGACCTGCATTTTCTACATAAATCTGGCTCTGCCAGCTTATATTACCGCCGAGAGTGAAATCTTCCAATGCACCATTAAAATGATAGAGCGAAGATAAACGCACTAAGTTTTCAGGTAAATGGGTACTAAAAGCCGTGCCATCGGCTTTCTCAGACTCACTATAGGTGTAACTAAAATACAGATCCCAATCCTCCGTGGGTCTTCCGGTGAGTTCCATTTCAAAACCACGGTTACTGGTGCCATCCACTGCACGCATTGGGAAACTGCCATCGGGTAATGGGTCTTTATTGTTAGGATCTCTTTCTGCCACATTTTCTTTTTGCACTTTAAATATAGCGATGCTGGCAGTGAGTTTTTCGTCGAAAAAGTCGGCCTTACTACCCAGCTCAATATTATTACCCGTTGTCGGATCTAAGCGTTTGTTATTGACATCTTTTGCGTCTTGCGGCTGAAAAATCTCGGTGTAACTGGTATAAATAGACACGCTGTCAGTAATGTCGTACACCAATCCCGCATAAGGAGTGATAACGTCATTATGCTCATAGCCTGGATCGATTTTGTACTGGCTGATTCGACTGCCGAGCAGCAGCGTTAATTGGTCGTGCAGATTAAGTTGGGTGGCAATATAGGCGCCCTTTTGGATTTCTTCTGTTTTTTCTGTTGAGGGTGTAGAGGGATAATTAGGTTCTGTTATTGAGCCATCCCACTCAAAGAAATTACCTACGTTTAACGTATCTGTTGAGTAATAAGAATCAGCAGTCACATCTTGTTTTGAATATAACAAACCCGTTGTGAGTTGATGTTCTCGACCAAATAATTCAAATGGACCCGAAGCAAATAATCGCGCCGCATCTTGTTTACGAGAGGATTGATAAATCATCGGTGATGCCCCCATACCCAAGCCAGTAGTTTTATCGGGGGAGCCATACAAAAATAACAAATGGCCATCCATTTTATCTTCACGGTGCTCAATGTCGAATTTGAGTTCCCAGTCATTCTCAAAGCGATGATCTACAGTAGAAAAAACGTTAGTGCCATGACGTTTCCAACTTGACCAAGTTGCGGCCGTTGTCGTCGAGCGGGGTAGATCATTAGCTAGACTGCCATCGGCATAAAATAGTGGTAACGCACCCCAAGTGGAACCTTTCGGATCGCGATCACTGTGATCTGCTCCTACAGTCAATAATGTGTTGTCACCTAATCTGGCGGTAACGACACCATAAACTTGTAGGTTTTCATCTTCTGCTAGATCGGTAAAACTGTTCGATTTTTCATAGGCTGCGGCAAATCGTGCTTGAACATCACTGTCTGCAGTGATGTCAACTGAGCTATCGCCCTCAACACGGTAACTGTCCCATGACCCCGCCTTTGCACTGAGGTAACCACCAGGGGGTGACTTTGGACGTTTACGGATAAGGTTAATGGCGGCTGAGGGTTCCCCGGCCCCCGTTAATAATCCCGTTGCTCCCCGAACCACTTCAACACGGTCGAATATGACGGTATCAGTTGATGCATCATTGAAAAAACTGGAGTAATTAACCGGCACACCGTCAAATTGAAAGTTAGTGATGGGATTGCCACGGGCACTAAAGAAGTAACGATTAGTTTCTACTTTTTGTGCTGAAATGCCCGGTGTTAAAAACATTAAGTCCGCAACATTATTAAGCGAAAAACTCTGAATAAACTCTTGATCTATAATAGTGACCGACTGTGGCGTTTCCCTGAGCGTCAAAGGTAAGCCGGTTGCTGTTGCCGCTTTATCTAAACGACTTCCTTTAATACTAATCACTTCAATATTGGTGTCTGGTTGAGTTTGTGCGGCGTACAAATTTGGCGTAAGCAACAGGCTCGAAATAAGCGTGGCTAGTAAGGTTTTATGCATCGTGATTCCCATCATCGTTTTTTGTGTTTGGGATTCTAATTGAAAATAATAACCAGTCCAGCGCGTTGATAACAATTCGCATTACCTTTACAATGCCAAGATTAAAGAAGTATTAGGAAAGTCACAAATGGCGAAGGTCAGTAACCGATTCTGGTTTATGTTGCATGGTTGGGTATCACTCCCAATATGGTTGTTATTTTGTTTTATCTGTTTGACGGGCACGATTGCAGTATTGAGCCATGAGATAACTTGGTTAACTAACCCCGCGTCTAGAGCATTAAATCCCGATAATTTAGCGGCTAAACCCGTTAGTGAGCTAATGACCATCGTTGAGCAGGCGCACCCAACGGCGGCGGTTACCGGCGCGATGACTTTTGAGCCTTACCTGGTGAATGCAATCATGTTGACTGACGTGGATAAACCCTACGCCATTGCTTACGTCAACCAATATACTGGCGAAATTCAACAGATTAATGAGGGCATGACGTTTATTGGTTTTATGCGCTCCTTGCACTCTTGGTTATTATTCCCTTGGCATGGCAGTTATAGCGTGGGTTATTACCTCGTTTGTTCGATGGCGTTATTTATGTTGGCGTCGCTTGTTACTGGGTTGATTGTTTACAAGCGTTTTTGGCGGAGTTTTTTTGCGCCTAAATTACGTATCAATCAAGGTAAAAAAAACACTCTTAGCTGATTTACATAAATTATCCGGTGTGTGGTCAATCTGGTTTATTGCCATTATGTCGCTAACCGGATTATGGTATTTAGTGCAAGCAATTTTTTGGCATGCAGATATTGATATCGAGCCCCATGCACCATTAATTGCCGTTGAGCAATTACCCTTTAGCCCGAAAGGTGACACAAGCTCACCCATACCCAGCGTTTCATTTGCACAGGCGTTAACATTAGCACAAACACGCTTCCCTGATTTTCAGCCCAATTATGTGATGAAACCTGAACACAATCGCGACATGTACCATTTAAGCGGTGGCGGCGATTATATTTTTTACGACCAAAACGTTTATAACCTCAGTATTAACCCTTGGACGGGGGAGGTAGCAAGTGCCTCATCACCCGAAACAATGACAGCAATGCAAACTATTATGCATCTTGCAGATCCACTGCATTACGGTACTTTAGGCGGGATTTGGACCAAGATGATTTGGTTCATTTTTGGACTGATATTATCAGGCATGTCGATCACGGGGTTTATGATGTGGGGATTACGTCATGTGCGCGCATTTAAAGCGCAAAAGTCAGATGACTTAGGTGCACAAATATTAGGAGAGGCTCGATAATGGCGATGAATTACGCGCTTTTTTGGCAAAAAAATAAATATAAACTCAATGGCCTCATTCTGTTGCTGCCGTTATTGTTTCTTTATCAATCTTTAACGCCCACGTTTCCACCCGCATGGCCATCGCAGCAAGTCGGTGAGTTTAAGATTGCGCCAATGCCATTAGATCTCAACACGCCCTATACACATCATGATGATTATGTGAAAGATTTTATGTTGATATTTGAGCAAGGCGACATAGGCAATATACGTCAAGGCTATGCCAATATTGGTCCAGAAGCATTACCACTGGATATTTTACAACGCAGTGAGAATGGTGTTGTACATGGTAATAAGCATGGTCAGCATGTGCATGCCATTGCCCCAAAAAGTTTAGCCGCCACCGATAACCTATGGGTCTCAATAGAGAATTGGCAAGGTGAATGGCAGGTCGCAAAGTGGCCTGTACCTAATGAACTACTCGCCCAATAAATAGCATTCAGTAAATATTAACAAAGCTGCGATAGAAATACTCAACAGCGGCAACCCATTCGGATAGTTAACGAAGGGGTTGTCGCTTAGATTAGGAGTCCCAATTTAAACCAGTTAAAAAAATAACGCTGTCTTATCAAAACGCCCACCAGATAAGGCAATAGCATCATTTAAGCATTGATTATTTTCACTCCTAATAGATAATTTGTTACCCAAATCACCAAAATACAAATGAAATTGATTCGCAATAGTGTTACCGTATGCATACTTTACACTAACTACCGAAAAGACTATGCGATTTAATTTACTTCCCCTTGCTGCAGCGATTACTTTGGCGTTAAACCCTTTAGTGGTTTTAGCCGAAGAACAATCAACAACTGATACCAATACTCAAAACATCGAAAAAATCTCCGTAAAAGGTAAGTACACCGTTAGTAAGACCATAGATACGGCGACGGGCCTTGGGTTATCACTGATGGAAACTCCGCAGTCGGTATCGATTTTAACGGCTGAGCGCATTCAGGATCAGGCATTAAATACCGTAGTTGATGTTGTTAATAACGCAATAGGATTATCTTCGTCTAAAACGGACAACGTCCGTAACGGCTTTAGTGCTCGCGGGTTTTCAGTACAAAACTATCAGATTGATGGCGTACCATTATCGTGGAGCTTAGGCGGCGATGCGGGCGAAACCGTGTCAGATGTTTCACTGTATGAGCGCGTTGAAGTGGTGCGTGGTGCAACAGGTTTACTCACGGGGGCGGGCGATCCGTCCGCTTCAATCAATTTGGTGCGTAAACATGCTGATAGCACTGAACTTCAGGGCAATATTGATGTTGCCACAGGCAGTTGGGATAAAAAGCAGATCACCGCTGATGTCTCCAATGGGCTGAATGACAGTGGCAGTGTGCGTGGTCGCATGGTGGCTAAATATGTTAATAGCGACTCATATCAAGATCTCTATCAAGACCGTAAGACCATTCTTTACGGTGTAATCGATACCGATATTACTGATAGCACTATGTTGCGGGTGGGTGGTAGTTACAACAACAATAATCCTAAAGGAGCAATGTGGGGCGCATTACCTGCAGTATTTAGTGATGGTACGACTGCCGATTGGGATGTGTCGACCACGACAGCAGCAGACTGGAGCCGCTGGGAAACGACCAACATCAACTATTTTGCTAACTTGAATCATTACTTCAGCAATGGCTGGCAATTGGTGGCCAACTATAATCGCATGGAGTATGAAACAACCAACAAAATGATCTATATGTCTGGTTTACTTGATAAAGAAACCGGTGCCGGATTAAGTGGTCAGCGTTACCAAAGCCATGGTGAGAGCAATTCTGATAATGTCGATTTCCAGCTGAAAGGGGATTATGAACTGTTTAATCTTCAGCATGAAGTGGTCGTTGGTGCCCTATATAGTAAACAAAAATCCTATGCGGACACCTATGAGCCTATCCGCGACGATATGTCTGGTTGGGATAATAAGCCAGTCGATAATTTTTATGATTGGGAAAACACGGCATTTACAGAACCACAGTGGTCAACTGATGCTAATCGTCAGATGGACATGGAAACAGAGCAAAAAGGTTTTTATGCGGCAACGCGATTGACGATCACTGATGACCTAAAATTAATTGCTGGTGGCCGTATTTCAAGCTGGAACCGTGAAGGTGTTAGCTATGGCACAGTAACTGACTTTGGTGATGACGGCGTATTTGTACCCTATATTGGTGCCTTATATGACCTTACCGACCAACATCGTATTTATGCCAGTTATACCGAAATTTTCAACCCACAAAACTATAAAGACATTAACGGTGATTTCCTCGATGCACTCGAAGGTCAAGCCTATGAAATTGGTCTAAAAAGTGCTTATTTAGATGATCGTCTGCACACCACTGTAGCGCTATTCCAAATCGAGCAAGATAATCTCGCTACCGAAGCAGGTACAATCACCATTGGTGGTATACCGACGACTTATTACAAGGCGGCTCAAGGGACTGAGAGTAAAGGCTTCGAGCTAGAAGTGGTGGGTGAGCCTGTTGATGGTTGGGACATCACCGCAGGATATTCGCAATTTAAAGCGGAAGATGCTGCCGGTGAACGCGTTGCGACAACGAGCCCCAGTAAGCAGTTTAAACTATTTAGCACCTATCAGTTTGTTGATCTATTGCCTGAGTTAACCGTCGGTGGTGGCGTTAACTGGCAGAGTGATAGTTATTCTGAAAGTGCTGTGACAATTAAACAAGATGCTTACTCGCTAGTCAACTTGATGGCGCGTTACGACTTGGCCGACAATATGGATCTACAACTTAACGTAGAGAACCTGTTCGATGAAAAATATTATGCCTATATGTCAGCTTCTTCTGTCGCATATAGCGTTTACCACTATGGTACACCGCGTAATATGACCGTAAGCTTTAATTATCGTTTCTAAGCTGTTTGCTAACATAACGTCGTGGCAGTTCTACTTGCCACGACGTTATGTTATTTATTAAAACCAAAAATAGATTAATATATAAAACATTAATTTTTTTTGTTAAAAATCAATATACTAATTATAAAAGATTAGTAATAATACGATATAAATTAAGCTTGCCGATCCTGCGCTTTAATCAAACACACCTCGCATTAACGCTTTCAGTCCAATTTTACCGAGCACCTTGTGGCCATTACATTGAACGCCATGCACCTTAATAGTGCTACGGTTAGAATATTTGATATTCAAAGGCTTAATGATGGATGTCATCATTAAAGTTGACTAAAAGATTCACCATAGTAAAACCGCCAAATATCACTGCTATTTTGTTAATATCACTGCAGTCCTTTGATGCTTAATGACACATTTTACTAATCTAGGAGGTTAACGAACCAAATTGTTCATTTACCTAGGTAAGTTTGGTGACCTATCACACTTAAACTCACATTATTTATGTAAAGTGACAAGTGCTAATGAACCTAGAGTTACTTGTATTGGCTCGAGCTATCTTATTGATATACTTAGCATAGGTTGTAAGAGTAGTGATAAGGTATTTAGTAAAACCCTATAGTGTATTGATTCACCTAATTGAATAGGACAGAGATCCACATGAAAACTAAAATTATATTAGACACAGATCCCGGTATTGATGATGTATTTGCTATCCTATTTGCAGAAGCGCATCCAGATATTGAACTCAAAGCGATTACCACGGTTTATGGTAATGTGACCATCAAAGATGCGACTCATAATGCTCTTTACCTTAAACAGAAATATCAACTGAATGCCGATATTGTCACTGGCGCAAGTAAGCCTCTCATTCGTCCTCCTGTTGGCCCAACGGTGGTTGTTCACGGCGAAGGTGGCTTTGGTGATGTAAAAGTGCCCGCTGAAGTAGAAGGTCAAGCCGATCCTCGTCCAGCATATCAATACATTATCGATGCAGTGAAAGCTGAACCCGGTGAAATAACTTTAGTTGCCATCGGCCCGTTGACCAACCTTGCTTTAGCACTTCAAGCAGACCCGACAATTGTTGACCTAGTGAAAGAAGTCGTCATTATGGGCGGCGCTTTTGGTGAGAACGATCACCGTGGTAATGTCACGCCGTTTGCCGAGGCGAATATCCATGACGATCCCCATGCTGCAGATATGGTACTGACGGCCTCGTGGCCAGTGGTTGTTATTGGTTTAGATGTGACGGAGCAAAGTTTCTTTACGCGTGAATATCTTGATCAACTGCGTGATGATGCCGGTGAAGTAGGGCAGTTCATTTGGGATGTTAGCCGCTACTATTTAAAATTTTATATTGAAAAAGTGGGCCTAGAAGGTTGTCATGTACATGATCCATCGGCGATTGCTTATGTAATTAATCCCGCGCTATTTACGCTTAGAGAAGGCCCAATACGGGTTGTTACCGACGGTGTTGCTGAAGGCATGACCATTCAAAAATTTGATGGCCGCGTTTATTTACATGATGAATGGATGAATAAAGCCTCGCAAAAGGTCGGTGTTGCGGTAAAAGATGCTGAGCTATTAGCACTCTACCGTAATAGTATTATCGATTATGCCGCCCGTTTGAAATAAGTGCTTAGAGCAGATTTATCGTAAAAAATGCCAGTCCGTTAATCACTGACTGGCATTTTTTTATCTATTAATTCGTAACCGCAATATCGTGAGCACTAATGTCATGGGGATAAGAGTACCCAATACATTCAGCATTGCGTACTCTTTCGTCGCTTGATGCGTCTACGCCTTAGGCATTGAGCCTTGCAGCAACAAGCGAAGCATCGGGCATATTTGCGGCGCCAAGGCGTTCGACAGCTAATGACGCATAAGCATTGGCATATTTAGCCGCTTGATGCAACGTGCTGCCTTTAGCAAGCTGAGCAACTAACGCCCCGTTAAATGCATCTCCAGCGCCCGTGGTGTCGACCACAGCACTCTTTAGTACATTAACTTGTATAAACTGACCATTCTCATAGAGTAATACACCATCAGCTCCTCGCGTAATCACCACCGAAGTGACACCTAGCGCATTGATCGCAATAGCAGCCTGTTTAGCACTGTCTAAATCAGTCACTTCTATCCCTGTCATTAATGAAGCTTCAGTTTCATTCGGGGTGAGCATATCCACAAAAGGCAGTAATTCAGGCGTTCTATTATGATAGGGTGCCGGATTTAGGATCACTTTGGCGCCATGCTCTTTGGCAATCTCCATCGCTAACTTGATGGCATCAAAACTGGTTTCAAGCTGAGTTAAAAATAATTCCGCATTAATAATGTGCGGTTTCGCCGAATAGATGTCCTCGGCGGTCATCGTCATATTGGCGCCTTCGTTTACTGCAATCATATTTTCACCAGCCTGTTCACTCACATAAATCAGGGCTGTGCCTGTTGGGCTGCTGGATGACTCAATAATAATGGTGTTGTCTATACCGGTGCTGCTTAAGTGTTGACGTGCAAATTGGCTAAATTGGTCAGTACCTATTTTGGTCATAAAGGTAATGTTTGCGCCATTTTTAGCCGCTGCATAGGCCTGATTAGCCCCTTTACCGCCAGCGCCAATACTACTGCTACTTGAATGCATAGTCTCACCCGGTTGGGGGAAACGCTCTAAATTGGCAACGATATCAACATTGAATGAGCCAAGCACAAATACATTATGTTTCATTTTGTTTAATTTACCTTGGTGTGAATCGAGCTCTAGATTGCCAGATAGCGAATGATGCTGTATTAACTCCGCTAACATGGCATCAAAACTGTATTTTGTAATATCCAAGCCCGCTGATAACGTGACACCACCATGAACGCGTTTCACCAATGCATCTTTTTCTAGTTGAACAAGATCACAACGAACCGTTTTGGTAGTCACGGCCAATAAGCTAGAAAGCTGTTGATTTGAGAGTTGTTTATGTGTGCCAAGCAACTTGAGGATAACAGCTCGTCTTTCATTTCGACTTAGTTTACTCATAATAGAATATAGTGCTTCTGCTGAAAAAGTTGTGATGAAGATGATAGCTTAACATGCAAAACGAACGATTTGGTTCGTTTAATGGCCTTGTTAGCGCTTTTAGATTTTCGGGGATTGAGTAAGCTAATGTGAGTGGTTTGAGCTAAGTGGATTAAACAAGATAAGCGAAGTAAATACCGTATAAAAATCATCGATATCGTAAAAATATTGACTCTCTAAATAAATAAGTCCTCTGTGTGATAGATTAATATTAGCTAAAAAAGCTAAATCACATAGAGGACTTTTTACTACAATGTTTTATCTAAACTTAGGTTAACGAGGATTAATCATCGTTGCCTATGCCCATAAGGTTCAATAGCGCGATGAAAAGGTTTAAAAAGTCTAAATATAGCGAGATAGTTGCGCGGATATAGTTTGTTTCACCGCCGTTGACTATCCGGCTAGTATCAAACAGGATAAAACCTGTCATTAATAATGCTAAACCAGCGTTAATGGCCATAAAAGCAACGCTATTACCCATAAAAATATTAATTACTGCGGCGGCAATTACCACGATTAAGCCCGCGAATAAGAATCCTCGCAGGAAAGAGAAATCTTTCTTCGTGGTTATTGCATAAGCAGATAGCGCGACAAAAATCACTGAAGTTAACCCCAGTGCTTGCATAATCAGCTGCGGGCCGTTGGCCATACCAGCATAGTGATTGAGCATATAACCCAGTGATGCGCCTTCCATACCAGTAAAGGCAAATATCCAAAAGATACCCGCAGCAGATTCAGCTTTTCGTAAAGTCACAAACAACAACACCAAGCCACCAATCGATAAGCCAATCGATACCAGCGGACTGATATTTAACGCCATTGCCAATCCCGCACACAGGGCAGAGAAGGCTAATGTCATAGACAACAGCATATAAGTATTTTTAAGAAGCTTGTTTACTTCCAATGTTGACGCACTTGTCGAATATAAGGTTTCTTGTCTCATGTTGTTCTCCGTTAACACATTTCCTAACTGAACATTTTGATTTTTTACAGTGAATTAAGTTCCCGTAAAATCCTAAAATGAGTTTAATTGGCATCGCAATACCGTACCTGAGATATGGGTGAAAGTCATCGCCTAGCTCACCGCAATAGCATACTCAGTGTAAATCAACTTAAGCTAACCACTCTTTATGTAATTTTTCAGTATCGCCTAAATACTCTAGTACCCAAGCTAGTGCTGGCGACATTTTGTCAGCATTCCACGCTAGGCAGCAAGGGCTTATTTGCCTCGGGTTTTCTAGCTGTTTCTCGATTAAGGCACCTGCTTTAATAAATACACTGGCCAAATGTACAGGCATATAACCAATACCTAAACCTTCACGGAAACAGTTAACAGCGCGGATCCAATCTGGCACCACTAATCTGCGTTGATTTTCCAGTAGCCAAGTCATTCGTTTAGGGATTTCTCGTGAAGTATCTTCTAAACAAATCGAGGGGAAAGGGCGCAACTCATCATCGGTTAAGGGGCGATCAATATTAGCTAATGGATGATTTTTGCTGACCAGAAACGCCCACTCTATTTGACCCATATCTTTATATTGATAAACACCACCGACCGGAATCGCCGTTGTTGCGCCAATCGCAATATCACTGCGCCCCGTAGCCAGCGCTTCCCATACTCCGTTAAACACTTCGATGCGTATAATTAATTCAATATCATGAAAGTGACGATAAAAGTCCGCAATCAGCACGCTTATTCTGTCGGCTCGCACAATATTATCAAGCGCAATAGATAAAGTTGGCTGCCAACCATTCGCCACGCGTTGTGTCCCGCGTTTCATCTCATCCATCTGCGTGAGCAGCGTTCGAGCATATTTAACAAAATGCTCTCCCGCAGGGGTCAATGTCACGCTACGATGATGACGAACGAAGAGAATAACGCCCAACTCTTCCTCTATTTGCTTAACGGCGTAACTCACTGCCGAAGGAACTTTATGCAGCCGATTCGCCGCAGCGGTAAAACTTCCTACATGAGCCACAATGTCAATGAGTTCTAGCGTTTGTTCTGAAAGCATAGCGGGCGCTCATTCCAATGAAAATTATTGATAACATATGTCAAAAATAAACGTTTCCCATAGATTTAACAAGCTATTAGACTGCACACTTTAGTCAATCTGACCCGATTATTTTATGAAAACGTCTAGTAACACCTTTGCAAACATCAAATTCTTTGTATTTCTGTTCTATTTAGCCATGTTGAGTATGCTTGGTTTCATTGCCACCGACATGTATCTTCCTGCGTTCAAAGCAATTGAAGGTTCATTTAATAGCACGCCATCACAGGTTGCTATGTCATTGACATGTTTCCTTGCTGGTCTTGCGCTGGGACAGCTACTCTATGGGCCTTTAGTCAACAAAATAGGCAAACGTTGGGCGCTTATCTTTGGCTTAGTGGTATTTGTCGTTGCCAGTGTGTTTATTGCCAACAGTGACTCTATTTTAATGCTCAATACTGCGCGCTTCTTCCAAGCCATTGGTGCTTGTAGTGCAGGGGTTATTTGGCAAGCCATTGTCGTTGAAAAATATGATACTGATAAAGCTCAAAGTGTTTTCAGCAATATTATGCCACTGGTTGCGTTATCTCCGGCACTCGCACCGATTCTTGGCGCTTATATTCTGAGTGAGCTAGGTTGGCGTGCAATCTTTATATCATTGTGTATTATCGCGTTTTTATTACTTTTAATGACCTTATATTTTGTTCCTGGTAAGAGTCAACATCAACATAGCGAGCATGCAGCTGTATCGTATGGTCATATTTTGAAAAATACCCGTTATTTAGGCAACGTTGTGATTTTTGGTGCCTGTTCGGGTGCATTCTTTGCCTATTTAACTGTTTGGCCGATTGTTATGGAACAGCATGGTTATCTGGCAAAAGAAATCGGTTTAAGCTTCATTCCGCAAACGATAATGTTTATAGTTGGCGGTTATGCGAGTAAGTTGCTGATAAAACGTATTGGAGCTAATCAAACGCTAAATATTTTACTATTGGTATTTGGCGCCTGTGTTGTTTCTATCGTATTGTTTACGCTTGTATTCCCTGCAAGCACTATTTTCCCACTGCTAATATCGTTCTCTATTTTAGCCGCAGCCAATGGTGCCATTTACCCTATCGTGGTTAACAGCGCACTGCAGCAATTTAGCCAGAACGCCGCCAAAGCAGCAGGATTACAGAACTTCTTGCAGATCAGTATTGCCTTTGGTGCCTCTAGTTTAGTGGCTGTATGGGCAAGCGTTGGTGAGGTTGCAATTGGTTGGGGAATTTTAGGCTGCGCGATTTTAGTCATAGCTGGCTACATTCTTAAGAGTCAGCAAGAGTGGGGCGATTTTGCTAAACACTTTACCAAACCTGATACTGCTCGTGTAGGTGTCACGTCAAATGTGGAACAAAATCCAGCGGATTGAGTGTAATATCAACACTTGGTGCATAATGTTGAGTTAGTGCTTTACAGCAAAGGGGCTAGCTTATATTATGCGTCTCGTTCGGAGGGGTGGCAGAGTGGTTTAATGCACCGGTCTTGAAAACCGGCGTGGGTTTATAGCCCACCTAGGGTTCAAATCCCTACTCCTCCGCCATATTAGAAAGCAAAAAAGCCATTGATAATCAATGGCTTTTTTGCTTTCTGGCATTTGAAAAATCCTATTCTCAGACCCAAAACGGATGACTGAGACATATGTACTTATTCAGAGCCACAAATTGTACCTATTACACTCGCATGGTGTTGCCTGTTTATCTGCGTGATAAAGGCTTTTCTGCCGACATCAAAATATCCTTACTGACTAAGCAGCGCTCAATCGCGATAGGTCGTAACCTTGTGGTGGCGGGTATCTTACGGCCATTAATCAGTAGCTTAACCCCACAATCAATGCCTGATGCGTTTAAAGCACACGTTAATCAATTGATTAACGATACCCGAGCAGGCTTTATTGGGGTAACAGATATGCTTGATGACAAGGCTAAGCCAGTTCGAGAAGTGACCGCGTTTACTCCCATACGGCCGACCCAATTTACTTCGGCAGATGACAATCCATCCCCACAAACAACGTTGGCATTATCAAAAAATGCTGATAGTAAAAATCAAACTAAATCAGTGTGTAATATTACTTTGCAGGATGCACTGACTAAGTTTATTACCTCCAAGCAGAAGCAGTCCATCTCAGCCTTAACGGTAAAGCAGCTTAATCAACGTATTAGCCATTTTATTGAGCGAACCCATTTGGAGGGTGTATTCGACATAACCAGCGCTGAGGCAATGGAATACAAGGGTTGCTTGCTAGAGGAGGGCAGAAGTCACAAGAGTAACAAAGACTATCTCGCAGCCGTATCGCAGTTCTTTAAATGGAGCCGGTTGATGCAGTACACCAATGTGAAGTGGCATAGTGAATCTGGGGCAAAAATGCTGTCAACCAAGGTCAACAATCAGTCGAAAGTGAGCGTAAAATAATGAGAAAGCTAAAACGATATCAAGTGATTACCCTCCAAACTGTATAAAAAATAGCTACCGAAAAAAGCAAATTCCTATAGTGTAATGGTCAAGTTTTTCTGGAGGGATGTTAAGCCGCTTTTTTTAACTCATTATATTTTTGATGTGGCGTCTTATAATCTATTGCTGAATGC
>NZ_FTNN01000031.1 GCF_900156405.1 Shewanella morhuae
TTGAAGGTGAAGGGGTAACCCACGCTGGAGGTATCAGAAGTGCGAATGCTGACATGAGTAACGATAAAGGGGGTGAAAAACCCCCTCGCCGGAAGACCAAGGGTTCCTGTCCAACGTTAATCGGGGCAGGGTGAGTCGACCCCTAAGGTGAGGCCGAAAGGCGTAATCGATGGGAAACAGATTAATATTTCTGTACTTCCGCTAACTGCGATGGAGAGACGGAGAAGGCTAGGCTAGCGCGGCGTTGGTAGTCCGCGTTTAAGGTGGTAGGTTGATTTCTTAGGCAAATCCGGGAAATCGCACTTTAGTGTGCAGACTGAGAGCTGATGACGAGGTCCTAAGGGACTGAAGTAGTTGATGCCATGCTTCCAGGAAAATCTTCTAAGCTTCAGGTTAGTGGGAATCGTACCCCAAACCGACACAGGTGGTCGGGTAGAGAATACCAAGGCGCTTGAGAGAACTCGGCTGAAGGAACTAGGCAAAATGGTACCGTAACTTCGGGAGAAGGTACGCTCCTGTTGGTGATGAGACTTGCTCTCTAAGCTGACGGGAGTCGCAGATACCAGGTGGCTGCAACTGTTTATCAAAAACACAGCACTGTGCAAACTCGCAAGAGGAAGTATACGGTGTGACGCCTGCCCGGTGCCGGAAGGTTAATTGATTGGGTTATCGCAAGAGAAGCTCATGATCGAAGCCCCGGTAAACGGCGGCCGTAACTATAACGGTCCTAAGGTAGCGAAATTCCTTGTCGGGTAAGTTCCGACCTGCACGAATGGCGTAATGATGGCCACGCTGTCTCCAGCCGAGACTCAGTGAAGTTGAAATTGCGGTGAAGATGCCGTATACCCGCGGCTAGACGGAAAGACCCCGTGAACCTTTACTATAGCTTGGCACTGAACATTGAACCTACATGTGTAGGATAGGTGGGAGACTATGAAGTTGTGACGCTAGTCATGATGGAGTCGTCCTTGAAATACCACCCTTGTAGTTTTGATGTTCTAACCGCGGCCCCTTATCGGGGTTCGGGACAGTGCCTGGTGGGTAGTTTGACTGGGGCGGTCTCCTCCCAAAGAGTAACGGAGGAGCACGAAGGTTGGCTAAGTACGGTCGGACATCGTACGGTTAGTGCAATGGCATAAGCCAGCTTAACTGCGAGACATACACGTCGAGCAGGTACGAAAGTAGGTCATAGTGATCCGGTGGTTCTGAATGGAAGGGCCATCGCTCAACGGATAAAAGGTACTCCGGGGATAACAGGCTGATACCGCCCAAGAGTTCATATCGACGGCGGTGTTTGGCACCTCGATGTCGGCTCATCACATCCTGGGGCTGAAGTCGGTCCCAAGGGTATGGCTGTTCGCCATTTAAAGTGGTACGCGAGCTGGGTTCAGAACGTCGTGAGACAGTTCGGTCCCTATCTGCCGTGGGCGTTGGATGATTGAAGGGAGCTGCTCCTAGTACGAGAGGACCGGAGTGGACGAACCGCTGGTGTTCGGGTTGTCATGCCAATGGCATTGCCCGGTAGCTACGTTCGGAATCGATAACCGCTGAAAGCATCTAAGCGGGAAGCGAGCCCTGAGATGAGTCATCCCTAGGAATTTAATTCCTCTAAAGAGCCGTTCGAGACTAGGACGTTGATAGGCATGGTGTGTAAGCGTTGTGAGGCGTTGAGCTAACATGTACTAATGACTCGAGAGGCTTAACCATACAACCCAGATGGGTTTTATATGGCCTTAGACGAATAGTGACACTTAAT
>NZ_FTNN01000012.1:0-70021 GCF_900156405.1 Shewanella morhuae
GGGCAACTAAGCTAATGAAAAAGCTAGGATTAGTCAGTTGCCAACAACCGAAACATCACTACAAGAAGGCAGGGAAGGAGCATGTCGCTATCCCCAATATACTCGAACGACAATTTGCAGTGGTTGAACCAAACACCGTCTGGTGTGGCGATGTCACTTACATTTGGGCGGGTAATCGCTGGTGTTATTTAGCGGTTGTGCTGGACTTATTTTCGAGAAAAGCGGTGGGTTGGGCAATGTCATTTTCACCAGATACTGAGTTAACGGTGAAAGCACTGGAAATGGCATTTGAATCACGGAGTAAGCCTAAAAACCTGATATTTCACTCAGACCAAGGCAGCCATTACACTAGCCTTAAATACCGTCAACGGCTGTGGAAATATCAAATCACCCAGAGCATGAGTCGTCGAGGTAACTGCTGGGATAATGCGCCAATGGAGCGATTTTTCAGGAGTTTAAAAACAGAATGGGTGCCAACGCAAGGCTATAAGAGTTTTGTTGAAGCTAAACAGGATGTGACTAATTATATTATTGGCTATTACAGCCAAGTCAGGCCACATCATTATAATGCAGGATTAAGCCCAAATGAATCAGAGCGAAGATTTTGGGAAGATTCTAAAGCCGTGGCCAAATTTAGTTGACCACTACATAGATTGCAGTATGAGAAGTTGTGCTTGTTTGCTTAGCACTTCAGGCTTCAATGCGGCAAGCACGTTTTCTAACTCTTCTGGTAAAAAAGCGTTATCAGAAAGTTTAATCTCCTTTTTTAGATGCCCGAGCAGATTGTGATAGGATGCAAAAAATTCGTTTTCAATTTTTTCTGACTTTTTATTTTTTACAGCAATTGATGGCGATATGCTGTTTAAAAATGCGGTGCGGCATTCTATGTATAATGGATGTAGCTTCCCCTCTTTTGATAGCTGGATTATGAAAGCACTGACTTTAGTGGTTGCCATCCTACCTCCCTGAATAACTTATCTAAGATAGGCACTAATTCATTAATGGCTTCGATATGGCTTAACGCTGAGTAATTTCCTATTGGTACTTCACCAGCTTGCCAATGACCCATTTGAAAGTTGATTAACTCAGGATCGACTCCTTGATCTAATAAACTACTTTTTAACCAGTGACGACCTGCATTGGCTGGTATAGAGTTTTTTTCCTTTAGTACGCTAATTAATTGTGAAGGAGACAAGCTGCGGGTAACAATTCCTGACTTTTGCTTTTGAAAGAAAAAAAATGGACCATGTTGACTTCGGGAGTTTCTTATCTTTGTATACCAAGCTGAGGCTTGTAAATTGTCATAGCTTAATACTTGCCGATCAACATCGATTATATTATCTAGTTCGCTGCATAATTGTGGCATTAATAGCCGCAACAATCCGCGCAAACAGCTAAGGTGCCTTCGATATTCGACTAATTGAGCCGTTAACACTGATGGGATTGCGACAATACGTGAATGAGTAAAGTCGCTATCGTCTTTGTCGCTTATTCCCATCAAATTAAAAGAAGGTAGAAACAAAGCCAAGGTAGGTAATGGATTCCAAGCCGCACGATAGCCGGTACCAAACAGCAACATCCATGCAGTGTAAGCTACAAATGCATTATGATAGGCTAAAATATCCTCTAACCTGTGTTGAGGTGTTGGGAATAACGCCTTTGTTTGCAAAGACAAATGGATTATCAATTGCTGAATAGTGGCTTGTGTAGGAGTAAATGTCGAGCCCAAATATTGCTCGTCTTGCTGCCTGTATCTCAACTCAAATAAGCTGACTGTAAGTGGGTTACCACTGTAAACGGAGATCCCCTTTTCAACATCGTTCCAAAAATGCAATAACTGCTCACAGCGTTTTTGATCTCGAACACTTGAATAACTGCGGGCGACTCGAGTTGTATACATATTAACTGCATAACTAAAATCGATATAAATGGGATCTATCACATTTGTAGAGTTGATGTAATTGCATACAAAGTTGGTTAATCTTTTAAGACTTAAACGCCCACCACCGGAGTTGTCAGAAATTTTCGCCAGCTTTTGGGCCAATTTAGACTCAATTTTTTCAACGTCAACGTCCTCAATAAGATTGCCGACTAAACGTGCTCCCATGTGAATGGTGATTAATTTAACCAAAAAGTTTGGACACGCAGTAAAGACATCTTCAACCGTTTTTCTTAGCCCTATTTGGTTCAGACGAGGTCCTGTTGAGTGCGATAGAGGAAAACACCACCATCCATTTCCGCTAGGATCGATATAAAGACCTTGTTTTTTAGATGACAAAGCACGAAACACACACAGATTTTTGACCTCTGAAACCGATTTACTGAGAATCAGCATAGTCCATAGAATTATTGCGGTTTCTCGAGTTGATCCGCGACGGCCATAAACCAATAATTTTTTAGCGAGCAGGTAGAGTTCGGCAGGCATCAATAACTGAGTATTTTGCATGCCGATGTTATGAGATCGTCTTACTCGGCTAGTAACATCAATTTCAGTCCGGTGCTTAACCATTGGATTAAAATTAATTGCAACGTCAAGCAACGCCGTTCTGTCTCGCTTTTCCGACATATCAGCATTAGCCATCACAAATGATTGCGACGGGTAGAAATCATCTTCGTCCAGACCTTCGCTATCTGGAATCATATTATCTTGTGGCAATATCGCAGATAAACCATCATCAGTCCCCACTATGGGGTCGGTAACCGGATCTCCATATCTCTTGGGTCCTCTATCTTTATCGCCATGTCCACGAGTACGGCTAATGGCGGGACACCAACTATTGCGAAAAAAATGGCGCAGAACTCTAACATGGGACGTCGGATAAATATTAAGTTTGCTATATTTTCCAGCAAAAATGCTATCGAGATTAGCTGCTATTGATTCTGGGCTATCAAGATGAGAATTCAAAATGTGTACTCGACTAGCGTCGAACGTCTTATGTCCAAATTCCATCATTAATCGAAAATTACTGCATGCCTCCTCTTCTCTTGATGTCGTTTTAGTGGCAAGTTCAGGATCAGTCAGCGAGTCAAGGGTATCAAAATACTGCTTGATGAAGGCGGCAAGTAACGCACAGGAATGGTAATCAACTTTATATTTCCAAGAACAGATCAAAAGCACATAAAATGGGCGTTCATGACACCATCCCTTACGATACGTGTTTCGATAAAACTCTTTGTTTATTGATAAATCGTTGACTACCATTTGGTGTGCGTGGAAGGCATTATAAATGTAAGGCGCAAGACACAACATTTTTTGAATAAAATTCGCTACTTCAGTAGAAACATTATTCACACGGGTAATTAACCCGATTAGTTGGGAAAAAGCACTCAGATCATCAGGCGCATTGACCCGTTCTAGAAACTCATGGAGATCAGCTAAAATGGCATCGGAATCGATCTCTATAGCGTTTATCTTACAATAGCCTTCTATGTGTTTTAGAACTTTTTGTTCAAGTATTGTCATTTTAACTTCACCGATTTAGTACTGATATGTAGCCATCGACATAGTTCAGTCTTTGTTTTAATCGACGGGAATAATGACTGCCATTCGGGGGAAAAAAATACTGATGGCTGATCTACACTCGTAAACAAATGGGGCAATGTATAGTTAATGGTATCGGCGCTAATATCCACAAATTCTTTTAACAGCGGCCTCACTACATCGTTCATTAAAATTAATCGTCTCAGTTGCGCCTTGGGTCTTCGAGACAGGACTAAACAAGGGACGGTTGAATCCCCATTTTTGGCATATTTGGCCTTGTATAACTTCTGAAAAGTTAATAAACCTGATAACACCCGATAATGTCCTGCTTCGGTTTTACAAACCAAAAATGGGGACTGATAGGCATCGAGTAAAATGGTAACTGGTGATTCGAATGAATCATCTGAACTTGGCTTCAATGCGCTGATTAAATTAAAGCTCTTAGCAAATTCCTCCACATCTTTATCAAGACTGATGAACTTCAAATCGACCCTCTCTAGTTGAACACCTTCAAGAAGCTTTTCCAATTCACGTCGTATGATTTCAACTTGATGATTCATCTGCAAACCTACCCTGCGATGGAATAGTGGTCAAAAATGACATTTACAGGTTGTGCCTAAAGTGTGCCAAAATCAAGTAAATAAATGCTTAAAAATACGCCAAAACACCTAGAGAAGTGAGTTTGGATTTATATTGATCTCTATAAAACATATAGTTATGTTAATAATGCTAAATTGGCTTTTATCTAATTAATGAATACTAACGTCTTGACATGGTAGGGGTCGGTGGTTCGAGCCCACTCGGGTGTACCATTTCTACAAAATCCTATTTAAATATAATCAATTCTACAAAACCCCTCTAAAATCTAAAAAATTATCTACCATTTTATGAATATCTAATCCCTCATTATTTGTACAAGACTATTTTTTATACCTAAAAGCGAAATCTAATCAGCTTAAGCTGTGTTATTAGGGAGTTGATTTAGCAATAAAAAAACCAGCCGAAGCTGGTTTTTATGCTAGCAGTGACCGAGTTTACGCTATAACGATAAAGCCAATAAACGCCAGTACAGCAGCGATGAGTGCATACGGTAGTTGAGTCACTGCATGGCTCACTAAATTACAACCTGAGCCTTGAGCGGCTAATACGGTTGAATCTGAGTAGAAACATGCTTGGCTACCAAATGATGACGCAGAGAGTAAAGCGCCAATCACTAACGGGATATCTGCCCCAACCGATTGCGCTAATGGCATCACAATGGGAATGGTCACCGCAAATATACCCCAGCTAGAACCAGTGGCAAATGCAAGAATAGCCATCGATAAAAATACTACCGCTGGCAGTAATTTAGGCGTCATAAACGGACTAAGTGATTCAATTACGTATTGCGGCAGTAATAGCTGATCGCACACATCCTTAAACACAAATGCCGCAATGACCGTGCTAATTGCCGGTAACATGCTTTTAAAGCCGTCAATCATCTGATCCATCATCTCGGATAACGGCATCAAGCGCTGCAACGCATAATAAGGGATGGTGATAACCAGTGTTGCAAGCAGCCCTTTCCACACGTCAATATCAAAATAAACCGTAAAGGCGACCAGTAAACAAATTGGCACTAAGAAGTTATGTAGCTGCCCTTGGCTATCGGCATTTTTAAACTCTTCCTCTATCGCTTTAACCGCATACTCATCTGAGGTTTGTACTTGGTCGAAATCGACTTGCGCGTGCGCTGGCTTGCCTTGTACCGCGCGTAGCTGCGCCGTTTTCATCGGCCCAATGGCTGGTACTATGCCTAATACAACAAGCAATACCATCGCCACTGCTAGCCAAGCATACAGCATATAAGGAATTGCTTGCATATAAACGGCAATACCCTGGCCTTCGGCGGCAACACCGTTGTCTACCAATAATCCACCGAAAAATACCGCCCAAGTCGATAACGGTACTAATACGCACACGGGTGCGGCAGTAGAATCAACCACGTAGGCAAGCATTTCACGGGATACTTTAAACTTATCGGTAACACGCTTCATGGTTTCACCCACGGTGAGCGCATTAAGATAATCATCGATAAAAATCACAATCCCAAGAATAAACGTCATCAATAGAGATGATTTAGGTCCCTTGGCAAATTTAAGTGCATTACGGCCAAACGCTAATGCGCCGCCAGTGCGGACCAAAAGTGCAATGAGCGCACCAAAACCACCACACACCAGAATTAACCACCCTATGGTTTCATCGGTCATGACTTGCAATGACACTTTGGCAAAATTGTTTAATACTTGACTGGGATCGAGTAACAGGAAACCGGTTACCGCACCTATGATCAGAGATAAAATGGGACGGCGTAACCAAATAGCTAACACCAATACCACCAAAGGTGGGATGAGACTTAACGCTGTCGGTTCAGACATGCACTTAGGTCCTCTAAATTAATCGCCAAAAAGGCAAATGGTTTTAGAATAACGCTTAGAATCAACACAATTCAAACGCTAATATAGCTGCTTCATGATGACTAACCCTGCAGATAAAACCCGCTAATTGCTTGCTATCTAAGGTGCCTTGCCAAAAACATCGCGCAGAAAATAAAGCGCATCGAATACTGAGTCAACCTTAAATTTAATTTGATCAAAAATAAATTTATTGTCCACCGCGAAAAACCATTACAACGTATTGATTTAAAATAACTTTAACTCATTTTCAACTTAAGTAATTATGTTCCTCCGCATTTAATAAGCATTCAATTAATATGCCTATTTATCACTAGATGTGGTTTAGCTCGTATAATGTTGCAGAAGTGTAACTTATCAAAAATTCGAGGTTAAAAATCAACCATTAAGCATTCACTAAAATACACTTATATATATCCAGCACCGCCACACTATGATGGATAAAAAATAATGGATAAAAATGTAAGTTCTTAGATTTAACGTTTTCACCTCAGCCACAAAATAAAGAGTGATGAGTTAGCCTGACTATCCCATTAGCTCCATCGGAACATTCACTATTTGACTTACCTTTAGCCCTGAAATGCATACAGCCTGTTTATTTAGCCATACAACACAGCTAAAACCACTCAAATTAACACTAAAGTCAGAACATAAAACTTGTTCTTATTTCATTAATCGACTGTTAAAGCATATTTAACTAAGCTGTTTTCATAAATAAAGTCTAATTCTGTGCATCCTCCCTCTTTCATCTAAACCGAAATTTCGTTATGGTGCGCTAACTTAAGCTAATTTTTTTGCATGTTCCGAGGTGTAAATGCGCCCTATCATTAAATCCAACAAGCTGGATAGCGTTTGCTACGACATACGCGGCCCAGTGCACAAGGAAGCCAGACGTTTAGAAGATGAAGGCCACAGAATACTCAAGCTCAACATTGGTAATCCCGCGCCTTTTGGTTTTGAAGCGCCAGAAGAGATTGTCCGTGATGTAATACTCAATTTACCCAGCGCCCAAGGCTACTGCGAATCAAAAGGATTATTCTCTGCCCGTAAGGCCATTGTGCAGCATTATCAAGCACAAGGAATTTTTGGGGTCGATATCGAAGATATCTATATCGGTAATGGGGTTTCTGAACTCATTATGATGGCAATGCAAGGGCTGCTTAATACCGATGATGAGATTTTAATCCCTTCACCAGACTATCCATTGTGGACGGCTGCGGCCAATCTTGCCGGTGGCAAAGCGGTACATTATCGTTGCGATGAAGAAGCAGACTGGTTTCCCGATCTCAATGACATCAAAAGCAAAATTTCATCACGTACCCGCGGTATTGTATTAATTAACCCCAATAATCCAACAGGTGCGGTTTACAGCAAAGAACTACTGCTGCAAGTCGTCGAGCTTTGTCGTGAACACAGCCTGATTTTATTTGCCGATGAAATCTACGATAAAATTTTATATGACGAAGCTCAGCATGTTCCTGCTGCTGGCCTGTCGGACGATATTTTAACCGTAACCTTTAATGGTTTATCAAAGGCTTATCGCGCGGCGGGCTTTCGGGTCGGTTGGATGATGTTGTCAGGTAACCTTAAGGCAGCTAAAAGTTATATTGAAGGCTTAGAGATGCTTTCCTCGATGCGTCTATGTGCGAACGTACCCAATCAACATGCAATTCAAACGGCGCTCGGTGGCTATCAGAGTATTAATGAACTTATTCTACCTAATGGCCGCTTAACCATTCAGCGTGATGCTTGTTATGAGCTATTAAATCAAATCCCCGGTGTCAGCGTGAAAAAGCCTAAAGGCGCGTTGTATGCTTTTCCAAAATTAGATATGAAAAAATTTAATCTACGGGATGATGAGCGCTTAGTGCTGGATTTACTCAGAGAGAAAAAAATCCTATTGGTGCATGGTACAGCCTTTAATTGGCCTGAGCCGGATCATTTACGAGTGGTATTTTTACCCTACAAGGAAGATCTCAACAAGGCATTGACCGAATTTGGTACTTTTCTTGAGACCTACCGACAGTAGTTCAGTTCGGTATTATTGCTGAGCAATTATGAACCCAATAAAGCGATCCTATGGATCGCTTTATTTTTATCTCTTTTCATTAAATCCTGCGCCTATCTGCTCACTTGTCATCCAAGGCTGTGATAATCTAATCATTCACTTGGGTACACCTGCCATTTTATGTGAACTGTTTTCAATTGAAGGTCACTGCCCCACTTTACTCATTAGAAGGAAAAACATGAGTCACTTATTTGCTCATTTAGCTCGAATGAAGCTTATCCAACGCTGGCCTTTAATGTACAACGTTCGCACCGAAAACGTCCAAGAACACTCGCTGCAAGTTGCTATGGTGGCCCATGCGTTAGTTATCATCAGCAATAAAAAATTTGGTACAGCGCTCGACCCACATCAAGCCACAAGTCTAGCCATTTTCCACGATGCCAGTGAAATCCTCACCGGTGACTTGCCAACGCCAGTCAAATACTTCAATAAAGAAATCGAAGCCGAGTATAAAAAGATTGAGGCGATTGCCGAACAACGCATGTTAGACATGGTGCCAGAAGAATTTAAAGAGGATTATCGCAGCCTATTTATCAGTGATTATGCAGATCCTATATACAAGACCCTCGTTAAATCCGCCGATACTCTGTGCGCTTATCTTAAGTGCTTAGAAGAGAATCGCGCCGGTAACAGTGAGTTTAATACTGCCCGTAAGCGTCTCGAAAATATGCTGGCCACTAATCCCGATCCAGCAGTCAGCTATTTTATGAATTGCTTTGTGCCCAGTTTCACGCTTAATTTAGATGAAATTAACAAGATGCTTTGATTTTTCACTCTCGCTAGGAATGCATATGACTCCAAATGTTTGGCAAGAACGCCGCCATGGTGAAGATAAACAGAGGCGTTTTGATCATCGCACGCCCTATCAACGCGATAGAGCGCGCATTTTACACTCTGCTGCTTTTAGGCGCCTGCAGGCTAAGACCCAAGTGCTCGGCGTTGGCATGAATGATTTTTATCGTACTCGGTTAACCCACTCCCTTGAAGTCTCGCAAATTGGTACGGGTATCGCCGCCCAGCTCAGACGTAAATATCCACAACATAAACAGCTACTGTGCTCTATGAGCTTACTCGAGTCGCTGTGCTTGGCGCACGATATTGGTCATCCGCCTTTTGGTCATGGCGGCGAAGTAGCCTTAAATTACATGATGCGCGACCACGGCGGTTTTGAAGGCAATGGCCAAACCTTTCGCATTTTATCTAAACTAGAACCCTACACCTTAGATTTCGGCATGAATTTATGCAGGCGTACCATGCTCGGAATTTTGAAATACCCTGCACCGCATTCACAACTATTTGTTGCGGGTGAACATAGTGAAATCACCAACCATAGACAGCTCAAGCCGTCACAATGGCCGCCTGTTAAGGGCATTTTCGACGACGATAGCGACATCTTTGCTTGGGTGCTTGAACCTCTATCAGAGCAAGATTGCCACCGATTTACCTCAGCTCAACAAAGCTCACACCCAGCTCTGCACCACTATCCGCATTTACGGACCCAGTTTAAATCCTTCGATTGCTCTATTATGGAGCTGGCCGATGATATCGCCTATGCGGTGCACGATCTTGAAGATGCGATTGTGATGGGCATAGTAACAGCATCGCAATGGCAACAAGATGTGGCGCCAACACTCACTCACAGTGCTGATACTTGGATAAAACAAGAGCTGGCCGATATTGGTAATAAGCTATTTTCCCACGAGCACCATCTGCGTAAAGATGCCATTGGTACACTGGTTAATGGCTTTGTTACCGCGATTGTGATTACTGAAGATGAGGCTTTTGAGACGCCGTTACTACGCTTTAATGCAACCCTAGAGCCCGATTTTGCCATGGCGCTTAATGTGCTTAAGCAGTTGGTTTATAAATACGTTATCCGTAAACCTGAAATTCAAATGCTTGAATATAAAGGCCAACAAATCGTGATGGGATTATTTGAGGCCTTTGCTTCTGATCCTGAGCGTTTATTGCCGCTGAACACGCAAGAGCGCTGGCGTGAAAGCGAGCAAAAAGGCTTGAACAGCCATAGGATACTCGCGGACTATATTTCAGGGATGACGGATGAGTTTGCGGGAAGGCTGTATCAGCAGTTATTTAGCCCAAGAGCAGGCTCGAATGTTGAGCTTAGCAAAGAAATGTAAGCCAATATTTGTACTAACGAACTTTACCTATTACTGCAGAAATACTTAAAAAACATACTCGTAAAATTAAATGCAACAGATGAAAAAAACCACCTTGCGGTGGTTTTTTGTTTCATCTTAATTTAAAACTCGTCTTATAAAGCGCCGATGGCTTCTTTACAAAGCTGAGTGATCCGATCCCAATCACCATGCTCCATTGCATCAGTTGGCGCAATCCAGCTGCCACCAATACAATCAACATTTTTTAGCGCTAAGTAATCTTTATAGCTGCTTGGGGTAATGCCGCCTGTTGGGCAGAAGCGAATATCTGCTAACGGACCAGAAAAAGCTTTTAGTGCATCCACACCGCCAGAGGCTTCAGCTGGGAAGAATTTAAAATGAGTGTAACCGAGCGCCATACCCGTCATCACTTCAGAAATACTCGCAACACCAGGAATTAATGGTACAGGGCCATCCATACCCGCTTTAAGCAGTTCAACCGTTGCACCTGGGGTGATAATAAACTGTGCGCCAGCAGCAACAGCTTGATCAAGTTGGGCTTTATTTAAAATCGTCCCTGCACCCACTAACGCCTCAGGCACTTCTTTGGCAATTTTAGTGATAGCCTCAAGTGCACAAGGCGTACGCAGTGTCACTTCTAACACACTAATACCACCGGCAACCAGTGCTCGTGCTAATGGCACCGCATGTTCAATTTTGTTAATCACCATCACAGGAACAATCGGGCTGCGTTTAAAAATATCTTGTGGTTGTAGTGACCAGTTATTCTCAAGCATTACGTTATTCTTCCTTTGTATTAATAAAGTTCATCGATGGCATTAGTACAACGCGCACCAGTTTCAGGACTGCTTAGATTTGAACGTAGTGCACTAAATAATTCACGGCCCATACCATAACGAGAGTGATGTAAATCAACGATACCCGCAGTTCTGCTAGCTAGTTCAGCCTCAGGTACGAGCAGGCTTAGCTCGCCGGTTAGCGCATCAACACGGATCAAGTCGCCATCTTGGATTTTGGCAATTAAGCCGCCATCTAGGGCTTCCGGCGTCAAGTGAATCGCCGCAGGGACTTTACCCGAAGCGCCAGACATACGACCATCTGTCAGTAGCGCCACTTTAAAGCCTTTGTCCTGAAGCGTGCCCAATAATGGGGTTAACTTATGCAGTTCTGGCATGCCGTTGGCTTTTGGACCTTGGCCCTTAACCACCACCACACAATCTCTATCTAAGCTGCCTGATTGGAACAAAGCATCGAGTTTGTTTTGATCGTCAATCACCACAGCGGGCGCCTCGACGATTCTGTGCTGCGCTTGTACCGCAGACACTTTAATCACCGCACGGCCTAAGTTACCTTTTAATAATTTCAAGCCGCCATTGGCTTGGAAAGGCGTAGACACAGAGGTTAATACTTCTTTATCTAAACTTTCCGTTGGCCCATCAACCCAGCGCAGTTCACCATCAAGTAATCTTGGTTCTTGGGTATAACGGTGCAAACCAAAGCCTGCAACAGTATTTACATCCTCATGTAAGAGACCCGCATCAAGTAATTCTTTGACCAAATAAGCCATACCGCCTGCTGCATGGAAATGGTTAATATCGGCATGACCATTTGGATAAACGCGTGCCACTAATGGCACTGCATCGGATAATTCAGAAAAATCATCCCAGTTCACAATAATACCGGCAGCGCGCGCTGCGGCAACAATGTGCATGGTCAAGTTAGTTGAACCACCTGTCGCTAACAGCGCCACAATGCCGTTAACCACTGACTTCTCACTGACCACTTCACCGATTGGAGTATATTGCGTGCCCATTTCGGTTAAACGGCATACTTGCTTAGCCGCCATTTTATTTAAGGCTTCACGCAGTGGATCGTCTGGATTAACAAAAGAAGAACCCGGTAACTGTAGACCCATGACTTCAAGCATCAGTTGATTCGAGTTGGCAGTACCGTAAAAAGTACATGTACCCGCACTATGGTATGACTGAGATTCCGCTTCAAGTAACTGCGCGCGATCTACTTTTCCTTGGGCAAATTGCTGACGAATGCGCGCTTTTTCTTTATTCGGGATACCTGATTTCATCGGTCCTGCTGGTACGAATAGCATAGGTAAGTGACCAAAACTTAGCGCACCAATAAGCAAGCCAGGTACAATTTTATCGCAAATCCCGAGCAGTAAAGCACCATCAAACATATTGTGAGACAAGCCCACTGCCGTTGCCATGGCGATGACTTCGCGGCTCAGTAAGCTCAGCTCCATACCGAGTTGACCTTGAGTCACACCATCACACATTGCTGGCACACCGGCCGCAACTTGAGCAACACTACCGACTTCCTGACACGCTTTTTTCAGCAACTCAGGGTAGTGCTCGTAGGGTTGATGCGCTGACAACATATCGTTGAACGCGGTAACAATGCCAATATTGGCTTTGGTCAATTGGCGTAAGGCATTTTTATCATCTGGGTTACAGGCAGCAAAACCATGGGCTAAATTGCCACAGCTTAACGAACTACGGTGTACACCATTATTGCGTGCATCATTTAATGCGGCTAAATAACCTTCGCGAGATGCTTTGCTACGGGCAACAATTCTGTCGGTAACAGCTTGAACTACTGAGTGCATTTTGGCTCCTTAAGCGCTCCAGAACACATCAACGGGCGTTTTACGCTGCGCTAATATGGCTCTAATGGGCATGGCATGAACATCGTCACTTTCTAACGCTTGACGATATACGGATAGTTTCTGTTCCCCGACCAAGTGCAGATAAATTTGTCTGCTGTTCAAGATTGCGCTCTTTGAAAGCGTGATCCTGCCATGGGGCGCTGTGGTAGGGTTAGTCGCCACGCACAGAGCTTGAGTTGTTAGCGCATTATCAAGCTCAGCGCTACAGGGGAACCACGAACAAGTATGACCATCGTTACCCATACCTAATACCACCACATCAAAAGGACGTGGGAAATTAGACAAAGATTCAGCGGCCATATCGGCGCCGGCCTCTGCGGTCGAGAACATATTTTTCAAACCACGAAATTTGGCATTCGCTGCACGGTTTTGTAATAAATGCTCTCGCACCAAACGTTCATTAGAAGCATCGGCGTCGGCTTCAACCCAGCGCTCATCGGCAAGAGTAATGTAAACATCACTCCAATCAATGGACTTCATGCTCAGTAGTTGAAATAAGTTAAGCGGTGTTGAACCGCCGGAAACCACCAAACTGGCTTTCCCGCGGGCATCAACCGCCTCTTGTAACTGGCTGGCAATTCTATTTGCCAGCTGTTGTTCTAACGCACTTGGCGTATCGAAAGATTTAAATACGGTTTCTTTAATCATTAAAGCCTCCTACTCGTCCCACGAACGGCCGTCTTTCGTGATCAAGGCAACCGATGCAACCGGTCCCCACGTACCTGCTGGATAAGGTTTTGGCTTTTCATTGCTTTGCTCCCACGACTGGATAATGCCATCAACCCAAGTCCATGCTTGCTCAACTTCATCGCGGCGTACAAATAGCGCTTGATTACCCAGCATAGCTTCAAGTAATAATCGCTCATAGGCGTCAGCGATACGCTCATTTTTAAAGGTATCAGAGAAGCTCAAATCGAGTTTGGTGGTTTGTAGACGTTGTTTTTGCTCCAGACCCGGTACTTTATTCATCATCTGAATTTCAACCCCTTCATGGGGCTGCAAACGGATCGTTAGCTTGTTTGGTGGCAGATTACGGTAGCTTGAGCGATAGAGGTTATGCGGTGGATTTTTGAAATACACCACGATTTCAGAGCTCTTGAACGGCATACGTTTACCGCTACGCAAATAGAAAGGCACGCCAGCCCAGCGCCAGTTATCGATATCCACACGAATCGCCACGAAAGTTTCAGTGTTCGACTGAGTGTTAGCGCCTTCTTCTTCAAGATAACCCGGTACAGGGCTGCCCTTTAAGAAGCCTGCACTATACTGACCGCGTACGGTATTTTCATACACATTGTCAGAATTGATCGGCCGCAGTGATTTAAGTACTTTCACTTTTTCATCACGAATGCTGTCGGCGTCTAAGTTAACGGGTGGATCCATGGCAACCAGTGTCAACACTTGTAACAAATGGTTTTGGATCATGTCGCGCATTTGGCCAGCTTTGTCGAAATATCCCCAACGGCCTTCAATCCCCACTTCTTCAGCAACGGTGATCTGGACGTGGTCAATCGTGCGGTTATCCCACTTGGAGGCAAATAGCGAGTTGGCAAAACGCAGCGCAATCAAGTTTTGTACGGTTTCTTTACCTAAGTAATGGTCAATACGGTAAACCTGACGTTCTTTGAAGTAGGCCGAAACTTGATCATTGATGACGTGAGAAGATTCTAAATCTGAGCCAATGGGCTTTTCGAGCACGACTCGTGAGTCTGGATGAATAAGATCTTGTTCATGCAAACAACGGCAGATGTCACCAAATATCGATGGCGGCGTGGCAAAGTAGCTGACCATGACGCGCTCTTCTGGTTTGAGCAAATCATGAAACGCACTGTAACCAGTAGAATCAGTGAAATTAGTGCCTATATAATGGCAGCGGGACAGGAAACGTTGCAGAGTCTCGTCACACAAAGGCTCTTTCACGAAAGTGTTTAATGCAAGCGTGACTAATTCGATAAACTCATCTTGAGTAAACTCGTCTTTCGCGACACCGATCACTTTCGTATCTTTATCGAGAAGTTCAGCTTTATCTAGCTGGTATAAAGAAGGTAACAACTTGCGTCGTGCCAAATCGCCTTTAGTACCAAAGAGTACGAAGTCACAAGCTTTGGCGCTTGATGTTGTTTTGCCCATTGCGTTACGATCTCCTTTGTATGCTGTGTCCCTTCATGTCGATGAAGAAATCCACACTTTTGTTGTAATATAACAACAGAATTTGTTAAATGCATCAAATTTTATCAATATTAACATTCTAGCTAACTAGGCACTTAGCCTATAAATCTGATATGCTTTTTGTGCTTAAATTACTGATGGTAGTAAAGTCTTGTTGCACATTTTTACTAAAAGTTACTACATAAAATTAATGAGTGGGGTGATCAACTGTGATCAGCCCTACTAAACAACTAAAATAAAATTACATTCTCAATTTAGCGGACATATGCGTATGAATACCCTAGAAAAGGTTCAAAAAAGCCTCACCCATTTTAGTAAGTCAGAACGCAAGGTTGCAGAGGTGATCTTAGCATCACCACAAACAGCTATACATTCCAGCATCGCTACACTCGCTAAAATGGCAGATGTTAGTGAACCTACAGTGAACCGTTTCTGCCGTCGCTTAGATACTAAAGGCTTCCCTGATTTTAAGTTACATCTAGCACAAAGTCTTGCGAACGGTACACCTTATGTGAGCCGTCACGTTGAGGAGGATGATTCGACAGAGTCTTATACGACAAAAATATTCGAATC
Source organism: Shewanella morhuae (assembly GCF_900156405.1). Classification (GTDB taxonomy): domain Bacteria; phylum Pseudomonadota; class Gammaproteobacteria; order Enterobacterales; family Shewanellaceae; genus Shewanella; species Shewanella morhuae. Next base: position 15,569 of record NZ_FTNN01000012.1, read on the forward strand.
ATCAATGGCTTCACTCGATACTGCCCGCCAAAGCTTAGATATTTCAGCCATCAATAAAGCGGTTGATATTCTCACTCAAGCTAAAACAATTTCCTTTTTTGGCTTAGGAGCCTCCGCTTCTGTCGCCCATGATGCACAAAATAAATTCTTCCGTTTCAACGTGCCTGTTATCTGTTTTGACGATGTTCTTATGCAACGTATGAGCTGCATCAACAGCAATGAAGGCGATGTTGTCGTGCTAATATCACATACTGGTCGTACTAAGTCATTGATTGAAATAGCACGTTTAGCAAGAGAAAACGGTGCGGCTGTTATTGGTATTACCGCGCGCAATTCACCCTTATCGATGGAATGTACCCTGCCTGTTACGATGGAAGTACCAGAAGATACCGACATGTATTTACCGATGGCCTCGCGTTTAGCCCAATTGGTGACTATAGATGTATTGGCTACGGGCTTTACCTTACGTCGAGGCCCACGGTTCCGCGATAATTTGAAACGTGTGAAGGAAGTGTTAAAAGAGTCGCGTATCAATAAAGATCCGATACTGTAATTCGCTTCCCTTTCTAAATATGGCTAGTGTTACCCGTTAACCTAGCCATTAATCGTACAAATATCAGCGATACCTCACAAATTTCATACATAACTTAAGATCAATTTGATTGTAACTTTACTACAAAATCTGCAATAGCATGGTAATATAGCCCCAAGATTTTTTTAACTTTAACGGAGTATCTTATGTTCCGCAGAACCAAAATCGTCACCACTCTAGGTCCCGCCACAGATCGTGATGATAACCTACGTCGCATTATTGCGGCAGGCGCAAACGTTGTACGTCTTAACTTTTCCCACGGTTCCCCAGAAGATCACTTAAAACGAGCAACTCAAGCGCGCGAAATCGCTAAAGAGTTAGGCGTTCATGTGGCTATTCTTGGTGACTTACAAGGCCCTAAAATCCGCGTTTCTACTTTCAAAGATAATAAAAAAGTACAACTCGTATTAGGACAAGCCTACGTGCTTGATGCAGAGCTTGCAAAAGGTGAAGGCGACGAGACGCAAGTCGGTATCGATTACAAGCAGTTACCTGACGATGTTAAAATCGGCGATATCTTGATGCTAGATGACGGCCGTGTTCAATTACGCGTTGAGCGTGTTGAAGGCCGTAAAGTACATACCACTGTCACTGTGGCGGGTCCTTTATCTAACAACAAAGGTATTAACAAGCAAGGCGGTGGGCTCTCTGCTGCTGCGCTGACCGAAAAAGACAAAGCAGATATTCTGACTGCTGCATTGATTCAAGTGGATTATTTAGCCGTGTCTTTCCCTCGCAGTGGTGCTGATTTAGATTACGCTCGTGATCTTGCCCGCCAAGCTGGTTGTAACGCCTTGATCGTTGCTAAAGTTGAACGTGCTGAAGCCGTTGCAACGGATGCCGCTATGGATGATGTCATCTTAGCCTCTGATGTTGTTATGGTTGCCCGTGGTGACTTAGGTGTTGAGATTGGTGATGCTGCGCTCGTAGCGGTACAAAAGAAACTTATCGCTCGCTCACGCCAATTGAATAAAGTCGTCATCACTGCAACGCAGATGATGGAATCGATGATTTCAAGTCCAATGCCAACCCGCGCCGAAGTAATGGACGTGGCAAACGCTGTACTTGATGGCACCGATGCGGTGATGTTATCTGCCGAAACAGCAGCCGGTGACTCCCCAGAAGAAACCGTAAAGGCCATGGCAAGTGTTTGTATTGGTGCTGAAGCTCACCCAAGTGTGATTGTATCTAAACATAGACTTGATGTGCGTTTCACTTCAGTTGAAGAAACCATTGCATTATCGACTATGTATGCGGCGAACCACCTTGAAGGCGTTAAGGCGATTATTGCACTGACGGAATCGGGCGCTACTGCACAATTAATGTCACGTATTAGTTCTTCACTGCCTATTCTCGGGTTATCACGTCATCCGACGACTCTGGCCAAAATGGCATTGTATCGCGGTGTATTACCTATCTATTTCGATTCAACTATCTACCCAGCCGATGAGCTAGCGAAAAAAGCGTTAGAAGCATTGACTGCAGCAGGTTATTTGAATAGTGGTGATATGGTACTGATGACCAAAGGCGACTCAATGGAAACAATTGGCGGCACTAACACCAGTAAAGTGTTGATCGTTGCTTAATTGCATAAGCCGCTTACCTTGTTTCTAACGACGAAAGCTCGTTAGAAACAAAAGCCAATAAAAAACCACCTTATAAAGGTGGTTTTTTTATGTCTACTTTTACGCTCTGCACTCTTATTCCAAAGAGAAGTCCAAACGGCTTAATCAAACCGCTTGGACTAGAGGGTAAATGTGATCACTATAGCGCTTCGAAATCATTCACATTTATGGCAGCTAAGCGCAATTTATCTGCATGCTGCAGTTTTTGCGCTTCATCAGCAGTAATCAGGCCTTTTTCTAATGCGGCTGCGAACAGCATAATATTAGGCACTTTTACTGGCAACTCACGAGCACGTTGCGCTTTTTTAAGTTTTTTGTAGATGTCTTTACAGGCATATTGAGCAATAAACGCTTGCTCTACTTCAGCAATTCCGCCCTTATCCCCTTCAAACTCAGGACACAGAAAGGTAATACGGTCACGAGCGGGCCCTGGTTTTAACATGCCACCGACTAAGTCAGTTGCCATTTTATCCGTCGGTGCATTGAAGTGATTACCTAACGGGAAGATTAAACCACGCAATAACCAAGCGACCGGACGGCTTGGGAAATTACGTATTGTATCTTCGAGCGCTTTAGCCGCTAAATGTAAACGGTTAGCCATGACATAACGTACCGCAGGTAAGTCATCCTGTTGACGACCATTATCCTCAAATAACTTTAAGGTCGCTGAGCCTAAATACAACTGACTCAGTACATCACCCATACGAGCAGAAATCATTTCTTTACGTTTTAAATCGCCGCCCATGATCAACATGGATAAATCCGTCATTACCGCTAATGCAGATGAGATGCGCGTCATATCTTTATAATACTGCTTCGTTTCGCCGCTCACTGGCGCACTACCAAAACGACTCCCTGTCAGCGCATTAAATAATGCACTAAAGGCATTGCGAGTCGCATAACCCATATGGCCCATTAATAGCGCATCAAAGCGCTCTAGTGCTTCATGTTGATTTTCCATTGCTGCTGCTTCCATTTCAGCAAGTACATAAGGATGACAACGCGTTGCGCCTTGGCCAAAAATCATCAAGGAGCGAGTTAAAATATTTGCCCCTTCTACAGTAATCGAAATCGGGTTTGACATATAAGGATGGCCTAAATAGTTTTTAGGTCCTAATTGAATACCCTTACCCGATTGAATATCCATGGCATCGTTCATCACTGAACGGCCCAATTCGGTCATATGATACTTAGCAATCGCGGTGACAACTGAAGGTTTAACCTTAAGATCAATGCCTGTGGTGGTTAACCGACGCGCGGCTTCTAATTGATAAGTGTTAGCAATAATGCGCGCCAGCGCTTCTTGCACCCCTTCAAATTGACCAATCGCCATACCAAACTGATGACGCACATAGCTATAAGCTGTGGTGGTTTTCATTGCCATGTGGCCAGAGGCCGTTGCCAATGCGGGAAGGGAAATACCGCGACCGGCGGATAGGCACTCAACCAGCATACGCCAGCCTTTACCAGCAAACTCAGGGCCGCCGATAATCCAATCCAGCGGAATAAACACATCTTTACCTTGAGTGGTACCGTTCATAAATGCCATACCCAATGGATTATGACGACGGCCAATAATAACGCCAGGATGATCCGTTGGGATCAACGCACAGGTAATGCCTAAGTTCTTTTTATCACCAAGCAAGCCTTCAGGATCGCGCATCTGGAAAGCCAATCCCAAAACTGTTGCCACAGGAGCCAGCGTAATGTAGCGCTTATCCCATGTGAGTTTGAGCCCGAGCATTTCTTCGCCGTTAAACATTTCACGACACACAATACCAATATCAGGAATTGCACCAGCATCACTGCCCGCTTCTGGGCCAGTTAATGCAAAACAAGGAATTTCATCGCCTTTAGCTAAAGCCGGTAACCAACGATCTTTTTGCTCATTCGTACCATAGTGGGTCAGCAACTCACCAGGACCTAATGAGTTTGGTACCATAACAGTGACCGCCGCACTGACACTACGACTGGCTAATTTACTGACAATTGTCGAGTTAGCGTATGCAGAGAAGGCTTTACCACCAAATTTTTTCGGGATAATCAGTGCGAAGAAACCTTCTTTTTTGAAGTACTCCCATAATTCTGGCGGTAAATCTTTACGGTTATGCACTATGTCGAAATCATCAATCATCGTCAGCGCTGTCATGACTTGATTATCGATAAAATCTTTCTCTTCAGCACTTAGCGTTGGTTTACCGTAACTGTGTAAGGTATTCCAGTTTGGATTTCCGCGAAATAACTCGCCCTCCCACCAGACATCACCAGCTTCCATCGCCTCACGCTCGGTATCAGATAACGGCGGCAAGACTTTTTTAAAAAAACTAAATACTGGGCGCGTAACCAACTGCATCCGGATATTTTTTACCGCCAACAATACGATAATGGCAACCAGGGCAATAATTATAATCGTTAACATAATCAATACCTTTTGTTAAGAATTTACCGGGACTGATATACCAGCCGCCATGTAGGGGATGACTTTACGAATGACTGCTTCAATATCATTATGTTCACCAAATTCAGCCGCAGCAATATCATTTAAAGCATCAGCAGATGCCATAGTGAATACAATCGTGCCTAGGGTAAAGTGTAAACGCCAAAACATTTCTGCGGGGGGAATATGTGGTGCACTGGCTGAAACAGCTTTAATAAAAGCATCGAGATGCTGGCCATAGTGGGTGGTAATAAACCAACGTAAATGCCCTTGGCTTTCAATATAACCACGGCCCAAAAGCTGCAGGAATATACTGGTACCTCCAGCACGTAATGCGTTTAAATCCAATAGTGGATCGACCAATGAAGAGAGGATTTCTTCCAGAGTCGCTTTTGTTGGGGCAGTATTTAGCTGGTTTACTTGGTTAGAAGCCGCTGGCATGAACACGTCTAAATAACGTGCTAATACAGCACGGATCAACTCTTTTTTAGAACCAAAGTGATAGTTGACCGATGCTAAATTCACTTCCGCCTTGCTGGTGATAAGTCGCAAGGACGTTTCAGAAAAACCCCGTTCAGCAAACAACTTTTCTGCTGCATCAAGTATTCTAGTTTTTGTATCAGATCGACTTGCCATTCCGTGACCTTGAAATAATTTAAACACTCGTTTAAATTAAACATTGCCACTACGGATGTCAAACTAAAATTAGGTAAACCCACCCTTTTCTAATTTGTATTCGGCCTGTGCGAACAAGTGCTATAAGAAACTCAATAAATCCTTGTTCAATAACTGTCCAATTTAGATAGGCCCCTTAATACTACTGCACTATCTTATTTTTTATATAGAACACACTTTGTAAACATTCAAAGCTTTAGTTCAGTGAAAAGCTCCACTATAGTGGCGCCATGATTGCCAGAATTAGAATAAACTGATGAAATTTTTGCTACTCGCTCTGATGTGCCTATTGTCGCAGCCAAGCTTCGCTAATCCAGCTAAGGTCTCTACAACTGCTTCAGTAGATACCTTGATTAATGCTAATTATCCCATGTTTATTCGGGCATTTAATCAATTATCATCTGAAGTCACCCGCGAAATTTACACTGATGAAGCAAGTTATCTTTCCGAAAGTCAGAATAAAGAAATTTATTATGGCCGAGATAGCATTGCAGCGATTTATCAAAAGTTTTTTGATAAAATCCTTAAAAAGAAAGCGAGCATTGACATAGATTTTCGTGTCACCAAGCGTAAAATATGGGGTAATGGGGCTATCGATACTGGCTATTACTTAGTGAGATTCTATCCTGCACAAGAAACGGGTGAACCTGTGAGTGAATTTGCAGGCAAATTTGCTATTGGTACTGAAAAAGTCTCGGCAACACAATGGAAAGTGACCTTAGATACCAGTAATCGAGCAGAATCTAGTTATTATCTGAATGCGAAACCTGTACCTAACTTATATTATGGTCGTCAGTTCCCTCCTTTACCCTCTGGTAAAAAACTACCCTAGAATTTAGAAAAAACACACTAAAACGAATTGTAATGTAATAAAATTAAATATTATCCGTAGCATATCAATATGAAAAAAACATCAAACACTTGCCCTTGTGGTAGCGATATCGACTATCAAAATTGCTGTGAGCCTCTACATATACATGTAGATAGTGGGCAAATCATTGCCAATACTCCGTTGCAACTGATGCGCTCGCGTTATAGCGCATTTGCCTTGAAAAATTTTGATTACATTTTAAAGACACATCACCCAAACTACTTAAATGGCCTGACGCTCGCGAGTCTCAATATCGGCCCGCACCCACATTGGCTTAGGCTAGAGGTACTCGAACATCATCAAAATGCAGCACACGGCACTCAAGCTGACAGTTCGTCAATCGCTCAGCAAACGCAGGACACGGTGACTTTTAAGGCTTGGTATAAGCTCAAAGGTGAAATAGATGCGATTTATGAACGCTCAGAATTTATCTACCAAGCTGGCCGTTGGTATTACAGCCAAGGTCAGCAGATGACGGCTAAATTACCGGGTAGAAATGATCCCTGTGTTTGCCATAGTGGCAAAAAATTTAAACAATGCTGTTTGAAATCACTCTTGTGATTGGATGTCAGATAATACCTGTTAGATGAGAAGTAACGACTGCACTAGCGACTAGCATCAGCCACATTATAAATAGTGTCTGCGTAGCTAATGTTTAGGCGTGGACTTAGCGTATAAGTGAAAGCAGTAGCAATAAGCAGCCTTTGTGGTATCTGCATTATCATGAGTAAGCGTTAAATAATGTTAAAATCTATCCTAATTTTCTATTAAAACAGATTTGTTCGCCAACAATAAAAACTGTGCAAATTCAGATTCCCGCAATGCAGGACTGTACAAATACCCCTGCGCTTGATGACAACAGTTTTTTGCTAAAAACGCTTCTTGTTCAACCGTTTCAACCCCTTCTGCCGTCAATGAAATATTTAATGCATTCGCCATCGCAATAATGGCTGAGACAATTTCGCGGCTTTCACGGCTAACGGTTAAATCTGAAATAAATGAACGATCTATTTTAAGTTTACTAATTGGAAACTGTTTTAAATAACGCATAGAACTATAGCCAGTGCCAAAATCGTCGATAGCTAACCCAACTCCTAGTTCTGCCAGTTCTTGGCATAACAGCGTTGCATGACGAACATCCCCCATTAACTCTGTTTCAGTAATTTCTAAAATCAATGTCTTAGGCTTTAATCGATAACGGATTAATAGTTGCCACACTTGTTCGAATAAATTACCACTAAAGAACTGACGAGCAGATACGTTAACATGCATGGTCATATCGGTATTATGATGTTGCCACAGATTTAATTGCCGACATGCCGCTTCTAACACCCAACTGCCGATAGCATTAATCATCCCCGATTGTTCAGCAATATTGATAAATGATGCGGGAAATAACACACCTTTTTGGGGGTGATGCCAACGGATCAGCGCTTCGGCGCCAATATAAGTATTTTGCTCTAAATCCCTTAAAGGTTGATAGTACAATTCAAACTGTCGGCCACGCAGTGCACCGTGCAAATCGCGTTCTATTTGTGCATCTTCTTTAAATGCACTCAACAAAGTACTATTAAACACTTGTATTGCTGTGCCTTTTTTCTTTTTAGCATACTGCACGGCAATATCTGCACAGGTTAGCGGTGAAAACATATTCACTACTGAAGCAATATTAACGACAGCGAGTGCAGGCTTAGGCTCTACTTGCTCTCGTCCAATCAAAATAGGCATAGATAAATGCTGATACAGACGATGACTAAAATAGTCTGTATCGTACACATCATTCGCATCGGTGAGCAGCACGGCAAATTCATCGCTACCCACACGGGCAATTTCGGTAGTTTTGGTAAACTCGGAAAACTGTCTCAAACGGCGTGCTATTTCAATCAATAAACTGTCGCCATTGCCATGACCATAGGTGTCGTTAAAACGTTTAAAACCCACCAGATCAACTAATAACAACACTCCTCGTGTTGTTCGCTCAAGCACTCGATTAAAATGTGTGCGGTTATGCAGACCGGTTAATCCACAGCGCCACGCGAGTCGTTCGAGTTCAGAGCGATAGTTGTGCTCGCTGGTATTTTCGACACTAGACACCAAAGCATAGTGATTACCCCGCTCAGTAATAAACTGGCTTAACACATATTGGATCCAATAATGACTGCCATCGTCACGGTGAAATTGCACTTCACCTTTGACTATTTCACCCTTAAAAATCTGTGCTAGCGTCTGTTCGGCTAATTTTCCATGCTGCTTGAAAAAGGATAACTCGCGAAGGTTAGCACCAATAATGTGTTCACGGGGAATACCCGTAATATCACCGTGAGCTTGATTAACATATTCAACTTTTTCAGTATGTAAATTAATTAACATACTGATTTGTTTTGATTGCTCCGCTGCACAGCGGAATAAACTCAAACTTTCTTCTTTCTCATAGCAGTGCTTTATGGCTAATGTCAGTGCTAATTGGTCGGCCATCTGACAAGCAAGATGAATTTCGCTGTCGTGCCAATGGGGCGTGACGTGCGATCGCTCTAAACAGAGCACACCCTCAAGATGACCGTTTATTCGAATGCCTACCTCAAGACTAGAGTGAATTTGCCTAGGAATAAAATAACCACTGGCCAATTCGCTTAAACGCGAGTCAGTAACAGTATTACCAGCATCAATATGACGATGGGTTTGCAGCTCATGCAAATAGCGAGGACAACTTTGTAGTCGTTTAGGTCGATGAATATCTTGCAACATCATAGAACCAAATTGCGCTTCAAGTGACTGAGTTTGTTGATCCGGTGAAAACATCCACACTGATGCCAAAGAAAGCGTTACATTTTGACATAACAATTCCGTGGTTAACTCTGCCGTCTTAGTAAAATCGCCTTGCTGCTTCGCAGTCGAATGTATTAAAGACTCCAATAAGTGCTGATGCTGACGTCGCTTCACGCTGGATCCCTACAAAACTTCGTGTTGGGCTAAAGATCTTTGCCGTGGCAAATTGATCTGAAATTTAAAAATGACTGTGAGAATGATTCTAATTTGGGGCAGATTACACCATCCATAATAAGTTCAGCAATATACGGTAGAATTTAATACTAAAAAATTTACAACTGCAGTATTTTTAAATAAATATCTGTATTTAGCCGTATTAAAAAATACTGCGTAACATACTAAAAATTAAATAATTTTATTACAAACCATTCTCTAATTGAAAAATCATTTTCTCAGCGCTAACGCTAAAAGTCAGTAGTAGATCTACGTCAGTTGTCTTAGTCACACATTCAGTTTGTACTTCTGCAAAACGTGCTTGGGCACGGGCAGCCATCTCATTAGCATCCGCTAGTGCGCTATCACCCGTGAAATTTAAGGTTAATAACGTATCATGCTCATCAATCACAGCACCGATATCAACAAAACTGCCACAATCGGTACAAGTATCATTCACTGCGGGATTCTGCGCTTCTATTATGCCTTTCATTTTTATTCCTTATCGATATAGCGACTCAATAACGACATAACTGAAATATGTTCGTTAATTTTTTAACTCAGTTGGGTGCTAATTATAGGCAATTTACTACTGTGATAGTTTGCTTTAGCTCACGCTTATTTACTGAAATTAAACAGAATAAAAAATAAGTCCTTAGGTTCGCGCCTAAGTTAACGTTATCGCGTTCAACTCAAACATTATGCAGAAGCCAGTAGAGGAGCCAAATTACGTTGTATCGCCAATTGATCAACAAAATGCATGATATCGACTTTAGGCGAAATCAATTGACCCCGTTGCCTTAGCTGGGTGACATGGTCGCAATTACTCAGTGCTTCTGCCATTGCCACAGACTCTCCGCCACGGATAACTAAAGCTTCTGGACGTAATGCTTGCTGTAATTGAAACGCCCGCGGGCCCTCTGCTATAAAAATACTGCTGTTATCAACCACAGGTTCGACAGAGGATAAATCCGCCATTAGGGCTTGCTGCGGTGGCAATTCAAATTGACGCTGTAATTTTTGCGCCATATTGAGATCGTTTTGCCATTGGAATTGTGCCATGTCCCGCGCATCAACCGACAATAACGACAATAACAGGGCGAATTCGCCCCGTCGGTCGTTTTCTATCGCCGCATTTAAGCGGGTGCCAATTTGGGCTTCGTTGACTAAAGGAACATCAATTTGCATAAAAAAACATCGTCAAAACAATTCGTTGTTAATTAATCGACCATTTGGCACATAACTTTAGGAAAATTTTACATTGGCTATTTACATATAAAAGGTTTCTGACTACTATGGCGCCGCAATTGAGGAGGGGTTCCCGAGCGGCCAAAGGGATCAGACTGTAAATCTGACGGCTCAGCCTTCGAAGGTTCGAATCCTTCTCCCTCCACCATTTGCGCTGTATGATGTTGTTATTTGAAGATGATGCAGAGTTTTACAAAGCGTTAAAGATATTCGTGGAGGGGTTCCCGAGCGGCCAAAGGGATCAGACTGTAAATCTGACGGCTCAGCCTTCGAAGGTTCGAATCCTTCTCCCTTCACCATTTTATCTCTAACGCAGATAATCATGTTAAATATTCTAAACTAGGCCGATGTTTAGAATAACGCTGATAAATTTACTGATATAAGCAGCTTCATCTAATGTTTGCTGTTTAGATAAGTCAGTTGTAAGCAGGTTAAAAGAAAGTTTGTGGAGGGGTTCCCGAGCGGCCAAAGGGATCAGACTGTAAATCTGACGGCTCAGCCTTCGAAGGTTCGAATCCTTCTCCCTCCACCATTTCTTTCGCTACATCTGCTAAGCACCGTGTATCATGCTGTATATCCTCGTGATAAATTGCCTATTTTGTTGTACATCTCGCTTATAATTTCATTTTTAATCTATCAGTGACACTTCTGCTGCCCCACCGCTTTGATGCTATTTATTGTTAACCACATTTAGCCCACAATTAAGTTTCATTCGTCTAAACCCAACATTAACCTCATTTTTTATTCACCTAAGCCTTCACTCATCCAATAAAGCCGCTTTGCCAGTGGCTGTGATATGCTCTAAATATGATTCCTTTCGATATAACAATAATGAACAACACGATGCAACCACCAATGGATCTAAGCAGGGCGCATGTTTTATGCTCCTCATGGGAAGCTCATGCAATAGGTAAAATTGAAGCTGATTTTCAGCGCAGCGCCGATACTCACCTTATCAAGCTTGAATTACCGATGCTCGATGGTATTGATATTTATCTCAAAGATGAAAGTACGCATCCTACTGGCAGTTTAAAACACCGTCTCGCCCGCTCTCTCTTTCTTTATGCCCTGTGCAACGGCTGGATTAAGCAAGGCACACCGATTATTGAATCCTCATCGGGTAGCACGGCAATCTCTGAAGCCTATTTTGCCCGTTTACTCGGATTGCCCTTTATTGCGGTAATGCCAAAAAGTACCGCTAAAAAGAAGATAGAACAGATAACTTTTTATGGTGGCCAGTGTCACTTTGTCGACAGTTCAAGTGAAATTTACGCCGAATCAGCGCGGCTTGCCGCAGAGCTAGGCGGTCATTATATGGATCAATTCACCTACGCCGAGCGTGCAACCGACTGGCGCGGTAATAACAACATAGCCAATTCCATTTTTAATCAAATGGAGCGTGAGCCTCACACTATCCCACGTTGGATTGTGATGAGCCCTGGCACGGGCGGCACATCGGCGACCATAGGTCGTTATATTCGCTATCAACGCTTGGCGACGCAGCTGTGCGTGGTCGATCCACAAAACTCAGTATTCTTTGATTTTTATCATCACGGTGATGCCAGTTTGACGTGTTGTAATGGTAGTAAAATTGAGGGTATTGGCAGGCCAAGGGTCGAGCCATCGTTTATTCCAGGAGTGGTCGATACTATGCTGCAAATTCCCGACGCAGCGTCAGTAGCAACCATCCACTGGTTAGCACAGCTGATTGGCCGCAAAACAGGTGCATCGACTGGAACCAACCTCTATGGTGCCTTACAACTTGCCGTGCAAATGCAAGCGTGTGGAGAGCAAGGCTCAATCGTGACCTTGATTTGTGACTCGGGTGAGCGTTACCTTGATACCTACTACGATACCGATTGGATTGCAGCTAATATCGGTGATATTGCGCCTTACGAGCGTCAACTCGCAGCATTTAATCATTTAGGCCAGTTAAGTGAGCTTGGTTAAATGTGTACGATTTGCGCCCTGCCTTAGCGTAATTGGACTAAAAGTTCATCGCTAAATATCAGCCATAAAAATGCCCCACGATGAGTGAGGCATTTTTTATGACTGATACATTAACCTATTGGCATTAACCTATTGGCATTAATCAATGTTCAAATATTTATGAGTTTGAATTGATAAACGCCAATTACGGGCAATACACACCTTCATCGCCAGTTCGGTCGCTCTGGGCTTTTGGCTTATCGGTTGCAGACAAATCGTTTTAGCTGAAATATCGATGTCTTGCAGTAAATTATCCAGTTCAGCAATATGATTCTCAGTGGCAATAGGATGCTTAATCTCATTGGCACGGTTCAATGCCTGCGCTAACACCTGATAACCGCCCTTCATATTCACCTTGGGTGACACAGTTACCCAACTGTCATCGGCGCATAACACCTCGAAAGTGCCACTGGTTTCAATTTGAGTAGCAAAACCTTGGCTATGGAGGGTTTGGGTTAAATCACGTAAATCGTACATGCAAGGCTCGCCGCCAGTGATCACGACATGGCGCGCAGTAAAACCCTTGGCATTAAAAGCGACAATCAGGCTTTGGGCGGTATGTTCAGCCCAGCGACCAATAGTGCCATCTACGGTAATGACTTGCGCTGGTTCAACTTTATTGGCTTCAAGTACATCCCATGTCTGTTTAGTATCGCACCAAGCACATCCCACGGGACAACCTTGTAAGCGAACAAATATAGCGGGCACTCCGGTAAAGACACCTTCACCTTGAATGGTTTCAAATACTTCGTTGACAGGATAATTCATGCGGGCGTTCCACTTTTATGGGGCGGCATTTATAGTGGATTTTAACTTGTGCTGCAAGTTTTTACGCCTAATAAATCTATTTCGAGTTAACTCACAGAGTGGGCAAGCTCTATGGCCTCAGTTACACTAACGGTCTATTTATGCGTGTTCTACGGTCAAGTGAAATTCTTTATGTCAATAAATTCTGAGTCAAAAAAGTTAATGTCAAAAGCAGTGGTAGTCTTCAGTGGCGGGCAAGATTCGACAACCTGCCTTATTCAAGCCCTAACCCAGTACGATGAAGTATACGGCATCACCTTTGACTATGGCCAACGTCACCGCGAAGAAATTGAAGTCGCTAAATCCTTAGCGGAACATTTGAAAATCACCAGTCACAAAGTCATGGATGTTACCGTGTTGAATGAGTTGGCGATTTCGGCCCTCACCCGTGATGCGATACCCGTTTCACACGAGTTAATGGACAATGGGCTGCCGAATACTTTTGTACCCGGGCGTAATATTCTGTTTTTAACGCTTGCGGGTATTTATGCCTACCAATTAGGCGCTGAGGCAATAATCACCGGTGTGTGTGAAACAGATTTTTCTGGTTACCCAGATTGTCGCAACGATTTTGTTAAAGCGATGGAATCTGCCTTAGTTCAAGGTATGGATAAACAACTGAAGATCATCACGCCATTAATGTGGCTCAATAAGGCGCAAACTTGGGCAATGGCAGATAAATATCAGCAACTTGATTTAGTGCGTCATCAGACGCTCACTTGCTATAACGGCATCATTGGCGATGGTTGTGGTGATTGCCCTGCTTGTCATCTGCGTAAACGTGGATTAGAGGACTATCTGCAAAATAAAACCGCAGTGATGGCTGAGCTTAACGCTTATGAGTCTAAGGCATGACACGCAATCCCTATTGGCTCGCACTGGTAATAAGTCTGATTTGCGCTGGCTTATACCTTGCGGGTTTAATAAGCCCTACTATCGACAATGTACTTGCCTATAGTCGCAGCGCGATTAATGACGGTGAATGGTGGCGCTTAGTCAGTGGTAATTTGCTGCACACGAATCAATGGCATCTGTTGATGAATCTAGCAGGATTATGGGTAGTGCTGTTTTTGCACCACTTTCATTATCATCTCAAAGGATTTAGTACGTTATTTTTTATTCTCTGTTTGTTTGAAGGCATAGGCTTGTATGTGGGTTATCCGCAATTGCTTGGTTACGTTGGCTTAAGCGGTATGTTGCATGGTTTGTTCGTCTATGGCGCTGTGCAAGATATTGTGCGCAAGCTGCGTTCTGGCTATGTGCTATTAATTGGCGTTATTATTAAAGTCGGCTACGAACAGCTTTATGGCGCAAGCAGTGACGTCACCGCCATGATAGGCGCGCGCGTGGCAACCGAAGCACATTTAGTCGGCTTAGTCTGTGGACTGATTTGCGCTTTAGCGGCGTTTATTACAGTTAAACTTAATCGTTCAAAAGTCGCGGCCTAATCCTATTCAACCGATAACTGATATTAAAAAGCCGTCGTAGCATTGGATGCTAGACGGCTTTTTTAGTGACCAACGTCTTAAATAACCTGAGTTTGGGATAAGCAGAGCCGCTGAATAGGCTTCTTTTCTGGCCTCTCTGCGTTGCCCTGCTTAACCATAGCTCGCTATGGTGTACGACAGAGCGCCTTGATATGCGCAAAAAACTGCGGACTCAGTCAGAAAATAGATTTTTCGTTTCAAACTAATCATCTATAGCATTGATTTAGTTTGTTAAATGTAGATTTCCCGACACTCATTATCCCGAGTTCAGGTTCAATAATTAACATAAAAATAAATCTACGCTCTAATCAACAGATCCCGTAGATGTTTTACTTCATCACGCATCGCCGCCGCTTGTTCAAACTCTAAATTGCGCGCGTGATCGTGCATTTTCTTTTCGAGCACATCGATTTGATGGCTCAATTCTGTCGCATCGGCTTTGTGGTATTGGGATGTAGACTCAGCCACTTTGCCATAAACCGCCTTACTGTTGCGGCCATCGTCCACGTCCATCACATCGGTGATGCGTTTAACCACGCCTTTAGGCGTGATGCCGAGCTTTAGATTATGCGCGCGCTGACGTTCTCGACGTCGATTCGTTTCACCAATCGCTTTTTCCATTGAATTAGTGATGCGATCGGCATAGAGAATTGCTTTACCGTTGACATTACGTGCCGCGCGGCCAATGGTTTGAATAAGCGAGCGTTCTGAGCGTAAAAATCCCTCTTTATCGGCATCCAAAATACACACCAGAGAGACTTCAGGCATGTCTAAGCCTTCACGCAATAAGTTAATACCGACCAGTACATCAAACTTGCCAAGCCGTAAATCACGGATAATTTCAACCCGCTCAACGGTGTCGATATCTGAATGCAAATAACGCACTTTAACGCCATGCTCATCTAAGTATTCGGTTAAATCTTCCGACATACGCTTGGTCAATGTTGTTACTAACACCCGCTCATTGACGGCAACTCGCTTGGCAATTTCAGATAATAAATCATCAACTTGTGTTCCAACCGGGCGTACTTCTAGTTCTGGATCGAGTAAACCCGTTGGCCGTACCACTTGCTCCGCTATCTCGCCTTGACTCTTTTCAAGCTCATAGACACTAGGGGTCGCCGACACATAAATAGTTTGCGGCATCAATTGCTCGAACTCTTCGAACTTAAGCGGACGATTGTCTAATGCTGACGGCAACCTGAAACCGTATTCCACAAGCGTGGTTTTACGTGAACGGTCACCTTTATACATGGCGCCAATTTGCGGCACAGTCACATGGGATTCATCGATAATAAGCAAACCATCAGCGGGTAAATAATCGAGTAAGGTTGGTGGCCCTTCGCCCGGAGCACGGCCAGATAAATAACGTGAGTAGTTTTCAATGCCGGAGCAGTAACCCAACTCCACCATCATTTCGACATCGTATTGCACTCGTTCATGAATGCGCTGCGCTTCAATCAGCTTATTATTATCAAGCAGATACTGCTTACGCTCACGTAATTCTTCTTTAATAAACTCAGTGGCAGCGATGATTTTTTCCCGCGGTGTCACATAATGAGTTTTAGGATAAACCGTAGTGCGAGCAATACGCTTAATAATATGGCCAGTTAACGGATCAAATTCACTTAAGCGCTCAATCTCATCGTCAAATAGCTCAATACGAATCGCATTACGCTCAGAATCGGCAGGGAAAATATCAATCACTTCACCGCGTACTTGATAAGTACCGCGCTGCAACTCAATATCATTACGTTTATATTGCAATTCACTGAGACGGATTAAAATATCACGTTGGCCCATCACATCGCCTTGGCGAAGATGCAGCAACATTTTCAAATAGGAGTCGGGATCGCCCAAGCCATAAATAGCCGACACAGAGGCAATCAGCACCACATCTTTACGCTCTAACAGAGCTTTAGTCGCCGATAGACGCATTTGTTCTATGTGGGCATTCACCGAAGCATCTTTTTCAATAAAGGTATTTGATGCAGGTACATAGGCTTCTGGCTGATAGTAATCGTAGTAAGAGACAAAATACTCGACCGCATTATGGGGGAAAAACTCTTTCATCTCGCCATAGAGCTGCGCTGCCAAGGTTTTATTGGGCGCCATGATAATCGTGGGGCGGCCTAACTGTTGGATCACATTGGCAATCGTGAAGGTTTTACCTGAGCCTGTTACGCCGAGTAACGTTTGGCAAGCCAAACCCGCCTCGAGGCCGTCGACTAATTTGGCTATAGCGGTAGGTTGGTCGCCTGCGGGGGCGAATTCCGATTCAAGCTGAAAAACAGATTCTGACACGCGCGCATATCCTTTTAATAAGTCGCCCTATTCTAATCAAGTCACTCACTAAGCTCCAGTCATTATATGACTGGATGAGCATAGATTCTTAACGATTAAAGACGCATCACAATACTGGAAAATGATATGACAGCAAAAAACTGAAAGTTTGTGTCGAAGGAAATTTATACTGATTTAGCCCATAAAACACCCATAAACTGAGCAAAACTACCAATTTAATACACAAGAAACATATTTTGTTTGATTACAAAACTGCAACCTAATTTATACCCTTAATTAAAAGCACTTGCTTTTACTATTCACTTGAAATAAAACACTTTTTATTTCAAACCCAAAAATAGTGTATTTTAAGCCCACAGCCCATCCCACAAGGGTTTGCCGCCTGTTAATCAAGACAACCCACAGGGTTATCCACAGATTTTGTTGATAACTCGAAATAACCCATAAACCACGCGGGGTTGAGGGCTGTCATGCTTATCAATAACTACCGCTCGACATTTGGTAATTTAATTACATTTGATAAACGTGCTTACTGTAGCGCGCCACGAGATTTGATAAACAAGTTCACCTAAATTGAAAATTAGTGATTAATCAATTACTCGTTGGTTCACTTAGTCTGATAAATATGGGTTCACTTAATTTGATAAACTTCTCAATAAGCCCCCTAAATCGAGGGCTATTGAGTCTTTTCTACTTAGTTAATACGTTGGTCTACCAGTTCCAAATGAGCAGTTCTTGCTGCTCTCCAGAGCGTTTTGAGCCTCCTACAGTGTAACGTATTCCAAGCGTCTTCATTTGTAGTCCAGCGAATGCCTCGCGCATCTCTGGTATGTCATTCACACTGATCACCATCTTGCCTTTGATTGTCTTCGCGAGCTCGGCCATCAAGGTATATTGCTCTAGTCCAAAATCTACACCATAACCTGCGGTACTCCAGTAAGGTGGGTCTAAATAGAACAAGGTTTCTGGCTTATCGTATCGTCTTACGCACTCTGCCCAGTCCAACCGCTCGATATAGGTTCTTGCCAAGCGTAGGTGAGCAACGCTGAGATCTTCCTCAATCCTTAACAAGTTCAAACCAGCTGGTCGAGACGCTGAACACCCAAAATTCTGACCTGATACTTTCCCGCCAAACGCCAGCTTTTGAAGATAGTAGAAGCGACTCGCTCGCTGAATATCGGTTAGAGTTTCAGGGTTAGTATTCTTCTGCCATAAAAACTCTTCACGGCTAATTAAAGCCCATTTAAAGTGCCTTATAAACTCTTCTAAATGATGTTTAATCACTCGATAAAGATTAACGAGATCACCATTCATATCATTGACCACTTCCACCCTCGCCTCATCCTTGCTAAAGAACATTGCAGCACCGCCGCAGAAGGGTTCGACATAGGTATGGTGTTCAGGGAATATCGGTAAAATCTGCTTAACTAATCTACGCTTACCGCCCATCCAAGGGATAATCGGTTTTGGCATGTGAGCCTCCTTTTTTAGGATTTTTTATGCTAGGCTCGGTTCGCCGTGTCGACGCGGTGAGGGAGCCTTGGTTGGCTCACAGGGTGTTATCCTGTGTGTTGACGGTCTAGCAGTGTTGGTAGCATTGCTAGACCGCTCTCTTTTATCAAATCTCTAATTCAACATACGTCAGGTCGGCGGCTTGGCCTTGGATCTGACCATCGACGATATACACTTTCCCGCTGGCAACGGAGTCACCCAAAACGGTCTGATAACTGCCATCGGCGTGCTGTACTGTCGTGGTGCCATTCGTCACGTTAATCACAGTGGCAACACTGCGCTGGGGCTTAGGATTTAAGTTCGCTAAGCGTTGATAGATGTTGCTCATGCTGCCACCTCATTACGCAATAGCGTCACGGTCTGATTCACAGTAACCATCCCCGTTGACTCATTAACGCTGCCACTTATGCTGAAGCTTTCACACACAGATTTAAACACCTCGACACCTTTACGAACCCCAATTAACATGCCTGGGCGCATGGGAGGTAAATCCGCCATTACCTTAGCGCGAATGCTGTTTTGCACCTTATTACCTGCGTTGGCTAATTCGGCCGTTGCGCGCATTCTTGCGGCTTGATTATCAGTGATTAACTTATCCACTATATCACCAGCAAAGTTGTCACCAGCGGTCCCGAAACGTTTCACTTTCGCCGCCACGCCTTGTTGCTCACCACGCACAAACACCGCATTAGCATCGGGACGAATGTCGATACGCTCGTTAAATTCGAGGATCACTCCATCGTGCAAAATCACATCGGGAATTGCGCTTGTGGTATTCCAAGGCACGACTGGCCACTGAGGGATCACCGTTATAGTCTGAGTTTCATCATTCACATCGAGCATGGCCCCAATGCTGTTGGCCATCATGTTAATGGCTTCAGCGGGAGTTTTAGCGGCATAACTAAAGGCGTTTGCAGGTACAGGGTAGTCACTAATTTTACTGGCGACAGTCCACCCAGTATTGGCCACAATATCGGCCATTAAGCCAATAAAGCTGCGGGCTACCACGTTCACATAGTTGATGGCCTTTCTGTTCGGGCTGGCGAGTGTGGCTAAGCGACCTCGACCTGTCGCGCTATAACTGGTTTTGCCGAATGCTTTAGATTCGCTGGGAGACTCACAAAGCAGGTAAAAGTCATAGCCGTTAATGCTTATTTTCAGTAATTTATTAGCGGCACGCTCGGCATCAATACGGGATGAAAACGCTAAGCTTCCGCTACTAGCCCATTGCGAACGGGACTGAGAAATGGATACTGATTTGAGCACCACAGCAACGCCGTCACTCACACGAACACAACTGATTTGAGGCTGCATGAGGTAACTCCTTCTGATTTGCGGTTCGATAGGGATCTTAAAATCAATGGTAGGTAATGGTGGATTAGTGCCTATCAGGCCGCCGCCATCATCCCAGTAGCACACGTTCGGTGAGGCCGTAAATCTAAGCTGTGTTGGGCTGGTTGAGTTAATCCAAGGCTTACTGAAACGCAGCGTGACCTTACCTACTGGCGGTACGTATTTACTGGAACATACCCAACGCGCCGCATGGGGAGCCCATGCCACAGTCTTGTTATCACCTTGGCTTTGAATGTTGGTATAACTAAGCGCTATCTCAGTCGCTAGTTGCTCGCCGATATGCAGTTTAACGGTAATTTGCTGGCTCTTGGCGGCCGCTTGTGACCACGGCATTTCAAGCATTTTCTGCTGCAGGTCTGGCACAATCCAATTGCTCGTGGCTTGATGGCTATGGGACTGAGGTACCAACCAATTCATATTGAGCAGAAAAGGTACCAACGCATTCCATTGCCACCCGAAGGCAAAAACTTCCCTAGCTAATGGCGGCGTATTCCATAACATTGTAATTTGCTGCTTTAAGCTAATGCCATCCCATACAAAAACGGCATTAGCGGCATGTGATTGACTGCGATTACTAATAGTGATTTGCTGTTCAATACTTTGACCTTGATGAAAAACTATTCCGCAAGCCATACCGATACTGCCAGCCTTAATTGGTATTTCTGGTATTTCAGGCTCGGTTTCACCACCAAAGCGTAAGGTAATAGGTGACTTACGGTTGTTCCAATTTTCATCAAACCTTATAACTATGCCAGCTAAGTCATCAACAAATTGCAACTTAATGGGTGAAACTCTGGCACGCCAAAGCTTGTCAAATTTCATACTATTGACTCATATTGACAGTATTAGCATCAATCAACTCTGCCATTACACCATCTACAAACTTACAGTCATATACCTGAGAATCATCAAGTATACCGACTAACAGCTTATTAGAATTGGTGTATAAAAAAGGCACTAACAATTTGGCAATACCTGACGATGGACGCAGGGTATTAGTGATAATTTCACCTGTGGTTCGGTTTATAACCATGAGGCGTTCAGCATTAATATCCATGTTAACCTCAACAAGTCCCAATGGTCTGACGCCTATTGGTGGTGGTTTAATGAATAATATTTTAAACATTAGTACCATTCCTCAATATTGAGCCACATATAATTATTGTACCCACGTAACAGTTGATATTTAACACCGTTAAATACCCTTTCTGTGGGCCAAGTTGCATTACCATACCCACAGAATGGCATTGCGTATAGGCCGGGAACTGTACCCCTATATGCTGGATTTTTACTGCTATATAGGGCAAGTAGACCATCCACATCAACAGCGGTACTGGGTGATGACATGACAATCATCGCTGGAAGTAATACAGGATTTATACCTTGAGATTCCAGTGTGTAATTCGAATTAGGGATTTGAATTGATAGGGCTTGAACATTAATGGTATGAGGAATTGCAAGGGAATTACCATCAACACCATACATTCTACCTGTGCCGGTATTTGAGCTAATTGCGACTGAATGCGAATAGTTAACTGCGGACATATCAGCTGTAAAATTAGGTGCACAAATGGTAAATCTAGTCACATCATTTGGATAATTACTATCAATATCACCAACGAAATAAACCACTTCGTATTGCGATGAGTTTAAGTAATTTGTATTAGTACTTTCAAATCTAGGTAAAATATAAACTCCCGCTGATGTACCAATTACAACCCACTGGCTATGAGCCGATGAGTTGTAATGCACAAACCTGTAGCTAGAGTGTGTGAAGTTATCCAGTGCCGACATTGCAGAGGCTGCACGAACATACAGCATCGTATTGGCGGTGTTCCCCCCTGTTGTAGACCAGAACTGCACAAAACCACCACTACCCTCTGTGGTAGAATTGCGAAATGCAATCTTGCTCGTTCCTGCATCTTCAAATGCAACAGACCAGCCTAAACCAGCCTTTGCACCGTAACCTGTAACTAAACAGGCTTTTAATACTGCGATAATTTCACTCGGGGTTGGGTTTGCACCTAACTGCGGTGCACACGCATCATCCCAACGATAAACTTTTACTGCTAATCCCATTGCAATTACTCCTATGACTCGTTGCCGAAAAATGACAATACGGCTTTATCTGTAGTGATTTGACTGTGACCGACCTGCACATTACGCAGCAGCATTATCGGATTTGAGGCCGCGAACGTGACGAAACGAATCGCTTCGCCTTGCTGCCAACCGCCACCCCATGCACCTGAGCGAATGATGAAGTAAGGGGCATTTGTCAGTGGGTTAATGGGCGCAAAATCATTGAGTATGTCACCTGCTGCGATTTGACCAAGACGGCGGCCAACACAGCGAAATGCGGTGGCTGAGGTCATAATCAATACCCAATCTTCATTCACTGCAGTGGTGTTTTTGACTTCAAACGGATAGTCAACCGCATTCACGTTGCCCGTAGCTGGGTCGCCATCAAGGTCCCAATTGTTGGCCCATGCCGTCATATCCCGCACTCTGCCAACACGCGCCTGCAGGTCACCAAGGATTTGCACACTGGCTAATGTGGTACCTGCTGGATATTCACGGGCTAAGGGCTTGGCCAGCACAACGCTATTGCCTGAAAACGATGACACTAGACCGAGTTCCATAATGGTATCGCTCAGCACAAACGGGGCGGAAAATCCGGTAAAATCACTGTTAATAGTGACCGTTCCTGCCACCTTGTTTACGGTAAAATGGTCATTATTAGGGGTCCATAGGCTTGCGCCATTGGCATCGGTAATATCCACAAACTGGGCATTTTCACGAATCGTAAACACATTGCCGACAGAGCCTGTGACTTGCTGCACTTGGGTATGAGAAAGCGCGACAGTGCCCCAGCGTCTGAACATATCAACAATGCCGTCATTGGGAATACGCAGTGGATTGAGCCCGTAAATCTCGGCGGGGGGTAGCTGGCGCAATTGGTCGGTAATGTCATAGCGCAGCGTGGTTAAATCAACCGGATTGGTAAATAACAGTTCAACCAAACCATCTACGATAGTGCCGCTAATACCACTGCCAGTTATCACCCCTTGGTTGTCAGATGAGGCGCTGATAATGGCGTGGTCGGATATCCGTTCAACCTGCACGTAAAAGCTCTCTAACAATGGATTAGCCACACTCAGGGCAAATTTAGCCGTAGTATCGCCTGCTGCCGCTGCAGTGGTTGATTCAACTAAACCTGAATAGGTCAGTGTAAAATCACCACGGCTTACCGTTTGCTTAGTCACCACCCCAGTAAAATAATCAATGGTCGCCAGCAACTCAGTGGTGTCATACAACTTACCGATACCGCTATTCACATTTTCAAATACGTCCTGAGGCACATAGTTACTATCAGCAAACACCGCACGGCCTTTGATACTGCCGACCGTTAGCTGCTTATTCGCTGGGAATGCATTAACGCTTGAGTAAATGCTGTATTTATACGCAGAAACATAATAGAGCGAGACTGTGGGGTTATAGAAAAAGTGCACATCAGGCCGCAGCGTAACGGTCACGTTACCCGTTCCAACAGTAATCGACTGAACTAATGAATTACTCCCACCGAAAACGCCATAAGGATCGGTAGAGACTGCAGTGACAACATCAGTGTCTATAAGTAAATCCGCTGTGGTGAAGGTATAGCTGTACGTCCCTTGGGCACTTGGCTGACTAATTACTTTGCGGATCACTTGGCTAACAGTGGCATCGCCGTTATCACTGCCACCCGTGATGGTGTTACCTGGCTTTGGCGCTAAGGTGGTGATCGCAGGCAGTAACGACAATTGAGTTGCCGCCACAGCTAAGCTTACCCCGCTGGCTGCGGCAGTCAGCTTCGTTACCCCGTGGAATTTTAATGGGGATGCAGTGTTAGATAATCGCAAGCGAGTGCACTTACTCTGGCCATTGATTTGCAAACCTGGTTCTGGTGTCGCAAAAGGGATCGGCGGGTCGAATACTACGGTACCCACTGCACCGTTCACTATGCTGGTACGAGTGACTTTGCAAAAATGGGTTTTGCGTGGCCATGCCACGTTTTCAATGCCAGGATATTCCACGGTAATACAGATCACTTGGCCAACCTGCAAATAAGTGGTTTTCCAATAGTCTCGGTCATTAAAGCGATAGGACGACTGCAGGTAATCTGAGGAAAACGAGTTTTGGTTCACAAGGAAACCGGGACCACCTTCACGGATTAATTCCCCTGCAGTGACTGACGACTCAATGATCTCTTTCATATCTGTCATGCGAGACTCATCATCCAGCGCGGCAGACTCGATCATGAATACGTTAACTAATGGGTCTATGGGTGGCTCACTGATAAACACATGGGCATCAATCAAAGTACTGGTGTCTGGCGTATCGAGCGCAGGGAACGCTTTTACAATGTCGATACTGGATTGGGCATGGTCGATATCGGATATCGCTGAAAATAGCTCATTAAGCTGACCTGACTGCACAGCGTTCTTAGTCCGTTGGCCGCCAGCCTCATTACTTGAACCCAGTAACTCAGGCTTAAATACTTTTAAATCTACACGGGAAATTGTCATATTAAACGGCCTTTAAACAGTGATTAACTTCAAGGTTATAGCCTCGATTTCGTCGGGGTCGGTATCGCTGTAATTGATCGCTGGCGTGCCGCTAATGGGCTGTTCTCTGTAGTCCCACATCACAGTTAATACAGTGCCATTGATATCCAGGTTAAAGCTGTTCGCGCCCTTTGAATTGGCGTGGGCCTCAAGGGCGTTAAACACAGATAAGGCTTCTGCATCGCTGAATAACACCACAGGGCGGCCCGCTTGTTTGGCGGCCACTTCAACATGCTGCGAGCCATCGAGCGCAAACTCAGTGCTGCTCACAAAGGGCGTATAACCAAAGCGGTTAAGCCAAATAAAATACGGTAATTGAAGCGTGTCTAAGGTGATCATGAGGTGGCCTTAATCTGTTCTAGTTCGCGCAAAAACAGCTGCTTAAACTCATCAAGCAAATCGGCTTTCACCACATTGCCCGACGGCATTGCCAGCTCTAACCGATAAATTTGTACACTGCCGCCTGTGTTCTGATAGCTCACCGATGGCGAAGTGGTTTGGCTTGAGGGACTGCGAGTGGAATTCGTCGCGGTGCTTGCACTGCTTGATGCACGCTCGATCGCCTGTGCGTTACGTTCTGCCGCCTCGGCCTCGATTTGTTTTAGTTTGGTAGCGTAGATTTGCTGACTCAGTTGCAGGGCTTCTGCCGCACTGGCGATGGACTCTTTATCCTGGGCCGCGCGGGCAGCATCGAGCAGCGCCTTAAGCTCAGCCTGTTGCTGCTCATAGCGGCGCTTCTCGATAGCGGCTTGGTTATTGTTGAGCTGATCTATCTCATCTTTGAGACTGCCCAATGTCGCGTTGATATCGTCACGCAGGCCGAGAATACGATCGCGGGTAGCATCAATGGCCGCTTGCAGTGGCTTAAGATCTTCGTCGCCTAGCTCGCGTATATTCCACTTTGCCTCGCGGCTAATTTGATTAACGCGATCGAGGCTAATGCTGGAGCTTTCGAGTTCTTCAGTCCATTTACGGGTCAGTAGAGTTTCATTGATGATCTGCTTTTCGCGGATAAAGGCTTGGTTGCTGAGCTGTGCAAGTACACCCCAAAAGCCGGTATTCACCCGCATATTGTTCATGATGCTTTTGGTCAATTGATCGACACGGGCATTAAGTTTTTCGGTGGTATCTTCACTAAAACTAAATTGCTTATTTAAATGAGCGTAAGCACCCGCAAATAGGTTTACATACTCAGTGGCTCGGCCTGTCGTTTTCTCCAGAGCCTCAAGTTCTTCACGTTGTTCGATTAAAGTTTTGGTGGTCTTTTTTACCTGTTCATCAGTCTCTTGCTCGCCATCTTCCAAGCCGCCCATTAAGCGTTGCAATATTCTGAGCACTTCGACTAAGCGTTCTTTTTGTCGCAAGTATTCTTCCGCTGTGATGCCGCCGTCTTTATAGGCTTGTTCGAGCCTTAACATCTCGTCAGATACAGCGGCATACTTACTTTTTATCTGTTCATAATTCGCTGCTTCGAGCGCTTGAACCTCACTGAGCTGCTTAGTTTGGTCACTCAACTTGCCTTGTAAACTAATCAAGTCTTGTTGGGCTTTTGCTTTGGCTTTACTCGATACCGTCGAGCTGTTCATCACATCTCGGCACTGCTTTAAGCGAGTCTCGGTTTCTGTAACAGCACGGCTTAACTTGGCCTGTTCGGGTGAGAGTTCTTTTACGCTATCGGTATAACCGTACTGTTTCGCAGTTAGCTCACTCAAATCTTTCGTCAGCCCAAGGCTTGCTGCTTGAGCTTTTAACGTTTCGGGTACCGTAGATCCCGTCGCTTCGGCGGCGGTTAATGCCGCTTTCGCCCACGCTAAAAAAGCATCCTTTTGTTGCTCAATAGGTTCACGGTTATTTTTAATCAGATTAAAGGCTGCTTCGGCCTTAGTATTGACCTGTTCTAGGGCTGCGCTACTGGTCAGCCCTAAGTCTTTATAGGCTTGTTCCAATGCCACAGTGCCTTGAGCCGCGGCATCAAGATAGGTTTGTTGTTCTTCAAATTTAGTGCGTAATACTGTCAGTAACTTAACGTGACCTTCGTATTGTTCCCCTGCAGCTTTTAATGGTGCTAAGGCTGCATCAATTTGACGAATGAAACCGCCCATCCCACCTTTAACACCATCGAGCGTTTTAGTTTGTTCGCTTAAGGTAAAAGTTAGTCGCAGCGCTTCTTCAACCGTCAGTTTAATCGGCTCAACCACATCAACGGCAGCCTGTTTGACTTCATCCATCGCTTTGGCGGCGTTCTTCCATTTACCGCTGGCATCATCATAAATCAGCTTGCCGTCATCCACCGCCTTGTTGAACTCGGCCATAGTGGTAAAGGCTACGCCCGTTTGCTCACTGAGATCCTTAAGTGAATACTCCAACTGTTTCGCGCTAGACGCCGCAGCGCGTTTAGATTTTTCCAGTGCTTCTTCGGCGATCAATAACTCTTGGTATACCCGAGCAACTTCGATGAGTTCACTGATTAACGCTAAGTACAAACCCGCTTTAGCTGCAACAGCCAAGGCACCTTTGAGCTTGCCTGCGGCTAAAGTCGCGCCCTCACTCGCCACTGTGGTACCCATAATCGAGCCAGTGTAAAGGCGCATCACGCCGATGGCGGCATTGGCTCCGGTGATCACATCACTAAAATAGCTACCGACTTTTAACGCTATAAATGCCTTAGCCACAAAACCAATTTCATCACGGAAGTGGTACAGCATAGCCGCGCCATCTTGCACCGCTGAGCCAATGCTCACGATCGTGTCGCTGACTTGCTGCGCCCATTCCTTTAAACGGCCATCGGCGGCCATGGCGGCAAACTCAAGATTCAACTCACTGATCTGGCCCTTGAGCCAATCAAGTGCACCGGACTGAGCCACGAGATCATAGAAGGATGAAAGGTTGTCTTTGAGGTTTGATACTTGGCCACTGAGCAAAGCCATCTGCGCCGCTGCGCTGCCATTGGCGGCTCGGCCCATTTCATCAATCAAACCTTGGATCACATCGCGGCCAAGCTTGCCTTGCTCACTGAGTTTTTGCAGTTCGGTGGTGTTCTTTCCCGTGACCTTAGCCAGCATGTCCCATACGGGCACGCCGCGCTCAATCAACTGCAGGATCTCTTCGCCCTGTAGCTTTTGTTTTGCCCAGGCTTGGCCGAGTGCCAAGGTGATCCCCTCGACCTCTTGAAAACCGCCACCGAGTTTAAAGGCTTGATCCACAATTGCCTTCATGGTGCCGTTCATAGGATCAAGGCCAAAGGCTTTGGCCTTCACAAACGCTTGGTTAACTTCGTTCAGTTGCAGCGGCACATCGATGGCGAATTGCTTTACCCAAGCGGTCGCTTGTTTACCGGATTCAAAACCGCCCATCACGGCATTCATTTGCACGCCAAGACGTTCAAATTGATCGCCCGTGGCAAAGACATCCTTCACCGCTTGGGCCACGCGGTCAAAGCCCAAGTAAGCCCCTGCTAAGGCGGTCACTTGGCCGATCACACCACGCAAGGAACTGGCATGATCACGGGCGCTGGCATTGCCCTTATCTAACTGATTAGCAAACTTATCGACATTGCGGCCAGTGCCGTCAAATTCGGCGCTTAACTTGCGCTGCGCTGTGGTCAGGTTGTTGTAATCAATGCCCGATTTCGACAGGGCATTTTGCAGCTTAGTGTGGCTGGATGATTGCTGCGCTAACTCGCGCTGCATTTGCTCCAGCTCTTTTTCTGCCACATCAATAGAGCGTGCCAGTTGCACAAAAGGCGCATCCGTTTGGCTGGCACGTTGCTTTAAGTCCTGCAGTGCTAAGGCGGCAGCAGTGACAGCAAGCTCTTGTTGTTCAAGCTCATTGCGTGACCGCTTAAAGGTGTTGATCAGGTCTTGCTGGTTAGCCAGCTCATCGAGCTTATTGGCTAAGGTATTGGCTTTTTGACTGGTCGATTGGCTGCTATCACCAACATCATCAAGCCCTGTTGCTAAAGGCTTGAGCTCGTTAGTCAGTTGCTCGGCTTGGTTGCTGGTATTACGGCCGCTTTGGGCCACTTGGTCTAACTGGTCGCTTAACGGGTCAAGGCTGTTTTTGAGTTCATCAACTTGGTTCGCACCCGCTTGGCTGGCATCACTCACGCTATCGAGTTCATCAGCGAGCGCCTGCGTCTTAGGATTCGCCGCATCCGACTCAGTGCCGATGCGCTTAAGCTCATCGACTAAAGCCGCAATGTGTTGCTTGCCCGTGGCTTCTGCCACGATCCGCAGGGCGAGTTCTAAGGTTTTATCAGCCATGGCTATCTCGTTAATGCTCTCGTTAGTATCTAAATAATCGGTGTTTAAACGGCGGTTAAATGGGGATTAAAGGGCATGGCAATTGAGTACGGCCATGCCCTTGGGTTAAGCAAAACCGCTTATGCATCCAGCTCTAGGTACTCGAACGGATGATCCTTACCCGCCACTAACTGGGCTTTACCCGCAAGGGTGGCGCTCACAAACTCGCTGGCGGCAAAATCGAGCGCCGCTGTTGGCGATAAGCTGGCGTCGAAAATTTCGAGCTTAATCGGCTTGCCTGTTTCGAGGTTTTTACCTTCACCGAAGAGCCGCGCGCGGGTTTGGGCACTAATGCCACCACGAACTAGCGTGCCGGAAATGGCGTTATGTTGGCCTGTCACCGTCACCGCGCCGCCCGCTTCAATTGCGCCGCCTTTTACGGCACGTACTAGCCCTAGGGCATAGTTCACCTCATAGTCAGTGCCCAGCACTAAGGTGGTAGCGTCTTTCTTCACCACAAAACCGAGGGCGGCAAAGTTACTTTCAGGTAGCTGTATCCAACGTTGATTGGTTGGTAAGGTCACGGCTTCATCGGTTAAGTTGCCGCTGCCCGTGTTCAGCACTTGGGTATCACCCAACAGTGCCATAGCAATCAGTTCGGCAGGTTGATCGTCAAACGACCATTCCACCTCAACAGGTTTTGCAATTTTCACCACGCTTAAGGCTTGGCCGTAGCTGTCTTTCTTTTTACTTGGACGTACCTTTTCATCGGCATCGGTTTTAATGGCGAGCTTAGTGGTGTTGATGGGACCAATGATCCCCGTTGATTGCCCTTGGGCATTTAAGCGGTCAACAAAGAAGTTGCCTGCGACTAATAATCCACTCATGGTGAGTTCCTCTTAGGTTGTTAAGGTTTGAATCTCAAAATCACACTTAACGCCACGGGGTAATAACCGTGGCTTTTAGTGAAACGGGGTTTAACGGGACTGTTAACGCGCACAAAGGGGCCAAGCATCTGACCATCCACCGCAATGGACTTACCCACAATCGCGTTTAACAGGCTGACTAATAGCTCACCTGCGTGGCCTTCGTGAATAGATAAACGGCAAGCCAATACCACAAGCCAAGTCTGCTTAATTTGGCTGGTGTTGCCGCCTTGCGCGGTATCCGCCAGCATATCGCCCATATACAGCACATGGGCGGCGGGGGTGATTTGGCTGCGCTCATCCACTTCGCTTAGCTCATTGGCTTGATAGACCTTTTTCAGCTTCTGGCTCGTCACTAATGGCTCAAGTATTTGAGTCAGCGCATCACCTGCAGCAAGGTAGTTATCTTTAATTTCAAACATCAGATAAACCCCTTAGACGATGCACGGCCAAACACGCTACCTGCACTTTCGATACTGACCACTAACTCACTTTGGCTAGCGACTTCACCCGTATCAGCTAGCCCCAAACTGATATCGCCTTTGCTCACTGCGGTTAAAAACTTCACCACAGCGGTATAGCGTTTCTCGACTTGTTCAGGGGCTTTATCGCCATACAGGAAGTAACGGGCGATATCGCAGCAGTTACGCTCAAGCACGGCGGGAACCGTGGTTAACGGCAAGGTGTAACGGCCCACGATATAGCCATCAATCTCAGCCGCAGCATCACGCAATGCTTGCTCAAGCACGACGGTATTGATTTCCCCGGGCACACTGCCTTCGCGCTCGGTGAGCAGCATTAAGTCCTGCGCACCAAAGCGACTCAGCATGTTGTCAGGGGTGGCGTACATCACTTGAGCCATGACTATTCACCTGCTGCGTTGGTGACGGTGCCCGATGGTTCAGTGCCTTTCGTTTCAGTGCTTTGGGTAGCCATTTCGTTTTCACCTGGCACAGTGACTTTTACTGCCTGAATAGCACTAATTAAGTCATTTTTATTCATCGAGTTAACACCCGTGATCGCCAAGTCTTTTGCCAGTTCTTTCAGCTCTTTTACTGACAGTTCACCCAATACTTTCTCTTCACCGCTAGGCTCTTTCACGCCAGTGAGCTTGCCTGTGATATCGGTACCTAATGTCTGATCACCGTCTGGAATGTCCACACTCCCCGACGCTGGTGCCATATCACGCACGGATACCTTAAGGCGCTGGTCAGCTTCAAACGCTGCGACTTGCTCATCCGACAACTCGGCCAACGGTATAAGGTTTTCGCCTTTGGTAAGCGCCATGCCCGCACGGCGGTAGCCAGTGTGCGCAAGACAGATAACCAACAGGACTTGAATGTTCTTAGAAGGATTCGCCATTTCATTGTTACCTCACTCGATGTTGGGGTGCAGGCGCATCCTTTTGCCTGCGATTCGCTACTCAAACTTAAGGGGTGAACACCTAAAGCTGTGGCACCACAAGGATCTCGAACTTGCCTTTCAGTTCGTTATCCACGGTCACGCCACCTTCATCAATGCGCTCACGGGTCATTAACTTGAGTGCGACGTCTTCAAGAGAAGATGGGATCACCAACAAATTGGGGCGTATCTTGAGCTTCTTACCGCCATCGCTGGTAAAAGCTTGCATGGCTTTGTAAGCGCTCCATAGGTTGGTGGCATTGAGAGTACGCTTGTTGGCGAAGGCCATTTGCCAGAAGCCAAAGCCCGCCTCACAGCGCATATCGGTGCCGAACTGGAACTCGTTATTGGTCCAAACTGCAGGATCGGTTGGATTAAACAGGGTGTTTAAATCCAGCTTGCGACGCTCTTGAAAGATGAGTGGCTTTAATGGGCGCGTGGTATCGAGCAAAAACCAAGGTTCCCCTGAATAAGCGCCATCAACCACCATATTGGCCACCGATACGTCAGCCCCCGTACCATCGTGCTTCTCGTTAACGGGATGGTCAGTGTCAAAAAAGTTCTGCCCGTCATAACACAAAGTGCCAAAGCCTTCGGCTAATAGCTCGAACACCAAGTCGTCGGGAAACTCTTCACCTTCCTGCGCCAATGCCTGCACCATAGGTTTGTAAATCCCTAAAGTGTCATCTTCCACATCATCACGACTAATACCTATGGTGGTTTCAAAGGTACGGTTAGTGATTGAATAACCATGCTCTTTGATGGAGTTGATCACCCGCGCACCAATCCATTCGCGCATGGTCGGCATTGAGCCTAACCAGCCGTAGGTATTGGACTTAGTGTTGCTTGGCACGACTGAGGCAATTTTTAAATACAGTGGCTCAGTCTTAGCTAAAGCATTTTGAAACTCGCTACGCACCATAGTGCGCAGGGCTTGTAATACTGGGGCGTTAATAGCAGCCATTATTTTTGCTCCTGATCAGCGGCGATAGCTTTAGCAAAGTCAGCTTGTGACATGCCCCAAGAATCGGCCATTTTGATTTGGTCGGCAGTCAGTGCCGCGAGTTTGGTGTCCTTGTCCTTGATAGGATCGGGAACTGTGGTGGTTTGCTTGGCCGTTAATGCGGCAATAGCCACACGCTCACCCAAGTTGGCAGTCAGCGCTGCCATGGATTGCTGGCCTAACTTGGTTAGGTAATCACGTTCACACTCAAAGGCTTTGCCTTCATCTATCGCCGCCTTCACGGTTTGCTCAACGGTAAGCACGCCGTTTTCAGCAGTGAGTGCAACAAGTTGCGCGCGCAGGGCAGCGACAGTTGCCGCTGGAACGTACTGGCTTAGATCAACCGAGGGTGATGTAGCACTCAGCGCGGTAAGCTGTTGCTTTAAGCCATCCACGCTATTTGCTGCCGTGGTTAGCGTATTTAGTGCAGATAGCGCCGCGACCTCTTGCTCAGCGGTTAAAGCTGTCACGTCATCGGGAATTTCAACGCCCAAGGCGGCTAAGATTTTTCTCAGTAATGGGTTCACATGGAGTTCCTCCGTGTCGGTAGATTGGATAAGTTCGTGTGGATTGAGGCTTGTATTAAGAGCAGCCAGTGCAGCCAACGATGCGAGTGGCAACATGCCATCGACACCAGGGCGGTTAGTTAACGCGGCTGAGTGGATAAATTGCGGGCGGCCAGTGCTGGTGTCGTAACCGAACACTAGGCTGAAGTACTTGTATTCTTTGGCGGTGAGGTAAGCGATGGCGTTATCGGTAAAGCGCGGCTTAATGAACAAGCCCTGCCCTTGTCGATATTGCACGTCATCGATGTTGAACCAACCCGCAGCGGGTGCAGGTTGGCCGTTGACTTCTTTGTTCAAGGTTTGGTGTTCGTAGTCAATAACCAGATCACCGGCTTTATGGGGGGTATTTGCTTGCAGGGCCGCGAACGCAACGCTATCCATCAACCACTTGCCACCCGCTACATCATCAGGGCGACCATCTACGGCAGCAAAGTGGCCATCAGGCAGCGCCTGAATGTAGCCATCTTCACCCACCACAAAGACGGCTTCTGGATTGACGTTTAACTGGCTGCTTAAGGCGGCAAAGCCCAAAGCGGTGGTGGTTGCAGACATAAAAAAGGCACTCTCAATAACATTGGAGTGCCCATCATGATCGAGTGAAGCAGGTTAGCGGATTGGAAAGGTTTCGGGATTAATTAGTTTTATAATAATTGTTCTTTAACAATTGAATATCTCTCTTTATCAGAGGAGTACAAACAGGACATTCAATATCTTCAAAAATTATAAAATCTGTTATTTTTTTCCTAGAATTTCTATATTCTTTAATTTTTTCGCCTGCATTAGCTCCATATTGAGATGTTAATTTACGCTTTATTTCCAAAAAAACATCTTCAAGAATTTGATCACATAATTTTTTCGCTGCGGTTTCATAATTATGACCTCTAACAAAGAGATAAACATTTTCTTCAGTTAGTCCCTTCGAATTGAACAAGTCTGAACCTACAACCGTTTGTGTACCTATGCTTAAATTAGAATAGTCAAATTTCAAGTCTGGTTTCAACAGCTCTGTTAAGGCTCTAATTAGCTCCTGCCTTTCAGGCTCATTTTTTAGTATTCTTACAAACTCTGGATATATAGCTTTAGACCAATTCTTAATTACATCAGGAATATTTGGTGGTATATCCTGACAGTTTGAACTTTTCCCACAAAGTTCGACTAACTTATTGGGGTGCCATAAAAGATTTTCAATAGAGTATGCATAAGTTTGAAATACAAATTCAGATAAATATATATTAAAATTTAAGCCTAAAAGGTAATCGTAATCACTATCTAGAGCAACCATCAAATATGGACCCAATTTTATAGTGCCATTTTCAATATTATTAATTAAATGTGGCTTTCCATTTGCGTCTGAGTCTTGCCCATAAGGTTTAGCATCAACAATTAAATCTTCAGCTCTAAATCTTGCACGCCAAAAATTAACATCTTGCCATGCTTCGACATAAAGGATGGGGTCTTGTGAACTATCAAATAGCCTTGTTACTGCTTCGACATACTCAGAACTAACTCCGAAGCTCATTCCACTACTTACAGTTTTCATTATTTTACATTCAACTCCAAGCAGTTCTGTAACCAGCCATTCATAACTAGGCTTGGGGAATGTGTAGCTATGATAAATTGATTATCTGGTGCAATTTCTGACAAGTCTCTTATTAGCGATTTTTGCCATTTTACATGCAAAGAGATTTCAGGCTCATCCAGTAAAAAAACTCTAACTTTATCTTTATAATTGTGAATGGCGAAAAACAAATAAATTAATGTTTTCTCACCTCGAGAGAGAAGATTCCATGATATTGGCTCAACATCAACATCCTCAAAAAAACCACCTTTTAATTCATCAACCTTATTAGCATCAATAGGGATAATTCCTAATGTTACTTTCCCATCCTCATCTCTTGTAATACATTTTCCTGAATCACAAAAATAAGTATTCAACTTTTCAATTACTTTATTTATTCCTTCAATCTTCTTCATTGCTATGTTGTAAGCAGATGATTTAAGAAGTTCTGTGAAAGTCATATCTTTAATTTTTGAGAGTGCTTCAACAATTTCTCTATTAGCTTGCGACTCAACAGCTTTTACCGCATCTCGACAGTACACAAACCGTTCATCAATCGTACTGTTATACGCCGCCCAATAAATTGAAGAGCGATCTAAGCTACAATTGTCGAGATTATGTAATGTAGATCTATCCTCTTGGTATAAAAAGCCTAATGGCGGGACCATAAACTCTTCATCTATCGCAGGAATATCAGCATCATCAACTGTTTTTAGGTTTTTTGCCCACCCCTCTCCACAATCAGTAGACTTATGGCTAATGTAGGTAACCGCATCATCACTAATTTTGTTCGTATATAGTTCCTGAATTTGCCTAACAATATCTAATCCAAAATCAGTTTTACCTACAAGAAGCTCGTTAATCTCCTCTTTACTCTTCCAAGCTGTCCCTGAAAACTCAGGGAAAATCATTGTCTGGATTTCTACAGAGTTATCAAATTTAACAACTGAAGACCAAAATCGACTCTTAGAGGTACTAGGATTATTAAAAAGTTTAGGGCTATAAATTAAACTGTCAAAAATCACATTCAGTAATGAGCTTTTACCTGACCCATTCAAACCAGTCAGAAACGTAACCCTATCTTTAAATTGCAAAGAAATCTCATCTTTTCCCCAAAGGTTAAAAACGGAAAACTCTTTTATTAATGCTAATTCAAAAAGATTCTTCAAAATTGTCTCACTAAAATTAAAATCATGTTTAGAGTTACTTGAAAGCTTTTTGTTATGTAAGTTCGCGTAGTCAATCTACCCCAAAAAGCGTTTCAGGCATCAATGATGTTCTATGACTAGCATAACCTAGTTTAAACCCCGTTTAAATCCTTTTTGAAGCGTTTAAATGCTGTTGTTATAAACCGTTATACCAAATTGAAGGCTTAGGTGCTTAAATCGTGTCAGAGGACGTTAGCAGACAAATCCATTCAAGCCCTTTTTACAACAGATAATCCCCCAAGATCCCTAACATAGACTGCTCATCCTCACGGCTTACACCTAGGTATGGCCGCTCAGGTATACCCGCTGGGCCTGCGGGCATATCGTCGGTGCCACCAAATTGGTGAATTGCGGCATAGATTTTATTGCTACCAATGGCCGCCCAAAAGTCGCCGCTGTCGGCTGCTACGCTGGCAGCTAGCCCGCCAGCACTGGCCTGCAGTATCTTACCGCCTTGGCGTTTAGGGTTAGCCTTAAGGTAAGTATCACTTAAGGATGCCCAAGCTTGGCCTGTGGTGAAATTGGCCTCTGCTTCAAATGCAGATTCGGTGGCAGATTCGAGCACAGCGGCGATATCATTCATGGGTTCGCTTAAGTCATCGAGCTTATCCATCAAACTAATCAGCACCTGCATTACAGTGTCATTGCTAAGAGTGATATCAATCTTACTCATGTCCCTACCCTCTTAACTTACCTTCAAGCACTTGGTATTGGGCTTGCTGTAATTGTGCTAGCGATAACGTCAGCAGCTGCACTTCACCCTCATTAGGTTGGCGCGTTAGTTGCCATGCGCTATTGATGATCACTTTGCCATCGCTCTCACCCGCAGCAGGATACACATACAGCAAGTGTTGATTTTCGCTGTCCCACAGCACTGCCTCAGGCTCTGCTAACATCAGCGGCAATTGGGTTAACGCCTCGCGGCTAAGTGACTTATTCGATGCGCTTTTCGATATCAGTTCACGTTCCCTTATCGCAAGTAATGCGCTGGGCTCTCGCCCTAAACGCGCTGTCACTGCAGCTTGAATCGAGGGCGTCATAAAACCTAAAGCCTGTACGCCTAAGCCTGGTCTTCGTTTCTGCCCTGGATTGGCGGCAAGGACTTCATCCGTCCATTGGGCAAACTGGGCGTGGCGCAGTGGGCTATTATTGAGTGCTTGAATAAACTGCGCGCGAGTGTCTAATGATTGAATAGTGCCAAGCTTTTTAGCAACGGCCACGTCGGTACCAAAGGCGGCTTCGCCTGGACTATAGGCCCAGCCTAAATCGGGGCTCATACTGCTGCCATCGGGCAGATCGATACGCGCATGGGGCACGGTTAACACTTCACCCGTTCCGCGCGCGACTGTCTCAGTGTCAAAGCGCTGGATATAACCTTCGCCATTTTCCACAGTGATCCCCATCGCCTTCACTTGTGCCTCGGTGAGCGCCCGAACGCGGCAACGACAGCCCCAGCCATTGGGAGGATAGATGATGTCCCATATTGGATCGTCAAAGCGGAACACTTTACCCCTAAGCCGCGCATGGGCTGGCCGAGTTTGGCCGTCATCTATCGCCACATACTGCCAATAGGGGTGGGTTTTAGTGCGCGATAACATGCGCCGATAGCGCCCAGCCATGTAAGCGGTTTGCAGGTTTTGACGATAGATAGTGTTTAAGCGGTAGGGACTCCCCAGCTGTACCTCGCGGCCATCGACTTCCTTTTTACCCCACCATCCGAGCTTTTCGAGTTGAGGTTTAAGGTTTGCCTGAAACTGCTTAGCGGTTAACCCTTGGCTTAGGGCTGCATCCACTTCATTACGGATCGCCGTGAGCACATCCATCTGTGCCGCCTTGGCCACCGTAAAGGCTCGGGCGTGGGCGCGAGTCCACACGTCTTGCCAATCGTCACTGATGGCAAAGCCTTTGGCACGAAAATAGGCCACCGCATCGGCGGGGGCTTGGTTAATGGCAATGCTTAAATCAATGGTTTTAGGCATTGGCGATGCCCCATAGTTCGGCCACAAACATTAACCGCGCGAGCATTTCGGTAAGCTGCTCGGTATCCATGGCGGGATAGTCCTTTTCCAGTTGCGCCCGCAGCTGCTCCGGCTCGCTCTGCAGTTGTGCCAGTAATGGCTCTACCATCGCCATATAGGCTTCGCTCATTTGACCTTGAGTGAGTGCATCCAAGGCTTTATCTAAGGCGGTTTGGCTCGGTTCACTCAACGGGGCACTAGACGGTTGAGCGGCTAAAGCCGCCAATGCCGTCTGGTTAGCAGCGCTGGCATTGGGGTCTTCTTGCTGGATCACCAGCACGGCTTCACCATTAGCGGGCTTAGGGATACGGGTCTTTTCATGCAGCCAGTTTTGTGGGATCTGCATGCCCATGCTGACGAACGCCCGCAGCGGATACGCTAAGGCCCGTAAGTCTTCGGCCTCTGTGGTATCAAAGACTAAACGTGGATGACGACGATGGCTTTGATAACTCTTGCAGTTGAGGGCATATAAAGGGGCCACTAGGTCGCGGGTTAAGGTTTCGGCAATCAGGGTAAGGTCAGCATCACGCAGCTCTTGGCGCACTTCGTTATGCACGTTACCGAGCGCATTGGTTGAGCTTTTACCGTCGGCTTGGCTGGTCAAGGTGCCGCCTAAAATCACCTTGCTCATGGTCTTTTCAGCCCAGCTAATCATCAAATCAAAGGGATCGGCTTGGCCTGTGGCGGCACTCTCAAAATCCATCACCATGCCCTTGGGCATAATGCCACCCGCGTTATGGCCAATGCTCATCACTGCATTTAACAGGGCGCGCTTTTCCTCATCGCTGGCACCCGCCGGATACTGACCAATACGCAGCGGCAAACCGTAGATCTCAAGGAACTCGGCTAAGTCGCGCACACTGTAGTTTTTAAAAATAAAGGGCCAGATTAACTGACGCACTAAACCACTGCGGCTAACATAGCCCGACTTGGCTGGATGAATATGTTTGATCCAACCAAAGGGCCACAGGTCAGCGCCATTGACCGTGGCATCACGCAAGCGCAGTTCGTTACGCCGCTCAGGGTGAGTCATAAACCAAGACGGATCGCGATACTCTGGCACTTCAATAAACCATTCACCCAGCTCTCGCGTCCAGGCTAACTCGTGCATGCTAAAGCCCTTGAGAATGGCATCACTCATTGACTTAATGAGCGTCTTTATCCAGTTTCCTTCTTCGAGCATTTCCTGCAGATATTCAGTGTCGGCCTTTTCCTGTGGCGTCGGGTTACGGGGCGGCACTAAGTAATAGTCCACGCCGATCAGTGCCCGTTTGCGCTTGTCTAACTCGGCATATAGGTGGCCGTCTTTCTCTTCGATATCTTCGGCGAGTTCACATTGGGCAATGAGATCGCCTTGCTCGGCGGCCTGCAAAATATTGGCCGCACTGGCGGGCGTCAAGCCGCTACTTGGGTGCTGGCTAAAGGTACGTTGCAGGCCAATTAAACGCACATCGTCGGTCTGCAGTGCTTTGGCTTCACGCTGATTAAACGGCCGACCACTGGCGTCCAAAATACGTGATTCAGTTGTTTTTTCTTGCATTACCAGCAACCTCGCTGCGTTTGATGATCATCATCCTCATGGGCACTTGCATGGGCATTCGGATTACGGTGATCACTTCTAGGAATGGGGGTGAACTCTATGGGGGCACCGTCTAAGGTGGAGGCGTATACCATCAAGAACAGGCTGATCGCGGCATCACCATGGCGTTCTTTTTCTTGGCCTGTACGTACATCGCCAAGGCATGGTGTACCTCGACGGTTAATGCTCAAGGCCCTTAGGTCAGTACTGGTGTCGTCATCCCTTGGAATAGTGATAAGCCCGTCTTCAAAGTGACTTTTAAAACGTGGCATTTGCTCGCGGTAAAAGGACTCAGACAGCATCACGCAGGCGATCACTTCACTACCGTATTTATCCTGGGCGTATTCGGCTA
Source organism: Shewanella morhuae (assembly GCF_900156405.1). GTDB lineage: Bacteria > Pseudomonadota > Gammaproteobacteria > Enterobacterales > Shewanellaceae > Shewanella > Shewanella morhuae. The sequence goes on from NZ_FTNN01000012.1 coordinate 54,904, forward strand.
AGGCTTGGCCATTACCGCGCGCATCCATCGCGCCGCCCCTCAGCCGTGGCAAGCGGTCCACAATGTAAAACAGGATCTGCTCTTGTTGGCGAAAGGGAATGTTTTTTAGCTCGACCTGTAACTTGGTTTTAATGTGGAGATCTTGGGCGATTTCACCCACGTCAATCACAGTTAAGTCACCACTACGGGCAAAGTCTTCACCAAAGCAATGGGGGCGTGCAGGGTCTAAGCTATCGAGAACCGGCTTTAGTTCATCCTCACACCACTTAAGGATCTCCGCTGCCCGTAAACCCTCTGGCCATTGTCCAAAAGCATCGTCTTTTTTAAGGCGAACAACGGGGCCGCTATCAGCGATGCTCGCCATGCGTGCTTCGATTAACGCGCGGTTAAGATAGGCACCACCGCCCGATTTAGGCACGCAGAAGTATTCTTCTAACGCATCCTCTTCTGTGGCTGTGGCTTTGAGTAATTTCGCTTTCCAGTCATCCTCGGCCGCTTGGCTCCATTCGATGCCGCGCACTTGGCAAATACGCTTATACAGCCCCTCATTACAGGCATCATCTAAGGTGACACGGTGAATGGAGTAATCTTTTTTACCCGCACGGGAATCATTAATCAGCTCATTGAACTGGTTATCAATGCCATTATGGGTGGAGATCAAGCGTACCTTCGCGCCCCACATGGTCAGCGCCAATGCCGCTTTTAGCACTTCGGCCAAGCGTTCGTGAAACGCGACCTCATCAATGGTCACATTGCCTTGCATACCGCGTAGGTTCGAGGGATTACTCGATAGCGCCTGCACCTTAAAACCTGAGGCAAAGTAAATGGCAAAGGTCAGGATCTCTTTACCGTCTTGGCCTTCATCAACAAACACTTCTTCTTGGATTTCACCTGCGGCCTTATCAAATACTTTGGCCCACATGGCCGCAGCGTCGATAAATTCCCGTGCCATCTCCTTGTTACTGCCCACATAAAAATGGTTAGTCCCCCCTTGGCCACGGGCAGCTCCTGCGGTAAGAGAAGCATCTGCAGCCTCAGCCCAAGTGAGTCCAGTTCGGCGCGACTTTTCGGCAATCTTGAGTGGCGACTCGTCAGCAATCCAGCGCTTTTGATAGCCTAGCAGCACTTCTTTAGGATCAAAGCGACTTAGGAAACCTGCCTCGTACGTGGGATCAAAGCTGCTTGCCGTTGGCGTGATGGCTAGTGCTACCGCAGTCGCGGCTGCTAACACCTTTTTCTTAATGGTCATCAGGCAATCCCCAGTATTTCGCGCTTAAGCAAGGCCACGGCATCACTGGTTAAGCCTGCGGTTTTCGCGACCTTCTCGGCAGCATTAGCCGCTTCGGCCGCGAATGCGGTGCGGATCTCTTTCTCGCGCTTATGGCTGGCCATGGCAGCAGACTCCAAACGCTGCACTGCTAACATGGCATCTTTAATCATGCCAACGTCGGCACCTTCGCCCGTTTCATCTTGGTTTAATAGGGCTTTAAACAGCTGCGAACGCGCCATTTCGAGGATGAGTTTAGTGACTTCTCCCGTCGGTTTATCGCCCAGTTCTGCCGTCCACACTTGGGTGATCTCACGCATTTCGCGTAGGGATTTACCTACGGCCTCCATCTTAGTGGCGTAACGGTTGATGCCTGCGCGGGAAAGCTGCTGTTCTTCTGGTAGCCCTGCGGCTTTAATCAGCGCATTGATTTCATCGAGCAAATCAATCTGCTGAATCGAACCATTACGCAGCCCCGCATCGAGCTTTTTGCGGATAGGATCGGGCAGTAAATCCACTTTAGAGCGTCGGCCTCGGGTTTCACTCGCCATGGCTACTCTCCCGCCCGTGGACGTTTAACCCCTGGCACTACCGCGCGGCCTGTCGCCACATCTTGGCCGCGACCTGTTAGCGTTGCCGTGGTCACTTTGCCCACTAGCTCGGTTTTAATCAGCCCTTGCTCGTTAAGCCAAGCGAGCTGCACCAGCAAGGCATCACGGCTAATGTCGAGGCCGTAGGCATTTAAGCCATCTTGTAAGATGGACTCATTGAGTGCGAAGGCTCCCGCCTCGGTCAGTAATCGAAGCACCACAAGGCGTTGGTGCTCATTGATAATTTGCTGCATCGCCATTAATGGCCTCCTTTAAGTTCGTTTTCGAGAAGCATGTCGGTCTTGGTTTCTAAGCGCCTAATGCCTTGTTCCATTGCGCCAAAGCGCTCACCTAAACCTGTGAGGGTTTTATCGAGCGCATGCAGTTCGTCACGGGTCGGCATGTACTCCAATTGCATTTCAGTTTCGCTAAGGCGCTTATCGATTTCAGCCACCTTTTGGATCACCTTTTCGTGCTCAATACGTGGGGTAAATCGCGTGCTAAACCACGCCATCAGCAGTGCACAGAAAACGCTAATGACGCTGCCAATGAAGCCCCAATACTTACCGAAATATTCAAATAGCGATTCGATCATAAACGCGTCCCATAGCGCTGCTTCTGGCGCTTATCTTCATCCTGTTGGCAACTAATACAGCGCAACTCGTTAAGCCGCTGTGGCTCATTTGGCTCTAAGCAATCAATACAGATGCCATTGCCTTGGCGATGCTGTTTGTGCTTGGCGGCATCCCTTACTGCATCAACGCAGGCAGCTCGCTCGCGGGTTTCCATATTGCTAGCCCAATCGGTTTCGTCCATGGGGTTCCTTATTTTGTTTGGTCTGTTTGATGGCGTAGCCGCCAATCGTGCAGGGCTTGCCAGTCGAGGTTGCATTGCCCAAGGTCAGTGAGTAGCGAGAGCATTAGCCCCGCTGACTCTTGATTGCTGAGCGGTGGGTTGCGAAGGCACACCTCCTGTTGGGTTTGCAGGCACTGCAAGACCTGTGGCGGTACCTGAGTGACGTTGCACTCGCGCATCAGTGCTTCTGGCGGCAACACATACGCGGTCTTGTAAGTGGGCACGTAACGCACAGCGGGCGGCATTGTCGTACACGCGCACAACATCGTTAGGCACACTAGCCACACGCCATGTTTGTGTTTGTTCATCCTGGGCGTCCTCAAGTAACTGGGTGAGTTGGTGGTTAAGGTCTTGATTACGGGTAGCTAACGCGGCCTTTTGCTGTTCGACGGTTTGCACCTGCAGGGCGAGGGTTTTGCCTTCGTCTTTTAGGGCAATGCGTTCAACGTTGGCGTCTTGCAGCCATACCGCTAGGGTGTCGGCGCTCTGTTGCAGGGCAGCATTGTCAGTTAACGCTTGGGTGAGTTGGCTATTAGTGCTCTGCTGTTGCTGGTACATCAGCCCAATGGTGACTAATGCCAGTGACAAAAATAGCCACTGCACAGTGCTAATGATTTGTGAAGGATTCATTGCGCGCCCCCCTTTGATTGCGAGAGGCCCAGTTCGCTTAGGCAAATGGTTTGCTCTTCGGCACGACGCTTGATGAGGCCATTTAGGCGCACCTTGTTACCGAATAGGTCGGTGCCATACGTCCAGCCATTACAGACGCGCTCACCCGTTTGCTTATTGGTTGAACAGGCTTGGGTTAGCTCCTTACAGGCACCCACACGATCCCCTACAAGCAGCTTTTTACGCAGGGTTGAGCTGGCAAAATTGCCATAGCCCGCCCAATGCATAAACGACAGATAGGCCGCATGCTCGCCATCAGTAAGTGCTACAGGGGCCGTGAGTTGCAGCAACTGCTTATCAGCGCGAGCGATATCCTTGGCAAAAATCTCCATGCATTGTTGCTCGGTAAAGGTTTGCCCAAGCCTCAAGTCTTTGCTCGTATGGCCACGACAGGCGGTCAGCACGCCAACCGCATCGATATAGACGCTCAGGCTATTCCCTTCCCATTTATCGGTAAGCTGTGCGCCAGTGATGGCCGCCGAACTTAAGCCAGCGGCCAGTAAAATAGCCTTGAGTTTACTGTTCATTTGGCACCGCCATAGCTTGTGCCTTGCGTTGCTCGCGGGCTTTTAAAACATGGAGGTGAGTGACGGCATGCCAGCCTTGTTCAAAGTAGCTTTGACGAGTGAGACTGTGGCTATACACGGGTACGGTGGCGGGCACATCGCCTGCTAACTCCGCCGCTAACTCTGCACGAAGGCGGGCATTAAACCCGTCTTTGGCACACTGACGATGGACTCGGTTTTGTATCCGACTGATGTGAAAGCCAGAGGGGCGAAAATTCGCAATCGGCATACGGTTAACGCCGCTGCGACTCTGGCATTTACGAGAAGTATTGTGGGTGACAAAGGCCATAAAAAAACCGAGACAGTGAACATAGGTTCATTGTCTCGGCTTAAGGGTTTGGAGCGGATTGGAAAGGTTTCGGGATTAGCATGCAAGAAATTATGCTGATAACATTCAGCACCATAATTACTAAGGAATAAAAAAGTATGGATTCAACGGATAAAACGCTTAGGAATTTTCACACTAAGATAGATGCTGATGTCGGTTTAAAATCAAAACGCCGCGCATTAATTGTAACGTCTATAGTCTTGATAATAATTAGCTGGACGGGAGCGACTCTAAAAGAGATTACTGGATTAGTTGCTAAAATTGAACTCACCAATACCGTTGCAATTAAATATTTGCTAATCCTATCAATAGCTTACCTAATGTTTCGATATTTTGCTTATGCGAGAACATATCACCAGCAGTTACGCTCATTTTGGGTTAAACGATTTATGCAAGATAAAAGAGTTTTTCGCTACTATGTTGATCAAAACAATCCTCATGATGAGGATATTGATGGTCTACTCGGTAAGGCTCTAGATGTATGGGTTGGTGACGAACCAAGTGTACGATCCCTTGGGTACGAAAATCACGGATTCCCTTTTTTCGGAAGGAAAATAACCTATATAACAAGAGAGGGTTATAGCAGTGGGCATCCTGATGACCCCGATACTAGATATGAAGAGGTTGACTTTGTAAATGAAATCATTCTCAACAAATTTACAGACAAATGGAAGATCGAAGACTTAATAAAACTCTTATCAATTGAATACGGATATGTGTTCAAAAGTTACACTCACTATAGAGAGTACTTTGATTTAATGGGACCTTATTTTTTTGGAATTTTAGCGCTGTTATCGCCTATTGTTGCACCACAACTAATAAACTAGTAGATAAAGCACAAGTGTGAAATCTTGTGCTTTTTTGTACTTAAAATCATTTGAAAATAAGCTTCTGATGTTCAGTCATTTTTGTCCCGTTGTAGTTCAAAAAACATGGACGGAACTCACCACCTGCGTATGCCCCATAGCTGTTTTTGGCGTTAATCTTTAGCTGTAATACCCTGCGAGCACCGCTATCATCCTGCAACCAATCAAAGAAATGCCCTTCGACCTTGATAGAATCAGGATCTTTAAAATCACCAAAGCGTTTCAAGTAAGCCACACACTGCTCTACAAGGATTGATTCGTTAGCTGTATCGACAACAGAAGACATTTTCGGTGGAGGAGTTACTGAGATTGGTATGGCATCTTCGGCACAGGAGACTTGGCTATAGGTCTCCACCCCATTTACCATACATTTGTAGATTTCGGCCTCGGCACTAAATGCGCAGCACATGGCAGCAAATAAAATCCATTTCATTTATCTATCCTTAACTTTTTAAGCCGATTGTTGCTTTCTAATTGCTCTGCGCTCTTGGCTAATTCTGATACGCTCTGGCTCTGTATAAATTTTCTCCAGAACCATAAAGCTAAAATCCATAATATCGTAGGCTTCATCTTTACCTAGTTCGCCATCGTGCGCACCGTCATTACCATCCTGTCGAATGCAAGTCACCATGTCCTTTAACGAAGCAGGCCAATGATTATTATCAAAAAGCCACTCTAACCTATCGGCAAGATAATTCTTTTGTCGGGGAGTAATGGTTATTCCTGAGCCATCGGCTGGTAATTGAGACTTAGAAGCGAGATCTAGGCTTAATCTGAACATTGCACCTGCAGCGTTATAACAACCCGAGGCATAGCACTTTGCCCCCTCGACAAAGGCATTCTGTACGTTTAAAGGTAAATGTTCCGGAGAGGGGGATGCTTCAACATCAGCAAGAGTTACAAAAACGTGGACGTCTAAAAATTCATAAAGTAAATGTCTATGTATATTTAAATCATTTAATTCACGAAATGTTGCTCTGCCAGATACATTTGCACGAATCACTGATACTTGCTTACAATTTCTACATTGCATGGGCACTTCAAGATAAAATGTCTCCGGATAGCCATTAATCTCTCTTACTGGTGCAAAAGCAAGTACATCGAATGTGGTTTTTTGTGCCTTGCAGCGCGGGCAATCAGTTACATGAATTGACATATAATTTCCTGAGAAAATTTAACTTATTACATAATAACAACAATTGTGAATTGTTAAATACTCTAAATCTCTTTATGCCAAATGACCTTGCAGTAAGCCACACTTCTTAACTAAAACAATCTCCTCTGCTTCCTCGCCACAAAAGCCGCCCTTTGCTCTGCCACTATCTGACTGATCCGGCGCTCGGTGAGTCCATAGTCGCGGCTTAACTGCTCTAAGTTATTGCCCTTAAACTCACGCCAAATACGGATATCACGCAGCGCGTCCTTAAGGCGTTCGCCATTGGGGATGTAGATGTCCCGTCCGCCTAGGTAGGCACTTAGGCTAGTGGCTAAGGCTTCACTCACGTTATCCGCATTATCAATATCGTATTGCTTTAGCGTTTGCCGCATCACATCACACAAGCTTTGCAAGGTTGAAGGCCAGCGGCGAATGAAGTCCTCACGCTCATCGGGCTTAAGCGTGGCTAAGGTTTCGAGGGCTTGTTCCAGCTCGGCGGCGCTGGTGGACAATAAATCCAATTGGTTTTCGGGAATGCTAACCGCGTTTAGGATGCTCTTACTCATGACCATACCCCTCGTATTGCGCGACGATCACCTCATAACTTGCGGGGCGTGTACCTGCTTCATTCATTTTTAGCCGTTCACCACGGGCAATAATACGCTCGATAAGTACGCGCTTATGCCAGTTTTTCAGGCTTTCAAGCACTTTGTAGGCTTGCGGTTCTGTCATCCAAGCGGTGGCATCCACTCCTTCACTTTTACTACGTAGCGTCATGCGACGCACATAGGCATCAAGCGCCGATTCACTGTTATCCTGGATCACTAAGTGATGGCCCATGGTGATCCAAATAGCACGTATTTTATCTATGCTGGCTAATTTGCTTTTACCCGCAACAGGACTTAAACGACGTTTAACCGCTGTTTTATTGTTGGTTACAGTAGGTTTAAAGCCCTTTTGTTTAAACACTTCTAGCGCCTTTTCAAGCTCTGGCAAGTTCATTGCCCGCAAGGAGTCTTTACCCGTGGCATTTTTCAGCATGGCGCGGTAGATGGCTTCATCGAGCTGCAATGATCCCTTAGCCACATTGATTAAGGTGATCAGGCGCTTCTTGTGTTGAGCGACTGGGTGCGCCTGCGCATTAGTCTGCACAGGGGCTTTTTGATTAGTTTCTAACATTCGTCATCCTCATCGGTTGTCGCACTGGATACTATCTTGATGGCTTTAGGCTGACTCTTAAGTTGCTGCCAATGTGGTGTTACTGCATTTAAAAAGTTAACAGCCCATTGCTCACGATCGGCGAGCAGTTCTGCCTTAGTTTTCCCCTTACGAACGGGCCTAACTGGGCAGTTCGCAATGGCATATTTGAGTAAGCGTTTAGCATAGGGTGTCATTCATCTTTACTCTTTGGTTAGCTGCTCATCAGTGCCTAATCACTACATTAGACAGACCTCGCTCCAAGCTATGGAGCGGGTTTCGCAGGGTTAACGCATTACTGGCTTTGGCTCTAGCAGTTCTAAATTATTGAGTGACTTCTCCATAAAAAAGGCGATCACAGCGCGGCGTTCGCCTGCAAACTCTTGGCTTAACTCCTTGAGCGCATTGAGCAGCGCGGCGCACATGATCAAGCAGTAATGCGGCCTTTCAGCAGCTAGGCCACTGAGCTCGCTGCGCAGATTGTCAAAGCTAGCTTCAAGTAAGGTCGCTTGGCGTAATTGAAACGCCACCCGATCGAGTGCGGCTTGGTTGTCATCGAATAGGTGTTGAATGCCCGATTGTGTACTGAGTGTCATGATGTGCTCCTTGCTCCCCCTAAAGGGTGCTGATATCCAGTGGTAGTTGGGTATATTTGCCATTAGGCTGACGCTCATATAAACGCAGGTACTGACTAGTGCCTGTGATTTGAATCGCGTCGGCTATGGCGTCCATGGCCCGTTTCCAGTTGGCATCGTCGATATCCAGCTGGCGCAGACTGAGCACTTGGTTAACGTCGATTCGGCCTTGCTGGTTTACCCGAAAGGCATGCTCAACCATCGCCATCAGGCGGGTATCCGCGCCACCGCTCCAGCTTTTAATGCAGTCATCAATCAAGGTTTTAGCGGTTTGAATGCGTTCATCAAATACGCGGTGTTCACCCACGGCACGGCGCACTTGGTACTTGCCATCAAAGCTAGTAAGCAAAATATTGCCCTTGCTGCCACCGACCTTAACGCCATATTCACTAGCCGATAGTTCGGCAAAGCCATCAATTTGCACCATCGTCATCAGTTTGAAATTAAGCATCTGTTCTCGCAGTTCCTTGGCAGAACCGACAATAGCCAGCACTACTTCGTCGCGCAGTTTGTCCACGGGCTTGATACGATCTTCATGCACCAAATCGCCTACCGCGTTTTTGCGGTAGCCCTGCGGAATAGCAGCTTGGTTGTGGGTTTGTTCTTGTGTGTTCATCTTATTTGTCCTCATTCCAGCGCACTGTCACGCCATGAAATTGCACCGCCATACAACGGCGACGAATGCCTTTTATATTCTCGATAATCTCAACTGCCATGCGTTTAAAATCACGGCTTGGAACGTCAATTTGGATAACACCGCGATGCTGGCTAACGACCTTCATCCCACGAAGCCTTAAGGCGGCAATCACATTGATAGCTTTTGTTTGCATGTTATTTACCTTTCCATTTGTTATCCCAAAGGGCGCTATTTAGGCGGTTAGCCACCTTTTGCAACTCCCTTTCGAGTAGTTCGATATGCTGTAGTTGATCGCCCTGGGCGAGTCGGCGACAGAACGCGAGCTGTTCCTCTACGTTGTAACGACTGTCTGTCGCTGATTGCACATCGATCCTCTGTGTTACTGCCGACTGCTTTAACTGCGAATGTGGGCAGCCACCGCGACAGGCGCGATAGAGTCGGACGCGTTGTGGGTTAGTAGAGCTAAAAGGCCGTTCTTGATTGTCTTTGCAGGTATCAACGCTGATTTGTCCTGCAACGGGGCACTGTACGTTGTGACGTAAGTAGCGCCCTTCGACACGATTTTTAATGGTGTCGATATTGCCTTTGTATTTGTTCAGCAGGACCTGATTAAGCATGGTCGGACTGACACCTAGCTCTCTGGCAATCTGCGCTTGGCTGCTCTCACTGACTTTTAACTCAAGCACTTGGAACCAATTGTCCTTGTTCATAGCGCCTCCCTATAGGGATAAAACTTCGATTTGGTTGGTGCATAAATACCGTCATCGATTAGCTCTGGTGCTAAAGCACCACAGTCAACGTTGAGGTGATAAATGATCATTTCCTCCTCGATAGCTCTGATGCGGATCAAGCCTGCCCGTTGCAGGGCGTTGAGGTAACGCTTTACGGTTGAGCGCGCCACCCTGGCTGTGACCATGATTTCTTCAATCGAAAAATTGCGCATAATGCGGCAGCTGTTCCAGATCCGTTGATTCGCCTTAATCTTGGCGAACTGAGACTGGCGCTTTAACGGGCTGTCATCGTTTAACCAGTAGCGGTTTGTCAGCCCTGTACGCCCTTTCCATTCGAGTGTTAAGCGCCCTTCTCGATACAAATCACGCAAAAAGCGATTCGCGAGACACTTAGGCATTCCCGATGCATCGGCAACTTGTTCAGCACTAAAGCTGACTTTTCGATTGCGACAACAGCACATAAACAACCATGCGCTGTGCCTTAACGGGGTTGAGCGTTTGACTTGTGCCATAACGCTTAACCCACAAGGCTTGGACGTCGAACACCATGGAATGGCTGTGCCCCCCAGTGTTCTGCAGTGACGTAATCAAGTTCGTTCATTTTGGCGAGACGTTCGATTTGATTAAGGCCAATGACAATGCGACGAGCCTCACCACTGCTGGCTTTACGCAGTTCATCAAGGAGTTCTGGTTCGACTTTGATGTCGTTGTCTAAGAGGGAATCAGCCATCACCATGACGTCATCTAAGTCGGCTGGTCGAAACTCAACCCACTCTGAAATACGGTTAAAGAACTGTTTGCGTGTACTGATACGGCGGGCGATTTGGTCCATACCAATGAGGATCACTGGGACTTCTGTGTTGTCGTAGAGATCGCGCACCGTTTCAAGCATACGAACATCCGACATGAGGTAGTCGGCTTCATCGATGAACAATGGGCGTTCGTACATGCTCATTTGCTCAATAGTGAAATCGACCATCTTATTGATGCGCCACATGCCGCTCGATCCGAGTTCGCCGACAATGCGGTTCATAAGCGTACTAGCACTGTCTGTGGCCATGGCCCGAACATAGATACCGTTCACTTGGTTAAACAGATACGTGGTTGCAGTTGTTTTACCAAAGCCACTTGGGCCGTGGTACAAACCGAGACCTGGTACACCTATGCCTCGGGTACAAAGGTTGTCGAAGGCGTCTTGGGCTGTCAGAACATTTTTTACAGGTGCGATCACTGCTTTCATTTTGTATACTCCATTTGCTTTAGTTTTATGGCCTTCATGGCCGTTATGGGTCATAAGTGCTCAGTTGGTCGCTCTGCGCTTATGGCCCATGATTTCATCAATGCGTTTTGCCCCTAACTTGTTGTGCTTTTTGTAATCCTTTAGGAATGCATCCTCCTTTGGCGTTAATTCACGGTTGAGAGATTCAGCGGCAAGCAAACGTGCCTTTTCGTGCTCATTACGCACTAAGGTTGCATGCTGTTGATTAATGGTGTTTTTACGTTCTTCAATCGCTTTACGCTTCTGGCGTAAATGTTCAATTTGTTGGTCGCTATAAGCAGGCTTATTGGTTTTAACGAGCAGCTCTGCAGCCTCAGTTAATGCCATTAAGCTGGGGTTTTGATGGGCTATTGGCTGGGTTGGAAACTCGACTAGTGACTTAGCCTGCTTGGCATAGTGTTCAATGACGGTCTGATGGATCTCGCCTATGTTGAACGTTTTAGCGAGTTGCTTCATTTCGGCTCTGAAACTACGCAGTGACTTGGCTTCTTCTTTTTTGGTTTGACGATAAGCCGCAGGGCTGATCTCTTGACCTAAAAGACGGCTATCAACCGCTTCAATTCGTGTTTCCCAATTATTGATCGGGTAAATAAACGCTCGAGCGACGTCTGTTGGATCGAGGAATACTCGGACTCTTTGCCCTTTCCATTCATGCTCCAACATTTCCGGTGCCGTATAACGCAATCCTCCCGCTTTAATAAAGCCCTTAAGGATGGTGTACTCGCCAACGTGGTTAAGCAGGAGATCTAAGGCTTCAGGATGTTCGACTGCCCGCACTTGATATTGAGCTGCGCGATAGACTTCATTGGGTGTTTTACCCTTTAGGCCATCGTGTGCGCGGAGGTGATAATAGGCATCAACCCAATTATCAAGAAGTTGCTGTAATTCCGGTTGCGTCATACGGAGATCGTAATCAGCCTTTTCGTTCTCTTTCTTGTTGCGCTCTTTAAGGCGTACCGCAAATTCTTTCCGAGCCTCGATAGCCTCGCGATCATTGACGTTATGGCCAATGTAGCCAGGCAGTAACTCAATAAGATCATGGCTGAGCGTCTTAAAGAAACGTTCGATAAAGGGCTTTTCCCAACCTGAGTATGGGTTAGCACGGCTTTGTTCTAAGTCGAGTAAGTGATAGATACTCGTGGTTCGCTGGCTGACATAATCGCTGCCGTTATCGGTACGCATTAAGCCGCCTTGGTTTGGAACTCCCCAAGCCAGTAAGGTCTTGCGCATTAAAAGGCAAATGCCTTCGCTTGATGAAGTGGGCGAAACAAGCAGTTTGACGCGACGTGTGAAGCAGTCGATCACCGCAATAATGGTGTGTCGCCCTTCTTTCAACATGGCATCGACTGGGGTTGAGTCAAATTCCCATACATCGTTTGGCGCAGCCATCCATGGATAGGTTTGCTCAACTGCAGTCCGGTATTTATCGTTGAATTTTTTAGGGTTTGTAGTGAATGTAAAAGCCGCTTGATTCTGGCTTATCCATTTATTCACCCAGCGGCGAATGCTGGAGATGCTTGGGATCTGCCAAGGCATGTCGGTTTTTATCGCATAGATCTCGGCTAGCTTTTTAAGCTGCTTTGCCTTGCCTGCCAGATGCGGTTTGGCAGTGATCAGCCCCTTTAGGAAGTCGGCTAAGTCGGGCTCGTCATTCAGTAGACAAGGACGCTCAACTTTATATTTACCAGCGAGTGCGCTAACGCCATCTTTTTCTAAGACCTTTTCCCAACGGCGGATCGTTACAATAGAAACGCTGCTAATAATTGAGAATACCCAGTCCGGTAGTGCAATCGAACGCTGGGCATACGCTTTGCAGAATGCTTTTTCACCATCAACGAGCTTGCGAACCTCAAGGTAAGGCATGCAGAATTTAGCCTTGGCATTGACGATCAGCATCTTTGCATCAGCCCGCTTTTGCGCTTTATCAGGTAGATTTATAAACTGTTGAATGCTCTTGGCTTTTTCTGATTGACTCACTGCAGGGATTTGCAGTTTGGCAACAGCAGATCCCGCACGCATCAGGGACGTTGGAGATTTGGCTATCTGCTCCGCTTCCTGTTTTGCCAGCTTCTGACGAGCCTCAAGGGGTAAACTATTTAGGTGATATTCAAATCCTCCACCTAGCCCTTGTCGCCTTTGCTTTTGCCAGTTTTCATGTTTTGCCCTATCACGGATGCGTCTATCCCCGACATCCAATAGCTCTGAAATTTCTACAGTGCTAAACCATTCCTTAGTCATGGTGCTCTCCCACTAAATCAACACCAAGGTATTCAGATAAAGCAGCCATGATCTTGATGGCTTTTAAGCGTTTAGGTTTACGACCTGTATTAGGTGCAAACCATTGAACGCACTTCTGAACCGTCCTTGGGTTGTATCCATGCGTAATCGCCCACGCACGGCAGCTTTGTCCATTTGCGAGCAAGGCTGCATGTATATGACGAGCGCTTTCTATCTTCATAAGAATTACCGTGCTAATATTTTGATTACGTTCGCATTGCGAACGAACGCAGTTTAACTACAATACGTTACGCAGTGCGTAACGTATTGCGAATATAGATCCGAGTTAGGCACAAATCAACAGCTTTTTGCTTTTTCGCGCAGAAAATTACGCACTAAAGTTATTTTAGTGCGCAAAAGATTGATGTAGTTTCGGTTGGATATTCAGTAAACCATTACTTATTCGGTAGTTTTTAAGTAATAACTATTGCTCTCTTGAGCGTTAAATAGATTTTGGTTCGAGGAAAATAATGAAGTCGGAAGCCTTACATTCAGATCCAACTTTAGATCCGACTTCCACAACTGAAGTCGGCACTCTTGCTGACCGCATTTCGGAAGCTATTGGAAAAAACAGTATTAGAGAGTTCGCCATTAAAATTGGCGTATCTGAAGGCACCCTACGTAATCTAATCAAAGGTGGAGAACCTAAGTTAGATACCGCAATACGTATAGCAGAAGAGGCTGGCGTGAGCATACGTTGGCTTGCAACTGGCAATGGTCCTAAATACCCCAATCGCCAACGCGATGACATTTCCCAGGAAGGTATTGTTTACGTCCACCAAGACCAATTCAATGAAGAGTATTTCTTGATTGAAGGCTATGACGTGGTGGTAAGCACTGGACATGGCGCGTTTAATGATGAGACTGGTGTACGCAGACGACTTTCGTTTAGAAAGAACTGGCTTAAATACCGTGGTTTAAAGCCTGAGAATCTTAAAGTCGTCTATGCCAAAGGTAATTCGATGGAGCCCGCTATACACAGCGGAGATAGCTTACTGGTTGATATCAGCAAGACTACGCTAGAAGACGGCTGTATCTTCGTATTACGCCTGGGCGACGATCTTTACGCCAAGCGCTTACAGAAACTGTTTGATGGCGGCATAGAGATACTCAGTGACAACAAGGAGTATAAATCTCAGATTGTCTCTGCGGGTGAACTGCCAATGCTGCAAATTATTGGCAAAGTCGTGTGGATGGGTAAAAACCTCGATTAAATCTTTAAAAGTTCCGAGTTTATCAATCTTGATGAACTGTGATTATTTTTCAAAGCTGGCGAACCATTTTGGCGCCAGCTTTGTTTTTATCAATCCTAGTGAATCACTTCCGACTTAACTCACTACTCGCACACCTCTTGTACACCAAGGCCTCCCGCCTAGTTTCAACTAATCTCGGCTGTTCTCACTTATTGTCAATCCATTTGACTGGTTACAACTGCGTATTCGCTGTCAGTCATAAGAATGATTAACATGAAAAATAGCGGGCTAATAAAAAAGCGAGCAAAAATCAGCCACCACCAATAAGGTAAGTCTAAAGAATTACGCTACCATAATGAACACATAAATGGAGCCATTTAATTACAACGTCTATCGTCAATGCGCTATAGGAGCAAATGAGATTAATCTAAATATATTTAGCCAAACGCCTTTATCGCATTAGCCGTAACTCGCAATTTTGTGCAAACAGCGAGTCATAACAGGCAGAAGGTTACTTCAACTTCTATGTCTCACTTTATGGTAGGCAACGCACTTTGTTAGCTAGCTATTTAAATTTTATAGAAAAAGCAGAGTTAAAATTTAAAATCACCTAGGCTATATCACGAATTGTTAAGCACTTTTGCACCGAAACGTCGAATTCTGCGCCATGATGCACATTAGATGAGCACTTAACAGCATAATTACACTTTTTTTGGTAACTCGAGTTGACTCGTACAACGGGGCGTTTTACTATGCGCTCCGTTCTCAACGAGTCATTATGACTTTATGAAACGATTCCCCTGTAGTTCAGTTGGTAGAACGGCGGACTGTTAATCCGTATGTCACTGGTTCGAGTCCAGTCAGGGGAGCCA
>NZ_FTNN01000012.1:70031-125606 GCF_900156405.1 Shewanella morhuae
GGTAGAACGGCGGACTGTTAATCCGTATGTCACTGGTTCGAGTCCAGTCAGGGGAGCCAATTTAAAGTAGGTAAGTATTTTTGATAACAAAAGTCGATAGCAATATCGCATATTCTATTCCCCAGTAGTTCAGTCGGTAGAACGGCGGACTGTTAATCCGTATGTCACTGGTTCAAGTCCAGTCTGGGGAGCCATTTTAAAAATGGTATATTTTAAAAAAGTCGATAGTATATCGCACCATCAATTCCCCTGTAGTTCAGTTGGTAGAACGGCGGACTGTTAATCCGTATGTCACTGGTTCGAGTCCAGTCAGGGGAGCCATTCATGGCTCTACGCTTTACATAATCCCCTTCTTGTCGTCACATTGTAAAATCACTATAACCAACATTTTGTTTTTGTTTAAATGCAGTTACACTACTGTCCACGATTAAATTAATGGATGACTTTTTGCACACTAATAACGATTTAAGCCCCCTTCGCTTAAACTTGTGCGGTTCAAACTCACCTAAATAAAGAACGGATTGTTATGGCTATTTCAAAATCATATCCCATTTTTTTACTGATTATCTTTTTAGGTCTCTTTGCTTGGGTATATCAAAGCGAAAATAGTCAATTACAATTTCAACAGCAACAAGAGCTTGCTCGCTTTAAAACCAGCTTAACCCAATATCAACAATGGCAGGGTAATGGCGTAGAGCTGTTCAAAAAACTCAGTGAACATTACCAATTCCAGTTTTTTCAGTATGTGGATGACACCGATGGTTCGCAAAACCATACCGAAGGCAGCTTAACCAGCCAGCATACCCACCCTTTTTCGAGCCTTTTTTTAATTGATCTCAGCCACACAGAAAAATTAGCCACGGGTCGTTTACAGGTCAAACTCAGTACCAACCAAGCCATAGATACAGCCATCAGTATGACTGAAATGTTTGGCGCTATACTCTTAATCAGCTACCTCCTATTACTTGCTGTATTTGTGTTATTAATGTCAAAGCAGAAAACGGCTATACGCTATGCTGCTGATTATATTTCAAAAATACCTGATCTAAGCTTTTCAGCCGTTGCCTCATCAAAACTCTCCGGTGAACTAAAGCCCATTGCTGTATCACTTGAAGAATGCCGCTCTCAACTCAAAGTACAAATTGATAAACTCAACCAAGAAAATGAGAAACTGCAAAAAGCGGCTTATCAAGACACTGTAACAGGCTTTGCTAGTCGCCCACGCTTTACCCAAAAGCTAGAAAATATTAGCACTCCAGATATGCCTCAATTGGGCATAATGGCAATGGTTAAGGCAACTGAGCTCGCGCAAATCAACCAAAAACAAGGGCGTACAGCGGGCGATGATTATTTAATCAAAATCTCAACCAGCATCCGTAAAGCCTGCAGTAAATATCCTGATGCTGAGTGTTTTCGAGTATCGAGTGCTGATTTTGCAGTGTTTATCCCTGACATCATGCTCAAGGATGCTCCAAAATTTTTAGACCAATTAAAAGTTTATCTTGATGAATATCTACAAGTCACTGAGTTGGAATCTGTCGCCCATATCGGGCTAGTTCCTTATCAACAAGGTACAGATGCAGTAAATTTATTAACCATCGCCGATACTGCCGTCAGCATAGCCCAGACACTAGGCCCTAATAGTTATCATATTCAAGAAAAACTCGCTGTTAATGAACAGCTTGGCGATGATAGGTGGAAAACAACCCTCAATGATTTAGTGACTCGACGAGCATTAAAGTTTTACCAGCAACCGATTCAACCCTGTCATACCAATATAGAGCTTTACCGCGAGCTACTGGCACGATTTTACAACAGTGAAGGTAAGATGTTACCCACTACGACCGTCATTGCGATGGCAGAGCGCCATGGCATGAGCACTGAGCTAGATAAATTAGTAGTGATCAGCGTATTACAAATACTTAAGGAAAACCCAGCGATTTCAGGTCATTTCGGCATTAATATCAGTGCATTTTCAGCCCATCAAGATCTGTTTATCGCTTGGTTAAAAGATAGGTTAAGTAACCAAAAGCACATAGCATCACGCTTAGTATTTGAGATTAATGAATCAGGCATGCAATCCAACTTAGGGGCGAGTCATAAATTTGTTCGCGAGGTACATAGTGTCGGTTCACGGGTGTCGATTGAACGCTTTGGCATGAGTTTTACCTCCTTCAAATTCTTCAGTGAAGTGCGCCCTGACTACATTAAACTTGATGGCAGCTACACCGCTAACATTGATGAGGATAGCAATAATAAGTTCTTCGTTCGTATGATGGTAGATGTTGCAAGGCGTATAGGCATTCGCGTTATCGCGACCAGTGTTGAGCGCCAAGAAGAAAAACTGATCTTAGAGAAAATGCTTGTCGATGGCTTGCAAGGTTATTACATCGCTCAGCCAGAGCCCATGACAATCCCAGATCGAATTTAATACTTCAATAGGTTAATTCATCGCCAAAATTTACAGTAAAGGTATTTAACCCTGCATTCTATATGTTGTTTATGCAAACGGAAAAGTCGATAATACCGTTAAGATCCGTTTAGAAAAGTATTGAGATGACCGAATATCTCCTCCTGTTGATCAGTACAGTGCTGGTTAACAATTTCGTTTTAGTGAAATTCTTAGGCTTGTGTCCTTTCATGGGGGTCTCCAGTAAATTGGAGTCCGCTATTGGCATGTGTATGGCAACCACATTTGTGCTGACTTTAGCCTCTATTTTGAGTTATCTCGTTAATCAATATTTATTACTACCCTTTGATTTAAGCTACTTGCGTACGATGAGCTTTATTTTAGTAATTGCCGTTGTGGTGCAATTTACTGAAATGGTTGTACAAAAAACCAGTGCGACGCTACACCGCGCTTTAGGGATTTACCTGCCGCTTATCACCACCAACTGTGCAGTCCTCGGGGTGGCCTTACTTAACGTCAACGAGAAGCACGATTTTATTCAATCGGCAGTCTACGGTTTTGGTGCTGCGGTGGGTTTCTCCTTAGTGTTAATTCTGTTCTCGGCAATGCGTGAGCGTTTAGCGGCAGCTGATGTGCCCTTACCCTTCAAAGGCGGCGCGATTGCGATGATTACCGCAGGCCTTATGTCCCTCGCTTTTATGGGATTCACAGGATTGGTTAAGTAAGATGTCCGGAATTTTAATTGCTGTAATATTATTAACCCTATTAGCCTTAGTCTTTGGGATCATCCTCGGATTTGCCGCCCTTAAATTTAAGGTTGAAGGCAATCCAATTGTCGAGGATCTCGAAGCGATTCTACCGCAAACTCAGTGTGGCCAATGTGGTTATCCCGGTTGTCGTCCCTACGCTGAAGCCATCGCTAATGGCGAAAAAATCAACAAATGCCCTCCAGGCGGCACTGCCACTATGGAAAAACTCGCCAGCTTAATGGGGGTTGATCCCGAGCCACTCAACGCCGAAGCGCAATCGCAAGTTAAAAAGGTCGCCTATATTCGTGAAGACGAATGCATTGGCTGCACTAAGTGTATTCAAGCTTGTCCTGTCGATGCCATTATCGGTGCCGGTAAACTAATGCATACAGTACTGACAACCGACTGTACTGGGTGTGATTTATGTGTTGAACCTTGCCCTGTCGATTGTATTGATATGATCCCAGTGACCCAGAATATTAAAAATTGGGATTGGCGTTTAAATGCCATTCCAGTGACGATGATTCAAGACGGCACTGCTCAAGATGCTACGGCTAAAAATACGATGGCCCCAAAAGCCCAGTTAGAAGAGGATAAGCGGTGTTAACTTTATTAGATCAATTAGATAAAGGAACCCTTTGGCGCTCACCCGGTGGAATACATCCTCCTGAAGTCAAATCCCTCTCCAATACCACGCCAATTGGGCAACTGCCATTGGCCTCGACGTTTTTAGTGCCCGTCCCTCAAGTAGGCGAAAACTGCACTTTAATCGTCAAGGTTGGCGATAAAGTATTAAAGGGCGCAGCGTTAACTCAAGGCACCTCTATTTGGCACTTACCTGTGCACGCGCCCACATCGGGCACAATTGTTGCGATTGAGCCGAGGGTCAGTAATCATGCCTCGGCTTTACCCGTTAACACTTGCGTTATCAAAGCCGACGGCAATGACACTTGGTGCGAGCTAGCCAAAAGTGAGCTTGAGAATCTCAGCAATCCACAAATGATCGATAAAATTCGCTCTGCTGGTATTGCAGGAATGGGCGGCGCAGCGTTTCCAAGCCATATAAAACTCAATCCGGTCAGTGAGATTGATGTAGTCATTATCAATGGCGTCGAATGTGAGCCTTATATCAGCGCCGATGACAGATTAATGCGTGAGTACAGCCACGATATCCTCGCGGGGATTGGCATTATTCATCGGCTATTAACGCCTAAACGCATTATTATCGCGATTGAAGATAATAAACCCGAAGCGATAAACGCTATGCAAACTGCGGTGATGCAAAGCGGTCTTCCTGCAGGCTGTATTCGCGTGACCGTCATTCCGACTAAATATCCTTCTGGCGGCGAAAAACAACTTATACAAATAATTACTGGTCGCGAAGTACCCTCGGGCGCAATCCCTGCCAAACTCGGCATAGTGGTTCATAACGTGGGTACTGCATTTGCTATTTATCAAGCAGTAGCCCAAGGCAAACCTTTAATTGAACGAGTCGTTACCGTAACGGGCAAAAATGTAGGTAAAGCAGGCAATTACTGGATCCCCATAGGGACACCCGTTGAACACGTACTCGCCACGACTGAGTTTACCCCTGAGCCCGAGCAAAAAGTGATTATTGGCGGGCCTATGATGGGTCACGCATTGGCGAATATCCAAGTACCTATTTTAAAAGGCACCAATTGTATTTTGGTACCAAGTAGTCAAGAAATTGGGACTACGCCAGAGGAAAAAGCCTGTATTCGCTGCGGCGAATGCGCTATTGCCTGCCCTGCACTCTTGTTACCACAACAGCTATTTTGGCACGCCAAAGCCGGAGAGTACGACAAGGCCGCCAGTTTCAATCTAAAGGATTGTATTGAATGTGGTTGCTGTAGTTACGTCTGCCCAAGTGATATTCCCTTAGTCGAATATTATCGTATTGCAAAATCGGCCCTAAAACACAGCGCCGATGAAAAACAACAAGCAGAACGCGCCAAGCAACGTTTTGATGCTCGTTTAATGCGTCTTGAAGAAGAAAAAATCGCCCGCGAAACTAAGGCTAAAGAAGCCGCTGAGCGCCGACAAGCCACCATGACAGGCACAGACAAAAATGCTGTCGCTGAAGCCATGGCGCGTATCGCAGCAAAAAAAGCTGCCGCAGCGCAACCATCAAATGCAGCGCCAAGCATAGATACGGTAGAAACGACGACTTCGACAGCAACGCCTAAAAACCAAGCCGTTGCTGCAGCAATTGCACGGGCTAAAGCCAAAAAAGCTGCACAAGCTAATACCGATGATACAGACCTAAGCCATGCAGTGAATGTTGAAGCTAATCACGCACCAACGGCAACAAGTGTCGTAACAACGCAAGAAGCGCCGTTAACTCAAAAAGAAAAAGTTGCTGCTGCCGTTGCCCGCGCCAAAGCCAAAAAGGCCGCACAGCAGCTCGATAACACGCCGCTTGAAACCAGTGAAACCAGTGAAGCCGCCAGCGCAGCGCAACCCACTGCGGATACAGATAAAAAAGCCAAAGTAGCGGCTGCCGTTGCCCGCGCGAAGGCAAAAAAAGCCGCTCAACAAGCACAAGCTAATACTGGAGATGATTTAAGCCAAACCGTTACTCCAGATTTGCAATCAACTTCTGGCGCACAAATCAATGCGAGTACTGATGTTGAAGCCGCTACAGATATTGATGATGCTGAAACGATTAAAAAGGCCAAAGTCGCCGCAGCGGTAGCGCGCGCTAAAGCGAAGAAAGCGGCATTAATGGCAACAGCGCCTGACCTTGAGTCAGCCGTTAAATCCGAGCCTGCAGTTAAATCTGAGTCAGTTGAGCATGTTCAAACTAAAGTGAATACGCCGCCGATAGAAAACACGCTTGAAAGCGGCGTAGCGAAAGCCGAGACTCTTTCGTCCTCTGCTGCGCCCACTACAAACCCCATTGAAACGGCGCCTTTATCTAGCGAAGAACTTAAAAAAGCGCGAATTGCGGCAACCATCGCCAAGGCAAAAGCCAAAAAAGCGGCGCTCGCCCATGAAGCCACAACGTCAAGCGACTCAAGTGTTGGCAATGACTGAGAATAGAATGATAAAAAGGAATCACGATGGCGTTTAAAATTGCCTCATCACCCCATGTAACGCACAACCTGCATACCTCAACCGTTATGCAACGGGTGATTTTATGTTTACTGCCAGGAATTGTGCTGCAATGTGCCTTTTTTGGCTGGGGCACTCTCATCCAAGTATTACTGGCAATTATTGTCGCTTTAAGCTGCGAAGCCATGATAATGAGACTTCGCCAACGCAACATCAAGGCAAGCTTAAGCGATAACAGTGCCATGCTCACCGCCATCTTAATTGGCGTCGCTATTCCCCCTCTTGCGCCTTGGTGGATGATAGTGATGGGCGCAGCTTTTGCCATTATCATTGTTAAACACCTTTATGGTGGCTTAGGCCATAATCTGTTTAATCCGGCGATGGCGGCTTACGTATTACTTTTAGTGTCTTTTCCACTGCAAATGACGACTTGGATTGCGCCCAGTAGCGTTGCGTTAAACTCGCCAAGCGTTATCGATAGCCTGCAAATTATTTTCAATATTGGTGCTCACATTGACATTAATCAATTCCGTTTAGGCATTGACGGCACCACCATGGCCACGCCACTTGATACCCTCAAAACCGATTTATCAATGGGATTAACCAGTACTGAAAGTATGACTAAAACGATTTTTGATGGCAGCACAGGCGTAGGTTGGTTCTGGGTGAATCTAGCTTATCTTGCTGGCGGTTTAGTGCTGCTCAAGCTTAAAGCTATCCGCTGGCACATCAGCACTGGCGTCTTATTAGGGCTGTTTGTAGCATCTAGTATCGGATTTTTACTGTCGCCTGATACACAAGCCAGCCCTGTGTTACATTTATTTTCTGGTGCGACCATGTTAGCGGCGTTTTTTATCGCCACCGATCCCGTCACAGCAGCAACCAGCCCTCGCGGCCGTATTATCTTTGGCGCCTTAATTGGGGTGCTGGTGTATATCATTCGCACCAAAGGCGGTTACCCTGACGCCTTTGCTTTTGCCGTATTACTGGCAAACCTGTGTGCGCCCTTTATTGACTATTATGTGCGGCCACGGGCCTATGGCCACTCTGCGGGCTAACGTCATTATCGAACATACATGACGGCGTGAGTAACAAGAGTTTAAGGAAATCGTTTTGAATAATCCGATGATTAGAAATGGGTTTTTATTGGCACTGTTTGCCCTGATTTGTACAGGTTTAGTCGCTGTAGTGAATCAGCAAACTGCCGACAAAATAACGCAACAAGAACAGCAAGAGTTAATGCGAGTCTTACATCAATTAATTCCCGATGAGATGCACGATAACGATCTCACGGCGCAATGTACTTTATTGTTAGATAAAGAAGCCTTAGGCACTGATAATCCCATGCCAGCCTACATTGCAACAATGGCGGGTAAGCCGGTTGCTATCGCCATTGAAGCCATAGCGCCCGATGGCTATAACGGTAATATTAAGCTGATTGTTGGGGTTAACACCCAAGGTGAAGTATTAGGTGTTCGTACTTTAACCCACCAAGAAACACCGGGTTTAGGTGATAAAATCGAGTTACGTAAATCCAATTGGGTCAGTCAATTTGTCGGTAAAAGGTTAGATTCGCAAGATGATAAACAATGGTTAGTCAAAAAAGATGGCGGTGATTTTGATCAATTCACCGGCGCAACCATCACCCCACGCGCTTATGTTAAAGCAGTAAAAAATGCCGTCTGGTATTTCAATAATAACCAAGCGCAAATTTTCAGCCAGCCATTGAATTGTGAGGCCAAACATGACTAATTATCGCGAAATCGCTTGGCAAGGCCTGTGGAAAAATAACCCTGGCCTAGTGCAACTTTTAGGTTTGTGTCCATTGCTTGCAGTGACCGCCACGATAACTAATGCCCTAGGATTAGGTATCGCTACCATGTTGGTGCTGATAGGTTCTAACATATTGGTGTCTTTGGTGCGCGATTATGTACCGAAAGAAATCCGTATTCCTGTATTTGTGATGATCATTGCGGCGCTTGTTACCACTGTACAATTACTGATTAACGCCTACGCCTACGGTTTGTATGTATCACTGGGGATATTTCTGCCTTTGATTGTAACAAACTGCATTATCATTGGCCGCGCCGAAGCCTTTGCTTCACGCAATAATGCTTTTAGTGCCGCCTTTGATGGCTTAATGATGGGGCTTGGTTTTACCTTAGTGCTGACAGTGCTGGGCGCTACGCGGGAAATATTAAGTCAAGGTACGCTGTTTGAGGGTGCCGATTTATTACTTGGTCCTTGGGCAACATCGTTAACTATCCATCTATGGCAAGTAGACACGCCTTTCCTATTGGCGATGCTGCCACCGGGCGCTTTTATCATCATGGGATTACTTATTGCCCTCAAAAATGTGATTGATAAAAAACTTAAGGAACGCCAGCCAGAAGTCGCTACTGAGCCAAGTGTTACCCGCGCACGGATTACTAAGGTTAGCTAATATGAACCAAGTAAAGCGCATTCAAATTCTCACTCGTCTTCGCGATAACAATCCAAAACCTGAGACCGAACTCAATTTTTCTAGCCCCTTCGAGCTTTTGGTCGCTGTGACCTTATCGGCACAGGCAACGGACGTGAGTGTGAATAAGGCAACTGATAAGCTCTTTCCGGTTGCTAATACTCCCAGCAGTATTTATGCCCTAGGGGTGGATGGTTTAAAACAATATATAAAAACCATCGGCTTATATAACAACAAAGCTGTCAATGTCATCAAAGCGTGTGAGATCTTAATTGAGAAATATCATGGTGAAGTACCAGAGGATAGAGAAGCGCTAGAATCACTCCCCGGCGTTGGGCGCAAAACGGCTAATGTGGTACTCAACACTGCGTTTGGTTGGCCAACGATCGCCGTCGATACGCATATTTTCCGCCTCGCCAATCGCACTAAATTCGCGCCCGGCAAGAACGTGGTCGAAGTGGAAGATAAAATGCTAAAAGTCGTGCCTGCTGAGTTTAAAGTCGATGTGCATCACTGGTTTATCCTACACGGACGCTACACTTGTCTCGCCCGTAAACCGCGCTGCGGCAGCTGTATCATTGAAGATTTATGTGAATTTAAAGATAAAATTTATCCTGATGAATAAACCTCAAGTGAGTTAACCTTGGCTTTTTTTCTCGAGCAAGCTGACTAACTCTTCATATTTTGGCCCTTGCCCAAATTGTGGCAAGGCCACTGCAAAGACTACGAGTCCAAAGATCATATAAATAGCGAACTCATTAACCCACAAACCAGATATCGTCAGCCCAGTACCCAGCACAACTAATGCAATCACAGCTAACCGCACTTTCTGTGCCATCTGTACTTTTCGCTTAGCCGATGCAATTAATGCTATTTCAGTTTTGCTAAACAACATCTTCAAATCCCTGTTAAGTTTTACGTGCATTATACAATCGTATTAAATCACAGATAAACAAAAAGCCGCTAATGCGGCTTTTTGTTTAACGGGGTACAAGCTTAGCAAAAAATTGTAAAACTCATCAAAAAAGTGAAACGAAGAACGCGCTTAAAAATAAAGCGACCACAACCGTTGTGCCTAAGGCCATTTTTAGTTCGATACTCATTTTTTACTCTCCTAGTGGGCTTGATGACATTATCATCAAGCCCATGACAAAAACCCATATATGGATCTGTATTTTGTGAGCGACTACCAATTTATCCGCTATTCTCTTGTCAAAATACGTTAAAAAATCAATCTAACAGATAAACGGTACGCCCCTATGCTCAATCGAGTCAAGCATAATAAAGTTCGCTATAAACGACATTTTCCATCATCCATTGAAGCATTTTTGATATACTCGACGGGTAATTTATTTATCATGAGAACCCTATGTCACAACTATTACACACTATGATCCGTGTCGGTAACTTAGAGCGCAGTATTGCTTTTTATACCCACGTGCTTGGTATGAAACTCCTTCGCACTTCTGAAAATCCAGAATACAAATATTCTTTAGCTTTCGTAGGGTTCGGTGAAGAATCTACCGGCCAAGCCGTAGTGGAACTGACCTATAACTGGGGCACCGACAAGTACGATTTAGGCACTGGTTTTGGCCATTTAGCCATAGGCGATGAAGATATCTACGCCCGTTGTGCTGCGATTGCCGCAGCCGGTGGCAAAGTCACTCGCGCCCCAGGTCCTGTCGCAGGTGGTAACACTGAGATTGCATTCGTTGAAGATCCAGACGGTTATAAAATTGAGTTCATTCAAATGAAATCAATAACACAAGGTTTAGGTTAAACCGCCCTATTCACTGAGAATAAAACTGAATAATAAAAATGCCGAAAGTTAATTTCGGCATTTTTGTTTTTATACTGCATATTTCGCGTTGGTATTCAAACTCGTAAAACTCGTTCAGGATTAATGACTCAAGCTACGCCCCGCCATTAGTTTAGAACCATTTTTATTTTGCAACACCACTCACCTTTTGCGCCATATTATTTCCCCCTTTTCGGCTAAACCTGCGTTTAAACCAAGGCATGCGCCACAGCAATAACACACTAAAACCCAAGATATACAAACTCGGCTCGATGATTTCTGATTTTACCGACCAGTAAAAATGAATTGGCGCTAAGATAGCGACCAAATACACGCCATTGTGTAAAATTTGCCAACGACGTCCCATCTTACGCATCAAGGCGTTAAACGAGGTTACCGCCAAAGCTGTCACGATAAGATAAGCTACTGCACCCACTAAAATGTACGGCCGTTTTACCACTTCACTAAACAATAATCCCCAAGCAAACAGTAGATCTAAACTGAAAAACGCCACAATATGCAAGGTTGCATAGGCAAACACGTATAAACCCACCAAGCGGCGGGTTTGCATCAATAGCCCTTGCTTTGTCAGCTTAGCAATCGGTGAAATTAGCAAAGTCGCGGCTAACGCATTTAAGGCGCCTATGCCTGTATAGTGAATAATATGCTGCACCGGATCGCCGCCCGCACGGCCCAATATCACAGTTAACACTAAATAGCCGATAGGCAGTAAACCTAACAAATGAAATATCACCTTTAGCCAAAATAAGTGCTTAGGGGTTAGTCTCAACATAGATAATCCCCACCTAGCTGCAAACGAGACAACAAACACATCATTAATAGTTTTTCCTCAAATCTATGCCGTCATAAAGCGAAGCGACAAACTCGCCATAACCATTAAACGGTTGGGTATCGATACGGGTGGCAGAAAATAATCCACCCTCACCAATGCGGCGCTCAGTCGCCTGTGACCAGCGCGGATGATCCACCGCAGGATTAACGTTGGCATAAAATCCATATTCATGTGAAGCAAGCTGGTTCCAACTGGTTGGCGGTTGTTTATCCATCACCCGAATCCGCACAATTGATTTAATACTCTTAAAACCGTATTTCCATGGCACCACTAAGCGAATGGGCGCACCGTTTTGCGGTGGCAGGGTTTTGCCGTACAGACCAACCGACATTAAGGTTAAGTCGTTCATGGCTTCGGCTAACGTGAGCCCTTCAACATAAGGGTAATGGATGCCCCCGCCCATTAATCGACTCTTTTGGCCCGGCATTTGTTCGGGATCAAAGGCCGTTTCAAAAGCAACATATTTGCCCTTATTAGTGACGCCAACTTTTTTTAATAACGCTGCCAAGGGAAAGCCCACCCAAGGAACGACCATAGACCACGCTTCAACGCAGCGTAGACGATAGTTACGCTCCTCAAGCGGGAACATAGTTGTCAGATCATTGAAATCTAAGGTCATGGGCCGTTCGACTTCACCCTCAATACGCAATTGCCAAGGATCGACTTTATAGCCTTGGGCATTATTGGAGGGATCTTGCTTGTCCGTACCAAACTCATAAAAGTTATTGTGCTGGGTGACCTTATCAAACGGGGTTAACACATCGGTGTCACCGTAGTGTTTATTGGTTTGAAAAGTCAGTGGCGTAGTAATAAAGGAAGATTTTGGCTGCTCACCAAATAAATCAAATAATCCAGCTTGCACATTACCTGGCACACTGGCGCCAATGGCACCGAGGCCCATCGCTTTGACTATTTGCCTGCGCGAGCGAAACACTGCTTCGGGCGTCACTTGGCTATCTTGCATGTGCCACTGCGCTTTTTTGAGAATACCTGAAGTAAAACGGGAGTTTTTAGCCAATTGACACCTCTGCAATCTAATAATTTAAGCTATCGAGTCGTAATCAACCCCGTCGCTACTTGCATATATAGACAGGTAAAAGCCCTAAAAAATTTCCACCCGTAAATAATTTCATTTTAAACGTATAAGACTTGCTCATTCAGGCATTAAGCACAGATATAGTTGCTTAAAGGGCTTGAAGCCTGTTATTGAGCATGCGAACCTAGGCGTCAATGCTAAAGGAGTGCTATTGAACATGCCATTTTTTGAATCTTTTTCTGTTGCCGATATCATCGGCCTTCTCGCGGTTGCCTTTTTAGGTCTGTTAATGGGTGCTCTACTCAATCAAAGGCTCACACGCCAACGCTGGCAACAACACAAAAACCAACTTGAACAAGAAATGCGTCAAGTGAACGAAGATGCCGAATTATCCTTGGCACAGCAGCAAGTGTTGCTCGACGACAAAGAAGCGCAATTACGTCAATACCAACAGCGTCTCGAGCTTAAAATTGAGCAATTAGGTAAAGCCGAAGCCTTAGCCGAACGCGTTCCTACTTTAGAGCAGCAATTAAATGACAATCAGCGCCGTCAGCTAGAAATCCAACTCGCGCTGTCTAAGTCCAATGCCATGCAACAAACGATTCAAGCTAAAGCCGATGCCCAGCAAGAGTCACTGCAGGATAAAATTGCCAGTCTCGAATCGGCTGAAGTACGCCTCCAGACCCAATTTGAAAACCTCGCCAATCGGATTTTTGAAGAACGTAGTGAAAACTTTAAGCACCAAAATGCCAGTCAACTTGAAGGTGTGCTTGGGCCATTAAAACAACAGCTTGAAGGGTTTAGACAACAAATTCGTGAGTCTTATACCCATGAACAATCAGAGCGTAGCGCCCTCAAACATCAACTTGAGCACCTGCGGGATCTCAATCTTAAGATGAGCCAAGACGCCATCAACCTGACTAAAGCGCTTAAGGGTGATAACAAGCAGCAAGGCAACTGGGGTGAAGTAATCCTCGATCGCGTATTGCAAGAAAGTGGCCTACGTGAAGGCCATGAGTACCATACCCAGCAAGATTTAAAAGACGATAACGGCAAACGCTTTAAGCCGGATGTCATTGTCCATCTGCCGGAAAATAAAGATGTGGTCATCGATGCTAAAATGTCGCTGGTCAGTTATGAGCGCTATTTCAATAGCGAAGATCCAGCCCTGCGCCAACAGGCGATTAACGAACATGTGATTTCAATTCGCAGCCATATTAAAGGATTGAGTCAAAAGGATTATCAACATCTTCATGGGCTTAAGAGCCTTGATTATGTGTTAATGTTTATTCCGATTGAACCAGCATTTTTACTGGCGCTAGAGCATGATCCTAGCCTAGTGAACTTTGCACTTGAGCAGAATATTATGTTAGTCAGCCCAACCAATTTATTGGTGGCCCTGCGCACCATTAACAACATTTGGCGCTACGAATATCAAAATCAACACGCGCAAACCATTGCCAAGCAAGCGGGCCGGATTTACGACAAGTTATGTGGTTATATTGAAGATATGGAAAAACTCGGCCGCGCCTTAGATAACGCCGAAAAAACCTATCACAGTGCGATGAACAAGTTGTCATCGGGTAAAGGTAACCTTGTACGCCAAGCCCATTTAATGCAACAACTTGGTGTCGATACCAGTAAACAACTAGATAAAATGCTGCTCGAAAAAGCGCTCAATGAAGCCCAAGATGATAATGAAACACAAGACGATGAGCTTGATGCCAATTTGCAGCCAGAGCGCAGCAATACCGAAGTTGAACCCGCTTAATGCGCTGCTGAATAAACAACATACAGACTAATTATCTTGAATCGATGCAGAAATATCGATTCAACCTGAATGCCCGGAGGCAAATGCGCCATGTGCAAAGCCGTTATGAATGTGGTTATCTCTAGCGCAATATTGCTTGCAGGCGCACTCAACGCCCCTGCTGCACTGGCGCTAACATCAACGCAAAAAACCTTTATAGAAGCTGAGAAAGCATTAAAAAAACAAGACTATGCAGTTTATAAACCTCTGCGAGCAAAACTCGGTGATTACCCGCTGGCAATCTATTTAGACCACGATATTGATATTGGTAATCTCAATGGTCTATCTGGTTTTGCGGCTAAATCATTAATTGAAAAATATGAGACCACGCCTATGTACAACAGGTTAAGGTCTAAATATTTATACAATGCTGGTAGCCAAAATCGTTGGACTGACTACCTGACTATTGCTCAAGAAGCCCCCGCCGATATTCGCCTGCAATGTTACTTCTATGAGGCAAAACTGGCACAAGGCGATATTAAAACCGCCTATGCTGCCGCGCAATCTCTGTGGGTTTATGGTGGTTCACGACCAAAGGAATGTGATCCGCTATTTAATACTTGGACCAAAGCAGGTAAACGTACGCAAGATGTCGTCTGGGCGCGGATGATGCTGAGTTTTGAAGCTGGAGAAACAAGCCTACTGAGTTATTTATCACAAAAAATCACCACCCACATTAACGAAGCAAAACGCTTAGTCGCCGTATTTAAAGATCCTAATAGCCTGCGCCATACCGAAAAATTTAATGATAAAAATCCCATTGTTGGTGACATTGTTGCCGCAGGACTAAAACGCCTTGCTCGTAAAGATCTCGATCAAGCGATCAATTTGTATACCCGGTATCAAAAATCCCATCGTTTCACGCCAGCTCAAGCTGAACAATTAGATAAATATTTGGTTCGCCGTGTATTAATAGAACAAGATGATGACCATAAAGACTATGCCGACGCCGAAATAGCCACGCTAAAAAATGACGATTTGTTTGAGCGTCGTTTAAGATGGGCGATTCGCGATCATGATATGCGCAGCATTGCGCGATATTTGAACCTGTTACAACCCGAAACTTTAGCTAAAGAACGTTGGCAATATTGGCTCTATCGTACTAATGCCAAGGATGCGCCAGAAAGTGCCACCAAGGCACTTGCCAGTATCAGTAATGAACGTAATTTTTACGGTTTTGCCGCGGCGCAGTATTTAAATAAACCGGTATCGCTTAATCAAAGCCCCGAGCCCGTTGTTGATGCTAACAGCCAAAAGTTAACTGACGATATAGGCTTTGTTAGAGTGCAAGAATTAATGGCGCTCGATCGTTATTTTGATGCGCGCTACGAATGGATGTCACTACTCAGACGCAGTGACAACACTATGCGAGCCCGTTACGGCCGTTATGCCCACGAGAAAGGTTGGTACGACTTTGGCGTTGAAGCCAGTATCCAAGGTAAATTGTGGGATGATATACCGCTACGTTTCCCTATGGCACACCAAGAAGGCTTTGAACATGCCAGTAAAAAGCACAAAGTGAACATCGATGAAATTCGTGCTATTAGTCGCCGCGAGAGCGCCTTCTACCTTTATGCGACCTCTGGCGTGGGTGCCCGTGGGTTAATGCAAATTATGCCTGCTACGGCCAAAGCAACCGCTAAAAAGCAGGGTGCAAAATATAGCGATCCAAAAGATCTTTATAGTGCCGAGCTTAATCTCAACCTTGGCAGTGCTTACTATGCGCAGTTATTAAAAGAGTTTAACCAAAACCGTATCCTCGCCACCGCAGCCTATAATGCGGGGCCATCAAGAGTGCGTCGCTGGTTAGCGAACTCAGACGGTAAACTCGATGCTATGGGCTTTATTGAAGCGATTCCGTTTACCGAAACCCGTGAATATGTGCAAGCCGTCCTCAGCTATCGATTGATTTATGAGGCGCAGGAGCAAAAAGCGCAGCCATTATTCAGCGAAGCTGAACTGAAGTTTGCTTACTAACTCGCGGCATAAAAGGAACTCGATGCTCAGCAGTATCGAGTTCCTACTTTTCAGCATATCTTAGCGTAATGCTCACACTTTAACCGCCAAAAACTCTTAATGATGTTCACTAAATTCAAATAATTAGCAAAGCGAATAATTATTCAGCAATCACGCCGTTTTCTCGTAAATTTGTTTGCACTAAAAGGCATTAAATGCGAATAGTTAGTATTAATGCATTAATACTCCCATTAGGCCCATGATTAACCTTAGTTTGTTAACGCTCAGCTGCGAATACCAACCCTTTGTCGATCCCCATACGTTTACTATCGACGGCTATGAAGCCTTAGCGCGTTTTTATCAACCGAATGGCGATGCGATTGCACCCAATATAGTGTTCGAGCAACTGCATGAATCCATAGAGTTGCTCGCCGCGGTTGAATATCAAGCCAAGGTATTTCAACTCGCCCATGCGCCCCACCAGCAGCGTATTTTTATTAATGTCGATCCCCATGCCGTCGATGGGCCAAATACTGCCAAGCTTATAAAGCTGTTATCACAGTACCAGCAAGTCACGGTCGAGATCATTGAAAATACCTGTGTTAACGATGCCATGCTTGCTAATCAACTATTCAGCCAATTTAAACAAGCGAATATCAAAGTAGCGCTAGACGATATTGGCGCGCCCCACTCCTTGCTGTGTGTCGATCTGATGATGAACGTGGATTATCTCAAGTTCGATCGCCATTGGTTAACCCACATCACGCATCCTGAGGGAGTCCAATTACTCATAGCACTGATTAACTTTGCCAAACAAACCAATAAGAAGTGCATTCTAGAAGGTATAGAAACTGAAGCTCACTTAGCATTTGCGCGAGACATCGGCGTCCACTTAGTCCAAGGCTTTTTGTTTAAATCTTGGTTTATTCGCCCCAGCAGCAGTCAAACGCTGTGTCTTGCATAGATCGACCGCTGTCCTTTGGTTTTGCGCCACCAGCACACTCAAGCCTAAACTTCACTCAGTCGAGCAATTGATTTCACTGCAAAAATGCCACTGGATAAGCAGGCAACTATCCGCCATAGTGGTAAAGCTTGTCTGCTTTCACATATACATTCAGCAGCGTTTTCAAATGTATTAGGAGTCGCCCGTGACACAATCTGGGATCAGCGCATTACTACAACAACTTGAACAAGTATTACTGGGTAAACCTAGGCAAATTCGGCTTGCATTAGCCTGTATTCTCGCCCGTGGCCATCTATTGATTGAAGACTTACCTGGCATGGGTAAAACCAGTATTTCCCATGCTATAGCCCAAAGCTTGGGTTTGAGTTACCAGCGGATCCAATTTACCAGTGATATGCTGCCGGCAGACATTCTTGGCGTGTCGATTTTTGATCAACATCAGGCGCAATTTATCTTTCATCCCGGGCCGATTTTTAAGCAAATGATTTTGGCCGATGAAATTAACCGCGCCAGCCCTAAAACACAAAGTGCTTTGCTCGAGGCAATGGCTGAACAACAAATTTCCGTCGATGGCATTACCCACAGATTACCCAATCCATTCTTTGTCATCGCAACGCAAAACCCCACCGATCAATCGGGTACATTTGCGCTACCAGAATCGCAGCTAGACAGATTTATGATGCGTCTATCTATTGGCTATCCAAGCCACGACGCTGAGCTTGCGATGCTTAAGAGTAATCATAACCACTTGACCTTAGAACAATTGCCCCAGTGCCTGGCACCACTAGCCTTGATGCAACTGCAAGAAGAGTGCGACAAAGTCAGCGCTTCCGATGCTCTGCTAAATTACATTTTGGCCTTAGTCGCTTTTTCGCGCAGCCAAAGTGACAGTGTGGGTTTATCACCGCGCGCCACTAAAGCTTTATTGCAAGCCGCTAAAGCATGGGCTTTTTTAGAGGGCCGACATTATTTAGTCCCCGAAGATGTACAAGCGGTATTTTGCTGCGTGGCGGAGCACAGACTGAGAACCAGTAGCCAATTACAGGGTGAAGCGTTATCTGAGCTAATCCTTGCCAGCGTGAATCCCATCATGTAGCGAGCCGTTGTGATAAACGATATCGCTAAAGTATGTCATTAAACGAATAAACCAAGGCATTTGGGTAAGCTATTCAAATAAGGAAGTGATGCAAGCGTGAAACGACTGGCGGTTACAATTTTAGCCCCGATTTGGCAGCGTTGGTTAGTAAGGCGCTTACCACCGAGTCCTGAAATCATCTTAAGCCATCGCAGCATTTTTATTTTGCCGAGCGGTTTTGGCTTAGTTTGGCTTAGTCTGATTTTACTCTTATATCTGTTTGGTACTAACTATCAAAATAACTTAGTCATTGGCCTCAGTATTTTACTTTTAAGCCTGTTTAATACCTGTATTCTCTACAGTTATAAAAATCTGGCTGGCCTACATTTACGCGCCATGACGCCGCCAGAAGCTTATGCGGGCGAAACATTAACCTTTCCCGTCCTCATTAGTACCCATCACAGTAGCCATAGTATCCAGCTTAACTATCCGCATAATCGCACTTATACAGTGCAAAACGTCAACGCCGATGAACAGCAAGCGCTGGTGCCTTTTGAGTATCATCAACGGGGAAATATGTCACCGGGGCGGCTCAAAATTGAATCCTTTTATCCCTTAGGGCTGTGCCGCGCATGGTCCCATGTCGATTTAGCCATTAGCCACTTAGTTTTTGCAAAACCAATGGAAGCGCCGTTACAACTTGAGGCAGACAATGTTCAATCAGAGCAAGATCCGCTGTTACTTGCGGGTAAACATGTGGCGGGTATCGATGAATTTAAAGGCCTTAAACCCTATGTGCTCGGTGAATCCCTTAAGCAAGTGGCGTGGAAACAATGGGCGCAAGGGCGCGGCATGCTCAGTAAAGAATTTCAACAGCCCCAAGGCGAGCCTGTTTGGTTAAGGCTCAGACCCGATGCTAAACGGCTCGAAACCCAGTTGAGTCAGTTAAGCTGGCAAGTTAATAAACTTACGCAACTCGAGCAGTATTTCGGTTTACACCTACCCATGCTGATGGGCGAGGATATCCTGATTGCGCCCGCTATCGGCAATAACCATAGGATCGCCTGTCAAAAAGCCCTCGCCTTGTATCCACAAGCGCCGTCAGCTGTTCATTACCCACATGAGTCGTCAGACTCGAATAAAACAGATAAAGCCACCAGCAAGAAGCGTCATATCCCTATCTCGAGGGAACAGGCATGAAATTACTTGCCAACAGCACGACACCGCAAATCGGCGAAAATATCGGCCGTCATACACTCTTTTGGTTATTGATCACCAATATCGCTGTATTAAGCCCATTATTTGATAAAACCACGCCTTGGACGTTAGGGATTTGCGCGATTTGTTTGCTGTGGCGCATAGGTATTTATGTCGGCAAAGTGGCAAAGCCGCCGCGTTTTCTGGTAACCAGTCTTGCAATAGGCGCCGTCACCACATTGGCATTAGTCTCAAAACAAATTGGCTTACTGAATGCGCTAGTGAATCTATTACTCTTAGGTTATGCCTTAAAATACATTGAAATGCGTAATCAAAGGGATGTGCGCGTTGTCGTGCTCGCGGGCTATTTTATTATCGCGCTGACATTTATTGATCATCAATCCCTACTGAGCACTATGCATCTACTGGTGGTTACGCTAATCAACACTTGCGTACTGGTGACGTTATACCAAGATAAACACTCCTTCAAACATACAGCTTGGCTCGGTGGTAAATTTTTACTGCAGAGTGTGCCTCTCGCGCTGCTGTTGTTTTTAGTGTTACCGCGATTTGCGCCGCTCTGGTCAGTGCCTAACATGAAAGAAGCACAAACGGGTCTGTCCGATAATCTAGCTATTGGTGATATCGGCAAGCTCACCCGTTCGACCGAACTTGCCTTTAGGGCGGGGCTTTCCAATGCAACCCCCACCAATGCCGAGTTATATTGGCGCGCCCTAGTAATGGAAAACTATGACGGTGTCACTTGGCGCCAAGATGCAGAAATTAAAAAGCTGCAAAAAGAGGCGCTGCAGTTTCCGCCATCACGGCCCAGCCCCGCGTTGATGATTAATAACCCTACTTTTATAAGCAGCAAGCCTCAAAATGCTGCGCAAGATAATAGCCACAGCATTCGTTACCAAGTGATTGCTGAGCCGAGCCACCAGCCGTGGTTATTTGGTCTGGATGTGGCCTATAGCCAAGATGATAATGTGGCCAATCTACCCGACTATCGGCTATTAGCCCTGCGTAATGTCGACCAACGCATGAGTTATCAAGTTGAATCTTGGCCCAAGGCGAAGATGGATCTCATGCTCTCAGCGCAACAAAGACAGATTAACCTCGAGCTGCCGAGTAATAGTAATCCGCGTACTTGGGCACTGGCAGCACAGTTTAAGATGCAACATCCCGAGCCTAAGCCACGATTGTCGGCCATGATGCGCCATTTCAATAGTGAACCCTTTTTCTATACGCTCACGCCACCTCCCCTTGGACCGCAGCAAGTGGATGATTTTCTATTTGAAAATAAAGCCGGATTTTGTGTGCATTATGCCGCAGCATTTATTTTTATGGCGCGGGCATCGGGCTTACCTGCACGTATGGTGACAGGCTATCAAGGCGGAGAGTTTAATCCACAGGCGGGTTACTACAGCGTTTATCAATATATGGCCCATGCATGGACAGAGGTTTGGCTTGAAGGTGAAGGTTGGGTGCGTTTTGATCCGACCGCGATGGTGGCGCCCGAACGCATCGAACAAGGGTTTGACGCTCAGTTTGACCCAGAGCAAAGTTACCTGCAAGCAAGCCCTTTTAGTAGTCTACGGTTTAAATCTATGCCTTGGCTTAACGAGTTAAGACAGCGTTTTGCCAGCATAGATTACTACTGGAGTGTGTGGGTGCTCGGTTTCAACCAAGATAAACAAAAGCAAGTGCTCAGCGGGATTTTAGGCAAGGTGACTAACACTAAAATTGCACTATTTATGGGGCTGTGTATCGGCCTTATCGTGCTTTATATCGCCTACAGTGCAGGGCTATTACATTTTAATACTCAGGGCGACCCCATCAGTAACCGCTACCAACTCGTCTGTAATCGTCTTGCCCGCCATGGCATTAAACGCAATGACAGTGATGGTCCCAATCAATTTTCCCAGCAGATAATCGAGCAATACCAGCACAGTGCACCAAAACTCTGCGCGCTGGTTCAAACCATGACGCAAAGTTATGTGGCACTGAAATACCAAGCGTTACCCGCTGAGGACTATCAACGGCATTTAAGCGAATTTAAAATGGCGGTAAAACAACTTAATAGGTACTTATTTAACGCGAAGGTGCGAGCTAAGCTCAATCTAGCCTAACACTCGCGAGTATTTAGAGGTTTAAGCTAACCAATGCTCCCAGTAAATACCTAAAATTACGGGTAAATCCCACAGATGCAGCAATAGTGTTGAATCTTATAAATCAAACACATAGAATTGTTTTACTGTCACCATGCCGAGTTGCACATGCTTAAGTTAA
Organism: Shewanella morhuae; assembly: GCF_900156405.1. Lineage (GTDB taxonomy): Bacteria > Pseudomonadota > Gammaproteobacteria > Enterobacterales > Shewanellaceae > Shewanella > Shewanella morhuae. Next base: position 91,708 of record NZ_FTNN01000012.1, read on the forward strand.
TCCAGTCCAATCAGATGGAAGTGCTCTGCGCCCATTTAGCCGCTTACCTGACCCAACCCCTTGCTTTTGCACGTCTACTGAGTAACGAGCATATTCTGGTGCAGAGCCCCGGCATGTCGACTTGGCTACGCCTTGAAATTGCCAAACAAAATGGTATTGCCGCCGCATTAGCGTTTCCACTACCATCGAGCTTTACTTGGCAGTTGTGCCACGACTTATTGCCCAATGTGCCTAAGGATAACGCCTTCACTAAGGCGGCAATGACGTGGAAGCTAATGCAACTCTTGCCGCGCATGTTGCAAGATGATGCCTTTGGGCCATTAAGACACTACCTAGGTAATACGTTAGACAATAATGTTTCTAACGAAAATACCGCTGATACGAGTGAGCGCCTCAACACCAGCAACATGACGGCTGATGACATTAAGCTGTACCAACTCTGTGGCCGCATCGCCGATATTTTCGACCAATACTTAGTCTATCGCCCCGATTGGATTCTAGCGTGGGAGCAAAATGAGCATCCAGAATCACTTTCAAAATCGCTAAATGACGATCAACGTTGGCAACCTATTCTATGGCGAGCGCTTATTACCTTTAACCGTGATGAGCTTAATCAAAGCCATTACCACAGGGCCAATCTGCACAGTGATTTGATTGCCGCGCTGAATAATCCCGACACGTCACTCGCCAAATTGCCGCAACGTTTATTTGTGTTTGGCATTTCATCTATGGCGCCGCAAACCCTCGAGGTGCTTTATCATCTGGCAAGCCGTATCGATGTGATCGTGCTGGGTTTAAGTCCATGCCAGCATTATTGGGGCGACATTATCGACCCCCGTAATCGTGCCCGTATGGCGGTGCAATATGCGGGTAAACGCCAATTAGCTGAATTATGGGAGGATAAACTTGAAGTGGGCAATCCGCTACTGGCTAATAACGGTAAAATGGGCCGTGAATTACTCGATATGCTGCTTGAGCTCCCCACCGAACACTGCGATTTTGGTGATGATGTTTATTGTGAGCCCTGTGACGACCCTAACGATCCCATGAGTCAGGCCAGCATGCTCCACGGGGTGCAATACGATATTTTAGAGATGCAAACCTTAGACCGAGTGCTAGGGCCAGATGCCGAGCTTTATCAGAATGTTGAGAACAGACGTTTATTTAAACGCGACGATGAGTCGATTCGCGTTAAGAGTTGTCACAGCCCACTACGTGAAGTCGAAACCCTGCACGATCACTTGCTTGAGTTACTCAGCAACCATGCAGACCTAACTCCCAAAGATATCGTGGTGATGATGCCCGATGTCACCGCCTATGCGCCCTATATCGATGCCGTCTTTTCAGCAAAGCAAGGGCTGCATTACATTCCCTACGCCATTGCCGACCGCGGCGCGGCGCAGGAATCTCCGCTCATCAATAGTTTTTTAAATTTACTGGGTATTAATCAGAGCCGTTTTGGCCTAACCGACATTTTGAGCATACTCGAAGTGCCCGCCATTTTGCGCCGTTTCCAACTCGATGATGATGAGTTGCAACTGATCCGCCGTTGGTTAGATGAGGCTGGTGTACGCTGGGGCCGTGATGAACAAAGCCGACTTAAACAAGGCGTGCCGGCATTTGAGCAAAACTCCTGGGCGTTTGGTATTAAAAGACTGATTTTAGGCTATGCCTTAAGTGATGATGCGCCGCTGTATCAAGACCAATTAGTGGTAACCGGTATCGAAGGCCAATCAGCGCAAGCGCTGGGTAAATTACTTAACTTTATTGAAGTGCTCGATGAAACGGCGCAAATACTCGCACTGCCGCAAATTGGCGCACTGCGCCTAAGTGAATTAACTGAACTACTAGATGCTTTTTACGACACAGATGAAGACGAGCACGAACAGTTACAAGAAATCCGCGATGCCATCGCCGCCCTAGAGCTAGAGCTGCTCTCGGCGGGAAAGCCATTAGATGCCTCACTGTTGGGTTTTTCTTTAGATGTAAGTCCGTTAGAGACGTTAACTCAAGAGCGCATAAGCGGACTGAGCCTCAGCATTGAAGTGCTGCAGCAGTGGTTTAATCAACGCTTAACTGAATCCCGGGTCGGCCAGCGTTATCTTGCCGGTAGCGTGAACTTTTGTACCTTAATGCCAATGCGCTCTATCCCCTTTAAGATAGTGTGTTTACTTGGCATGAACGATGGAGTGTATCCTAGGGTTCAGCATCCTGTCGGTTTTGATCTAATGGCGCACTTTGGTACCCGAAGGGGCGATCGTTCCCGCCGCCTCGATGACAGATATTTGTTTTTAGAGGCGTTACTATCGGCGCGTGAGCAACTGTATATCAGCTATATCGGTCGTAGCGAACGGGATAACTCTGAGCGTATCGCCTCTATGCTGGTCTCTGAACTAATAGAATATTGCCAGCTGTGTTATCTGCCTGAAACGCTATTGGCTGAATCGCAAAATGCTTCAAGCCCCATAGATCCAGAGGATGCCGAAAAAGCGCTTTATAAAGTGATTGTTAGCCACCAGCCACTACAACCCTTCGATCCTAAGTTGTATCAGTCCGTAGTAAAAAGTGATGATAAAGATGGCTCAGGCAATAAATCAGGCATAGGCCAAAGTTACAGCCAGCAATGGTGTCCACCTAATGCCGATAAAGCGGGCGTACATGCGAGCCGCTTTATCGACGCGCACACCCGCATCATACTCGAAGCGGATGAGCAAGATTCAGTATTAGAGACAAATGCACAGGCCGCTTCACAGCACGAACAGCAGCAAAGCAAACAAGTGGACGTGTCTGCCTTAATCCGTTTCTTTCGAAATCCGGCGCAGTATTTTTTCAACCGAACCTTAAAAGTCGACCTTAGCCTTAATATTCAGGCCGATGATAATGACGAGCCCTTTAGCTTAAATGCCTTAGAGCGCTATATGTTGCAAGCTCAGTTACTCGACGATGCCATAGGTAAAGGGACAACTGAGCCCGATATCGAACTGATTAAACGCCTCAAAGCCAGCGGCAGTTTGCCGATGCAGCCCTTCGATGATTTGCTGCTGCGCCAATATCAGCACGATATTAAACCATTGATTGGCATAACCTTGTTCCTCAAGGGTGAACAGGCCAGCAGCCACGCCGATATTAACCTCGCCTTTGACTTACCCATCACGCCGGATAAATCTTACAAAGTGCTACTGCAAGGTCGTATCGATGATATCAGCCCTAAGGGATTAGTGAATTATCGTCCCGGTAGCGCCCATGGCCGCGATGTACTGAGGTTGTACCTTCGCCACCTGTGTTTAATGGCGATGGGGCACACACATGCAAGCTATCTACTCGACATGGGTTATTTCCATGCTCTCGCACCAATCACAGCTGAGCGCGCCCATGCGTTACTCACCGATTTATTGGTGCTGTTTTACCAAGGCCAGCAACGCCCACTGTGTTTTATGCCGCGCACCTCTTTAGCCTATGTCAGCAGCGAGGGCGAGCACGATGAACGCTTACAGCAAGCATTACCTGAATGGCTGGATGAGCAGAGTCAATTAGGTGAAGGGAACGAACCTCATTACCAGCGAGTATTCAGCTTCCCGCGGGATTTCGCTGAGGAAAGCTTTGGCGCATTAGCCGAACACATCTATCGTCCTATGGTGAGTTTATATGTCAAAGGCGCACTGGATCAGCTTGAGGAGTTTGCCCTTAACGATGGTATGAGCCAAGGCCAAGCGACTGCCGCACATTTAAACCGCGATAGTACGCAGGGAGAACCCGCATGAGCGAACCTATACCATTGAACGCACAAGAATTAAGTGTAGGCGCACAGGCACTTAACCCACTCACTTTGCCCTTTGGCGGTAGCCGTCTGATTGAGGCCAGTGCTGGCACAGGTAAAACCTACACCATTTCAGGCCTTTATTTACGCTTATTACTTGGCGATGGCATAGCAGCGCCGCTGACCTGCGAACAAATTCTCGTAGTAACCTTCACTAATGCCGCCACCGAAGAGTTACGGGATCGTATTCGTCGTCGTATTCAAGTTGCCTTTAAATGCTTTTTAGGTTTACCGATTGCCGATCCCTTTGTGCAGGCATTGTATGACAACACCCCTGATCGTGATCGCGCCATTGCTCTGCGGCGTTTTGATCTCGCCCTTAAGTCCCTCGATGAAGCGGCGATTTTCACCATCCACGGTTTTTGTCAGCGTATTTTATCGGATCTCGCCTTTGAGTCATCTTTGCTGTTCGAATCGGACTTTACCTTAGACGATAGCGAATTTTTGCACCATGCGGTGCGGGATTTTTGGCGTGAGGCCTGTTATCCGCTGCCCGATTACTTAGCGCAAATCATTGCCAAGGAATTTGGCGAGCCCGATGGATTAGTCAAACAGTTGCGGCCACTCCTTGGTGCCAGTCAAGCAAAGCCGCTTAAAGCTGCGCTTAAGTTTGATGTCTTAGCCCTGTCACTGCGCCAGAGTGTCGAGCGCTTTAAATTAGTCTGGCCGCGGGGCCGCGATGACTTATTAGAATTACTGCACAGTTTACCGCTAAATGGCACCCGTTTTGGTAAGGCGAGCGACAAGTACCCCAAACTCGCCGCCATGTTCGATGAGCTGGATAACTGGCTCGCCTTCGGTTATGGGCTGCCGCCACTGAAAGAGTTAGCCGCCTTGTCCTTGTCTGAATTAAAACTCAACAAGGGCGGCGTGATCCCAAGCGTAAGTGAAGCGCCGCTGATGGATCATATGGAGCAGCTAGCTACATTAATTGCCGCCATTAAACCGGCATTTTTATTTAGCGCCAAACTCAGGATCAGCGAGCGCTTTAGCGAGCAAAAACAGCAAAAAAACGTGCTAACACCCGATGATTTACTCACGACCTTAGCAAGCGCGCTAAATGCCAATAATGAAACCTTGCCCAAAGCCGTGGCGGTGCGTTTCCCGGTTGCGCTTATTGATGAGTTCCAAGATACCGATCCGCTGCAATTTGCTATTTTCTCTGGTATTTACCAAGGCCGTTACCCATTTGAGCAGCAAGATAAAGACGATACTGAAAACAAACTCAGTCTATTGATGATTGGCGATCCTAAACAAGCTATTTATGCCTTTCGCGGCGCAGATATTCATACCTATATTGAGGCGCGTAATCATACGCAGGCACACTATCATCTGGATACCAACTACCGCTCCAGCGCTAACATGGTGGCAGGGGTCAACCATCTATTTAGCCAGCATCCCGATCCTTTTATCAGCCAGTCGATCCCCTTTGATAGCGTGAAAACGCCCAGCAGTGCTAAAGATAAGACCCTCACTGAAAAAACCGCTAATCCGGCCGCCTTAAGAGTAAGACTCTTGAGTGAAAGTGAAGATAACGGCCTCAACAAGACCACTGCCAGACACATATTGGCCGAAGATGCGGCGGCAGAAATCACTCGTTTACTAACAGATGCCGCCAATGGCAAGTGCCACAGCCCGAAAGGGCCTTTGATTGCTAAAGATATCGCCATCCTAGTGCGTGATCGTAACGAAGCCGCGGTGATGAAAACGGCATTGAGTAAACGTCACATAGGCGCGGTATTTTTAAGTCGCGACAGTGTGTTTGATACCCTAGAAGCGCGGGAAATGGCGTTAATTTTGCGATCATTAGCAGATCCGAAGGATGAACGGGCGCTGCGTAGCGCACTAGCCACGGCATTATTAGGTTATAGCGCCGAGCAAATTCATGCCTTTAACCAAGATGAAGAGCAGCGACAACTGCTGTTAGAACAGTTTTTTAACTTGCACCAAGTGTGGCAAAAACGCGGCATCATGCCCGCACTACTCAGCCTTGCCAATAGTACTAAGCTGATTGACCGCTTACTGCACACCACAAGTACTGATATTCAAGAACAAGACGCCACTAACGGCGAACGTCGTTTGACGGATTTTCGCCACCTTGCCGAGCTATTACAGCAAAAAGCCACCGAGCTTGATGGCATTAGCGCCCTACTCAATTGGTATGAGCAACAACTGATTGATAATACTGGCACCGATGAACAGCAGCTGCGCCTCGAAAGCGAGCAGAATCTAGTACAAATCGTTACTATCCATAAGAGTAAGGGCCTTGAGTATCCCGTATGTTTTGTGCCCTTTGTCAGCCTAGCCCGTGACAATCGCCGCCGCCCAACACCTATGCTGTATCACAGAATCAACGATGCTGGTGAGCAAGAGTTAGTGTGGGATATAGAAGGTACGGACGAGGGTTGGGAGCAAGCAAAACAGGAAACCTTGGCCGAAGATTTGCGCCTCTTGTATGTTGCGCTCACTCGCCCTGTATATTTATGTTACTTGTATATTGCTAACCACAGTCGTCAGCTTAAAAATGGCCTTAAAAGCCAGCTACATGAAACCGCTATCGGCTATCTATTAAATATAGGCGACTCAGAATGTGATTTTGCCCGTATCTGCAATGCAGCGCAGCAGCTCGCACAAGATGTAGAAGCCATTAGTCTTGATAAAGTACCCGATAGCATAGATGAGCGCCCATTGCCCTCAAGTCAAGATAGCGCGCAAGTGTTATGCGCGAAAACCTTAACTCGCCAATACAATACGCCGTGGCGAGTTGGCAGTTATTCAGGTCTAGTTAAAAATACCAGCCATGGTAAAGCTGCGCCTGGTGCGGATGATGAAGCATTAAGTGTGCTAGACACAGTCCAAATTTCAACCACAGATAGCCCCCCGCAGGATAGTACGCTCAATCGCTTTAACTTTGAGCGCGGCGCCAATGCCGGTAGCTTTATGCACTTAGTGTTAGAAGAGATTGATTTTACCAAAGCAGAAATCGACTTACCGCTGCAATTACCCAAAGCCATGCTGCAATATGGTATCGCCCCCGAGTGGCAAACGGTATTACATACTTGGTATTTAGATTTACTACATGCCCCCCTTGGGCTAATGCCAACAACAGAGCCACCAACATCGGTGTTTATAAATGATTTCAAGACGGCCAAACCTGAACATCCAAATCTGTGTTTAGCCAAGTTATCACCGCAAGATACCTTAGTCGAAATGGAATTTTATTTACCACTAAGCGAGCTTAAAGATACTGAACTCAATGCACTACTGCAGCAGTTTGGCTATGAGTCGACACTTAAATTTGATGAACTTAAGGGCATGCTCAAGGGTTTTATCGACTTAACCTTTGAATATCAAGGTAAATATTACATCGCCGATTATAAATCGAATCATTTGGGCGACAATATCAATGCCTATCATCAGAGCGCGCTGCAAAGTGCAATCACCGACCACAGGTACGATTTACAATACATTCTTTACTCATTGGCGCTGCACCGATATTTAAGTTTGCGCCTGCCAAGTTACGACTACGACAGCCATATTGGCGGTTGTTATTATTTATTTTTACGGGGCATGTCGGCGCAATATCCCGGCTATGGTATTTATTACGACAAGCCGCCGAAGGCACTTATTCTCGCGCTGGATTCACTTTTTAATGACAATTTATTTCACAGCAAATCACCCCGTAAAACTGATGTAGGAGTCATAGCATAATGCGCTCAACTCAACGGCTAAATGCACATTCACTCACCGCGGCGAAATGGATAGACCATGGTGCAATCCAGCTTAGTGCAGCGTTGCCAGAACTATTGAAGCTGTGGGAGCAGGAACGACTGCTCACGCCACTTGATAGACATTTCGCGCTCCAGATGAGTCAGTTGCATCCCAGTGATGGCCAGCAACCCCTGTTTATATTGCTGTGCGCGCTATTAAGCCAGCAATTATCTTCACAGCACACCTGCCTCGTGTTAGCCCATATCGTGCCGCTTAATCCCATGGCCGAGCAAACTAGCCATTGTAAAATCAGCTTAAGTCTAGAGGCGTTAACACAGAGCTTGCAAACCTTTGATGCAGTTGGAATAGCGGGTAGCAATAAACCGCTTATTTTTGATAATGGCAGGCTCTATTTGCAGCGTTACCATCAATTTGAAACCTCAGTGGCCGCCTCATTAATCCGTTTATCTGGCACCGTATCTGAGCACGTATCAGTAGATACTCACGCTCAAGATCAAGATCAAATTAAAGATACTAAGTTGAGGTCACGTTTAGATCAATTATTCCCTGCCAATGCACTCGCTGATCATGAACTTATTAACAATGAAAACGCCGCGATTATCGACTGGCAAAAAGTGGCTACTGCCACAGCACTAGGCAAAAAGCTATCGGTGATCACTGGCGGCCCGGGTACCGGTAAAACCACCACTGTGACTAAGCTTTTATTGTTGCTGCAAATGGAATCTATGCAGGAAATACGCTTAGTGGCGCCCACGGGAAAAGCCGCAGCCCGCCTAAGCGAATCGATTAAAGCCTCAAAAGCCCGTCTAGCAAAGGAGCTCAACGCCCATGCTGGTGTTGGTGCCAATAACCAAGACTTTCTAACAGCGTTAGGGCGTATTCCAGAAGAAGCCTCAACCCTGCACAGACTGCTCGGGGTGATCCCAAATTCAGCGCACTTTCGTCACCATCAAGGCAATCCGCTTAGGCTCGACTTGTTAATCGTCGATGAAGCTTCCATGGTCGATTTGCCCATGATGTATAAACTACTGAGCGCATTGCCCAAGCACGCCAGTTTGATTTTGCTTGGCGATCAAGATCAACTCGCCTCGGTAGAAGCCGGTGCTGTACTCGCCGATATTTGTGCAGGTCTTAAAATACCAGCAGATCCCAATAACCCTATTCCAAACAATAATTTTCTAAACAACAATGAGTTAAATAAGAGTCCTCAGTGGCAAATGCGCTATTCCAAAGAGCAAGCTGAGCGCCTGTGCGCCTTAACGGGTTTTGAATTAACGCCTTATATCAGTGATGTCCCTAAACTTGGCGATAGCTTGTGTATGTTGATGCACAGTCACAGATTTAAAGGCGATGCAGGTATTGGACTGCTTGCTAATGCCGTCAATCGCGCGGATCTTCAAGGCATTATGCAGGTATGGCAACAAGGCTCTGCGGAATTAAGCTGGCTAGAACACAGCATGCTCGTAAGCCAAACCCAAGCGAAAGTGAACGAACCTGCCAATAACACTGGGCTTAATTTATTGCTCGAACAAGCCTGCAACCAATATGGCGACTATCTTCGCGCATTGAACCACTCTGTAGATAACAATGATTTAGGCACTCGTCCAAGTACCGCTGACATCATAGAACGCTTCAACCAGTACCGTATTTTATGCGCCATGCGCTCAGGCGATTATGGGGTCGAAGGTATCAATCAATATGTGACTCAGGCACTTGCCAATGCCAAGCTGATTAAACCGCTGCAGGAGTTTTACCTAGGCAGGCCCATTATCATCCAAAGCAATGACTATAACTTAGGCCTGTTTAATGGTGATATCGGGCTAATTTTGCAGGATGAAGATAAACCAGAGCGGTTAATGGCGCATTTTATTAAAGCCGATGGCAGCCTGCTAAAAGTCTTACCCGCTCGTTTACCTAGCCATGAAACCTGTTACGCCATGACAGTACACAAAAGCCAAGGTAGTGAGTTCAGCCGCGTTGCTTTAGTGCTACCGCCAAATCCAAGTTTAGCCCAGTGGCAACTGCTGACTAAAGAGTTGGTCTACACCGCCATCACCCGCGCTAAAACCCACTTTACCTGCTTAGGTACCCAACAAGTGTTCGAACGCGCAAGTAGCCAAGTGACTCAACGGGCATCGGGCCTCGCTGATAGACTCTGGTCAAACAATTCCCAAACCAGCTCACTTGCGAGTTAAACCCAACGAGGAATGCGCTAAAATTCGCCACTTAATAGCGCCAAGGCACCAAAGCCTTGCACTCATAGGGGCAAGAAAACTAAGATGTCAGCGGCTGTACTATTGGATGATATACATATTGCCACTGGCCGATATCATCCGACTTTGCTCACTTGAGGAATCATAATGTCTAAGATCAATCTACTTCTGCTGTGCGGTGGCGGAAGTGCCGAACACGATATTTCATTAATGTCGGCCAATTATTTTGAAACCTCATTGGCAAAGTCCGAGAAATTTTGCGTATTGCGCGTCGAGCTGGATAAATTAGGTCAATACCGCACCGTCGCAGGTGATGACTGTGAACTAACCAATAGCCGTGAAATTCGCTTCCGTGATCAAAGTAAAGCACCTTGGCCAGTCGATTACGTCATTCCTTGCATTCATGGTTACCCTGGCGAAACCGGCGACATTCAATCTTATTTTAATCTGATCCAACTACCCTATTTTGGCTGCGAATCCGAAGCCAGTAGCAATTGCTTCAACAAGATCACCGCTAAAATGTGGTTCTCTGCCTTAGGCATTCCCAATACACCGTATATTTTCTTGAATCAGTTTGATGATGCGGCGATTGAGCAAACTCAAGCGGCATTAGCGCAATGGGGATCCATCTTCGTTAAAGCGGCGTCACAGGGGTCCTCGGTTGGTTGTTACAAAGTCGATGATCGCGATAATGTTGCCGCCGTACTTAAAGATGCGTTTGGCTATGCGCCCTATGTGATAGTTGAAAAAACGATTAAAGCCCGCGAGTTAGAAGTGGCGGTATACGAGTACAACGGTGAAGTGGTGGCAACCGTACCAGGTGAAATCATTTGTGATACCAATAACTTTTACACCTTCGATGAAAAGTACGCCAAAAACAGCAAAGCACGTACCGATGTTGTGGCACAAAACGTTTCAGCTGAGATCAGCGAGCAAATTCGTGCCTATGCGATCAAAGCATTTAAGGGCATGAAACTGCGTCACCTGTCGCGTATCGACTTTTTCTTAACCGCGGATAACGAGATCCTGCTAAATGAAATCAATACCTTCCCAGGTTCTACGCCGATTTCGATGTTCCCCAAAATGCTACAGAATCACGGGCATGACTTTACTGAATATTTGAGCCTAGTGATTAACGGCCAGTTAAAAGCTAACGCTTAATACCAATTCAATAACTGCTAAAACAATTAGAGCGCCCTAGGCGCTCTAATTGTTTTTACAACTAATTGTCGAAGTGCTAATCACTCGCTAGGCACTTACATTTACTCAAGCGACTGACCTTAACGGTAACGCTTTATTCTTGAATGCGTTCCAATTTTGCAATGTAAAACCCATCAAAGCCACTATCGGCTGGGCTAATGCTTTCATCTTCAATTAAACGGAAATTAGGGTTTTGAGCTAAAAAGGTATCCACTTGCCCACGGTTCTCGCAGGGGAAGATAGAACAGGTAGCATACACAACAATACCGCCAACTTTAACCATGCGGCTGTAACTGCTTAAAATATGTTGTTGTAGCTCCATTAACACAGGTAAACGTTCAACGGTATCGCGCCATTTTGCATCGGGGTTACGCTTTAATACACCTAAACCCGAACACGGCACATCGAGTAATACACGATCGGCACTGAGTTTTAAGCGTTTAATGGTTTTACTACTGGTGATAACGCGGGTTTCAACATTATGTGCGCCATTACGTCGAGCACGCTCTTTGAGTTTATCGAGTTTCCACTGCTCCACATCCATCACCAACAGGCGACCTTTACCCTGCATTTGCGCCGCAATATGTAAGGTTTTACCACCCGCACCCGCGCAAGCATCAATCACTTTCATACCAGGTTTGGCATCGAGCGCCGCCGCTACGCGCTGCGAGCCTGCATCTTGCTGCTCAAACAAACCGTCTTTAAAGCTTTGAGTACGAAACAAAGCAGAATCTGAGGTCACTTCAAGGGCTGAATCCACCCCATCAACCTTAAGCGTACTAACAAACTCAGCGGCAAGTTTTGCGGCCAATTCATCACGCGTCACTTTAAGACCATTGGCGCGTAAAAAACGCTTCGGTGCAGTGCTTAAGGCTGCACGCTCTTTTTCCCAAGCATCGCCTAACTGCTCACGACCCATAGTATCAAGCCATTCTGGACAACCATCCCATAATACCGGCTTAGTTTTCGCTTGCTCGACACGATCGGCTAAACGTGCCTCATCGACTTGCAGCGAATATTGCATTTTAGGCAGTTCAAGCCCGTGGAATAAATGCCACGCATTAAGCAATTTAGAACCAAAACGTTCCATCTCATCTGGACTGATTTCCGCCAGATAACAATATAAATTTAAACGACGTAGGATATCACCCGTCGTTAATGCGATACGCGCCTGCTCGGCGGGCACCAATTGCAACCCAGAAAAATGCTGAGAATAGGCCCGATCTAAGGGTTTTCCTTGGCTCAGCACCATAGTTAAGATACTGATCACTAATTCGTTCGAACTGGCAGAAAGCGGAGAATTCAACATTTAAAAGGTCACCATGGATTATAAAACCGGAGGATCATAGGAGGTCAGGCTTCAATACGCAAGCACACTGGCGCCGAGCGAAGGTTAAAGTGGAAAAAAGATCAGAGAAACGCCCCTGTAGATACACAAAACCTATTCCGAATGCAGGTTATTTTAGGTTGATGTTTAGATTCATGGCTAAAGCTGCTGCAAATATTTCGGAGTAGAACGTCCTCTTTTAAACTCAACCTACAGTGAACAGGTTTACCTTTAATCGAGCTATGCTTCTAAAGTAAAAGTGAGCTAAAACATAAGTAGTAAATCAGGTAAAAACATGAATAAAGCTTCATCGTCGGCAGCGTGCTTTGGGATTAAACTGAATATGCTTAAGCACTAAATAACCTGAGCTCTGTGCGTCTTTACAGGTTATTTTTCCCTTTATCTGCGTTAACTTTGCTACTGATAGCCCACTATTTAGGTACGCAAACTTGCCTTGATAACGGAAAAATGACCTCTGTAGAGTTAACTTTGCAAAGTAAGGTAATAAGATTAATCAGTTACCACAGCCACTATCCCGAGTCAGGTTAAATAGATAAAAATAGAAGATGATAAGGAGCACAACTTGGTAGATGCTATTGCAGTAGATAACCCGGCGATACTGATTTGGAGCCTGCTTTTTGGCATCTTTGGCTTAGGTTTTTTCACCTATGGCAAACGCCAAGGCGCATTAATCCCACTCGGAGTGGGCTTAACCCTGATGATATATCCTTATTTTGTCAGCAACTTAGCATTACTCGTCTGTATAGGCATCGCCCTCATCTTGCTGCCGTATTTTTTAAAATTGTAATTGCATTTTAAAAGCGGGCTAAAGCTAAAAAAGAATCGACAACACTCCAGACAGATAAACTGATTGGCACAGGGTGCCAATTAAGAAGATTTCAGATACAAAAAAGCCACATCGTAAAATGTGGCGAGTCATGAGGTGCAATACATTCTAATACAAAGCGTTTATGCCCTTTTTGATGCAATAAACTTAGGCGTATTTACGGACTTTTTTAAGTGCTATTTGTTGCTTTAGCATAGATAAATGTTCGATAAACACTTTGCCATGCAAATGATCAATTTCATGTTGTAATACAATGGCTAAAAAATCATCGGTGTCGATTTCAATAGCCTTGCCCGTTCTGTCTAACGCGGTCACTTTGATTTTTTCAAAACGAGTCACCTTGGCGCGATAACCAGGGATAGATAAACAACCTTCTTCACCGATAAACTCACCAGATTTTTCGACGATTTCCGGATTAATTAGCACTTGAGGTTGGTCACGCTCATCAGATAAATCTATGACGATTATCGCATCAGTGCTACCAACTTGTGTTGCGGCTAAACCGATACCATCTTCGGTGTGATACATGGTTTCGATTAAGTCATCGATAAACCCCTGAACAGATTCAATATCTTTTACAGGTTGCGCTTTACGTTTAAGGCGTTCATCGGGGATTGTTAGAATATCGAGTACAGCCATGCCAGTTATCTTCTCTCATCGAGTCAAAAAAATTGGCGCTATTATGGACTATTTGACCATTTACACAATATTTAAGCCAAAAATAGGTTAAATATCTATTTGGTAATCGAAATTAACGATAAAAACTTAAGCGTTGAGCACCATTAACAGGCTGATGAATCCGTTACTTTACCTAATATTTCCTTATTACCGGTAAACTACTGCCACCTATCTGGAGTAAAATTCAGTGAGTGCCACATATTATTTAACTTGAGGCTGCAATTTAATGGCATCGTTTCCAAAAGACAAATCACCACTGTATGCATATCTTCAGCAAGATGAAAAAGATATGGCGAGTGAACAGGTTAAAACAGTAACACTGTCACCCATGGCGAAAATATGGCATATCGTGGCGATGATCCCACAGGGTAACGTGAGCAGTTATGGTAAAATCGCCGATTATGCAGGTTTACCAGGGCGAGCACGTTATGTGTCTAAGGCGCTAAAATTGGCTCCAGAGCATTTATCACTTCCGTGGCATAGAGTGCTTAATAGCCAAGGTAAAATTTCCTTTGAAAAAAACTCACATGCTTTTCAGCAACAAATGGAATTGTTAAGAATGGATGGGGTAATAGTGAACTGTGGCAAAATTAGCTTGTCTGAATATGAATGGCGTCCCGATCTGGTGACGTTAGTTATGGCAATGCCATTTTAGCTTAATATTCTGCTTTTAATATTGATTTAGATAACTATTTACAGGAACGTCAGTCTCGGCTATAACCTGCTGTCTGTCGATGCCATTATCGAGCAACCTTAACAGTGTAAGTCAGCATGCTACTGGACACTTTTTTATCAACCACTACTTATAATTGTTGGTAGTGATACAAGGTGAAAACCTGCGAACCAAGGAGCATTCTTTGCGTACCCTTCCCCTATTATTGCTTAGTCTAACTGCGCTCACCCAAAGTATGTCAGCCATGGCAGCACCTACGCCATTAACGCCGCATACCGCCGAATATCAAGTCAACTACGGTGATATCGAATTAGGTAAAGCCAACTACACCCTACCTAATGCCGAAGGAGGCATATTTAAGTATCGCTTTGATAGCAGTCTTAGTCTGTTGTTGTTAACCGACGTACGTCATCTTTTAAGTGAGTTTACGCAAAATGAGACTCAACTAAACCCTTTACGTTATTCACAACAACGCAAGGGTGTTGGGGCTAATTTCACTGAACAAACCGCATTTGCTAGAGATCAGGGTTTAATCCATACCCGTTATAAAGATAAAAAAGGTCAGTTTCCCTATGACGGGGCCATCTTCGACCCGCTAATGGTGCAACTGCAATTTAGGTTAGATATCAGCGCCGGCAAAGAAGAACTTGACTATAAAATGGTCAAAGACAATGAACTGGATGAATATAAATTCCGCGTTGTCGGTAAAGAACGTATGACGATTGAAAGTGGCAGTTATAACACGGTCAAAATTGAAGTCGTGCGTGAAAATAATAAAAAACGACAAACCTTCTTTTGGATGGCGCCAGAGTTAGCATATCTGCCAGTACGCTTAACTCACTTTGAAAAAGGCAGTAAACAGCTTGATATTAAGCTATTGAAATATCACTTTGATGAAACTGCTAACCAAGAAGTGTTACCGGCCGAGATAGTCGAAAAGCCGCAAGTGCCTAAGCTTCTGGGTACGGCCGAAGATTAACCCACAAAGCCATCCCTAATATAATTCATATCATAATCGCGTTTAACTACAGCGATACCGAGTGGAGCTAGACATGGCTTAAGTAGGTATCGCTGATGGTTTATTACACTGCAGCAGTAAGCTTAAATTTAGTTAAGGGAGTGGTTAAATACACTGTAAACCCGCTCAAACGCTTTTATAGGTAACATCACATATCGATTAATACCTCACCCTGTTTAAATAATGTCCAGTTACCAGGCTGCATAATATGCCACTGCTCATTATCCGTTAACGGACGAGTAGCAATCACAGTCACCACATCATGGGCTGTGGTTTCTTTATTAAAATCAATTACCACATCGGTATCAATCAATTTTGCTTTACCAAACGGTGCCCTGCGAGTGATATAGCATAAGTTATTGCTGCAGTAGCTCATCAGGTGTTCGCCATCGCTCAATATCATGTTGAATACACCTAAGGCACGAATGTCATCCGCTAAAGACGCGACAAATTTAAAAACGGCGAGCATATCCTCAGGTTTAGTATTCCCAAAATGTTGGGCGATTTGTTCTAGAATCCAGCAAAAAGCCAATTCACTGTCGGTATCACCTACGGGTTGATAACGAGAAACGGTAAATTTGGCATGATAATCTGTCAGTTGGCCATTATGGGCATAGGTCCAATAGCGTCCCCATAACTCTCGGGTAAACGGGTGAGTATTTTCTAATGACACACAACCGCGATTCGCTTGGCGGATATGGCTTATCACCACCTCACTTTTAATTGGGTAAGATTGGATCAATTTTGCAATATGCGATTCACTACTTGGACTTGCATCTTTAAATGTCCGGCTACCTTTACCCTCATAAAAAGTAATCCCCCAGCCGTCAACGTGCGGACCTGTTACCCCACCACGTTGTGCTAATCCGGTAAAACTAAACACAATGTCTGTTGGCACGTTGGCGCTCATCGCCAGTAATTCACACATATTTCTCGCCTATCATCAAGCAAACATCCACTGGCTGGCATTGTAACTAGTTGATGACATTTGTGGAACGATCAAAGTCGACAAATAATTTAAACAATTGTTTGAAAAATGCTTGTATTAAAATGTACTAAGGTTTAACTTTTATGCGACACAGGTCTGACCACAAACTATAATTGTGATCACAATCAATAAAACACCCTATGACCTGTGGTTGGCACTCGGTCATATTTAAGGAGAATTACAGTGACTACCCTACTTTGGATCATCGCCATGATCTTAGTGCTAGGAACGCTAGCTTACCTTCGGGTATCTTTGCTCACTACCACTATTGCAGCCGCTGTTGTCATGACGGCAGGCTGGGCACTCGATATTGTTGGCCCTATCTCTTGGATCGTATTCCTGGTGATCGCGCTGCCGTTTAATATCAGTGCATTTAGACAAAATGTGATTAGCCGTCCACTGATGAAAGTTTATCGCGGCATCATGCCAGAAATGTCGACAACAGAAAAAGAAGCCATTGAAGCCGGCACCACATGGTGGGAAGCAGACTTATTTGCGGGTAATCCTAACTGGAAAAAACTGCATAATTACCCTGTTGCTCGTTTAAGTGCCGATGAACAAGCCTTCCTCGATGGTCCTGTTGAAGAAGTGTGCCGCATGGTGAATCAACACCAAGTATCACACCAGTTGGCAGACTTACCTGCCGATGTATGGCAATACTTAAAAGATCACGGCTTTTTGCGATGATCATTAAGAAAAAATTTGGCGGCTTAGAATATTCAGCCTATGCCCAATCTCGCGTATTACAAAAGCTAGCAGGCTTAAGCAGCGAATTAGCCTCAACTGTTGGTGTGCCTAACTCTTTAGGCCCTGGAGAATTGCTGCAACATTACGGCACGCCAGAGCAACAAAACCATTATTTACCGCGTTTAGCCAAAGGGTTAGAAGTACCTTGTTTTGCACTCACAAGCCCAGAAGCGGGTAGCGATGCAGGCTCGATTCCTGACTTTGGTATTGTGTGTAAAGGCCAATGGGAAGGTGAAGAAATTCTCGGGATGAAACTGACCTGGAATAAGCGTTACATCACCTTAGCCCCTGTTGCGACCGTATTAGGCTTAGCCTTTAAACTGCGCGATCCAGATCATCTGCTTGGCGATAAAGAAGAACTTGGTATTACCTGTGCGTTGATCCCAACCGATATGGATGGCGTTGAAACCGGTCGTCGTCACTTCCCGCTAAACTGTATGTTCCAAAATGGTCCAACTCACGGCAACGAAGTATTTGTACCATTAAGCTTCATCATTGGCGGCCCTAAAATGGCTGGTCAAGGCTGGCGTATGCTGGTGGAATGTTTGTCTGTTGGCCGTGGTATCACCTTGCCATCAAACTCAGCGGGTGGCGTGAAAACTGCCGCACTAGCAACTGGAGCTTATGCGCGTATTCGTCGCCAATTCAAATTGCCTATTGGCAAACTTGAAGGTATTGAAGAGCCAATGGCACGCATCGGCGGCAACGCTTATCTTATGGATGCAGTAACAACGTTAACCACCACGGGTATTGATTTGGGTGAAAAACCCTCCGTAATCTCTGCGATTGTGAAATATCACTTAACAGACAGAATGCAACGATGCGTTATTGATGCCATGGATATTCACGGCGGTAAAGGCGTGTGCCTTGGCCCAAATAACTATTTAGGTCGTGGCTACCAAGCCGCTCCTATCGCAATTACCGTTGAAGGTGCAAACATCCTGACCCGTTCTATGATCATCTACGGCCAAGGCGCAATTCGCTGTCATCCGTACGTGCTGGCAGAAATGGAATCTGCGTTTGATACTCAATCTGGTCAAGGTTTAGCTAACTTCGATGCGGCCATCTTTGGTCATATTGGTTTTGCAACCAGCAACTTTGTTCGTAGCTTCTGGCTAGGTCTGACATCAAGCCGTTTCTCTAACGCGCCTTACTCAGATAAAACCAAACGTTACTATCAACAAATGAACCGTTTTAGTGCCAACCTTGCCCTGCTGTCTGACTTAGCCATGGCAACCTTGGGTGGCAATCTTAAACGTAAAGAACGTATCTCTGCCCGTTTAGGTGACTTACTAAGTCAGCTGTATCTGGCCTCTGCTACGCTGAAACGTTATGAAGATGAAGGTCGCCAAACCGACGATTTGCCATTAGTGCAATGGGCGGTTGAAGATGCACTGTACAAACTACAGGCTTCTTTAGACGATTTACTGGATAACTTCCCTGCGGGTCTTGGCGGCGTATTACGCGTGGTAATGTTCCCATTCGGTCGACCACTGAAACGTCCAAGTGATGTGTTAGATCATAAAGTGGCCAAGATCATGCAAACACCATGTGAAAGCCGTAACCGTTTAGGTAAAGGTCAGTTCTGGACTAACTCTGAGCATAATGCTGTCGGTATCCAAGAACAAACCCTGCTTGATATCATCGCGTCAGAGCCTTTGCATGACAAAGTCTGTAAAGCCAGTGGTAAACGCTTGCCATTTATGTGGTTAGATAAAGTTGCCGCTGAAGGTAAAGCATTAGGCGTGTTAACTGATGCAGAAGTGCTCTTACTGGAAAAAGCTGAGATTGGTCGGATGAAATCAATCAACGTTGATGATTTTGATCCCGCAGAACTGCGCCCAGAAATGGTTTCTAGCACTGCACAGGAACGTGCTGCGTAATCGACTCCATAAGGTGTAAACCCACTAAAAGGAGGCTAATTAGCCTCCTTTTTTATTGCCATAATTCTTACTAAAAAGCGTTCACTAAGTTAGGATTTCGCCGGCATGGCTTCTTCTACTGCTTTATCTTGGACTGCTTGCGCTTCCTCCTCTGCAATAGCTTGCTGTATTTTGGCTTCTTCTAAGGCTTCAATAGGTAATAAACTAATCAGCTCAATACTATTCGGAAATACGGTATCGTTGCCTGAAACAACCATAACTTTACCGTCCTTAGTGAGATAAACCAATGGCATTGCAGTTTCACCGTAACGCTTACAAAAATGCTCGAAACTGAAGTTTTCGGTAATATTGGTCACCTTAAGTACAGCGCCCTTTGCCATCAAACTGGCAATTTTGGCGTAGGATACCGAATCACCAAATAAACATAAACGCTGTTTATAGGACTCAGATAACTGATGTCGAGCACTGCCTGTCTCGCTATTATTGAGTTCAAAGACTTTTTTCTCGCCAAAAAAGTCTTGAAAATAGAAACTGACAAGTGGGTTGAGTTGACGATAAGGTGAGATGATTAGCACTCGGCCAATACCGGTTAAATCCATATATGTTTCAGCATGTTCAGATGCGGGATTACCAAAATACACCGGAATATTATCCATCCGAGCGAGGCGAATGTTATCCCAGTTGTTGTCAGCTAATAGCACTTTGATATCTTTCGACTTTAAGATTTTAGCTAATTCTCGAGAAAATTTAGAAGCGCCAAAAATCAATAAACCTTGGGCGGAATCGGCTTTAACGCCAAGAAAACGTGCCCAGCGTCCTGCGGTTAGACTTTGGATCACCACAGTGCCAATAATAATTAAAAATACTAAAGGCACAATCGCATCGGCGCCCTGCACATTATTAGCCTCCAACTTAATCGCAAATAGAGACGATACTGCTGCAGCAACAATGCCCCGCGGCGCAATCCAACATAAAAACCACTTATCGGCCCGTGACAATGATGTCCCCACACCAGACACCCAAATACTCAGTGGCCGCGCGACTAACATCGTCACCGCCAATACACCCACGCCACCCCAGCCTAAATCGAGCATGGCAGTCGAATCGAGTCGCGCAGCCAGTAAAATAAACAATGCTGAAATAAGTAATACCGTTAGGGTTTCTTTAAATTCAAGGATTTCAGCGATATCAACACCACGCATATTGGCTAACCAAATTCCCATAACCGTGACAGTTAATAATCCTGATTCCTCTTGTAATAGATTCGAGCCAACGAATATGCCTAACATAAGTGTTAGTACCGCGGTATTACGTAAATAGTGCGGTAGCAGATTACGCCTCAATATTTGCCCAGTGAAATAACCAGCAACAGCGCCCAGCCCAAGCCCTAAAGAGAGCATAGAACCAAGGGCATACAGCACATGAGTAGTCGGATCGCCAGAAACGGTGATGTATTCAAAAACGAGCACTGCTAGTAGCGCACCTATCGGGTCGATAACAATCCCTTCCCAACGTAAAATACTCGCAAGCTGAGATTTAGGCCGCACACTTCTTAGCATAGGGACAATAACCGTCGGCCCAGTAACAACCACCAATGCCCCAAAAAGCAACGCTATTTCCCAACTAAAATCCAGTAAATAAAAGGTCGCTGTCGTGATGCAAGCCCAGGTGATTGCAGTCCCAATCGTCACCAGATGCGTCACCATTCGACCATGATCTTTGATTTCTTTAAAATTAAGGGTCAAAGCGCCCTCAAATAAAATCACCGCAACCCCGAGGGAAATGATCGGAAACAGCAAATTACCAAAAATAGCATCAGGATTAAGGAACCCAAGTCCGGGCCCTAAGGTTAAGCCACACAGTAGTAACGGCAAAATTGCCGGTAAGCGTAATTTCCAGCCTAGCCACTGACAAAAAAGTGATAACACTCCAATCAATGCCAACATGCCAGTGATTTGTTCAACCATAAAAAATCCTAGAGGTGAGAAAAACGATTGGCTCAAAGTATCTTAATAAAATAAATGATACGAGCATGATAATGGTTAAAAAATATCTATTTAGCTTAACAATAGCAGTAAATATCTAAATGCTATGGCATTTATTAGAACTAAAAGTAAGCCACCATAACCCTGTCGAGCACACTATAACAGAGAGCGGACTGTGATTAATTAGTAAAATTTAATTAATAAAAAGTGATAAATAAAAAGGTCTTACATAACAGTAAGACCTTTTTATTTATGGCGGAGTAGGCAATATTCGGCCGCCTCGCTTCAATGTGACAGCCTAAATATCAAAAAATGACCTATTAACTATACGACATATCCAAATTTGCCCACATCCGAAAACCAATGTATATATATCTGACAGACTTATTTTTTAGTAACATGGTTAATTAACTCAGTTACTTAGCTAATTATTGTTATCTGTTTCATCAGGCAGCGTGAGATCGATATCATCCAGCGAGGGTGCTGGTGCTTGCTTCACTGGTTTTTGCTGTTGTACACGTAATTCAGCAGCCGCTAAAGCCTGCGCTAGGCTTTGACGTTTGCGCCATACAACTAAACCTAAAACACCCAGTATCAGTAAAATGACATTAATGGTCACAATCCAGAATATAGCGTCTTTTTTCGCAAGTGCTTCCTCATCGGCCGCTTTTTGCGCAGCGATGGCGGCAACAGCAGCTAGCTCCTTCGCAGTAGGTAATGGCGGCGGAGGTGGAGTTAAACTGAAGAACTGTTCAGGTAAATCGAGTATAACTTCACGGCCGGCCACTGTCGTTGTGGCGACAGTTCCCTTAAGTTTATAACGGCCAAACTCAATGAGAGTGGGTAATACTAACTCACTATCCGCTTGTGTTAGACCATCGACAATCAAGGGAACTTGCATGCCAGCAGGACCCGTTAATTCAAATGAAAAATGTGTTTCAGCTAATTGCAGCGCGCTATTATCGACATGCAACATCACTTTCCATTCAGCCATTGATGAGTCTTCAGGCGTAATAACCTCAACATTTATTGGTCGGGGTGATAACCTAAATAGAGATGAAACTTGTCTGTCAAAGACATTGTTGCGCGCCTGAACCACAAAACGATAATCCCCCCAAGGCTGCCTGATATCAATATTACTGGTAAATATTCCGTCGTCGGGTCTTTCATCATAATCTTCGCCATTGTCTTTATAAGAGCCAACTATAATGTCGCCAGCGGCGAAGTTTTCATCACCCGCTTTATGCCTACTGACAAAATGAGCATTCCATTCAACAAGATAATCTAACCCTGGCAAGCGCATACGCTGAGCATCACCCATTAATTGGGCCACTAGCTTAATTTGCTCACCTTGAAAAAGAGGTTGTGGCAATGGCTGAACTTCAATTTCTAACTTAGACACTTTTTTAATCGTCGAAGTCGGCACCACTTTGCCTATTAGCTGCCAAGGCCCCGGCATGGGTGACTCAATGTAAATAATGTCGCCGGTAATACCAGCAGCCCATTTGACTGTTTTAGGATGACGATCTGAGTACATTTTACTGCCATCAGGCAATACAACGATAACGGGCCCAGAATCGTAATCTCGCTCCACAAATAGCGTCATGTTATCGACCATATGATCAATACGAAAACGGTTTTTGAGCTCAGATGCCGTATCCACCGCAACAATCGGCGCAGCAATCGGCGCAGCTTTGGGCGCAGCTTTGGGCGGCTGGGCACTTGTTTGAGCTGTATCAGACCCAACGGCAAACACGGCAGTGACGCTAAGCAGCGAGGTTGTGGTAAGCAGGTAAACAGTTAACAGAGTATTACGCGATATCGGCATAGTGATTATTCTATCCTCTCCAGAGGCATTTACCTGATTTTGCGACGAGATCAAGGCGTTGCTCATGCATAGTCAGTTCATCGGCAGATGCAGCAATCACTTTAAGATTAAGTGATTGCGGATCAAAACGTTGGATCCCGCCCCCTTCCTGGCCCGCTTCTTCGTTGGACAAATTAAACTTTGTTTGCCCGCCTGTCATGATCAGATAAACATCAGCGAGGATCTCGGCATCGAGTAAAGCGCCGTGATATTCGCGCCGAGAAGTATCTACGCCATAACGCTTACACAAAGCATCGAGGTTATTTTTTTGCCCAGGGTGCAGGTATTTAGCGATAACTAAGGTATCGAGAATACTACAAATATCGGCAGTTTTCGGCCCGCGTGGCTGTAATAGCGAGAACTCATGATCCATGAAGTTCACATCGAAGCTCGCGTTATGGGCGACAATTTCAGCACCGTCGATAAAATCAATAAATGCTTGAGAAATTTGTTGAAAACGAGGTTCATTAGCCACCCGCTCATCGGTAATACCGTGAACAGCAATGGCTTCAGGGTCAATCGCCTGACCTGGGTTGATATATTGGTGATAATAACGCCCCGTCAAACGACGGTTCACCACTTCTACACAACCAATTTCGATAATCCTATGGCCTAAATAGATGGCGCCGCTGCCTTGGTTCATACCTGTGGTTTCGGTATCTAAAATAACCTGACGGCTCGCGTTAGAGATAATATTCATTTTTTATGCGCTTCTTATGACAATTTTTGGTTATACTCGGCCGAAATTCCCGGCGATGGTAACAATTTAATGACTGAACTAAAACTGATCCACATCTTCACCGACGGCTCTTGCTTAGGCAATCCCGGTCCTGGCGGCTATGGTATTGTAATGAATTATAAGGACCATACAAAGGAGATGTCCGACGGTTTTGCACTCACGACCAATAATCGCATGGAATTATTAGCGCCAATCATAGCGTTAGAAAGCTTAAAAGAGCCTTGCCAAGTTGTGCTCACCAGTGACAGTCAGTATATGCGCCAAGGTATAATGACCTGGATCCATGGCTGGAAGAAAAAAGGCTGGATGACCTCAAACCGTACTCCAGTTAAAAACGTTGACCTATGGAAACGTTTAGATAAAGCGGCCCAAATGCACACAATAGATTGGCAATGGGTGAAAGGCCACGCAGGTCACGCCGAAAACGAACGCTGCGATGTGTTAGCTCGTACTGCCGCAGAATCTAAGCCAACTCAACCGGACTTAGGCTACCAACCTTAACGCCAATGTTATCCAACTCAAACTGACTGCGTTCGATTGTCGCTGCATTAAATGATTGTAACAACGATAGATTGTGTCAGCAAAAATGAGAGTGGCTCAAGTCAGATATATAAGAGTCACGCCCAAGTTAACAACTTGGGCGTATAGGTGGTTATCATCAAGATAACATTTCAAAGCGGTTATTCAGTTTCAGCAGTGATATTGAAAAAGTTCTCACAAAACGCCACAAATGCTTGGCCAAGAGAAGTTGCTTGACGGCTTTTATGGGTAATTCGATAAAACTGCCGCTCCAGCACTAATCCCTCGATTGTCACTAATGCCAACTCTTTACGACTGATGTCTTTATCCAATGCAAGCTCAGACAATACTCCAAGCCCAGCACCTTGTTTGACCGCCAATTTAATTGCATCTGGTGTAGTAAAACAGAACTTAGCTTCGGGTCGCATATCCAACTCATTGGCAGCATTCACAAAATACTCTCGAGTACCAGAACCCTCTTCACGCAACACCCAAGATTGTCCTTTAACAGCCGCGGGGGTAACCACTTTGCCTGCCAGCGGGTGCGCTGGATGACAAAACACCAGTAGTCTATCCTTGTGCCACGCTTCAACATGTAAACGGTTATCGGTACAATAACCCTCGATAAAGCCCATTTCAGATCTAAATTGCGCAACCGCTTGGATAACATCTTGAGTATTAGTTATCGCAACATCCACATGGGTTTGGGTGTGTTGCTGGCAAAATGCCACCGCCGCTTTCGCCAACAAATAATTACCAATCGTTGAACTAGCACTAACACTTAAACGCCCGACGAGATCGCCACCATGGTAGGTAAACGCTTGCTCAATTTGTTCGACTCGATGCAATAAATCCGTTGCCAGCGGTAACAGCAAATTACCCTGTGAGTTTAATTGCAATCGATTACCAATCCGCTCAAATAAACGCGCATTAAGCTGTTTTTCTAGCTCAGCTAAGGCCATAGATGTTGCTGGTGGCGATAGGTTCACTTGCTCTGCGGCCTTTGCGACTTGACCGCTGCGCGCCACTGCCTCAAATACTGCCAATTGTCTTAGGGTGATACGCATATAAAAACCTGCACGTTAAAAATAGAAATAGCCTGCCCGTTATTCAGTATGTTCAGATAATGGCTTTGATAAATTATCAGATAAATGCTCTGCACATCCAGCCGTTGGCGCTGTACTCCAATTGGTTTGTCGCATCTTGCGTTTATCACGGATAGGTGTAAGTGGCGATTCCAGTTTACGTGCCACAATCACATATAAACTACCCGCACTGGGTAACCACGAGGCTAAGCTTTGTTGAAAAAATCGCCCTTGGGTAAACTCACCGATTAACGGGTGATAAACCAAACGTTCATCTGCGACAACTTGATAACCTAATAATCCTAACCAATCTCGCACGCGTGATGGCATAAAAAAACGACCATTCCAAGGAAGGCAATCCTGGTATTTAGGCCACAATTTACCCAAAAATAGTGGACTTAAAGGATTAAATCCAACAATAAAAAGATAGCCTCCAGCTATGAGCACTCGATCAGTTTCACGTAGGATACGGTAAGGATCGGGTTCAAACTCAAGTAACAAACTCATTACGACAGCATCAATAACCCCATTCTGCAGCGGTAAATGACAGAAATCACCTATGATTGATGCGTCTTGGGATGATAGCGAAAAATGATGCGCTACCGGTGATGCCATGCTCGATAATGCTGCGCTCAAAGGGCCTAACTTTAATAGATGATAACCAAATACTCTTGGCCACCAGTTTTCAAGATGTGCGGCTACCGCTTGTTGCAGCGCTGCGCCATTGGGTAAGTCATCCCACTGCTTTGGCTTGAGATCAAAACTGAAATGCGACACAGAGTTCCTCCGTTAGCTTGGGGCCATTATCCAATACTACAGATGCTAACATACTGCGACTTAAATACTGCCACACCGCTTGGCCGTAAACATCGCCAAGGGTCATACACTCATGGATAATACCCTTATCTTTATACTCAAACACAGACATAGGTATTGCTATGCTCACTATAACAGCAGTTAAAGCCTTTAATGACAATTATATCTGGGTGTTACAACAGGCTCAGGCACACGTTTATGTTGTCGACCCAGGTGATGCTAAGGTGGTGATTAACTACCTTAACGCGAATCAGCTCACGTTAGCTGGAATTTTACTGACGCATCACCATAGAGACCACACAGGAGGAGTCGCAGAACTTCAAGCCTATAGTGGCAATCAACTCACGGTTTATGGCCCAAATAATGAAGCCATTGCAGACATGACTCATCCACTTGATGCCAAAACACAGCCTATGCTCACGCTTGACTATCTAAACGCACCACTGCAAGTGCTCGATGTGCCTGGGCATACCGCAGGGCATATCGCCTACGTTATTGAAGATGCCTTATTTTGTGGTGATACCTTATTTAGCGGCGGATGTGGCCGTTTATTTGAAGGCACGCCAGCGCAAATGCTTGCATCGCTCAAACAACTCAGCCAATTACCGGAAAATACACGAGTTTATTGTGCCCATGAATATACCCTATCCAATCTCAAATTCGCTCTCGCGGTCAATCCGAACAATATCGAGTTACAAGCCTACAACGAACAAGCTAAAAAATTACGAAGCCAAGATGAGCCCACTATCCCCTCTACCATTGCATTAGAACGTGCTATTAACCCATTTTTACGCGCAGCCGATCCTGACATTGTAGCCAGCATCAAGCAGCATTTTAACGCAATAAAACCGACAAAATTGGATGAACTGAGCTGTTTTACTTTACTCAGACAGTGGAAAGATATTTTTTGATCACAAAAGCAATATTATTGATTGAAATTTAAACTGTTTTTTCCACTTTTGATGATGTAAGTCAAAAATAGCCTTACATTATGTACGATAATTAAGGGACAAGATCGCAAAGATCCCATAGAATGGCTCGTTTTGCGTGAATACTTTGCGCGCTGCGTTGTCTTTATCTTTATAAAAAACATATCGTTACTGTAAAGAGAGTAATGCACTAACAGAGGACTACCGTTTTCAATGAGAGTATCACTTTATATTGTTGCAGGGGGATTTGCCCTACTCACAGGCTGTCAAACCCTAAACAACAATGACACTAACCAGACAAAAGTTGAAACCGTCAACGCCCAAACCATAGTCCCAGAATATTACCTCGCTACAGAGGCTCCATCGGCGCAAATTACCGATGTGTGGGAACGCATTCGTCAAGGAATGCAATTACCGGTTCCTGATCAAAAGTTGGTCAACCAATATCGCGATTGGTATATCAAAAATCCGCAGCATCTGGCGATCATCTCCGAGCGTGCGGTGCCTTATATGTACCTGATTGTAGAAGAACTTGAAAAACGTCATCTTCCTATTGAGATAGCTCTTTTACCTATCATAGAAAGCGCCTTTGATCCTTCGGCCTCTTCTACAGGTTCAACCGCCTCAGGCTTATGGCAATTTACGACGCCCATGGCCAGCCATTTTGGTTTAGAGATGAACTGGTGGTACGACGGCCGTCGCGATGTCCCCGCTTCAACAACTGCGGCATTGGACATGCTCGAATATCTTTATAGTAAAACCAATAATAATTGGCTTTATGCTATTGCAGCCTATAACTCGGGCGAATCACGGGTACTGAATGCGATTAAAGATAATGAGAAAAAAGGACTTAAAACTGACTTTTGGTCATTAGATTTACCCCGAGAAACGGAACAATACGTGCCACGATTACTGGCATTAGCCGAAGTCATTAAGCATGCCGATGAATACGGAATTAACTTAGCGCCAATTGGTAATAATCCTTCTATTGAAGTGGTTGATATCGATAGCCAAATTGATTTAGCAATGGCAGCAGGGTTCGCCAATATGACGACACTCGAGCTACAAAAACTCAATCCTGGTTATAACCGCTGGGCTACATCGCCAGTAGGACCACACACGCTAGTGCTGCCGATTGATAAATCGGAAGAATTTAAAAAGGCACTCGCCGAAACCGAGAGCGAAGATAGAATTAGCTGGCTACGCTATACGATAAAATCCGGTGACAGCATTAGCAATATTGCTAAACAGCACCACACCACAATTGCTGCAATTCGCGCTGCTAACGGCATGAAAAGCAATACTATCGTGACTGGTAAGCATTTGATTATTCCTGTTGATGCTCAAGATAAGCAGCTCTATGCACTATCGACTCAACAGCAATTACCCAAAAAATTGCACACAGCAACAACATCCAACCAAATAGCTTATCAAGTGAAATCGGGTGATACGCTGAGTGAAATAGCAGAAGCCCACAAGGTGACAGTGAAACAACTGAGTGCTTGGAACAAATTAGCTCAAAAAAACAAGTTAAAAGATGGTCAAAAATTAGTGATTTTTACACCGACAGATAGCCAACAAACAGCACAAATTCGTACTGTGAGCTACAAGGTAAAAACAGGGGATTCCCTTGTTCGTATTGCTAACAAATTTAATGTCAGTGTCGCCGAGTTACTCGAATGGAATAGCCTCGCGCAATCACAATATTTACAACCTGGGCAAGTAATTAAGCTAGTTGTTGATGAGAGTAAATTAAGTGCATAAGCATTTAAAAAACATTAATACTAGATAATGCATTACCGTTAAACGTAAGTTTAATTCAGATCTAAAGCATAAAAAAGGCAGCGAACCGATGGGAACGCTGCCTTTTTACTGTGTAATTGCCTTATTCCATGGTTACTTACTCCATGGTTAATAGTAAAACCACTGGTGCCATTAATGTTGCATTTGACGCTACCGCTTTAGCTACAAAATGCGCTTCTAAACGAGCACCATCTGCAGGGATGCCTGCAAACGCTTTAGGTGGGATACTAAAGGATGTACTGATTACTTTGCCTGCGCCTAATTGGCTATTACGTAACGCTTGCGTGGACATCATATCTTCTGACCAAGCCCATAGGCGTTTTCCCTCTTGAGTCACTAACCATAAATCCGCCATCATTCCTGTGTTATAACGTAAATCAACGGCATAGGTTTGTGGATTAGTCACGCTTAAGGTTGCTTTTACTGCATGCTCAAAATCAACAAAAGAGGCTAAGATTAATTCTCCACGCAGTAGCCCTTGCGCTGCGCCAGTAGTTACAGGCTCAACCTTTAATGTTGGAATGTTTTTATGACTAGAAACATCAAGCGCTAAATCCGCCGCACGTACAATTTCAGGTTTAACTGCTGTAGCGGCTTTGGTTTCAGTCGGTTTACTGTTAGCGGGCGTTTTAGGCGCTATGCAGCCAACAAGTTGTCCACTCACAACCACACTAACCGACACAAGCAAAGCGTAACGCTTCAAACTTACCATTAAAAACCTCCTAGTTTTTTCAACAAGGAATCTTTTAATTTTTCCTTCGCTTTTTCGGTTTCTTCCTTGAACTGATTATTCAGTAAGGCTTTAGTATCCAAAGCATATTCTGGCTTTTGGAAAGTCCCTGTAATCGCAAGCGGAATATCAATCCCCGCGAGGGCTTCTTGATCGCCACCCTGACCTTTCAAACTATTCACTAAACTTGCCGTCAGCCTATAATCTAGCGCTTCGGTTAATAAGTTTGCACTACCTTTACCAGCAAGGCGCAGTAGTGGTGACGACATCGCCAGATCAGGATTATTAGCAACGCCATTATCAAGGGTAAAACTGCCAGTTAAACTGGAAAAATCAGTTTTATGTTCTTCCTTATTCTGTGAAGATAAGTCGCCCTTTAACTTAGCCTGTGCGCTACGGATCATCTGTGGAATATTAACGCCATACAAGGCACCATCATTTATATCAAAATGCCCATTCGCTAATAGATTTTGCTTTAGCTGCAAAGGAATAAGGCTTTTCCCTTTACCTTTTACGCTAAAGTTAGCCGTTCCCGCTAATAAATAGACGTCTGCAGCATCTTTTAATAAAGGACGTATTTGTACACCTGTTACACTGTTATCAAATTGGTAGCTGGCCACGGCTTGACGCGCATCAACCTGTGCACTGAGAAGTAATTGACCTTGATACAGATCAGCGTTCAGCTTAGTTAAGTCTATGACACCATTTTGGATACTCATATCCATTAACCAATTCTGCGTCGCTAAATTAGCAACTTTTATCGACTTAACCGTCAATTTAAGTTTTGCATCAAGCCCTTTCAGTGCAGAAAAATCAGGTTCATCAGCAACCTGATGACTCGCTGCCGGTGTCTGTTGTGTCGTCTCAACGGCTTCAGTTTTGGGCAACAAGGCATCTAAATCGAGGTCGCCAATTTGAAAGTCAGCATTAATCTTGGGGATTTTGGTACCATAATTGACGCCAAGTTTCCCCACTGCGCTAATATTCGCAGCAGTTAACTGGGTAATATCAACCGACAATTGCTGTTTATCGAGTGCGATTTGAGTCGCTAAGGTAATCGATGTTTCGAGTTTCTTATTCGGAATACTCTCCCCTTCCATCACAGTGTCAATGTTGAGATCATTGATAACGAGTTGCTTAACATCGCGGCTAAGTTTTAACTCACCTTTACCTTTACTGCTCAGTGTCATATCCGGCATTGTGGCACTAAATTCAAAAGCAATTGGAGCAAATTTATCTAAGGTAAACTCACCCAAGGTAAAGCTATCTAGCGTAAAAGTTTGAGTTTGCTTTTTAGCTTCATCAATCATGTTAATTTGGGTGTTAGTAATAGAGACCCCGCCAATATTAATATCTGAAAGTTGGCGCTTAGTTGAAGGTTCAGCAGATACTGGCGCTTTTTGCCCACTCTCTTCACCCACTAAACCGTCAAGGCTCGAACTCCCATTTTTACGGGTAACTAAATTAATTGTTGCGCCATCAAGGCTCAATTCTGCAATTTCAATTTTGTGACTAAATAATGGCATTAATGCCACCTCTGCTACTGCTTTATGAACATCTAACATCGCTTTAGGGCTAAAACCATCAGGATTCGATAGGGAAACGCCACCTAAGTTAATGCCAATCACCGGAAAAAAGGTCCAAGACAAATCATCGCTGATAGCAAATTCACGGCCAGTTTGCTTTTTTACAGCATCGACAATTTCAGGTTTAAAGTCATTAGGATCGAAAAATACGCTGAGATAAACAGCAACCAAAAGAAACAGTGTTACCACTAAGGCCAAGAGCCACTTAATGAATTTCATATAAATATCCTTATTAAAAACAGGTTTTTATTACAATGATTTAGCTTAAAAATGCACAGTCCAACAGCTCATCACTCACTGCAATACCATTTTCATCGGCATACAGTTGCATGCCAGGTTTAACCATTACGCCGCCCATATTTACTGGGACATTAATTTGCCCTTGATCTCGCTTTTCAGTTTTAATTGGGACAGCACCTAAAGCATAAATACCTAAATTAAATGTCTTTATTCGCATAACATCACGTACAAAACCATTAATTACCACGCCTTGCCAGCCATTATCTAAGGCACTTTGAGCAATTAAATCCCCGAGTAATGCTTGCCTATAGGAACCGCCACCATCGACAAAAAGCACTTTACCTTGTCCATTTTGCGCCAGAACTTCTTTTACTTTGGAATTATCCTCAAAGCATTTCACTGTCACTATCTCACCCCAAAAAAGTGGTTTTCCACCAAATGCCTTAAAAGCCAACGGCAACAATTGAAGTTTAGAGGGATAGTGGTCAAACAAATCAGGCAATAGATCAAGCATTTGTTTCTCCGTTAGTGCTTAAAACTTTAGACTACGCATAATTATCGACCTCGACAAGTTCAAAGCGAAAACCAATTTCAATTTTATTGCATTTGAAGCACTAAAAATTTGGTGTATATTGGTGTTGGCATTATAATCTGCTCCAGTTAACGTCCTGTGATACCTTTGTAGTCTCATAATTTTTTCTCTCTCCTTTTTTGTTATATAGCGAACACCAAATGAATACAGATCTTGATTTAAAAAATGCGCTCGCAGCTCTTGATGAATATGGATACGATAAGAAAGTTTCCACGGATCTTGAACAAGCACGTAATCAGCAACAAATGGCCAAATATATTCAATCTCTCGATTATAGTTTACGTCGACTATTAATATTACAAGAAACGGTTAACGATTTAGTTGAAGAAAAGAAACATCAATTAGCAATGCAAGAAAACATTCAAACTTACAAAACAAAAGTGATTAACCTATCGAGAGAGTTTAACATCTCCTATGATGAAGTATTAGGACTGATGACATCTTCTAAATCAAAAAGCTAACATTATCACGATGATTAACTTTATCGCATAATCGACTCCAATATTAATAGGGTTGACATGTGCATATAACAAAGCGGTTATCAACATAATGAGTAAACCGACTATTCGCTATAAAACGTTAACAAATTTGTTGTTTAACTTAGTATTGATATTCAAATGATAATTATACCCATAAAAAAGCAGAGCCTAAGCCCTGCCTCTGGATCAGGGCGGGATCATACTTTGTTAACAGTAGGGAACTTCTTCGTATCTGCATGATCTGATCGGGCATGTTATTCTACTGAACCTAATCCATGTCCTTATTTGAACACTTGAAACTCATCGAAGACCCTCGCTCTCACATCAACCTAGACCATGATTTAGTTGATATTATTTTTCTCGTTTTAGCGGCAATCACTTCAGGTTGTGATGGCTGGCAAGCTATCGAAGAATTCGGCAAAGAGAACCTATCTTGGCTACGTAAACATCGAGATTTTGACAAAGGGATCCCGACTCGGCATTCCATTGCTCGGATCATTAAAGTCATCGATACCGAAATACTGGTGTTGGCGCTCTTTAGTTGGGCAAATAGCTTAAGAGAGGCCTCATCCAAGCCATTAATCGCTATCGACGGCAAAACGTTGCGGGGTGCAGTTAATCAACATGGCGCTAAAAATGCGCTACACCTCGTTTCGGCCTTTGATACCGAACAAGGAATTGTGCTGTATCAGCAAGATACACAGACCAAAGGTAACGAAATCGCAACGGTTCAAGCGCTGTTGCACATGTTAGACATTAAAGACGCTGTTGTAACCTTTGATGCACTTCACTGCCAGCGGGAAACGCTTCAACAAATCATCAAAGCTAAAGGTGACTATGTTGTTCAGGTAAAAGGCAACCAACCTCTACTTAGGCAGGCCATAGAGATGCAGTTCCAACCTCACTGGGATAACGACGGCGTCGACATATTGAGTATCGAAGAGGATGACAAGGGGCATGGCCGTAAGGAGCGTCGCACGACATTTCAAATTCCAGCAAAGCTGCCGCAGGCGCTCGCGAAAAAGTGGCCATCAGCCAAGTCGCTAATTGCCGTTGAGCGTCAACGAACATATAAAGGTGTTACAAGCATTAATACGGATTATTACTTAAGTTCTTTACCTCTGGACGTCGAACTTGCAGCCAAAGCGGTGCGTCAGCATTGGCACATCGAGAACCAGCAACACTGGGTGCTTGACGTCACCTTTAGGGAAGACAGCTCAAGAATGGGTGACCGTGAAAACGCGAAGAAGATGGCGCTATTTCGGCGTATCGTGCTGAACCTTTTAGAGCAGCATCCGCTAAAAGCCAGTAAACCAACCAAGATAAGAAAGGCAGCATGGAATGGCGATTTTAGGAGCGAGATTTTCTTTGGTTAAAAGATTTAACAAAGCTTAATCCCGCCCTGG
>NZ_FTNN01000005.1:0-44774 GCF_900156405.1 Shewanella morhuae
AGTTAAATCATAAGTCCGGGTCCCCTTCGTCTAGAGGCCTAGGACACCGCCCTTTCACGGCGGTAACAGGGGTTCGAATCCCCTAGGGGATACCAATTTTAATCAAGGTTTATCGAAACTTTGGTTAAAGACAATAAACCACCTTTAAGGTGGTTTTTTTGTCTCTACATTTTGAGTGCTTAATTGAGAGTCGCCCGATTTAGTTGCGATTCATACGCACCAAGTTATTCATTAGACTTACCCACAATTCCAAATTACCAAATAAAAACAATAATGCTTAGATAGGCTTACCTTGCTTGGTGACGTAACTTTGTTCAATCACGCATTAAAGCTTGTTGAGGCGTCTTCTAACCTAATCCTGTTCTAAACCAATACAAAAACTCACTTTTGGGATTATTCAATGTTGGCACTTTGAATGCTGTCACTCTCAACGCTGATACTTGGAACCGTTAATCGCGATTTATCCATGTTTCCAATCACTCAACGAGTGCAATTTGAAGTAGTCCGTTGTCACAACACCTATTTTTCAGGAATATTGCGTTAAACTGGCTCGTAATTTTAGGGAATATGAGAGCGAGTATAAGTATAAGAGTGAAGCTTTGCGGGAAGAGGGAGAATTAGGCGGAAACCTATTGAGATAAAAAAGGCGACATTCATTACTGAGTGTCGCCTTTCGTCATCTAACTTTTGGCTTAATCTACACCTAAGAATCCACCGGTTTGGTGCGCCCATAGTTGGGCATAAATACCGCCAGCGGCGATAAGTTCTTGGTGTGTGCCTTGTTCGACGACTCGGCCTTGATCTAACACGATTAGCCTATCCATTGCGGCAATGGTTGAAAGTCGATGGGCAATGGCGATCACTGTCTTACCTTGCATTAATTCATATAAGCTTTCTTGTATTGCTGCTTCAACTTCTGAATCTAGCGCAGAGGTGGCCTCATCAAGTAGTAAAATCGGTGCATTTTTTAATAAAACCCGTGCGATGGCGATACGTTGTCTTTGTCCGCCAGAGAGTTTTACACCCCGCTCACCGACTTGAGCATCTAAGCCATGGTTACCGTTAGGATCGCTTAGGCTTTGAATAAAGTCATAGGCTTGAGCTTGCTTAATGGCGCTGTCGAGCTGTTCTTCACTGGCACTTGGATTACCGTAAAGAATATTCTCGCGGATAGTGCGATGCAAAAGTGATGTATCTTGCGTGACCATGCCTATTTGCGAACGCAGTGAATCTTGCGTTACCGTTTTGATGTCTTGGCCATCAATATTTATCTGACCTTTTTCAACATCATAAAAACGCATGAGTAAATTGACTAGGGTCGATTTACCCGCGCCAGAACGGCCAACAAGACCGACTTTCTCGCCCGCTTTAATATTCAGATTCAGATCTTCAATCACGCCAGTCTGTTCACCGTAATGGAAACACACATGTTTGAAATTAATCTTACCTTGATTAACGATAAGCGGTTTTGCGTTAGGTTCGTCTTGGATTATTGTTGTTTTTGATAGCGTATTCATCCCATCGATGACGGTGCCAATATTTTCAAATAATGAACTGATTTCCCACATTATCCACTGTGACATGCCGTTTAAACGCAGTGCTAAACTCACCGCTATGGCAATGGAACCGACAGTAATAGCGCTATCGGTCCATAAGGCAATCGATACCGCTGCAATACTAAAGGCCAACATATAGTTAATAATCTGCACGCTGACACTAATGCCAGTCACTAAACGCATCTGACGATACACAGTATCTAAAAATATTTGCATACTGGATTTAGCGTATTCAGCCTCTTTTTGTGTGTGAGCGAATAATTTTACTGTGGTGATGTTGGTGTAGCTGTCGACGATACGGCCTGTCATGGTTGAGCGTGCATCGGCTTGCTCAGTAGAGACACTTTTTAACTTAGGTACAAAATACCATTGCAGCCCAACATACAATGCGAGCCACACTAACATGGGGAGTACGAGACGCACATCGGCGCTGGCGATCATCACTAGCATAGAGGTGAAATACACTAAAATGTATACCAGTACATCGAGCAATTTCATCACAGTTTCGCGCACGGCTAAGGAGGTTTGCATCACTTTAGTCGCGATTCGCCCCGCAAAATCATTTTGATAAAATGACACACTTTGCTTCAGCAAATAACGATGTGCGAGCCAACGGATCGACATAGGATAATTGCCGAGTAAGGTTTGATGCATGATAAGCGCATGCAGTAATACCAACACAGGCATGACAATCAGCATCATCACGCCCATGAGTATTAAGGTTGTCCCTTCATCTTGAAATAAGGTCTGTGGATCTTTTTTCACTAGCCAATCAACTAACTGGCCCATAAATCCGAACAATGACACCTCAAGCATGGCCAGCATTGCGGTCAGAATAGACATTAGGATTAATGGCAGCTCGTAGCCTTTAGTATAGTGACGACAAAAAGCATAAACCCCAGTAGGTGGCTTAGTGGGTTCGTCATCGGGGAGGGCTTCAACCCAAGATTCAAATCGTTTAAACATGAATTAACTCTATGTTGAGATAAAAAATAGTCGTATTTATACCTAAATAACCAGCTGATGTTGAAACTCGTATCCTCAGGTAGCTTGGGTATAGCATATAGGATTTCATGCATTAACAGCATGGAAATGATTGAGTTCCGTTTTCCGCTAGTGCTACATGTTAGTTTTACGTAAAGTAATCAACAAGACATAAATTGTGAGCGGATATTGTCGGGCCTAATAAATGATGAAGACGAGTAACACGCCTGTGGTTTTGATAAAAAAAGAGAGTAATCGTTCGGCTGATATGTTGCTCAGTGATGGACTACTTTCAGCAACGGTTTGTCGAGAGGCAAGGATGAGCCGCGATGTGCGTTTTGATGGTAAGTTTTTTGTTGGCGTGTTAACCACGGGCATTTATTGCCGTACCGTTTGCCCGGCAGTTGCGCCAAAAGAGCAAAATGTGCGTTATTTTGATTCAGCTGTTAAAGCGGCGCAGGCGGGGTTACGGCCTTGTTTACGCTGTCGACCCGACAGTGCACCAGGATCAAATCCGTGGAAGGGTACAGGCACGACTTTAGCAAGGGCCATTAGTTTGATTGAAGCAGGCGCATTGGCAGGGAGATCATCGGGAGAAGCGGCTTTAACTGTAACACAATTGGCTGACCGATTAGGCATCAGCAGTCGTTATCTGAATAAGCTATTTACCGAAGGTTTTGGCACTTCGCCAAAACAATATGCCTTATACCGACAGTTACTGTTTGCGAAACAATTATTACATCAAACCCAGTTACCTATCACTCAAGTGGCGTTGGCGGCGGGTTTCAATAGTATTCGTCGTTTTAATGAAGCGTTTAAGCAAAACTTGCAATTAACGCCAACTCAATTAAGAAAGACCGCATTAATCAAGGCGGCGAAGGAGCACGTTATTGATCCATCAACAGGATTAAGCGAAATTGATGCTATGGGTGAATTTGTACCGCACTATGGATTAACCCTATATCAATACTATCGACCACCATTGGATTGGCCATCGCAGCTGGCATTTTATCGCTTACGTGCGGTGACAGGGATGGAATGGTTCACGTCGCAAGTGAGTCATCCACAATCGAGTGATGCCGTTCAAGTTGCAGATGAAGCACACCTTGCCGCGGAAGCTAAATTTGACGATAACGGGCTCGGATATGGTCGTTGTTTTGCATTAGGTAACATGCGCGGCACAGTGCAAATGTCCCATGAGCCTAAGCTAAATCGATTCAAGCTGTCTATTGCGTTGACCGAAGACTCTACCGTAGATGAATTACAGCAATTAGTGACGCAGATACGGCGAATTTTAGATCTTGATGCGGATATGCAACAGATTGAACAAAGCTTAAGTACACTATCCCATGTAGAATTAACGCCTTTGGCAGGCTTGCGTATTCCTGGCGCAGGATCGCTATTTGAAGCGGTGTGCCGCGCAATTTTGGGCCAACAAGTGACGGTCGTGCAGGCAACTAAATTATTGAATCTATTGGTTGAAGCCTATGGTGAGCGCTTTTACCTCAATGGCCGAGAGTATCGTTTATTCCCGACACCTGAGATCATTCGCAAAGCCAGTCTTACTGAGCTTAAAATGCCGGGGGCACGTAAATCGGCGCTCAATGCTCTGGCTGCATTTATCTGCGATTATCCAGAGGCAAGCGTTGATGAGTGGCTTAGTGTTAAGGGTATTGGTCCTTGGACAATAGCCTATGCCAAGCTTCGTGGCTTGGGCGATCCAAACGTGTTTTTACATTCAGATTTAATCGTCAAAAAGCATTTATTGGCCTTATATGCTACAACACATCCGCAGAATGAATCTGCTACTACGATAAGTTATCCTGATTTATGTCAGCAGCTTAGCCAAAGCATCGCGCCTTGGGGCAGTTATTTAACCTTCCAGCTCTGGCACCAATAACCGTCAAACAGTTCCAAATTAAACTGACAATGTAGAACATCGTTTACATTAAATGAAGAGACAGATAATGAAGCATCCTATTCGTCAATTGAGCCAAGCTCCAAACGTTGCAGCGTATCAGCCCTGCGCCGTAGATACTTTTATGAGTCCTGTTGGCCTGTTGCAATTACATGCTAACGCCTACGGACTGAGCCATTTAACGGTTATTGGCTCAGATCGTACTGAGATTATCCTTGCTAAGGTGAGTGCGGATACGCTCAATCAAGCCACGGTGCATATTCGCGAAACTCAGGCACAGCTCACGGATTACTTTGCGGGTAAACGTGCTGAGTTTGATGTAAAGCTCGCGCCCAAGGGCACACTATTTCAACGTGAAGTCTGGCAAGCTTTGCTTAATTTAGATTACGGCCAGAGCTGCTGTTATGGAGAGATTGCTGAGCAAATAGGTCGTCCCAAAGCGGTACGCGCGGTAGGCGCCGCCAATGGCGCAAATCCTATCGCCATTATTGTGCCTTGCCATAGAGTGATAGGCAAAAATGGTAAACTCACCGGTTATGCTTACGGACTTGAGATGAAACAACAGCTACTCTCGCTGGAAACTGACAAGCACAGTATCAATATTTAAGCTAGAATAGCGTCCTATTAAGATATTGGTGAGCAGTTAAACTTTCTATGACTCAGGCTTCTTCCTCTGCGGCAAACTTTGCCCAACTCGGCATTATTGCACCATTGCTAAATCGATTAACCGAATTAGCCTATGTTTTGCCCACACCGGTTCAGGCGGCGACAATTCCTGCTGTGCTCGCCGGGCGAGATGTGTTAGCTGGCGCCAATACAGGCTCGGGTAAAACGGCAGCCTTTGCCGTACCAGTGTTGCAGCAACTCGTTGAAGCTAAAACCGATGATAAAAGTGGCGCTTATGTTCGTTGTTTGGTCTTAGTGCCAACCCGTGAGTTAGCGCAGCAAGTTGCTGATAGCTTTTTGTCCTATGCCTCGCATTTAAATGGCCAACTGAAAATTGTTGCCGCATTTGGTGGTGTATCCGTTAATGCCCAAATGCAAAGTTTACGTGCTGGCGCTGATGTGTTGGTGGCAACCCCTGGTCGTTTATTAGATCTATTATCCAGTAATGCGATTAAATTGAACCGCGTTAGTGTCTTAGTGCTTGATGAAGCCGACCGTATGCTAAGTCTTGGTTTTACAGACGAATTAGCCCAAGTACTTGATGCTTTACCAGCGAAAAAACAAACATTGTTATTCTCTGCGACCTTTCCTGAAGAAGTGCGTGAATTAACGACAAAACTGCTTAATAATCCGCTTGAGTACCAATTATAAAGTGAGCAAGAAAGCACGATTCATCAGCGGGTGATTACCGTTAACCGCCCGATGAAAACCGCATTATTAGCGCA
This sequence comes from Shewanella morhuae, assembly GCF_900156405.1. Lineage (GTDB taxonomy): Bacteria > Pseudomonadota > Gammaproteobacteria > Enterobacterales > Shewanellaceae > Shewanella > Shewanella morhuae. The sequence continues at coordinate 5,850 of NZ_FTNN01000005.1, forward strand.
TTTGATAAAAGAGCACCAGTGGTCACAGGCGCTAATTTTTGTTAGTGCCAAGAACACTTGTAATCACTTAGCGCAAAAATTATCTAAACGCGGTATCAGTGCCGAAGTCTTTCATGGCGATAAAGCTCAAGGTGCGCGTACGCGGGTGCTCGATGGTTTTAAAAATGGTGAGATCAGTGTGTTAATTGCTACTGATATTGCAGCTCGTGGTATCGATATCGATAAACTGCCTGTGGTGATCAACTTTGATTTACCTAGAAGCCCAGCAGATTATATGCATCGTATTGGTCGTAGTGGCCGCGCGGGTGAAGCTGGCTTAGCCGTGACTTTGATTTCCCATGAGGATTATCACCACTTTGGCATTATAGAAAAAAAGAATAAGCTTAAGCTCGTGCGTGAACAAATTGTGGGTTTTGAAGCCGATGATGAAATACCAGCCGAACTGTTAGAGCAAGAAAAGCCTGTCGCTAAGCCCGAAGGTACGGGCAAAAAAAAACGTAAGCAGTTACCGCCAGCCAATACTGAATTTTGGGGTAAGCAATCTTAAGTCATTGGAGATAAGCTATTGTTAGCTTATCTCCAATGTTCCTTGTCATCTCACTTGTCGTAGGTAAGGTTTATGCAGCACTTATTTTGGTTAGTTGAAGGTAAAGTCGCAGGGCGTAGTGGTCCCAATAAAGATTCTTGGGATTTACAAACCCTCAAAGACGCTGGCATTGGCGCCGTTTTGTCAGTTAATGGCGGTGAAGGCTGCGAACCGAGTGCGTTTAAACAGCTCGATTTACGTTACGAATGCATTCCATTGTCGCGTAATGTGCCACCCCAAAATGGCGATGTGGCGATTTGTGTGGCTCAGTTACCTAAGGCTTTAGCGTTTATTCAGCAATGTGAAGCTGATGATGTTCCTGTGGTTATTCATTGTCGGTCGGGTAAAGATCGCACGGGTTTAATTATGGCGTATTATCTAATGGTTAATGGTGCTGCACCATTACATGCTGTGAGCCAAGTACGCAATATTCGCGATATTGCTTTTACTGCAGAAGGTTGGGATCAATTTGCCTTCGACGTCTTATACGCATTACAAGACTAAGTTTTTAAAAGCCATTTGGTCGTTAAATCGACTAATTAATAGGTAGTGATTTTCATGTGTTTGACCTTCATCATCAAATTTTTATGATTTTAAGGTTAAGCTACCCCTAGGTTAATTTTAGTGAGTTACCCATATCATTATGAAAAGCAAAGCAAGTCAGTCGCAGGGATTACTGCTGTTTAAGTTATCACAGTCCCAAGTGTTTGCTTTAGGCACGCTAAAAATTCGTGAGTTAGTGCCGTACACGCCATTAAGTAAAATTCCTCAATCGCACCCGACAATTCTTGGTGCGGCGACCATTCGTGGTCATACGATCCCCATTATTGATATGGCGGCCGCGATTGGCTATAGGCCAATTACAGCCGAGGAATTAGAGAAGTGTTATATCATTATCACAGATTGCCAACGGATGATTATTGGCTTTTTAGTGCGTGGTATCGATAAAATTATCGAGTGTAACTGGCGCGATATTGAAGCTCCTTCTGCCAACTTAGGTAAAAATGCCTATTTGACTGGCGTTACCCGTTTTCAAGATCAATTGGTGCAGTTGCTCGATGTTGAGCTGTTATTATCAAAAATTTTCCCCGATAACCCACAAGCTAACCGCGCTATTTTGACCGATGTGCAGCGTGAAAAACTGAAGCCGATGAATATTCTACTGGTTGATGATTCTAAAGTTGCTCGTAAGCAATTATCTGACGCACTAGATATGATCAACATACCTTATCGGGTGACCGCAGATGGTAAAGAAGCCTTAGCGATTATGGAGCAAGCGGCACTGGATCATCATCCTATTGATATTTTAGTGAGTGATATCGAAATGCCTGGGCTTGATGGTTATGAATTGGCATTTGAGGTGCGTGATAATTCGTTAACTGCTAATGCTTATATTATCTTGCATACATCTTTATCCAGCGAAATTAGCGTGAGCCAAGCTCATCAAGTCGGGGCAAATGAAGCGCTAACGAAATTTGATGCCCACGAGTTGATTGATGCCATGTTGCGTGGTGCTGATTTAGCTATCAATAAGCACTAATCAAGTAGCGTGTGAGCTTTAGGCGGGCAAGAGGGGTATTTTGCTCGCTTATTTCTTGGTAAGACTAGACAAGTCCAGTCACATCCTATAAAACCTAATGGCCTCATTTTCGAAGGCGTGCGTTGGGGATCTCAACCAAAATATAATAACGATAGGTTAAATCATGAAACAAAAATCATTATTAGCTAAATTGGCTAATGGCAGTCTGGTATTACAAATCTTATTAGGCATCATCGCGGGTGTGATTTTAGCCACTTTGTCACCTGACAGCGCAAAAGATATCGCTTTTTTAGGTAGCTTATTTGTGGGTGCATTAAAAGCGATAGCGCCAATATTAGTATTCATCTTAGTGGCGTCATCGATTGCCAATCAAAAGAAAAATACTCAAACGAATATGCGCCCTATTGTGATTTTGTATCTATTAGGGACGTTTGCCGCAGCATTAACCGCAGTGATTTTAAGTTCAATTTTCCCGACGGATTTAGTACTGGTGGCTGGGGTGGAAGGCACAAGTCCGCCACAAGGCATTGGCGAAGTCATCCATACCTTATTATTCAAATTGGTCGATAACCCAGTTAATGCGTTAATGACGGGAAACTATATTGGTATTCTCGCTTGGGGTGTAGGTTTAGGTTTAGCCTTACATCACGCTACCGATTCGACTAAACAAGTGTTTGCTGACATGAGCCATGGTATTTCACAAATGGTGCGCTTTATTATTCGTTTAGCGCCTATCGGTATTTTTGGTTTAGTTGCGGCGACATTTGCCGAAACCGGTTTTGCGGCAATTGCAGGTTATGCACAGCTATTGGCAGTGTTATTAGGTGCAATGGCGATTATCGCTTTAATCGTTAATCCATTGATTGTATATGTGAAGATTAGACGTAATCCGTACCCGTTGGTATTTCAATGTTTGCGTGAAAGCGGCGTTACCGCATTTTTTACTCGCTCGAGTGCGGCAAATATTCCCGTGAATATGGCGCTATGTGAAAAATTAAATCTGCATGAAGACACGTATTCTGTTTCTATTCCTTTAGGTGCCACCATTAACATGGGCGGCGCAGCGATCACCATTACAGTATTGACTTTAGCCGCGGCTCATACCTTAGGTATTCAAGTTGATCTACTAACAGCATTGTTACTGAGCGTTGTCGCTGCTGTTTCAGCTTGCGGTGCATCTGGCGTTGCTGGCGGTTCATTACTACTGATTCCATTGGCTTGTAGCTTGTTTGGTATTTCTAACGATGTTGCCATGCAAGTGGTTGCCGTGGGCTTTATTATTGGCGTGGTTCAAGATGCCGCTGAAACCGCATTAAATAGTTCAACGGACGTTATCTTTACCGCTGCCGCTTGTGAAGCCGCTGAAAATAAAGCTAAACTAAGTTAAGTTAAGTTAATTAGCACGGTTATTCGTTTTATAAGCAATTAAAGCAGTCACTTTGGTGGCTGCTTTTTTATGGGCGTCGTTATGATCTTTTGTGATTTTAAAGCGTTAGATGCGGCAAAACCTTGGTATGGTATAAATGATACTGTGATGGGCGGTTTGTCCCGCAGTAAAATGACGGTTTCGCCATTAGATTATGCCGAGTTCAGTGGCCATGTTTCACTGGCCAATGGCGGTGGTTTTGCCTCGGTGCGTTGTGAGTTTAATCCTATAGATGTGAGTGGCTTTACGGGGATTTATCTTGAACTTGATAGCGAACAAGATAAACACTATAAAGTGAATTTAAAAGATGTTTACACCCCTCAAAGCACGGTATATCAAGCACCAATGCCTGTGCCAAGTCATCAAGCGATTAGTGCAAGCTGTACAAAAACAGTAAATTGGCAGCGCATCGATATTCCTTTCAGTGATTTTCAGCCACAATGTCGTGGCAAAGCGGTTTCCCGTCCGAGTATTGCGTTAAGCCAACTCTGTAGCTTAGGGCTGGTGATTGGTGCCCAGCAAAGTGGTGACTTTGCACTGAAAATCAAAGAAATAGGTTATTACTAATTTCTGCTGCTATTTTTTATAACGGATGAGTTTATTATTCAGCAGCTTGATAAAATAAATAGAAAAAGGATAAGGCCGAGGCGCTTATCCTTTTGGTGAGTTTGACTAATGTGTTAGCTTAAGCGCCGACAATCCCTAACGGTTTGGCCGTTTTCCACGCCCCGCGAGTAAAATCAGGGAAGGTGACTGAGTTACTGCGATCATTGACTGACTGTTCGCTTAAGATATTCACCACCGACCAAGACGCACCATCGTACACATCCTGATCTAAGGCTTCGCCATTGCGTAGGCAATAAATCATGCGCCATAGCATTACAAAGTCCATACCGCCGTGGCCGCCGTTGATTTCAGCCTCTTTACCTATACGTTGCCACAATGGATGATCGTATTTGTCGTACCACTTTTGCATGTCCATATCCCATTCGTGGTAACTGTTACCCAAGCTGCCATTTTCTAGGGCGATACGATTCGGGAAACCAGCAAATACGCCATTAGTTCCTTGGATTAAATTGTGGCGACTGTAAGGTCTTGGGGTCGTAGTATCATGTTGCACCATGATGGTTCGGCCCTTAACGGTTTTAATCAGGCTGGTGTTGATATCGCCATTGATGTACTTGAGCTGGTTACGCTCATGATCGGCAGGAAATTCGCGTTTAGCGTAAAGTGCGCGGCCAAGGGCGGGAGAACTCATTGAGGTTAAGTAATCGAATCTGTCACCACGGTTGATGTTCATGTACTGTGAAACTGGGCCTAAACCGTGGGTTGGATACAAGTTACCGTTACGTTTTTGTATGCCAATAAGTACGCCATGAGCCCGTTTTATGGTCGATTTCCTTCATCTGCCAGCGTAGCTCATGGATATAAGCGGCTTCGCCGTGGAGTAACTCGCCAAACACGCCTTGGCGTACCATGTTGAGTACCATAAGTTCTTCGCGGCCGTAGTTGACGTTCTCCATCATCATGCAGTTTTTCTGAGTGCGCTCTGCGGTATCAACAACTTGCCAGCACTCATCTACTGTGAGTGCCATTGGTACTTCGACAAAGGCATGTTTGCCACTCTCCATGGTTTCAATCGCCATAGGCGCGTGCCATTCCCACGGAGTCGAAATAATCACAATATCAATATCATCGCGGCTTAATAGATCGCGATAGCTCAGGTCATTACCAGTATAGACAGTAGGTTTTGGCCGATTTTGTTTAACGATATGATCTGCGGCTCTGTCGAGTACCGCTTGGTGGGGGTCACAAATGGCTTTAAGCTCAACACCTTCTAAATGACAGAATTGCTCGACATGGCTAAAACCTCGCTCGCCGACACCGATAAAGCCGACTCTAACCACATCCATTTTAGGCGCCACAAGTCCAATAACGGATTTACCCGCTTGCGGTTTAGGTGCAACAGTACTGGCGTTGGTATTGAGGGCTATATTGGCGGTGACGAGTCCTGCGGTAGCGGCACCTGCAGCTTTAAGAAAATTGCGACGATGAATATTATGCATAAGGCTTCCTGCTTTATTTTTACCTGAAGATATTGAAATATCACTTGGTTTTATTAGTGCGATAACTCACCTATTGGTTATATCAGAAACCCTATTCAAATTGGCAAGAAAAGATGTAACAGTACATTCGCCCGATAAATAAGTCTTTTAGCTACCTTTATTTTAGCAATCGGTAAAGAGTGATCTTGATCACGTTTTAATTTGTTAATTGGGCTACACTGCCGATTAATTAATCAAGAGCATTTATCTTATTATTTAAATAGTTAGCAAACATTAATTAACAAAATGATCACATAATATAAGTTATTTAAAGTAATGTGTTGCTACAAGGAGTAAAGAGTCAAATGGGTTCTATGCTTAATGTACTGCCACAACTGGCTTTCACCTCAGGTGATTGGGTATTGCATAAGGATATCAGGATGTCAGGAATCGAAAAACGCCGTCGCCTTCATTGGCGGGAGACCGATATGCAAAATCGCGAAATTATAGGCCGTTGGTTAGATGAACGTCCTTTATTGGGTGATAAAATTACCCTCTATAAAGAAAACGATAAATATTTTTTAGAAACCTGGTTTAGCGATGGGTGCCATAGTTTAGATGAAGTCTATATGACGCAAACATCTGAGGGCCATAAGCTAGAAGATGTCGGTGGTAATTTTTTTGGTGAATTCTTTATCGTGACTCAGTCAAAGCAATTACAATTTTGTAATGAACAAGGCTGTTATTTCCAAGTAGACAAATTAGCGGCCGATGCACATCCGGTGCAAAGTATGCGCGTCGCGTAAATGCATGTTCAATATTTTAATATATCAAAAGGTCGCATTAGCGACCTTTTGATTTTATCTAGTTTATGTGTAGAAGGTTAGCCGTTAAAGGGATGTTTGCTACTAAAAAATAATGGCTTATTCGAATACGGATGAGTCAGACTTAAGCTTTGTGCATGTAAGCATAAACGCGGTTTGGCTTTGATAACTTCGGCATCACCGTAAAACTCATCACCTAAAATCGCATGGCCTAGGGCAAGCATATGCACACGTAATTGATGAGTGCGGCCTGTTTCTGGCGAAAGCTCGATTAAGGTGCTGTTTTCTCGGCGCTCTAGTACACGGTAGTGGGTGAGGGCGCTTTTACCGCCAGTCGCTCCCTTTTGTAACGTCTTTTGATAGGGCGGATGCTCTGAGTCTGGCGCTATCGCGAAGTCAATAACGCCCTGTTCCTGCGTCACATCTCCCATTACTTCGGCGATATAAACTTTCTTACTCTGCCTATCTTGAAACTGCGTTTTTAAATGTGACTCGGCTTTTTTATTACGGGCGAACACCATAATGCCCGAGGTCGCGCAGTCGAGCCGATGCACTAAAATTGTTTCTGGATATAGGCTTTGCAAACGGGTTAGCGCGCAATCGAAGGTGTGTGCTGCTCGACCGGGATTGGACAATAATCCCGAAGGTTTATTGATGATAATCAGGTCTCTATCTTTATAGCGTATGTCTAGCCAAGGAACTGCGGGGGGGTGGTAATCAAATATCTGCATCTTATCCTCATTTTCTCGCGGCCATATTAACAAAATTTACTTAGGCCAACTGCATAATTTTATGCTTGCTAATGTTTAGAGGGGAGAGGGTAAAAATTCGGCTGGCGTCTTACGACTCCAAATACGACTATAAGCCATTAATTGCGGGTAAAAAGTGCGAAACGCCGTTTCAATTTCGATCTGCATTTTATCGATAATTTTATGACTGTCTTTAAATAGCGCAGCTTGTGGGTGCTGTTTTGCCACTTGTGCTAAAGCGCGACGTAGCCCTTGCTCGTTAGTGTAACTGCCTAGCCAGTCTTCGCTGCGCATGGGTGGAATGAGCGTTAACAGAGATTGAGGATGATATTGATCATGGCCTTGGGCTGCGAAAGACGCTAGGGCGCCATACGCCTTCTGGCTAAATGCATCGAGTGGTTCTGGATGATATTCTTCCCAATAGTAAGCCAAGTAATGATCAAAACTCACCGCCATCAGCTCTGCTGCTATGCTTTTTAAGGCTACAGGAAAGGCTTCCATTAGTTCGATAGTGAGTTCGTGGCTAGCGCACAGAGTGTTAATTTCTTGGTTGAGCCATAAAGCTTGCCGTAATTCCATAGGCGCTTGCGCTATTGGTGCTTGAATATAGTTACCCGCCACATTAGCGGCAAGATGAGTTTTACTGATATCGGCAAGATGTAAGTGTGTAAGAAAGTTCATATATATGCTTGGTTAACCACGTCGGTTCACGGTAGCATGCAGTAGTGCGCTTAGGAAAGCGCCCAAGGTAAAAATGTAGTTTTTTTTCACTTTTTTAGGATCATGGATGATGTGGAACTGGTTTACTAAAATGCTCGGTAAAGACGAGCGGCCTAAGCGCAAAAAAATATTAGTTGAAATCCCCTTTGAACAACACCCTTTTAGCTTGGATGATTTTAGCCCCGCACGGCTTAAATATGCTGCCGATGAGAATGTATCCTCTGAAGGAGCCAATCCACAGTGTCTTGAGCAAGAAATAGACACTGGCAATAAGTAATCTTGATCTTATTGGCCTCTACCCTATAGACTAGCCGCCGTTTAACGCTATCTTGAGGCCACTATGCGCGTTGCTGACTTTTGTTTCGATCTCCCTGATGAGCTGATCGCTCGTTATCCTATGGCGCAGCGTAATGCATCACGCCTACTCACTTTAGATGGCAACTCTGGCGCGTTAGGTGATAAACAATTTACCGATCTACTGGGGATGATTAATCCCGGTGATTTAATGGTATTCAATAATACCCGAGTGATCCCCGCGCGTATGTTTGGCCAAAAAGCCAGTGGTGGTAAGTTAGAAATTTTAGTTGAGCGTATGCTCGATGATAAGCGTATTCTCGCCCATGTTCGCAGCTCTAAATCTCCTAAAGTCGATTCATTAATCCACCTTGATGGTGGCTATCAAATGAAGATGGTGGCGCGCCACGATACTTTATTTGAACTCGAACTGTTAGCTGAGTTGACCATTTTAGAAGTACTCGAAGCCGTAGGGCATATGCCGCTACCGCCTTATATCGATAGACCCGATGAAGATGCCGATAAAGAGCGCTATCAAACTGTGTATAACCTAAACCCTGGCGCGGTTGCAGCGCCGACGGCTGGTTTACATTTTGACGATGCGATGCTTGAAGCATTAAAGGCTAAGGGCGTGAATATTGCCTTTGTGACCTTGCATGTCGGTGCAGGAACTTTCCAGCCCGTACGCGTTGACACAATTCTTGAGCACAAGATGCATTCTGAGTGGGCTAATGTACCGCAGGATGTGGTCGATTTAATCGCGCGAACTAAAGCGGCGGGTAAACGTGTGGTTGCCGTTGGCACAACATCAGTGCGTTCACTCGAAAGTGCTGCGCGCGCAGGTGGGGGCGAGCTCAAAGCTTTTAGCGGTGATACCGACATCTTTATTTATCCCGGTTATCAGTTCCAAGTAGTTGATGCTATGGTGACTAACTTCCATTTGCCAGAATCTACCTTAATCATGTTAGTGTCTGCCTTTGCGGGTTTTGATCATGTTATGGCGGCGTATCAACATGCAATCGCACAAAAATATCGCTTTTTTAGTTATGGTGATGCCATGTTTGTGACGAAAAAAGCCCACTAGAGTATGATTTTGCTTTAAAATAGCCGCCCACAGTGAGTAATGGGGGCAAATTTATTTTATCAAAAGGTTGAACCTTTTTGCATTGTCCCCATCTCTATTGTTAATCAAAATGGCATTGGCCATTAAAAATGTAGTCAGACTGTTTTTCTGGCGAGGTAAATTATGAAATTTGAATTAGATACTACTGACGGCCGCGCGCGCCGTGGTCGGTTGATTTTTGAACGAGGTACAGTAGAAACTCCAGCCTTTATGCCCGTGGGAACTTACGGCACGGTTAAAGGTATGACGCCAGAAGAAGTACGTGCCACTGGCGCTGACATTCTGCTCGGTAACACCTTCCATTTATGGTTGCGTCCAGGCGAAGAAATCATGCGTAAGCACGGTGACTTGCATGATTTTATGAACTGGCAACGTCCTATCTTAACTGATTCGGGTGGTTTCCAAGTATTTAGTCTCGGTGATATCCGTAAGATCACCGAAGAAGGAGTACATTTTCGCTCGCCTATAAATGGTGAGAAAATCTTCTTAGATCCTGAAAAATCAATGCAAATTCAAGATGCGTTGGGCAGTGATGTGGTGATGATTTTTGACGAATGTACCCCGTATCCCGCCACTGAAGATGAAGCGCGCAAATCAATGCAAATGTCTTTACGTTGGGCGAAGCGTTCACGCGATGAATTTGACCGTTTAGATAACCCTAACTCTCTGTTCGGTATTATTCAGGGCGGTGTGTATGAAGATTTACGTGACGAAAGCTTAAAAGGCTTAGTGGATATTGGTTTTGACGGTTATGCCGTCGGTGGTTTGGCCGTAGGTGAGCCCAAAGCAGATATGCATCGCATTCTTGAGCATATTTGCCCGCAAATTCCTGCTGACAAACCTCGCTATCTGATGGGGGTCGGTAAACCAGAAGATCTCGTTGAAGGCGTACGTCGCGGTGTTGACATGTTTGACTGTGTCATGCCAACCCGTAATGCTCGAAATGGTCATCTGTTTACGAGTGAAGGTGTGATCAAAATACGCAATGCGCGTCATCGAGATGACACATCACCACTTGATGCTAAGTGTGATTGTTATACCTGTAAGAACTATTCACGGGCATACCTTTATCACTTAGATCGTTGTAATGAGATTCTGGGTGCGCGTTTAAACACCATGCACAATTTGAGATACTATCAAATGTTAATGGAAGGTTTGCGCGGTGCGATTGAGACGGGTACATTAGACGCCTTTGTAAAGGACTTCTATACCAATCAAGGTCGCGAAGTACCAGAGTTTGTTGATTGATTTTTTACTAATAAGAAGAGAAAACTATGTTTATTTCAAATGCATACGCAAGCGCTGCCGGCGCACCACAAGGTGGCGGCACGATGGAACTGATTTTCATGCTGGCGATTTTCGGCCTGATTTTCTACTTCATGATTTTCCGTCCGCAGTCAAAACGCGTTAAAGAGCACAAAAACCTTATGTCAGCGATTGGTAAAGGCGATGAAGTGCTAACCAGTGGCGGAATTTTAGGTAAGGTTGCAAAAATCAGCGATGAAAGCGATTACGTGTTACTGAGCTTAAACGACACGACTCAAATCACGATAAAAAAAGACTATATTGCAGCTGTATTGCCTAAGGGCTCTATCCAGTCGTTGTAAGCCAAGAGGGCTCAGGCGTGTTAAATAAATACCCAATGTGGAAAAACATTATGGTGGTGCTTGTCATCGCTATAGGTTGTTTCTATGCCGTACCGAACCTTTTTGGTGAAGATCACGCGGTGCAAGTTGTGGCGACTCGGGGTGCTGAAGTAACCGCATCTACCCAAGCCAGTGTGAACGAGCTGTTAGCCAGCAAGGGCATTGCGGTAAAGCGCTCTGAGCTTGAAAAAGGTCAGTTGTTGGTCCGAGTGCAAAATCCGGAGCAACAACTACTGGCTAAAGAAGTGATTGCCGATAGCCTCGGTGACAATTTTACAGTGGCGCTAAACTTAGCCCCTGCAACGCCTAAATGGCTCGAGTCAATGGGCGGTAGCCCAATGAAACTCGGGCTCGATCTTCGTGGCGGTGTGCATTTCCTAATGGAAGTGGACATGGGCGAAGCCATTCGTAAGATGGAAGAGGCTAAAGTTGCCGATTTTCGTTCGCAATTACGTGATGAAAAAATTCGTTATGCCGGCATTCGTAATAATGGTGCAGGTATCGAAATTAAGTTTCGTGATGCTGAAAGCTTAGCCAGTGCTGAACGTTTCCTTAAGACTCGCAGTAACGATATGGTTTTTAGTGATGTGAGCCGTGGTGAAAATTTCGCCCTGCAAGCGGTCATGAGCGATACCTATATTAAGCAAGTTAAAGAAGAGGCACTGCAGCAAAACATTACCACTATTCGTAATCGTGTTAACGAATTAGGTGTGGCGGAACCAGTGGTACAACGTCAAGGCGCTGAGCGCATTATCGTTGAACTACCAGGGGTGCAAGATACCGCTCGTGCTAAGGAAATTCTCGGTGCTACGGCATCGATTGAATTCCATATGGTGGATGACAAAGCTGATCCGAATGCTGCGCAATCTGGTCGGGTATCTGCAGGTTCTGAAGTGTATCAGCGCCGTGAAGGTGGCACTGTTATATTGAAGAAAGAAGTGATGCTGACGGGTGATCATATCACTGGCGCGCAGCCTAGCTTTGACCAATACAGTCGCCCACAGGTGAGCATTAACTTAGACGCGAAAGGCGGTACCATTTTCTCTGACGTGACCAAAGACAACATAGGCAAGCCTATGGCCACTTTGTTCATTGAATATAAAGACAGTGGTGAGCGCAATGCCGATGGCAGCGTCAAGATGCGCAAAATTCAAGAAGTGATTTCTGTTGCAACTATCCAAGCTCGTTTAGGACGTAATTTTGTGATCACTGGCTTAAGCCATGGTGAAGCACAAAACCTCGCGCTATTGCTGCGTGCGGGTGCCCTGATTGCACCGGTGTCTATCGTTGAAGAACGTACCATTGGTCCAAGCTTAGGTGCTGAAAACATTCAAAGCGGTGTGCAAGCCATGATGTGGGGAATGGCAACTGTCTTACTCTTTATGCTGATTTACTACCGCGCTTTTGGTCTGATCGCCAACCTTGCGTTAACCGCAAACTTAGTCATGGTTGTTGGCGTGATGTCGATGATCCCTGGCGCGGTGTTAACGCTACCGGGTATTGCCGGTATGGTATTGACTGTAGGTATGGCAGTTGACGGTAACGTACTGATTTATGAGCGTATCCGTGAAGAATTACGCGCAGGTCGTAGTGTGCAGCAAGCTATCCATGAAGGCTATGGTAATGCATTCTCAACGATTGCGGATGCTAACATCACCACCTTCATTACGGCGCTAATTTTATTTGCCGTAGGTACGGGGGCGATTAAAGGTTTTGCCGTGACCTTAATGATAGGTATTGCAACTTCCATGTTCACCGCTATCGTGGGTACTCGCTCAATCGTTAACGCGGTTTGGGGTGGTAAGCGCGTGAAGACTCTGTCTATCTAAGGGGAAGTGATAATGATTGAAATTTTATCTTTTAAACATACGGTAAACTTCCTCCGTCATGCTCTGCCAATCAGTATTATGTCAGCAGTGTTGGTGCTGGCATCGCTAGTATCACTAGGCGTCAATGGTATTAATTGGGGGCTTGATTTTACTGGCGGTACCGTCGTTGAAATGGAGTTTACTCAGCCAGTTGATTTAAACGCGCTGCGAGTGCAATTGACAACGCCAGATTCTGAAGGTGCCATCGTACAAAACTTTGGTTCTAGCCGTGACGTCTTAGTACGTTTACAGGTTAAAGAAGGCGTTAAAAGTGATGTGCAAGTTAAATCCGTCATGGAAGCAGCGCAGAAAGTTGATCCACAAGTACAGCAAAAGCGGGTTGAGTTTGTTGGTCCACAAGTGGGTAAAGAACTGGCTGAACAAGGCGCTTTAGCTGTATTAGTGGCACTGATCTGTATCATGATTTACGTGTCATTTCGTTTTGAATGGCGCTTAGCTTTTGGTTCAGTGGCAGCTCTGGCACACGACGTGATTGTGACGTTAGGGGTCTTTTCGGTATTCCAATTGGAATTTGATTTGACCGTTTTAGCGGGTCTATTGACGGTTGTGGGGTATTCTCTCAACGATACTATCGTGGTATTTGACCGTATCCGTGAAAATTTCCTTAAGATGCGTAAGAGTGACCCTGAAGAAATCGTCAACGTTTCTATCACTCAAACCATGAGCCGGACGATTATCACTACAGGTACGACTTTAGTGACGGTCATAGCTTTGTTCCTTAAGGGCGGCACAATGATCCATGGCTTTGCGACTGCATTGCTGATGGGTATTTTTGTGGGTACCTATTCATCTATTTATGTGGCGAGTTTCTTGGCCATTAAACTGGGCATCAATCGTGAACATATGATGCCAGTTGAGATAGAAAAAGAAGGTGCAGACCAACCTCCAATGATGCCTTAACTGCTACGTTGGCGTAAAAACCACCCTCGGGTGGTTTTTTTTTGCATATAAGAATGGGTGACACATGTTGCTTGCCAAATTCCCTGCTCACTATGGTTTGCTGCGTAAAATGTCGTTGTTAATGTTATTAATGAATGATGTAAAAAACAGCACTCGACAGACTTGGCTATTTAGCAGTAGGATGACGGCAACCCAAATTCTAGAGACTTGTAGCCGTAGGATGTCCCATGGAAGAACGTAAGGTATTAGTTGCAGGTGGTAATCTATTACAAGCCCATACATGGAAAGGTTTATTAGAAACTTGTGGTATTCACGTTGAGCTCAGAGGTGAAGCGTTGTTAGGTGGTGTTGGTGAACTCCCTACCGGAATGCAAAATGTGGAGTTATGGGTGCGAGAGTCCCAACATGGGCCTGCACAAATTCAGTTAGAAGCCCTGGATGTTGAAAGTCCACAATGGCAATGTGTGTTGTGCCATGAAACCAATGAAGGTAGTTTTGAGCTTTGTTGGCAATGCAGCTCGGAGCGTAGCGAAAGCCACAATTAATCTAAGTACGTTATCTAAACATGTAGTGCTATTAAGGTTAATTCTTTATTAATGGTGCCGTAAAAAGATTGTTTGAGCCAGATGAGCGCATTACACTTTGTTGATAAACTGACTTTGCTTATAAGCTAACTTCACCTCATCATTCAATATCTTACCTAGGAGTCTGCGATGCAGTCCCCCAATGCCTTTTCTGCTCTTGTTAATGCTATTTTGCCAAAAATAACCGAAGTGACCATAGAAGCTTATCAATTAGATGACAGCTGGCATTTAATTGATGTGCGTGAGGATCGCGAGTGGCTACAGGATCATTTACCCCAAGCTCAACATTTAAGTCGCGGTATTTTAGAGCGTGATATTGAAACACGTTTCCCCGATAAAAATACTCCCATTTTGCTCTACTGCGCCGGTGGTGCGCGATCAGCCTTGGCGGCCCATAATCTGCAACTCATGGGTTATACCCGCGTTGCCTCTATGGTGGGTGGTTATAAGGGCTGGATACAGCGACAATTACCTGTTGTACAGGATTAAGCGTCTAGGACCCATTTCAATGCAATATTTCCCCTTATTTATCGATACAGTTAATTTGAATGTCTTGCTGGTGGGGGCAGGCGATGTGGCCAGCCGTAAGTTAGCACTATTAACACGTACCGAGGCTAATATTCACGTGATAGCCCCAGAGATTAATCCTGAAGTGCGGGGTTATGCGGATGCAGGCCGTATTCTTATTTCTGAACGTAATGTGGTCCACGCTGATATTCAAAACTATGATTTAGTCTATTTAGCCACCGCTAATGATAGTTTAAATGCCGAGTTAGCGACCCTAGCAACCGCGCGGGGTATTTGGGTTAACGCTGTTGATAATCCTGCATTTTGCCGTTTTATTACCCCATCCATTGTCGATCGTGGCCGTTTAGTGGTGGCCATAAGCACTGCGGGCGCCGCGCCGGTATTTGCGCGTACCATTCGCTCACGTTTAGAGACCAGCTTGCCGCAATCACTTAAGCCTTTATTTGATTTTGTCGCCGATAGACGTGTAGAAGTGCAAGATAAACTCGATTCAACATCAAAACGTCGCTTATTTTGGGAACGCTTTTTCGATACCAATGGCGACCGTTTTGATAATCGTACTGCCGAACATTATTACAATGCGTTTGATAGTTTAGTCAGTCGTGGTGAAATATTGCTAATTGATGATGCTACTCAAATTGATTTATTACCGCTCGCGGCGATACCGCTATTACAACGGCTCGATTGGATATATAGCCAAGATGAGGTGAGTGATGCACTGACTGAACTCGTGCGTCGTGATGCTAATCGTGGTTCTTTACCTGCGCTTAGTGAATTGAGTCAACAGTACGAGCAAGGCGCTCGGATGTTGCTAGTGGCTGATACGCAAAAAATCAATCAGTTGAAAGCACATTTCCCTATGGCCAAACATTTACGCCAAGGCGCACTTTAATACTCAATGTGCCATTGTTCGTTTGAGCTAACACTGAGTCTCAGGTAGACTCAGCGACCTTATTTTAGGATTTCGCTTTTTCAGGATTTCACTCAGTACTTACTCTGCACTTAGGATGATTATGGCCCCCAAAGCGACCGTGTTTAAGGTCAATTTACAGATTGCCGATATGGATCGACATTATTACCAAGATCATCAACTAACATTGGCCCAGCATCCTTCAGAAACCGATGGTCGCATGATGGTACGTTTATTGGCGTTTATTATTAATGCCAGTGAAAGCTTAAGTTTTAGTAAAGGCATGTGCGTTGAGGACGAGCCTGAATTGTGGGATAAAACTTTATCCGGTGAAATTGATCTTTGGGTTGAGTTTGGTCAAGCCGATGAAAAATGGCTGAGAAAGGCCAGTGGTCGTGCCAAAGTAGTGCAGTTATTTACCTATGGTGGCCGCAGCGTGCCTATTTGGTGGAAGCAAAATCAGCAAACGTTAGAGCGTTATCAAAATCTTAAAGTATGGAATATTGCTGAAGAGTCAGTAGCGGCGATGCAAATCTTTGTTGGCCGTAATATGGCATTGCAGGTTTCTATCAGTGAAGGCCAAATTTGGCTATCGGATAGCGAAAACAGCGTGCTGATCGAACCTGAAATCCTTAAAGATATTTAATCACGCATCGGATTAAAAAGCGCCGATAGCGAATGCCTTCACTTAAAAGTATGCGGCATTAACTATCGGCGCTGTTAGTTTATTAGTCTGTTAACAATCGGCTGGGTAAAAGCAATTAACTGAGTAAAACTTCTTTTTAAATATCACCTTAGCGCGTCAGGATTCACTTTATGGAGCTGATTACTTAGCTGGCGCTTCTTGCGCTTCAACTAAGCTTGAATAACCGCCACCATCATAGGTTTGCGTGTATCCAGCAGTGACTAAGGCTTTGGTTGCAATACTGCTACGGCGGCCGCTGTGACAATACAGCACAACATGGGCGTCTTTGGCGATGCCACGCTTAGCAAATTCTTCAGCCACTTGCTCAAAGGGAATATTGACGGCATTGGCGATATGCCCCTCAGCAAACTCCTCAGGTGTTCTGACATCAAGCACCATAGCGCCTGTCGCAATTTTATCCCACGCAATGGCTGGATTTTGATCGGCAGCGTTTGCCATCATCGGCATTAGCATTAGTGAGGATAGGCTTAACAGCGCTAAGCGCATTAGGTTTTGGCCACGTGTAATAAGGTTGTGGATCACTTTATCTCTCCTTGAAGACTTGTTTTAGACCAGCTTGGTGTAGCCAAGCTGGTATTCGCTAACCTTACTATTATGTACTGACTTGGTATTGGTTAGCTTTGCTTGGCAATTTGAGCCTCTGATTTTACACCTAATTTGCGTAACACCATGGCCGCAGGGCAAAAACCTGTAAAAGCACTTTGTAATAGGTTAGCGCCAATAAATGCGGTTAACCATATAAAATTGTGGTGCACATACGCGGTTAGCACCAGTGACAATAACACCATCAATCCGGCAAAAGCCATAATGCTGCGTTCTATTGACATACTTTACTCCTTGAGACCGTCTGGGTAGCGGCCTTTGTTGTGGTTAGTTTTGTGGTTAGTTTAGGGTTGATTTAGGGTCATACGATTTTTCATTGTTGTGTAATACAGCACTGGAATAACGATTAACGTCAGTATGGTTGAGATAAAAATACCAAAGATCAGACTAATCGCTAAGCCATTGAAAATAGGGTCATCAAGGATGAACAAGGCGCCTATCATGGCTGCAAAAGCGGTCAGCATAATGGGTTTTGCCCGTACTGCACCTGAGTGGATCACCGCTCGCTCAAAGGGCACGCCGGATGCGGTTTCTTGATTGATAAAATCGACCAATAATATTGAGTTACGCACAATAATCCCCGCCAGCGCTATCATGCCTATCATAGATGTGGCAGTGAATTGGGCACCGAGTAGTGCATGGCCTGGCATCACCCCAATTACCGTCAGTGGGATAGGCGCCATGATGATGAGCGGCACCAGATACGATCTAAACTGCACCACCACCAAAAGATAAATCGCGATCATGCCTACAGCGTAGGCTATGCCCATGTCTCTGAAGGTTTCGTAGGTGATTTTCCATTCGCCATCCCAAAGCACGGCGATAGAATCGAGCCCTGTGGGTTGGTGAATATAATGTTGTTCAAACCCTAAACCATCCTTGCCATCGATGTTGCCTGCCATATCGAACATACCGTAGAGCGGGCTGTCCAGTGGACCTGACATATCAGCGACGACCATGATCATCGGGACCATATTTTTATGGATAATCGGTGCATCAATGGTGCCGCGTTTGATGGTTACTAACTCAGAAATAGGTACAGATTGACCTGTCTGGCTAAGTAACTTCATATTCAGCACTTGGTCTAAATCAACTTTTGCGCCTTCTTCTAATTGCAAACGAATCGGCACAGGTTTTTTGTGCTGCGCTTGGTGTAAATAACTCACGTCTTTGCCGCCAACGGAAGTGGCAATCAAATCGACAATATTGCTATAAGGTACGGCCATCAGGCTGGCTTTACTGCGGTCGATCATCACTTGCCATTTTTGCTGGGCTGCGGGCAAGAAAATATCGATATCGACTACATCTTTGGTTTCATGGAACAGTGCCTGCATTTCATAAGCGGCTTGTTCGCGAATTGCGGGGCTTGGGCCATAAACTTCGGCCACCAGCGGCGACCATACTGGTGGCCCAGGTGGTACTTCAACTACTTTGATATTGGTTTGATATTGCTCGCCAATTTTTTGCAAATCTTCCCGCACTGATACCGCAATGCTATGGCTGTCGCGCTTACGGTGTTTTTTATCTACCAGATTCACTTGAATATCGCCAAGTTCTTGGCTGTTACGTAAAAAATAGTGGCGCACTAAGCCGTTGAAGTTCATTGGCGCGTTAGTGCCGGCATACAATTGCAGGTGTTCGACCTCGGGGACGGTAGTCAGGTAGCGACTCAAATCCTGTAGCACTCTTTGTGTTTGCTCTACGGGCGTGCCTTCTGGCATGTCCACCATCACTTGAAACTCGGACTTGTTATCAAAGGGCAGCATTTTCAGTACCACGAGCTGACCAATGGGGAGCGCGACAGCGATGCCAATTAATACAAATACGCCAGCAGCCAGTCCCATTCTTGCCTTACGGGCATTTTTACCCAGCAGGAAAGGGCCAATTAAGTGGGTGAAGAGGCGCACCATCTTCGTTTCGGCTTCATCCTCGTGCGAGGCTTGGGCGCTATCGTGCTTGTCATTGTGTTTAAGCAGTTTACGACTGAGCCAAGGGGTGACGACAAAGGCAACCACCAAGGAAATCAACATGCCCATACTGGCGTTGATGGGAATCGGGCTCATGTAAGGCCCCATTAAGCCCGACACAAAAGCCATCGGTAGCAGTGCCGCAATAACGGTGAACGTCGCCAGAATCGTCGGGCCACCAACTTCATCAACCGCCACAGGGATAAGCTCACTAAAAGATTTTTTGCCGAGCGCCATATGCCGGTGGATATTTTCGACCACGACGATGGCATCGTCGACCAAAATACCGATGGAAAAAATCAGGGCGAACAAGGACACGCGGTTTAGGGTAAATCCCCACGCCCAAGAGGCGAAAAGGGTGATCGCTAGTGTGATAATAATAGCCACACCCACAACTAAGGATTCGCGGGCTCCCATAGTTAAAAAGACCAGTACGACTACGGCGCTGGTGGCAAAAATCAATTTTAAAATAAGGGTATTAGATTTATCCGCCGCGGTTTCGCCATAGTTACGCGACACTGTGACTTCGACATTTGCGGGGATCAATACATTGTCGACCTTAGCAATCCGCTCAAGCACACTGTCGGCGATATCGACGGCATTTTGTCCCGCTTGTTTTCCAATTGCGATAGTGACGGCGGGATAAATATCGTTTTTATCTGCATGCCAAACGCTCTGCTTAGGGATATCACTCTTTAAACTGATTTCAGCAATATCCGCCAGATAAATGGGGATAGGTTTACCTTGTTTATCTTGATAGACACTAACGACTAATTGCTTAAGATCATCAATAGACTGTAAAAACTGCCCAGCCTGAACTTTAATCTCTTGATTACCTTGCACTAAGGATACAGGCATAGAGACCATATTATTGTCATTCAGGCTTTGTCTTAACTTGTCGTAGGTCAGATTAAAGCTGTTCATCTTGGCGGGATCGATGCGTATGTTGGCCACTATTTCGTGTTGGCCAACGGTGTAGATTTCGCGGGTGCCAGCAATACGCTTAATTTCAGTTTCTAATCCAAGGGCGACATGGGTCAGCTGCTCGGCAGAAACCTGCCTGTCCTTAGACCACAAGGTTAAACTCACAATAGGCACATCATCGATGCCACGGGGTTTTATTAGCGGATCGCCAACGCCAGCGTCTCTTGGTAATTTATCCATATTGGAATAAATCTGGTTGTACAGACTCACAATGGCGTCATTACGCGCCACGCCTACCTTGAAGATAACGATGATCAGCGCGCCATCGGGCTGTGAGAATGAATATAAGGTATCTATGCCTTTGATTTCGGAGATTACCTGCTCTGCTGGCAGAGTGACTAAACTTTCAACTTCAGTAGGCGTTGCGCCGGGAAAAGGGATAAACACGTCGGCAAAGGTAACGTCAATTTGCGGCTCTTCTTCCTTTGGCGTTACCAAAATCGCGAATAAACCGAGTAAGAGCCCGAGAAGCGCTAAAAGTGGCGTGATGGCGCTATTTTGGAAGGCTGCGGCGATTCGACCGGAAATCCCAAGTGTGGTTTGTGGTGCTGGCGCATGTTTCATAAAACAACCTCAACAAAGCTAACGTCGCTAAAAAATTATTGCTTCTTGCTGAGCAATACTTGGTAAGCATCAACGGCAACCGTGTCACCTGACTTAAGACCCGAGAGCACTTCGACCTCGCCATTTAAGGGTTCAGTCACACGGACTTGGACGAGTACAAAGCCATCCCCCTGTTTTAAATAAACACTGCTCAGTTCGTTCATTGTGAGTAGCGCTGATAGTGGCAGTTGAATTATTTCACGCTCGCCATTTTTAAAAGATGCCTTTGCCCAAGTGCCGGGTTGGAGATTGGCTTCATTCTCAGGCAGGTTAATGCGCACTTGGTAACTGTGGCTGATGGGATCGGCAAAGCTAAAAATTGTGAGATCCCTCGAGGTCAACTCGCGGCCATCACTTAAACGCACGATAAATTCGGGGGCATTTTTCAGTTGATTGATATAACGCTGTGGCACTTGGGTAATGGCGCGCATTTGGCTTGCTGAAAACCCTGACAGCAGCGCTTGTCCTGGGCTCACGGTTTCGCCAAGTTCGACAAAACGCTCAGTGACTACGCCACTAAATGGTGCCGAAACAACCGTGTATTTTAAGGATTCGCTGGCTTTAATGACTCGCGCTTTTGCTGCACTGACGGCTTGCGCGGTTGCCTTAGCATTGGCAGTGGCTTCATCCATCGCTCCCTGTGAGATAGCGCCTTGGGGAAATAACTCTTTATAACGTTGGTATTGTGCCTGTGCTTCAACATTTAAGGCTTTTGCTTTGGCTAAGTCGGCCTCAAAGCTCGCGAGTTCAGCGCCTTGTTCTTTACTGGTGATTTCAAGTAGGGCGGCGCCTTCGGGGACAATATCGTTAACATCGTAGTTGAGCTTGACGATACGGCCAGAGGTTTGTGCCGACACCGTTGCCGCTTTGACCGCTTCAATGGTGGCATCTAAGGTAACCCAATTTGCATAGGGTTTATTTAAAACGTCGATAGTGTCGACTGAAGCTGCTTGAGCTTGAGCACTAGAAAATAGCAGTAGTAATAACAGAGTGCGAAAAATAGACGTCAGCATTAAAATTATCCCAGATGTTATTCATGAGAAAATTCTAATGGAGTTGGGCTGAATAGGCAATCACTATTTATTAGAAAAATTTAATGTAATGCGGTTGGCTAATTTAGGAATAAGACCAATATGCCTCTTATTCCCAAATTATTAATAGGTTATCAACCGATAAATCGATATCACTAATCGTTTAAGTAATAGCTCAGAGTGGAGACAATACGAATTTGTTTAATATAAGGTGTGCTGCTGTCGCGATCTGAAATCGTGAACTGGCCTTGACTGGCAGTTTTAATTTTACCGAGGCGAGAATCTGAGTCTTTGGCAAATTTTTCTGCCACTTCACGACCATTTTGCGTCGCTTCTTGCACCATTAAAGGTTTAACTGAGTTGAGGTCGGTGAAGAGGAACTCAGCGCTGTTACCATAGTCTTGGCTGGCGATTGCTATGCCTTCTTTCACTAAACTAATCATTTGCTTACGGGTATTAAGCATTAGGTCGATTTGTGGAGTATAAACCGATAAATTGATTTTTGCGGAGTAGCGATATTTCACGTTTGGATCGACATAGCCTTGGGCTTGACGGTCTTCAATGGAAGGTAAAGAGACGGTGATTTCGCTATCGTTAAAGCCCTGTTCTTTTAAGAATGCCACCACGCGGTCCGTTTTTTGTTGAACCGTTTCATAGAGCTTGGGCAGATTGTTATCTACCTCGGTGAAATTGATTGGCCAGATAGCCACATTCGCTTTAACTTCTTTCTCGGCTAAGCCCTTTACCGTAACAGTACGATCCATCGCTTTCATTTGTAATAAAGCTGAGCTTGCGGTTTGGCCGACATATACTAGGCCTGCACAGAGGAAGCCGCCGAGTAAAAGGGCTGGAAGGGTATTAGTTTTTACCATGAAAAGAATCTCTTAATTAAATAAACTAAGCCTACGATACGCAATTACTGGAGGTTATGCACTGGGTTTATTCGGTATTGCCGCCGCTTAAAGCCTGTGGCATGAAAGGATGGAAAGCATCAGTTTGAATTATTGTTAAACCATAAATTGTAAATTAATGCTACAAAAAAGCCGCAATCAATGCGGCTTTTGGGGATGTAGCGCTTATCTTAAAACTGATAGCTGTATTGCACCGAGTAGTACATAGCACTTGACTCAGTAATCGCATTAACCGGACCGACGATTGCGCTATTTTCAATTAAGTGAACTTCTTCACCTTTAACATAGGCGATACCAAAATCGATGCTGTTCTGTGGATTAACATGGTAGCTCATGCCCGCAGTAAACCAGTTACGGTCTGAATCTGGGATCGAGATTGAGCTAATATCATCAACCACACCCATGTCATGCATGTAACCTGCGCGAACGGTAAATTGTTCGTTAATCGTGTAAGTACCACCTAAGCTAAATAACCATGAATCTTTCCATTGGTATTTTTTTAGAGCAACATCACCTGCATTTACAGTACTGCCAGCGCCAGCTTGGCCTGGTAAAATGGTGGCTACGCCATCTTTAGCAGTAATTTGCTCAAAATCGCCCCATTTGGTGAACTGGGCGGTGTAATGTACCGCAAATTGAGACGTCAGCTGATGGAAACCTGCTACTTGGAAGATATCCGCTAGCGGTACATCTAAGCTATCAAAGCTGGTGGCTAATGTAGTCTGTGCCCCCAGTCCTAATGCAGATAAGTCTTTCGTTGAAATAGTATTGACATCACCTTTCACATTAACAGTTGGGCTAAAGCGGTAGCTTAAACCAAAACGGTTATCTTGATTTAACTCAATCGTCGCGCCAAGGATACCGCCAAATGCCCAGCCATCGGCATCAACATCAACCAGCGGTGTTGGGCCTGCGTCACGGGTCAGGCGTCCTTCACCGTAAACAGCATCAATACCAGCACCTATGCTGAACATGTCATTGATGCGGTATGAAAGGCTAGTATTAAAGTTAATTGTGGTAACTTCTGTTTTTCCTAATAGGTCAAAGGGTGCTGCAGCAACATTTTTAGACAAGGTAGCAGAATCAGTACCTGTCCCAAAATTAGAAAAAGCGGCAAAACCTACGGCAAATTTGTCATCGATGGGATGGATATAGTAAATATTAGGAATGGCCTTAGTGCTGCCTGCATCATCGATACTGCCTAAATCGACGGCTCCGCCAGCAAAGTTAACATCTTTGACATCAACTGAAACATCGACATAAGTTAAACCAACAGAAAGTGAATCTTTATCAAATAACGCCATAGCTGCAGGGTTACGAGATATTACCGACGCGTTATCGGCGATAACAGCATCACCAGAGAATGCACGGCCTATGCCTGTGGCTGATTGGCTGTTGAGTTGGAAACCAGCGGCTAAGGTTTGTGTACTGGCTAATGCGACCGAAATGGCAATGAGTGTCTTGTTGAATTTTTTCATTATTATTCTCTCTATTTTTATAAATATTGGATTTTTATTCGACCGAACTCCCCAGTACCGTGTCGAAATCCTTTTTTGTCCTTTGCATCTTATGGATTGAATGTACTGCCAACAAGTCCGACCAGATGTTAAACATGTTAATTTTCAGTTAATTAAGGACATTTCAAACAAAGTGTTTTTTAAGTGGTGATTGAATGGTCTGGCCAGTTGCCTGATATCATGGGCTTTGGGTGCGATGAAGAGTTTTAATTAACGTTAACGATTTGTAACGCTGCGTAGAAAAGTTAAAACGATACAAAATGTAAAAAGGCGTACAAGTGTACGCTTTTTTACATTATGGATGAGGGCAGAGATTACAATGCAGATTTAAATTGTTCGAACTCTGTTGTCACTTGTTGACTCGGCGCAGATAATTTACTAACTAAAATACCGGCTATGGATGCAAATACAAAACCTGGTAGTATTTCATATAATTCAAAAATCCCACCCGATAATTGTTTCCAAATGACCACGGTTAACGCACCCACTATGATGGTGGCAATCGCGCCATTACGACTATATTGCTTCCAAAATAACGACAACAGTGCCACTGGGCCAAATGCGGCGCCAAAACCTGCCCATGCGTAGCTCACTAAACTCAGTACGCTGCTGTCAGGATTAAGTGCCACTACGCCTGCAATCACTGCAATTGCCAGTACGCCTAAACGACCAACCATCATCAACTCGCGATCATCAGCTTTAGGTCGCAGCCATTTACGGTAGAAATCTTCGGTGATAACGCTTGAGCAAACCAGTAGTTGCGAATCGATAGTGCTCATAATCGCCGATAAAATCGCCGCGATGAGTAAACCACCAATCCATGGGTTAAAGGCCGCTTGGGCTAAATGGATAAATACGGTTTCAGGATTTGCAAGTGGCATTTTTGCAAAATAGACAGATCCAGCAATCCCTGTTGCCAGCGCACCTACCAAAGATAGTATCATCCAGCTCATCGCAATACGGCGCGATAAGGGCAGGGCATCGGCGCTGCTTATCGCCATAAAGCGCGATAAAATATGCGGTTGACCAAAATAGCCTAATCCCCACGCGAGCAAAGACAGCATGCCAATCACAGTGGTGTTATCGCTAACGAGTGCCAACATCGCCGGATCAATCGATTCCATTCCGGCCTGACTTTCAGGGTTGGAAAACACCGCAAACGGCACAATTAATAGTGCGATAAGCATTAAACAACCTTGAAAAAAGTCAGTCCAACACACGGCAAAGAAACCGCCTATAAAGGTATAACCGACTATGATGGCTGAGCCAATAACCAGAGCAACGGTGTAATCAAGGCCAAAGACTTTTTCAAACAAAATCGCGCCGCCTACCATGCCTGAAGAGGCGTAGAAGGTGAAAAATACTAGAATAGTGATGGCGGAAACAAGTTTGAGGTAACCTTGAGTATCGTGGAAACGCTTCTCAAAAAAATCGGGCAACGTCAGTGCGTTATCAGCCAGTTGAGTGTAAATACGTAGGCGTTTTGCTACAAATAACCAGTTTAGCCAAGCACCAAAAATTAAGCCTATGCCAATCCATGCTTCGCCTAAACCACCTAAGTAAACCGCGCCGGGTAACCCCAGTAATAACCAACCAGACATATCAGATGCACCCACGCTAAGTGCAGTCACGGCGGGGCCCATTTTTCGACCACCTAAAATATAATCATCAACAGTATCGGTAGCACGATAAGCCCAAAAACCTATGCCCATCATCAATACTAAATAGCTAACAAATGTGATTAAAATTGGGGTTTCAATCGTCATCTTGTTTCTTCCCATCTTTTTATTATTAAAAGTGGCAAGCATGCTACCAGATGTTTGAGCAATCGCCCATTAGGAGGTAAATATGTGACTAAAATCTAACCTGCGATACGAGTTTTTATCGAAGGTTAGATTTAAAAATGATCGGTTTAGATGAAGATATTACTTATTTCGTCTTTTACATAGTTAAGATCAGATTTATCTTCACCAACGATCAGAATAAAAGCGTCTGCAGTTTCAAAACCGATACCTTGATATTGGCTGTCGGCAAACGTTTGATCTAGCACCATACGTTTTTCCAACGGCACGATAAATAGAGTGACTTTACCTTGCTCGCCTTGAAGCACGAGATGCAAGCTTTTTACACCTTGAAAATCGCAATAAGAGCTGAAATATACTTTACCGGGCTGTTGGATAAACTTGGCATTACCAAAGTTTTTCAGTGAAGCCAGTCGAGCATTTACTTGTTTAAAGTCGACATTTTGGTCCAAGTGTAAAGCGACACTCTCATGATTGACATGGGCTAGAGCATGCTCTGCTAAATCTATGGGGCCAAGGCGCAGTAAACTAAAGCTTATCCCGACAGCAAAGGCTATGGAAGCTGCCATTGCCATTAGAAAACCTGTACGGCGTCGCTGTTTGTGATGTTGCTGCAATTGCTGGCGCAGAATTAGCTTATCGGCTAAATCTTCAGGCACACTAATTTTTAATGCACTGCACAGTTTTGCATCGAGATGTTTAAGTTCATTCACAAGCGCTTGGTTTTCTGGTTTAGCTTTTATCTGCTGCAGAAAATCAGCGTCTTGATTGTAAGGGTTCTCATAGGCTTGACGTCTAAATTTAAGCTCATCCATTGGACTGACCTCTCACCTCTGATTTTTCAAGTAATACTTTCAATTGGTTTCTCGCCCGAAATAAACGTGTCATCACAGTGTTACGATTAAGCTCCATGAGCTCGGCGATTTCATCACCGCTAAAACCTCCAATCAGTTGCAGTAAAAGTGGTTCACGGTATTCAATATCCAGCCGACTAATTTGCCGACGGATCAGATATTGATCGGTCTGATCTTCACTGCTATTAGAGATATTGTCCTCTAAGGTATCTTGCTCAACATCGGAGTAATCAAACTGTTTACGCTCAAAACGCCGCGCATTTTCCCGTCTCAAAATGGTGATAAGCCATGCTTTTGCGGCTTTATCATCTTTGAGGGAATCTAATGCTTTCCATGCCCGTAAAAATGTTTCTTGAGTAATGTCCTCAGCCACGTGTTTATCGCCAGATAACCAATAGGCATAACGGAAGATATCGGCATGTAGCGCCTTGACTAGGCTGTTATATCGTCGTTGTTTGCTTAACATGTCAGAAGAGACCGCAGGCTCTGCTGATTTCTTGCGCCAATTAGTAAACATTTTTTACCTGTTGGTTTTTTCGCTGGATATTTAACATGTTGAGCTCGCTTTTTTGTCATTAAACCTAGTCATTAAACCTATTATTAGTTAAGGGTTTATCGAGGATTTAGTGGGCTTAATGCTACTGATTTTGGTTTTGAGTGCTGACGTTGATAGGTTTTGACCGCGTTAAGTAACGCGGCGCACTGGGCACTTAAGTGTGGATTTGCATTATTAGCATTAGCACTATAGGCGGCTAATTGCAGTTGTTGTATCGCTTCAGCCAGTGGTAAAGACTGCTCGGCAATCTTATCGAGTGTCATTGGCGTTTGCTCTAACTCGCTAAAATAGCGCTGTAATTGCAACATTATGTGGCCCACATCGCCACTGGCACAGGCTTT
The DNA here is from genome assembly GCF_900156405.1 of Shewanella morhuae. GTDB lineage: Bacteria > Pseudomonadota > Gammaproteobacteria > Enterobacterales > Shewanellaceae > Shewanella > Shewanella morhuae. Next base: position 33,489 of record NZ_FTNN01000005.1, read on the forward strand.
TTCTAAGCTGTGTAAACCCGATATCGTTGCTGCTGGAGCCGAGTTAAGCGCAATCGGTGCCGTTACTTGATTTTTTAAAGCACGGCGCCAAGCAATTAAAGTGATAATCCAAACCACTAAAGTGATCAACCATAGCGCAGCAAATGCCTTAACCATCCAAGAGTCATTGTTATCAGCCGTTGAGTTAGCTTGCCAAGCGGGGGCTGTGGGCGTATCCGTGATAGCGCCACCTTTCACCACGATAGTACGTGCTGGTAGTGTTGCTGTTTCTTCTCGTTTAAGGTGCGGGTTCCACCAAGGTATGTTGATTTCGGGCAAAGTAAACGTTCCCGCTTTACTGGGGACAATAGCCGACGAAATACTGTACTGAGACACGATTTGCGCTTCACGCACAAAGGTCTGTCGCTGGGGTTTTTCAGGATATAACTTCAGCTCATCAGGAAGCGTCTGGTTGATATCTGGCAAACTATTTTCATCAGCGTTTGAGGCTAAAAGCGTTATCGTGCGAGTGATGGGGCTGCCGACGGTAAACTCTGTAATGTCCTCCGGAAACGTTTCTTTTAACACTACCAGATCGGCAACTAACCACTGACCTAGAAAACTGGCGGGAGCAGGATTGACTTGTACTGTGAGCGATGGCGCTCCCGCTTGCATTGGGCGACTTTCATTAAAGCCAAACATACCGCCACGGCGTTGGGATTCAACCAATACATCGCCGGCAAAGGTGGCTCCCTTAATATTAATTTGGCCCGGTAAGTCGGGAATAATGCCATAGGTACGCTCAATTACGCGATAACGACGCCCATCGACAATTTCAGAGCCATCTTTATCTTCACCGACTTGTTTGATTTGCCCGCCCTCAATCACCGGTGCGCTCAACACACCTCGCTGTAATTCTACCGCGAGATAGAGTTTTACTTTATAGGTAATTAATTGGCCGACATAGGCTTCGTCAGTTGACACTTTTGCGTCGATAAATAGGTTTTTCATTTGTGCGGGTTGACCACCGCTTTCGACCACTTGCAGTGGAATAGGCGCCGAGTTTATGCCGTCAATACTAAAGGCTGGAATAGTCAATTGGCCTTTTTGTTTTGGTGCAAGCAGCACTTGCCAGCGGGTTTCTTTAACCGCATCAAAATTCATGATTTGTGTACTGCGACTTACGCTGGTGCGACCAACAATAAAGTCCCTCAATAGGGCTGAAGTGTCGAGTTTACCGGTATCGATTTCATCATCAACACTGATATTAAGCACAAAGTATTCGCCCAACATCACGGGGTTGCGATCAACTGTTGCCTCAATCTTAGTGAGTGCAAAAGCGGGATTAACCACTCCGATAGCAAGGAGTAGCAGGATAAAAAATTGTCTGATTACCACTGTTCGTTATCCTTTGATATTTGGCCATTTTGGCGGCGTTTTTGATATTCCAACTGCATTTTGTTACGCAGTAATACTTGAGGGTCTTCGCTCACGCCCCGCAGTGCGCGTTGCATTTCGGGTGGAAGCGGCTCACTGTTTGTTGGCGGCGCTTCGATAGATTCATCCATAGCAATGTTTTGTTTATCTTGATCATTTTGCTTTGGAGTATCTTTAGCACTAACGTTTTGTTTTTCTTGCTCAGGCATTTGTTTGTTATTTGCATCAGCTTTAGCCTGTGCCTGCATGTTAGCCTCATTATCTAGTGGCTGATTTTCTTGGCTATCAGGTTGAGGTTTATCCTTATTACTTTGATCATTGCTAGTTTGTTGATTTTGTTCTGACGACTGTTCATCTGCTTTTTGCTGCTCAGGGCTTTGCTGAGGATCTTGTTCAGCATTGGTATCCTGCAGCTCCTTAGATTCTTGCCCTGTTTGATCTTGCTTATTTTGCTCAGAACCATTCTGTTGATCGTTATCTTGACCAGATTGCGGATCTTCTTTTTGATCTTGGTCTTTACTCTGTTGGCCGTTATTACCTTGCTGTTTTTGCTGTTCTTTCAATTGTTTTTCAGCAAGTTCAAGATTGGCTTTTGCCGCAGGGAAATCGGCCTGTTTTTCAAGCGCGGCTTGATAGCGTTCTTTCGCTTTATCAGGTTTACCGAGTTGCATCAACGCATTGCCTTGATTGTAAAGGCCTTGGGCTGAGTTATCTTGCTCGAAGGTTTTGAGCGCTTGCTCATAATCACCGGCTTTATACTGAGCACTAGCACGCCATTGGGGTGACTCAAACTGCTTAGCAGCGTTAGCATAGTCTTGTGATTGATAGGCTTGCATTGCTTGTTGATCGGCGGTTTGCCATAAATCTTCCCATATATTGGCATGGGCAGATTGCGGCGCAGCCGCTAATAGTAGGCCGCTCAATAAGGCAACAAACCCGCCACCGATACCCGCAATGATGCCTTGCCTAAAACTGAACAGCGCGGGAAGCAGCAATAATAGTGCCAGATAAGGGCCGAGATCTTGCCAGGTTTCGCCGTCAAGCTCTGTTGCTTTAGCATCGCCAGCATCACTTAACCAACTTTGTAATTGGTCGAGATCGTTACCATCGGCGCGGTTCTGAATCAAGATGCCTTTATTGTTTGCAACCAGCTTTTGCAGTAAGCCAAAATTTACCGCAGCAACCACAACTTCATTGCTATTGTCTCGTTGTAATTGTCCATCGGGTAGACGGATTGGCGCGCCTTGGCTGGTGCCAAAAGCCATTATGGCAAGACGATATTGCGTGCCACTTAATACCGAGTTTGCCTCATCAAATTGCGTGGCAGTAATGCCATCGGTCATGACAATGATATCGCCGTGAATATGGCCACCTTGCGCCAATAGAGCTTTAGCTTGAGTAAGCGCCGCAGCTAAATTTGAGCCGCGCACTGGCATGATCTCAGGGCTTAATGTGGGCAGTAAATTGAGTAGTGTGCCGGTATCACGCGTTAATGGACTGATAGTAAAAGCATCACCAGCAAAAGCGACTAAACCAGTTTCACCTTCTTTTAGATTACGTAGTAAGTCTGTTGCCCTAAATTTGGCTTGGGTTAAACGATTTGGCGTCACATCGGTTGCAAACATAGATACCGACATATCCATCACTAATACACGGCCTTGTTCGGTGGCAAACACGGGTAAGGACTGTTTATTAACGGCAGGCCCAGCAAGGGCAATCGTCGCAATCAGCCAAGTGAAGGCTAATAAATGCAGCGGACGGCGGGATTTTTTATCGCCTTGGGTGACTAATATTTTGGCTAAGTGCGGCGCAATATAACGGTTCCACGCGCTATGACTCTGGTGTTGTCGCCATAAACTGAGTAACACCAAGGCCAGCGGCACTAGGGCGAGTAGCCATTCGGGACGAATAAAATGTAGGCTCATTATTTTATGTTCCCCCGTGAACTCGTTGCAGCGAGTTTAACTCGGCGCGTAGCAAAAAATGGTAATTGACCTAAGGCAATCCACAGACTCGTTAGTAACGCTAAAGCCAGCGGCCAATAGAACAGGTCTGCCTGCGGACGATAGCTCAATTGGTCGCGACTCACTGGCTCGAGTTTGTCAATTTCTTGGTAAATTTGGTCCAGTTCTTGGCTGTTACGGGCGCGAAAATAACGGCCGTGGGTGACTTCAGCGATATGCTTAAGCTGGTTTTCATCTAGATCCATCGAGGGATTAACCCGTTCGCGGCCAAAGAGTGTGCGCCGCTCCATCACATCAGCTCCGACACCCACAGTGTAAATGGTGACTTTACGATTAGCGGCAATCTGCGCTGCTTGTTCTGGCTCGATATTGCCCGCATTATTGGAGCCGTCGGTCAATAAAATCAGCACTCTATTACTCTCGTCCATTTTATCAAAACGCTTTACCGCTAGGGCTATGGCTTCACCTATGGCGGTTTGTTTACCGACTAAGCCGATTTGCGCTTCTTTTAAAAATTGCGCCACTGAACGTCTATCTTGGGTGAGCGGTGCCTGTAAATAAGCGTGATCGGCAAATAGAATCAAGCCGATACGGTCGCCTTTGCGGCGTTCAATAAAATCACTGACGACGTGTTGTATCAAAGTAAAGCGGTCGACGGTTTTACCATTTACCACCATATCTTCAATCTGCATACTGCCGGATAAATCTACTGCCATCATCAGATCGCGGCCTTGGCTTGGCAACTCGATGGGTTCCCCAAGCCATTGTGGACGAGCGATAGCAAGCACTAACAAGCACCACATCAGCCAGTAGCGTTTACGGCTCTGGCGTGTGTTGGCGGCTAAGCTTTGTTTACCTGTTTGGCTCATTCCCGGTAATTGCAGCCGGCCACCCTCTACTTGTATGGTTTGTTGGCGCCAAAAAATCAAAGGTAACGGCAGTAATATCAATAGCCAAGGCCATGCAATAGTTACCATTGTGCCTCCGATTTTTGACTATCAACAGGCATAACTTGAGCGTTAATTTGACTAAGTTCAGGGGCGTTGAGTTTGGCTTTTGATGCTAACCAAGCCTGTGCCAGCGCGTGTAACTCATTGGCTTCATCCAATGTTAGTGGCGTTGCTTGATGGCGTTTGGTTAGCAAGGGACCGATACGTTGGCGTTTATGCGCGGGTAAATAGCTGTCTAGCCAAGTTGCCCATGCCTTTCCATCTAATGACGCTATCGCTTCTCTACTGAGGTAACTCATGGCGGTGCGCTTTAGGATGCTATTGACGTCAGAGACATAAGAGGGCGCTTGTCTATCAAGCTGATTGAGTAACTGTTTTGCGGCTCTTCTTGGCGCGAAGTAACGGGCACGTTTTCTTAGCCAAATAACTAACAGTGTAATGAGGCTAATTACTATTGCTAAAACTAACCAATAACCGATGGCCCAAGGCCAAGCACCGATGGGATCGGGATGTATAATATCCTGCAGCTCTGCAAGTGCAGGATTTGGCACGGCAGACATCATCGGTGCAGCCGGTAGATTTGCTATTTCAGGAGTCGCTATGTGTGAATTCACTATTTCTGCACTCATTGTTAACGCAATAATTCCAATTGATTAGCTAAAGGAATACCCGCATCTATTAGCTGAGTACGCACACGCAATTGCTGCATCATGCTGATAAACCCTTGTTGCTGACGCTGCTGCATGTCGAGCCAAGCCTGATAACTGTGGCGGGTGAGCACTAAATCTTCATCGCCATCGCGTACCGGTAAACTAAAGTTGTGCGGTAACGGCAAAGTGCCTTGGCGCAGGGGATCGGTAATCAGATAGGCGCCAACATCACAATGACGCTTTAGCTCAGTTAATGGTGCAATACACTGGGGCGTAAAATGGCTGCCATCTGTCACTATCCAAATTAAGGAACCGGGTTTGGCGATACGTTGTAATCGCTGACAGGCGCGCAAAATATGATCGGGATCGCGCTGAGCACTGCCAACACGGTTAAGCTGATTTTCGTGCACGCGGCGCAGCTCTGAGACTAACTGCAATATGCCCTGACGACGACTGCGGGGTTTGAGCTCGACATGTTCGGACTCGCTGGCAATCAAGGCGCCGAGCCTATCGCCATGGTTAATGGCATTCCAACCTAAAGTGGTCGCAAGGTGTCCGGCTTGCACCGATTGCAGTAATAAACGCGAGCCAAAATAGAGGCTTTGGCTCAAGTCGATTAATAGTAAAATAGGGCGCTCACGTTCTTCGACAAATAATTTAGTGTGAGTCGTGCCTGTGCGAGCAGTAACGCGCCAATCAATGGTGCGCACATCATCGCCCTGTTGATAGTGGCGCACTTCAGCAAACTCCATGCCGCGGCCTTTGATTAAGCTGCTGCGATGGCCGGCTAAATTGGCGCGGGCACGACTGTAACGCTCGGGCATAGCGCGGGCAATATTTTGGCACGCCAGCAGTTCTTGCTCCGTTAAGTGCAAACCATCGGCAAAAAGCGGCAAGCCATCGGCCGCGGCTGAAAGTTGCGCAGTGTCACTCATCTTATTTCACCCTTATCTTCACCGTTAAGGTACTGCAACTTGACTCAAGATGTGGTTGATCACGTGATCGCGGCTCACGCCTTCAGCCTGCGCTTGGTAGCTCAGTAATAATCTGTGTCTTAATACATTGGGCGCTACGGCTTGAATGTCTTCTGGTGAAACAAAGTCTCGTTCGTGCAGCCAAGCGCGGGCGCGGGCGCAGCGTTCTAACGAAATCGTTGCGCGCGGGCTGACACCATACTCTAGCCATTTCGCTAAGTCTTCGCTGTAACGTGAAGGCTCGCGGGTCGCCATCACGATTTCGACTATGTACTTTTCGAGCGGTTCGGCAAGATAGATTTCCATGGCTTCATCACGGGCGGCAAACACATCCGCCTGCGCAATTGGCTCCATTGTTGGCAACTCGTGGGTTAATGCTTCTTTACGCGATTGGCGCAGAATTTCGATTTCAGTTTCGCCGCTTGGGTAATCAAGATTTAAATGCATTAAAAAACGGTCAAGCTGTGCTTCGGGCAGAGGATAAGTGCCTTCGTTTTCTAACGGATTCTGGGTTGCCATTACTAAAAACAGCGGTGGAAGCTTATAACTGTGCTTACCGACGGTAACTTGACCTTCGGCCATGGCTTCTAATAAGGCCGATTGTACTTTGGCTGGAGCGCGGTTAATTTCGTCGGCTAAGATTAAATTGTGAAAAATCGGTCCGGCTTCAAATTCGAAAGTACCAGTTTGCGAGCGATAAATATCGGTACCAGTTAAGTCAGCAGGTAACAAATCAGGGGTGAATTGAATGCGGTGAAAATCGCCCTCAACCCCGTCACATAAGGCTTTCACCGCTCGGGTCTTAGCAAGTCCTGGCGGCCCTTCAACTAATAAGTGGCCATTGGCAATTAAGGCAATGAGCAGATTTTCGGTCAATACTGGTTGCCCTAAAACAACCTTATTGAGGTAAGTGCGTAATGCATGGAAGCGACTCAAAGGCATGATGCTACTCGTTTTATTATGTTGAAAATACGTATGTGGGCTATAGACAACAGCTATGGTAAAGAATTCCCTTAGGGTTTGGCTAGTGTTAAAAAAACAAACAGGTGTTTAAAACTTGCTGACAAGAAGTTAGAATCAGATCACACTTTAATGGTCAGACCTGTTATTGGGCGATTTTCGCCGCAAATCAATGGGTCAAACACGGAAATCGATAGCGCCGCCTGAAATCTCTCAGCGATTGCGCACATAAAGAGGGTGACAAATGAGTGATAGACAACAGGTTACGAACGCCAAGGGCGAACGTATCGCCATTGTAGCGGGTTTAAGAACGCCATTCGCAAAGCAAGCCACCGCATTTCACGGTGTGTCGGCGCTCGATATGGGCAAAATGGTGGTCAATGAATTATTGGCGCGCTCTGAACTTGACCCTAAGCTGATTGAACAGCTGGTCTATGGACAAGTCGTGCAAATGCCTGCTGCACCTAACATTGCTCGTGAAATCGTACTTGGTACTGGCATGAATGTATCGACCGATGCCTATAGTGTCACTCGCGCTTGTGCGACGAGCTTTCAATCTGCCGTAAACGTAGCTGAATCTATCATGACGGGTAATATCGAAATCGGTATTGCCGGCGGCGCTGATTCATCCTCTGTATTGCCTATCGGTGTGTCAAAAAAGTTAGCCCATGCGTTAGTCGATTTGAATAAAGCCCGTAGCTTTGGGCAAAAATTACAAATATTCCGCCGTTTAGGCATTAAAGATTTATTTCCAGTGCCGCCTGCGGTAGCTGAGTATTCAACGGGCTTGTCTATGGGGCAAACCGCTGAGCAAATGGCAAAAACCTACAATATTAGCCGCGCCGACCAAGATGCGTTAGCACACCGCTCACACACGTTAGCGAGTGAAACTTGGGCCGCTGGCAAACTTCGCGATGAAGTGATGGTTGCCCATGTGCCACCATATAAGCAGTTTATCGATCGTGATAACAATATCCGCGACAACTCGGTACTTGAGTCATACGCTAAGTTGCGTCCGGCTTTTGATCGGCAGCATGGCACTGTGACGGCGGCCAATAGTACGCCACTGACGGACGGTGCATCGGCCATTATTTTGATGAGTGAAGGCCGAGCCAAAGCTTTAGGTTATCAGCCTATTGGTTACATTAAGAGTTACGCCTTTAGCGCCATTGATGTGTGGCAAGACATGTTGATGGGGCCGTCTTACGCAACGCCACTGGCACTGAAACGGGCTGGAATGGAGTTAGAAGACCTCACGCTAATTGAAATGCACGAGGCTTTTGCAGCGCAGACATTAGCCAATATGCAGATGTTTGCTTCGAAAAAATTTGCCGAAGAAAAACTTGGCCGTAACCGCGCCATTGGTGAAATCGACATGAGTAAGTTTAACGTGCTCGGCGGCTCGCTGGCCTATGGTCATCCTTTTGCTGCAACGGGAACTCGTTTGATCACGCAAGTGTGTCGTGAACTGAAACGCCGCGGTGGTGGAACTGGCCTAACTACGGCTTGTGCAGCCGGTGGTTTAGGTGTGGCTATGATAGTTGAAGTGGAGTAATCGGCATGGAAAAGACCTTTAATTTAACCCGCCGCGACGACGGTATTGCCATTTTGACAATGGATGTTCCTGGCGAAACCATGAACACCTTAAAAACACAATTTGGCCCTGAAATCAGTGAAATTCTGGCAGAGATCAAGAGTGATCCGAATATTCGTGGTTTAGTGCTTATTTCGGGTAAAAAAGATTCTTTTGTTGCAGGCGCTGATATTTCCATGCTCGATGCCTGTAAAACTGCGGGCGACGCCAAAGCCTTATCTCAGCAAGGTCATGTGGTTTTTAATGAGTTAGAAGCGTTAAAAATTCCGGTGGTTGCGGCTATCCATGGCGCCTGTTTAGGTGGCGGTTTAGAGTTAGCATTAGCTTGTCATCAAAGGGTATGCAGTGACGATGGCAAGACTATGCTCGGTGTACCTGAAGTGCAACTGGGTTTATTGCCTGGTGGTGGCGGTACTCAACGTTTGCCACGTTTAGTTGGTATTACGACTGCTTTAGACATGATGTTGACAGGTAAACAAATTCGACCTAAACAAGCCTTGAAAATGGGCTTAGTAAATGATGTTGTGCCGCAGACGATTTTGTTACAAACCGCCGTCGATATGGCGCTTGCGGGCAAGCGTTCGCCGAAATCGGTTAAAAAATCACTTGTTAATCAAGTCCTTGAAGGCACAAGCTTTGGCCGTAACATTATTTTTAGCCAAGCGACTAAACAAGTCGAAAAGAAAACCCAAGGCAATTATCCCGCACCCGCCAAAATAATTGACTGCGTGCGCCAAGGGATTGCTAAGGGCATGCAAAAGGGATTAGACGTCGAAGCCAGCCATTTTGCTGAATTAGTGGTTTCAAAAGAATCTGCTGCGCTGCGCAGTATTTTCTTCGCGACTACAGAAATGAAGAAAGAAACCGGCGCCGTGGGTGCGATTCCCCGCAAAGTGAAAAAAGCCGTGATCTTAGGTGGCGGTTTAATGGGCGGCGGTATTGCATCGGTGACAACGACCAAGGCTAAGATCCCCGTTCGCGTCAAAGATATCAGTGAAAAAGGTTTAAGCAATGCGCTAGCCTACGCTTATAAGTTATTGGATAAAGGCGTAAAACGTCGCCACATGACGCCTGCTGCCCGTGACAATTTAATGGCACTGATGACTACAACCACAGAGTATAAAGGCGTAAAAGATGCCGATATCGTCGTGGAAGCAGTATTTGAAGACTTAGCGCTTAAGCACCAAATGGTAAAAGACATTGAGCGTGAATGCGGCGAGCATACTATTTTTGCCTCAAACACTTCATCATTACCGATTAGTCAAATCGCCGAGGCGGCGACGCGTCCTGAGAACGTTATTGGTCTACATTATTTCTCGCCAGTAGAGAAAATGCCGCTGGTGGAAGTCATTGCCCACGCTAAAACATCGGCAGAAACTATTGCAACCACGGTCGCATTTGCTCGTAAGCAAGGTAAAACGCCGATAGTGGTGCAGGATGGCGCAGGTTTTTATGTGAACCGAATTCTAGCGCTCTACATGAACGAGGCCGCGCAATTATTACTTGAAGGCCAAAGTGTTGAACATTTAGATAAAGCCTTAGTGAAATTTGGTTTCCCTGTTGGACCTATTACTTTACTCGACGAAGTGGGTATCGATGTGGGCGCTAAGATTTCACCAATTCTTGAGAAAGAATTGGGCGAGCGCTTTAGAGCACCTGCGGCATTTGAAAGGCTTTTGGCTGACGATCGAAAAGGTCGTAAAAATGGCAAAGGTTTCTACCAATATGGCGCATCGAGCAAGAAAGCCAAAGCTGTCGATGAGAGTGTTTATGGCGTGTTAGGCATTAAGCCAGGCACTAATAAAGACGCCAAAGCGGTTGCTGAGCGCTGCGTCGTGCAAATGCTTAACGAAGCCGTACGTTGTTTAGATGATGGTATTATCGCATCGCCAAGAGATGGGGATATTGGTGCTATTTTCGGCATTGGTTTCCCGCCATTCCTCGGTGGTCCATTCCATTATATTGATACTTTAGGTGCAGCTAACTTAGTGCGAATTCTTGAGGGCTATCAAAGTCAATTAGGTAGCAGATTCGAACCTTGCGCACGCTTAAAAACGATGGCTCAAGAAAACTCGCGCTTCTTCTAAGTCTTCACCATTCTATATTGAACAAAAAAGCGGCATAATATTGCCGCTTTTTTATTGCCACAAGGCATTGTTTTGCCTAAAAAACACTCACAATGCTGATGTAATTCTTGTATGAGCAGCGCCCTTAAATGGTTGAAGTTGACTTTAATTTTATCCCCTTGAGTTAGATGCGTTAGTTCAGTGTTTAGTGAAAGATGTTGATAGCGGGTACGCATAGAACGCTTAGTCTAATATTTGAACGAAGATCAACATGGGTATTAATTTGAATGGCTCACAAGCGATTGTATTTTGATGAGGAGTAAAATTCCGAGCGTGATGATTTTTAGTTATTTTTAAAGATGTGGCTTTTAATAAATATTAAAAACTAAAGGGAGCTATGCTCCCTTTAGTTTTTAAACTGTGCCTAATGTCATCTAATTTCTTATTGCTATTTCTTCATTAGACTCATTACTTAAGGCTTAAATCTAGTTCCACCAACCCTTTGCTGAAATCACTTCAAGTTGGTTTAAACCATCAGGTAACTTAACCTTTTTACGTGCTGGCTTAGATAAACCGAGTGCTTTTTTGATTGAATTTAGCATAGTCACTCTCCCTAACCTGATTAATGTTATGCAACTTGTTCTAGTGGTTTGAATTTCACATATGGAGAGCCCGCAACTTCAAGGGGTTTGAATTTCACATATGGAGAACC
>NZ_FTNN01000005.1:44784-245981 GCF_900156405.1 Shewanella morhuae
GCAACTTCAAGGGGTTTGAATTTCACATATGGAGAACCAGCAACTTCAAGGGGTTTGAATTTCACATATGGGGAACAAGCAACTTCAAGGGGTTTGAACTTCACATATGGAGAACCTTGAAGAGCAACACTATTTGCTACAAAACCAATTGAAGATAATAAAGTAACGGCTACTAGGATTCCTTTAATCATTCTAATTCTCTCTCAGGGTAGTTGATATTGATTTATTATTGACACTGATAGTACTACTGCACTTGTTGTGCCAATGTTGTAAATCGCAATCAAATTGAGAGTTAAATGATTAGTTGATGTTGCTTTTTGTGTTTGGCTTTATCATGTCTTCTTGGAGTAACAGGGTAAATTCGGTCTCTTTTATGGCCTTACTAAAAATATAGCCTTGAATTTCTTCGCAGTTGAGCGCCCGTAAAATATTTAATTGTGCAGTCTGCTCTACGCCTTCACCTACCACTGATAGCCCCATGTTATGGGCGATAGTGATAATAGAATCGACCATTTTTAGATCGCGATCAGACTTATCAATATCGTCAACAAATGCTTTATCAATCTTTAACGTATGGATTGGGAAGCGTTTTAAGTATGAGAGTGACGAGTACCCAGTACCAAAATCATCGAGTGCTAGACTCACGCCCATTTTAGCCAGTTGTTGCATGACAATAATTGCTGTTTCCGGCTGTTTAATGACGGTACCTTCAGTAATTTCTAATTCTAGATGACAAGCTGGCAGTTTAGTAAGTCTTAAAATTGACTCAATTCGTTGTTGAAGATCGGGGAGGGCAAATTGACGTGACGATAAATTGACAGCAACCCTGCCGCTAAATATTCCTTGTTCCCGCCAATTCTGTGCGGCGAAACAGGCTTTACGTAATACAATTTCACCAATTTCAACAATTAAACCATTTTCTTCGGCTAGAGGAATAAAATCATTCGGTGGAATTAAACCATGTATTGGATGATTTAATCTAACCAAAGCCTCCATGCCAGTAATTTTACCGCGTTTAAGATCAATTTTAGGTTGATAATAAACTTCGAATAAATCTTCCTTTAAACCTTCACGAATTAAGGTTTCCACCTCTAATTGACGAATAGCATGTTGGTTTAATGGCTCTGAATAAAACTGATAACAATTACCTCCTGCTGATTTAGCATGGTACATCGCGATATCAGCTTTTCTCAATAATGCTTGCTCGTTTTGCTCATCCTCCGGAAATAATACAATACCAATACTCAATCCTAAGACTAACAGTTCATGATTAATTTCAAAGGCTGGTTTTAGTCCTTCTATAATACGACTTGCGATTGCTGCACTGGCATTTATATCTGAAATTTTATCGAGTACAATTGCAAACTCATCTCCACCTAATCGGTAAATGTTAGTATTTTTAGGCAGTAATGATTTTATACGCACTGAAACCTGTTGTAGTAATGTATCTCCAACCTGATGACCTAAGGAGTCATTAATACGTTTGAAATTATCAAGGTCGAGTACCATTAGAGCATGGGCTATTTCTTTATTGACTAAGTTACTTAAGGTGACTTGTAAATTTGAACGATTTGGGAGTCCTGTCAATACATCATTGTTTGTTAGTTTTCTAAGTTCTTCTTCTTGTTGTTTTCGTCTCGATATATCGGAAAAAATGCCAACATAGTGTGATAATTCACCTTGTTCATCATAGATGGCGTCGATAGTGAGTTCCATATTAAAGCGACTTTTGTCTCCTCTTATTGCTTCGACTTCATTTGCCCAGCGACCTTGTTGCTTCAACATGGTTCTGATTTGGGTGGAGAAGGTTTCAGGATATAAATCAAATGTGAGTACGTTGCCAATAAAATCAGTTCTGTTACGTAATGAAATCTTACAGCAAGCTTCATTAACTTCAACAAAGTGGTATTCGCTATCGAGTATAAACATGCCTTCCGAAATATTTTCAATTGCCTTTTCAAAGAGTTTTAGTTGCTCTTCTTTTTGTTTAAATTGACTAATATTCTTAATCGTTCCGGTCATTCGCAGGGCATTATCTTTGTCATCACGTTCTACAATTTTGGCGCGGTCTAAGATCCATACCCAATTGTCGTCTTTACCTTTTACTCGGTATGCGGCTTCGAAATGATCTGTTTCACCATAAAAATGCTTATTGAGCGCTTCTCGAACACGTTCTTGATCCATTGGATGTATATTACTCTCTTCATCCGATTTACCCGAGCGATGTCCATCACGCGGAAATTCAAGTGCTCCCCAGATATTTGAGCGGAAAATGTTGCCAGTTTCTATATCCCAGTCCCACATTTCATCACCACTTCCCCATAGGGAAAGCTTTAATCTTTCTTCGCTGAGCGCTATTTGGCGTTGAACCTCTCGTTTTCTTAAAATTGATTTTGTAACCCCTAAAAATATTATTACTATAATAATGAAGTAAATTGACTTTGCTAATTTTGATAGCCACCAAGGTGGTGTAATTATAACTTTTAATTCTTTTACTGGACCATTTATCTGCGTTAATGAATCAACTGCATAAACTTTGAAAATATACTCATCAGGTGATAAATTTGTATAGGTTGCTGAGTTTATTTTATTTGATGCTATCCATTCATCTGATAGACCATCCATTTTATAGTAATAAGATGTAGTAGAGGGTTCTGATGTTGGTGAGTTAAATGTTATGGTGAATGGATAATCAGAGTATTTTAGTTGTATACTCTTTGATTTACTTATTGAACCTTTGAAATACTCACCATCCCCAGCTATTACGGAGTTGAAAATACGTAATCCAGAGATGAAGGTCTCTGGTGGCTGTGCGTTTTTAATATGGTCTAAAATTATATCTTTAGATATCAAGCTTAAACCATCAATGCCCCCAAAAAAAATATTTTCATTATCAATGACTACGCTACTTCTAGTATTATACTCGTATTGACTTCCATTATTTGTTGAAAAAATATAATTACTATCACCATCAATTAAAACAATTTGCCCCAGAGATGATGCGAAAATGTAGTTGTCCAAAGTTAATATGGAGTAAACTTCTTTGTTGTCGGAGAATAATTTATTTGTTTTTTTACTAATAGGGTTGTACTTCTTAATTGCGGTTGAAGTGCCAAATATAATTTCATTTCTAAACTTTGTAATGCTATAGGTTAGTTCATCTGCTATTTTATTGGTTTCATTATCAGTGTAATGATATAGACCATTTTGGCTTGCTAAATAAATATTGGCATCTGAAATGTAAAGGATTTCAAAAACTGGATCTTTTTTATTAGTTGTAATTTTTTTTGAAATTAGATTATCTTTTATGATTAAAGCTTTCCCTGAAGCGGTTCCAACTATAATGTTTTCATTGTTATTTATTAAGTCAATAGTTGTTATCTGTTCACCTTCTATTATGCTACTTATATTACCATTGTTATGTAAGAAAATTACACCTTTCTCATTTCCAATGTAAATTCCGTATTTTGTCATTACAGAGTTTTTATAGCCGGCAATGCCTGTTTGATAAGTTTTTATTAAATTCAAATTTGTGTCGTAACATCGAAGAATACTATCATCAGATGATATTAATATTTTGCTATCAAATGTTTTACTAATGTGCCAAACATTATCCTTTATTAGGTCTGTGCTTAAAACAAGGTTGTTTGACTTTCTTATTATTTCAAACCCTTGATTGTTCATTCCGATAATGAGGTAGTCAGCCGTTGAAAATAGATATGTTTCCTTACTTTTTTCTTTCTCATCTACCGTTTTCCCAATCAGATAGGGTTCGTTATTTACCGAGTATATTTTGTTTTTATCTATTCCATAAATATCACTATTGGATCGACTTAATAAAGTATATTTGCTGTTTGATAATTTTAATATCCTTTTATCACTATAGGTGTAAAGTCCATTTTCTGTTGATATATATAGGATTTTATTTTCCTTTTCTATATCAAGTACGTTATCAATAATTTGCACCTTATTATTACTACTATTTATCCTGTAAAGCTTACCATCATAACTTTTTATAAATATTTCATCACCAATGTTTACACTTTTCTTTACTTCGAAATATTCTTTTTCAATGTGCTCTAAGCTTAGAGATTTATTTTTTAAGTTGAGGCTAAGTATGCCCTTATTGGTTCCAACTAAAATCTCTTTAGTAAAGTCATTGTTGGATAAACTCCATATTTCACCATTTAAATATTCATTTTCCACATCGATAAATTTAAGTGATTCATCATTTCTATCATATATAGCAAGTCCTTTGTCAGTACCAACAAGTAGATCACCTTCTTCAGTGATTAGCAGGCTTCGAATAAAAGAGCTGGGTAAACCAGAAGCGCTATTATCAGCATAAAAGTGTTTAAACTCTTTTCCGTCGAACCGATTTAGTCCGTTAAGTGTGCCAATCCAAATGTAGCCATCATTATCCGTAACGATAGACGTAACAGTGCTTTGGGAAAGCCCTTGCGGGACACCAAAAGATTGTGATTGGAGAATAATTGGGGATTTGTCAGAAAAGGGAGATGCGTTTACGTCTTCGAATGCTTGCAAGCCAAAGAAAGCGAGCAAGACGATTTTAAAGAGTGCTTTAGGCATAGTATTTGTTCTTATTATCCGATGATGCCATGAAACAATTGTGTTACATCACTTTTCCAGAAAGTGAGGGTTTTGTCAAAGTGCAGTTTGCATAAAATTCTTTAATAGCACGTGGATGCGGTAAAATTGTTCAATTAATATGTGATAAAACATGGGTTAACCACGTTTTACATCAGTATTATGCCCAACAGTGATAGATACGACTATCGTTGGGCTGATTAGTAGCGGTTTTGTTTGTTTATTTAAAATAGTGAACAAATATGTGGGTAAAAGTAATTTGTTTAAAAATTAAACTTTTCCGCTATTTGCTTGAAAGTCTTGAGATCGGTAATCATTTTTTCTGATAGCAGTGGTGCCTGGGTTTTATGTTCTTCACCAGTGCTAAATAAGACTAAGCGGTCACTGTGTTTAGTGCGCATTCTACGCATCATAAATTTCAGCAAATCGGTACGGGTGAGTTTAGCTATCTCATCGACAACAATTTCTCTTTGGTTAAATTGATAATCTCTATTGCCGACACTGACCCAATAACGCTGACTACGCGTTTTTAGATTCGCATCATGCTCCATTATCTGGCTAATTAAACCTACTTTAGTGCTTTCCCATTCTTCGTTGGTGATTTGCATCACCGCATAATTAAAGTCGGCAATAAACTCATCGATTGCTTCTAATAAATGCAATGGACCTGTTGTGGGTGACTGTATATAAAAAATGAGTCCAGGATGACGATTGAGTGGCAGATAACCTGTCCCGACCATATAACCTAATTGCTTTTCAGTACGCAGTTCATGAAAAAAAGTGGATGACATAGTGTGATTAAGTAAGCTAAATAGCGCCATTTTATCTGGCGTTGCCACGGCCGATTGGTAATACACTATGATTGCGCTATCTTGATGATCTATGCTGAGCTCCCTTAGCAATGTGCCTTGGCCGGTTAAATTTACTAATTCTCTAGTGGACTCAGCGCTTGGCGTCGAAACTAAGGATAAAATGTGCTCTAAACGTTTGCCGAGTGCTTGAGCTTCAGAAACTAACCAATCTCCATAGACTAAACCTTCGAGGTAAATTTTTTCGTAAAAGGCACGTACATGGTCATGTAAATCTTCAAGGCTAATGTCTTCTAGCATTTGTGCCATGCGAGCTGGCTCATAACTGCTTTTTTGTAGCGTGACAGTGAGACTCGTAAACAATTGTGAAATGGGTTTAGCTTGGGCCATATTCTGCCAGCTGCGCAGTAATTGAGATTTAATCAGCGCAAAACGATCTTCAGTAAAATTACGCTCCCTTGCTTTATCAATTAACAAAGTTAGTAGAGTTTCTTGATTGCCCGTAAAACCAGATAAATGCAGTGTGATCCCGCCTTGATGCGGATAAATATTGTAACTTAAGCCTGCTACCTCAGCCTGATAGGTTGGCTCGGTCAAATAATCTAGCAGCATTTCAACATATAAGCGGGTGAGGGCGGCATGCTTTGGTGTTTTACTCGCTTGTTCTGAATCCAGTGATAAATACATGTGACCTTTCGGCACATTAAACTCATCATCTTTCTTATGCCAAATACGGTATCCAGTCGATTCTGCGACGATCACAGGAACATCTACATCGCTCTTATCTGGCCTGGGAATCGAGTCTGCTACGATAAAAGGGTTAGGCGTAGGAAGTTGTAATTCATGACGAATATGCTTAACTTGCCAGCGAGCAAGAGATTGTGCAGCAATTGTGCTGACTTTATAAGGTGTGTGATACCAGTTCGCTTTACGATCTGTCTTAACCGATTGCGCGATAAGCTGTAGACGCATGTTCGATGGCGTCATTAACTCAAGTAACTCGATAGTCTCGGGGATATCGAGTCCATCCATGCGGTAGTCACCAAAGACTAAATCTTCAACGTCATAATGATGCATATTGATGCTGAGATGGCTGGCTAAATCGAGTGATTTTACTTGTTCTTGATAACGAAATGCCATTTTAAGTAAATTTGCGCGTTCTAAATAACGCCACTCATCTAACCCTTGGGTTTTGATGAGTTCAATGTACTCAAAACAACAACTGATAATCTCATCAAGATTCGCCAGTCCCTTATCGGTTAACTGCAAGCCGATACTGTAATCTTTAAAGTTATACCCGTTTACGCCACCACCCGCAGACAAGTTATTCACCAGTCCTTGCTCTTTAAGATAGGACAACAGACTACCTTGGCTCTCATTACCTAAAATATGGCTGATATAAGTCAAAGGTTTACGTTTGTAGTAGTGGTCAATCCCAGGGAAATTAAAACTGATACTTAAGCGTTTTTGTTCTTTAAGCGGCACAATGTTGATTTGTGTTAATAGTTCTTTTTCAGAAAAAATAGGCACTTGAGGATAGTTTTTAACTAAGTCTAGGTTCTGTATGCCACTAAAGTAATGGTTTGCTAAGTCTTGTAATTCATCAAGAGAAAGTGGCGCGACTAAGCACAGTGTCATTAAGTTGGCACTGTAATGGCTTTGGTAAAAGTTGAGTAATTCGCTACGGACTTGCGCTTGTTCACCGCCTAAGGTGACTAAATTCCCTACGGAGAATTTTGAAAAAGGGTGGAGCGGGTTAACGGTTTCTTTTAGCACTTGATAGGTTCGGCGGATATCATCTTTGAGCTTTAAACTAAATTCAGATTCAATGGCTTGGCGTTCTCTATCCACTAATTCTAAATCAAATTTAGGTGCGATAAAAAACTGGCTAAATCTGTCTAAAGAATCTGCAAACACATCTTCATTGATGGTGAAAAAAAAGTTAGTGTGTTCAGTGCCTGTCCAAGCATTATTACTGCCGCCATGCTGATTGATAAAAGCGTGATACTCGCCTGAGTCAGGGAACTTCTCTGTGCCAAGAAAGAGCATATGCTCTAAAAAGTGCGCCATGCCGGGTCTATCTGCGGGATCATCGAAATGACCTACGCCTACAGCCATGGACGCCGCTGCTTGGCTAGCATCTTGATCTTCAACTAATAGCACCCTAAGCGCGTTATCTAACACGAGATAACGGTACTGACGATGATCATTAGGACTTTTATAAATGGACTGAGAGGCTTGCAAAGAGAGACTCCGATAACGATAGCTTGATATATATTGATAGCCTTAACGGTTTTTAGCAAATATCTCTTGTATTTATCGACTAAAGATTAAGTCTTACATGGTTTGTTGAAATGAGTTTTAGGGCTACAATTGGGATAAAACAAAAACACATGTGAGTCGCGAGATAAGTATGCAGCTATTTTTGATGAGACATGGTGACGCAGGATTTAATGCGCAGTCTGATAGAGACAGAACGCTAACCGACGTAGGTAGGCACCACACCGTTTTGATGAGTAACTGGTTAGCGCGCAGTGTGACTGATTTCGATCTTGTTTTAGTGAGTCCTTACTTACGTGCACAGCAAACTTGGCAGGAGCTAAGTCAGCATTTTCCTGAGCCGCGTAAATGGTTAGTCGCTGACGACCTTGTCCCCGCTGGCGATCCTGCGAATGTGGCCGCTTTGGTGGTTGCCTACGCTGAGTTATACAAGGCCGATAAGGTGCTAGTGATTGCTCACATGCCGTTATTGGGCTACTTAGTCAGTGAGTTAGTCGCCGGTGTGGAACCGCCTTTATTTGCGACATCGGGTATTACGCTTATTGATAAACATGCTGAGCAAGCTTCAATCGTTTGGCAGCATGCGCCCCACAGTATTAGCTAGTCTAGATTTATGTCTCTATCACAAAAAAACGGTCCACTTAATGGGGCCGTTTGTTTTTGCTAACCCCCTAAACCTGCAACGTTGATATCTAAAGCCGATAGCAAGTTACCGTCGATGCGGCAGTTCCCCAATATCTATCAGCACTAATAGCGCTGCGTCGCCGCCCCATTCTTTAGGGGCTTGGTGGAAAGCTTTTACCATAGGATGCTGTACTAACCACATGGGGACTTGCTGTTTCAATATGCCGCTGCCGTAACCATGCATAATGCAGCAACACAAGCTTTGCTGTTTTACGCAGGCTTGGATCAGGGCCGCTAATTCAAGTTTGGCTTCTGATTGGCGATAGCCATGTAAGTCCAGCAGTAAATCTGGTTGGTAGTCCCCACGTCTAAGGCGTTTGAGTTCTATGCTATCAACACCATCTTCTAGCCAACGCATCGGTCCATGTACTGGCAGTAATGGTTGATAAGTATCTGAGAAATAACTGTTAGCATGCAGTTGCTGCTCTTTCAGTTCGATTTCTTGTTTGGTTTTTAAGGGCGTGCCGAAGTGTCGCTTATTTTGGCTGATAGGCTTAATCCCATCAATAAGCTTTGAAAACATCGCCAAACCTTCATTGTCATCGTCTTTATTCATGGCGGGTATTCTATTGAATCCTATGGTTTCTGAATAGAGTTCAGTTACAATGTTTTGCGAACAAATTAGCAGGAGCACGTTTTGGATAAGATCTTTGTAGATGAAGCCGTGACAGAGTTGCGCACCATTGGCGATATGTTGCGTTGGGCTGTAAGCCGTTTTAACGATGCCAATGTGTATTATGGTCATGGTACTGATAACGCATGGGATGAAGCCATTGCCTTAGTTTTCCATGCTTTACACTTACCCGAAGAAATCGGCCAGCAAGTGATTTTAAGCAACTTGACCAGCAGTGAAAAACATAAAATTGTCGAGTTGATTATTCGCCGTGTAAGGGAGCGCTTACCGGTACCTTATCTGACCAATAAGGCGCGTTTTGCAGGGCTTGAGTTTTACGTCGATGAACGCGTGTTAGTGCCGCGCTCACCGATTGCCGAAATGATCGCCAATCGTTTTAGCCCTTGGTTATACGGTAAACCGGTCACGCGTATTTTAGATTTATGCACTGGTAGCGCTTGTATCGCGATTGCCTGTGCCTACGAATTTGAAGACGCTGAGGTTGATGCGCTGGATATCAGTCAAGATGCGTTAGATGTGGCGCAAATTAATATTGAAACCTTAGGGGTCATGGACAGAGTGTTCCCGATGCAGTCGGACTTATTCTCAGCCATTCCAGAAGGGCCGCAATATGATTTGATTGTCTCAAACCCGCCTTATGTAGACGCCGAAGATATTGGCGATATGCCTGATGAATATCATCACGAGCCTGCCATTGGTTTAGCATCGGGTCGTGACGGCTTAGATTTAACTAAACGCATACTGGCCAACGCCGCACAGTACCTGACGCCAACGGGTCTACTCGTAGTCGAAGTGGGTAATTCTATGGTGCATTTGATTGAGCAATTTCCTGAAGTGCCATTTACTTGGATTACCTTTGAAAATGGGGGTGACGGTGTATTTGTATTAACGCGTGATCAACTGGTTGAGAATCAATCAGTGTTTGGTATTTATCGCGACGCGCAATAACTTAAGATAGCAAATTAGGTTGAGACTTTTCCCGCTGCCAGTTAGGCTTGCAGTGGGAAAATAAATGGTCCAGTGGTCGCTGGACACGGAGCGATAAACAAATAATTTAAGGTGTACAACGCGGATGTCTGGAAACAGTATTGGTCAAAACTTTGTAGTGACGACGTTTGGTGAGAGCCACGGTGTAGCGCTCGGTTGCATAATTGATGGTTGCCCTCCCGGGCTTGAATTAACCGAAGCCGATATGCAGCACGATCTTGACCGCCGTCGCCCAGGTACATCACGATACACCACGGCTCGCCGTGAGCCTGACGAAGTGCGTATTTTATCAGGCATCTTTGAAGGTAAAACTACGGGCACCTCAATTGGACTCTTGATTGAAAATACCGATCAACGCAGTCAAGATTACTCGAATATCAAAGATTTATTCCGTCCAGGGCACGCCGATTATACCTATCAGCAAAAGTACGGTATGCGTGATTACCGTGGCGGTGGCCGCTCGTCAGCTCGCGAAACCGCAATGCGGGTGGCGGCAGGTGCGGTAGCGAAAAAATATTTAAAACAAATTCATGGTATTGAGATCCACGGCTATATGTCGCAACTGGGGCCTATTTTTGCCGAGACGCTTGATTTTAGTCAGATTGAACAAAATGCCTTTTTCTTTCCCGATGCCAGCAAACTTGAAGCGCTTGATGACTATATGCGCGAGCTTAAAAAGTCCGGTGACTCAATTGGCGCAAAAATCTCCGTTGTTGCTACAGGCGTACCTGTGGGCTTAGGGGAGCCAGTGTTTGACAGATTAGATGCCGATATCGCCCACGCTTTGATGGGGATTAATGCGGTGAAAGGCGTTGAGATCGGTGATGGTTTTGGCGTTATCACGCAAAAAGGCTCCGAAGGCCGCGACTTAATGTCACCACTGGGTTTTGAGTCAAACCATGCGGGTGGCGTGCTCGGTGGAATTTCATCGGGTCAGCCGATCATTGCCCATATTGCATTAAAACCGACGTCAAGCATTAGCGTACCGGGTCAAAGTATGACGGCGCAAGGTGAAATGGCCGAAGTTATCACTAAAGGTCGTCACGATCCTTGTGTGGGTATCCGCGCTGTACCGATTGCCGAGGCCATGCTTGCTATAGTGCTGATGGATCACTTGCTAAGGCACCGGGCGCAAAACCAAGATGTATGTAGCCAAACGCCCATTCTTGGCATGAGATAGTCGGTATTAAATAGACGCTATGCGATAACAAATGCTATGGATGGCATGAGATAAACGGAATGTATTAATGTCAGTATCTTCTAGCACAAACCAGCAATTACGCTGGCTTTGTGCCTGTTATTTTTTCTTCTTTTCTATTCTCGGTACTATGATCCCTTATCTTGGGGTCTTTTTTGAAAACCGCGGATTTAACCCTCAAGAAATTGGTTTTTTACTCGCCATTCTTATGGCGACGCGCATTGTTGCACCCAATGTGTGGGCTAAAGTAGCTGACCGAACAGGCATGCGCGCTGAGCTAATTAAAATGGGCGCAGGGGCCGCTGCACTCGCCTATTTGAGCTTTTTCTACCACGGCGGATTTGTGTATATGGCGCTCAGTTTGGCCTTATATACATTCTTTTGGAATGCCATTCTCGCCCAGCTTGAAGTGATTACCTTAGAAACTTTAGGTGAGAATGCCAGCCGTTACGGCCAAATACGCAGTTGGGGCAGTGTCGGTTATATTTGCTTGGTGGTGAGTGCTGGCTTTGCGATTGGCCAGTGGGGCACAGAAGTGCTGCCCTATATCGGCCTATCATTATTTATTGGCATGTTAGTTTGTGCGCTGCCATTACCTGCCAATCGTTTAGTGCGCGACACCCATCAAAGCCGAGTACCGTTACAATGGAATAAGGCGATTATTTGGTTCTTGATCTCGGCGATGTTGTTGCAAATGAGTGCGGGGCCTTTTTACGGGTTCTTCGTCTTATATTTAAAGCAAGCAGGCTATTCTGAATCCTCTGCGGGCATGTTTGTCGCCCTTGGCGCGATGGCCGAAATCGTCATGTTTATGTTTGCGCCGCGTTTACTTGGCCGCTATGGCGTTAATACCTTATTGATTGTCAGTATTGGTATGACTTGCCTGCGCTGGTTGTTGGTCGCCTTTGGAGTGGACAGCGTGTTGTGGCTAGGCTTTAGTCAACTCTTACATGCCTTTACCTTTGGATTAACCCACGCGGCATCGATTCAATTTGTGCACAGGCACTTTGATGCTAGTCATCGAAGCCAAGGCCAAGCGCTGTACGCCAGCTTAAGTTTTGGGGTTGGCGGTGCGCTCGGAACGTGGATTTGTGGTTATATTTGGGGCGATGGTAGCGGCGCTGTCTGGTCGTGGGTATTTGCCGCTGTGTGCGCTTTTGCTGCGATGTTGGCAGTATTATTTATCCCTAAAGATAAGCCTAGTGTTACTGCTGCAGTGTAAAATAAGCCATTTTTTGAACAGAATTTAAAAATAATAAACTAAAAACAATAACAAGATTGTGCTGAGTGAGGTAAGAAGTGATTCGATTTCGTTTAGGCTTAGTTATCAACCCATTAGCAGGCCTTGGTGGCAGTGTTGGTCTTAAAGGTAGTGATGGTGTGGCAGCAGAGGCTCTGGCTTTAGGGGCAGAGCCGAAAGCTGCGATGCGCATGATGCAAGCGCTTGAGGTGATCCGTGATTATCGTGATGAAATCGAAGTTATTACTGCCTCAGGTAGTATGGGAGAAGATGTCGCTAAAGCGCTGGGGTTTACCACGCGAGTGGTGTATCACACTCCTGAAAAAACCCAAGCACGAGATACCCAAGCCGTTGCGCGCGTATTGCTGGATGAACCGCTAGATTTACTCCTTTTTGCCGGTGGTGATGGTACCGCTCGCGATGTTTATTCTGTGTGTGAACAAGCCGATATTGATGACAAATTACCCGTACTGGGCGTGCCTGCGGGCGTTAAAATCCATTCTGGCGTTTATGGTATTACGCCCCATGCGTCAGGTATGGTGGTGAAAATGTTACTCGATGGCGAGCTTGTTAGCTTAATGTCCGCAGATGTAATGGATATCGACGAAGTGGCTTTTCGTCAAGGCACTGTGCGCGCCAAACGATTTGGTGAACTTTTAGTGCCTGCCGAGCCGCGTTATGTGCAAGCGGTTAAAATGGGCGGTAAAGAAGTCGATGAACTTGTATTGGCAGATATTGCCGCCGATGTGATTAATCAAATGGAAGATGAGCTTTACATTATAGGTTCTGGTAGTACCGTTGCCTTTATGATGGAAGAATTAAAGCTCGATAATACCTTGTTAGGTGTTGATCTTATTCAGCATAAAAAACTTATTGGTAGTGATTTAACTGCCAATGAGTTACTTAAGCTTACCCAAGACAAGCCGACTAAATTAGTGATCACTTTGATTGGTGGTCAGGGGCATATTTTCGGGCGTGGTAATCAACAGTTGTCGCCTGCGCTTATTAGGCGTATCGGAAAAGACAATATTATTATCCTTGCTACAAAAACTAAGTTAAAAGCACTTGAAGGACGACCACTAATTGTGGATAGTGGCGACCCTAAATTAGATCGCGAGCTTGGCGGCTATTACAAAGTGATTACCGGTTACCATGATTACGTGATGTATCAGGTGGCTAATCCAGATTTATTGGCCGCAGCCAATGCGCCCGTAAATTCAGTATCAATGGAGAATTAGAGTCAATGTTAGAGCATTACGAAGACGCATTAGAACAGTGGATCGCCAGCGTAGTCAGCCATGGTGATGACGATGCCTTGTTTGCCTGTGGTTATTTACAGGGCCATGTGGCCGTGGTGTTGTCACAACTTGAAGCGCAGGGTGAAACCGATATCGATGCCCTTATGTTGAAAATGACCGATTGTTTAGCTCTGGCGCGCCAAGAATTAAACGATGCCGACTACGCCTTAGTTGAGCAAGCATGGGCACAGTTACACGCCAAGATTATCAGTGAGCTGGATGTAGCCTAAATACGATGTTGATTTCAGAACCGCTACAAGTGGCAATAAGTGATGATTTACAAGATGCTAGCTCGGTATTTATCGGTTTAGTAAACCCTAAAACGCCAGTTAATGTTGGCGGCATTATGCGCGCATCGGGTTGTTATGGCGTTAACGGCGTATTCTATACCGGCAGACGTTACGAGCTCGCAGCGCGTTCAGGCGCGGCGCAATATCATGTTGATACTAAAGACGCTGGCGAGCATATTCCGCTCATGGGGGTTAACTCATTATTAGAATCAATTCCGGCAGATACTAAACTGATTTGTGTAGATTTAGTCGTTGGCGCAACGCCGTTGCCCGATTTTGTCCATCCACCGAAAGCCTTTTATGTGTTTGGCCCTGAAGATGGCACTATTGGCCAAGACATTATCGATAAAGCCGATGCCGTAGTGTATGTGCCTACGGTTGGTTGTATGAATCTGGCGGCATCGGTCAATGTGTTGCTATATGACAGATTGGCTAAATCCCATCGTGAGGCTGCAAACCTGTCATTGAATTTAGCTGGTGATGCGCTCATTCGTCAGAGCCGCGATAACAATAATCGTACTCGGGTAAAAGTGCCTCGAGCACCGCGAAAACCTAGACATATTGAACCAAGTAGTATCGATACATCTATCGTAATTACCGCTGCTTAAATGGTTTACAGATAATATACAAAAAAGGAATTAAGCCTTGGCTTAATTCCTTTTTTGTTACAAAACGTTCTTTTTTAAGTGACTTGTGCCTTTTAAAGTCACTTGCCAACTAAAGGGCTTTGCCCTTGAGTAACTTACGCAGCCACATACGATTAGGGTTAAGTTTACATAAGGTTTCTTTGTCGAGCGGTATTGGCTCGCCGCAAAGCTGCGCCGCAAGGCATTCGGCAGCTAGTGGCCCTGAACTTAATCCCCTTGAGCCTAAGCCACCGAGAATATACAGGCCTTGATGCACCGGCGCTGGCGTTATTTGCCAGTAGTGTCGACTCTCTTTAGTGAGTTGATGTTGCTGATAATCGTTAAAAATTTTTGCTACATCTGGGGCGCAGCCCATCATAGGGAAATGATCCCGCGTCACCATTCTCACCCCTATGCGGGCATTGTTGTCACTCATATCAATATTTTCAAGCCAACTCTGGTTAGGATAACTCTCATGCATTTTTGCAAGATTGTCTTGCTGTTCCTGCGGACAAAAGTCCAGATGTGCGGGATCTTTAACGTAACTGGCACCAAGGCAATGGAGCCCTTCATGGCTCGGTGTTAAATAACCATTAGCACACAGCACTGTCGCAAGTTGACTCAATTCAAATTGAGCCGGCACATGGCTAACTTGGCCGCGAAAAGGGCTGATTTGTAATTGATTACTGGCATCAAATTGCGTGAGCTCTGCGCCATTAGCGAGCACTAGCTGAGCAAAGGGGCCAAAACGATGATTGTCAGTTAATAAATACCAGCCATCGGTTTGGCGCTCAATGTTAAGGATGTCAGTATTGAGATTGAGTTTGACCTCGGTAAGTTGCATCGCTTTTTGTATGGCGGCCTCGGCATATTCAAATGGACAAACCCAGCCACCTAAAGGATAAAAAAAGCCGGGTTTATCAAGATTAATCTTGGCAATGGCATTGGCTTTATTTGCATCGACGGCATAGGCAATTTCCGGTGGCCAATCTTGGCTTTTTATTATTTTATTCAGTCTTAATTGGCTGCGTTCATCGTGGGCGGTTTGCAATACACCGCAAAAATCATGGGAAATAGATGTTTGATTTTCGGCGCTGGCAGCCGTTAGAGATTGCACTCGGCGTCGGCTAAATAAAAATGCTTGCTGGAAAAAACTGCTCAATTCATCATTTTCGGGCGTGAGTAACGGATAAATCGCCCCCTGACGGTTACCCGATGCGCCTTGGCCGAGCTGGATATCTTTACAAAATAGTTGCGTGCCTTGGCCACGCTCAGCTAAAGACAAGGCTAAATGCGCCGAGGCTAATCCACCGCCAATAATGGCAATCGGGGAGGTGATATCTGAGGGTAAAACTCCCTGTGTAGGATTAAAGGCGTAGGCTTGAGCGTCTTGCTGACGCAATACATGGCGCTCGTGTAATAGTACTGCATCGCGCGGGTGGTTAAGCGACTTTTCGGCGAAGCTTATATCATCACGATTACTGTAATCACTGCTACTGTAATCATTGATGTCATTCACTGCAAAACCGCAGGTTTTCATGCTATTACGTGTCGTTTCGGTTAATTCCACACCGGCAATCGTTGTATTATCGTCACTGAGTTTGGCCATCTGCCAATAGATTTGCGAATGTAACAGCTTTTGCAGATGGGGCAGCACTAGCCAGTGGCAAATGGGATGCTGTGGCGTATGGATGAATGAAGATAGTTGAGTGTGAATATCACCAAAGTGCAAATCAATGGTGATACGACCATCATCAAAAATAAATCTTTGACAGCCTATAATAGCCGCAGGCGCAGCATAGAGTAAGGTTTGCGCTAATGGGTTAAGCTTAGTGCCAAACTTGAATGTGAAGGCTGAATCAAGCTTTAATTCACTGGCGGGTTCAGCCATTGAAGTGCGTGATTGATCCCAAAGTAATGTAAGTTCGTACCTATTAATAGGGTTGGGCTCGAATACTTTAAGCAGTAAACGCTGGTTAAGATTGGCTTGTGCGTGCCACCAAGATAACATTTCAAGCCCGTCACCTAGGCCTATTTGTCCTAGTACGAGTAACTTTTGCTGTGCATTAGCCTTAACTATCTGCTGCTGATAAACGCGCAGTTTGCTGGCATAGTGTGCATCAGTGTGAGCTGTTGCGGGATAAAGGTTGATTAATTGCTGGTAATCACGCTTAATTTGGCAAGGTTTATCGAGCTCTGCAATCAAAGAAATTTACTCTCGGTCTCATAATAGGCATTATTTTACGCATCTTTATGGAAAGCTGACCACTTAATTGAGTCAAAACAGATATTATTGGCTCAGCAAAAAGTAGGTACTGATATGTACACAATGGGTAGCAATAAAATGAAAAGAGTCGTGATCACCGGAATGGGTGTTGTTTCAAGCATCGGTAATAACAAGCAAGAAGTAACCGAGTCACTGAAAGCGGGCCGCAGTGGTATTACGCATTCCGCTCAGTTTGAAGAAATGCAATTACGTAGCCATGTATGGGGAGATATCAAATTAAACCCTGCTGAGCATATCGATCGTAAAGCATTGCGCTTCATGGGCGATGCTGCTGCTTATGCTTATATTGCAATGCAAGAAGCGATTAGCGATGCCAATTTAACGGAAGAGCAGTATTCAGATCCGCGCGTAGGTTTGATTGTTGGTACTGGCGGTGCATCATCGTCTAACCAAGTACAATCTGCAGACACACTGCGTGAAAAAGGCGTTAAACGTGTTGGCCCGTATATTGTGCCACGTATTATGTCGAGCACCGCCAGCGCTTGTTTAGCCACGCCGTTTAAAATTAAAGGCATGAACTATTCAATCAGTTCTGCTTGTGCCACCAGCGCGCATTGTATTGGTCATGCTGTAGAACTTATCCAAATGGGTAAGCAAGATATGGTATTTGCCGGTGGTGCTGAGGAAGTAGATTGGACACTCACCATGGGCTTTGATGCTATGGGCGCGCTGTCTACTAAATACAATGCCACGCCAGAAAAAGCCTCACGCACCTATGATGCAGACCGCGATGGGTTTGTGATTTCAGGCGGCGGCGGTATTGTTGTGGTTGAGGAGTTAGAGCATGCTCTGGCTCGCGGCGCAAAAATTTACGCAGAAGTGATTGGTTACGGCGCGTCATCTGACGGTTATGACATGGTGGCTCCATCGGGCGAAGGTGCGGTTCGCTGCATGAGATTAGCCATGGCTGATGTCGATACCCCGATTGATTACATCAACACTCACGGCACTTCAACGCCTGTCGGTGATATGCGTGAGCTAGAAGCATTACGTGAAGTATTCAAAGACCAGTGCCCGCCTATCGCATCGACTAAGTCGATGACAGGCCATGCATTAGGTGCTGCTGGTGTACATGAAGCTATCTATAGTTTACTGATGATGGAAAACAGCTTTATTGCTCCAAGTATCAATATCGATAATCTTGACGACGCGGCGAAAGGTATGCCAATTGTTAGAGAATATCGCGATGCTGAGTTGACCACAGTAATGAGCAACAGTTTTGGTTTTGGCGGTACAAACGCCACGTTAGTGATGCGCAAATTTAAATAAGCTTGTTTATCAAGCAGTATAAAAAGGAAGCTTCGGCTTCCTTTTTTGTTGGTGTTTTTCGCGAACCTATTGCACCGACAAGGATTTATCGCTTAAGTCTTGTTAGAATGCCGAGCATCTTGATGCCTTCTTTTCCACATTTTTAAAATCAGGTGCCTATGAATATTTTAGTCGATGAAAATATGCCCTATGTTATACCGCTCTTTAGCGATATGGGTGAGGTTATTCCGTTCAATGGTCGCAGTTTAACGTCTGCGCAAGTACACGATGCCGATGTGTTGCTAGTGCGCTCGATAACAAACGTTAATGCGGAGTTACTTGCGGGTAATAATCGACTTAAATTTGTGGGTAGTGCCACCATAGGCACTGATCATGTCGATTTAGCTTACCTTGCAAAGCACAATATTCCCTTTTCTAATGCGCCGGGTTGTAATGCCACCGCGGTTGGAGAGTTTGCGTTTATCGCTATGTTGGAATTAGCGCAGCGTGTTAACTCACCACTGAAAGGGAAAGTGGTCGGTATCGTCGGTGCGGGTAATACCGGCACTGCAACGGCAAAATGTTTGCAAGCCTATGGCATTAAAGTGTTACTTAATGACCCCATTAAAGCCGCTGAAGGTGACCCACGCAGTTTTGTTAGTTTAGATACCATCATGGCGCAGGCTGACATTATCAGTTTACATGTGCCCATTACGCGCACGGGTGAGCATAAGACCAAGCATTTATTTGACGAGGCACGTTTAAGCGCGCTTAAGCAAAATACGTGGCTAATTAACTGCTGCCGTGGTGATGTGATTGATAATCAAGCGCTGATTAAGGTTAAGCAAAAACGTGCTGACCTTAAGTTAGTACTCGATGTGTGGGAAGGGGAACCCAAACCCTTGCCTGAGCTGGTAGCGCTTGCAGAGTTCGCCACACCGCATATTGCCGGCTATAGCTTAGAGGGTAAGGCGCGCGGTACTTTTATGCTTTATCAAAAACTGTGTCAGTTACTTAATCTTCCCGCTGATAAAAACCTTTTAGATTTATTACCGACATTTAATATTAAAGAAGTCGAGTTTATGACTGCGCCGAATGAAAAAGCGCTATTGCAACTTGCGCGCTTTGTTTATGATTTGCGCGACGACGACCAAATCTTCAGAAATACATTCTTAAATCAGAATGGCTTTGACACTATGAGAAAAAATCACCTACATAGACGCGAATTTAGTGCGTTGGCACTGGCTTATAACAACCTATCTGATGTAGATTGGTTGTCCAATTTAGGTTTTTCAGGAGTCGGTAAGTAACCATGTCACAGGAATTTAATGTTGTCGTTTTAGGTGCATCGGGCGCAGTGGGTCAAACTATGATTGAGATCCTCGAAGAGCGTAATTTCCCGATTGCTAATTTGTACCCTTTAGCTAGTAGCCGCAGCGCTGGTGAAACGGTCAGTTTTCATGGCAAACAAATTACCATTCTCGACGTAGAAACCTTCGATTGGACCCAAGCCCAAATTGGTTTTTTCTCAGCAGGCGGTGATGTTTCTGCCAAATGGGCACCGATTGCTGCCGAAGCGGGCTGTGTTGTGATTGATAACACTTCACACTTTAGATACGACATCGATGTTCCTTTAGTCATACCCGAAGTTAACCCGCACGCGATTGCCGATTTCCGTAATCGCAATATTATCGCCAATCCCAATTGTTCGACCATCCAAATGCTGGTGGCGCTTAAACCGATTTATGATGCTTATGGTATTACGCGCATCAACGTAGCTACTTACCAGTCGGTATCTGGTACGGGCAAAAAAGCGATTGAAGAACTAGTACATCAGTGCACTAAACTATTGCAAGGCTTACCAGCGGAAGCGGAAGTTTATCCTAAGCAAATTGCTTTTAACGTATTGCCACAAATCGATAAATTTATGGATAATGGCTATACCAAAGAAGAAATGAAAATGGTTTGGGAAACCCAAAAGATTTTCGGTGACGATGAGATATTAGTCAATGCGACCGCTGTACGTGTTCCGGTATTTTATGGTCACTCTGAAGCGATTAACATCGAAACACGCCAACCTGTCGATGCAGAAGACGTTAAAGCGTTACTGCGTAATGCCGATGGCGTGGTATTGTTTGAGTCTGATGACGATTATCCTACGGCCGTGACTGATGGTGCTGGCACTGATCCCGTTTATGTTGGCCGTATTCGTAAGGATATTTCCCATTCTCACGGTATTAACTTGTGGGTGGTGTCAGACAATATTCGTAAGGGCGCAGCCTTAAATAGTGTGCAAATTGCCGAGATCTTAGTGAGAGATTACTACTAAGTTTTATAAAGTAATGATGCCCATTGAAAAAGCCTGCAGTCAGCAGGCTTTTTTTGTTTTACAATTGTGAACAGTAGCAGGGCAGGGATTTCTGGTTTATAGTAATCTCAATAAATACAATTGCCTAAAGCCTGTTATCAGAGAGATAACTTTATAGCGCTTCAAAGGGAAGGATTGATGACATTTCGCACTTCGTATCTTGTGGGTCTAGTTGCCACTATTTTAGCCGTTTCTTCCATTACTTATTTTGTTGATCCCGCCATTGCAGCAGACACACCAAGATTAAAACCTTTAAAAATCATGGGTCCAGATGGACAAATTCGTCAGGTTAATCATCAATACGGCCCTACGACATCTAAAGACACTTTTTGGAGCATAGCGCAAAAAGTCCGCCCTGATGCCAGTGTCAGTATTTACCAAGTAATGGCCGCGTTATACGATGCCAACCCCCATGCTTTTAATTCTGCTAGTTACAACAGTTTAGAACGTGGCATGATCTTGCTCGTTCCGTCTAAAGATGTCATGCAATCTATTCCTAATCGTATTGCGATAGCTAGAGCTGAACAAAGTGATAAACCTTCCCGCAGCGCGGCAAAAAATACTGCGAAACCGACACCGAAGGTGACGACTAAAGTGCCTGTAATCGCGCCGGCAGTAGCATCCACAGTGCTCGCAGAAAAAGCTTCGACACCTCCAGCTCCTGCGGTAGAAGCACCAGCAGTGGCACCAATTGATACTGCCGTAGCATCAGTACCTGCAGCCGATAAAGCCACTACGTCAGCAGCTGTGACTAATACACAGACTCAATCTACGCCTGAAATGGTGAGTTCCGATATCACTACACGGTTAGAGGCAGCTGAGAGTAAAAACCTGTCCTTAACCGATGAATTAGCCAGAACGCAAGATCAACTCTCTGTACGCACTGCTGATGTAGAAGCATTAAAAGTTAAAGTTGAAGAGTTAAATCAACGCATTGCCGTACTAGAAGAAACGCTACAAGCCAGTAAATTACAAAACCAAGCGTTAAAAACAGAGATTGAAGCGACTCAAATATCCGAGCCAATAACCACAGAAGCTGATACAGATACAGCGGCAGAGCCTGACGACCTGTGGCGTAACTTCCTTAATAACCCGATGTTAATGGTTGCGGCGGCGGTTATACCTGCTTTGTTTTTATTGCTAGGAGTGTTTTGGTTATTACGTCGCAAACGGAATAAAGAACGTCGCGAGATGCAGGCGCAGCAAGCGGCTATGGCTGCTGGTGCTACGGCTACGACTCTGAGTATGGATAATGACGATTTAGGTGATATGGCGGTTCATTTAGACCGTGATCCTATTGATTCTATCGACAGTTTACTCGATATGGGAAGTGTAGATTTACAACCAGAACACGATCTCTCTGATGCGAGTGACCAAATGGATATGGCCTCTGAGATGTTTATTGATCAGAGTGTTGCTATTGGATCTGATGTTGAGGAGGAAGGCCAATCTTTAGATGATCTATGGGCAGAAGCCATGGGGGATCAGGAAGAAGGTATCCCAGAAAGTAAACCTAAATCTGACAATATCATTGAGGAAGCTGATCTTGATGCGCTATTAGCCGGTCTAGATTTTGAAGAAACCTCAAATGAGAATGACAATTTTAGTGAGTTAGAGCGCAACTTTGGCAATGATTTGGCGCAAACGAATGACGTTGGCTTTGAGAAAAACAACGCTGTTGAGATTGACGCGGCTGAACCTGCCAAGGCGTCGACAGCAGATACTGACGATCTTGATGCTTTGCTTGCCGAGTTTAGTGCGCCAGTAGCAAAAACTACTCCCGAATCTGTGGCGGCTGATGATCTCAGCGACGCATTATCTGATTCATCAGTTGAATCGGTTGAATTAGATGATGCGATTACGGATTCTAATGACGATATCGCTGCTCTACTCGCAGGTTTTGATAAACCGACACCTGCACCAGAATCTGAATCAGCAGTTACTGAGCCCGATCTTAGCGCCGAAATTGCCGATGAGTTAGACGCCAAGCTTGATGACTTAGACGTTGATGGCTTAGACGTTGATGATATTGATGCCTTGTTGGCAGGTTTTGATAAACCTACACCCGCTTCTGAATCTACAGCTGAAGTCGCAGAACCTGATCTTAGCGCCGAAATTGCCGCCGAGTTAGACGCAGAGCTTGATAACTTAGACATTGATAATAATGATGATATCGATGCCTTATTGGCAGATTTTGATAAACCGACACCTGCACCAGAATCTGGACCAGAAGTTACAAGACCTGATCTTAGCGCTGAAATTGCCGCTGAGTTAGACGCTGAGCTTGATGACTTAGACGTTGATAATAGCGCTGATATTGATGCCTTATTGGCAGGTTTCGATAAACCGGCGCCCGCTTCTGAATCTACAGCCGCAGTCGCAGATCATAGCGCTGAAATTGCCGCTGAGTTAGACGCTGAGCTTGATGACTTAGACGTTGATAATAGCGCTGATATTGATGCCTTATTGGCAGGTTTCGATAAACCGGCGCCCGCTTCTGAATCTACAGCCGCAGTCGCAGAATCCGATCTTAGCGCCGAAATTGCCGCTGAGTTAGACGCAGAGCTTGATGACTTAGACGTTGGTAATAGTGATGATATTGATGCTTTGTTGGCAGATTTTGACAAACCAACATCTGTATCAGGATCTGAACCCGAAGTCGCAGAACCCAATATTAGCGCTGAAATTGCCGCTGAGTTAGACGCAGACATTGATGAGCTAGGTGTTGACGATACCGATGACATTGACTCCTTATTGGCCAGTTTTGAGACAAAACCAGAGGTTGAGCTTGATACCACTGCAGAACCACAAAATGATTTACAAGATAGTGCAGATAGCGACATCAATGCAGCTATTACTGCAGAGTTGCAAGCTTCGTTGCCAGAAGACTTAACCAATGAAGAAGATTTAGATGCGCTTTTAGCTCAGTTTGATTTGCCTGAACAATCAGAGGCCGATGCCGACGAAATTAATTTTGATATCGAAACCGCAGCAATAGAGTCTACTGACACCGATGATGCTAATGATTTACTTAAAGGTATTGGTGCAGGTCACGACCCAAATGGTACTGACGATACGTTTGAGCTTGATGATGAACCTCAAGTCAGTTTAACAACGGCTGGAGTGGCAGCAGCAACGGCCGCAGTATTAAGCACCAAAGAGAAAGAATCATCATTTTTTAATGATTTAAAAGCCAATAAAAGTGCAGATCCCCATGTACTCGATTGGGATTCAGAGCTTGATTTTGCCCCTAAAGCAAACCCTGTCACGCCTCAAACTAGCACCGCAACTGATGGCAATAATGTTGAGCCTAACACCGATTTCATTCAAGCAGCTCAAGATAAGCCCATCAAGGCGACACGGAACGATCTTGATTTTAGTGAAGATGTTAAACTCGATACTCAAGAAGATGTGGATGAACTAGATTTTGAGCAAGGGTTTGATTTAAGTGACGATAATGTGCTCGCCGCCTTTACTGCTAATGCAGATTTTGATGAAGATGAAGACGTATTGACGTCGGAAGACAGCTTTTCTCTCATTGATGATCATAATCTCACCGTTGATGAAGCCTTGGCTGCGCTTGATGCCCAAGAGTCGCGTAAAGCACAGCAGAGGTTTGTGCCTGAGCACGATTTAACTCACTTCCAAAATGAAAATGGTTTTATTGATATCGATAAGTTGTTAAATGATGCCAATGAAGAGGGTGATACCGATCAGTATTCAGAAATTGACGTTGAAATGAGTGACGTAAATGCTTTAATCGGTGATGCGGCGATGATTGATGTTGATGACGAGGAAAATTCAGTCAATGCCAAACTTGATTTAGCCCGTGCATATATTGAAATTGACGATAGTGATAGCGCCAAAGCCTTGCTAAAAGAAGTCAATATTGATGGTAATGCGCGTCAGCAAGAAGAAGCGCAACGTTTACTGAAGAATATCAGCTAAAGCGGTCACCTTTCAGTTTTGATTAAACGGCGCTAACAGCGCCGTTTTTTTTAGTTAATGCTGTGATAAAATGCGCCGCTAAATAATAGTCACAAGTGAGGATAAGTGAATGCGGATTGCATTAGGTATTGAATATGACGGTAAGGGCTATTTTGGCTGGCAACGCCAAACAGACGTCGATTCAGTACAAACGCAATTAGAACGTGCGTTATCGATAGTGGCCAACGAACCCATTGGCGTACTTTGTGCTGGTCGTACCGATGCGGGGGTTCATGCCACTGGCCAAGTGGTGCATTTTGAAACAAATG
The DNA here is from genome assembly GCF_900156405.1 of Shewanella morhuae. Lineage (GTDB taxonomy): Bacteria > Pseudomonadota > Gammaproteobacteria > Enterobacterales > Shewanellaceae > Shewanella > Shewanella morhuae. Next base: position 69,598 of record NZ_FTNN01000005.1, read on the forward strand.
CAATTCGTAACGAAAGCGCATGGACCCTCGGGGTGAATGCTAATCTGCCTGATGATATTGCTGTGCGCTGGGTGAAAGAGGTGGATGATAGCTTCCATGCTCGTTTTTCCGCCACGGCTCGTCGCTACCGTTATGTGATTTATAATCATCAATTTCGCCCAGGAATTTTACGTCACGGCGTCAGTCATTATCACGGTGATATCGATGCTAACAAAATGCATCAAGCGGCGCAGTTATTACTCGGTGAACATGATTTTACCAGTTTCCGTGCTATGCAGTGTCAATCTAAAACGCCATTTCGCAATGTGCATTGCGTAAATGTGACTCGCCAAGGTATGTATGTGATTGTTGATATTGCTGCTAATGCCTTTTTGCACCACATGGTGCGTAATATTGTGGGTTCGTTATTAGAAATTGGTTTAGGTAATCAGCCTTTAACGTGGATGACAGAGCTGTTAGCGCTAAAGGATAGAAAACAAGCGGCAGCAACGGCAAAACCCAATGGGCTTTATTTAGTTGATGTGACGTATCCAGAGCAGTACCAGTTACCCAAATTGGCTCTTGGGCCGCTGTTTATGTTGGACTAAAATTACCGTTTATAATACTCAGGCTTTATTTCAATAGATTGTAAGACATCGAATACGAGGATGTACCGATATGCTAACAGTACCAGCGTCAAATGCAGAGATTAATCAGTGGCTTGACTATTTGTTATCCATTCATCCCACTGAAATAGACATGGGGTTAAGCCGTGTTTCACAAGTGGCGCGCCGCTTAGATCTACTGACACTTGGCCAAACTAAAGTGGTTACTGTGGCTGGCACAAATGGTAAAGGCACCACTTGCGCTATGTTAGAACAAATTTTGCGCTTATCGGGTTTGACTGTGGGAGTGTACAGCTCACCGCATATGCTCAAGTATAACGAGCGAGTGCGTATCAATGGCGAAGATGCGAAAGACTGTGCTTTTGTTGCGGCCTTTGAGCAAATTGAAGCGGCGCGCGCCGAGATCTCTCTGACCTTTTTTGAATACGCTACGCTGGCGGGATTAATCCTTTTTAAAGCCGCAAAGCTTGATGTTGTGATTCTAGAAGTCGGTTTAGGAGGACGTTTAGATGCCACTAACATTATTGATGCCGATATTAGTGTGGTCACTTCAGTGGATTTAGATCACGAAGGTTATCTTGGTAATACCCGTGAACTTGTGGGCCGTGAAAAGGCGGGGATTTTCCGCGCTGGTAAACCCGCTATCGTAGGTGAACCCAACCTGCCATGCAGCGTTAATGATGTTGCTAAGGAAGTCGGCGCACATTTATACCGTGTTGGTCATGAATTTAGTTATCAAAATCATGGTGACTCATGGGAGTTTTCGGGGAAAATAAGGCAGCTTAATCACCTAACATTACCGACCTTACCCTTGCCTAATGCGGCAACGGTACTGGCGGTGATTGAACATGGTTGGCCTTATATTACGGCGGATATTATCGATAAAGGTATTAGTACGGCTCGTTTAACCGGTCGATTAGAGCGAGTGAGTGAACAACCTTTAGTGCTGCTTGATGTCGCCCATAATCCCCATGCGGCTCGATTTTTAGTGCAACAGTTACAGCCGATAGTTGCAGGGAAGCGCGTATTTGCGCTATGCGGCATGCTTAAAGATAAAGATATTGCTGGCGTGCTGTCGGTGATTGAACCTTTGGTTGACACATGGTGCTTAGTGAGTCTGAAAGGTGAGCGCGGTGCAAGTGCGGCTCAGTTGCGTCAAACCTTAGCAGCAGATAGCAAAGCGATTGAGTTTGAAGACATAGATGCTGCCTGGTCTGCATTAAAAGTGCAAATAACCCCAGATGATGTGGTAATTGTGTTTGGCTCCTTTTACACTGTGGCAGGTTTTAAGTCTCAATTTAAGCAGGAAGTGCGTTTTGTCTAGCCAGTTTCATAATCGTTTAGTTGGCACTGTGGTGCTGGTTGCGCTTGGTGTGCTTTTTTTGCCGGATATTTTAGATGGTAAAAAAGATCATCAAGAAGAGCAATTTTCAGAGATCCCTTTACGTCCGACTGTAATTGAACAGCAAAAAGCCGACGATATGTTTGAGGTTTTATCGGTTGATGGTGAACTTAGCTCAAATGAACCTGCGTTAGCGGCTGATGCTCAAGCTAATGCGGATAATCAGCTTGAGGTTGCAGTCAAAGAGTCCTCTAAGTCAGATGCTAAGGCTGAAATCCAGCCCGAGATAAAAAAGGCTGACGTCAAAAAAGAGCCGCCTAAGGCAACCGTTAAAGCTGAAGCGATTAAAAAGTCTGAGAGCAAACCGGTCGCAGTGGAAAAGGTTGAAAAAGCTAAAGTTGAAAAACCAAAAGTTACAGCGCCTAAAGTCAATACGGCAAAAGAGGCTGAAGTTAAAACTGTTAGTCGTGACAATATAAAAAGCGGTTTTACCTTACAGTTAGGTGGTTTTAATAATGCCGCTAACGTTAAAACCTTAGTCGCACAACTGCGTAAGAATGGTTTTAAAGCTTACACCATTCCAGCAACACCTAAGGATGGCGTATTGACTAAAGTTTTTGTTGGGCCAGATGTGTCCGAAGCAAAACTGAAAAAAATACAAATTGAGGTCGAAACCCTCACACGGCTTAAGGGCTGGATAATACCTTTTAACCCCTTAGAGTCTTAATGGCGATACCACGCCCGAGACTGAAAATGATTTATTTACCTCACTAGGGGGTGAGAATCGTTTCAGTCTCTGGTAGAATCTCGCCGTCTTAAAGCCCATGTCGGAAAGCCATCTCAATGGTTTGGATTGATTACGCTATCATATTCGTCATCGGATTATCGACTCTCATCAGTCTGATCCGAGGATTTGCCAAAGAAGCCATGTCGTTAGTGGTATGGTTTGCAGCTTTCTTTATTGCCAGCCAATTTTACCTCGATCTTGCCGTTCATTTAACGCAAATGAGTGATGAGATGCTGCGCAATGGCGTTTCCATTGCCATTCTGTTTATTACTACCTTAGTGCTCGGCGCTCTAGTTAACTACATTCTTGGACAACTGGTTGTTAAAACCGGATTATCTGGCACTGACAGGCTTTTAGGCCTTTGTTTCGGTGCCATTCGCGGCGCCTTGATTGTCAGTGCTTTACTGTTTTTTATGGATGCTTTTACAGGCTCACCCAACACTCAGTGGTGGAAGGACTCTGTGCTAGTGCCCGAATTTGGCGTGGTTATTCAATGGTTTTTTAACTATTTGGAAAACACCTCCAGCTTTGTACCCAAACTATAAGAAATAAAATTAATTAATCCTAAATGCTGAAAAACGCTGTCGCTTGGGAATTTATGTTACGCATGTTTAAGGGCTGATGCCTATTACATACACACGCCATTTAGATAATGACCTCGATGTTGTTATTTGAATAAGCAGAAACGTGACCGAATACCTGAGTGATAAATAACGTCGTATTTAAACCGAAAGGTAAAAGTATGATCTTATAACCTGCTTATATTTCAGCATAAAAGGCATAGAACATCTTACAATGAGGAAGCTTATCCATGTGTGGTATCGTCGGAATAGTTGGCCAATCATCGGTTAATCAAACCATTTATGATGCACTGACAGTGCTGCAGCACAGAGGTCAGGATGCGGCAGGTATTGTGACCATTGATCGTGGTGCTTTCAGGCTGCGTAAAGCCAATGGTTTAGTCAAAGACGTTTTTGAAGTCAAACACATGCAACGCCTACAAGGTAATGCAGGTATTGGCCATGTGCGCTATCCAACGGCGGGCAGTTCAAGTGCGTCAGAGGCGCAGCCTTTTTATGTTAACTCGCCATTTGGGATCTCTTTAGCCCACAACGGCAACTTAACTAACACGGTTGAATTAGCCGAGGGGCTGATCAAAAAACGTCGCCATGTGAATACCACCTCAGACTCTGAAGTGTTATTAAACCTGTTGGCTGATGAATTACAAAAAACCACTAGCTTAACCCTGACTTCAGAAGAAGTATTTGATGCGGTTGCTAACGTGCACCAGCAAGCTCGTGGTGCCTATGCGGTAGTGGCGATGATCATTGGCCAAGGCCTTGTCGCGTTTCGTGACCCATTCGGTATTCGTCCTTTGGTGTTAGGCAAGCACGAAACGCCAACAGGTACCGAATACATGGTCGCCTCTGAAAGTGTTGCTCTCGATGCTGTTGGCTTTGAGGTGATGCGTGATGTGGCGCCGGGTGAAGCGATTTATGTGTCTATTGATGGCGAGCTTTATACGCGTCAATGTGCGGCTAATCCGAGCTATGCGCCTTGCATCTTTGAGTTTGTTTATTTTGCCCGTCCAGATTCGACCATCGACAAAGTATCGGTATATGCCAGTCGCGTTAATATGGGCGCCAAGCTTGGCGAGAAAATTAAGAAGGAATGGTGCGATCACGATATCGATGTGGTAATCCCTATTCCTGAAACCTCTTGTGATACCGCCCTTGAAATTGCCCGTTGCATGGGTTTACCGTATCGCCAAGGATTTGTAAAAAACCGTTATATTGGCCGTACTTTCATCATGCCGGGTCAGCAGGAGCGTAAGAAGTCTGTGCGCCGTAAGCTCAATGCCATTAATACCGAGTTTTACGGTAAAAATGTGCTGCTAGTAGATGACTCTATTGTGCGCGGTACAACCTCAGAGCAAATCATTGAAATGGCTCGTGAAGCGGGTGCTAAGAAAGTGTATTTCGCCTCTGCGGCTCCAGAAATTCGCTTCCCTAATGTTTACGGCATCGACATGCCAACATCAAATGAGTTAATCGCCCATGGGCGTGATGTTGATGAAATTGCTAAATTAATCGGTGCCGATGGCATTATTTTCCAGGATTTACCTGACTTAATTGAAGCAGTAAGAATGGAAAATCCAGCGATTAAGCGTTTTGAAACCTCAGTATTTGATGGCCATTACATTACTAATGATGTTGATCAAGCGTATTTAGATCACTTAACACATCTGCGTAATGATGATGCTAAAGTGGATCGCAATAAGGATGTGGGCACTAACTTAGAGTTGCATAACGTCTGTCATCCATAAAGAAAGATAAGCGTTTGAACGCGAGCCGTTAGCGTATAAAGAGCAGGAGCCAGTGATATTTCACTGGCTTTTTTATGACTCTCATCCCAATACCCATAGCAGCATCCACACACCAAATAAGTAGTTCAAGCTATAACGCGTCACTTGATGCCTTAGCAGTAGCGACAAAATCAGCACAATCGGTAGCAATAACATTAATCCCCATGCTAGTGGTAAATCGATAATGCTAACCTGTCCAAACCATCGACTAGCAAATAGGCTAATCGCGAGTAACATTAAACTGTGAAATAACAGTAGTTGGTTGAATCTTAATGTTAATGCAGGGCTAAACGTTATCTTTTCTCGTGCGTGTATAGCAAACTGTCTCATAATCACTCCCATTTTATTCATTGTACCTTAGCTGTTATTGAGAACTATTCGCAATTGAATTTACAGTTGAACCGGCTTTTTAATGAGCGAGTTGGATAGATATTTGCACTTAGCGACTGTTTGGGCTAAATTACACTGTAATTATATCCAGTACTTGGTGTTTGTATGATCCTTTATATCGCAGAGAAACCTAGCCTAGGGCGGGCCATTGCCGATGTATTGCCTAAACCCCATAAAAAAGGCGATGGATTTATCGAAGCTGCCAATGGCGATTGTGTGTCTTGGTGCGTGGGGCACTTGCTCGAACAAGCCGAGCCCGATGCCTACAATCCTGAATTTAAATCTTGGAAATTCGAACATTTACCAATAGTGCCCGATAAATGGCAATTAAAACCTAAGGCCACAACTCGTAGCCAGCTCACAGTGCTTAAACGATTAGTTAAACAAGCCAATACGCTAGTGAATGCTGGCGATCCTGACCGTGAAGGGCAGTTACTTGTGGATGAAGTAATTGCCTATCTTGGGGTGACGGGCGATAAGTTGCATCAAACCCAGCGTCTACTTATCAGTGATTTAAACCCACAAGCGGTAAAGCGTGCACTGACACAATTACGCAGCAACCGTGAATTTATTCCGTTATCGACTTCAGCACTTGCCCGTAGCCGCGCCGACTGGCTCTATGGGATGAACATGACGCGCGCCTACACTATTCAAGGTAAAAAGGTCGGTTATCAGGGGGTGTTATCTGTTGGCCGAGTACAAACTCCTTTGCTTGGGTTGGTGGTGCGCCGCGATGAAGAGATAGCCAATTTTCAATCTAAACCTTTTTATGAAGTATTGGCGCATTTGGCGACACAAAAACAAGAAACCTTTAGCGCAAAATGGCGGCCCAGTGAAGCTTGTTTGCCTTATATGGATGAAGAAGGCCGAGTGTTAGCCAGAGGGTTAGCGCAAAATGTGGTGAGTCGGATTAACGATAAGTCAGCTGTCATTACGCAACTAGTGTCTAAGGATAAAAAACAATATCCGCCATTACCTTATAGTTTGTCGGCGTTACAAATTGATGCGGCAAAACGTTTTGGTATGAGCGCTAAGGATGTACTTGATACCTGCCAGAGTCTGTATGAACGCCATAAACTGATCACTTATCCGCGCTCCGACAGCCGTTATTTGCCCGTTGAGCAACACAGCCTTGCCCCCTTAGTATTAAAAGCGATTAGTGGCGGAGCTGCTGAATTATTACAACAGGTTGACGCGCCAGATCATCGTCTTAAATCCAAAGCATGGGATGATAAAAAAGTCGATGCTCACCATGCGATAGTGCCAACAGAGAAAACGGCTAACTTATCGAGTTTAAGTCTGCGGGAAAAACAGCTATATCTGCACGTTGCTCGTCAATATCTAGCACAGTTTTACCCCGCTTATTGTTACGGTGAAACCACAGTGCAAGTCACTATAGAGGGCGGATTATTTAATACCAAAGCGCGGCAGGATAAATCGTTAGGTTGGAAGCAACTCTTTGCCCGCCAAGAATCTCATGGCAATAAGTCTATAGAAAAAAATCCAGCGGATGAAAGCACTAGCACAGACGATGCTGACAATGATGAGTTTAGCAGTCAGTTGCCACCCTTAACATTAGGACAAGTGTTGCATTGCACTCAAGGTGAACTGCTGGAGAAAAATACTCAGCCGCCTAAAGCCTTTACCGATGCAACTTTACTTGGCGCTATGACAGGGATTAATCGTTATGTGACCGATGCTAATATTCGTAAAATTCTCAAAGAAACCGATGGCTTAGGCACAGAGGCCACCCGTGCGGGTATTATTGAATTACTGTTTAAACGCAGCTTTTTACAACGTTTGGGCAAATCTATCGTATCAACTGAAGTGGGTAAAGGGTTGATAAACAGTTTGCCCGTCAGCGCAACGTCACCTGATATGACAGCACTATGGGAGGCGAGTTTGAACAGCATTTGCCGTAAAGAAACATCTTATCAAGCCTTTATGCAGCCACTACTCGACACACTATTTACCCTTATCCAAAATGCAGGGGCACAGCTGCCTACCGCGCTTAATGGCTTAAAGGGCCAAGGTTATGGTAAATCTACGAGTGGTAAATCTGGTTATCGCAAGTCGACTTACCGTAAAGCGTCAAATGGGTTAAAAACAACTGCAACTAAAGCCAGTGGTGCTAAAAATTCAGTGACTAAAAACTCAGGCACTAAAAGCCGTGCCCGCAAACCGCTTGCCGTATAAGCTTAATTATTGTCACTTGTTATAATACAAGAGTAACCATCCATGTAAGTGGCTGATAATTAATGGGTAATGTAGGCTAGTTTATTCGGTTAATATTAGTGTATTGCATTGATAGTAAGATAAAAAATGGCTTGGGTTTATCGATTAACTCATAAAATTAACTATTTAAAGTCGTTAATAATAGGCAAAAAAAAGAGTAAACCAATACGGTTTACTCTTACGGAAATAAGTTGCTGTAAAAATGGCAAAATCACTCAATTGGTGTAGAGCCAGCACATCATGCCAGTGCTATCTTAATTAACACTTAAATATGATAAAGGTAATTATCTGCATATTAATGTAATCCTCTAATACTTAAAATTTTTTCTGGATCAAAGACTGCAATTTTGACACTCGACTGTATTTGTTCATTATCGCCTTTGATTATTGCTTTAAAGGCTCTTTGCCGACTTAAACACTCTGTTTAAGAATATGTGTACTGTTAGCTAAAAATGGATGAGTAATACTCTCAAGGATAGTCGCTTTCTGATGCCATTCGCCCACAGGCAGCACCAATCACATTAACTATCTAATCAGTTCAGATGCTTGTGTGGCTCCACAGGGCGGCTGATATTAACGGCATGGCAACACGCTTTATACTGCGTTTAAGGCTTTTGACCGAGCACCACTATATGCCTTCAGCTTTCGCCTTGTCTAAAGTGCATTGAACACCCGCTGAATGAACAGATCTTTAATACGAGTGGTATAAGGTGCATATGGTTATCAAAATAAATAGATAGCTTTTTTAAAGCCAGTAATCCCTCCAATATTTATCGATTTACTCTTCATATTGTATCCATTAATCGGGGCTTATATCTGTCATCGAAGAGCCGCCGTGAATGGCTTCACGGCGTGACACTGAAGTTGATGAATTCGAGCGTATAAACGAGTTACAGATTAAGTGTTTAATCGTATACCGATTGCCAAGTGTTAATCATCCCAGCTATGTAATGAACCGTTATTTTTACTATTTGAAACTCACTTTACACTACTCGCTATTGGGTAACCATCGCCAAGAGTGCGGGTAGAAACTCGTTATCTAATGTGGCGATTTCACTTTGCTCAACCAGCACTTGATTGAGTATGTCATGGCTGGTGAGGGGGTTAGCGAGTACTACGCGAAACACCACGGTCGCCTGTCTAAAATAGCGTGCTGGCTGAATGCGGGTACGGGAGACGAAGGACTTACCCTGCTCGCGTTGGTGCTTTTGAATAAACTGGGTCAGGCCATCAAGTAGCTCGTTAAAGCGAGCGAGTTTAGTTGTGTCTGCTTGCTCGCAAGCTAGTTGCATGGCGGCTTGGATGCTGGCGGGGACATAACGATAGGTCAGCAGACACAGTTCTGGCTCTGTGACGAGCTCAAAATCCTCACGAGCTTTGATTTGTTCTGCAAAATAGCGGGCCTTTTCGAGGCTGTTGTTGATTAAAATTTCATAACCATCACGACCGATGATTTGCAAGCAAGCGTGCACTAACATCGCCATGCCGGGGCGTGAACCTTCCAGCGTTTGGCTGCCGAGATCCTTTGAACCACGGCGCAGAATGTATTCGGCATGATGGGCAATGGCATGGGCAAACTCGGGGTCTTTAAATAACACCATACCAGCGCCCATGGGCACGTACATTTGTTTGTGGGCATCAATGGTGACTGAGTCAGCTAGTTCAATGCCTGCGAGTAAGTGGCGGTATTTATTAGACAATAAACTTGCGCCGCCCCAAGCAGCATCTACATGGAAATGGCAATTTAATTCTTTTGCTAGCTCTGCTAACTCTGTCAGTGGGTCAACATTACCGGTTTCTGTGGTGCCAGCAACACCTACAATGGCAAGTACTTTGATGTTTTTATTGGCAAGTTCAAGGGCTGCTTGGCGCATTTTTGCCACATCGACCTTGTTATCGCTGCCCGTGGGAATGCTGATGATGTTGTCGCGGCCGATGCCAAGTAGATCGACGGCTTTTCCCAGCGAATAGTGACCTCGCTCCGAGACTAAAATCGCTAAATCATCGTAGCCATAATGGTGCAGTGCTTTAAGTAAACCTTCGCGGCTGACACCTTTAAACTCACCATCGGCCTTCAGTAACTGATTGCGGGCAATCCACAGTGCAGTGATGTTGGCCACTGTGCCGCCGGAGCAAAATGCCCCGAGAGAATGATTGGCGCTGTGCATCCAGCTTTGATAAAAATCCGTATCTTGGTCGTAAATCAAATGGTGCATCATGCCAAGCACTTGGCGCTCAAGCGGCGTAAATGCCTTAGAGGTTTCGATTTTGACCAGATTTTGATTGAGTCCGACCATCATTTTTGACAGTGGTAACACAAAGTAGGGCAGTGCTGAAGTCATGTGGCCGATAAAGCTTGGCGCTGCTGTATGCACTGAATGCGCCACTAAATTTTGCATGATTTCGTCGGTGTAATCGGACACAAAACGCGGCTGACTCGGAATTTCAAAAGCTTGAAAATCGGTCTCAATTTCCGACAAGGGTTTTTCGAGCGCGGCGATACTGTCACCCAAAAAGCCGGCTAAGTCCTCGGAAAGCTTCTGCTCGATAATACTTAGCGTTGATCCTGCATCTTCTGGCGCAGTAAAAATGCGTAGCAGACTTGCTTCAGATGCGGTGGCTTGGCGAGGGAGTTTTTGGGTCATGGGCTTGTCGTCTATTGATTTTTATAGTGAAACCGTAAATTTGCTCGAAGAGTATAACGAATTAGTGACTCTCAACATATTAATCTAGCGGAATACTAAAAAGGGAGCTCACTTTACTGCAAGGCCTTTTAGGCATCAAGTACTAAAATTTTGTGCAGCCAAAGAGTTGCCGCTTAACATAAGCAAAGGCGCCGTATTGGCGCCATTATTTAAATCATCAAAATGAGGGAATAATTTAAGCATTAGCCCAAGTATTAGCGCTGTCCTAACATCAGTATCGCACCAATATTGCGGGCAGTATTACAAAGGTTTAGTTTGGCATTGGCGAGTACATTATCAAGCGGGCTTAAGTGCGGGATAATCGGGAAGATAGCCGTCATACCGTGTTCTAATACAGCATTGGCATTTTCTCCTAGACAACCCGCAATGCCGATAGTGGGAATGCCCTGAAGTTTAGCTTGCTTTAACACGCCCATCGGCGTTTTACCAAACACAGTTTGGCCATCAATGCGACCTTCACCTGTGATGACTAAATCGGCGCCGCGAATTTTATCGGCAAGCCCCACGGTTCGCATCACAATTTCAACGCCGGGTTTAAGCTCGGCATGTAAAAAAGCCATCACGCCAAGGCCCATACCGCCAGCAGCACCAGCACCGGCATGTTCACGGTGATCTGTCATGCCGTTGCGGGCAATCACATCGGCATAATGGGCGAGCGCGGTATCTAGCTGCTTAACCATTTCTGGGGTTGCGCCTTTTTGCGGGCCAAAAATCGCCGAAGCACCACGTTCGCCGCACAGCGGATTATCAACATCACAAGCGACTTCGAAGCTGCATTCACGTAGTAGTGGGTGTGCGTTTGAAGCGTCAATTTTTGCAAGATTTACCAATGCTGCACCGCCAGAAGGCAGGGTTTTACCTTGATTATCGAGTAATAAAATATCCAGCGCTTGGGCCATTCCCGCGCCGCCATCGTTGGTGGCGCTGCCACCAAGCCCTAAAATAATGTGCTTTATCCCCCGATTAAGCGCATCACAAATCAGCTCACCCGTCCCATAACTGGTGGTGAGCAGCGGATTACGTTGATCTCTTGGCACATGATGTAAGCCAGACGCTGAGGCCATTTCAATCACGGCAATCGCGCCATGATGATGCGACTTGTTAGTCGAGCTTGTACTAGAAGCTGAACCGGTATTTAAAGCATCACCGAGAATGCCATAGTGCGCCTGTACTTTTAGCCCAAGTGGGCCCATGACTTCTAGGCTAATAATGCTGCCACCCGTGGCATCAACCATAGACTGCACCGTGCCTTCGCCGCCATCGGCAACGGGAATTTTGATGATATCGCAGTTTGGGATTACTTGTCTTAAGCCTTGTTCAATAGCATTGGCTACGTCGAGCGCGCTTAAGCTTTCTTTAAATGAGTCGGGGGCGATAACTATTTTCATTAAAAATCCTACAGCTAAATGGGATAAAGCAGGGCTTAATGTTGAACATTTAACCCAATACCACTTACTTTTGGGGCAACGATATCCCTGTGCCAACATAGGTTTATATAAAATAGATTTATATAAAGCGGTGGCGCATGAATGTGTTGCAATGATTAGGGCGTATAACACACAGATATCTTGGGCGCGGTCTACGCCCAAGGGATACAATTAAATCAATATCACATTGTATTAAATAAAGAATACAGCATATTAGAGTAGCACTAGGCTTAACAGATACACTGTCACCATGGCGGTCACACCCTGGATAAGCGTTGCCATAGTTTGCGCTTTATAAGCTTGTTTTACACTCATGCGGCTAAACTGGGCGACAACCCAAAAGAAGCTGTCGTTGGCGTGGGATACCGTCATGGCGCCTGCACCAATGGCCATTACTGTTAAAACTCGGCCCATCTCGCTGCCAAGGCCAATATCGCCGAGCATAGGCGCGACTAATGCTGAGGTTGCAACCAATGCTACAGTCGATGAACCTTGGGCTGATTTAAGTGCTGCGGCAACGATAAAGGGCATAAAGATACCAACGCCCAGTGCCGACAGTGATGTACCTAAAAAATCACCAATAGGGGTCGCTTTTAATACCGCGCCAAAGGCACCGCCCGCACCTGTGATTAAAATAATCGGTGCAGCGGTTACTAGGCCTTGGCTAATACGCTCGCTAAATTCACTGATTTTATTATCGCCTTTTAATAACGACAGCGATAAAAATAGGCCTATCATCAAAGCGTTAACCGGCTGACCAAGGAACACTAACGCATCAAACAAGCCTTCTTTACCTAGCGGTGCTGAGGGGAAGTTAGCGATAGATCCTAAACAAATCAATATAATAGGGATAAATATCGGTGCAAACGCTTTTACTGGACTTGGCAGTGTTCCGTAGCTTTTTTTGAGGGTTTCATAGTCGCTTGCCTGCGCTTTTAGCTCCTCAGCCCCTTCACCATCGGGTTCAACACCAGCAAACCGGTTAGCCCATAACATGCCTGCTAATGTAGCTACAGCGGCCACAAATAGACCGACACCAATCACTAAGCCTAAATTAGACTCTAGACCTAAGTTACCTGCAGCTGCGATAGGGCCTGGCGTTGGCGGTACAAAGGTATGAGTTGCGTACAGACCTGTGGCTAAGGCTACGCTCATCGAGACGCTAGAAACCTTCATGCGGTTCGCCATTGATTGTTTCAGTGAGTTTAAAATAACAAAACCCGAGTCACAAAATACTGGAATGGAGACGAGGTAGCCGATGACCGACATAGTTAATGTCGGGAAGCGTTTACCTAATATTTTTATCACCACATCTGCCATGGTGATGGCGGCGCCGCTTTTTTCTAGAATGATACCAATAATCGTCCCTAAGACGATCACTAGGCCAATATAACCTAAGATTCCGCCAAAACCGGTAGTAATGGTTTTAGCAATCTCTCCACTCGGTAGACCATAGGCAAAGGCGGCGATAAAAGCCGCTAGAATTAAGGTTAAAAAAGGATGTAGTTTAAATTTTGAGGTCGCGATAACAATAAATGCAATCACGCCGATGAGAATAAGCACTAAGTTCATATTATGTCCCGTTCAGTTCTGGGCTGAAGTTCTTGAGTGAGTTTCTTGACCGATATTGTAGGGCGCAGCTTTTATTTGGGCTTGAGTCCAATAAGGGCTGCTTTAAAGTCATCCTATTATTGTGCAGGTATTGTTGAATAGCTTTGGCTAAAACCACGGAATTGCGGCTGTATTATCACTTATTTTTGTGCTTATGCACAAAAATGAGCGGGGATTTGGGAGGGAATTGATTTTATTTTGTTGAAGAAGATTGGCAAATATTTTTATTTGCCAATCTTCAATATGGGGATTTAGGTTTATTCGCACTTATAGACGACGAATAAGGGATTCTACGTAGGCGGGTGTGCGCGCATTGAGAATGGGATCGGCCGAAGGTGTAATACCTTTTGGCAGTAACACTGGGTTAAATATACCTTTATCGCATTGCTGAACTTGAGGATCGCTGTCTCGTTCGCCGTTAATAATCACTTGACCGACGAGTAAGCGTTGACGGGTTTGTGGCCAGATAGCCATTGGATCATCAATCATATCGCCCTTTTCGGCGAGCTGGATATAAAGATTCCATTGTGCGGGCTGGGTTTGAATACGCTTGAGTAATTCAGCTTGTAAAAAATTATCGCTAAGATTGGCCAGTTCTTCTGCGCTTAGTGCAGCTGTGCCTGCGACAGGTTCAAAAATCCAACGTCCCGGTTGGATCTCGCCATTGTTAGCCGTAAATAGAAAACTGTTTACACCGTAATAGGGGCTATTGGCAAAACTTGGGCTAGGAGGCAACTGTTTAACAAAATCGAAGAAGGCTTTGGCGTGTGGCTGATTATCAATAAGCCATTGTTTACCTTCTGCACCTTGTTTACTTTTTGTTTGAAAGGTAAAAAACTCGTCAAGATTGCTGGCAAAGAATACAGGAATATTGGTTGTCACAAAATTCAGGTTTTCTTTATCGCCATCAATCTTAAGCGACATAAAACGCCCCGGGGTTTTGTCTGAAATCTTTGGGTTAGCGCCGCCGAGGGAGAAACGTGCCGTTACTTTAATCGTATCTTGATTAAAAAATGGGATTGCTAGCGTGTCTTGTAGTTTTGGATTGGGCTTAAAGCTACCAGAGGTGCAAAACCCTTTAGTGTGATTACGCAGTTTGACTTTTTTACCCGCTTCTCGACTTGCCGCATCGGGCGTGCCATTAACGGCATCAACCAATTCTGGAATCGTTTTTTCGGCAGCAATTAATGTAGGGGAAGTTAGTGCAAAGCCAGTAATAAGGCATGCTTTAGCGAGTAAAGTGAGTTTTATTGGGTTCATTGCAATTCCTTTCAATGGGTTGAGTCAAATAATGTTTAGCATTGATTGCAGTATTAGAAAGGCAATACGGTAAAAATCTTTCAATTGATCTTTTAATAAATCAGAAAGATTATTTAACCTGAACTCGGGATAGTGGCTGTGGTAACGAATTAATCTTATTACCTTATTCGAAAAATTAACTCTACAGAGGTAGTTTTTCCGTTATCAAGGCAAGTTTGCGTACCTAATAGTGGGCTATTAGTAGCAAAGTTAACGCAGATAAAGGGAAAAATAACCTGTAGAGACGCAGAGCTTATCCCGGGATCAGGTTATTTAACCGTTTAAAAAAACAGGCTTGACCGCCGCGTTTATGTTTATCGACGGATTAAAGCGAACGGGTGGAAGTATCGATTAATTGTCCTAAATACAGGCTTAACAATCCATGTAGTGATTGAATATCAGCTTGAGTAATCTGTTGAATTTTATCGAGGCGGTATCTTAAGGTATTACGGTGAATAAACAGTGCATTAGCACATTGCTGCGCATCACCAAAGTGAGTGATATACGCCGCTAAGGTTTTACGTAACTGTCCATTTTTATCAGCCTTAGCCAGTTGCTGATAAGGTGATGCTAGGGCTTGACCGCGCCAATCATGTTTAAGCCCTGCAAGCAGCACTTGTAGTGAATAGGTTTCGAACAAGTACTTATTAGCTTCAGGGTTAAGTTGCTTACCTAAGGTTAAGGTTTCTTGCGCTGTTTGATAGGAGCGCGTGATGCCTCCTTTTTCAGGGAAAAAATGGCCAAGGGCAATTTTAAAGTGTAAATCCATTTGCGCCGGTAAGCGTTGCAACAATTTGTCGATACGCTGATTTTCAAGCTCAGGATCCCATTGTTTACCATCTAAAAAGGCTGGTTTTAAGATAACCAGTTGCGACATTGAGGTCATGGCAATTAAGTTGCCTCGATCGGGATATTGCAACAAATGTAGCACTTGCTTCAGTGTTTCACTGACTCTGGGATTGTGTTCATCATTGGGCTGATGATTTTTTGGGCTTAGGTTTATGATGGGTGTCGGCACATTATTTTTTGAGAGATGTCGCGGTGAACCGATCTCACTGATTTCAATAATCGCGGCGACTCGTGGAAGATTAATATCAATCTCAAGTTGTTTCGCCCAGCGTTGCAACTGCTCATCATCATTGTTCTCAGCTTTGATTAGCTGCAGAATAAACTCTTCCCGTTGGCGGTTCTCCCACTGTAATTTATCTTGAAGATTCGCTTGTTCGACAATTATTTCAGCGGTCATTTTGAGCAATTCACCGTAATGAGTTAACTCACTTGGTTCGCCTGTAATACCCACCACACCAACGATTTGCCCTTGATAGTGTAAGGGTAAATTGATACCGGGTTTTACGCCATGTAACCCAGAGGCAACTTGTTGATTGATTTCTACATTACGGTTTTGTGCAATCGCTAGCAGTGCGCCCTCATGGATTGAACCAATGCGTTTAGGATCGCCAGAGCCTAAAATCACTCCTTGGCCGTTCATCACATTAATATTGTGGCCGATGATTTTCATTGTGCGGCTCACAATCTGTTTAGCAATAGCAGAATCAAGCAGATACATACAAGTGCCCAGTATATTGTTAAGGGTGTAATAGCGACGCAATGCGCATTTTGAGTTTGGGTAGCATATCGCGCTCAAATTCGGGATTGCGCTTCAGCCAGAGATTATTGCGAGGGCTTGGGTGGGGCAACACAATGTATTTAGGCCAATATTGCTGCCACTGCACAGTTGCTTGCGTCACTGTGATTGATTTTACTTTAATGCTTTTCGAGTGTGTCTTGCTAGCCTGTGCTGTTGTACTGATTAGATCAATAGGCTCGCGGGGCAGGTGGTAATCAATCGCATACTGTCCGAGGATCACGATTAACTCAATATGTGGCATTAAGGCGAGTAACTGTTGATGCCAAGTGGCAGCGCATTCGGGTCGAGGCGGTTTATCGCCTTGTTTTTTGCCATTTTTCTCAATACTACCGGGAAAGCAAAATCCCATAGGTACAATAGCAAAAAGAGTTGGATCGTAAAATTGTTCCCGCGTGACATCTAACCAAGTACGTAAACGCTCGCCGCTGGCATCATCAAAGGGAATACCTTTGTGATGGGTTTTAACGCCCGGTGCTTGGCCAGCAATTAAAATCCGCGCTTGGCTACTGGCCTGTAATATCGGTTTGGGCGCTAAGGGTAAATAGGCTTGACATAGTGTGCAGGCTCTAATTTTTATCAATAGCTCATCCATGGGCGCAGAAGAGGATGGGTGAGACGGCACTTTAGTTATTGTATTCATAGGCGATTAAGATTGCAGCATCATTATCGTTTGGTATATCCAGTAGCCAAAAAGCGCATAACCAAGCACTAAGCCTAGATAACTTAATCGTTTAGGTGCTTTACTGGGTGAAGAGGCCAAGCAGATATGGGCTAACACAATGGTAAAAAAGGCGAATGGCGCAATCACGTAACTTAGGGCTAAGATAAATAATGCGCCCACGCTGATTATCCAGTCAGCATTATGATTCGCCACTTTTTCAATTTGGCAAAGCTGTAGCGGCAATAGAATCAACCCAATACCCACACAAATAATGCCTAAGTTAAGGGCCAAATCACTCCAACCTCTGTGGTCATAAATGGCTAATGCAATCGCCATTAAGGGGATAATCAGTGCGCTTAATACGTGACGTTTGGCAAATGTGGCATTGCGATACTTTCCCGCGAAAAAGAATAAGCCCTGTAAAAGCAGGTTGATTAAGGTAAATCCGCCAAGGCCGAGAATGATAAACAGGCTAGCAGTGCCGCCAGATGGGTCAAATGCCATAACGGGCATAGGCAGCAGGCTCAACCCTAATAAGGCAGGAGTTGATGATAGCCATTGATATTGGGTGACTGGAGAATAAATACGCATGAGCTCAGAAGATTAACCAAAAGATTGAATTAAGATCCGCTAAAGTGAACCAAAACTCAAGGAATAAGATTTTTATGGGCTAACTTTAGTGCCAGAGTCTGATCTTATTCAAGATTCTCATATTATCTACCGTGATTTACTGACTTTAGTCGGGGATATTACGAGAAAAAAACCCGCAAAATGCGGGTTTTAGATGCTGATTTCAAATGCTAATTTTAAATATGAGTATAGCTATTGATTAGATTTTGTAGCTCATGCTTAACATGATCATCTGCGCCGTGTAATCATGGCTATTACTGCCAAAGCCTACAACGTTCCAAATCCCATCAACGGCGATATCATTGGCGGCATCATTATCCTCATAATTCTCAATTTTGTAATCAAAGCGTAGCGCCATTTTCTCGCTGGCTTGATATTGAGCGTATAGGTTAATGTTGTGTACTTTGGCAAAATAATCGCCATAGTCACCGGTGATACCTTGTCTGACTTGAGTGTTACTGTCGGAGTCTGAGTAAGTATAATCCAGCCCTAGACGTAACTTATTTTCGAATAGGTTGTTGTAACTTAGGCCTGCGCCAACAACATCAATCTGATCTTCAATTAATCCAGTCCAGGTTGGTGTGCTGTAATTACTGCTACCAGCTTGTTCAGATTTAATCGTTTGATAATTGTAAAATGCCGTTGCCAGTATGTCATCGGTGATCATGTAGCTGATGTTAGCATCATAACTGGTGTCTTTTGACTCAGTTAAACCAATCACAGTATCGCTGTAGTCATCAAGGGCATAGCGAGCACCTAAATCAATCGTCAGGCTTTCGATAGGCGAGTGAGTCACACGAGCTTCGACTTGGGTTCTGTCACGATTAGCCAGATTATACTTACGTAACAGGCTGTTGGTTTCAGACGATGTCCATTCAGAGGCTTGGTATTGCGAGCCGTCACGTTGACCGTAGCTGCCCTTAACCCACATATCCCACATCTCGAAGCTATTAACTCGAAAACGTGCCCAAACAGTGTTTTCATCCGTAGTTTCACGGTCTTGATAATTACGTTCGTCACGTTTGAAATCATAGCCGCCATCAAGCTTCATGCCGTTGGTAATACGATAATCCGCCGCCACTTTGACGCGTTGGCTGGTGTTATCGTAAGGCGTGTTATAGGCCACCTTACCGTTGACATTGTTGATGCTGACTTGGGTCCACTGTTCAATCTGCGTATTGTTATCACGGTCGTTATAGTCGTAGCTACCACTTAAACGCAGTGAGTTAGTCACTTTGCTGACCACTTTTAAGTTTAAACCGATAAGGTCAACTTTGGCATCAACAGCTTCAGTTGGTACTTGATAACCATAACCTGAAGTCACTAACGCTTGGTCTTGACTCATCTGCCCGGCAAGTAAACGGCCAGTGAATACATGGGTACTGTCGTTATATTGACCCATTAACGACACTGTATGTGCCTGATTATCTGGGTCAAGGGCGAGAGTACCCGAGGTTTGTGCGCCAAAAGTAGGATTGAAAGCGCTGTCGAAGTTTAACTGGTTGTACTCGTTCTTAAAAATCGAGCCGTTGTAGTTAAGTGCAGTAAACCAACGATCGCCTTTAAGCTTGATGCCAGCTTCGATGGAGTCAGTGGTGTAATCCACAGGCTCAGCGAGCATCATCGATTGGTTGAAGAATCCACCTGATGTTTTTTTCAAACCGGTTTTTTCTTCACGCATGTAGCTCACATGTGTGCTCCACAGCGATTCACCTTGATAATCAAACCCTAAACCTGTGCGTTCACGTTTAAGCGACAGTTCTAAGGCATTGAGGTTATCTAATAACAAAGGCATTTGGCTGCTTGAACCCGCCGTTATCCAGTTGTCTGGTAGGGTTAAGTGGTTACCACCCATGCCAGAGTAGGGCGTTAAGGCGCTATTGCTGTTGTACGTGGCAATCTGGCGATAGTTAACATTGACATTATATTGGCCTGGTTTGCCGGCGTTCACATCTAAGTGGCCGCCATCCATCCCCAGCTGATAAGCTTCAACGCTGGCGCGATAACCTTTTTCACCGCGAAAGGCTAAGTCTGCATCAAACTTACCCGCGACTTCATTTGAAGTGCCAAAGGCATTCGCTGAGCGAATATCAGCTTCGTTGTTGTAACCAATCCCTACGCCTACTGTGCCTGATGTTCCGGTTTCAACAAGGCAGCCTTTACAGCTCCAAGCGGACATTTTGACTTTTTCAGTATTGGCATTGGCCAAACCATACCCATCGGCCGCTATTGCAAAACCTGTGTTTGCTAGTAACGCCAGAGTGATCAAATTGAGTTTAAATTTCATTTTCTCGTCTCCTTAGCGCTGTAATAGCTTGCCAGATGGATGGTTTGAACCATGGATCTGACTGTGGCAATTTAAACAGCTCTTTCCACCCGTAAAGGCATTGTCACCGATATTTGAGCCTACCCCTGTATTACCTAAATAAGCATTGCTGGCGTGGCCATCGCTAGCGTGACATTGCTGACACAGCTGCGGTGCGCGGGTTTTCAACATGGCATCGTTCACGCTGCCGTGAGGATTGTGGCATGTAACACAATTCTCCGTAACGGGAGCATGTTCCCACAATTTTGGACCGCGTTTTTCGGCGTGACAGGAATAACAAGTTTCGTTGATGGTAGGCTTGTTAAGATCGGAATCCGTCATGCTCCCATGGGGATTATGGCAATCGCTACAGGTCATTTGAGCCCATTTCAGTGGGTGACTTGAACGCTTGTTCATGTCTGCTTTTTGCTTAGTGTGGCAGCTAGTACAGACTTCCATTTCAGTATTTTTTGATAACACAGGATCTTTTGCCACATGCACTTGGTGGCAAGAGGCACAAGCAACATCGGCATTGTCATGGTGACCCGCGTTCCAAGACATACGTTTATCGTCTAGGTGACAGCTCATACACACACTGTTTTGCTTGTCTGCACTTAAGGTCGATAACTTCCCAAAAGTGATCATCGGCTCATTGCCGCCTTTGTTGTGTTGACCTAAAGGACCATGACAGGCTTCACATTGTAGGCCAGCCATTGGGCTTTTCGATGAGTCGATTGCACCATGGACACCTTTGAAAAGGTCCATCACTTTTTCAGATTTTTTATGGCACATTAAACAAGAATCAGCACCTTTGGGTGAATAGTTGCCTTCGGCGAACTTTTTATCCAATGTGGCTTCAACTTGCTCAGGAGTCATTTTTTCATCCCACTTTGAGGCGTAAGCGCTCGGTGTTATGCACAATGACATCACCGCTGACATAGTCAAAGAGATGACCAGTGCCGGCAGTAGGTTTTTAATTTTTAAGTTGTTTTTCATAATAGGCTTCCCAATTTGTCCCAACAATATTCAAGAAAGGGGGATAGAGCTCCCCCTGCTTGGGCAAATTACATTTTCACCTGAGTGTGATCTGTTGGTGTGGGTTTGTGACAGTAGAAACAGGTTTCTGACTGCGCCGCTTGATTAGCTTGAACATAATCGCCGTTCACAATCGCGCCCATATTCTCTAAGCCATGGCCAATAGACTCTGGCGTATGGCATGAAGTACAAGTTGCAGTGATTGGCGTGGTGTACTTACCTGCAGATGTTGCCAATGCGCCTTTGACCTTGAATGCATCTAGGTTGAAGTCGTTATGACATTGAGTACATTCTTTAATGACACCCTGTTTGCCGTGAACCACGTGCAGTTTCATCTCAAATGCACCTTTGTTTGCGCCAGAGGCATAAGTACCATCAGGTGTATGACAAGCGACACAAGCATCAACACCAATGATCGCTTTACCGTTAGCATCTTTGGCATGTGAAACTTGTTCTGTCATCACAAAACCTGAGTGATGGCCTTTGTGGATTTCGAAGGTATCACTGTGACAGCCTTGGCAAGTGCTAAACTCAACAGAGTTAACATGGCGCATGCTTGGTGCTTTACCTGACTTAGTACCAAAGGCTAGTGCAGACTTCATACTGGTTGTGGCGCTGTCAGTGGTACATGCTGTTAAAGTTGTGCCAGTGTTACACATTTCTAAGCCGATAAAGGTAAAGGCAGTATCTGTGTCGCCAGCACCGAAAGGTAAGGCAGGCGTTGTGAATACCAGTTTACCGTCAACGATACTTACATCTGCTTGCAGTGCACCATCCAAAATTAAATCTTTAGCTATTTTGGCTTTTCCACTACCAGGGCTTGGGTTGTAACCCATGATTGGGAAATTAGGGCCAACGTTCGTTGCTGTTTCTAAGCGTTTGATTTTGTCTTGAACTGTGGCTGCATCAATAGCGTTACCGTCTTTATCTAAGATAGAGACTGTTAATACCGCAGCATCATCAGCTTGAGCGGCTAATACTGCTGACATACCTAACTGCGCAATAACCGCTTTCTTATCGGCAGTCTTGCCAGTGTGTATTTCAGCAGTCCAATTACTGTTATGGCAGGCAATACAATTAGAGTTATCTAGCTGTTGTGAGTGACCTTTACCCGCTGCGAAATCGATATTGCTATGACAGCTTCCGCAGGTGGCAGCCGTTGGAATACGTGACCAATTACCCCAATCTGGCGCCGCATCACTGGCTGTGTGGCAGCTTTGACAGCTGTCTAATGAGCCTAGCTTTAAGTCTTTATGTTTTGCGTGCACCAAAACATTGAACTCATTGCCAGGTTTTACTTT
Source organism: Shewanella morhuae (assembly GCF_900156405.1). Taxonomy (GTDB): domain Bacteria; phylum Pseudomonadota; class Gammaproteobacteria; order Enterobacterales; family Shewanellaceae; genus Shewanella; species Shewanella morhuae. The sequence continues at coordinate 91,944 of NZ_FTNN01000005.1, forward strand.
ACCTTCGGTATGGCAACTGGCGCAGAAGTTGACATCGCTGGTGTAGTGTTTAGCGTTGATGACATCTTCGTGGCAAGTATTACAGCTGGCGGTAGTGACGATTTTGCGGCTATAGGTCGCTTCTGCGCCTGTGTCTGCAACGTAATCAAATATACCGGTAAATACGGGCAGCGTAGTGCCATCTGGGAGTGGCGCTGGGGTTGTGCCACGGATATAGTTGTTTAGCACAATACGTTGTGCTAAATCACTGTTATAGGCTGCGCGAGTGCTTGAGTTGAGGTTGGTGCTGAAGCTATAGCTGTAGCTACCATTTTTGTTATCAACTAAGGTGCCAGCGCATTTGTTTACCTTAGGCGTTAAATCACAAGTCTCGTCAACAAGATATTGCCACTGGGAGGCATTTCCCGCCCCTGTTGCACCTTGTGGTACCAGTTGTTCGGCATAAAATTTGAAATACTGTAAGCCGACAACTGGCATGTCATCTTCGTTAGTAACGCGAAAATCAACACGAGGCAGACCATCAGTTATTATTGCTTTTTCGAACGTGAAATTAAGCGTTTTAATGGCGCCTGCGGGCTCACCGCCAGGTTCACCCGGTTCACCAGAATTACCATCGCTGCCACCACAACCCGTTAAGGCCATAGTCACTGCACTTGCTGCGAGCAACAGTGCGATTTTAGTTTTATGTGTGTTCATCATTTTTTCCCTGCATAGGTTTGGCATTACTTAAACGTTATGTTCTAAAGCCAACAGATCTATGTCTGTATTTTTGGCCAGTAGAAGTATTAAGTGGATGCTGGAAATAGAATTCCCCAAGGAAAGGCTAACCTAACATGACCTTAAAATCTCCAAGGCCTTTGCTAATGTGTGACTTGGATCTTTCTATTTCTAAAGGGGTATTTAAAGCGAGGGCAAAAAATGATTTTAGAACGAAAAAACAGCAGGTTTTTGAAGATGATAATAAAAAGAGAGAGGTTTGCATCTCTCTCTCTTTTTGTTAGTCCAGCACTGCGTCTTTATTTACAAAACGAGGCAGTGTTATTGTTGACTAATTACCGTGTACTTCACTCAGTTGAGTCGGCGTGTGGCATGTTGCACAGCTCTCAGATGCACGAGTTTGAACATCCGCTGCACTGCTACCATTTAAGATACCACCGTTAGTCTCAATGTGAGATTTCGCTGTGTCACTAAGGTACTTCTGGTGACAACTTAAGCAAGTACCCGTATCTGAGGAAATCCAAATATCGGCACCGTTATTAGCCATATCACCAAAACGCCATGTGCGTGTTGGCGCGCGGCCTAAAGTGATACCAGTAATGACATTTGACTTATCAACCGTATGGCAAGTTGCACAATCGGTTTTTAATACAGTACCTGATTGTACGCCTGCATATTTCAGGTAATGGCCTTCACGCTCGTGGGCTTTCCAAGCGAAGCTGGTTGGGATCTTGCCACCAGGATAATTGGTGTCAGTTTTCAAGCCTTTATCCGAAGTATGACAAGTTTGGCAGTTTACACCGTTGTCATAATGGTGGATTTCTTGATTGTGACAACCTTGGCACTTAGCAGCATCAATGATTTCACGTCGATTTTTTGCTGTGGCAGAACTGTCTACTCCATTATCTTTCCACACAAAATGGTATGGAGTTTCTTTAACTGCGACCTTACGTACGTTTGCTGCAGAACAATCAGTCATTATGACTGCTGCAACGCCATAGCCACCATTATTGAAACACACATCTAGTGTCGAAAATAGTTCGAATGTCTTGCCATTAGCATCAGCAGGTAAATTAAAATTAGTGCCTGTTAATGAATAAGTTTTACTTACTTCATTATAGGTACCTTCATTTAGCGCGATACGACGTTTGCTATAAGATGCGCTAGCATCACTTGGGTAATCTTTATCTGAATCCCATGCAACCACTACACGTGAGCTTTGACTGACGAAGGCTTTCTCGACGGCATTACCATCTTTGTCAACAACTTGGACATCAAAAGTGATTTTGCCCGTGTTATTAGCGCCTACATTCGTGAATTTAACGCTCATTGCTTCGGCATCTGTGTATGCCTTTAATACATCCCCGTGACGTTTAGCCGCACTGCCTGTTCCACCATAGGGTTCGGTTGCATTATGGCAAGCGACACAATCTGTGCTGCTATGGTTGCTCGAAGGCTTCTCTGTATGACAAGCGATACAAGCCGTATTGCTTAAGTCCGCTTTAAATAGATCTGCATTCGCAGGCGCATTTACACCTTCAAGGTGGCAGGAAGTACAATCAGCAGCTGGTTTTTGAGGGAAATTGACTTTTCCGTAGTCGATGACTTTACCGCCATAGCCCACAATCTTGTACGGTGCTGCTAATGGTGCACCATTGGCATCGACAGTATTTCGGTCAGCACCTTTATGAATTGCATGGATCATATAGGTAAAATCAACACTATTGCCTGATTCTGGGTCACCAGAGGTAGCAGTATGGCAGGATGCACAGTTTTCAATATCGATTCTGCGACCGCCGTGTAGCGCTAAACTTTCAGGCTGGTGACAAGTATAACAGGTCTCAATTGAAACAACGTTACGTGTCTGAATACCTTCTGTTTTACCGGTAGATGGCTGCCAGTCTAGGTGCGCATTAGCCGTGACTTGAGGTAATTCAAGTTCTAATGTTGCACGTTGAGTTGCATCAGCACTATAAGTGATGGTTAATGGTTCAGTAACATTGGCAATATTGGCTTGGTATGTGTAGCTATAACTACCATCACCATGGTCGACTAAACAGCTATCACACTTAGCTGCTGCTTCCACGTTGGCCTGATATTGATCTGATGGATTAAGATTATCTACACCTGTAGGGACAGTACCGGGTGCTTTTTTGTCATTTATGTAGGCTTGCCATTGGAAGCCGCGATCAGCAGGCTTAGCGGGATCGTCTGTTGCAACAGTGACATGTGTTAACTGCGCAATACCAAAGCGAATGTCGTGATCTTTTGTTAAGCCTAGAACGGCTACGCCATTGGCATTTTCTAATGTAAAGTTGACAGTGACCTTACCTGCTTCAACAGTAGCATTAGTGAAATCAGCTTTTAGTGTAGGAGTGGCATCGATATTGACACCAACCACTCCTGGTTTTCCATCTTCACCATCTTTACCATCACTCCCACCGCAAGCGGTGAGCAGTAGTGAAAGTAAACCGGCACCCAACATCGCTTTTGTTGCGCTATTGAAATTGAACCGTTTCATCATGATATTTCCCTGCAATAATTGTAATCATCATCGAATACTGGGTAAATGGTAATAAATCTCATTACCCACATAGGATGTGTGGAATTAGTTTCCATCTGTAAGGCTAGCGAAGTCACAGCGATTAATCAGTTATTTTAAGTGGGTAATGTGACTGAGATCTGACTATTTCTTTTGGAGTAGTTGGCTGTATCGTAAGCGCGTCTCTAATATCTGTTGTTACTGACTTTTTTAAGCTTAAATTAGAAATGGGTGGACGCGTAGTTCACGAATCACTTAAGTCTTATTTGTGGCAGAAGATTACGATTTCAACTTCGGTAGTTTTACAATGTTTTTTAATAAAAGCAGGTGCTTAGGTTTTTGATGTTATGGCTGACTATATCGTAATATCAGTTGTATGAATAAACTGTGGTAATGGTTTGCCATCGACGTCAGTAAACTCGCTCTAGCGAGGCTATTTATGTGACACATTAAGCCTGCGTCAGTGTTTTGAGTTGAAGATTGACCGTTAGTAAATTAGTTGTCTTAGAGGTAATGATTGCTACTCGTTTTTTTTATTTTCAGTAGACCGTTTATTCATGAGGTTTTTTGTCACATAATAGCCAACACAATTGAAAACTATTATCGTTACCAATCAAAAATCTTGATCTAGGTAAAGTTATTAGGGTCATTGCTCAGTTACAATGAGCACAGTTTTTCGAACTGGACCTGTTGCAAAGGTAGGATACGTAATGAAGTTAAGCGAACTCAGCCCCGGTGATCGCGGTGTTATTTCTGAAGTCGGGCGCTTAGATCTACCACAAACCGTAAAGCGCAAGTTGTTATCTATGGGGATAACACCCAATACGCGTTTTTTATTGATCCGATACGCACCAATGGGCTCAGGTTTAGAGTTGGATATTCGTGGTAGTAAACTTTGTATGCGCAAAGACTTGGCAGACATCATTGAGGTGGAAAAGGCGAATGGCTAAGCAGTTTCATTGCGTCACCGTTGGTAACCCTAATGCGGGCAAATCGACACTCTTTAACGCGCTAACTGGCGCGAATCAACAAGTCGGCAACTGGTCTGGTGTGACGGTTGAGAAAAAGACGGGCCATTTCACCCTAAATGGTGCTGATATCTATCTGACTGACTTACCCGGTATTTACGATCTTCTTCCCGCGGGTAATAGTTGTGACTGCTCTTTAGATGAGCAAATCGCGCAGCAGTATCTGGCAGAGCAACGCGTCGATGGCATTATCAATTTAGTTGATGCGACCAATATTGAGCGCCACTTATACCTCACGGTTCAGTTGCGTGAACTTGCTGTACCTATGGTCGTTGTATTGAATAAAATCGATGTCGCGATAAAGCATGGGATAAAAGTCGACTTAAAGAAAATGAGTCAAGAACTCGGTTGCCCTGTAATTGGCGTGTGTTCGCGCGATCTTGCTGATGTAGAAAAAGTGCAAGCGCAAGTATTGGATTTACTGCAAGGGCGAGTGTCTGAAGCGCCATTAATGCTTAATTACGACGCTCAAATTGAAACGAGCGTGAAGTTACTTTGCAATCAAGATGTGGAATTAAGCCGTGGTCGTGCTTTAGCGCTGCTAGGTAATCGAGCAGGTTGTAGTAGCAGTCAAGGGGCTGAATTACAGAGTGACATTAACACTTGTACTCAGAATACTTCTCAGCAAGGCCATGATATTGAAATTATGCTGGCCACGACTCGTTTTAACTTTGTTGAAAGGGTATTTCAAGGTTCAGTTAAAGCTGATGGTTTTCTTACATTAAGTGACAAACTCGATAAGCTGATATTGCATCCGGTGTTAGGTATTCCGGTGTTCTTATTGGTGATGTATTTGATGTTTATGTTCAGCATTAATATTGGCAGTGCCTTTATCGATTTCTTTGATGTGTTTGCTGGCGCATTACTGGTCGACCATTTTGGAGCGTTTTTAACCAGTATGGGCTCACCAACTTGGCTGGTGACTATTTTAGCCGGTGGTGTTGGCCAAGGTATTCAAACTGTTTCAACCTTTATCCCGGTTATTGCAGCGTTATTCCTTGCCTTGTCGGTATTAGAAAGTTCGGGTTATATGGCGCGAGCGGCATTTGTGGTTGATGGTTTGATGCGTCGTATTGGCCTTCCTGGCAAAGCTTTTGTGCCAATGATTGTGGGTTTTGGCTGTTCAGTACCTGCGATCATGGCGACGCGAACCTTAGGCAGTGAGCGTGAACGTATCGTCACCGGTATGATGGCGCCATTTATGTCATGTGGCGCGCGTTTACCTGTATATGCTTTATTTGCTGCAGCGTTTTTCCCTGACTCAGGGCAAAATTTAGTATTCTTGCTTTATGTCATTGGGATATTAGCTGCAATCGGTACTGGTTTATTACTCAGAAATACATTGTTACCCGGTACCAGTAGTGCGGTCGTAATGGAGCTGCCAAGCTATGAGATGCCTAAACTTAAAGCCGTGATGGTTCGCACGAGTAAACGGACTAAAAGCTTTATTTTTGGTGCAGGTAAAACCATTGTTTTAGTCGTTACCTTTTTAAATTTTATTAACGCTATTGGTGTTGACGGCACATTTGGCCATGAAGATAGCCAAGCATCATTACTCAGTGTTGCGAGTCAAAAAGTGACGCCAATCTTTGCGCCGATGGGGATTGAACAAGAAAACTGGCCCGCAACTGTGGGTATTATTACCGGTATTTTTGCAAAAGAAGCTGTTGTGGGTACGTTAAACAGTCTTTATAGCAATGCTGGTGCAGATGATGCAGAGTTAACTCCGTTGGCAGATAGTTTTAATGCCGCGTTGGCTACGATCCCCGCTAATTTATTTGGTTTAGATTTAGAGGATCCGTTGAAATTATCTGTTGGTGATGTCTCTAGCACCAGTGCTGCAGCAGAATCACAAGGCGTGGCCACATCGACATTTAGTGCATTACAGGCTGGATTTACGACTAAGATAGCGGCATTTTCTTACTTGCTATTTATCTTGCTCTACACTCCCTGTGTTGCAGCGATGGGCGCTTTAGTACATGAGTTTGGTTCTCGCTGGGCAACGTTTGCCGGTACATGGACTTTTGCACTTGCTTATGGCACTGCAACTGTGGTGTATCAAGCTACAACGTTTAACGAGCATCCACTACAATCAAGCCTGTGGATTGGCTTCTTCTTATTTGCATTGGCTGCTTTTTATCTGTGGTTAAAACGTAAGGGCAGAAGAACTCAGCAAATCATTCCTGGGATCCGCATCATTACTGAATAGGTGACTGAGTAAGCTACTGGTCAGGTTTACTGCATAAGCCTGACTGAGCAATAAATGTCAGCTTAGTAAGAGTAAAGATAAAAGCAGCTTTCGTAGCTGCTTTTATTGTTTTACTATCGCGGCCATAACCGATAGTTTTATCACTAGGCATTGTAACTAGTAGTGATCTGTAGGATCATGCTGGCTTTATTAAAATTGCCATTGTTCGCAAAGAGGAATTCCATGAGTCATGTGGACACTGAAGTACGTCCGAGTAACTTTATTCGTAATATCATAGATGAAGATTTAAAAACTGGTAAACACAAGAGTGTACAAACTCGTTTCCCGCCTGAACCCAATGGCTATCTTCATATCGGTCATGCTAAGTCTATCTGCTTAAATTTTGGCATAGCGCGAGACTATAACGGTCTATGTAATTTACGTTTTGACGATACCAATCCTGAAAAAGAAGACATTGATTATGTTAATTCTATTCAGGCGGATGTACGTTGGCTTGGATTCCAATGGGATGGCGATGTGCGCTATTCATCAAACTACTTTGATCAGTTGCACCAATATGCGGTTGAGCTGATTAATAAAGGTTTGGCCTACGTCTGTTTTTTAAATGCCGATGAAACTCGTGAGTACCGTGGTACGTTAAAAGAGCCAGGTAAAAACAGCCCTTTCCGCGATACTTCAGTTGAAGAAAACCTCGCTCTATTTGCTAAGATGCGCGACGGTGGTTTTAAAGAAGGTGAGTGTGCGCTGCGTGCTAAGATTGATATGGCCTCACCATTCATGTGCATGCGTGACCCAATTATCTACCGTATTCGTTTTGCCCATCATCATCAAACGGGCGACAAGTGGTGCATTTATCCAATGTACGACTTTACTCACTGTATTTCTGATGCGTTAGAGCATATTACCCATTCTTTATGTACATTAGAATTCCAAGATAACCGTCGTTTATACGATTGGGTATTAGATAATTTAAATGATTTTCAAGCGCCGAATCGTACGCGTCAATACGAATTTTCACGCTTAAATCTCGAATATACCTTGATGTCTAAGCGTAAGCTGAACGACCTTGTGGCGCGTAAACTCGTATCAGGTTGGGATGACCCACGTATGCCAACGATTGCTGGCTTACGTCGCCGTGGTTATACACCTGCATCAATTCGCGAGTTCTGCCAACGTATTGGTGTGACTAAGCAAGAAAATATGATTGAAGTCGGCATGTTAGATGCGTGTATTCGTGAAGAACTAAACGAACATGCACCGCGTGCAATGGCCGTATTGCGTCCATTAAAAGTGATTATTGAAAACTATGTAGAAGGTAAACTTGAGTTCATTCAAGCAGCCGCTCATCCAAATGATGAGAACATGGGCACGCGTGAATTAGCCTTTGGCCGTGAAATCTTAATTGATATCGCTGACTTTAAAGAAGAAGGTAACAAACAATATAAACGTCTGGTTACAGGTAAAGAAGTACGTTTACGTAATGCTTATGTGATTAAAGCTGAGCGTTGCGATAAAGACAGTGATGGTAATATCACAACAGTTTACTGTACTTATGATCCTGAGACATTAGGTAAAAACCCTGCTGATGGCCGTAAAGTTAAAGGCGTTATCCATTGGGTTGAGGCATCAACGGCTAAACCAGCGCAGTTCCGTCTCTATCAGCGTTTATTTACCGATCCTAATCCAGCAGCTGCTGAGACTGTGGACGAAGTATTAAACCCAGAGTCACTGATTGTTGTGCAAGGCTTTGCTGAAGCAAGTCTAGTCAATGCACCCGCCGAAAAAGCGTATCAGTTTGAACGTGAAGGTTATTTTTGCGCAGACAGCAAAGATTCATCACCAAATAATTTAGTGTTTAACTTAACCGTAGCACTGCGTGATTCTTTCGAATGATTTGATAGTGTTGGTTTGATTGAGTGCGTTTAATGGCATAAGACAAACAGCTCAACTCAATTAAGCACTCAATTAAGCACTCAATTAAGCACTCAATTAAGCACTCAATTAAACGAAGCTAAGTTGTTCAAACAATTAATGCGACTAAAAAAGAAGGCCTTTTAGGCCTTCTTTTTTATTTTTGGAATCAGTGAAAGAGCTATGGACTTGTGTGAGTTGCAGTTAATTTAAGTTGTTATTGATACATAGGACCAAAACCTAGGCTCCATAGAATAACGCTGGTTGCCATTAACGCCACTAACAGCACTAAACCAGCGGTCACCATCGAACTGGCATAAATAAAGCCTTTCTCTTCAGGGATATTCATAATTATGGGTACACCCGCGTACAGTAAATATACTGAGTAAGCCAAACCAATCAATCCCACTATCATAATAAACCACAGTACTGGATATAATGCGGCTAGACCGACCATAAACAACGGTGTTGCCGTATAGGATGCAAGCTCTAATGCTTGAGTGTAGGTTGGATTTGCATCGAAGGTTTTTGCCATCCAATAGGCTAAATAGGCGAGGGCGAAGACGCCCGCAATAAGGCCTAAGTACATGCCTGCTGACATAAATAAGGCGCTTTGTGGAGTGAGGTAAATTGGATCGCCAGCGCCAGGATTCCAACCAATATAAGCCGTAGCTATATAGCTGCAAACTGCCGGTATTAAGGCGATAAGCATCACATGACTTAAACTACTTTTTAGTGCCTCATGATTTTTTTCAATTGTTTGCCATTCTTGCTTAGGATGGATGTAGAGCCCCATTAAGTGATTCAGTATCATTATAATTATCCTTGTTCAGCATTGATAAGTGGCTCGCCAAACGTCAGACGAGCTGATAACAGCTCCACAATCGAGGTTAAAACATTATCTTGTTTTTTTAACTCTCGATTGGTTACACAAACAAACCGAGATACAGCGTGATCAATATCTCAGTTCTATAGAGTGTAGAACATTTATTGAACAAAAAATCTTGTACGTCAAGTTTACTAAGCCCTAGTGCTGTAGCTTATAGGTAAATATGCGTAAAATAGCCTAATACTGAGAATGATCTTGAGTGACTCCATGCAGCAACTTCTTGCCCCCATCCGCGCCTTTCTTCGCTGTGATACGCCGCAAACTTGGATTGATATCGCGATAAAATCAGACTCCTTGGATAAGCTGCTGATTGACCATTGTAACTGTGAGTTGAAAGCGGCTCAGACAGCGATATTTTTGCTACGAAAATATGCGTTAGATAAAGATAGCGGTCGAACCCTGTTGGCGTGGGCTAAACCCTATGAAGAGTTTATTTATTCGCAAGATCACGATGTGGTGAGTTTTCTGGCCCGAGATGTGAAAAAGAATGAGCTGGTGGCTGAACTTATGCCTAAGCCTAATTTTAAGTTTGCCGCTAATCTGGTTTCACCTTTGATCCGCTTGATTAAAGAAGAGTTTCATCATTTTGAGCAAGTATTGGAGCTAATGCATAAGCGTGGTATCGATTACCGTAATATTCGCGCGGGCCGTTATGCCAAGGGCATGATGAGTTATGTGACCACCCATGAGAAAGATATCCTGCGGGATAAACTGATTGTAGGTGCTTATATTGAAGCTCGTTCCTGTGAGCGGTTTGCTAAGTTGGCGCCTTATTTAGACAGCGAACTGAGTAAATTTTATGTGTCATTGTTGCGCTCTGAAGCGCGTCATTATCAAGACTATCTTGCGTTAGCACAGTTGGTTTCACCAGAGGATATTAGTGAGCGAGTAAAGTACTTTGGTGAGGTCGAGGCGCAGTTGATTTTAGCACCCGATGATGAGTTTCGTTTCCACAGTGGGTCGCCACTATCAATTTGACTTTAAAGATTTTTAAATTTAAGCCTTGCAGGGTTAGCTCGAACTTACTGAAACGATTAACGGTTCGAGCGAACCGTTAATATAAAGCATCTTTAGGCTCAAATAACGTCAATAAAAGTAACCTAACTTAAGTTGTCGGCTCAAAAGGTAACGATTCTAAATTAATCCCTTCAGCGCTTACACTCAGTACACTTCCTTGTTCATACCAATCACCCACTACAATGCGTCTGCAGCCATTATCGAGTTGATGAATCGCGGGTCTATGGGTGTGACCGTGGATCATCTGCTGAGTATGCGTCTGGGCAAATAATGCCTCGACCGCATTGGGCTCCACATCCATGATGGTATAGCTTTTTTGCTGATTGCTACTCTTACTCTTATTACGAATTTTATTAGCAATACCTTGGCGAGTTTTTCTCGATAAGCAACCGTATAACCATCTTGCTAGTGCAAAACTGCGCAACTTTCTAAAACGTTGGTAAGCCTTATCTAACGTACATAAGCTGTCGCCGTGTAAAATAACCGTTTCTACACCGTATAAATTCAGGCAAGTCACTTCGGGTAAGATTTGCATACCTGCGGCGTGCGCAAATTGCTTACCTAGCATAAAATCACGATTGCCGTGGATGAAATACACTGGCAGCTTTTGTGATACTTGTTTGAGTTTTTTGGCGAGTTCTAGAGCAAAAGGCAAGGCGATATCATCGCCAACCCAGACTTCAAACAAATCACCGAGGATATAGAGGGCGTCAGCATTATCGAGTTGTGTATCGAGAAAATGAGTGAACGCTTGGGTAATATCAAGGCGATCTGCACTCAGGTGCAGATCGCCTATAAATAGAGTTCGCATTAGGCGCGATTATGCCGCAACGCTAACTTTTTCAATCACCACGGCTTCTAAAGGTACGTCTTGATGCATGCCTTTATTACCTGTGCTAACCGCTTTGATTTTTTCGACAATATCCATACCTTCAACGACTTCACCAAATACGCAGTAACCCCAACCTTGGTTGTTCTCTGCTTTAAAGTCTAAGAAAGTGTTGTCATTAATGTTAATAAAAAATTGTGCAGTGGCTGAATGTGGATCAGAGGTACGTGCCATAGCCACAGTACCAGTGCGATTTGATAAGCCATTGTTCGCTTCGTTTTTCACGGGCTCGCCGCTACGCTTTTGGCTCATATCTTCATTAAAGCCACCACCTTGGATCATGAAACCGTCAATCACACGGTGGAAGATAGTGCCGTCGAAGAAACCTTCGTCAACATATTTCATGAAGTTTGCTACTGTTAACGGTGCTTTCTCAGCATTCAGTTGCAGTTTGATGTCGCCAAAATTGGTGTGTAATGTGATCATGTTTTCATACTCTCCATAAATAGTGGCGCGATTCTAACTTATCTAGGATTGCGCGCAAAGTGCAGTATTCAAAAGCGGGCTTGCCGTGGTAGACTGACTCATTGATTTTACACCTGAATGTATCATTAAAGAGAATGTCGATGTTGAAGATTTACAACAGTATTACCCGCCAAAAACAGGAATTTAAGCCAATTACTCCCGGAAAAATCGGGATGTATGTGTGTGGTGTGACCATATACGATCTCTGTCACATTGGTCACGGGCGTACTTTTGTTTCCTTTGACATGATAGTGCGCTACCTGCGTTATGCGGGTTATGAAGTGAATTTTCAACGCAATATTACCGATGTTGACGACAAAATCATTAAGCGTGCCAACGAGAATAACGAAAGCTGTGAAGCCTTAACTGAGCGTCTTATTGGTGAAATGCATCAAGACTTTGATGCTTTGAATATGCTTCGCCCTGACTTTGAACCGCGCGCAACACTGCATATCGAAGAAATTATTGATATGGTCGAGTTATTACTCGCTCGTGGTCATGCCTACGTGGCGAGCGATGGTGATGTACTTTTCAGCGTGGCCTCTTATCCTGATTACGGCCGTTTGTCGGGGCAGAATTTAGATCAACTACAAGCTGGTGCTCGGGTAGAAGTGGATCAAACCAAACAAAATCCAATGGATTTTGTGTTGTGGAAAATGTCTAAGCCAGGTGAACCAACGTGGGAATCACCATGGGGACCAGGTCGTCCAGGCTGGCATATTGAATGTTCCGCGATGAACAGCAAACATTTAGGTCTGCATTTTGATATTCATGGTGGGGGTTCAGACTTACAGTTCCCACACCATGAGAACGAAATAGCTCAGTCCTGCTGTGCCCACGACACGCCCTACGTGAACTATTGGATGCACACTGGCATGGTGATGGTCGACCGTGAAAAAATGTCTAAATCTTTAGGCAACTTCTTCACAATTCGTGACGTACTTGGCCATTATGATGCTGAAACGGTGCGCTATTTCCTATTGTCTGGCCATTATCGTAGCCAACTGAACTATTCGGAAGATAACTTAAAACAAGCTCGTTCAGCATTAGAGCGTTTATATACTGCGTTAAAAGATGTCGATTTAACTGCTATAGCCGCACCCGCAGAAGAGTTTGTCGCAAGATTTAATGCGGCTATGGACGATGACTTTAATACGCCTGAAGCCTATTCAGTGCTATTTGATATGGTGCGTGAGGTTAATCGTTTAAAGCTAACCAATATGGTGCAAGCATCTGCGTTAGCGGTCACGTTAAAGCAGTTAGCGGATGTTTTAGGCTTATTAAGCCAATCGCCAGAGACTTTCTTTCAAGGTGGTGGTAGTGACGATGAAGTGGCCGAAATTGAAGCCTTAATTGTTGAACGTAACCGTGCTCGTACTGAAAAGGATTGGTCTGCTGCCGATGTGGCGCGTAATCGCTTAAATGAGTTAGGGGTTGAGCTCGAAGATGGCCCTAGTGGCACTACTTGGCGTAAGAAATAAGCTTATTAGCTTTTATCTTCAATATAGGTTAATCGCCTGGCATAAAAAAACCTGCATTACGCAGGTTTTTTTATGCTTACAGAACCTAGAACCTAGAACCTAGAACCTAGAATCTAGAATCTAGAATCTAGAATCTAGAATCTAGAATCTAGTCGTGATACTGCTCAGCAGCGTACAAGGTGTTTTCTAAGAGGCTTGCTATAGTCATAGGGCCAACGCCGCCAGGTACAGGAGTAATAAAACTGGCATGTTGCGCGGCCACTTCATATTGCACATCACCGACTAAGGTGCCGTTATCTAAACGGTTAATACCTACATCAATGACAATTGCGCCAGGTTTGATCCATTCACCAGGAATAAAGCCTGGTTTACCCACAGCGACAACAACTAAATCTGCTAGGCGGATTTTTTGCTCAAGATTTTTAGTGAAACGATGGCAAGTGGTAGTGGTACAACCCGCCAGCAGTAATTCTAAGGTCATAGGGCGACCGACAATATTAGACGCGCCAACCACCACAGCATCTAAACCATAGGTATCGATGCCAGTTGATTTGATCAGCGTCATGATACCCATGGGGGTGCATGAGCGTAGCACTGGAATACGTTGGGCTAAGCGGCCAACGTTGTATGGGTGAAAGCCATCAACATCTTTATCAGGACGAATACGCTCGATAACTTTTGAATCTTCGATATGGGCAGGTAAGGGAAGTTGCACAAGTATGCCATCGATAGTCGGATCATTATTTAAATTATCAATAAGGCCTAATAACTCATCTTCGCTGCAGTTTGTTTCTAAATCGTATGAGCGAGAAATAAAGCCAACTTCTTCACAGGCTTTACGTTTACTTCCAACATAAACTTGAGATGCCGGATCGGCCCCCACTAATATCACGGCTAAACCTGGTATGCGTTGTCCAGCCTCTTTGCGGGCGGTGACTTTTTTACGTAGTTGAGTACGGATGGATTGAGCAATCGCCTTGCCGTCGATTATTTGGGCTGTCATGGGTGTAGGATATCCTTTATATGGGCGATGGTTAAAACAGAGATTGGCAATCGCCACTATTTTAACAGGGCACGGCTACTGTGTCGTGCTAAAGCTGATTACAAATGGATTTAAAAAGCGATATTAGCCTGATAATTCAGCACCTAGAGTCAATCATTAAAAAAATCGTTGACGGGTGCAAAGTGAGGCGATAAGATGCGCTCCGTTCTCAGGCACATGTGTTGATGTCGTCTGTAAACCTTGTTTTTGTTATACAGTAACACTTTCGGTGATTAGCGCAGCCCGGTAGCGCATCTGGTTTGGGACCAGAGGGTCAGAGGTTCGAATCCTCTATCACCGACCATTTTAAGGTCATTTGCAATCGTTGAACTGATATTTTTTAAATTCAAATAGCGAATGATAGGGTTAGCATAAATGCTTTCCGAATCGGTTAGGATACAGACTATTCTGTAGAACCATGCGCCCGTAGCTCAGTTGGATAGAGCACCCGCCTTCTAAGCGGGTGGTCGCAGGTTCGAATCCTGCCGGGCGTACCAGTTTTAATGGTGATTGTAGCTCAGTTGGTAGAGTCCCGGATTGTGATTCCGGTTGTCGTGGGTTCGAGCCCCATCAGTCACCCCATTTTTAGTACTTTGAGTACAAAATAAAAAAAGCGACCTAGGTCGCTTTTTTTATACCTCAGATTCGGCTATAGAGGCTCGACTCTGCAGAAAACGGTGGCTATAATGTCGCGTCTTGATAGATATCAAATATTATGAGCGACTTGTGCCTAAAGCCAGTAGTGGTAGGCATGGTAGTCAAATTTAATGATCAAGAAACGAATACCTGAATAGTTGACAACTCGGCTATTAAAAAGGACGTTAGACAAATTTCGAGGTAAAACAATGCAAGTTTCTGTTGAAGCAACTCAAGGCCTAGAGCGTCGCCTGACCATTTCTGTTCCTGCGGAACAAATTGAAAAGCTGGTTAAAGACAGTCTACAACGTGAAGCTAAGCGTGCTCGTATTCCAGGTTTTCGTCCTGGTAAAGTGCCTGTAACAGTGATTAATAAGCGTTATGGTGCGGCTATTCGTCAAGATATCATGGGCGAAGTAATGCAGCGTAACTTCATCGATGCAATTATTGCTGAGAAGTTAAACCCAGCGGGTGCACCGACTTTCGTGCCTGGTTCAACTGATGGCGATAAATTTGAATTTATCGCTACGTTTGAAGTCTACCCAGAAGTTGAGCTTAAAGGCTTAGATGCAATCGAAGTAGAACAACCAAAAGCTGAAGTCACTGACGCTGACGTTGACACCATGATCGAAACACTTCGCAAGCAACATGCAACATTTGCAGTTGTTGACCGCGCTGCTGCAGATGGCGATAAAGTGAAAATGAACTTTATCGGCTCTGTTGATGGTGAAGAATTTGAAGGCGGAAAAGCTGACGATTTCGAACTGCAATTAGGCAGCGGCCGTATGATCCCAGGTTTTGAAGCGGGTATCTTAGGTCACAAAGCAGGTGAAGAATTTGTTATCGACGTAAACTTCCCAGAAGAATATCACGCTGAAAACCTGAAAGGTAAAGCCGCTAAGTTCGCGATTACTTTGACTGAAGTTCAAGCTGCTAACCTACCAGAAGTTAATGATGAGTTTGCTTCATTGTTTGGTATTAGCGAAGGTGGTTTAGAAGCCCTAAAAGCTGAAATCCGTAAAAACATGAACCGTGAGCTTGATCAAGCGTTAAAAGCTAACGTTAAAGAGCAAGTGATCGAAGGTCTGTTAGCTAATAACGACATCACGTTGCCAAAAGCATTAATAGATGCCGAAGTTAACGTACTGCGTCAGCAAGCTATGCAACGTTTTGGCGGCCAAACGGCTAACATGCCAGAGCTACCAGCAGAATTGTTCACTGAACAAGCTGCTCGTCGCGTTAAAATCGGTTTGTTATTAGGCGAAGTTATCAAGACTAACGAGCTAAAAGCTGAAGACGAACGTGTACAAGGCTTGATCGCTTCTATGGCTTCTGCCTATGAAGATCCAAGTGAAGTTGTTGCTTATTACAATAGCAACAAAGAAATGATGCAAAACATGCGCAACGTTGCTTTAGAAGAACAAGCGGTTGAAGCACTGTTAAAATCTGCAAAAGTAACTGAAAAACAGGTCGCTTTTGAAGAATTTATGAACAAGGCTACTGGTCGCGCATAAGCTAAGCTTGACTTGATTAGCTGTTCGCCATTTATAATGGCTCGTATGAGGCTCCTCATGCGAGCCATTTTTATTTAGGGAAGTGAATAATGCATAATGCGTCAGACATACAAAGTGCTTTAGTGCCGATGGTGATCGAACAGACCGCTAAGGGTGAACGCTCATACGATATTTATTCTCGTTTGTTGAAAGAGCGTATTATCTTTTTGGTTGGTCAAGTTGAAGAACACATGGCAAACCTTATCGTGGCGCAATTATTATTCTTAGAATCAGAAAGCCCAGATAAAGATATCTTTTTATACATTAACTCTCCAGGTGGCTCAGTTACAGCAGGTATGGCTATTTATGATACTATGCAGTTTATTAAGCCAAACGTGAGCACTGTCTGTATCGGCCAAGCGGCCAGCATGGGTGCTTTCTTATTAGCTGGTGGTGAGAAGGGCAAACGTCACTGTTTACCAAATTCTCGGGTGATGATCCATCAGCCGCTGGGCGGTTTTCAAGGCCAGGCTTCTGATATTGCTATTCATGCTAAAGAAATATTAGGCATTAAAAATAAGCTTAATCAGATGCTGGCAGAACATACCGGCCAACCACTTGAAGTTGTAGAACGCGATACCGATCGTGATAATTTTATGAGCGCCACTCAAGCCGTTGAATACGGGTTAGTTGATTCAGTGATGACTAAACGCGGCTGATTTTTGCTTTTGACTGAGCTATGCTCTGTAAAAGTTAAGCAAATTTAAGACAGGCAGTACAGCAGACTGCAAAAAGAGGTAATTAATGGGCGACAACAAAAATAATGGTGACAGTGGCAAATTGCTGTACTGCTCTTTTTGCGGTAAGAGCCAGCATGAAGTCAGAAAACTCATTGCTGGCCCATCAGTGTATGTATGCGACGAATGTGTTGAGCTGTGTAATGACATCATTCGTGAAGAGATTAAAGAAATCTCTCCAAAGCGCGATAGCGATAAATTGCCTACACCGCACGAGTTACGTGCGCATTTAGATGATTACGTCATTGGCCAAGACAGAGCAAAAAAAGTGCTTGCTGTGGCAGTGTATAATCACTATAAGCGTTTAAAAAATGCCTCACCTAAAGATGGCATTGAGCTGGGTAAGAGTAACATTTTGCTGATCGGTCCAACCGGTAGTGGTAAAACGCTATTAGCTGAAACTTTGGCTCGCTCACTGAATGTGCCTTTCACTATGGCGGATGCCACTACATTGACCGAAGCGGGATATGTGGGTGAAGACGTTGAAAACATCATTCAAAAGTTGCTGCAAAAGTGCGACTACGATGTTGAGAAAGCACAGCGCGGTATCGTTTATATTGATGAAATTGATAAAATCAGTCGCAAGTCTGACAATCCATCAATTACCCGTGACGTATCGGGTGAAGGCGTGCAGCAAGCACTGCTTAAACTGATTGAAGGTACTGTTGCCGCAGTTCCACCACAAGGCGGCCGTAAGCATCCACAACAAGAGTTCTTACAGGTTGATACCTCTAAGATCCTGTTTATCTGTGGTGGTGCATTTGCTGGGCTTGAAAAGGTCATCGAACAACGTGCACACGTTGGCTCGGGTATCGGTTTCGGTGCGCAAGTGAAAGGTGAAAAAGAAAAGGCCTCTATTTCTGAAACCCTCGCTCAAGTTGAGCCGGGCGACTTAGTCAAATATGGTCTGATCCCAGAGTTTATTGGCCGTTTGCCTGTAGTCGCAACGTTAACTGAGTTAGATGAAGAAGCCCTAGTTCAAATTTTGTCTCAACCTAAAAATGCGCTCACTAAGCAATACAGTGCGTTATTTGAGATGGAAGGTGTAGAACTTGAGTTCCGCGAAGATGCACTCAAAGCGATTGCACATAAAGCGATGTCACGTAAGACTGGCGCCCGCGGTTTACGCTCAATCGTTGAAAGTATTTTACTGGATACTATGTACGATATTCCTTCTGTAGATGGTGTTGTGAAAGCCGTTGTGGATGAATCGGTCGTGAAGGGTGAATCTGCACCTATCCTGATTTATGAGCCAAATGAGACTCAAACCGCCTCTGGTGAGTAATAATCGTACTGATTACTAATAAACTGAAAAACAAGGAGTCCAATGGGCTCCTTTTTTCGTATTAGCCATTGAAACTTAAGAAAGCGTCCCAATATACTCCAGTATTAATCCATTTCACCAAAACGGAATCGAGCTATGACCCAAGAGCGTGAAGCGCATATCGAACTCCCCGTGCTGCCACTGCGAGATGTGGTGGTCTATCCCCATATGGTAATTCCGTTATTTGTCGGACGAGAAAAATCTATTCGATGTCTCGAAACCGCAATGGCGCAGGATAAGCAAATTATTTTAGTGGCACAGCGTGATGCCGAGCTCGACGAACCATCAAAAGATGACATCTTCGAAGTGGGTACGGTGGCCTCTATTTTACAGTTACTTAAACTGCCAGATGGCACTGTGAAAGTACTGGTTGAAGGCGGCCGTCGTGCCCGTATTACCGCTTATACCCAAGAAACAGAGTTCTTTGTTGCCAAGGCTGAGTATCTGGAATCAGAGCCGCTAGAAGACAAAGAAGAAGAAGTGTTAGTGCGCAGTGCTATTGGTCAGTTTGAAGGTTATATCAAACTGAACAAAAAGATCCCGCTAGAAGTCTTGACCTCTTTATCGGGAATCGATGAAGCGGCGCGTCTGGCAGATACTATGGCTGCTCACATGCCGCTTAAGCTTGAAGATAAGCAATCTGTACTTGAGATGGTCAATGTCGGCGAGCGTCTAGAATATTTAATGGCGATGATGGAATCGGAAATCGATCTATTACAGGTTGAGAAACGTATCCGTACTCGTGTTAAAAAACAGATGGAAAAGAGCCAGCGCGAGTATTATCTCAACGAACAGATGAAAGCCATCCAAAAAGAACTGGGTGATTTAGACGAAGGTCATGACGAATTTGACGTCTTAAATCGTAAGATTGAAGACGCCAATATGCCAAGCGATGCCAAAGAAAAGGCCCTCGCCGAGCTGAACAAGTTACGTATGATGTCGCCTATGTCAGCTGAGGCTACTGTCGTACGCAGCTATGTCGATTGGATGACAGCCGTGCCTTGGAGCCAACGTTCTAAAATTAAGCGTGATTTAGCGAAAGCCAAAGAGGTGCTCGACTCCGATCATTTTGGCCTTGAAAAAGTTAAAGAACGTATCTTGGAATATTTGGCCGTACAAAGCCGAGTTCGCCAGCTTAAAGGGCCTATTCTGTGTTTAGTTGGGCCACCAGGTGTGGGTAAAACTTCGCTGGGGCAATCAATCGCTAAAGCGACGGGCCGTAAATATGTGCGTGTTGCTTTGGGCGGCGTGCGTGATGAAGCGGAAATCCGTGGTCATCGCCGTACTTATATTGGTTCTATGCCGGGTAAAGTCATTCAAAAAATGGCTAAAGTGGGCGTTAAAAACCCATTATTTTTGCTCGATGAAATCGATAAAATGAGTTCGGACATGCGTGGCGACCCAGCATCAGCACTATTAGAAGTGTTAGATCCTGAGCAAAACTCAACGTTTAACGATCATTATTTGGAAGTCGATTATGACTTATCCGATGTAATGTTCGTGGCAACGTCGAACTCGATGGATATTCCAGGGCCGCTACTTGACCGTATGGAAGTGATCCGTTTATCGGGTTACACCGAAGATGAAAAGCTGAATATCGCCAAACAACATTTGCTGAATAAGCAAATTGAGCGTAATGGCTTAAAAGCGAGTGAAATTCATGTGGATGATAGTGCGATAGTCGGCATCATCCGTTATTACACCCGTGAAGCTGGCGTGCGATCGCTTGAGCGTGAATTGTCTAAAATTTGCCGTAAAGTCGTGAAGATGATTTTGCTTGATAAGTCAGTTAAGTCTGTGACGGTTAATCAAGATAATCTTAAATCGTTCCTTGGCGTGCAGCGTTTTGATTATGGTAAAGCTGAGTCTAAAAACCAAATCGGTCAAGTGACAGGCTTAGCCTGGACACAAGTCGGCGGTGATTTACTGACGATTGAAGCAACATCGGTACCAGGTAAAGGCAAGTTAACTTATACCGGTTCTCTTGGTGATGTGATGCAAGAGTCGATTCAAGCGGCAATGACAGTCGTTCGTGCCCGTGCGGAACAATTAGGTATTAATGCTGATTTCTACGAGAAGCGTGATATTCACGTGCATGTGCCAGAAGGTGCTACGCCAAAAGATGGCCCATCTGCGGGTGCGGCTATGTGTACCGCTTTAGTATCAAGCCTAACGGGTAACCCAGTGCGTAGTGATGTAGCCATGACCGGTGAAATTACCTTACGGGGTGAAGTATTACCTATTGGTGGTTTAAAAGAGAAACTGCTGGCAGCTCACCGTGGCGGCATTAAGTTAGTATTGATTCCAAAGGAAAATGAGCGTGATTTGGAAGAAATTCCAGCCAATGTGATCGCTGATTTAGAAATTCGTCCTGTGCGTTGGGTCGATGAAGTACTGAAACTGGCACTAGAAAGACCGGTTGAAGGCTTCGAAGTGGTTAAAAACTTGGCATAACGCAAGAAATTGCGCTATCACGCTAAAAAAAGTGAAAAAAGGGCTTAACAAAGCGCAGACCTGTGGTAGCCTAGGTCTGTGGAGAGCCAGCTGCTCCAAGCCCTTGGCGCAACTGGCTTTGAGCTGTATCCAGTTTTAATTCTTTGGTTTTCGAACTCAGCTTGAACTTTGAATTCAAGCTTGTTATAAAAGCCTCCGCAGACCGCTCTAGACATGGATTTGGTTGCGGCGCAAAAAAAATTACATTCAAGGGGATGACATGAACAAATCTGAACTAATCGAGAAAATCGCATCTGGTGCTGACATTTCTAAAGCCGCTGCTGGCCGCGCACTGGATTCTTTTATCGCTGCTGTGACTGAAGGTCTGAAAGAAGGCGATAAAATTTCTCTTGTTGGTTTTGGTACTTTTGAAGTGCGTGAACGCGCTGAGCGTACTGGTCGCAACCCACAAACGGGTGAAGAGATCAAAATCGCAGCAGCTAAAATTCCAGCATTCAAAGCCGGTAAAGCACTGAAAGACGCTGTTAACTAATCATTAATATCGTAGCCTTTGTAAGGCGTTCGTAATTACAAGCACTGTTTATCAGTGCTTTTTACGAATTGAAAGTAATGGAATATGAAGCTTAGTTTCTACCATTACTCGGGGTGTTAGAATTTACCTGTGGTAGCGTCTGAACCATCCCCATAAATTACAGAAAGGCGCATCTCGAACTGATGCGCCTTTTTATTTTGTTAATCGCAACAAGCGAGAAATCTGATGTTAGAAAAGATCCGCGACGGTTCGCAAGGCGTGATTGCTAAAGGCATTCTCGTACTTGTGATTTTATCTTTTGCATTCGCAGGTGTCAGTAGCTACTTAGGCTCAACCACTGATGAACCCGCTGCAGAAGTTAATGGTGACATGATCACTAAAGCAGAGTTAGAACAAGCCTACCAGAGCGAGCGCTCTCGTATGGAGCAACAACTCGGTGAAATGTTTGCCGCATTATCGGCAGACGAAAGATACCTAGAAAGCATTAAACAAAGTGTATTAGAGCGCTTAGTTGCTGATAAATTAATTGACCAAGCGGCTAAAGCTATGGGTCTGCGCGTTTCTGACGAACAGATTATTAATGCAGTTAAAACTGAGCCGGCATTCCAAACGGATGGCAGATTTGATAATGATCGTTATCAAGCTATTTTGCGCCAGTTAGGTTATCAGCCTCAAGCTTTCAGAGATATGATGCGTGTCGATATGACCCGTCGTCAGTTAACTGCAGCGCTTATTGGCACTGAGTTTGTTTTACCTGGGGAAGCTAAGCAATTGGCAGAACTGCAAGGTCAAACTCGCGATGTGCGTTATTTGCTTGTAGATTCCGCACCTTTCTTCGCAACAGCAGTTGTCAGCGATGAACAAGTCAAAAATTATTACGATGCTAACCAAGGGCAGTTTATTAGCCCTGAAATGGTGAGCTTAGAATATGTTGAGTTAAATGCTACCGATTTTGCTAAAAATAGCCCAGTTTCAGATGATGAAGCACGAGCTTATTATGAAGAACATAAAGCGCAGTACGTCTCTAATGAAAAGCGTTTAGCAGCACATATTCTGGTCATGCCAGGTAGCGATGAAGTTGCGGCAAAAACTAAAGCAGAAGATATTGTTAAGCAATTAGATAACGGTGCTGATTTTGCTGCATTAGCTAAAGCAAATTCAGATGATACTCTGAGTGCTGAGCAGGGCGGCAAGCTGGATTGGTTTGAGCCTGGCGTAATGGAACCGTCTTTTGATGCGGCATTGTTCGCCTTAAATAAAGGTCAATATTCAGCAGTCGTTAAAACTGACTTTGGTTTCCACGTTATTAAGTTATTAGATGTGCAAGCCGGTGCCACTGTGCCATTTGATGATGTGAAAGCTAAAATTATTGCTCAACTGCAAGATAAAAAAGCAGTTGATCAGTTCTACAGTTTACAAAGCAAACTAGCTGATACTAGCTACGAAGTGCCAGATACACTATCTGAAACGGCTAAAGCTGTCGGCGTTGATATTAAGACAACAGCTCTGTTTTCTCGCGATAATGTTCCTGCTGCGCTAAACAAACCAGACTTAGTCAAAGCCGCTTTCTCTGAAACGGTAATGCTGAAAGGTTTAAACAGTGAAGTAATTGAGCTGGAGCCTAACCATGTTGTGGTTATCCGCGTAAAAGAGCACCACGATGCGGGTACAATGGCGTTAGCTGAAGTAAAAGACAGCATTGTTGAACGTTTAAAGCAAGAGCAAGCCAATGATGCCGCGCGCGCCAAAGCGCAAGAGTTGATGGCACAAGTAAAAGCCGGTGCAACTGATTTAGCATTTGTGTCTAAGGTTAAGCTCGCTCGTGATGCACAGGATGTTGATGCCGCAATTATAGGTAAGGCGTTCCAAATGCCAACGCCTAGTACAACTGCGGTTGTAGACATTGTTGGTTTAGCTAATGGCTATGCAGTCATTGCACTCGATAAAGTTAACGCAGCAGAAGGCGTTAGCGATGAGCTGGTTAATGCGCTTAAACAACGCTTGAACGCACAATACAGTGAAGCAGACTACCGTGGGCTGATTGATTCGTTAAAGGCTAACGCTAAGGTGCTTTACCCTGTAGCTGAGTAGTCCACAAGTATAAGGTGGCGGGGTAAACCTGCCATGCTACTGATAAATGTTAATTAAAAAGGCCAAGTAATTTTACTTGGCCTTTTTTGTTTTCTAATTCTTTTTATTTTTAAAAAAGGAGCTGTTTTATTTATCTATTAATATAAGAAGAGCCCATTACTCAGTACTAATGATTCGGGTTTAGTCGTCAACGCCTATCATCACGCTACTGGCTTTGATGAGTGCGTAGGCAGAATCACCCACTTTAAGGCCAAGGCGCTCACAGGATGCTTTAGTGACAACTGACGTTAATACTACGCCTGGTGCAAGCTCGATAGTTATTTCATTATTAACAGCGCCCATTTCGATGGATTTTATTGTGCCGCTGAGTGTGTTTCTTGCGCTAATTTTCATTATATTTCCTTATAGAGTATTTCAAACTAAGAGTATTAACATTCAATCAGTTCAGTGTCGCTTTGACGGATGGCTGTTTAGTTTATCTAATGCAGCATGTGTGAGCTTATCGACTGAAAAGCGCTGGACATGATAAATATTTTTTATAAATTAACAGAGATAGTATAACCATTTTAATCAGAGCGTTATAAATAAAAAACGCCACTTAAAAGTGGCGTTTATGTTTTGTGAACGATCTCTATTATCAGCGTTAATTAAAGCTCAATAACGTCAAACTCAACATAGGGGTTAACGTCGGCATCATAATCAATGCCTTCGATACCAAAGCCAAATAACTTAATGAATTCAGCTTTATATTCGCGGTAATCAGTCAGTTCTGATAGGTTTTCAGTGGTCACTTGTGGCCACAAATTACGGCAGTGCTGCTGAATATCTTCACGCAGTTCCCAGTCATCTAAGCGTAAACGATTGTCGCTGTCTGTTTCGGGTTTAGCGCCGTCAGCGCGGAATAGACGTTCGGTAAATAGACGATAAATTTGCTCCATACAGCCTTCATGCAGACCTTCTTGGCGCATCTTTTTGAATACCATAGCAATATATAATGGCATCACAGGGATAGCTGAACTTGCTTGAGTCACTACGCTTTTAAGCACTGCGACATTGGCACTGCCACCCGTGCGAGACAGTTGCTCATTTAAGGCTTTTGCCGCACGATCGAGATCCATCTTAGCCTTGCCAAGGGCGCCGTGCCAGTAGATAGGCCAAGTTAGTTCAGTACCAATGTAGCTATAAGCAACTGTTTTACAGTTATCGGCTAAAACACCTGCGTCAGATAAGGCTTTAATCCACAGTTCCCAATCTTCACCGCCCATTACCGTCACTGTATCGGCAATCTCTTGTTCAGTTGCAGGTTCTACAGTGGCTTCAATAATGCAGTCTTTATTGGTATCAACGGCAGTTGCGGTGTAAGTTTCGCCAATTGGTTTTAAAGCTGAGCGAATTAACTCACCAGAATCTGGCAGTTTACGTACAGGCGAGGCCAGTGAGTAAACGACCATATCGATTTCACCGAGATCTTGCTTAATTAACTCGATAACTTTTTGTTTTGCTTCGTGACTAAATGCATCGCCATTGACACTTTTAGAATATAAGCCTTCGGCTTTAGCAAACTTATCAAAAGCAGCAGTGTTGTACCAACCTGCAGTGCCGGGCTTGGTTTCAGTTCCCGGTTTTTCAAAGAACACACCAATGGTGGCTGCATCGCTACCGAATGCTGCTGCAATACGTGAAGATAGGCCATAACCGCTTGATGAACCCACTACTAATACCTTTTTAGGGCCATTAGCAATTTTACCTTTTGCTTTAGTAAAGGTGATTTGTTCTTTAACGTTTGCTTCACAACCAACTGGATGTGTAGTGGTACAAATGAATCCACGAATTTTTGGTTTGATAATCATGTTTAAGCTTCTTCTATCAAAATGACCAATAGGATAAATATATCGACGGGTAAATGGCACCTATTTTTAACCAATTCCCCTGATTAGTTAAGTGGTTGGAGCAGTTTAACGTTTGTGGACAAACACACTTTGCTCTTGAATCAACCTCTGGGTATATTCATGTTGAGGTGAGCTAAATATCTGTTCTGTCGATGCTTTCTCAACCATTATGCCTTTGTTGAGCACCATTATTTTATCGCTGACATGGCGAATAATATTGAGATTATGAGATACGAAGATATAGGACAAACCGAGATCTTTTTGTAATTTGAGCAGTAAATTCAAAATTTGCGAGCGTACTGAAAGGTCCAGAGCGGTTAATGCCTCGTCGGCAATAATGATTTTAGGATTTAACATTAAAGCTCGTGCAACCGCAACTCGTTGTTTTTGGCCTTCAGAAATCATATGCGGATAAAAATCGGCATGCTCGGGTAATAATCCCACTTTTTTTAAAGTATCAACTACTTGTGTATGACGTAAGTGCGATGATAATTGCGTATTAAACTTTAAGGGCTCATCGAGCAACTGCCCTATTGTTAGTCGCGGGTTAAGTGAGGTGTTAGGATCTTGGAAAATCATCCTAATTAAGCGGCATCTTTGTTTAAGATTGCGACTGTCTAGTGCCTCTCCTTCAAAAAATATTTCACCGCCGCTACGAGACTCCGCGCCAACTAAAATCCGTGCGAGTGTACTTTTACCCGAACCCGTTTCGCCGACAATCGCTAAGGTTTCACCGCGCTTTAACTCAAAGGAAATAGGGGCTAGTGCGTCCTTGTACTGACGCGAAAAGCCTTTGTAGCCCATATCGTATCTTTTATAAAGATCGTTAACTTTAAGCAGTGGAGTCGTCATTTGGAGTGTCACCGTGATAAGGGAAATGACAGGCAAAATAGCGGTCTTTTATATGACTTAACTTTGGCTGATAAACGCATTTTTTCTGTGCTTCAGGGCAACGAGGCCCTAAACGGCAACCAATAGGTAAATGCTGCAATGCAGGGGCTGAGCCCGGTAATGTCGGCATAATCGCTTTATGGCCAATAATACCTGAATAGCCGGGCATATTATCCAGTAATGCCTTGGTGTAGGGATGATAGGGCTGCTTGATTACATCATCTGTCGGCCCTGACTCCATCACTTGGCCACAATAGAGCACTGATAAGTGATCGCACCATTGAGCCAAGGTTTCAAGCTCATGGCTTATTAATAAAATAGATACGTTTTGTAACTGATTTAATTGCGATAATAATCTGAATATTTGTGCTTGAGTACTGAGCTCCATTGAGCTTGTTGGTTCGTCAGCAATTAAAAGGCGAGGTTGGTTAGCAACTGCCATGGCAATCATAACCTTTTGGCACTCACCTTCGGACAACTGCCATGCATAGCTAGACATGACTTGTTGAGGGTTTTTAATGCCCACTTTATGTAACCATTTTTGTGCCGTAAGCCGTGCATATTTACGCCGTTTCCAAAAGTAAATATTTGGATTTTTGGGCATTGCAGGCATTAATTGGCGGCCGATGGTTTGAGTGGGATCTAAACTACCCGAGGGATCTTGAAAAATCATCGCGATATCTGAGCCCATCAGATTGCGACGCTCTTTTGAACTCATCGCCATCAGGTTATTACCATCCCACATCATGCGGTCAGCGGTAATCGTCCAGCTAGGTCCCGGTATTCCCAAGATAGCCCTTGCTAATAAACTACGACCAGAACCAGACTCGCCGACTAGACCATGAATCTCACCGGCATTGAGGGTTAAGCTGACATTCTCAAGTGCCCGCACTCTGCCATGGGGAGTATCGAGCTCAATCGTTAGATTTCGTACGTCGAGTAAAGGCATAAGTTAGTTTCTGATGGGCGCGAGCGCCGACCGTAAGCCATCACCAACCAAGTTAATGGCCAGCACACTAAAGAGAATCGCTAAACCCGGAATGGTGACTGCCCAAGGCGCAGTTAATAGATTGTCCATGCCTTGTGCCACCATCGCGCCCCATTCAGGGCTTGGCGCTTGTGCGCCTAAGTTTAAAAAACCGAGGGCTGCAATGTCTAAAATTGCCGCTGAAATAGCTAGCGTCGTTTGAATAATAACGACTTCCCAGACGTTTGGCATGATCACATACCAAAAAACTTGCAGAGAATTCGCACCATCTAAACGCGCGGCAGTAACGTATTCTTTTTGTAGTTCTTCATGTACAGAATGATGAATTGATCGTACAAATTGCGGGGTTAACGCGATACCAACTGCCCAAAAAACGTTTTCTAACCCAGGCCCCATCACGGCGACCACTAAAATAGCCATTAATAATGATGGGATGGATAGAAGCGAATCGAGTAAATGGGCAAGAATACTGGATTTTAACCCGCGCATCATGCCCGATAACGAGCCGATAATAAATCCTATAATGAGTGCCGTGATGACGATTAATAACGCCATGCCAAAAGTAAGATGGGCACCGTATAGTAATCGACTAAAAATATCGCGACCAAGATCGTCAGTGCCTAAAAAATGCGTCACTGTACCTGAAGGATCCCAAGAGGGCGGTAATAGCAAAGCTCTAGGATCTTGAGTTTCTGGCGCAAAGGGCGCGATCATCGGGCCAAATAAGGTGAGTAAGAGCAATAATGAAATCGACCACAGGCCTGCTAACGCAAAGGGGTTGGCAGAAAATGTTATCCAAACTCGCTTTGCCGGAGAAGCAATACGGTCTTCTTGATAAACTTTAACGGGTTGCATAAAGGTCTTTTCTGCTCAGTGGATTAAAGACTGTGTGTAGTACTTCAATCAAGATACTTAGGAAGATGATCAGTAGGGCCACGGCCAGAATCCCTCCTTGGATAACGGTATAATCTCGTTGGTAAATACCTGAAACCAGCCAAGAGCCAACACCTGGCCAAGAGAAAATCATTTCAACGACAATAGCATAGCTGGCAAATGAACCCAGCATTAGGCCTAAATGTTTAAGTACAGGAATGAGCGCATTAGGCAAGGCGTGACGCAGTATGATAGTGCTAGTATGCATGCCTCGTGCTTCTGCAGCGCGAATATAAGTTTGATCCATCACATTCATCATGGCTGAGCGGGTGCTACGAACGACAACGGTAAAGGGTAAAACTGCTAGAGTCATCGCCGGTAAAATAATATGCAGCAGTGCATCTTTAAATGCAGACATACCGTATTCAGATTTTGATAGCAAAGTATCAACCAGCATAAAGCCAGTAATGGGCTTAATTTCATACAGTAGGTTGATTTGACCTGAAATGGGTAACCAACCCAAATCGACCCCAAACCACAGTGAAAGATATAATCCTAGCCAAAATACCGGGACAGAGTAGCCAGTTAAGGTGATGGCCATAATGGTATTTTGGGTGAGTTTATGCTGACTTTGAGAGGCCAAAACGCCTATAGGGACTCCGAGACAAATGGCGATAATTGCCGCCATAGTGGCTAATTCAAAAGAGGCAGGTAAAACAGAACGTAATTCTTCAGCGACTTGTTGGTGCGAAGTCACCGAAATGCCTAAATTGCCGCTGAGCCGCTGTTGCAGATAAGCGATAAATTGCCACCCAGAGTGCTTATCTAGCTTATAGTCTTGTTCGATTTGAATTAGCTGGCTAGTCGTAGGCGCATGGATCCCCGTTAGTGCATAGGTACGTTCAACTGGAAATAATCCAGTGGCATAAAATAAGACCCCGATCATCACTAATGAGGTCGCAAGGAACAAATTAAGGCGGCGTAATAGATATGCAAACATTAATTCGCCTCCGAGTGGACTTGGCTTGTGCGCGCGAAGGAGATCCCGCCAAAGGGGGTTACTTGCATATTACTGATATCATGTCGTGTTAAAATAACGCGTTTGGCGTGGGCAAAACTAAGCAGAGGGACTTGATCGGCTAAAAAAGCTTCAGCTTGTTGGTAAATGACTTTACGTTCGGCTTGATCAGCTATTTCTCTGGCGCTATCTAACAGAGCATCAAACTCTGGGTTACACCAACGAGACCGATTATTATTCGATTGCATGGCTGAACAGCTCAATATTGGCGTAAAGAAGTTATCTGGATCGCTGTTATCAGCATTCCAACCAATGAGTACAGAATCATATTCATCACGACTAAGCCTTTGAGTAAACACGCTCCAATCGTAACTGATGATATTAACTTTTACGCCTATATTGGCTAAATCTGACTGGATTAACTCAGCCGTTTTCATCGTATTAGGGTTATAAGCACGGGCGACAGGCATAGCCCAAATATCGATACTGAGATTGGCTACACCAGCTTCTTTCAGTAAATCACGCGCCTTTTGCGGATTATAATCATCAATTCTTTTATTGTTTTCATAAGCCCAAGAAGCCGGCGGCAGAACACCTGTAGCTTCGATGGCAGTATTTTGATAAACCGCTCGCAAGATATCTTGCTTATCAACAGCGTAGGCAAGGGCGCGGCGTACTCTGACGTCATTCAAAGGAGGTTTTTGTGTGTTAAAAGCCCAAAATGCCACATTGAGCCCTGGTTGAGATTCAATATTTAATTCTTCATGTTGTTTGATAACGGCTAGCTCACCGGCTTTAGGCAGGGCAGATACACTGCAGTCACCAGTAATGAGTTTAGCGAGTCGGGTGGTACTTTTTAGCGTGATATCAAATACTAGCATTTCAACGTTTGCGGGTTCTCCCCAATAATCAGGGTTACGTCGATAGCGAATATATTCATTTTTAGCGTATTGAACTAAGGTGAACGGACCCGTGCCAATCGCAAAATGGTCTACATTTTCTGGCTGGCCTAGCGCTAATTGTTGCTGTGCGTATTCATCGGACAAAATAATGGCAAAGTCAGTTGCTAGGTTTGATAGAAACGATGCATCTTTACGGTTTAAATAAAGCACCACTTCATGCTCGTTTATTTTTTCTATCTTTTTAACTTGTTCCGAAAAGCCAATACTTTGGAAAAAAGGATAACCAGTGCGGGAGACAAAATGGTAAGGGTGTTGAGCATCGATAATGCGATTAAAGGAGAACAACACATCATCGGCATTAAAGTAACGACTCGGGATAAAACGGCTTGAATGCTGAAACTGTACATTTTCTCTGAGGGTGAATCGATAGCTTAAACCATCATCGGACATGGCCCAACTCGTAGCTAAAGCAGGGACAAGTTTACCTGACTGAGTATCATAATCTATGAGTCGACTGTAAATCTGATGCGAGGTGGCATCAATTGTGGTGCCTGAGGTCACCAATTGTGGATTAAATGACTCAGGATTCCCTTCGGAGCAATATACCAAACCAGAAGGGAGTTGTTGAGGACTACACGCGACCAACAACCCACTCATGCAGATTACTGCAGTTGTTAGGCACCAGCGTCTAATTTGCATACTCATTTATAAATCATTATTTTATCGACTATGAATGCCCATTTTAGCAGTGCATCTCCCCCGTGGGCAATCTGCTTATGCTTTATCAAGTAAATTGTATTTTTTGAGGATACCACGTAGTTGGTGATAACTTAATCCGAGCATGTCTGCGGTCTTCTTTTGGTTGTATTGGCTGCTTGATAGTGCCTGTTGAATCAGGTCCATCTCATATTTCTCGGTTTGCTCTTTAAAGTCCAATGGAAAATTAAAGCTATTGGCTGGTGAACCTGAGAGGGTTTGGACTTCAACCTCAGCTATTGGTGTAGCTTGTGGCATATTTATCACTGTGGTGGGTGTAACTGAGGCTATTTGACGTTCGCGTGTTTTCATTCGCGTTTTAGGGCGATAGGGCGAAGCAAAAGGATCGAGGGTAATATGCTCAATAGGACTATTTTCACCGCCATTACGATACACGCTGCGCTCAACGACGTTTTTAAGCTCGCGGATGTTACCCGGCCAATCGTAGGTCATTAACTGCTCGATAGCATAGGGGCTAAAACCACTAAAAAGTTGTAGTTTTAATTGCCGCGCCATGCCGATAGCGAAGTATTCTGCCAGCGTCATAATATCTTCGGGACGACAACGCAGCGGCGGCAGCGTGATGACATCAAACGCGAGTCTATCTAACAAATCGGCACGAAATTCGCCTGCCTCAGCAAGTGATGGTAAATCTTCGTTGGCAGCGCAGATTAAACGAACATCGGCCTGTACGGTTTTACTGCCGCCTACTCGTTCAAATTCACCATATTCAATCACGCGCAGTAATTTTTCTTGGATAAGTCCAGAGGTGTTGGCGAGTTCGTCAAGGAATAACGTACCGCCGTCGGCGCGCTCAAACCGACCTTCGTGTTTACCTTTTGCGCCGGTAAAAGCGCCGGATTCGTGGCCAAATAATTCACTCTCGAGTAAATTCTCACTCAATGATGAACAGTTTAGCTTAATAAAACTTTGATCCCAGCGCTTAGATAGATAATGTAAGCGTTCAGCAATAAGCTCTTTACCTGTGCCACGTTCACCAATAATCAGCACGGGTTTAGACAGTGGTGCAAGTTGCGACACATGTTCTAGCACTTCGAGTAGGGCGTTAGATTGACCGATTAGGTTGTCTTGCTGAAATTTATTATCCACGGTATTTTTTAGTCTTTCACGCTACAATTTGGTGAAAATGATAATAGGTGGCTTGAAGCGTAAAAGGAAGTAAAAAGTTAAAATTTTGTTTAAGTGGCTGTATGCAATATTAAATTTAAAGTTGGCACGGTTAGTGTAATACCTTCTGCGAGACCAACATCAATTTGAGGATAAGATTATGGGAATTTTCTCTCGTTTCGCCGATATCATTAACTCTAATATCAGTGCATTGCTGGATAAAGCTGAAGACCCAGAAAAAATGGTTCGACTGATTATCCAAGAAATGGAAGATACACTCGTTGAAGTGCGTTCTACCTCAGCTAAAGTGTTAGCAGAGAAGAAAGAGCTGCAACGTCGTATCAACCGTGTGTTAGAGCAAGTGCAAGATTGGCAAGATAAGGCTGAACTGGCACTGTCGAAAGACCGTGAAGATTTAGCTAAAGCCGCTTTAGTTGAAAAGCAAAAAGCGACCGGTTTAGCTGACACGCTGAATCAAGAATTAGTCGTTATAGAGGAACATATTGCACGCTTGAAAGATGAAGTGGGCATGCTACAAGAAAAGCTGCTCGATGCTAAAGCGCGTCAAAAGACCATTATTTTGCGTACGCAAACCGCGTCATCACGCTTAGAAGTGAAAAAGCAGTTAGATTCAAGCAAGATTGACAACGCTATGCTTAAATTTGAGCAATATGAGCGTCGTGTCGAAGGTTTAGAAGCCCAAGTTGAATCCTATGATCTTGGCAGTAAAAAGACCTTAGCCGATGAGTTTGCTGCACTAGAAGCAGAAGATTCTGTGAATGCAGAACTGGCAGCACTAAAAGCCAAGATAAAAAGTAAAGCACCCACTACGTCAAAAGAATAACAATTCAGAGGTGAGTTATGGATATGGACATGCTAATGGCGCCGATTATTATTTTTATGGTGATAGTCGCGCCTATATGGTTAGTTCTTCATTATCGCAGTAAGCGACAAGTGAGCCAGGGACTCACAGAAGAAGAGTTTTCACAACTCAATGACTTGATATCTAAGGCCGATAAAATGGCGGCGCGTATCGAGACCTTAGAGGCCATTCTGGATACAGAATCGCCTGAATGGAGGGGGAAACATGAGAGGATCTAATGGCCGTACTTTGTACCGCATTCCCCAGTCAGGAAAAATAGCGGGTGTATGTGCTGGGATTGCTGATTACTTTGCGATAGAAACCTGGCTAGTACGAGTGTTAGCAGCGTCTATCTTCTTACTTGGGGGTTCAGGTGTTGTATTTATCATTTATGTCGCTTTGTGGGTGATTTTAGATATCAAGCCACAAAAGCATTACGATAGAGACGATATCGAGCTAAAGAAGAAGCCGTGGCAATCGGGAGAACCTGCCAAGCAAGCGCTGAGTGACGTGAATCGTCAATTTAGAAGTTTAGAAATCAGACTACAAAATTTAGAACGTCACGTCACCTCTGATAACTTTGATTTAAAAAGACAAATCAACAGTTTATAACCCTTTTAAAGGGCGGCTATGTCCGCCCTTGTTGTTTAATTTCTTTTTGATTCTAGTGTATAGTTAACATCATTCGACATAAGGGAAGTCTCTAATGGGAATGCTTGATGCTTCACTCCATAAATTAACCCAAAAGGGTCAATCTCTATTACATCGAACCGCAGACCGGCATTTACGCTTGGCTGTGACTGGGCTTTCTGGTGCAGGTAAAACTGCGTTTATTACTGGGTTAGTCAATCAGCTGCTCAATGCAGGCCCCGTGTCTACGTTACCCCATGCCCACAATAATAATGCGTTACCCCTGTGGAAAGTGAGCCGCGATCAGCGATTGCTCGGCGTAAAGCGTGCCATGCAGCCGGATCTTGAAATTGCCAGTTTTGATTATCAAGGCGCTATGTTAGCGCTTACTGCCAATCCTGCGACTTGGCCTGCTTCCACTCGTACCATTTCTGAATTGCGACTGGCGATTAAATACCAGCCCAAAAAAGGGTTACTGGCTAAGTTTTCTGATACCGCCACGCTCTATTTAGATATCGTTGATTACCCCGGTGAGTGGTTACTTGATTTACCTATGCTGCGCCAAGATTTTGTAACTTGGTGCAGTGCCCAGCAAGTGCGTATTGATAATCTTAAAAGTTCACCCTTATATGCCCAGTTTGAGCAATCTTTAAAGACATTGGATTTAGCGGCCAATGCCGACGAGCAGCAGTTAAAGCTGATTGCCGATCAATACCAGCAGTTACTCAATGATTTAGTGCATATGCAAGGCTATTACCAAGCGCAGCCTGGGCGTATGTTATTGCCGGGCGAATGGCAGGACGCGCCTTTATTAGCATTTTTCCCCTTGTTATTGATAACAAGTGAAGAGTTTACCAAGTTACAGCAAAGTCATAAGCACAGTGCTTTTCATGTGCTTGAAAAACGCTATCAAGAATATGTTGCTAAAGTTGTTAAACCTTTTTATAAACATCATTTTGCTGGTTTTGACCGGCAGTTAGTACTCGTTGACTGTTTTAGTGCGTTGAATCGCGGTAAAAAGCAATTTGAGGATATGGGCGCGGCGCTCAATGCCATTATGGAAAGCTTTCAGTTTGGTCAATCGAGTTATTTACGACGGTTATTTGCTCCGCGAATAGATCGCTTACTATTTGCTGCGAGCAAGGTTGACCATGTCACCCGCGATCAACAAAGCCATGTATTGTCGCTGTTAACCGATATGCTCAAACACAGCCAACATTTTGCCAGTTTCGATGGTTGCAAAGTAGAAACCATGGCGATTAGCGCTATCAAAGCGACTCGTCATGGCATGGTGAAAACACAAGAGGGTGAGGTCGAAGTGGTGCAGGGCATCGGACTTAACGGTAAACCTCTCACCTTGTTTCCCGGCGAAGTACCTACTCGCTTACCTGATCCTGATTTTTGGCGTAACCAAGGGTTTAACTTTATCGGCTTTGCACCGCCAAGTAATGCCAATGTCGACCCATCCCAAGTGCATTTTGAGCATATTCGACTTGATCATCTGCTGCAGTATTTATTAGGAGATAAGTTGGAATGACGTTAAAGCTATCGGATAAACCCAATGATCAAACCTCCAATTCCGCTGTAAACGCAGCAGGACAATTGATTGAGAATAAACCACTGAAAAAACAGCAGCTGTTTGACTCACAAAGCGTAGAACTTAACCCTACTAAAGAGGAACTCAAAGCAGCGAAAGCCTTTGAGCCCAATACACCAGTGCAAGACGTTACCGCCGATGTTGAGGCGTTAATGGACGAGACATTGTTAGCCCATCCTAAAATTATTGATGCTAAATCGGTATCGCCTCAACTGGTTAAATCGCGCCGTTGGTCTTGGCTCGCTCGTTTTGCGGCGTTGAGTCTATTGCTGCTCGTTGTGGTTCAAACAGGATTAGGGCTAAGGGATGCATGGCTTGAAAGCCCTTGGTTGTTTAGTTTTTATGCTGTAGTGCTTGGGGTCGTCAGTGCGTGGGCATTGGCGGGAGCTATCAGTGAGTACCGCAAACTTAAGCGACTAAAACATGTCGCAGATACTCAAGAAACGGGAGCAAGGTTAGCGCAGAGCATGCAAATGGGTGAAGCTGACAGTTTTATCGATAATATCGTTTGTCATTATGAAAACAGCCAAGGGCTACAGCAACTTCGCCGCTCATTAAAAGATGAGCATAATGATGCCGAGAAAGTCATGCTATTCGAAGATTTAGTGCTAACTGAGCGAGATGAACTGGCGAAAAAAGTGGTGCGAAGATATGCGGCAGAATCAGCCGTGTTGTTGGCCGCTAGCCCTTTAGCTGTGCTCGATATGGCGATTATCCTATGGCGTAATCAACGCATGCTGCGCGATGTAGCCCGCTGTTATGGTATTGAATTAGGCTATTGGAGCCGGATTAAACTTATCCGCAGTATCATTATTAATATTATCTATGCGGGGACGAGTGAGTTAGTCACCGATTTAGGCACACAGTTATTATCGGTTGAAATGACCGGTAAATTGTCAGCTCGCTTGGCTCAAGGCTTAGGCGGCGGCATGTTAACCGCACGCCTTGGGTATCAAGCGATGGCGCTGTGTCGTCCGATAGTGTTTAGGGAAGATCAAAGGCCTAAATTATCAAAAGTGCATCAGGAATTATTAATCGAGCTTAAGCAGTTTTCAGGCAAACTGTTTACCAAGGAAGGCCGCGATGCACTAAAAGGCCAATTTGCTGATGTAGATGACAAGGATTATCGACCGTCTAAAGAGTAAAAAATACTCTCTATCAAATAGAGCGTTAAACTGCCGGAAATGCGCTAATGGACTTGCTCCTTAGCGCATTTTTTATCGCTTATGGTGGAGATTTTTGCCCGTAAATAGCTATTAACACCAATCACATTAACTATCTAATCAGTTCAGAGCCTCACGGGTATTTCAATCCGAGGCGCATTGACGCAGAAATGGTTATTCCCTTTTAAGTCAATGCAACACGGGAGTGGGATGCCTGTGAGGCTCCCAAAGGGCGGCTGATTTAACTGCATGGCAACGCGCTTTATACTGCGTTTAAGGCTTTCGACAGAGCACCACTATGTCTTCAATCCTTCGCCTTGTCTAAAGCGCGTTGAATTCCCGCTGAATGAACAGATAGTTAATACGATTGGTATAGCAAGTACTTTGCAACAATCTCTACGTAACAAGTTAGTTACAGTTTGACCGTGGGTTTTTTCGCCATGTTACTAGCTTAAGTGTTTAGTCAAGGTATGGTAGAACTTATTCGATGGGACGAATCCTTTCTATAGCATCGCCACATAATGCGGATATTAAGCTTTCTAACCCAACAACTAACAACCATAAAGAGCAGGAAGAGCTCAAAGCTAATGACAAGGAGCTAGGTATGCAAGATAAGTCAGCTAAAGCGTGGCAAGCGGCAACACAGGTTATTCATGCAGGACATACGCGAGAGGCTTTTGGCGCTTTAGTGACGCCGCTTTATCAAAGTGCAACATTTGTATTTGAGTCGGCAAAACAAGGTGGTGAGCGATTTGCGGGTAATGAACCGGGTTATATTTACACTCGTTTAGGTAATCCCACCACTGCTGAACTTGAGCGTAAAATGGCGATTTTAGAGGGGGCTGAGGCCGCTGCTGCGACAGCATCTGGTATGGGCGCCGTTTCTGGCGCACTACTGGCTAATTTAGAAATGGGCGATCACTTGGTCGCATCTAATGCGGTTTATGGTTGCACATTTGCCTTAATGACCACTCAATTGGCTCGTTTTGGTATTGAAGTGTCGTTAGTCGACTTTTCAGTTGTAGCGGAAGTTGAAGCGGCGATAAAACCTAATACCAAAGTGATTTTCTGTGAAACGCCGGTGAATCCTCATTTACAGGTATTTGATTTAACGGCTATTGCCAATATCGCTAAACGGCATCAACTGGTTAGTATTGTCGACAATACCTTTATGACGCCCTTGCTGCAGCGACCACTGGATTTGGGGATTGATATAGTAGTTCATAGTGCCACTAAATATTTAAATGGTCACGGTGATGTGATTGCAGGCATTGTGTGCGGTAGCGAAGAACAGATCCATAAAGTGAAGTATGAAATCTTAAAAGATATCGGCGCGGTCATATCGCCGCACGATGCATGGTTGATTTTACGTGGGCTTAAAACCCTAGATGTGCGTTTACAGCGTCATTGCGATAGCGCCGAGTGTGTAGCTGAGTTTTTATCTGAGCATCCCGCGGTCACTCGAGTGTACTACCCTGGGCTTAAATGCCACCCGGGCCATAGGTTTATCGGTAAACAGATGAAACGTGCTGGTGGTGTAATTGCTTTTGAATTAGCCGCAAATTTAGATGAGACCATGGCATTTGTAGGTTATCTAACGCTGTTTTCCATAGCGGTAAGTTTAGGGGACGCTGAATCCCTTATTCAACATCCGGCATCGATGACACATTCGCCTTATACCGTAAAAGCCAGAGCCGCGGCGGGAATTAGTGATAATTTACTGCGTATTTCAATTGGCTTAGAGGATTGTGATGATATTATCGCCGACTTAAAGCAAGCTTTGATGCGCATCATGTAGCAAGTTAATCCTACTAAGATTAGGCCTGCTTGGTTATTTTAGGGGGCAGTTAAGTTATTTAGAATATTTTTCAGTATCGATTTGGTATTTTAGGATCCCTTAGTCTATTTTTGATTGAAGGCCACGGAAGTAGGACGAGAGGCCGAATTTCATGGAGCAGAGGAATCGTTATGAAAACCACAAATCGTATACCCGTTATTATGAGTGTCATGGCATTAACCTTGTTATTAACAACACCAGTGAGTGCCACAGAAACAAAAAAAGCCGCCGAAAAAATGCAGACTCAGGTTAAATCTGAGACCAGTGAGATGACTGGTACTGCGAAAAAGGCGATGCCAGATGCCGCCCAAGTCAACATAAACACGGCTTCGGTTGAACAGTTACAAACGCTGAAAGGAATTGGCGCTGCTAAAGCTCAAGCAATTGTTGATTACCGCACTAAAAATGGCAAGTTCAGTACAATAGATGATTTAGCCAATGTGTCGGGTGTTGGAACTAAATTGATTGAACAGAATCGTCATATCATCAAGTTATAATCTTTAAGATATTCAGTGTTTAGCAATGCTAAGTTTGGGATAACAATGTTCAGTAACATCTAAATAAAAGCCTACATAGTTAGGCTTTTATTATTTTAATCACTTAATTTGCTTATAGATTGTGCAGTTGACTAGGATATTAGCAGATCTTGTTGATTAGCGCTTGATCCCGTAGTGGCCATAGGGGATAATCCTTCGCGTTCTAGCAAGCTCTTTGGTTTATCTAATCACAAGAAAATGCTCGAAGTTATGGTGACCCTAGGGTCCCCCCGCAATGATAACTTGTGAACTCGGCCAGGCCTGGAAGGGAGCAACCGCAGCAAGTGACTCGTGTGCCGGGGTGCGGCTCTAGGGGAACCTCCAATTTTTAATCTGCTATTTTATTATCCCCCTTTCTCCACCATGTCTTTTCTATCGTATTTTTTGTTTGTTTTTTATCTGAAATACGCTTAATAACGATTATCAGCATTCGAATACGTTTAGATTAAACGTCAAATTTATCTATTGCACTCTTCCATCTAATTATATGTATTATTCGTATCATCTGAGGTTTGAAAGTTGTGTTTGATGATTTTTACCTGATTATTCCTCGGCAATTGTTAATTCAGTCCGAATGCGATACTTAGTCAATATTAATTGCTTGCTTCAACCTCTTGTAATCTTTTTTGCAGATTTTGTTTAAGAAAGGCTCGCGACTTTTCTAGTGCTGTTTGGATCTCGCGTTTTAATTGTTGTAGTTCGTTGTAATCCTCAAAAAAGTAGGTATCGACAAGATGACGAACGTAACGTACAGGGAGTTGGTTTAAGGTGACGCAGCAAAGATCTGCGAGATAATCTTCGGGAAGCTCATCCATCAGTCCTTCGTCGGACAATATTTCCATTAAAAGCACTTCATAGTAATTACGGATTTCAAGTTGCATTTTGATACTCCATGACTGTTTTATTGAGTTTGCTACTACAAATAGTTTATCACAATCAAAATTTGGTCGAATCTTTAGCTTATATTGTAGTGTGACGGCTTTAACATTGCCGCTAATTGGGTCTATTAATGAGTTTTCAGCTGTTGTTGTAATCACTACCAATAGCCATTTTAAAGACTCCTTGTCCTTATTCGCTAATTGACGGTAAAACAATAGCTCCATGTCGCCTTCGCATCATGAAGATGACTTGATTTTGTGTCAGTCAGCTTTAACCTATTAATTTAGTAGTGATTTAGTTATTGATACTATTTTAACATCATCATTTTATGAGTTTTTATTAGGCAGTATTTTATCGCTAAGTGAAAATCTATGTTGGCGTTAAACTCTGATTTGTAGAGGGAGCGCCAGCTTAGTTATGCTGGCGCAATAGTCTGTTAGCTCGATAGTCAATATCGACTAATAGCCAATAGTTATAACTGTGAAATTGCCCAACTCATAAACTCTTTGCGTGTTTTTTCATCTGCTTGTAGCCACCAGTATTGCAACATTTGCTGTGGATGAGCACCAGCGGCTTTAGATGTATCAACAGGAGCAGTTAACGAGGTTGCGCTAATCGCCGTTTGAGCGGATGTTGCCGTAGGGGTAACAGCGACAACAGCACCCGCTGCGGCAGTAGCTGCAGTGGCACTACCAGATACATCATCAGTTTGATTACCCGTGAACAAACGAGAAACAAAGCTTTCTTCTTCTAAATCAGTATTAGTGACTTGGTAATTGACGTCGCCTTTGTCACTACGGGTTAATTTAACTTGCGGATTTTTAGCATAGATTTTGGGCTTTTTAACAACTTCTCCTTCGGCGGCCTCAAGGTGGTATTGATAGTCGCCATCCACGTTTAACGTCACGATAAAAGGAGCTGATTTAACGAAGGTTTGGCTGTCACTATAATCATCTTCTACCATTTCATGGTAACGAAGAGCAATTTTGTGAGTGCCGGGTGCCAAGGTTAAGCTGCTTTTATGATTGAATAGACTGGACTCCACTTTTTTACCGTCAAGGGCAATATATTCAAACGACATAGGAATGGTTAGGTCTGCTGCGAACACTGAGGCAGAACTAAGTAATACGAGCAGGCTGCTAATTGGCAAAAGTGATTTCATTATTATTCCTTAACGATTATTACTCTGATACGGGCGTTCGAATATTTGAATGCGATTTTCTATATAACTAATAGCTTGCCTGCATTTTCCTAAACGACGATGCATCAAAAGGATGTCATTTTGCAATTGTATTTTGTCAGCACTATGACAGTTTTCAAGTTTTGATTCCATTTCTTCAATTTTTTGTTCAAATTTTTTCGCCCAATTTAAATGTTTGTTCAATTCTGCGTAAATTTCATGACTATTTTGCATCACGTTATTGGCAATCCATTCAAAACCACTGGCTTGATGAGATTGATTCTGGCGTTGGGTAAAGCGAGCACGACTACTGGCACGTTGCTGAGTTTTAGACTTGATATCAATAGAGGTTGTTAGCAAGGCACGTTTAACAGCGGTGAATCTGTCTTGGATTCGCTCACAGCTCAGCGCGATAGTTTGTGGGGCAAGTTTTAGCTTAATTTGTTTTTCGAGCTGAATAATGCTGCTACGGATTTGTTCGATACAAGGACTAAGCAAAGCGCCGTGCTGAACAAATAGCGAATGGTTAAAGCGCTCTGTTTCTTGTAATAGCTTACGTTGCGGTGGTGCAAGCCGATTATCGTGCTGCAGTACTTCTTGCTCTAGGGCTTTGAGCTGATTTTTCAGCATCACCAGTAATTGTTGGGTGTTCACAACCATGCGCTCCATGCCAAATTTGCTGCAATCATTAGCACGATCAAAATAAACAGTGGACGAATAAATGGCATGCCAAATTTAATCGCGCAGCGAGCGCCAATAAATGAGCCTAACATCATGCACAATCCCATTCCTAAACCTATTTGCCACTGTACTTGTCCAAGCCAGCCAAAAATAGCTAATGCGGTTAAATTGCTGGTAAAGGTCATTGCTCGGGCTAGGCCACAGCAGTGCAGTAAAGGCAGCTTATACAAAGAGCCTGATGTTACCGTCCAAAATGCACCAATACCAGGGCCTGCAAAACCATCGTAAGTGCCTAAAGCTAATCCCTGAAGCCACTGTTTTTTAGCGGGAGGTTTAACAATTGGGGTTTGGCTGTTGATATCGGATATCGCATTGGGGCTGACTAAACTGTAAATAGCAATGCCAATGATGAGTAGTGGTAAGGCTTTTTCAAGCCACTGTGTATCGACTAAATAGACTAAAAAACTGCCCAAGATTGCGCCAATAAATGTAGCGATAAAAGCCATGTACCAAAACGAAGGAGTAAAAAGATGTTGGCGATAATAGGTCCAAGCCGCCATAGATGATCCAAAACTTGCCGCTAACTTATTAGTGCCTAATACCATATGCGGCGGCATGCCTAAAGCTAATAGTGCAGGGATCGACAATAAGCCACCACCACCCACAACGGCATCAATAAATCCAGCGATAAGGCCAATAACTGCCAACAGGGCCCAATGACTAGGCTCGAGTAACAATTCCAAATTTTAATCCTACTCTATAACTCGTCTAAAGGGCGGTAAGGCATCTAACAAAGATTTGCCATAACGCTTAGTTACTAATCGCCTATCTAGGATAGTGACTCTGCCATAATCTTGCTCTTTACGCAGTAATCTACCACAACTTTGAATTAGCTTACGCGATGCATCGGGGATGGTTAATTGTAAGAAGGGGTTACCACCTTTCACTTTTACATATTCTGCATGGGCTTGCTCAACGGGCGAGGTTGGCACGGCAAAGGGCAGTTTAGTGACGATTAAATTAGTGAGATAATCGCCGGGTAAATCGAGACCTTCAGAGAAACTGCCGGTGCCGAATAATATGCTCGGTTCACCTTTATCGCACTTGGCTTTATGATTTTCGAGCAACTGCTGTCGCGGAGCATTGCCTTGAATAAGCAGCTCAGTGGTGAGTTTACCTTCAAGTAATTCAACCACTTTTTCCATCTGCCAATAAGAAGCAAATAGCACTAAGGTGGCCATTTCACCATCAATAAGCGTGATGATTTGTTCGGCAAGCTCTGCCGTATAGGCATCGTCAGTCGGCTCAGTACGCATTTTGGGTAAATACAGTGTCGCATTATTCGGGTAATCGAAGGGGGATTGTAAGGCTAAATAACGGCTGCCATCATTAAGAGATAAACCGACTTGATGCACGAAATGGTCAAAATTATTCAGTGCGCGCAGCGTGGCACTACATAAGACCACGCCCGCAGCCTTTTGCCACAACATAGATTCCAGCATAAAGCCGACTTCGATAGGCGAGGCACTAAAGAGGTAATCTGCTTGTTTACCGGTGATAAGTTCAACCCAGCGCGCCATAGGGGCACCTTTGTGTTTATCTTCCTTGGCCATCATCTTCCACAATTTCTGTAGATTTTCGAGCCTTTGCAACATAAATCCGGTTTCAGCCAGTAGCGCTTCGGATTGATGTTTAGGAATATCACCATCTTTTATTGCTTCGGCCAATAGTGACAGCATTTTATTAAATTGCTTCAGGGCGAGATTAGAGGTAACAGCAAGGTTTTCGGCAAGAATAAGCAGTGACTCGGGCAGTTTTCCGTGCTCAAAACGTAAACGGTTTTCCGGGTTGGCAAAGTGCTTGGTCTGGGAGTCGCAATATTGAGCAACTTGATTAAGCTGAGTGATCAAATCGCCTAAATGATCTTGCATCGCCTGTGCAGGAGCAATGATATTGTTGCTCTTTATTTGATTTTGTAACTTAGCGCAAGTCTTGCCAATTTTTTCGAGCCAGTCGCCAGCGCCTCTTAGCGTGGCCTGTGCACTGGAAAAGTCCCGTGCCACAATCGGTAAATGATGCGCCTCATCGATAACGTAAAACACATCTTCAGGATCGGGTAAAATTACCCCACCACCCAGTTCTAAGTCGG
This sequence comes from Shewanella morhuae, assembly GCF_900156405.1. Classification (GTDB taxonomy): domain Bacteria; phylum Pseudomonadota; class Gammaproteobacteria; order Enterobacterales; family Shewanellaceae; genus Shewanella; species Shewanella morhuae. The sequence continues at coordinate 135,420 of NZ_FTNN01000005.1, forward strand.
CAAATAATAAGCTGTGGTTGACGATGAGCACGTCCCATGTGTCGATATCTTCACGGGCCTTATGGAACGGACAATTTCTATGGCTGGCAACTTGGCGATGGCAGCTGTGTTTGTCACAGGCGATTTGTTGCCATAAATGATCTGGCAATGGCACGTCTAAGGTATCAATTTCACCGTTCCAGCGACCTTCGTTATAGTCTTTTAACAGGCCGTGCATCATCGCCACTTGGCTATTGTCTGGCTTAGTTTGCCACATGGCCATTTGTGTACTGTCGTCATCACCGATGAGCATCGCCAGTTTTGATAAACACACATAACGTTGTCGACCTTTTACTAGGCCAAAACGGAAATTTAAACCAGATTGTTCAAAGAAAAACGGTAAGTCTTTATGCAGCAGTTGCTCTTGTAATGCCACGGTAGCGGTGGCAATACAAACTTTTTTCTTACTCGATAATGCCAGTGGGATGGTACCAAGAATATAAGACAATGATTTACCGATACCCGTCCCCGCTTCGACCACAATAATGCGTCTATCTTTGTCATAGTCGCCGGCGAGGGTCTTAGATATTTCTGCCACCATATAATTTTGTTCACGGCGCGGCCTAAAATTAGGCAAGGCGGTAGCAATATCTTTATAGATGGCGCGGATCTGGGTTTTTACATTGTCAGGTAACATGCGTCACTACTTTATCGAATTAATGCTGTACATAATAACAGTGATTGCATAGCCTAAGAAACTTTTCTGCCATTTGGCGGCATTTAAATTGAGTAGCGATGCGATTTGGGAACCAATGCGATGAAGCCTGAGGCAACCGCGGCCGTTAGTGTACAAGGTCGAGTCATAACACGCCATGCGATTCATCGTCATGGGAGTTTAGTGTTGCAGTATTATTTAGCCACCGAGAAAGGCCCAGTACTGGTGGAGGTGCAAGACACTGAACATATTTGTTTTTGTCATCAAACAGATGTCGCCTCGTTACAATTACAAACACCGGGTCAAGCACTGCGTTTTGTGCCATTAGCGCTTAAGAGCTTTAAAGGCGGCGCAGTCAGTGGCATTTATGCTAAATCCAGCAGTAGCTTACGTACTTTACAACGCATTGCTAAAGATGCTGATATTCCTTTATTTGAAGCTGATATTCGCCCAGAGCAACGTTATTTATTTGAGCGTTTTGTGGCACTTGATGTGGCTTTTTTAGGATCTTATCTTGAGCAGGGTTTTGATAATCCTGAGACTAATTTGCTCCCCGTGTTTATCGCCGAGCGAGCTAAGAGTATTGTTCCTTTAACGGCTGTGCATTTACGTTGTATCTCACTGGATTTTGAATGCAGTTTTGAGGGTTTGCTCTATTCGGTGGCGCTATATGGTCAAGACGGTGGCCAATCTAATGGTCAAGCTAGCCTCAAGCAGACTTATGAAAAAGTCATTATGGTGGGGGAAGCTGAACTAAACTCCCCCGATTATATCGAATGGGTGGCCGATGAAGCGACGCTGATCCATCGATTAATCGCTTGGTTCCATGAGTTTGATCCTGACTTTATTATCGGTTGGTCAGTGGTCAGTTTTGATCTCGCGCTACTCTCGCGTCGCGCGCAATTACACCGTATTCCGCTCACTATTGGCCGCGGCGGCGCCAAGCTCGATTGGAAAGTTGAAAATAAGTTTCGCCCAGAAACCTTGAGTTTACCGGGGCGCGTTGTACTCGATGGTATCGATTGGCTTAAAGCTGCTTTTTATCACTTTGAGCGTTTCTCGTTGGAATTTGTGTCGCGGCAACTATTAGGGGAAGGCAAGGCCATTCATAACGTGGACAACCGCGTTGAAGAAATTGACCTGCTGTTTAAGACCAATAAACAAGCCTTAGCGCATTATAATCTTACCGATAGCCGCTTAGTGTGGGATATTTTTACTCACACTCAATTGTGGGATTTTGCCCTCGCGCGGGCCGAACTGACAGGTTTAGAACTGGGGCGAGTAGGGGCTTCGGTGGCGGCGTTTAATCATTTGTATTTACCACATTTACATCGAGCGGGTTATGTCGCTCCTGCAGAGCCTGTGAGTCAGGGCATTGAAAGTCCTGGCGGCTACGTGATGGATTCTGTGCCGGGTCTTTATAAACATATCTTAGTGTTCGATTTTAAAAGTCTGTATCCCTCCATTATTCGCACCTTTTTGATCGATCCTAAAGGTTTGATTGAAGGTTTACAGTTACCTGAGTCTGAGTGTGTCGCAGGTTTTTTAGGTGGCCGATTTAGCCGGAAGCAGCCTATTTTACCTAAGCTTATCCAAACCTTATCAGAGCAGCGCGAAAAGTCTAAACGTGAACATAATGCGCCGTTATCCCAAGCGATAAAAATTATCATGAACTCCCTTTATGGGGTTTTAGGCTCCCAAGGCTGTGTTTTTCATGATGCTAAGTTGGCAAGTTCTATCACTATGCGTGGTCATCAAATTATGAAGCAAACCCGCGCCTGGATAGAAGAAATGGGCTATCAAGTGATTTACGGCGATACGGATTCCACCTTTGTCTGGCTTGGCAGCGAGCCCGATGTCACCGATATAAGCGCCTTAGGTCAGACACTTGCCGACGATATCAACGCAAAATGGCACGCTAAGATTACTGAAGAATACCAAGTTGAGAGTTTTCTCGAGTTACAGTTTGAGCGTCATTACGAGCAGTTCTTTATGCCAACGCTAAGAGGGTCATTAGAAGGCAGTAAGAAGCGTTATGTGGGTGCTTGGCGTAATGCGAGCGATGAACTTGAACTTATTTTTAAAGGCATGGAGCAAGTGCGTAGTGATTGGAGTCCTTTAGCACGTAAAGTTCAAGCGTCACTCTATGAACGTATGTTTAACCAAAGGGATATCAGTATTTATTTAACCAGTGTGTTTGAAAAACTGCTCGATGGGCAATTAGATGATGACTTGGTCTTTCGTAAACGTATGCGGCGCAATATTGAAGATTATACGGCTAAGTCTTCTCCACATGTAAAGGTTGCACAGCAATTATGTGATGCGACAGATAATGCGGCTTTTGGCAAGCGAGGCACACAAATAGATTACCTAATCACTGTAAACGGTCCTGAGTCTGTTGAGTACAGAACGTCTAAAATTGACTATCAATACTACATAGACAAGCAAATAGGCCCTATTGCCGAGCCTGTGTTTTCAATAATGAAACTAAACTACATGAGTATTGCATCAAAACAACTGTTGTTAATATAGTGTGTTAGCTGTTTTTATTGTGTTTTATTCCGTGGTGAGCGTGGAGGGTATATAGGTTTTATACTGTTAATAATTTTGTTTTTGTGATGCTGCGATGCATATTTTTTAGGTTTCGCTTTGAGGAGATATTGAAAGTTTGCTACTCTTTAAGCTGAAACTGTAAGGAAATGTAACAACGAAATGACGTTGGTAAAACATAAACAAAAAGGTTAAACCCCAAATGAACAAGACGTTAGTAGCCACTGCGCTGGCAGTAATATTTATAGCCCCTTCTGTCAGTGCTATCGAGATCTACAAAGATAATAAAAATGCCGTAGAAATCGGTGGTTTTATCGATGCTCGCGTGATCAACACTCAAGATGAAACAGAGGTTGTTAATGGTGCTTCACGGATTAATTTCGGTTTTAACCGTGAGTTGACCGATGGCTGGAAAGCATTTGCAAAACTAGAATGGGGTGTCAATCCGGTGGGTAATAGCGATATTGTGTACAATAATCGCTTTGAATCGGTACAAGAAGAATTCTTTTATAATCGTTTAGGTTATGCAGGTTTATCCCACGATAAATACGGTACCTTAACTATCGGCAAGCAGTGGGGTGCTTGGTACGATGTTGTTTACAGCACAAACTACGGTTTTGTATGGGATGGTAATACTGCCGGTGTTTATACTTTTAACAAAGATGATGGCGCAGTAAACGGTGTGGGTCGTGGTGATAAAACGGTTCAGTATCGTAACGCTTTTGGCGATCTAAGCTTCGCTATTCAAGCTCAGTTAAAAAACGACAGTTTTTACACCTGTGACACAACCGCTGAGATCTCTCAAAGTCAGTGCCAAATAAACTGGGAAAGTGGCGATAAAGCGGCGCAGAAAGTCGAATATAACTACACCTATGGTGGCGCGCTGACCTATAAAGCGACTGACATGCTGACATTAACTGCAGGTGCTAACCGCGGTGAGTTTGATGTAAGTTTTGGCAATGGCACGCAATCTACTGCGGTTGATCTTATCTATGGTGCCGGTATTACTTGGGGCAATTTCGACAATGATGGTTTATACGCAGCAGCAAACATCAATAAACAAGAAAATCACGATACAGATAACATTGGCCGCTTAATTAAAGATGCTTATGGTATTGAATCATTAGCCTCTTATAAGTTTGATAATGGACTACGTCCATTTATATCGTACAACATATTAGACGCAGGTGATGACTACGTAATCCAGCCTAACTTTAATGCAGATCCAAAAGACGTGTTTAAGCGTCAGTTTGTGGTGGTGGGGTTGCATTTTGTTTGGGACCCAAACACCGTTCTTTACGTAGAAGCACGTAAAGATTACAGCGATTTTACGAGTGCAGATAAAGATCAGGAGGCCAGAATGGCACTTTCTGAAGATGACGGTGTCGCAATTGGTATTCGATACTCACTCTAGTCGTTTCATTCTTTAAAACATAAATTGAGTTAATACCGAACTCTCTTTGTAAAAATACCAGTCAGAAATGACTGGTATTTTTTTTGTGGTTTCAAAGTCTTTCTTTTAGCTAATATGTACACATAATGTGCAAATTGTCGCGCAAATGAGACGTTTGTGTATTTATTGTTGCTTAAAGGTTTTATATGTGATTTTATTGTTTCAAGCGAGGGTCGAAGACACCTCTGTTTGAAACCGTTTATTAAATAAGCGGATTATAATAAAGACATAATATTTCCAGGGAGATTGACAATGCTAAAACATAATTTACTTGCTAATTCTGTACGCTTAGCTTTGATTAGCGGCGTAGCAGTTGCTGCTTTTACGGCTCCAGTTGCTGTGGCGGCTGAAGATGGGGCGAAAGTCGAGCGTATTGAAGTTACAGGTTCACGAATTAAACGTACTGACCTAGAAGGTGCTTCACCAGTTACAACCATTACGACTGAAGACATGAAGGTTGAAGGTAACTTTACCGTTGCGGACGCTTTACGAAATAGTAACTTAAACTCATTTGGTTCTTTTTCTGAGCGTTCAGGTAGTTCAGCTCAGTCGCAAGCGACTATTGATTTACGCGGTGCCGGCTCAAGTCGTACGCTTGTGTTAATCGATGGCAAACGCTTTCCTGGTTCTCCAACGTTAGGCGGTTCATCTGCGAACTTAAACGCTATTCCTATGGCGGCAGTAGAGCGCATTGAAATTCTAACCGATGGTGCTTCTTCTACTTATGGTTCAGATGCCATTGCTGGTGTTGTTAACATCATCATGAAAAAGAACTACCAGGGTATCGAATTTAACGTTGGCGCTGGTGCTCGCGATCAAGATGAAGGCATGACAAGTAAAGAGTTTTCTGTTGTTGCTGGTTATCAGATGGATAAAGGTAACCTGACCTTTGCGTTTGATCATCAGGACCGTGAAGGTATTAGAGATGCAGATCGCTCTTACACTGCGCCTAGCTTGAACGATTTAAACGGTGACGGAGAAATCCAGTTCGAAGAAGCTATCGGTTGGAGTAGATACGGCGCAACTATTACTAACCCCGATAGAACAATGACTCAAGCTTCACCACTTTGTGATGATTTAGAAGCAAAGTATGGCTCTGATAAATTCCGAACGATTAAAGCTGACAACGTATCAGGCGCAGGCCACACATATTGTGCGTTTGCTCCAGCTAACGTTTCTTATAACAAAGCCTCTGTAGATCGTAATACTGTCTATGTCGATTCTAACTATGAAGTTGCTGAAGATGTAGAGTGGTTTGGCCGTGTCATGTTCACTCAAAACAGCTCTTTTGGTCGCTATGCGCCACCTGCAGCAAATTGGAACAACATGACTGCTGACAACCCACATAACCCTTATGGTGTAGATGGTGCTATAGGAGCATTTCGCTGGGTAGATATTGGCAATCGTGACGGTAACGTTAATGATTACAACCAAGATTACTTAACCGGACTGCGCGGTAGTATTAGTGCGTGGAATGATGCCACTTGGGAAGTCTATTATCACCACAACATCGCTGATAACAAATCTATCGGCGAGTATTATCTTAGTTATTCAGGTTTAGCATACAACGAAGCTAATGGTATTGATCTCGGCTCTGAGGCTGGCGTTAATAACATGAAAGCTACTACGTTAACGCAAGACCGTGCAACGTTTAAGCAATGGAACGCCGGTATCGGTTTTGACGCATTCAGCCTACCAGCTGGTGCTATTGCGCATTATTTCGGTATGGAATACTTCGATCAGAACTTTACATCAGTCTATGATGCTCAATCTGAAGCGGGTTTAGTTGGTGGTAGCGCGGGTAACTCTGCTGGCGGCGATCGTCAAGTATGGGCAGCGTTTTATGAAGCAGCCTTACCTATTACAGAAACAATTGAAGTAAACCTTGCTGCCCGTTATGACGATTATAGCGATTTTGGTGGTAACGTTGCGCCTAAAGCTTCTGTTCGTTGGCAAGCGCTGGATAACGTTGTTGTGCGTGCATCATACTCAGAAGCGTTCCGCGCTCCAGGCCTAGATCAATTAAATGCGGCTACTACGTATAGTGCGGAATATGGTACGGACTATGCGTATTGTCGTTCTAATGGCATTAGCGACACTCAATGTTTAGAAACGCAGTACGATACATTTATCTCAGCAAACAGCGAGTTAGGCCCTGAAACTTCTGAATATATCAACTTAGGTGTTGCTTGGGATATCGTTGATAACTTTGGTATCAAGGTTGACTACTTCGATTTAAACATCGATAACGTAATCAGTCAGCGCAGTATTACTAACGTAATGGAAGGTGTAGCCTCCGGTTCGTTAGCTCAAGATGGGACTTTCTATGTTTTACGTGCGCCAGGTACTGGTGGAAGCCTAGGTAAGGCCTATGAAGTAGGTACTGGTTATGGCAACGGCGATAAGTTACAAATTGAAGGCATTGACGTTGCACTTAATGGCAACCTTGAAACAGAGTTTGGTGACTTTTCAGTAAACTGGACTAACAGTTTCATACTTAAATATGATGAAGAAGTTGAAGGTGGCGCAGGTTCAGTTGATACCGCAGGATGGAATGGTCAGCCAGACTATAGATCTGTATTTACTACAGTATATAAAATTGGTGATAACGCTTTCTCGTGGAACATGAACTACACCAGCTCAACAAATGAAGATAAAGAAGAAGGTAAGTTAGATTCTTGGTTAATCCACAATATCAGCTACAGCTACGATATCGGTAGTTATGGCAAAGTATTGTTAGGTGTTAATAACCTGACTAATGAAGATCCTGTACTGAGTTCTTCTGGTTCGTACGACAACCCAGAGTTGTATAACAACTATGGTCGTGAATATCGTGCAAGCTATACTCTAAAATTCTAATAAACCGTTAGAATACTGATGACAAGGCCAGCAAATTGCTGGCCTTTTTGTTATATTTCGAACATCTAAAAGCGGTGATATTTCAATTTCGTAGGAGATTGCATGAGTCAACATTGGAGTGAGTATTGGGAACAAGGCCATTTAACTTCGTTTGGGACAGATTTCAGCAGTAATTATGCTGGAATACTAAAAGATATTTGGCTTCCAATATTTAAAGAATTAAGGCCAAACTTTGAAGTGTTAGATATTGCAACAGGTAATGGTGCTTTACCTTTATTACTTAAAAACTATTTAGATGAATCCAATATAAATGGCCGTGTTCGTGGTGTAGATATTGCGAAGATACAGCCTAGAAAAGTTGATGCTGACAACTCAATTAAGATAGAACTGATTGGTGAAGTTAACTGTGAATCCTTGCCCTTCAGTGATCCTGTCGATCTAGTGACTTCTCAATTCGGAATTGAGTATTCTAATCTATCAGCATCATTAAAAACCGTCGCAAATATTTTAAAAACAGGAGGGAGATTGTCTCTTGTCTGTCATCATCATAACTCGATGATTATTAGTAGGAATAAACAAGTTTTATTGCTTATACAAAGCGTCACAACAAAAAAACTGATAGAGAAATTATATTCGCTCGCAGACTCAATGGGGCAAGTCACAACTAAAGTTGATATAAATAGAATAAAAAACGATCAAGTTTGTGAAGTGTTGCGTAATGACATTAATCAATTAATTGGTGAATTATATGAATCTAATGAAGCCGCATTAATGGATTCAGAAATATTGAATTATGTGACGACTTTTTTCAAACAAGGGCTTTATTGGTCTGTAGATAAGAAAAATGATTATCTTAAATTTGTTCAAAAACAATTAAGTGATTTAGCGCTTAGACTTGAAGAGTTAGTATGCGCGGCAATTGACGAAACTAAGTTAGCTTCAATGCTAAAAATTCTATCGAATGAGCGTGTTGAGTTCGTATCCGCTACAACCTTAAAATCAACTGATGCACAATTACTTGCTTGGCATTTTATTTTTCAAAAGGCATTAAAGTGAATATAGCATTCTTTACTCGCAACGAATGTAAAGGGTTTTGCACTATAAATGTACACAAATTAGCCATTAGTAGGTTATCTGTTTAAAAGCACCCTAATTAGCAACTTTTCAGCAATCTCAAATGTTGACACCGGTCAACATTTTATGGAATGATGCCAGCGGGTCTACGCTTTAATAGTGTAGGAAAGGGAAGAAAAAAATAAACAATCACAAGATAAAGAGATACTTACATTAATTTGTCTTAATTTGTTAAAAATATAAACATTGTTAAGTGTAAGTTAAACCTTTTTTATTCACTTCAAATTGGTTGGGAGCTATGTCCAAGGTAAGCAATAGAACAAAAATCGCTACTGCACTTGTTGGCGTGCTGGCATTAGCGAGCAGTAACTTCGTGGTTGCAGATCCTCTTACCGACGTACAGAAAGCAGATGGTCAAATCCATGCTGATGCTGCTGCGTCGCAGAAGAACGTTGATAAGTATTTTGATCAAGCACAAGACATGCTCTTTGAGTATGGTTCTGTTGCTGATGAGCGCGAATCACTGAAGTCATATAACGATTATGTCGCAAGTTTGGTCGCTGACCAGCAAAAGACGATGGATTCTGTGCAAGTTGACATTAATGGTGTTGATAAACTTCGCCAGGGCGTTGTGCCATTAATGTTCAAAATGGTTGACTCATTAGAACAGTTTGTTCAATTAGATTTACCTTTTAACTCTGAAGTACGTACTAATCGCGTAGCAGAATTAAAAACACTGTTGAACACTGCTGAAGTAACACTGGCAGAAAAATACCGCTTAATCCTTGATGCTTATAGTATCGAACGTGAATATGGCAGTGCAGTTGCAGTAAACCAAGGCAAGTTAAACCTAGATGGAAAAGAAGTGTTAGTTGACTTCTTTAACCTAGGCCGTGTGGCTCTTTATGCACAGAGTTTAGATCAAAAGACTGGCTGGATGTATAACTCCGAATCTAAGGGTTGGGATAAGTTGGATGACAGCTATTTGCGTGAACTGACTAAAGGTATCCGCATTGCCCGTAAACAAGGCGCTCTAGACCTATTCGCATTACCAATTCCTGCTGCGGAGACTGCACAATAATGAAGAAGTTAATTACTACAGCAGTGTTGGCTGCAAGTCTCTCTTTAACTGTTGGCATGGTAAGCGCTGCTGATGCGCCTAAATCTATTGACCAATTGTTGCAACAAGTTAAATCTGAACGCGCTGCAGAAGGCAAAATCAACAGCAAACGCGAACAAGAGTTCCAAGCCGAACGTGGTGATAAAGCAGCATTGTTAAAGCGTGAAAAAGATGCTTTAGCCGCTGAGAAACAACGCGGTAAAGATTTAAACCAAGCGTTTTTAGATAATGAGCGCAAAATCGCTCAGTTAGAAGAAGACTTGAAAACTGCTCAAGGTGACTTGGGCGAGATGTTTGGTGTGGTTAAAGGTGAAGCGGGTGATTTTGCTGGTAAATTAGCAAGTTCAAATACCAGTGCCCAATTTCCAAATCGTGACAAGTTTATCGCTGATTTAGGTTCTCGCAAACAATTACCTAAAATCGAAGAACTAGAGCAATTCTGGCAAGAGCAGCTATTTGAAATGGCGCAATCTGGCAAAGTTGTTAAGTTCGAAGGTTCTGTTACAGGTATCGACGGTAGTGTTAAAACAACGACTATCTATCGTGTTGGAGCATATAACCTTACCGCTGATGGTAAATATGTTGTCTATAACCCAGACTTACGGTTAATTCAGCAGTTGTCTCAGCAACCAGAAGGCTATCAAGTTCGCGCTGTTGCTAAATGGGAAGAAACCACTTCAGGTACTGCACCTTTCTACGTTGACCCAGCTCGTGGTGTACTGTTAAACATCTTTACTAACAAAGCGAGTATGGAAGATCGTATAGAATCTGGCGGCACAATCGGTTATATCATCATGATATTACTCGCGCTAGGTATGCTGATTTCTATCGAGCGTTTAGTGACTATGACTATTATCGGTGCTCGTGTTAACAGCCAACGTAAAAATGTTGATAAGCCTGGTAATAATGCTTTAGGTCGTATCTTAAAAGTTTACCAAGAAAACAAAGATGTTGATGTTGAAACATTAGAGTTGAAACTTGACGAAGCTATTTTGAAAGAAACACCAGCATTAGAAGCACGTATTTCAATCATTAAAGTTCTAGCTGCTATCGCACCTATGATGGGTCTGTTAGGTACAGTAACGGGTATGATTGCAACTTTCCAAAGTATTCAATTATTCGGTACTGGCGATCCAAAGCTGATGGCTGGCGGTATTTCGATGGCGTTGGTAACAACAGTACAAGGTCTGGTTGCGGCTCTGCCATTAATGTTAATGCATGCAATTGTTGTTGCGCGTAGTAAGTCAATTGTACAGATCCTTGAAGAGCAAAGCGCTGGCATCATCGCAGCACATGCTGAGAAGAGGGCTGACTAATGATGATATACCTGATGGATATTTGGGATTCCGTCAGGGGCTTCATGGCCTCCGGGGGCAACGTCCTCTGGCTTGTAGCGGCTGTACTGTTCTTAATGTGGGTATTGATGCTGGAGCGTTATTGGTATCTTAATTGGATATCACCAAAGCACCATAAAGCAATCATAACTGCATGGGACGCCAGAGAGGAAACAACCTCTTGGTATGCGCACCGTATCCGTGAAGCTTGGATGTCCCAAGCGAAGCAAGATTTGAATGCACGTATGCTGATCATTAAAACCTTAGTGGCAATTTGCCCAATGATAGGTTTATTAGGTACCGTAACCGGTATGATTTCAGTGTTCGATGTGATGGCAGTTCAGGGGACGAGTAATGCTCGTTTGATGGCGGCTGGTATTTCAATGGCGACCATGCCGACTATGGCTGGTATGGTTGCAGCATTATCAGGAGTATTTTTTAGTACTCGTCTTGATGCAAAAATGAAAATCAGTTTAGAAAAGCTAAAAGACAGCATGCCGCACCACTAGAGAGAGATTGAACATGGCACGTAAAAAGCATTCCAGTATAGATGAGGAAGCGCAAATTGATATGACACCGATGCTCGACATCGTGTTCATTATGCTAATCTTCTTCATTGTAACAACGTCATTCGTGAAACCATCTGGTTTGGACTATAACAAACCAAAAGCTTCACAAGCGACTTCAAAGCCTTCGGCGAACATCTTTATTGGCGTCAGTAAAACTGGTGTCATTATGATGGAAAACCGTCAGGTTGATATCGAACGTGTAACGGCAAACGTTGAGCGTATGCTGGCTGAAGCACCTGAAGCTGCTGTATTAATTCAGGCTGATAAAGATGCATTACACGGCTTAGTTGTTAAAGTTCTAGACCAAGTGAAAGCGGCTGGTATAGATAAAATTTCGGTATCTGCGGGGAACGATTAATATGCTAAGAGCACTAGTATCGATCATTATTGGTGCTGCTGTGACTTTTGGTCTGTTCGCTTTTATGGCGTTCTTGGTCGGTGGCGGCGCACAGCGCGGTGATACATCGGCCGAGACCCCTGTAATTGAAATCACAATGGATAGACAAGATTCAAAAGCACAGAATAAGCCAAGGGTTGTGCCTAAGCCACCACCACCACCAGAACAGCCGCAGAAGCCTGATGTAACACCACCAGACTCCTCAAGCAATATTGATACATCAATGTCGTTCAATATGGGTGGTGTAGAAGCTGGCGGTCCAAGCACCGGCTTTAAATTAGGTAATATGATGACTCGCGACGGCGATGCTACGCCTATCGTTCGTATCGAACCTCAGTATCCAATTGCTGCGGCTCGCGATGGTAAAGAAGGTTGGGTACAACTTCGTTTTACCATTAACGAACTCGGTGGTATTGACGATGTCGAAGTTATTCAAGCAGAACCAAAGCGTTTATTTGATAAAGAAGCGATTCGTGCATTGAAGAAGTGGAAATACAAGCCAAAGATTGTAGATGGCAAACCACTGAAACAGCCGGGTATGACTGTCCAAATAGACTTTACCTTAGATAAGGGAGGCAAATAATTATGCGTAATGTTAATAAAATCGCAGTGCTATTATTGCTTTCTGTTTGTGGTGGTACGTTAACATTGTCTTCAGCTATGGCTGAAGAGAAGTGTGCCATCGATAAACGTCAATCTAAAGCGGTAGGCGAAGGCGCAGCGAAAAAAGTTCAGAAATCATTTGAAGCTTATACTAATGGCAAAATAGATGAAGCTATTACTATTTTGCTTGAGGCGAATGCGAAGAACGATTTCGATAAAGCTTATGTTGCACGTATGCTAGGTAACTTTTATGCCGAAAAAGGCAAAATGGATACTGCGATCAAGTACCTGAAACAGGCTGTAGAAGCTGATATTTTAGGTGGAACGGATCACGCTGCGACAATGCGTCTTTATGCGGATTTGCTGTTACAAGAGAAAAAGTTTAAGGAAGCGATTCCTTATTATTACAAGTGGATGGATTTTACTTGTAAAGCAGATTCTCAAATGTATCGCCGTATTGGTATTGCACATTCAGAGCTTAAACAGTGGGATAAAGTGATTGAAGTGGCCGATAAAGGTCTTTCATTAGCTGAAGCTCCTGATAAAGGTCTGTATCAAATGAAACTGACTGCTTACTTCAATCAAAAGAAGTATAAGAAAGCGGTTGGTGTGTTAGAAGTCATGGTGCCTTTATTTCCATCTGATGGCAGATTATGGGTTCAATTAGCACAGTTTTATTTGATGGTTGAAGACTACGACAAATCTCTGGCAGCTTACGATTTAGCCTACAGAAATGGTTTCTTAGATAGCGCGGGTAATATCACGCGTTTAGCACAATTGATGGCACAGAAAGGTGCTCCATATCAAGCGGCTAAAATCTACCAGAAGCATATAAAGTCAGGCATGATCGCTGAAGATGCTAAGTCGTTCGATATTTTGGCAGGATTTTTCCAAAATGCGAAAGAGTTTAAACAAGCCGCTGAGTATTATGGTAAATCTGCTGCTATCAATAATGATGGTAAGACTTATCTCAAGCAAGGTCGTTTGTTAAGCTTAGATGGACAATATTCTGCTGCGATCCCAGTGCTTGAAAAAGCCATCGCAGTAGGCGTTGATCATCCTGGAGAAGCAAACTTTGAATTAGCTTTGGCTCATTTAAGTTTGAAACAGTACAAGTCTGCTTATAACCGCGCGGTATTAGCTGCTAACGATAAGAAGACTGAGAAGAGTGCAAAAAGCTATATCTCTTATATTAAAGAGAAAGCACGTATGCATGATGTCGCACTGTAATCATTTCGCAGTTTGTTAATGTTTTAGTTTGAAAGCCCCGAAAGGGGCTTTTTCTTTGGGAGAGAGGGCTGAGCTTACTTTTGTTGGTCTTGTGTGGGTGTAGCAAATAGTAATAGTCAGTTTACCGCAGATTGCCAGCTTGTGTTTTTTACCATATTCTTGATTAAAGTCAGGCGTTTGTTGGTTTAATCGCTTTAATACATTCGCGGGACTATTTTATCTATTTCACAGCAGCCCCAAACTAAGAGGTGCGGTTTAAATGTGTAATCATGCCAGTATGTTTAACCTGTATCTCTTACCCGCTATAAGATTTCAGTCCTAGTGTTTTGGGGGTTAACAACGAATCTTCACTGTGTAATATCGATATGATCAATTCATTCGACAGTAGATTTTGAGAAAAGAATTAAAAGAAGTCTGTAATAACGGACTAAATAGGAGAAATATTAAAATGAAATTGGGTTTATTAGCGGGTTCAATCGCATTAATCTTAACTCTTCAAGGTTGCTCTAAGCCTGAAGTTACCGCAGTTCAAGAAAATAGCACGGCTAATGCTGCGGCTGCAGAGCAGGGCGAAACGCAGACAGCAGAACAGCGTTACTTAGCACTTGTTGATGCTTATTTTAAAGATTATTTGAAATTAGAGCCTATTTACGCCACTTTTGTCGGTGTTAATGATTATAACGCTGATTTTGGTGGTGATTTAACTGAAGATTATCTTAAAGCTCGTCATGATCTTAATACGCGTTATTTAGAACAGGTGCGCGCGATTAATCCTAAGCAGTTACCTGCAGATCTCCAGTTGAGTTATGACTTGTTTGTCTACGACCGTGATATGGCTTTAGTTGATGAAACGTATCCGTCACGCTTTATGCCGATAAGCCAGTTCTATAGTACCGTGATCACTATGGTGCAGTTAGGTAGTGGTGAAAGTGCACAACCTTTTAATAGCGTGCAAGATTATCGAAATTGGGAGCAAAGAGTTGATGGTTTTATCAAGTGGGTATCATTAGCTGAAAATCGGATGGATGAAGGTATTGAAAGTAAAGTCGTGCTACCAAGAGTACTGGTAGAGCGTATTATTCCACAGTTAGACGCCATGTTAACCACGGATGTTACCCAGAGTATTTTCTACTCACCTATCCTGCATTTTCCTGAAAGTTTTTCTGAACAAGATAAAGCGGAATTAACTGCGCGTTATCAAGCCATGATTACTGAACGTATTTTACCCGCTTTAACGAGTTTACGAGATTACTTTAAACAAACTTATTTGCCTAAGTCGCGTGCAACAGATGGCTGGTCAGGCTTGCCTAATGGTAAAGCTTGGTATCAGCATTTGGCCAACTTTCACACTACCACCACTATGTCAGTCGATGAAATCCATCAAATTGGCCTAACTGAGGTGGCAAGAATTTTATCAGAAATGGATAAGGTGCGTGCTCAAGTGGGTTTTAAAGGGGATTTAAAGGCATTTTTTGCGGCATTATCATCTGAACCGCAGTATTTTTATGATGATCGTCAAGGCTTGATTGATGGCTATATGGTACTAAAAGATAAAATCAATAAAGTTTTACCTAACTACTTTAATGTGATGCCAAAGGCTGATTATGTAGTGAAACCGGTTGAAAGCTTCAGAGAACAGTCTGCAGCCGGAGCCTCTTATGAAGCGCCAGCCGTTGATGGTAGTCGCCCAGGTGTATTTTATATCAATACTTATAATCTTAAAGCACAGCCAAAGTGGGGTATGACGACGCTGTCTTTACATGAAGCTGCACCAGGGCATCACTTCCAAATTGCAATTAAACAAGAATTAACGGGCGTGCCTGAGTTCCAACGCTTTAGTGGTTATACCGCCTTTGAAGAGGGGTGGGCACTTTATGCTGAATATTTAGGCGTTGAAATGGGCTTGTTTACCGATCCTTACCAGTATTTTGGTAAGCTTTCAGATGAAATGCTGCGCGCAATGCGCTTAGTCGTTGACACTGGCCTTCATGCTAAAGGCTGGAGCCGTGAGCAAGCAATTCAGTACATGAAAGATAACTCGCCAATGGCTGAAAGCGATATTGTCGCAGAAGTTGAGCGTTATATGGCGATCCCAGGCCAAGCTTTGTCTTACAAAGTGGGCCAGTTAAAAATTATTGCCTTACGCGCTCGCGCTGAAAAAGCCCTGGGTGATAAGTTTGATTTAAAAGCATTCCACGATCAAATCCTCACTTCAGGTTCACTTCCTATGGCAGTGATGGAGCAAAAAATCGATCGTTGGATAGCGGCTAAACAAGTTTAGTACTCAATATGCCGTTACTCGAGATTGATAGGAGTAACGGTATTTTAAAACTTTTTTATTCAATAGAAAGTTTTTATACTATTGAACCCAGCCCATTAGATCGAATGATAATGGGACGTTGATGATATTTGAGGCAAATGTCTCATGATCCAAATAGGAGTTTTATTATGGTCCAGGCAACAGCAAGACATTTGTTAGTCAGCAGTGAAGATCAATGCCAAACGCTGAAACAACAAATAGTAGATGGAGCAGATTTTGCCGAGATTGCTCGTGCGCATTCATCTTGTCCATCAGGTGCACAAGGTGGCGAATTAGGTTCATTTGGCCCAGGTATGATGGTCAAAGAGTTTGACGAAGTGGTATTCAGTGCACCATTAAATGAAGTGCAAGGCCCTGTTAAAACTCAATTTGGTTTTCATTTACTTGAAGTGACCAGCCGCGCATAAGTTTTACGGTTTGTTTCATGCAAGGTGTTTGAAACGGCAGCGGTGGCTGCCGTTTTTGTTTTATCTACTCATCACGGAGTTATTATGCTGGAACTCTATACCGATAGATTGAAACTCCGGAGCTTACAAGATAGCGACTGGGAACATTTTTATGCATTGCACAGTGATCCTGAGATTAATCGCTATGTGCGAGTTCCTGAGTCGCAAGTAGCTCTTCGCAGTAAATTTGATCAGCGTTCTGACACTTGGTTTTATGGTTCTGGCGATTGGCTGACCTTAGTGATTGAGACCGTTGATACAGGGCAATTTATCGGGTTAACAGGCCTCTATTGTCAAAGCCTTGATGAGCAACGGGCTGAAGTAGGTTACTTGCTGGCAGCAGAAGGCCACGGCAAAGGTTATGCAACTGAGAGCTTAAGGGCGGTCATTGATTGGGCCTGCTTAAGTTTTAATCTTCATAAATTTGTTGGTCATTGTGCCAAAGATAATCATGCATCAGCACGTGTCCTTGAGAAATGTGGTTTTCGGCTTGAGGGTTTGCTCAGACAGCAATTCAAAATCGGGGAAAATTGGCTTGATGAATGTGCCTATGGTTTACTCGCTGATGAAAGACGCCTCTAGCCTAATTATCTTCAGCGTATTTGGCGCGGTGCTGGTATAATGCCACAGGTTTATTTTTAGAAGGCGTGTACTAAGTGACGCAAATTAATCAATTAGCTTTGCATTCTGGCGAAGATTTCATTGAATTGTACAAGGTATTAAAAGTCCAAGGCATGAGCAGTGCTGGCGGTGAAGCTAAGCATTTTATTGACGAAGGTCAAGTCACTGTTAACGGTGAAGTTGAAACTCGTAAACGTAAAAAGATCGTGGCGGGCGATATCGTCAGCTTTAACGGTGAATCAGTTCAAATCATTGCGGCAGAATAAGCCTGCAACAGTGGAGCAATATATGCAATTTCCAGATGATGACAATGGTAAAATGCTGGCAGCAATGGCTGAATCGGGAATCGATTTAACTAAAGCGTTAGATGTTGATTTCTTTTTAGTATTTGATGATCAACGCGATGCAGAGACAGCGTTAGAAGAGTTAACTAATTCTGACTTGCAAGGCGAGATTGAGCTCAATCTGAATGATGAGCTTGGCAAGTGGGAAATTATTGTTTGCCTAAATATGGTACCTGAGTACGACACTTTAGTTGAGCAAGAGGTCATGCTTAATGATTTTGCTGCCGAGTTTGGTGGTACGAGTGACGGTTGGGGTGTAATGCAACATCAAGACGGTGACGATGAGTTTATAGACGAAGACGACCATGGGCATGTACATGGTCCAAACTGTAACCATTAATGCTATCCTGTTAGTTGTTAAATTTAAACGAAAACCACCCGAGGGTGGTTTTTTATTACTCATTGTCTGCTATTGGATGCGTTAATGCTAAAGTCTTATCCATGCTCAATCCCTTGCCAAAATACTTAATATCGCTAAGAAACATCAATCTCTAACAATCAAAGGATAAATCTCCAGTAACCAAGCGATAAAGGCTAGGTTTCTAGTGGTAGGTAAGGGGATGTCGGCGTGAATAAATTATAAAGGTGGGACATGAGTATTGAGACTTATGGTTTGATTGCAATGTTATGTATCAGTTATTTTTTATGACGTTAAGTGGTAATAAACCGGTGAGTATATTATTTCCTATGGCGGGTGTTGGAGCCGGAATATCTCACTCTTACGTCACTATATTTGATGTAAAGGCGGTAATAACTCCTTTGCATTTAGTTGGCAAACGCAGTCTAATGCTCGGCAATGACTCTCTTTTTATCAACAGAATAATAAAAATTATGGAATTTGAATTAACTCTACAAATCGCAGCAATACTTTTTGCCGTGGCACTGGTGGCAGGTTTTATTGATTCAATTGCCGGTGGCGGTGGTTTATTAACAATTCCGGCACTCATGTGGGCTGGATTACCGCCTACGGTTGCCTTAGGGACCAATAAGTTACAGGCTTGTGGCGGTAGTTTTTTTGCGAGCTGGTACTTTGTGCGCAAGGGGCTGGTTGATCTTAAGTCGGTTAAGTTAGCTTTAATTTGTGCGTTTATCGGCGCTGCATTAGGGACTGTTTTAGTTCAACTTGTTGATACTAAAGTGCTCGAATTGATGTTGCCATTTTTAATATTGGCCATTGGTTGTTACTTTTTGTTTTCGAAAAAGATATCTGAGGATGATAAACATCAAGTGCTCACACCGACCGCGTTTGCGTTCACTGCGGCTTTAGGCGTTGGCTTGTACGATGGTTTTTTTGGTCCAGGTACCGGCAGTTTTTTTGCATTAGCTTTTGTATCATTAGCTGGTTTTGGTTTGGCAAAGGCTACAGCTCACGCGAAGCTGCTAAATTTTTCGACCAATATCGCCTCGTTGATCTTTTTTGCCTTAGGCGGGAAAGTGATTTGGTTATTGGGGTTAGTAATGCTGGCCGGACAAGCCATTGGCGCAACCTTAGGTTCTCGTTTAGTGGTGACTAAAGGCACTAAGATCATTAAGCCACTCGTGGTGACTATGTCCCTTGCGATGAGCTTTAAACTGCTCGCAACGCAATACCAGTTATTCTAATAGACAATCAATAGGCGCAGCCTTAAACGGCGCGTTAGCTTATCTTAGTGCGCTATTTTATCTGAATGATGTCAACCTTGGCTTAACAGTTAGGTCGAGGATGATATCGCAGTGTAGAACCTTCCAATACTATCAAAAATCCCACCTCCTATTTTGGCAATAGGTGTACTCTTTCAAGGTTTTTGAATAGTATATCCCGTCCTTTTTAATACACTTTTTGTGTTCTTATTTTTCTATGTGTATTTTAACACTATGTTTTACTTATTAAGATTTAATTAGATTTGAATACGTAAATTGTTTACCTTATTTTGCGTTAATGGGCGATACGAGTGCTTAGCTTTGGCGCCATCACTTTGTTAAAAGAGCGATTATGAAATTTATCCATACCTCAGACTGGCATATTGGCCGCCAGTTACACAATCAGTCATTACTAGATGATCAAGTCTTTGTGCTCGAGCAAATTATTGCTTTGGCAAGTGAGCATAAGGTTGATGCTGTGATTGTTGCGGGGGATATTTATGACCGTTCGATTCCGCCAGCTAATGCAGTTGCGTTATTAGATGATGTGCTTAATCGTTTGGTACATGGTTTAGGCTTGCAAGTGATTATGATTGCTGGAAACCATGACGGCCACGAGCGTTTGGGTTTTGCAGCAAAACAAATGGCGGCAAGTGGGTTACACATTATTGGGCCACTGAGCGTTAATATTCATCCTATTACTTTGTCGAGTTTAAGCGGTGATGTGGTTTTTTATCCCCTGCCTTATGCTGATCCAGCCACCGTGCGCCACGTATTTGAGTGCGAGGCTGCGAGCCACGAAATGGCTATGGATATTTTGCTTGAGCAAGTGCGTCAGCACGATAGTCAAGGCTTACCCAAAGTGGTGATTGGCCACTGCTTTTTGGATGGTGGCAGTGAGTCAGAATCAGAGCGACCGCTCAGTATTGGCGGCGCCGACAAAATATCGCCAAAGCTATTTACTGAATTTGATTATGTTGCATTAGGCCATTTGCACGGGCCACAATACAAAGGCGCCGAACATGTGCGCTATTCAGGTTCGATTTTAAAATATTCCTTTAGCGAACAACATCAACACAAGTCGGTAACCTTAGTTGAACTTGGCGCGCAAACGCCGCTAAATATTCGTTTATTACCATTAACGTCGATGCGTGATGTGCGCATCTTAGAGGGGGAATTAGAAACATTACTCGCTCAAGGCAAAACGGATATAAAGCGTGAAGATTACCTGATGGTGAGACTACTGGATAAACATGCCATTTTAGATGCTATGGGCAAACTCAGAGCCGTTTACCCTAATGTACTGCATTTAGAGCGCACAGGCTTGATGGCGGGGCAGCAGCAAGTCGCTTTAAGCCGCGATCATATCAAAAAAGGCGAAATGGATATGTTCTGCGACTTTTTCTCTCAGGTGTCTGGCGAGCCATTAACGCAGGCACAGCAAACTGTGATGGACGACCTCTTGACTAAGTTGCACAATGAGGAGCGTCAAGCATGAGACCCCTTAGCCTTTCAATGTCAGCCTTTGGCCCCTTTGCATCAACTCAATCACTTGATTTTACAGCGCTTGGCACTAATCCATTATTTTTAATTAATGGGCCAACAGGTGCGGGTAAAACGACCTTGCTCGACGGTATTTGTTTTGCGCTTTACGGCAAAACTACGGGTAACGAGCGTGAAGGCAGTCAGATGCGTTGCGATATGGCCGATGATAACTTGCTCACTGAGGTCACATTTAGCTTTCAGCTTGGCAGTAATCACTATCGTATTCGACGCGTGCCAGAGCAAGATAGAGTAAAAAAAAGCGGCGATGGCTCAACGGTACAAAAGCCTGAAGCTCAGCTCTATAAAATTGACGCTGATGGCAATGAAAGCTTGCTTGTGGCGAGTAAAGTCTCTGAGGCGACTGCTGAAATTGAAGCCTTAACAGGGCTTGATGTCGAACAGTTTCGCCAAGTCATGGTATTGCCACAGGGCAAGTTCCGTGAGTTATTAATGGCAGATTCTAAGGCGCGTGAGCAGATATTTAGTCAATTATTTCAAACTCATATTTATCGCCGCATTGAAGATTCCTTAAAAAGTAAGGCAGCGGATATTCGCGCCTTAGTAAAAGACCAGCGTAGTCGTCGCGATGGCATCTTACAAAGTGCGGCTGTTGCATCCGATGATGAACTGAATAATGAATTAGCTAAGCTCGCACCAGAACTTGAAGTGGCCCAAAGCGCGAAAGAGCAGGCATTACAACAACAGCAACTTATCATCAAGCGGGGCGCCGCTGCGCAGCATTTACTGGCCGATTTTACTCAGCTGGATGTGTTAACTCGAACTGCTGCAGAGCTTAGTGCGCAGCAAAATAATATTAAGGCTAAAAGTCACGCAGTGGAACTTGCTAAGCAAGCGCAACGTTTAGGGCCAATCGTTGAAGTGTTTTTGTCCCGTGAGCAAGAATCTAAATCAGCAAACCTTAACCTTAACCACACAAAAACAGCCTTATTAAATACTAAGCAAGCTTTTGAAAGTGCTGAACTAAAAGCAACAGGGTTACCCGTGTTGGAAGCGCAGTTACTTGAAAAGGAGCAAGCTAAACCGCAACTGAATGCATTAGGACCTCAGCTTAGGGAACTCGATAAACTCACTAAGACAGTCGAGCAAGAACAACAGCTGTTAACTAAGGCTAAGGCGCAGTTTCTGGCTAGCAAAAATGAATTAACCGCTGTTAGCCAAAAACGCCGTGAACTGGAATCAACTCTGCCACCATTACAAGCTAGCAGTGAAGCTCGTCTGTCATTACAGCAATCGCACCAGCAGCAACAGCAGGTATTATCTGCTTATCAGCAATGGCAACAGGTGGCGGTCAGAGTTGCTTCAACACTGGCTAAACTTGACAAGGCTAAGGCGCAAGGCCAACTGCTTAATACTCAACATCAACAAGCACAGATAGCGCATAAAACCCTATTGTTGACTTGGCATCAAGGGCAGGCGGCTATTTTAGCTCGGCAATTACAGCAAGATGAACCTTGCCCTGTATGCGGTAGCACAATCCACCCACAGCCAGCGCAGAGCCAAGAAGCGCTGCCCAGTGATGAAGCGCTGCAATCAGCCCAAGATGCAGAAGCCTATGCCCAAGATATGTTGAGTAAGGCAAGAGCTGAATATCGGGGCTTTCAAACGCAGTTAGAAACCTTGCAGCAACAATCGCAGGATCTCGCAGCACAATTAGGCGTTGCAGTTGATACTTCTCTCGATGAACATACGCATACTTTGGCGCAATTGGCTTCTTCACTTACAACAGCCGAACAAGCCCACTTAAGTTTGCAGCAGCTGCAGCAAGATATCGTGCTGCTACAGATGCAAGAAACGCAATTACAGCAAAAGCTGGAGCAAGGACACGCGCAAGAAAATACCTCGCAATCAAAGGTTGATGTATTGCAAGGGCAGCTAGCGCAAATGCAGCAAAATGTACCGAAGGAGCTGGCTACGCTCGAGGTATTAAACGCTGCAATAGCACAAAACCAACAAGATATTAATCATGTTAAACAACAGATTGCCAGCATTCGCGAGCTTCAACTACAAACTGGGCAGGCTTTTGTCGCCGCTAAAGCTGCGTTAAATGGAGCAGAGAACACCGCTGAGACCGCACTAACGCAGTTAACTCGAGCACAGCAGCAGCTCAGTCAACAGTTATTAGCTGCCGGTTTTACCGATCAACAAGCTTTGCTTGAGGCCATGTTGGATGAGCAGCAACTACATCTACTAGCAAGTGAGATTGAAGCGTACCAGCAGCAATGTGCGTTAATTCAAGCCCAGAGTGAGCAACTGACACTTAAGCTTAAAGATAAAGTACCGCCCGATAGCACTAAGCTTGCGGCAGAGCTTGAGATGGCGCAGCAAGCATTACACACTGCCGAACACACATGGCAACAGCTCCATACTCGAGCTGCGCTTCTGCTTCAAACACAAACCCAGCTGAATATTGCCGATACGAAAGCTAAGAGTTTAGAAGATGAGTATGCGGTTATTGGCACGCTCGCCGACGTTGCTAATGGTAATACGGGCAATAAAATTAGCTTGCAGCGTTTTGTCTTAAGTGTGTTGCTTGATGATGTGTTACTTGAAGCCAGTCATAGGCTGCATTTGATGAGTAAAGGGCGTTATCGCTTATTGCGTAAGGAAGATAGAGCAAAAGGTAACAAGGCTTCAGGCCTAGAGTTAGAAGTCGAAGATGCCTACACCTCAAAAGTACGTCCTGTGGCGACCTTAAGTGGCGGTGAGAGTTTTATGGCGGCATTATCAATGGCATTAGGGTTATCCGATGTGGTGCAAGCCTATGCAGGTGGCATCAAACTCGACACCTTATTTATTGATGAAGGCTTTGGTAGTTTGGACCAAGATTCATTAGAATTGGCCATTCGAACCCTGATGGATCTGCAATCATCAGGCCGTATGATAGGGGTAATATCGCACGTCTCAGAGATGAAAGAGCAGATAAATACCCGCATCGATATCCATAAAACCTCACATGGGAGTGAAATGGTGGTTGTTTTACCTTAGCCGCTTACTTTCTACAGAAGTCGCATTTAAACATTTGTTTTTAATCTGTTATTTGTTGTGATTTTTTCGTGTTTAACATTGGGAAATATAAGGGGAATTAATTTGAAGTGCGAACTAGCGCATGTTTCTTGTTAATATCGGGCTAAAAGTGCGAAATAGCGATTGTCATAATCGTTTTTTTGGGATAAGTTGGAAAAAATTAGAGCTTCCCTTTAAGGGGCTGGTTCAAAAATAGAGTACAAAGTTAACGAAAGGTGAGAAGCGTTGCAAACAGGCAAACCCAACTTTATCAACTTATCGCAATCCCGTTTGCAGAACTTATCATCAAAACAGAAGAACATTCTATTAATGGGTGGCCTGTTGATTGGCGCTGCTATGCTAATGCCTAATAGTAGCAATATCATGCCTACTGCACAGCGGATCCCTATTACCCTCGATATCGAAAATATACTACCTCAAGTTTCTGAGTCTCAAGAAACTGAAAATAGTGCATTCATCAGTAATATCCCTCATTTCGAACGCGTTATTGCCTCTGGTGATACATTGAGTGGCTTGTTTTCAAAAGCGGGCGTTGATCAACAGACTATGTATAAGGTGTTAGAAGCTGATTTAAATATCCTCGCACTTGATACTTTATTACCCGGCAACAGAATTCAATTTTGGTTAGATAACGAAGGCCAACTACAGAAATTAGAACTTTATTTTAACACTGCCCGCCAAGTTGTTTTTACTCGTTATGAAGATGGTAGTTTTAATGTTGAGGAAGTTAACGTAGAAGGTGTTTGGCAAAATCGTATTATCAGTGGGGATATTAAAGGCTCTTTTTATGTTTCGGCACAAAAAATGGGTTTAGCGGCCGCCGACATTCAGCGCATTGAAGATTTACTCAAAGAAAAGTTAAATTTCGCCCGTGATTTACGTGCTGGTGATCAATTTTCTGTTTTGGTAAATGATCAATATGTTGAAGGCGAAGCCACAGGAAGTAGCCAAATTTTAGGGGTGACAATTAAAACGGGTCGGTCTGAAATTAGTGCATTCCAATATTCTGATGGTAGTTATTACGATGCTAAAGGGCAAAGTTTAGTTCGCGCATTCCAGCGTTATCCGTTAGCTAAGCAACCGCGTATGAGCTCTCGTTTTAACGCATATCGTAAACATCCTATTACTGGCCGTATTTCACCACATAACGGTACTGACTTTTCCGTTCCTATCGGCACTAAAGTTATTGCCCCTGGGGACGGTATCGTAAGTTTAGTGACAGACCACCAGTTTGCCGGTAAATATATTGTGATTGAGCATGGTGGTAAGTACCGTACTCGTTATTTACATTTATCTAAAGCACTTGTGCGTAAAGGCCAACGTGTTACTCGCGGACAAGTTATTGCTTTATCGGGTAATACTGGGCGTTCGACAGGGCCACATTTACATTATGAATTCCATATTAACGGTAAACCAGTTGATCCGTTAAAAGCAGATATTCCAATGTCTAGTCAGTTAGCCAACCAAGACTTACAAATATTTACTAACTTAGTCGAGAGTCGCCAAGCGATGATGAACTTAGGCTAAGTAATTGGCTTAGACGATGAATTAGAGTTGATTAAAACCTGAATAATCCATAATAACCACATTACTAAAGATATAAAAATACCGATAACACTTAAGTGCCATCGGTATTTTTATATCTGTTATGTCACTTATCTCAAGGCTATGTTATTTACACCATAATAGCCTCTGCATTCTATAAGCATTTTTCTTATCACAAAATCAGCTTAAATTTCATTCAAACTTGTCGGTAATGAATGTATCAGAATAAGATAAGAGCGCAGTAAAGGCTTAGTGATTGTCGTGAGTATATGTGTAGTTGAGATAGCTTAATGGCAGAACTTAGCGTTCGAGTGTCCCATTGAATAATTGGGGTACAGTGATTGAGAGCAATTATTTAGATCATCGTCTATTAACTGGTTTGAGGTCTTTGAATTATTTTTTAGCGCACACAGACATTATCTGCCTTTGAATACTGGACCATTTACTTTAGCAACCAGCATCGCTTCATTTTAAATGAGGAATATTATTATTTAGGCGTCGACCGTATTGGTCGAATAAGGGGATATATTGGCATCGATGCAAGTTAATAATAGACGCAAATCAAACTCAAATTGATGATAATCTGGCTCCATATGGATACACAAATTATAGAAAGCCTTGTTGTGATCTTTTTCTTTTAAATGGGCAAGTTCGTGCACAGCAACCATCCGTAGTAAAGGTTCTGGTACGCGCTTTAAACGTGAAGATATACGGATTTCGTTCTTTGCTTTGATTTTATTGCCTTGAACTCGTGCTACATAAGAATGTAACCCAAGTGCATGATGACTCATGCTAATTTTATCATCAAAGATTACTTTGGATAGTGGGGATGACTGGCGTAAAAATTGATTTTTAATCGTTTGGGTATAATCGTACAGCGCTTTATCGCTGCGAACACTGTGTATGACAGGATGACGTTTCAACAGTAGCTTGGATAAAGTACCCGCATCCAGATGTTGCTGTACTTGCTGCTGGATCTCAGGGCTATAGCCGCTTAGGTATTTTAATGAATTCATAAGGTATTTAGCTCCGAATAACTTCGGAGCCTAAGTCATCACACTACTTATATCTTGCCAAAAATATGGCGATTTTGCTGGGCGTAGGCGGCTTCAAAAGCAAGCTGTTGTACCTTTTTAAGGTCTAAGCTATCAAAATCGACTTGTGGTGGATTACGCTTATTTTGCTCTTTGATAGTGACAGGAGACAGTAAGCTGACAGGTAATTCACCTAATTGAATCGCTGCTTCAAGTTTAAAACTTGTGGCTGAGCCCGCCAATTTACCTTTTTGTTCACGTTCAATGATGACAACTTCATCAACGCGATAATCTTGCATAAGCTTATGAAAAGCGAAGTGAAACTCACGAATAGCTTCTGTGGTAGCAGATTGGGAAACGGTGAAAGACACCTTACGGCATTCTGGCACATTGAAGGTTTCACCTTCATAGCTCAATAAACTGATAATGGCTTCGCCACCTTTTAATTCAACACCACAAACTCTCATGTTACACCTTCAAAATATCGATAATAGCGCTATTGTAGCTGGAAATGACGTGAGGATCAGTGTTTACCCTGCGCTTTTGATTCGCTTGGCGACAGACTGATGCGCTTAGTGCGTCAATTCCCAGTATTCGATCAGCCAATGTGTTGTGTATCAGAAATAAAATCTGATGTTAAATCCACCGGCATGTATGCTTTAATTTGTTCTAAACTTCTTCTGTATCATTGTCTTGCAGTAATTTCGCCGCAGCAGGCTTTTTACGCATGGGTGCATCGCCAATGTCCACGCCCGTGATAAAACGCTTATCCCGTGAAGGCGCCGGTGTGGCTGCTTTAGTTCTTTTGCTCTTACCTTTAGCAAGCTCGGCTTTAGCAACACGTTTTGCTGGCGTCTGTTTGGCTTTGCTTTTTAGACCACTAAATTTAGCTTCTAGACCTAGAATCGTACTGATCTCAAAGGTCTTTCTAAGGAACACTTGGACTTTCTTAAAGTTGTCCCAATCTTTAGGCCCGACGAGCGATATAGCATCACCTTTAGCACCAGCACGGCCAGTACGGCCGATACGATGCACGTATTCTTCGGCAAATTTAGGCATGTCGAAGTTGACAACTAAGGACACATTGAGCAAATCCAAACCACGAGAGGCAACATCGGTCGTCACGAGGACTTGTTGTTGGCCACGGGCAAATTGGTCCATGATTTGGTTGCGTGCGGCTTGCTTTAAATCACCGCTGAGTGCCGCGGTTGCAAAACCTTGCGCTGTTAATTTAGCAGCTAAGCGCTCAGTATCAGGGCGAGTGGCGGTAAAGATGATCACTTGCTTATGAGTTTCGTCTTTGAGCAAACGAGCTAAAAGCGCTTCTTTATGGTCTAAGTGGTCACATAAAAAGATGCGCTGATGGATATCGTTATGTTCTGAGTGAGCAGCGCCAATGGCGACATGCGCAGGATTTTTTAGCAAGGTTGCTGCGATATCATTGATTTCGTTATGATCTAAGGTTGCCGAAAACATCAATGTTTGACGACGTTTATGGTCGGCAGCTTCGTTGATTGCTTTCAGTTGTGGAGCAAAGCCTAAATCTAACATGCGGTCGGCTTCATCGAGCACTAATAACTCTAAACCATTTAGGAATAGATTTTTTTGCTCTAAATGATCAATGATACGACCTGGGGTCGCCACAATAAAATGTGGCTCTTTTGCGAGTGCTTTAGCTTGGTCGTTAAAGTTCTCACCCCCTAATACGCTGATCGCTTTGTATTGAGTGTTGGCGACAAGCAGACGAAGTTGGCTATAAACTTGATGTGCTAACTCACGAGTAGGTAATAAAATTAAGACTCTAGGATCGCGCTTTGACAGTGAGCGGGTCGAAATAACTCTTTGCAATGCGGGTAACAAAAACGCTAAGGTTTTACCAGAGCCCGTTTTTGATGACGCCATTAAATCTTTACCTGCCAATGCGATAGGCAGTGCTTGTTCCTGGATGGCTGTGGGCTCAGTAATGCCCATGTGTTTTATGCTTTGTAGCAGACGCTGGTCCAGAGAAAAATCGGTAAATTGCAAAGGTATATCCCCTAAATCTTAGTAAGGGCAGATTATAGCCTTAATCCCCCATACTCAGCCATCCACATTGATGATTATCTGCACTCTAGCGCTTGAATGATGTGTGATGGCGTGATTCAAACTGACATTACTGTTTTTGTTTACATTTAAGTTACAAAATTAATCATACAAATTTTATTGATAAGCTGTGGATGTGAGCGTGTTTTACGCTATCGTGTTATGCAGTATGTAATTGGAGAATAATTTATGGCTAGTGGAACAGCTCCCACTGTGGGTATTGCGCTTGGCAGCGGCGCTGCGAAAGGTTGGGCACACATTGGCGTATTAAATGGTTTAGCCGCAATGGGAGTTAAACCTGATAAAGTTGCTGGATGCTCAATAGGGGCATTGGTAGGCGCCGCTTATGCCCATGAACATTTACCTGAATTGGAACAATGGGTACGTGGTTTCTCTAGTTGGGATGTACTGGGTTTGATGGATATTCGATGGCGCAAAGGTGGCCTTATTGGCGGCGATAAAGTATTTGATGTGCTGCATGCCCGAATAGGAGATGTGGATATTGAGAAACTTAGCCGTCCCTTTGCCGCGGTTGCGACTGATTTATACTCGGGTCAGGAGATTTGGTTTACTGAAGGAGATTTACGTCAAGCGGTGCGAGCTTCTTGTTCTATGCCAGGGATTTTAGCCCCTGTACGTCAAGGGGAACGTTGGTTAGTCGATGGCGCAGTGGTTAATCCTGTGCCTGTTTCAATGAGCCGTGCCATGGGTGTTGATGTGGTGATTGCAGTTGATTTATATGGCTATCATTCAGGGCGTGTCCAAGCATTGCCTGTTAATATGTCCAGTCAAAAAATACCTGCAGCAAGCGTTGAGATACCCGCACGACAAGAAACGGGTTTTATGGATTTATTTGCCCGCGGTCGAGATTATGTGAGTAATTTGACGGATAAGTTTTCATTGGGCACTAAATCAAATCCCGGCATGATAGCGGTAATGTCGCAGTCGATGGGGATTTTAGAACAAAGACATAAAAGAGCACGATTAATGGGCGATCCACCTGATATTTGTATTGTGCCTGAAGTGGGTAATATTGGGACGATGGAGTTTCATCGTGCCGATGAAGCTATTGCTGCGGGTGAAGCTGCCGTAGAAAAAGTGGCTCATTTGATTGAAGCCGCACTCTGGAAAGGTTAATAACAGTCGCCCCAGAATAAACAGGGCAGCGAAGCAAGGCAGGCGATTGATATCAAATAATAAAAGTCGGCATTCGTCTCGCTATACCGACTTAATATTTTCTTAACGGTAATGTTAAGCTAACTGTTTCGCTTAACATTAGTTGTTCTTAAGCCAGCTTTACTAGCATTTTACCGCGGTTTTTACCTTCAAATAGACCAATAAACGCATCGGGTGCTTGTTCTATTCCCTGATAAATAGTTTGCTCAGCTTGCACTTTACCTTCAGCTAACCATTGCGCCATTTTTGCTGCAAATTCAGGATAGTGGTCCCAATGTTCAAATACGATAAAACCTTCGAGTTTTAATTTTCGCATCACAATCAGGGATAAATTATCTGGACCAGCGGTAGGAGTGGATTCGTTATAGAGTGAAATCATGCCGCAGACGGCAATTCGCCCGTGATCTTTCATATTACTCAGTGCTGCGGCTAGATGTTCACCCCCAACGTTTTCAAAATATACGTCCACACCCTCTGGTGCAGCTTTTGCTAAGGCTTGAGTCAGATCGCCACAGGTTTTGTAGTTGATGATGCTATCGACACCATAACTTTGTAATAATTGAGCTTTTTCATCTGAGCCAACTGAGGCAACTACTCGAGCGCCCATCAACTTACCAAGCTGACAAGCGACACTGCCTACTGCGCCAGATGCGGCTGAGACAAACAGCGTTTCACCCGCTTTTAAGTTAGCAATACGCGTCAGCCCCGTCCATGCTGTCATACCGGGCATACCCAGTACACCTAAAAAATGTGAACTATCTAATTCGGTTTGTGGCAGAGCTGTCAGTCCATCGGTATCAGTTACGGCATGTTCGCGCCAACCTAACATGCTGCTGACTTTCGTTCCCACAGGGAACTTATTGTTTTTAGACGCGATAACTTCACCAATAGCGCCACCTTCTAGCACTTGATTTAACGCGAAGGGCGCAATATAGCTCTTGCGATCAACCATGCGACCACGCATGTAAGGGTCAACAGACATCCACAGGTTTTTAATCAGCACTTGGCCGTCAGCAAGTGGCGCTAAGGATTTATTTACTAAAGCAAAGTTATCAACAGATGGCATGCCTTCTGGGCGACTGGCTAAATGGATTTCACGGGTTTGTGTAATAGGATTATTCATAACTGACCTTTTGTTTGTGCGCAAACTAATTGCAATAACTTTACGTGGGTTAAGGATTGAATGCAAATACTTTGCGCGCAAACTAGATGCACCAAAGTGGATAGAGTAAGATGCAGTATGTTTGAATGACAAATACCTAAACGTGACACATATTCCAGTCAAACCGAAAAGAGATGCAATCATTTCGACTCATACTGAAGAGGCGATAGATAAACTGTGTTTATCTGATAATGTTTGCTTTGCACTTTATTCTGCGAGTAATGCGCTGGTGCGCGCTTATCGACCGTTACTTGAAGCATACGGATTAACCTTCCCTCAATATTTAGTGATGCAAACCCTGTGGCGTCAAAACGGTTGTAGTCAAACGCAGTTATCCGTGGCAACTAAGCTTGATATGGGCACTTTAACGCCTATCGTTAAGCGACTTGAGGTGAAAGGGCTGATCACGCGTTTAGTTTGTGTGGATGATGAACGGAAAAAACGGGTGACGCTGACCAGTCAGGGAGAAGATATTAAGCATGAAGCGTTAGCCTTAAAGCAAACGCTGCTCGATAAAGTGCAGCTGGATGCTGAGGCACTCGATTTATTGCGCCGCCAATGTCTTGCTCTGATTGAGGACTTACAGTCCTAGGCATAAGTCTACCTAATATCCTGTGCTGGGATAGTGATGTGCAGGGATAGCTGTGTGAAGGCCTTAATTCTAGCTAGGCATAGATTCATACTTGATTGGCTTAATTTTTGCTTTAAAACTACCAATTAATCTTAGACGCCGAATTATTGACAATGAATTCTATTGCAAATAGCTTCAATCTTACTCGTAGTAGTACCAGTGTCGCCGATGCTTATGGTGCCAATAGCCAAAAAACCAATACGGCTAAAACAGATAGCACTATTACGTCAACCAAACCTCAGCCAGATACGACTAAAACAGACGCGACAAAAGCGGATGAAATCGCACTGTCACCTAGGGCGCAGCGAGCACAGAAAATTCAGTCGATGGCGAAGGATTTTTTTGCCGATGGCCAATTTGGTGTCGCGAAGATCCCTGCGTTAGTGTCACGTTTACAAAAAGACGGGATTTTATCGGACATGCAACTCGAACGTTTATCCAAAAATGGTATAACAGTTCCCAGTACGACAGAGCCAAGCAAGCAGTCGCTACAAGATTTTGTCGATGATGAACTTAAATCACTCGCTAAAAACTCGCCAAATAATCCGCTGATTAATACCTTGATAGATGCTAAAAGTGTTTTAACTAATATGGATGATGCGCATTCGCCAGTATTGGCGCAAAAAGCCACTAAGACACTCGGACAGTTAACTGATTATTTGAATTCAGAACCAGCGTTAACCGATACACAAAAACAGCAATGGCAGGGGCTTAAATCAATGATGCAATTGGCCTCATCGATGGGGGCGCATCAGTCTGCATCGGGTCAGTTAAGCAGTTATCTGGCACTTGCTAAACGTTAATATGCCGACGTATATTTTGTTAATATCAAAGCTATTTTTTATTTATTGAAAATGGCTTTGTGCTAATTGTTATAAAATCACACCTATTTTATCTCCCATCTATTTATTTTCTATCTACCTATTTTATCCTCCATCTATCTTGCTTTATGACGAAGGTCAAGGCTCTAAGTGTGGATCATCGGCTATTACAACACTTCTGCTTTGTTCTTTTCTCCTATCTTGAAAACCATGATCTGGATCATAGAAACTTTAATGTCGATGCCGCCTAATACGCTACATATTGTGTTTGCTGAATCATTGGTTACTACATGTGGTGTTTGATTCGGTCTAAATGGAGAAGGACTCACTAATGCCAGTCGTGATTAAGCGGGATGGTTGCCGCACACTTTTTGATGAAACAAGAATAAGAGATGCGGTTATAGCCGCTGCAAACTCGGCAGGTATTGAAGATACTGATTATGCTGCAACAGTTGCTGCCAGTGTGAGGCTGCAAGTGGCGACATTAACCGAAGTGGATATCCATTATCTGCAGGATGTCGTTGAAAACTTACTGATGGAAGGCCCGTACAAGTCGCTGGCACGGGTGTATATCGAATACCGTCACGATAGAGATATATGTCGTGATGCGACCAGTAAACTCAACCTTGAGATCCGTGGTTTAGTTGAGCAGAGTAATGCGGCATTGCTTAATGAAAATGCCAATAAAGATTCCAAAGTGATCCCGACTCAGCGGGATTTACTCGCGGGCATAGTGGCAAAACATTATGCCAAAAGTCATATTTTGCCAAAGGATGTGGTTGCTGCCCATGAAGCGGGTGAGATCCACTACCACGACTTAGATTATTCGCCGTTTTTCCCTATGTTTAACTGCATGCTAATTGATTTGGCTGGCATGTTGACTCACGGCTTTAAAATGGGCAATGCTGAGATTGAAACGCCAAAATCGATTTCTACAGCAACGGCGGTCACCGCGCAAATCATTGCCCAAGTGGCGAGCCATATCTATGGTGGCACGACCATTAACCGTATCGACGAAGTGTTAGCGCCATTTGTCGCCAAGAGTTATGACAAGCACTATCAAACCGCATTAAATTGGAAGATCACCGACGCCAAAGCTTTTGCCACTGCGCAAACTGAAAAAGAGTGTCACGATGCGTTTCAATCACTCGAATACGAAGTAAATACCTTGCATACCGCCAATGGACAAACACCATTTGTAACCTTTGGCTTTGGTTTAGGTACTTCGTGGGAATCACGCTTAATTCAGCAATCTATGCTCAAAGTGCGCATGGCAGGTTTAGGCAAAAACCGTAAAACAGCAGTATTTCCTAAGCTCGTATTTGCTATTCGTGATGGCATCAATCACAAGGCTGGCGATTGCAATTATGATGTCAAACAAATGGCGCTCAAATGCGCAACTATGCGTATGTATCCCGATATTCTTAATTATGAACAAGTTGAAAAAGTCACTGGTTCGTTTAAAACTCCAATGGGTTGTCGAAGCTTTTTAGGCACCTATGAAGAAAATGGCGAACTCGTGCATGAAGGGCGTAATAATCTTGGGGTGGTCAGTTTAAATCTGCCGCGGATTGCCTTAGAAGCACAGGGCAACGAAGCCGAATTTTACCGTATTTTGGATAATCGATTAGTTTTGGCTCGTAAAGCACTGGATACTCGCATTGAGCGACTTAACGGCGTAAAAGCCCGTGTTGCACCTATTTTGTATATGGAAGGTGCCTGTGGCGTACGTTTACGAGCAGATGATGATGTGTCGCAAATTTTTAAAAATGGCCGTGCGTCAATTTCACTCGGTTACATTGGTTTACATGAAACCATTAATGCACTTTATGGCACCCAAACCCATGTATTTGATAATGCACTATTAAGGGAAAAGGCCGTTGCCATTGTTGCTTATCTAAAAGCCGCTACTGATGCTTGGAGAGTTGAGACGGGTTATGGCTTTAGTTTATATAGCACGCCAAGTGAGAATCTTTGCAGTCGCTTTTGTAAACTAGATGCCAAACAATTTGGTGTTGTCACTGGGGTGACGGATAAAGGCTACTACACCAATAGTTTCCATCTTGATGTTGAAAAGCACGTCAATCCATACGATAAAATTGATTTTGAGCAGCCATATCCTGCGATAACCAGCGGTGGATTTATTTGCTATGGCGAGTATCCCAACATGCAGCATAACCTTGAAGCGTTAGAAAACGTCTGGGATTATAGTTACAGCCGTGTGCCTTACTATGGCACTAACACCCCAATTGATGAGTGTTATGACTGCGGTTTTACCGGCGAATTTAGCTGCACCAGTAAAGGCTTTACGTGTCCTAAATGCGGTAATCACGAACCTAGCCGTGTGTCGGTAACGCGCCGGGTTTGCGGTTACTTGGGCAGCCCTGATGCTCGGCCATTTAATCATGGTAAACAAGAAGAAGTTAAACGTAGAATCAAACACTTGTAATACTTATATCTAAACAACCTGGAGATACTGAAACTGGTATTTTCAGGTCGTTTGGGAATTGACCTTATTCTGCTTGTTAGGCTTATTTCATGGTATCAATGGTGCGATGACATTAGTCTTAATATTAAAATGGCATTGCACTATGAACTATAAGCTATGAATTATCATCAGTATTTTCCTATCGATGTAGTGAATGGCCCTGGTACGCGCGTGACCCTATTTGTATCTGGTTGTGAGCACCAATGCCGCGGTTGTTATAATCAAAGTACTTGGGATGTCCGCTCAGGGCATTTATTTGATAGCGTGATGGTAGATAGGATTATTGCTGATCTCAGTGATCAACGAATAGTGCGCCGCGGTTTATCCCTCTCGGGGGGCGATCCTTTGTTGCCCGCTAATCTTGATACTATTTTGGCACTGGTCAAACGCGTTAAAAGTGAGTGTCCGAGTAAAGATATATGGTTATGGACGGGCTATGTATTTGATGAGTTAAGTGATAAACAACGCGCGGTATTACCCTATATTGATGTGCTGGTGGATGGAAAATTTGAGCAAAATCTTGCCGATCCGAGTTTGATGTTTCGCGGTAGCAGCAATCAGATCATTCGTTTGTTATAAAAGCGGTAACGAGGATCTGCAACTTACTGCTATAATCTGAGGCCTTGACACAGATGCTAGCATAATCAGGCTAAGATTTTACTGTGGCTAACTTAGGTAATTTAAGGTAACAGAATGAATTTAAAGCAAGAACTGCAGCAACTTAACGATAAAGTCGATAAATTTCGTCGTAAACTTGCTGCGGCTGAACAAAGAGGCGATGACGTGGTTATTGCCCAGTTCAAACGTGAAATCGCTGCCGTCACTAAGCAAATTGCCAGTGTGAAAGGACAGCAAACTCGCTTATTGAATAAGCAAGGTTCAGATATCAAGGATTTACCTTTCCACCGTGCTTTGACAAAAGCAGAGCAAGCGGACATGGGTAAACTGAAAAAGTCTGTAAAAGGGTTGGTAGTTATCCATCCTATGACGGCTATCGGCCGTGAGATGAGACTGACTGAAGTCACTGGATACGCACCCGAAAAATTTTAATGTGTGATCGGATGCCACAAGTAGCAGATCGAGTGTCGAGCTTGTGGCCTTTGACTTTATGCACTGCTTCGTTTTAATCCACTCTTTCGTGCTGACCATCTAAAAGTGACACTCATGCTTGGTTTAGTTGATTAAAACACTAAAGTATTTCTGAATGTTCAAAAACACTTTAGAATGCTGCGCTTAGTTGGCTAAGTGCATAATCCTCAGTTGTTTCTAGGGATTTTATTTGTCTCATGGAATGAGAGTTGTCGTTAAAGGTTAAATATGTCGATAAAATTTGTCGCAACGTCAAAGTTACCCACTCCTTGGGGCGTGTTTGCCATGCATGGTTTTGAAGATACGGAATCAGGTAAAGAGCATGTTGCGCTGACATTTGGTACGTTCAGTACGGATGAACCTGTGTTGGGTCGTATTCATTCCGAGTGTCTAACCGGCGATGCCTTATTTAGTTTGCGTTGTGACTGTGGTTTTCAGTTGCAAACGGCGATGCAAAATATTGCCGAAACGGGCAGTGGCTTTATCCTCTATTTACGCCAAGAAGGCCGTGGCATTGGTTTGTTAAATAAAATTCGCGCTTACGAGTTGCAAGACAAAGGTGCCAACACCGTTGAAGCTAACGAGCAACTGGGTTTTGAAGCCGATATGCGCAAATACGATATGATTAAACCTATGCTAGAACAGATAGGCGTTGCACATGTGCGTTTGATGACCAATAACCCGCGTAAAGTTAAAGCAATGCAAGAGTGTGGTATCGAAGTCGTTGAACGTGTGCCGTTGCAAGTCGGTAAAAATCGTTACAACGAAGCCTACTTAAAAACCAAATCTACTGAGCTTGGACATCTGATGTCTGAATATCATTTTATGGATGAAAATAAGTAGTTTTGTATTTATGATGATTCGACCGATTGGGTCAGTGATGAGGAAGGTTTAAGTTAATTGAGCCATTTTTTCAGTCGGTTGTTGTTATTGTTCGTAATGTGCTGGGCAATGGTGGGGGTTACACCTGTCACCTGCGCTAATTCATTTTTTGCTGTAAAAGTTATTCCATCTTTGCCCCAAACCAATGAGCCCACCGTTGATGCTAATGACAGTAATCCGATAGAGACGAGCGATAATCCTAATTCAGTTTATGCATTTGGTAGTTATTTAGGCACAGGTGTTTATCGCGCCGCAAACCAAAATGCGACTGTTGTGAGTATTCCGTTAAGTTTCGATTTAAAAAAGGACAGTGATAGCCAGACTTGGTTACGCTTACCTATCTCCTTTGGCTTTTTTGATTATTTAGCCCAAGATATTACCGAAGGTGAGTTGCCATCATCAATCGGCACTATGACAGTGACCCCTGGTGTTGAGCACCATTGGCAGGCTAGCGAAAATACTCGAATGGAAGCGTATCTGGATATCGGGTTTGGTACTAATTTTGATAAAGGCGATAACATCGCCATTATTGCATCAGGCATCAGTAGCTTGTATGACTTTAGCCTAGCGGGACAAGATGCTGTATGGGTGTCCAGGTTACACTTTGCTGGTTACAGTGAGCACTATGGTAAGTTTGCTGACCAATTTGCTGTGTTACAAACCGGTGTCGATGTGGGATTAGCGCCGCGCTGGCAGTGGTGGAGTTTTCAGGTTCAACCGAGAGTATTTGCAGTGGGTTATTGGTATTTTAATGAGCTCAGATTTATCAGTGAAATCGAACAAGATACTATCGTTTCAGGTAGTTATGAAGCAGGATTTTCTCTCGCCTTCTCTAAGT
This sequence comes from Shewanella morhuae, assembly GCF_900156405.1. Classification (GTDB taxonomy): domain Bacteria; phylum Pseudomonadota; class Gammaproteobacteria; order Enterobacterales; family Shewanellaceae; genus Shewanella; species Shewanella morhuae. Next base: position 172,992 of record NZ_FTNN01000005.1, read on the forward strand.
CCCTTGGAGGAAAATTACTCGATATTGACCGCATAGGATTAAGCTACCGCCGTGGTGATGGCTTAGATATTTGGCGCTTAATGTTCAGTTTTCCCATCTAGATTAGTTGAATTCATTTCGTTGGATATGGATTAATAATATGGTAAAGGCTTTGCGTAAAGTCGTTTACGTTAAGCTGACTCCTTTGCATCGCGTATCTTTTGATCCATTAAAGTTGCTATTTGACCACTCAGTTGCATGATTTGTTCTTGGATAAGCTTACGCTGCTGATCTGCGGCGTCTGAGTCATCGCCCTTCAGTTTAGCCAGCATTTCCTGTAAAGCTTTTATCTGTTCTTTTATCTTTTGGACTTGCGCATCAATTATTGACTTTGGTTCTTCTGAGGTGGCAGTGTCTAATTGTTCTTTTTGGGCAGAAGCTTTATCTCTTAAGGTCGAGCCGACATCTATGGATAGTGCCACACGGCCAGCATTAGAAATGGAGACGGTATCTTGAGCATCCGGAGAGTCTGTTGTTGGCTCAGTATTCGCCGCTTTTGTGGTTGGTGTCGCTGCGATATATGCGTTTGATACTGGCGTAAAAGCTGAACCTGTTGTGGTGCTATTTATTCCATTGATGTTCATTAAATGCTCCATTAGGCACAAACTAGGTTAATTCTCAAAACATTATCGGCCATTCATGTGAAAACTAAAGCCAAGGTCGTTTTTTTACCACAAAAAGTAGAGTTCGGTATTAATGACAATACAGCCCTTATCTCAGAGCTGTTTAAGCATTACTAAGTCTAGAAAATTAACTCTTACCCCAAATATGTTTATTTATTTTGCCATCTACGCTCGGTTTATCGCTGGTAGCTGATTTATTTGGCGCCGCTTGAGCCACTTTATGGTTGGCGACTTTTGCCTTAGGCTTAGCAGTAGGCTTTTTGCCCGCTTGCTTGGTTTCCGCTTGTGTTGGTGGTAAAGGTAATTTATTGGCCCTCAAATAGAGATATTCGACCTTATCACGCGCCCATTCATTTTTGCGCAAAAACTGTAAGCTGGACTTAATACTGGGATCGTGGGTAAAACAGCGAATATTAATTCTCTCGCCTAAATTCTCCCAGCCGTATCGCTCGACTAAATGAGTAATAATAGTTTCTAGTTTGAGGCCGTGCAGCGGGTCATTCGATTGATTCATATTATGCATCATGGTGCAGTGTGCTATGGCGCGAGTATAGCATTTTTGTATTACTGATACAGTGCGTGGCTCTTATCGAATAAATGGAGAGTCAGTGCCGAATAAAATGAGCTTTGCGGGTAATCTGTTAGGTGGTGATGAAAACAGGCGCAATTAAGCGCCTGTTTTATAATATTCCAATTTAATGATGAGATTAATCGTTAACCGTCTCTTTTAGCTCAGTTTCAATGTGTGAGTCAATTTCGCCTTTACCTTTCGTTTTTACAATCAATAACGCAGTAATCACTAAGGTGGTGATTACACCCGCTATGGTTGATACCGTCATCGGCAAACCTGCGCCTAAGGTCGATGAGTTCAGTAGGAATGCAATTACCACAGTAGTCATAAACATTGCAGGGATTGTCGCAATCCAATGCAGCTTGTTATGGCGTAGTAGATAAGCCGATGCAGTCCACAGCATTAACACCGCAGTGGTTTGGTTCGCCACACCGAAGTAGCGCCAAATGATGCCGAAGTCCACCTGAGTTAACATGCCGCCGATAACAAATAGTGGGATAGCTAACACTAACCGTTTTGGCAGTGAGATTTGTGGCATGTTGAAAAATTCAGCCAAAATCAAACGTGCAGAACGAAAAGCGGTATCACCTGAGGTAATCGGCAGGATAATTACGCCTAAGATAGCCATAAAGCCACCAACAGCACCTAATAGACCAGTAGAAGCTTCATATACTACGTTTGCTGGGTTACCAGACATCCCCGCGCTTAACCCTTCAACGCCACCAAAATAAGACAGTGCAATGGCGCACCAAAGCAGGGCTATGACACCTTCGCCAATCATGGCACCAAAGAAGACGAAGCGACCATTAGTCTCATTTTCAACGCAGCGTGCCATTAAAGGTGATTGTGTGGCATGGAAACCCGACACCGCACCACAGGCGATAGTGATAAATAGGGCAGGCCAGAGTGGCATGTCATTTGGATTTAAGTTTTGGAAGAAATCGCCCGCTTGCACGTTAGGCAGTAAGGTGTGCTCGCTTGATAACATAATCGCGATAGCTAAACCAAATGACATGAAGAACAATAAAGCGCCAAAGAAAGGGTATAGACGACCGATAATTTTATCGACGGGCACCACAGTGGCAATAAGATAGTAGATAAAAATAATACCTACAAAGATACTGACGTCCCAACCGGTTAATTTACCAAGTAAACCCGCAGGCGCAGAGATAAACACCACACCGACTAGCAGTAACAGCACGATGGCAAACACGTTCATAAAGTGTTTGGCGCTCTTGCCTAAATATTTACCCGCAAGGTTTGGCACCGATTGGCCACCGTTACGTACAGATAGCATGCCAGAAAAATAGTCATGTACAGCACCTGCAAAAATGCAGCCGATTACAATCCACAGCATGGCCGCAGGGCCATAAAGTGCACCCAGGATAGGGCCAAAGATTGGGCCTACGCCTGCGATGTTTAACAATTGAATCAAATAAACTTTGCCTTTAGACATAGGTACAAAGTCGACGCCATCAGCCTGAGTGAAAGCCGGTGTTTGACGGTTAGCGTTAATGCCAAAGACTTTTTCGACAAAGGCGCCATAGATAAAGTAGCCGCCGATCAGCAGACCGACACAGAGTAGGAACCACATCATTTTTGTTATCTCCCCATTTGAGTTCTGGCGAGTGTAAACACGTTGTTTATATAAAACTGAGCAATATCAGTCAGTGGTCGAAAATGCAGTCTGAGCGGTAATAGGTGAGATTGAGTGGTTGCACCTTTATGTTAACTGCAGGTGTTGTCCGACATTTCATGGCGAACGGCATGACCAATAACATGCCGTTAATCGGGTTTGAATGCTGCCTATTGAAAGCCGAAAAGCTGTTTAAGACTCTTAAGATAGCGGCGTGATACGGGCACTTTATCACCCATATGCGTGGTGACTTGTGCGCCGGTATCTAACAGTTCAATTTCAGCAATAGCTTTCGGTGAGATCAAATACTGACGATGGCAGCGCACCAGTGGAGTCTTTTCTTCAAATATTTTTAAGGTTAATTGGGTATGAACTTTACCTTTAGTGCTGGCCACATGAATGCCGCTTAAATCGCTAAACACATATTCTACGTCTTGGATGGCAATCACTTTGAGCTTATTACCGCTATAGCACGGAATATGTTCAAGATTTTTAGGGGTAATAGCGTCCATTAACTGCGGCGCGAGGTTTTTACGCACACGAGTGAGTGTTTTACTGAATCTTTGTGCATCTATCGGTTTGAGCAAATAATCGAAGGCATGATTATCGAAGGCTTTGACAGCAAACTCGTCGTAGGCGGTAACAAACACGATTTTGGGCATAGTGTCAGGATCGAGCATGGCGATAAGTTCCATACCTGAAATCCGCGGCATTTGGATATCGAGAAAAACCAGTTGAGGTTTTTCCTTTGAGATCATATGCAATGCTTCAATGGCGTTGGTACATTGACCTATGATATGCATATCGGGCTCTTGCCCTAAAAGGTCGGCTAATTCTTCGCGAGCAAACAGTTCATCGTCGACAATTAAACAAGTAATCACGTGCCGATTCCCATCGTTGATGTTTCAGGAGATTCTATTGGTAATCGAATGGTGACACGGGTTAATTCATCGGGATCGCACGTTACTGTGACACCATATTGTTCGCCAAAAAGATTTTGAATGCGCTTATGTACTAAGTTCATCCCAAGCCCCTCTGAGCCTTCAATGGGGTGATATAAGCCAGCATTGTCTATGACTTCTAATTCCAATACATTATTTTCTAGTTTCCCCGTCACTTTAATTTTCCCTTGCTCAATCATGTGTGAAGTGCCGTGTTTCACCGCATTTTCGATAATAGGCTGCAGGGTAAAAGCTGGTACCTTACAGTGATAGAGTGATTCAGGTATCGCGATACTGACATGCAATTTATCAATAAAACGTGCTTTTTCAATGGTGAGATAAGAAGCGATGTGATCTAGCTCATCACCTAACGTCACTAAACCTGTAGTTCGTTTTAAATTGATGCGTAAAAATTGAGATAATTGCTGCAGTAACTGTTTCGACATATCGGGATCGCGCTTGATAATCGCGCTAATGGTATTAAGGGCATTAAACAAAAAATGTGGATTAACCTGTGCCTGCAGTAATTTAAGTTCGGCTTGAGTGAGTAAATTTTGTTGTTGTTCAAAACGGCCATAAAGTATTTGGTTTGATAATAAACGGGCAATACCTTCACCTAAGGTACGGTTAATATTCAAAAAAAGTTTATTTTTGGGCTCGTAAAGTTTAATAGTGCCAATCACTTCTGTGTCACTGCGTAGCGGGATAACGAGGCTAGAACCAAGGCGACAGTGAGTTGAAATAGAGCAGGCATAGGGCATTTCAACGCCATCGGCAAACATCACCTTATTTTGATTGATGGCTTCTAAGGTGATTTTAGATGAAATTGGGGTGCCTGGAAGATGGTGATCGGCGCCGATACCGATAAAAGCTAAGAGCTTGTCTCTGTCTGTAATCGCGACCGCGCCAACGTTGGTTTCTTCAATAACAATCTGAGCGACGAGGCTGCTGCTCTGCTCGTTAAATCCTTTTGACAATAGTCCAACACTGCGTTCGGCTATTTTTAATGCCTTAGTCGAAAAACTAGAGGACAGTTTGTCAAACATGGCCTTTTGGTCACGGATCATGCTCATAAACAGCGCTGCACCGATGGAGTTGACCAACAACATGGGCGGTGCAATTTGACGGACCAATGCCCATGCATCATCAAAAGGATGGGCGACCAGAAGGATAATGCTCATTTGCATCATCTCGGCATAAAGGGTCACGAGGCAAACGAGTAATGGATTATAGATAAGTTCACTTTTACCCGCACGCCTTAAGTAAAAGCTTATCATCCCCGCCGAGAGTCCTTCTAACGTGGTTGAAATCGCGCAGGCTAAGTCGGTAAAACCGCCCATGCTATAACGGTGAAGCCCACCAGTGAGTCCGACCAGAAAACCAGTCACTGGCCCGCCCAATAATCCCCCTAATACCGCACCCATTGCGCGCGTATTGGCAATCGCTCCAGAGGTTTGTTCGCCAAAATAGGTTGCCATAACGCAGAAACTTGAAAAAATCAGATACATAAAAATTTTATGTGGCAGACGGGGGGATGTTTCGGCAAACAGTTTAAACAGCGGCGTTTTACTGACCAAGTAAACAATCACTAAATACAGCGACATCTGTTGGGTCAACAAGAGAATTAAGGACATAATGGCTCACATTATTGTCACAGATGTCGGCGCAGTAGTATCAAATTGAAATTGTATGCGCGAGATCAGAGTTCAAATTCAACCGTTAAGATATAAAGAGCAGCATATTGCATCTTTAGGAGGACATATGTCCAATTCTGTTCACGGTCATGATGTTATGGCGCTGATGGTAGCTCAAGGGGCCGCGATTATAAAGCCTGAATTAATTTCTTTAATGGGACAACAGTTTGGCTTATTGGCCCGATATCATACGTGTAGTGCCGTTGATCTTAGCGCTGAAGCATTGCTACAGTTATTGATGCACAAAGGAAAATTACTCGACACGCCCCAAGGTATTGAACTCGCCGCGGGCAAACAATGTGATCATTGATTAAAGAGTAATACAACCAGAAGCTGCCTACTTTCAATCAGTGACTCTGGCTAAAGGCTAGGTTTCGCTATGACGTTTGTTGGCAATGAGTTCTTGTTGTATGGGCGTCAGTTGGCTAAATTCATTGATTAGAATACGCAGTAATCGAGACTTTGCGATACCAGTCGATTTTGAGAGTGTATTAAGCTGAGAGATACTATTTTCAGTGAGGGTAAAGGTTGCATGACGATAAATTTTTGTCGATTTTTTATCTAACCCTTTAATAAAGGCCGACGTTGTAGGTGCGGTTAATAAACTTTTTTTACCAAAGGCATAGTTATTAGCATCTTCAATAAAATCCTCGACAGAGACTGACTTGATGGGCTGCTTAGGTCGCTTACGTTTAAGATCAGTTAAGCTCATAGCTATTTTCTGATGGTATTGCGAATAATTCATCCGCTATAGCGCGGATTTCATCGGCAGCCTTACCATCGGGTTCGACTTCGACCACTGAGGAGCCTTTTTCTTCACTGTCGTCATAAATATTTCGACAAAACGTGACCGAGTTTAGCACTCTTAATCCGAAGGATTTCACCACATCTTTCGCTTCTAAAATACGTTTAAATTGCGTGGGCAGAGCAGGGCATTGGGTCAAAACGATTGTAGATATCATTTTGGGGTTGACCATCTTGCAGGTACTTAGCATGTCTTCCATGTGAGGTAAGGTTTTTAGATCACGTCTCTTTGGCCTTAAAGGGATCACAACATAGGTCGCAACTGACATTGCAGCGCGCATGGCTAAGTTATCCTGCCCCCCGCAGTCTACAATTACGTAATCAAATCGGTCATTGAGGCTCAATAAATCGTTACGGATTTTGCCATAAAGTTGAATGCAATTAATGCTTGGAAGGCTGGGATCATTGTTTCTTGCTTGGATCCAATCTGAAGTGGTGCGCTGGGGATCGCAATCGACCATGAGAACATTGGCTTGAAATTTTTGCTGAATATACACCGCAAGGTTTTGAGCTAAACAACTTTTCCCGCTCCCTCCTTTTTCGCCTCCTACCAACAAAATCATGTTACGCCCCTTAATGAACCTAGCAATGAATTGAGTGTAGAACAGACACGCTAAACCTGCGAAATTTAAGTTTAATTAAAGGAGTTGTATGGCGATATGGTAGCTGTGCTCATGGCATTTAGCACAACGGCATACTTGCCCCTTTATGGTATTTTGTTGTCTAGTATTGGCATTAAAGGTCACTTCAATTAGCTCACCTAATGCAAAAGGTTTTTTATAATCGAATAAAAGCCCACGTCTTGCTAAGTCGATACATACGCCTTCGTCGGTTTGTGTTTCACCTTGGGCATCGACCCAATTTAACACTATCCGTTCTGCTTCCATGTCTACACGTAATGACGTACGTTTTTCTTCGAAACCAATAGAATGACTGCCCATAACTTAATTACTCCGTCAGTGGTTTATCTTAGTAAAACTAGCATAATGGCTTTTGGGCAGAATACCAATGTGAATGCGAGGTCTTTAAGTGCTACCTTAATATCAAGACAATTAATGTCACTCATTAAGGCAGCAATAGCACCCATTTAGTTGCTGATTAATTATCGTATTCTTGGTTTTTCGGGTAAGGCATTTTTAACTGTCCCCAACGGATCACTATAACGGTCGCTGCTAAAACAAGCGTAGATGCTGATATCGCTACGATACGCCAGTCATCCATACTTTTCATATCTAATATCAAATAACGCGCTAATGCCACAATTGCAATATAAAGCGGCATACGCACGGGTAATTTACCTGATTCGAAATAACTCGCCACCATGGCTAGAACTTCTAAGTAAATAAAGAGTAAGAGTAAGTCAGCTAGCACCACCATACGTACAGAAATAATATGAACAATTTCTTGGCCGATAGCGACGATAGTGGCAATAGCGATGAGAAATAAGACTAAGTGTTCTACGGCTTTAAGGCTTTTAGAACCATATTGGCGATAAAATGGCATGGAAGTTCCCTACTAAATGTTTGTATAAATACTAACAGTAAAAAAACAATTAGCAGGGAAAACCTAGCTAAATATCCGTGACTTAATTCACAGATACGTATGATCGTAGGCTTTACTACAAAGCCCGTCTTAAGTGATGTTTAACCGGGACGACCATCGGTTCTGGCTTGACATAACATCGGGCCATAATAAAGGCAGAAACAACCGAAGGCGACTAGCCAACAGATAATCGTGCTGAGTAATAGCAGTGACGACCAAAGGGGGAGTATTCCCGCTAGCACTCTGAGTAACACTGCCAGTAGCATTAATCCAAAGCAATATGGCATTAAACGCGGTGGTTGCAATGCTCTACCGGTATGACCTAACGAGACCCTAGCCATCATGGCTAAAATCATTCCGCCTAAACCACCAACGGTAATTGCGTGCATACCGACAGACAGCGGAAACCCCAAAGCGATCAGTGCTAGACCAAGCGGGATGCAAACATAACTGAGATGCAGGGACCACAGTAGTGGAACACGCCAGCTTGCATGCCAACCCCAACGATGCCAGCGTAACAGCAAAACTAAGCTCGCAATGCCCGCTATGCTGCGAATGAAGATGTCCTCTTGCAGGACGATACTCAAGACAAGTGTAGCAAGACTGATAAAACTTAGCCATTCGAGTGCCGGAATAGAACTCTGACGTTGCCATTGTGTGGCTTTTTCTGTGAAAAAGGGAATAACTCGACCACCTAAAAGAGCCACTATGGTGCTCATTAGAATAACCGCGCCGTATAAACCAATGTTTACCCAGTTAAATTGATTTGTCAGTACGCCGTAATAACTCAGCGCATTCATTAGGGTCAGTAAAGTAAAGATAGGGATGAATACAAAGTTACGCCATTGACGAACACGGATTACTGAGCGAGCGATTAGCGCTGCGGTGAGGGGTAAAAATAACAAGTCGATAAACATAATCAGTTTAAACGGCACTGCTGCTGGCACAAGGAATAACAGCCGAGGTAACAACCATACGACAAATAACCCGATTAACACTGGTCCTTTTGCTCCAGGCTGGCCTGTCCAATTTTGTACCGCCGTTAATAAAAAACCGGCTACGACAGCACAAACGAAACCAAAGATCATTTCGTGTCCATGCCACCAAAGAGGATTAAGTGAAACGGGTAAGAGGCTAATTCCTGATAGAAATCCTCCCCATATTCCTAAAGCGAGTACGCTAAATAAGCTGGCAAACAGGAAAAATGGTCTGAAACCTAATCTAAATAAAGCTATTGGAGGCTGCAAATGCGCGGGATCATCAATGTTCAACATAAGTCACTCTTGAGTATCTGACTAAATTTGTCAGGCATTATAAGGTTCAAATAAAATGAATGTATATATATCAATGTGAGTATACATTCTTTAAGTTGATTAAAGATAAATATCCCTTTAACTGGGCTAAATTAAATTCAAACTTTTTACGTGATGGCAAGCACATATTTAACGTAACTAAGTTGATTTTTATGCATAAATCTTAATTTACAATAAAAGGTTATTTGTACGGTTAGCGAGAGAGTAGTTGATTGCGGCTAAGTAGAGGATAGTGACTGATGAAGCGTTCAGTTATTGATTGGCGTTGATATATTATCGCTTATGTTGTGCACTGGGGAGATTACACAACATAAGCTGCAAGGGCTGAAAGATTATTTATTTTTACGTTTTTGCCATTTAAACATAATCGAATATTTCCATAGATTATTAATTAGCAAATAACCCACAGCAGCAAAAACGATGCCGAGTACCAAACAGCCAAGTAAGAAGGGCGGACCTATGGTGGCAAGCGATGCTTCAATCCATTGCCAGCTTGCTTCAAAGGTAAAATCTTGCGGAGCATGGCCGAGTATTTTAGCTCCGAGTAAATAGGCACCATAAAACATCACTGGCATGGTTAACGGGTTAGTTATCCATACTAATGCAACAGAAACGGGAATATTAACATTAAATAGAATAGCAAAAGCAGCAGCCACGACCATCTGAAATGGCATTGGGATCCAAGCAACAAATAATCCTACTGCGAATGCGCCAGGAGCCGATTTGCGATTAAGTGCCCACAGATTGGGATTATGTAACAAGCGTCCGAACATGCGTAAGTGTTTATGCTCACGCAAGGTTTCAGGCTTAGGCATAAATCTTTTGATAAATTTTTTTGGCATAGGCTGAAATTACTGTCTTAACTTAATTCACTATGAATCGATTCATGTTTGGCTTTAGTGCCATTTTGTTATCAGCGATGTTGTGGCCTTCGCTGCCGCCAGTCAATTATTTACCCTACCTTGTTGCTGGGGCGTTAATCATACATCGAAAAATCCCTATTTGCGCAGGTGGACTCTTTGCAATTGCATGGCTAACTATTTTTTGCTTAGGCTTATCTAGGCAGGATCTTCCGATGTTACAACAACCTATACAGGTAAGAGGCGAAATCATATCACTAGTTAGTCGAAACAGCGACTGGCTAAGTTTGGATATATCCTTCATTAAACCAAATTTAATCTTCGTGCCAAATGCAAAATTGCGTCTATCGTGGAAAAATCCGCCAGAAGTCGATGTTGGTCAAGTGTGGCAATTCACCTTAGCGCCAAAGAGTATAGCGAGCGTGTTAAATCAAGGGGGTTATAACGAGCAAAAACAATTTATCAGCCAACATCTTGTTGGTAGAGGGCGAGTTATTGATGCGCAATTGCTTGAGGTTTCATCTTCACTGCGTAATGACCTTATCAGCTCGTTAAAACCCGAATTAACCTTATTGCCCCAAGGGGATATTTTACTGGCGTTACTTTTAGGTGATAAGCAATTGATCTCAAAAGAGCGTTGGCAAGCTTTAAGGCAAACAGGGACGGGCCATTTAGTGGCGATTTCTGGGTTACATCTCTCGGTGGTTACAGCATGGATATACACTTGCCTGTTGTTCGGTTTAAGTCGTTTTATGCCACATCAGAGTCGGCGTAATATCACTCTTGCGTTAGTCACTGCCGGAATCAGTGCCGCTTTTTATGCTTATTTGGCCGGTTTTGGGATCTCGACTCAACGTGCTTTAGTGATGATTTTATTATTAATGTTGTTAAGTTTACTAAAGCGATTCTCCTCGGCGTGGGAGCGCTTGTTGTTTGCTCTGTTTATGGTATTACTGCTTGATCCATTGGCTTGTTTAAGTGCTGGATTTTGGCTGTCGTTTTGTGCTTTAGGCATCATCTTATACACCTTAGAAATTCAGCCTAAAAAATTCACCTCAATCTCAACACGAAGGACGCGTGTATACACAGGATTAATGCAGTTTTGGGCCATTCAGTGGCGCTTAAGTCTTGGGCTTGGATTACTGCAAGCCGCACTATTTGGCGGCGTGAGTTTACATAGCTTGTGGATGAATATTTTAGCAGTACCTTGGTTTAGCTTTGTGGTGATCCCGTTAGCTATGGCGGGATTTATTTGCTGGTGGCTTGGGACTGCGTTTGGATTATCTTGGTTGGTGTTACTGCGCCTGAGTGATTGGAGTTTATCGCCCTATGCATGGCTGTTAGATATAAGCCCGCAATTACCAGCCCATTGGTTAACGCTTTCAGACTCAACATTAGCCTTAATATTATCTACTTTTATTGGTGGGATATTGTGGCGTTATGTACCTAAAAATAAGCATTATCTCCCATGGTTAAGCATGCTGAGCTTACTGTTTATCCCCATCCTACTTGCTTGTATGACCTTGTGGCCTCGTGTTCACTCCAACCGATGGGCTATGCATTTACTTGATGTGGGCCAAGGTTTAGCTGTGGTGATTGAAAAGAATGGCAGAGGATTTATCTACGATACGGGCGCCGCTTTTGGTGATGACTTTAGTTATGCAGAGCGAGTGATATTGCCATTTTTAAAAGCAAAGGGTATTCAAACTATTGACTATATAGTAATTAGCCATGGTGATAACGATCATGCTGGTGGCGCTGCAATCTTAATAGATGCTTATCCTGCTGCGCAGTTAATTACCGATGTGGTTGGGCTTAATGGGCAAAACTGTCGGCCAAGGCATATTAAATGGCAAGGCTTAAATGTGAATTTACTCTCACCACCTCAAGTGCAAGCGGGTAATAACGGTTCTTGTGTGGCGCGCATTAATGATGATTGGCAAAGCCTGCTACTGACGGGAGATATTGAAAAACAAACTGAAGCCGCACTATTAAGGAGTGAATATATATTACAAAGCGAAGTTCTCGTGGCGCCGCACCATGGCAGTAAAACGTCATCAACTGAGGCCTTTATCGATGCCGTTGCGCCTAAATTAGTTTTATTTTCAGCAGGTTTGGCCAATCGCTATGGTTTGCCTAAACCTATCGTGGTAGGACGTTATCAGCAGCGAGATATTATGCACCTCACTACAGGAATAGAAGGGCAGATTAGTGTGATTTTTCAGCAGTCTGAGCGTGAGGTAAAGACTTATCGTGGTGATTTAGCGCCATTTTGGTACAACTCTTTGTTTAGATTTGGTGACTTTATTAATCCAGAGTAGAATGCCCACTTTGCCATAATTTAGTGTTATCTATGACAACATCTCCTAAAGACGAAATGTGGACAGTTTTCAAACGATTACTGGGCTATATCAAACAGATGAAAGGCATGCTGATACTTTCAGTTGCGGGCTTAATTACTTATGGTCTCGTCGATGCCGCCTTTATTGCTTTCATCGGCCCCTTTATTGATAAGGGTTTCTCTGGCGGCGCACCAGCGGCTGTCACCAGCGGTATCGCTTTGCCAACAAATGAAGGTTTCCATGCGAACAACGATGTGCTGATGATGGCACCGCTCGTGGTTATCCTAATGTTTTCCCTGCGTGGATTTGCTAACTTTGTCTCGACATACGGCATTTCATACATGAGCGCTAAATTAATTATGGATATGCGCCAGCAAGTATTTGAGCATTATCTGCGCCTGCCTGTCAGTTATATGGACAAGGAAAATACCGGTAACTTGATTTCAAAAGTCACCTTCGACACTGAGCAAATTGCTAGGGCATCGGGTAGCGCCTTGATTTCTATCGTCCGTGACAGTGTAACCGTGCTCGGCATGTTGGCGTTGATGTTCTACAACTCGTGGAAATTATCGCTGTGTATCTTAGTCATCGGCCCTGTTATGGGGTTAGTCATTACGATTGTTAGTCGTCGTTTCCGTAAAGTCTCTAAACAGATTCAAACGGCTATGGGTAGCGTTAGCGCCTCAACAGAACAAATGATTAAGGGTCACAAAAACGTATTAGCCTTTGGTGGACAAGAAACAGAAGCTACGCGTTTTGCTAGAATTAACGACCAAAACCGCCATCAAAATATGAAATTAGCCGTTGCGCAGGCGATTAGCCAACCATTAATCATGATTATCGGCTCGTTTGGTTTAGCCTTTGTGCTGTATGCCGCCAGTTTAGACAGCATGAAAACCGACCTTACAGCGGGTACTTTTGCGACGATTCTGGCCGCTATGATGGCGATGTTACAGCCCATTAAAAGCTTAACGCGAGTCAATGCCGAATTCCAACGGGGTATTGCGGCGTGTACGACAGTGTTTGAGTTACTCGATACGCAGCCTGAATCCGATACCGGAACCTACAGTGTTGAGCGTGCTAACGGTCACCTACGCTTTGATAACGTATGTTTTAGTTATGACAGCCAAGACCGTCGGGCACTGGAACATGTGGATTTTGAAGTTAAACCGGGGCAAACCTTAGCATTAGTGGGCCGTTCTGGTTCAGGTAAATCAACGATAGCAAGTCTCGTGACCCGTTTTTATACCGGTCTTGAATCAGGTGATATTCTGCTCGACGACGTGAGCATTTACGATTACTCGTTAAAGTCGCTTCGTAACCAAGTGGCATTAGTTTCCCAGCAAGTGACCTTATTTAACGACACTATTGCTAATAATATCGCCTACGCCTATCCCGGTGAAGCCACGCGTGAACAGATTGTTGAAGCGGCCACCTTGGCCTATGCGATGGAGTTTATTGATCAGTTGCCCCAAGGCCTTGATACCCAAGTCGGTGAAAATGGCGTGTTATTGTCTGGCGGCCAAAGACAACGTATTGCCATTGCGCGCGCAATGCTACGTGATGCTCCTGTATTGATCCTCGATGAAGCGACCTCTGCACTGGATACTGAGTCAGAAAAAGCGATACAAAAAGGCTTAGATAATCTCAGGCAAAATCGCACTTCAGTGGTGATCGCCCATAGGCTATCGACCATCGAGAGTGCCGATCAAATTTTAGTGGTCGATCAGGGACGTATCGTTGAACGCGGTACGCACCAGTCATTACTGGAATTGAATGGCATGTACGCCAAATTGTATCAAATGCAATTTGGTAGCTAGATGCAGGCCTTAGTTAATAAAATTTGGTATCAGGGTCATCCATTACGATGGCTCTTACTGCCTTTATCGTGGCTATTTGCGGGTATTACGTGTGTACGCCGTACATTATTTCGTCTCGGGATAATATCGCAAACTGTAATGCCCATCCCAGTGATTATCGTCGGGAATATTACCGTAGGTGGCAGCGGTAAGACGCCTACAGTGATTTATTTGATTGAGTTATTGCGCCAGCACGGTTTTAAACCTGGCGTAATTAGTCGTGGTTACGGCGTTGATATTCAAGGCGTTAAAACGGTTAACTTAGATGCAAGTGCAGCAGAGGTAGGCGACGAGCCTGCCATGATAGTCGCGCGTACTCAAGTGCCTATGGTCGTTGGCGCGAAACGAGTCGATACGGCCAATGCGCTCATTGCCGAGTTTGGTGTTGATGTCATTATTTGTGACGATGGCTTGCAGCATTATGCACTGGCGCGCGATATTGAATTGGTGGTGATTGATGGTCAGCGTGGTTTAGGTAATGGACTGCTGTTACCCGCAGGTCCGCTGCGTGAAGGTGCGTGGCGTCTTGAGTCAGTGGATTTTGTGCTGAGCAATGGTGGCCCCGCTGCGAAAGGGCAGTTTGAAATGCAATTGGTTCCTACAGCAGTAAAACCGGTCAAATACGATGCTAAGCCCAATGATTACACCTTTGATAAATCGCAGCCGCTGGTTGCGATGGCGGGCATAGGTAATCCTGCGCGTTTCTTTGAAGCATTACGCACTCAAGGCTATCAACTGGCATTAAGCCATGGGTTTGATGATCATCAGGCTTATGATAAAGCCCAGTTATGTGACTTAGCTAAAGACTTGCCGTTGTTGATGACAGAAAAAGATGCGGTTAAATGTCGCGATTTTGCACAAGAAAACTGGTGGTATTTGGCAGTCGATGCCAAGCTACCATCACAATTTGATCAGCAGTTGCTCGCACGTCTTCGCGAGGTGGCTGCCGCTAAACAAGGAAACTTCCATGGCATTCGATAAAAAATTGTTAGATATAGTGGCTTGCCCTGTGTGTAAAGGGAAACTTGAGTACGATAAAGTGGCACAAAAACTGGTTTGTAAAGCAGATAAGTTAGCTTATCCAATCACGGAAGGTATTCCTGTATTACTGGAAAATCGTGCCGAACCACTGACTGAAACCGTCTAGAATATATTAATGCGCGTATTATCTATACGCGCATATTTAGACTTTAGATTTATTATTTTTGTTATGTTTAGCTGATTTAAGGTTTTGTACAGCTGCAAGATGGATGGTTATTTAGCGTTTAGTTTGATCATTCACAAATTTTTGTTTATCGGCATCGCTTGCTCCTTCTTGGCACTCTCCGCGGATTTCACCTCGACTCGGCTCAATAATCCGGCTCAACTCAATGTAACCTTCACGGCAGTAACCGGTCATTTCAAGAGTTTTTGTTAGCCCTAATTCTACTTGTCGTCCCCATATCTCTAATGAGTCTTGCAAATCTTGCATCGCGCGACGTTGTTCACGTGGATCTTGTGTATTGCGTCGATATGTCTCATTTGATAAGGGACGCTCAACGTCATTAAAAGCCGACTTATCATCAACTAAACGTGCTTTATAGATAAAAAGCTTAAGGCCGTCGGCTTTAATATCAGTAGCTAACTTATCACGTAATTTTCCCGCTAGTTCACTTGGATCGATAGGGGCACTGCTGCAAGCGATGAGCGATAAACAACTTAATATGGCAATGCTGAAATATCGAAGTGGCATAATAAAATTTAGCTCTAAGGTTATTAACTAATAGAAGAATACCTTACTATGGCTATAAAGTTCATGGATTTATGGTATCTCCATCGACTGAGTGTGGCTCTATATCCAAACTATCGACATATCAGGGGTTAAGAGTGGCGAGTACACTGTGGGTATAGGCGTAATGGGTTATAAGGATGGGCTATCAATGTTGGCGTTTTGGTCGAATAAATGGGCACAAATTGAGTGGGGTTTGGGCTTAACTCAAGGCATATGCCTTGTGCTTTTGGTGCTATGGGTATACGCAATTTGGCCCAAAGATGAATTAGCACAAATACGTCGGGATAAAAATCTGCAATGGCGCTTATTACTGGTGTTAGTGGGGATTAATGCGCTTTGGTCGTTAAATGCCAGTATTCAAACCGGGCTGCATCTGCATTTTTTAGGCATTGTGACTTGTATGCTTATGTTTGGTTGGCGCCTTGCGACGTTGGCCTTACTGTTACCGAGCGCTTTTTTTAGTCTTTTTGTATTAAAGCAGCCTGCTGATTTTGGTGCTTTTAGCCTGTTTGCGATAGCTATGCCACTGTTTTTATGTTTTATGTTATACAGCCGTAGTTACCATTTATTTCCTAAACACATCTTTGTGTTTATTTTTGTTGGCGGTTTTATTAACTCCGGCTTTTCTATGGTATTTCATCAACTGAGTTGGGCGATGTGGTTGTGGGCTGCAGCAGATTATGACTGGAACGTGTTATTTGATAATTACTTAATGTTAATCCCTTTATTGGCGTTTCCTGAGGCATTACTCAATGGTATGGCGGTGACATTACTCGTGGTGTATCAACCGCAGTGGTTGTTTGATTATTCTGATCGCGAATATCTATGGCGTAAATAAAGTGCATAACATCTGAGTTCAGATAATTATTGCGCCCGTAGTCCCTATATTCACCGGAAAGATTATTGGGCGCATTTTTAAATGACGCTGAGACAATTACGCCCGAGTTAGGCGAAGCGTTGGTCTAAGTAACTGATAATTTCTTTTGACTCATACAACCATTGTACTTGGCCATTGTCTTCAATACGCAGACAAGGCACTTGTTGCTTACCACCTTGAACGGTGAGTTCATCTTTATGGGGCGATTTTTTTGCATCAAGTGTTTTGATGTTGAGTCCTTGACGGCGAATCGCTCGGCGGACTTTTACACAAAATGGGCATGCAGGATATTGATATAGTGTCAATGTTTGGGTTTGAACATCAATTTTTTGTTGCTCATCCTGTGGCCGTTGGCGTTTCTTAGGGGTAAAGATAAAGTTTAATAACAGAATAATTCTGCCTAGGATCCAGCGAACGATAAACATGTAATTGACCTCAATGATATAGGAGTGGGTATTCACATTTGTGTATAAATAGCGCTGCGGCAATGACGCAACCACCAGTCTGAGGTATTCAGTGATTAATGCGATACCTTGTTACACAAATGCCGCAGAGTGTAACCTATGACACAAAGCGCGGCCAACGTTTTAATTGGGGACTGCTGACAAAAGGTTTGATTACATAAGGGAATATCTTTGCACTTAATTACAAAATAAAGCCCGCTGAAGTTAACCTTTAGCGGGCTTATGTTACATAGCTAATTATTGATTGACTGAGTTATTGTGCATCAATTGTTAGGCTCACTTGCGCCGCATTTTGATTTAAATTGATACGGCTTTCGAGTAAGAAAATCCGCTCCGGCGCAATATTCTTAACGTCAACAAGGTATGTTTTCACCGTTTTTGCTCTTTCTTGGGCTAAATTACCTAACATGTCATCATTAACACTCTGTGCTTTAACTGACAGATTATATAAGGCGATATGCCAACGCGTGGTGATTTCGTCGTCTGAAAGTGAGGTATCTTTTGCTTCCGAGATAACCGTGTCTTTTACTTGAGAAGGATCCGCTTTTACTTCTTGCTCATAGAGTTTCACTAACGCATCGGCAAGCGGCCCTTGGATCGGAAATTGGCTCGGACTTAAACCATCAGGTAACGCACTGAACTCGATATTGGCTAACTTAGCCAATTTACGCTTCATGATGCGCTCAGCAATGGCTTGGCTGTCATTGATAGCATCGACTTCCCCTTCAACGCTGAGCTTGAGCATTGGTCTGTCGAGTAATGCACTGGCGAGTTTATCTAAACTTTGCTGCTCTTTTTCACTAAGGCTGAATTGGCCTGCTGTAAAGCTGACTTTATCTAAGGTCTCGTCAGAACCAATCAATCCCGCTAAGAAAGTGAAGGGCGCTGTAACGGCCTTGGTAATGACATTCTTTAGCGCCGTCATGATAATGCTACCGACGCTAAAACTGGGGGAATCTAAATCGCCAGAGACTTCCATGCCTAAATCAATTACCCCGTTACGATCCTGTAATAGTGCTATTGCAAGCGTGATGGGCAAGCTAGTGGCTAGTTCGCTATTACTTGGTTTACCGAGCTTTAGCTGATTAATCACTAAATGATTGTTACCTTTGAGTTTATTTTTATCCAGTTTGTAGTTTAGTGAAAGTGATAATTGGCCTTTATCGATGTAGTAACCTGCATAGGTACCTGAGTAGGGATTGACCGAAGTTAACTCAACATTCTTAAAGACTAAATCAAGATCTAAATATGGCATATCTAACAAGGGGTTAATATCACCTTTTAAGGTGACGGGCGCATACTTATCTATTTTACCCTTAATATCAACCGAGGCTTTAGTCCCTGGTATTGAAGATAAATGCGTGATATTTCCTTCTAGTAGCTCAATACCCGAGGCAAAATTTGGTGTCAGTGAATTATCTGCAAAGTAAGCCGAACCTTGGTTAAAGCTAATTTTTTGGATATCGAGCGTTAATTCTGGTGTTGCCGTTTTGCTTGCTGTTTGCGAATGTGTAGGTGGCGCTGCAGCACTTTCTGTAGTTGGAACGGGCTTGCTATTAGCTGTCGACACAGGAGTATCAACGATAAGGTCGCTGATATTGGTCGTTCTATCTTTGGCAATCACCACTTTGGCGTAGGGTTGAATAAAGGCTAAATGATCAATTTTAATTTGATTTTTTTGTTGGTCAAAATCCAGTTGATTGATATTCATTTTTTGCCATTTGACCAGCGGGGAATGACGTAATGTGTCATTAATAGCTAAATCATCTAGATCAACATTACCAGCATAAATAGCTTTACCCTTTGCATCGGCAGTGAGTTTGCCTGTAGAGCTTAATAGACCACTTTTGAGCTGGATATTAATATAAGGCGCCAGGTAAGGTTGAAACTGGATTAACGCCAATTTATCGAGTTGGATATTGGCATCTATGGCTTCGCCAGTAATATCTACTTGGCCTTGGGAGCTAAAACTTCCTTTGTCATTAATGCTGAGTTGTAGTTCGTATTCAATCGGAGTCGCTAACGTGCTTGTTATGGTTTTGGTTGAAAAATTAAGTGGATAGACACGCCATTGCTGCTGCGTTGCGGTGAGTTTTTGTTCTGATAAATTAATATCATAGTTTTCAACATGTAGTTCATCGAGTTGCACTAACCAAGTCGATTTTTCAGCCGGGACTGTAGCCGTGGCTTTTTTAGTCGTAGTAGCAGCGTTTGCGGCGATGTCATTGTTGAGTACAGCACTATCCTTGTCGTTAGTCGCAGCTAATTGACTTTCAGTCGGGGGGGGCGTTGTATTGCTTACATCAGTTGAAACCTTAACTATTTGAGGCTTTTCTTCAACTAATGGGGCTTGTACGTTTTCTGCAAGCTGAGTCTCTATTGGTTTTGCAACCGTTTGGGTTGAACTTGCTGCAGGGGTTGATGATTTAGGCGTAAACAAGTTGGCTAGATCGAGACCATCTTGACTCAACATTGCATTAATTGTTAAGCCATCACTGTGCAGTTTATTAATATGCACTTTCTGTTGCTGCAAATTCACTGAAATACCGTCAAGGGCAAAGAGTGGCAGCTTAACCACAGTGCGTTTTTGGTCGTTAAAATTGAGTTTTTCGACAATGAATTGGCCATGATTACTGGTGATTTGTAACTCGCCATTATCGGTTAAATCCACTTGATACTGCGTTTTGGCACTAATTTCGCCATTGGTAAGGATTGGGATAAATTGATCGTCGATAAATCGCCACAGCGGTGTCAGCTTAAGCTTAGCAAGTTGCACATCACCAGTGATTTTTAACGGGAACAGTTGGAATTGTCCTTGCAAGCTGATTTCGCCGGCATGATCGTCACGTAGGTGCATTGCATAATGGTTATGCTTGATGGGTACAACTGTAGATTTCGATATCGTTTGGGCATTTGCAGTGCTGACCTCTGCTTTGTTCGCTTTTATGGCTGGCGCAATGGATTCAGTCACTGCGGTCATCAAATATTCAGTATCGAGGTGACTGAGTTTCAGATTGATATTGGGATAATTGACTTGAGCATTCGTGATTTTATCATCAAAGCTGACTTGCCCAGCATCTAATACAAATTGGCTCAGTAGAACGCGAACGGGCGCGCTAACATCTGCAGGTGTGGTATTAGGGCTTGCGGATGAATGTTTGTTTAAGGTCAATAGAATGTCGTCGAAGTTGAATCCTATTTTATTTTTTCTGTCCACACGGATGATGTGTGCGTAGGGCGCTTGTATGTGTATGTGTTCGATGACTGCAATACGCTTAAACACCGATTGCCAAAAGTTCACTTCAAATTGAACTTGTGCTACGCCAGCAAATGGCTTCTCATCTTTTTCTTTAATGGCAAATTGATCGATTTCGACTTTGAAATTAAAAGGGTTAATGCGAACGTCACCGAGGGTAACTTGACGCCCCAATAAAGATGACAACTTCTCTGGCGCCTGAGTCGTAATCGCATAGGGAAGTAATATGCCCAATGCGCAGATATACCCAAGATAGATAAGCACAAGGTAAAAAATCACTCGAAGATACCTTGGCAGGGCAAAAAAAAGTTGGTTAAATTTCGATAGCTGGGTCAGCATTAATATTAAGGCTCCAATGCATAAGTCAGTGTAAAACTGGCATAAGTACGGACATTCTAGCGAATAACGCTAGTGTTGCCAGAATTAGTTAAGGTTATTATTTGTTAACTTTTATTATTGTCGATTAACATTCCGTGTTTAGCTTAGTTTAGGTGGGTGTGCACTATCTTAACAGTATGGCTGAATAGTCAGTTTTAATGCTATTTTTTAGGCCGCGATAAGATTTTTAGTGAGTTAATCAAGATGATAATGGCACCTTGATGTTTTTTATCCAATTAAAATATCTTCGTTAAAAATCTTTTACTTAAATGGCATATCACTCACCCTTTTTTTGTTGATGTTGGCTCAGGCTGCATCAAGGCTTCCTTGGATAAGCCTTGTTTATGTTTGAACTCAGCCGTTGTTAATGCGTTATCAAGATAAGGTTTAGAGCAGTATTAAAACTGAACATATATAACAAAGTGCTTAATTGAAAAGTGGATTTCATTGTTAGACCTAAGTCCTGTTAGCTTGTTAATATAAGCCAGTTTTACATTTTATCGATGCTATCTTAGGGGATACGAGATTGAATAAGAGTTTAGTGACCAATTTATTAGCGGCTGCCTTGGTCGTGGTGGGATATGTTATTGATTCGGCAATGGTACTGAGTGTGGGGTTGTTTGCTTTATCTGGCGCAATTACCAATTGGGTTGCGATATACATGTTGTTTGAGAAAGTCCCAGGACTTTATGGCTCAGGCGTTGTGCCTTCGCGTTTTGAAGAATTTAAAGCGGGTATCGCTCACTTAATGATGAAACAGTTTTTTACTACCGAGAATATCGAGCGATTTTTATCTGAAAAACAAGGGTTTAGTAAAATAGATTTGGCGCCTGTGATTGGAAAGGTTGATTTAGCGCCTTCATTTGATGCTCTAATCAGTACGGTCGCGCAATCTTCCTTTGGTGGCATGCTGTCGATGTTCGGTGGCACTGATGCATTATTGCCGTTAAAAGAGCCATTTATTGTGAAAATGAAGGCCTCTTTGGTTGAAATGGCCCAAAGTGACGCATTCCATGAGCTATTGCAGCAAGAAATTGAACAACCAAATGTAATGGCCGATTTACAAACAAAAATTGCCAATATAGTAGAACAAAGATTAAGTGAGCTTACACCGCAAATGGTGAAAAAAATCGTACAGGATATGATCCAAACACATTTGGGATGGCTAGTGATTTGGGGCGGTGTATTTGGCGGTCTGATTGGACTTGTCGCCGCTTTAATACAAGGCTAACCTAAGTAAAAGTCGCAAATGAAAATGGGAGCTTTAGCTCCTGTTTTTATTTACAACGTAGGCGTGAATATCAAATAACAAGGCTGTCTATGAACCCTCACCACAGTATAAATTATTTAGAAATACCGAGTCGAGATATTGCGAGCTCGAAGGCCTTTTTTAACCACGTTTTTGGTTGGGATTATGTTGATTATGGCCCTGAATATAGCTGCTTTGTGGATGCAGGTATCACTGGAGGATTCTATCAAGCTGATATCAATTTTACTCTGACGCGAGGTTGCCCATTGATTGTGATATATAGTCAAAATTTAGCATTAACTCTGGTATCTGTTGTTGAAGCTGGTGGCGCTATTACGGCTGATATATTTAACTTCCCTGGTGGGCGCCGATTCCATTTTACAGAACCCTGTGGCAATGAATATGCCGTCTGGTCAGAATAATTCTCACGTAATTCCTTGTATTCGTAATTGTTGTTTAGATCAGCAAGATATTTGCTTAGGTTGTTTTAGGCATCTCGACGAGATTTTAGCATGGCGTGTAATGTCAGAAGCGGAACAACAAGCGTGTTATGCCAAAATGAGACAGCGTAAATGTGCTCACCTGGCTAAATTAAGCGGCGGGGCTGTGTAGCGATAATGATTGATTCTGTCGTTGTTGAGTAAGCAAAGAGTAAAAAGACTTGAGGCCATTAATCATTTTCAGAATGCAGTTTAGTCGTGCTTATGACCTTAATCCTAACGATCTTTGATCGACCCACATCAATAAATTTACCCACATTGATATCAAATTTTAAACACAAGTGTGAATATCTCAGTTGATAAATCAATGGTGAAATACGCATTAACGTATGTCACCATTGATATTTTGAAACACTGTTTATACTGGTTCTATCACTATGTGCTCAAGTTCGATAGCCGCAACGGTATGCAGTGCATCCATCGTCGCGCCTACTAGACTAATTTTTCCTTGAGACGACTCAATTAATACAGCACGACTGATATCACTAAACTCACGGTTATGGCGAGTTAGATTCGATAATGCCATCTGCATGGGGAGCATAGAAGGATTAAACGCTGCGTTCTCGGCGTAGCGACCACAATAGGTTGCGCCATCGTGGGTTTCTAATACCACGGCAGCAAAACTTTGAGTGTAAGGCGCATAGCTTAAACCTGCATGTTCTAAGCCTTCGATGATCATAGGATCGGCACTATCTAACGCAAATTCAGTGTATTGCTTAGCCATTAAGGGGGAGGTGACATTTAAGTCTTTAGACCCAAAAGCATAGGGTAAATAATACGCGAGAGGATGACTTTCCTGTGCTGGTAGATGAATACAAATCTTGCTACCTTCCACCAATTCATTCATGAATTGACGGCAATGGCCACAAGGGCTGGCATTGACTATGATATCAACGATTTGGCTTTCACCGCTTAGCCAAGCATGGCTAATAGCACTTTGTTCCGCATGGACTGAGTGAAATAATGCTTCACCGGGCAATTCTATATTCGCGCCCATGTAAATATCACCACTTTTGCCTTTGGCAATCGCGCCAACATAAAACTCACTGATAGGCGGTTTAGCCAGCGCTGCGGCTATTGGCAGTAATGCTAATAACACTTCAGCTTCACTCATTTTACTTGCACTTGTTAGCGTAGCAAGTTGTTGTGCATTGAGGTGCCCCGCAAAGTGTTGGTTTAACATGGGAATGAGTGCATCTGCTAACGGCGTTGGCAGTAGGGTTATGCTGTGATTGAATCTATCTTGCATTTCCCGATTCCTTATTTGTTAAGTTCATGAAAGAACATTCTAGTAATTTTGTTACAGTATAAATGCGAGTTAGCTCGCGTTTATACGCTGTGAACATTAATGTATTGATTGTTATTAATCTATACTGAGTCTGTTTAAATATATTGCCAGTATATGGCTGAGTCTAAAGCTTTGTTTAAAGCTTTTAAATACAAGAGATAAGATTATGACCTTACAAAAATTTAAAGCTCGCGCAAATAATGACAAAGCGCGGTAAGTAATTTTTGTTTATTCTCATCTGCTTGCGTATCTTGTAGTAAGTTTTCTAATTTAAGTACATAGTCTTGATCGGCTAAACGACTTTGACAGAATTCACGCCAGCGCAGTGACTCTTCATAATCAAGTAACTCTGGGTAGTTTCTGGCACGATAACGGAACAACATTTCAGGAATGCGTGGATCATCAAATTGCAAATCTAACGCAGCTAAATTTTGCGGTAGGGTATGACGGATGATTTCCATTTTCGCTTTATCCGCTTGACTAAAAAAACCACCAGAATACAACATTAAGTCGGGATCTGTCGTGGCTCTACTCTCATCGCGCTCAAACAATAGTGCTAATTTCTCGCGCAGTTCGGGGTGTTGTTTCAAGCTTTTATATTGTGCTCTGGCAAATTCTTTATCTATACCTAAACGAGCGGCATGTTCATCGCTGAGAATTTTTGCTGAGGTGATAAATGGGCATTTATTTAAATGAATTTGTTTGACAGGGATAGGCAATTCATCTTCGGCCAGATCGGCTCTTGACGTATACATGCGCGTTTTAATTTGCTCAATATCGAGCTCAAATAGCGGCGTTAAATCCATCGCTAAATTAACGCAAATAACGGCATTTTTATTGGTTGGATGGTGCGCTACAGGTGAAATCAAGGTGGTACAACCATTACGTGCACTAATTTTTGAACTGACGTGAACAAGTGGCTGCATATTAAGTACATCGATTTGATCGCTAACCGCTTGTTTGCGACGCAAATCAAAATAGTACTGATATAACTTAGGTTGTTTTTCGCGAATAAGCTTAGCCATTGCAATCGTCGCATATACATCTGACATTGCATCATGGGCTTTCTCGTGGCTTAAACCATTCGCTTGAGTCAGGTGCTCTAGCTTAAAGCTAGGCGAGCCATCTTCTTTTGTCGGCCAATTGATTCCTTCAGGTCTAAAGGCGTAACAAGCGCGAACTAAATCGATGATATCCCAGCGGGAGTTTCCATTTTGCCATTCGCGAGCATAGGGATCGATAAAGTTGCGATAAAAGCCATAACGGGTCACCTCATCGTCAAAACGCAGTGAGTTATAACCGGCAACGCAGGTGTTGGGTTGGCTAAATAAGACCTGAATACGTCCCATAAACTCAGTTTCAGGGATGCCTTTTAAATTAGCTAACTGCGGTGTGATCCCTGTGATCAATATCGCTTCCGGCGACGGCAGATAATCAGTGGCCTGTTTGCAATAAAACGTCTCAGGTTCGCCGATAATATTGAGATCTAAATCCGTGCGAATACCAGCAAATTGCGAGGGTCTGTCTTTTGCAGGGTTTGCACCAAATGTTTCGTAGTCGTGCCAGAATATACTTGGCTGGGAATGATTAGACATAAATTAGATTCAAATGACAGTTTGTTGAATAGTCACATCTTAACACCTAAACACTCGGAATGAACATTTACGGCATGGTTAAAACTAAGTCATTAACTTAGGAATATAATGGTTTACTAGGTGATTTTAATAGAGATTAGACGGTACAATTGCACTTAAATAGGGGGAAGAGTGTCTCATGTATCATCATTTTCTAAATGAACCCATAGTGCTTGATGTCGAAAAAACATCGATACTCACGTTGCGATTACCCGACGACATTAGTGATTTTATGGTATTACAGGCGATAAGTGCGCCATTGCTAGAGATCATCGTTATAGCGAATGCCGATGCGCTGAAAAATATTACAGTTCGCTTTCAACCGTTTATGGGCTTAACGGTCGAATCGCTATCAAAAAGTTCTCAGGCTTTTAATGCACCAGTCACTCGTTGTATTGGCCAAGGTTTTCGGCTTTATACGCGTATGGGAACAGCAGCAAAATTTTGCGCGGCAGAATTGAGGCGAGGAGTTTCTTTTTCCTTAGATATGGCTAACTGCCAAAACTTGGATAATTGCTTAACTTTTGCCTTACAAGCTGATTCCAAATTTGAATTAGTCCCTTTAGAAACTGATTTACGTGTTTTACATGAGCCAAAAGTATTATTGGTCGCTAAAGCCCTGCTAGCAAGACAATACGACTATGCAACATCATCCGAATCGATTGCCATTGACATGGCAGAAATCGAGCAGGTTAGGTTAGAATTACAAAAGTTTGTACGTGGCGACTTGGGTCAGTGTCACGCCGGCCTTGCCGATGAAGCATTAAGGCTTACCCCATTATTAATGCAGAAACAGCAGTGGTTATTTAGAACTTATACCCATATGTTTGAACGTCCCAATTATAATCGCTCGGCTAATGATACGGATAACACAGATAAATTATTACGAAAACTAGAGTGTTATGAGTTACTAGCACCACCTGAACTGGTTCAGATGGTTGGCCGATTAATGGAAGACGACACTTAAATGGTTGTTACTCCAATTTAGTAAACGATAAGAGTCCACTATGCACTATTTATGTCCTCTGTGCGCCGCACCTCTGGCGTTAACAGAGCGAACTTGGGGTTGTTCACAGCAACACAAGTTTGATGTAGCCAAAGAGGGTTACGTCAACTTATTACCTGTACAGAAGAAAAATTCAAAAGATCCTGGCGATAACAAACAGATGATGTTTGCTCGGCGTGAGTTTTTAACCGCTGGTTACTATCAAGGCTTGAGTGATAGAGTTAATGAACTTGCACTTAAGTTTGCGCCTGAAGCAAAGCAAATACTCGATATAGGCTGTGGGGAAGGGTACTACAGTCAGCGTTTATTCGATGTGTTGAATCAGCATCATCAGTGTGAGTTACAAGGCATTGATATTTCTAAGTCAGCAATTAAGTATGCTGCGAAGCTTTATCCTCATCTACAGTTCTGCGTCGCAAGTGCTTATGAAATGCCTATTGCAGCTCAAAGTGTCGACTTGGCTATTCGTATTTATGCGCCTTCAAAGATTGAAGAACTACACAGGATTATGGCCAATGGCGGTGTGTTAATCACTGTTTCACCTGGCCCTTTGCACCATTTGGCATTAAAAAAACAGATTTATGCCGAGCCTAGACTGCATGCCGAGTCCACGACGCATATTTTAGGATTCGAATGTTTACATCAAGAACGTCTGCAATCCCAGCTCAAATTAATTCATAGAGAACATATTGCTCATTTCTTAGAAATGACTCCCTACGCTTGGAAGTTTACCGATGTTCAAAAACAATTACTTGCCTCACAAGGGCTAAATTGTGAGCTGGATTTCCAAATTGAAGTGCATCGCATTTCAAGGTGATAACATAGATTAAGCGATTGAAATAAAATATTTAAAGTGCTTTACTATACCTGTGAAACAGCATGGACTTAGTGTTCAGCTAGCCGGTTGCAAAATCATAAAGTAGACGTAGGCAAAATAAATAATCCAAAGTGTCGCAGTATGTTGACTTATCTTTAGAATGGTTTATAGTCTTGTTAGCTTGAAGGTTGGGCTTATATTTATGTGTTCAATACGACCAGTTCGTCCTGTAAACATAAGTAATACCGGCATTTTCCAGCTCCACCGCCGTTAAGGCTTTAATTTTTTATTTACAGGATTTATATTATGTCTCAAGTTACTGGTGTTGTTAAATGGTTCAACTCTGACAAAGGTTTCGGATTCATTGAGCAAGAATCTGGTCCAGATGTTTTCGTACATTTCCGTGCGATCAACTCTGACGGTTTCAAAACTCTTGATGAAGGTCAGAAAGTGTCTTTCACTGTGACTCAAGGTCAAAAAGGTCCACAAGCTGAAAACGTAACTATCGTTGGTTAATGTTTCAGTGCTGTTAGCTTAGAGCTAAGAGCAATGGATCAAAGAGCTATGGTTAATTCCATGGCTCTTTTTATTTGTGTAAGGTTTAACGTTATCGATATTCGTCAAAGTATTTAGCTCCTTATTTTTGAGTGAAAACTTTTAGCTCAATTATTTATTCATCATTCCATCTCTAAACTGTCACTAATCAGTAATAAAATAAAACATGCCTCTGCACCTGAATTAGTTTTGGCCTATTCTTATAGCCGAAATCAAACTCATACCAATCTGCATTATTTTTGCCCATATTATACCATTTATATTAATTAACCGGTCAGTATTGCCCATTGTCTTGAGCACAATTTACTCACCCTTTCTTTATTCTTGATGAAGCTATTCCATGCGATGGAGCATTGCTCAACAATATCGTCATAACCACTAAAACAGCGATTGGCCAACACATTTTGGCGTCGCCATTGCCAGACTTGCTCTATGGGGTTGAGTTCGGGTGAGTAAGGAGGCAGCTTGAGGACGGTCTGATTATCAACGTCGTCGGCTAACACTTGTTGATGCCAGCCAGCGCCGTCCATGATGATCAGGGCGTGGCGCCCAAATGTCGTTGCAGCAGAAATTAACTTCAAATGTTGGTACATGTATTCGCTGTTAGCATACGGGGCAATAATCGCTTCTGTTTCGCCAGTTGCAGGACACACTGCGCCATATAAATACGCCGATTCAAACTGTTGCTGCCTTACCGCGCGTGGACGTGTCCCTTTCTTGGCCCAAATACGGGTGGTAGTATTTTGTTGACCAAATCTGGCTTCATCTTGCAACCAAACATCAATGCGATAGAGTGCAACATGGCCCGGGGTGTTACGGAATCGTTGCCATTAGGAAGTTTTTTAAAAGCTGCTTGCACAGCCTCCGATTGTTTCGGGTGGCGAGAGCGAGTGGTTATCCATGAAAAACCCAATTGATGTAGTAGACGGTAGATATTAGCTTGTTTGAATGTCGCCCAAAATTCAGGTTGAATAAAATGATGGAGATCCTCTGCCATCAGTCTACCCCCTTGCCTAGAGAGGTGTATAAGCGCTTTGAGACTAGCTTGCTGTGCTAAAGCTTGTCATTTAGACCTGACAGCCCTTGGGGAAGGTCAGTGGTAACCCGCTTATTAACACAGGTTCTACTGTTCTTCTACATACTGGCAATAGCGGCTTCTTAGTGAAGTGCTGTAATATAATGCATACGTTTACGTGCGTCTGATTTCATTCAGGTTAGGATATTGGGCTTGTTCATACTTTGTAAGGTTACAAAGTGGCGACTAATTTGATTACACAATTAAGACTATTGGCATAATAAGTATTTCCGCAAGCAGTTAAGTTATGTTTAAAACAAACTAATAAAAATGCCGCTCACCTTAAGTGAGCGGCATTTAGCTATCTATCGAACCAAAGTGATTATGGACGAGTCATATCCGATTCTGCACCGTTCGCCAATTTGATTTTAGCGCTAGAAGTCTCTTCAGTCGTAGTATTTTCATACTCGCGTCCCTTAGGTACTGCAACTTGCTCTCTCACTTCAACCACTGGTTTAGTCATGTCAGAGGACACCATAGAGCCAAAACGACTCGCAGCTTTTGGTTTGTTAGCAACAACATCAATCACAGGCTTTGTTGTTACAGTAGATGCAACTTGAGGCGCTAATTGAGGTTTTGCAATGGATGCGGGTTTGGCCGTCGGCGCTGAAGATGTTGCTTTAACTGCTTCTTTTGAAGCAACATTTGATTCCACCGTAGACTCTGTTTGAATCACCGGCTCAACTTGCTTATTTGACTCGGTAGCCATTACGGGGGCTTCGGTTACTGATGCAAAGTTAACGTTCGCTTCAACTGCTTTTGCTTGTGCATTGATTTCAGCAGATTTAGTTTCTACTGGTGACTTAGGTTCTGCTGCCTCAACTTCGCTCTTTTTAGTCGTTTCAACTAGAGTTTCAGTTTTTACTTCAGCAGGGATTTTAGCCATCGGTGCTGCAATTGTTTGAGTGTGCTCGATTTCGGTTGTTACGTTCTGTGTAATAGCGGCTTCTAACTGAGTAGGTACCGCTGCTACCGGTGCTTCAAGACGAACACTAGCGACTTCTCGTGGGTACTCTTGGTCAACACCTAACTCGTCATTAGGAACAAACTGTGCTGGCGTTGATGTACCTTGGTCATCTTCATCACGACGACGGCGCTGACCCGCTGCGCGAAGATGGCGTGGGCTACGACGGCTACGACGTTGACCTTCTCTTGGCTCTTGTTTTGACTGACTGTCAGCATTTTCATCATCAGTGCTTTCAATGTCGTTATCTTTCGATAGTACATCTACTGGCGCGGTGCTTTCTGTTATTTCTGTTGTTGTGACTTCCGCTTCGATAACACCTATGGTTGGTGCTTCTTTAGTGGTAGTTTCGGCAACATTATGCTCTAAAACTTCGTTGTCTAAAGCTTCACTTTCTATCGAGTCTTGAGCCAGTGATGCATCTTTACGAGGCTGGCGACGTGTTCTTGGTGTTCTCGTTTCTGCCGTTGTTTCAGTGATTACCGCAGTTTTCACTTCGATAGTGACAGCGGCAGCATTTACAGCTGCAATCTCTGTCAATACTTCAACAACTTCTTCAGGAGAAATAGGTATCGCATTATCTGGCGTATTATGACCATTATCGATACGTACTTTACGGCGCATATTACGACGTTGACGACGCTCACGAGCAACTTCTTGCTTCGGAGTATCGGTGTCAGTATCAATATCCGCAATAACGTCTTTTGGTGCTTGAACTCGTGGCTTAGATTCCGCTTTTATCGGACGTTTTGTCGCTTCGTCTTTATCTTGAGTAGGGCGTTCTTGTGACGTTGCTATCGCATCCGCAGGTTTTCTTGGATTACGACTACGTGGTTCGCGAGTGCCTTCTTTTGTCTTGTCTGCATCTTGGGCGCTACGTGGGCGTCGAGTGTCATTACGACGATTACGACGGTTTGCGTTAGCTGCGCTGCTATCAGCAGTTTTAGTTTCAGGCGCTTTTACTGGCTCAGCTTTTTCGCTTGGTGCCAACATCGCACTTATCGCACTCACTAGCTTACTGAAAAAACCAGGCTGTGATGGTTGTTCTTTTACCGTTGGCGATGGTGCTTGTTCCACTTTTTGTGGTGCGGCATAACCTTTTAAAGCTGGCGCAGCTGCGGTTGTACGCTCCAATTTGCGGGGCTCATACAACTTAGCTTCTGGCTGCTCAATGCGCTTGTAGCTTGATTCGCTGATTTCATCATCACTACGATGGCGAATAACACGATAATCAGGTGTCATCATGTGTGCATCTGGGATGATATATACTTCAACATTATGACGTTGTTCTGTAATTCGGATAGCTTTACGTTTCTCGTTTAACAAGAACGCTGCTACATCGACAGGCACAACGGCTTCAATTTGTGATGTATTTTCTTTGATTGCTTCTTCTTCCATCAAACGAAGAATCGACAAGGCTAATGATTCAGTACTACGAATAGTGCCTTGGCCATGGCAGCGTGGGCAAATATGTGCAGCTGATTCTTCTAAAGATGGGCGTAAACGCTGGCGTGACATTTCCATCAAACCAAAGCGTGAAATACGGCCTAATTGCACACGAGCACGATCATGATGCACCGCATCACGTAAGCGATTTTCAACTTCGCGTTGATGGCGTACCGGTGTCATGTCGATGAAGTCGATAACGACTAAACCGCCCAAATCGCGTAAACGTAATTGGCGGGCAATTTCATCAGCAGCTTCAAGGTTAGTATTTAGCGCCGTCTCTTCAATATCTCCACCTTTAGTCGCTCTGGCAGAGTTGATATCGATTGAGGTTAAGGCTTCTGTTGGGTCAATTACGATTGATCCGCCAGAAGGTAGACGCACTTCACGTTGGAAGGCCGATTCAATTTGTGATTCGATTTGGAAGTGTGTAAATAATGGCACTTCAGCTTCGTAAAGTTTTACACGCTCAACGAAATCAGGACGAACTAAAGCAATATGTTGCTTAGCTTCTTCGAAAATACGTGGATGGTCGATGAGAATTTCGCCGACATCACGGCGTAAATAGTCACGAATAGCGCGAACAATGACGTTACTTTCTTGGTGAATTAAGAAAGGGGCGCCTTTTACTTGTGCAGCTTCAGTGATCGCAGTCCAGTGGTGCTGTAGAACTTTTAAGTCCCACTTTAATTCTGCAGATTCTTTGCCTACACCAGCAGTGCGGACAATAAGACCCATGCCGGCAGGTACTTCTAAATCGGCCAGTGCTTCTTTTAACTCAGTACGCTCATCACCTTCAATACGACGAGAAATCCCGCCAGCACGTGGGTTGTTTGGCATTAACACTAAATAAGAGCCCGCTAAGCTGATAAAGGTAGTTAATGCTGCACCTTTATTGCCACGTTCTTCTTTATCAATTTGAACAATAACTTCTTGTCCTTCACTGACCACTTCTTTGATATTTGGGCGACCTTGGAAAGAATATCCTTTAGGAAAATATTCTCTGGCAATTTCTTTTAGCGGCAAAAAGCCATGACGATCGGCGCCATAGTCAACGAATGCGGCTTCTAGAGAGGGTTCTACGCGGGTAATTTTACCTTTGTAAATATTTGATTTTTTTTGCTCGTGACCTGGACTTTCAATATCTAGATCATACAGTTGTTGCCCATCAACAAGGGCAACACGCAACTCTTCTGATTGAGTCGCATTGATTAACATACGTTTCATGATGACGTCATTCTTCTTTAAATAGAGGTCATCAAACATCGCGTTTCGCTGCATTACGGGCCTAGCTGTGGTCAACAAAGCCTCACGGCTTGTGGCTAGGCAAGGTGCGCATTACTGTTAGACGCAGTCGCTGCGTGTCGCATCCTATTTATGGCTTATTTTTTAATGATTACAAAAACAAGGAATTCGTTGTAAAACATCAACCAACCCCATAAATTCTTTAGTTTCGTTCCGGTAATGCCCAAGTCGAATCGGTTTGTCTGACGACAAGTTAAAATATGTTTCGAAATCTGGGAGAAAAATTCCAGGAAACCTTATTAATTTAAGGTGATTTTCTCGATTTAATCGTAAAAACGCATTTGTGGTATTTTTACTTAATCTACGACTTGCAAATCAATGAATTGCTATCAAGAAAATATTTTTTTATCCATGAGACTTTCCGCTTGGGAAAGGGAGCTTGTGAACACTTTATCCACGGGTTATCCCTAATCGCAGGTGAAATATAGCAACAATCAAAAAATTCAGCAATGGGAAGGCACAATTCTTCTCAGTTGTTGTACAATGACCGCTGCAATAATTAGATGGCGCATCATGAATATAGAATCCACCCCACAACAGGTTCAGTTGATCACGATTGATGAAGATCACTTCGAACAGCGTATCGATAACTACTTAATGACCAAACTGAAGGGCGTGCCGAAAAGCATGATCTATCGCATTGTCCGCAAGGGCGAGGTTCGAGTTAATAAGAAGCGCATTAAACCTGAGTACAAGTTACAGGTTGGCGATATAGTGCGTATTCCGCCTGTTAGAGTCGCAGAGCCAGACAATCGTACTGCGCCATCGGCCAACTTAAGTAAAGTGTCGCAGCTTGAAGATCGTATCTTGCATGAAGATAATCATCTGATCGTGTTAAATAAACCTGCTGGAATAGCGGTACATGGCGGTAGCGGTGTTGATTACGGCGTGATTGAAGCGCTGCGTTCACTGCGTCCTCAGCAGAAGTTTTTAGAGTTAGTACATCGTCTCGATAAGGATACCTCCGGTGTTTTATTGATCGCTAAAAAGCGAAGCGCGCTCAAACATCTGCATGATCAGCTTAGACATAAAAAGATGCAAAAAGATTATTTAGCCTTAGTGAAAGGTGAATGGTCTGCTCAAGATAAAGCGGTTAAGCAGCCCTTATTAAAAATCACCCTTAAATCTGGTGAGCGTATCGTGCGCGTCAACGCTGAAGGTAAACCGTCAGAAACGCGCTTTAAAATTATGCAGCGTTACCAAGGTTGTACTTTAGTTAAGGCCAGCCCAGTTACGGGCCGTACTCATCAAATTCGTGTGCATTGCCAGTTTGCTGGTCATCCTATCGCCTGTGATGATAAGTATAGCGAGCAAAAGTTTGACGATAGTATGCGTGCGTTAGGTTTAGCGCGACTATTTTTACATGCGGCAGAACTCATGTTTATTCATCCTGAAAATGATGAAGTGATGCGGGTTTCTGCACCTTTAGATCATAATTTGTCACAATTATTGGACAAGTTAAAGCGTGTGTAACAAGTAGGGATAGGATTCAAGGATGAAGATAAAGCAATATGATTTAGTGATTTTTGATTGGGATGGCACGCTGATGGATTCCATCGGTAAAATTATCATCTGCATTGAAAACATGGCTAAAGCATTGCTCCTGCCTATCCCAACTGAAAATGACATTCGTGATGTTATCGGTTTATCTATGACTGAGGCGCTGCGAGTTCTTTTCCCGCAAGGACTCAGTCGAAGTGATTCTTCAGCAGATTTTCTACATCCGTTCTCTAAAAATGAATCTAGCCAAAGGTTAGAGGATGGCTACCTACACATGCGCGCTGAGTTTAAAACACAATATTTACATTTAGACACCACGCCAACGCCGCTCTTTGCACAAGCGCCTGCCTTAATTAGTCACTTGCACACCCAAGGCTATCAATTAGCAGTTGCAACAGGTAAAGCCCGCGCAGGTCTTGAACGCGTTTTTGAACAAAGTGGACTTGGAAAGTACTTTGTTGCGTCACGCTGCGCAGATGAAGTGAACAGTAAACCCCATCCTGAAATGATTTCAAGCTTGCTTTACGAATTGAATATTGCGCCTGAACGAGCTTTGATGGTGGGTGATTCTTTATTGGATCTGACCATGGCGGCCAATGCTGGGATTGATAGCATCGGTGTGACCTATGGTGCCCACAACGCCAAAAAGTTATTGCGGGCAAAACCTATTGCCTTGATTGATTCGCCAGAGCAATTACTGCAACACCTTTAACTATAATTAACTATACTTTTTATGCAGGCGTGATGATAAACGCTATCTTGGTACAACCTTCCTTATTACGGTATATACCTTATCCTTTGGCGGATTAAAGTTTGCGCGCTTTATTTAATAAACAAAGCGCGCTCAGTAAAAGCGATGCTTATCAAACTAAAACCAAAGTGAATTATGCCAAAACATCTATACCTTGGGCTAACAGCATCTCAGTTAATAGTATTAGTGGTAAACCAACCAAGGTATTAGGATCTCGACCTTCGAGCTGCGTAAATAAAGCGATCCCTAAACCTTCACTTTTAAAGCTACCTGCACAGTAATAGGGCTCTTCCTTTTTTACATAAGCCACAATCTGTGCATGGCTGAGTTGCCTGAAATGCACGGTAAAAGGTTCAACTTCGGCGTTCATCATCCCCGTTGCGGCATTATAAAGTGCGAGTCCGGTATAAAAAGTGATGGCTTTACCTGAGGCTTGGGTAAGCTGCGCAACAGCGTTGTCAAAATGATGGGGTTTACCGATAATCTGGCCATCAATAACAGCGACTTGATCAGAACCTATAATCAATCCATCTACAAATTGTGTTGCACCAGCAAATGCCTTTGCTTTGGCGAGTCTAAGGACTAATGCTGGGGCCGATTCATTACTATGTGCTGTTTCGTCGATATCAGGATTACAGCACTCGAAGGCTAAACCGAGTTTTTGTAGTAGCGATTGTCGGTAGATAGACGTCGAAGCTAAGATTAACGGGGGTGGCATAAATGAATTTCCGTAAAAAATTGAGCTATATTGTGACCAATTTGAGCGAGAGTGCACAACTGTTTCGTTTTTTACGCTTTCTTTTCAGCGAATACGGCTAAATGCGGCTATTTTAGACGGCTTATGCTTGTATGCGGCCTCATGCTTGGGTACTATTTCGCCCACGTCAATTTCAATGTTGGGGCTGGAGAAAGGCTTAAGTTGCAAACTGGGACTTAAGTTAGTATTTTTTCTTTGACTCTAGCGTTTCCAAACTATAATATGCGCGCCTTATGCAAACAGTAAAGATACCGGTTTCAATTGATCCATTTCGCGCCGCCACGAGCCGCCAAGTTTATCACGGCACAGTTCCTGGCGTGCAATTGAAAAGATTAACTGAGTTATGTGCCGGCGACTGTTCCGATGTGGCAGTGTCGCTTGAATGTGGTGTAGATTTACAGGGGATAGTCTACCTGAAAGGGAAGGCTGTGACGGAGCTCACTCTAGTATGTCAACGTTGCATGACGCTATTTACCACAGAGGTTACGGTCGAGTTTTGTTTCGGTCCATGCCGGACTAAGGCAGAAATCGATGAGCTCCCGGATGCGTATGACCCAATTGAGTGCAATGAAGTTGGCGAAGTGCGTCTACATCAATTAATCGAAGATGAATTGATAGTCGCTATGCCGATAATCCCAATGCATCAAGAAATTGATTGTAGTGCCGGATCTAAAGACATAGTTGTAGGCGAGATCGAACCCGCTCATGAGGAGCGTCCAAATCCGTTTGCAGTGTTAGAAAAACTGAAGAGCAA
Source organism: Shewanella morhuae (assembly GCF_900156405.1). Lineage (GTDB taxonomy): Bacteria > Pseudomonadota > Gammaproteobacteria > Enterobacterales > Shewanellaceae > Shewanella > Shewanella morhuae. The sequence continues at coordinate 209,563 of NZ_FTNN01000005.1, forward strand.
GTAATCTAGGAGACAGGCCAATGGCTGTACAACAGAACAAAAAATCACGTTCAAAGCGCGGAATGCGCCGTTCACATGACGCACTGAGCACTGCTCAGCTGTCTGTAGACGCTACCAGTGGTGAAACTCATATGCGTCACAATGTGACTGCAGATGGTTTTTATCGCGGTAAAAAGGTAATCAACAAGTAATTTGTTGGTTTCCTAATGACGAATCTGGCGCTTGCGTTAGATGTAATGGGGGGCGATTATGGCCCCCACGTCACAGTGCCTGCAGCCTTGCGGGCACTACAATTACATTCTTTTCTAAAAATCTTTTTGGTCGGTGACAAGACTGAAATTGATGTCTATTTACACCAAGCTGAAGCGAGTTTACTTTCACGTATAGAAATCATTCATACCGATGAAGTCGTGAGTATGTCTGATAGACCTGTACATGCATTACGCACACGTAAAAACAGCTCAATGCGCTTAGCAATTGAATTAGTGCGTGATGAACGTGCGCAAGCATGTGTGAGTGCTGGTAACACCGGTGCACTAATGGCGATGGCAAAAGTATTGCTCAAAACCTTGCCAGGCGTTGATCGACCCGCATTAGTCAGCTGCTTACCTGCGGTGACTCAAAAACCAGTTTATTTACTGGATTTGGGCGCTAATGTTTCCTGTGATTCAGAAACCTTATTTCAATTTGCCGTGATGGGTTCTGTTTTGTGCGAAACGATTGATAAAAAATCTCGGCCAAAAGTTGCTTTGCTCAATGTGGGCATTGAAGAAATTAAAGGTAACGATCAGGTTCAGCAAGCTGCACAATTGCTACAACAGACAGAGCAAATCAATTACACCGGTTTTATTGAAGGTAATGAAATCTACTCTGGAAATGTGGATGTGATTGTTTGTGATGGCTTTGTGGGCAACATCACGCTAAAAACCTCAGAAGGTATTGCCAAGTTATTGGTACATCAGTTAAAACGGGGATTAACCCAAGGTTTATTTGTTCGTTTTCTGGCTAAACTTATCGCCCCACGTATTCAAGCGGTGCTGAGCCAGATGAACCCCGACCACTATAACGGCGCAAGTCTGATAGGATTGCGAGGAATAGTGGTAAAAAGCCATGGAAACGCTGACGAAACTGCCTATCTACAAGCAATCAACTTGGCAGTAACGGAAGCTCAACGTCGACTCCCTGAAATGATAAAAGATCGTTTGGAGTCGATTCTTTTAGATATAAATAACTGATCCCTCCTTATGCATACAAAAATTCTCGGAACTGGTAGTTATCTACCCGTGCAGGTACGCAGCAATCAAGATTTGGAAAAGATGGTAGAAACCACTGACCAATGGATTGTGGAACGTACAGGTATATCAGAACGTCGTATTGCGGCCTTCGATGAAACCGTTTCAACTATGGGCTACCAAGCTGCACTCAAAGCGCTGGAAATGGCTGGCATAGAAGCATCAGATTTAGACATGATAGTTTGCGGCACCACCAGTGCTCCCAATGCTTTTCCGGCTGCCGCCTGTGAAATCCAAGCTATGCTTGGCGTGCATACCATTCCAGCATTCGACATCGCAGCGGCTTGTTCTGGCTTTGTTTATGCTTTATCTGTTGCCGACCAATTTGTAAAAACGGGCGCCGCTAAAAAAGTATTAGTAATTGGGGCCGATGTGCTGTCTCGTTTATGTGAGCCAGAAGATCGCTCAACGATTATTTTGTTTGGTGATGGTGCTGGCGCCGTTGTGATTGGTGCATCTGAAACGCCAGGGATAATTTCGACTCATATCTATGCCGATGGTCGCCAAGGCGATTTATTGAAATGCGCTTTCCCACCACGGCAAGGCGAAACCTCTGAAGCGGTCGGTTTTATGACCATGAAGGGTAATGATGTCTTTAAAGTGGCTGTAACTCAATTGTCCCATGTTGTGACTGAGACGCTGCGTATCAACAATATTGATAAGTCAGAAATTGATTGGTTGGTACCGCATCAAGCTAATTTCCGTATTATCAATGCTACCGCCAAAAAACTCGATATGAGTCTCGATAAAGTGGTCTTAACCTTAGCTAAACATGGTAATACCTCAGCTGCATCTGTGCCTATCGCGTTAGATGAAGCAGTACGTGATGGCCGCATTCAACGTGGACAACTACTGCTGCTAGAGGCCTTCGGTGCAGGGTTTGCGTGGGGTAGTGCGCTCATTCGTTTCTAAGTTCTACATGTGTTTTTCACATGATTTTTCAATAAATTAAGTTAGCCATAGGTAATTTGAATATGGAAAATGTTGCTTTTGTATTTCCAGGTCAAGGTTCACAAGCCCTAGGCATGTTAGCCGAGCTTGCACAATCACACGCAGTAGTAGGGCAGACCTTTGCCGAGGCGAGTGACGTCTTAGGTTATGATCTGTGGGCATTGGTTCAGCAAGGTCCTGTTGAAAGCTTAAATGAAACAGATAAAACCCAACCCGCCCTATTAGCGGCAAGTGTTGCTATTTGGCGTGCCTATGTAGCTTCAGGCAAGCCTATGCCAGCCATGTTAGCTGGCCATAGTCTAGGCGAATACTCTGCTTTAGTGTGCGCGGGTGTGATAGGTTTTAAAGACGCGATAAAGTTAGTGGAACTTCGTGGTCAATTGATGCAGCAAGCGGTTCCTGCTGGCACAGGCGCCATGTATGCCATTATCGGTTTAGATAATGACACAATTGCCAAGACTTGCGTTGAAGCGGCTCAAGGTGAAGTGGTGAGCCCAGTTAACTTCAATAGTCCTGGCCAAGTGGTTATAGCGGGACAAAAAGAGGCGGTTGAGCGCGCGGCATTGGCTTGTAAAGCAGCAGGCGCCAAAATGGCGGTAGCATTACCTGTCAGTGTGCCATCGCATTGTGCGCTAATGAAACCTGCCGCAGATAAACTCGCAATTGCATTGAACGATATCAAGTTTAATGCACCTAATATCGTTGTTATTAATAACGTCGATGTAGCCTCTCCCGCAGCGGCGGATGAAATTAAAGATGCCTTAGTGCGTCAGTTATATTGTCCTGTGCGTTGGAGTGAGACCGTTGAACTAATGGCTCAGAAAGGCATTACACACTTGATAGAATGCGGCCCGGGTAAAGTATTAACAGGCTTAACAAAACGAATTAATAAATCACTTTCAGCCCAAGCGGTTAATGACGTTGCTTCATTAGTAGCATTAACTGAGTAAGGAGTTTGTATGAGTTTTAATCTGAATTTAGCGGGTAAAGTGGCTTTGGTAACTGGCGCGAGCCGTGGTATTGGCCGTGCGATTGCTGAGACGCTTGTCGAAGCGGGTGCTGTGGTCATTGGCACTGCCACCAGTGATAAAGGCGCTGCGGCCATTCAAGAATATCTGGGTGACAAAGGTTTTGGTTTAGTGCTTAATGTCACAGATAGTGAATCTGTTACCAATTTATTCGCATCGATTAAAGAAAAAGTAGGTGATGTTGATATTCTAGTTAACAATGCGGGTATTACTCGTGATAATCTGCTGATGCGGATGAAAGATGATGAATGGCAAGATACTATCGACACTAATCTGACATCATTATTTAGACTATCAAAACCTGTGATGCGTACCATGATGAAAAAGCGTTTTGGCCGAATCATCAATATTGGTTCAGTGGTAGGTACCATGGGCAATGCAGGTCAAGTTAACTACTCGGCAGCAAAGGCGGGTTTGATTGGGTTTACAAAATCTCTTGCAAGAGAGGTTGCATCTCGTCAAATTACCGTTAATGCTATCGCTCCTGGATTTATTCAGACCGATATGACAGATGAGCTGACCGAAGATCAGCAAAAAGCTATTATGTCACAGGTTCCGATGGAACGATTAGGGCAAGCGCAAGAAATTGCTAACGCTGTGCTCTTTTTGGCCTCGGACTCAGCTGCTTACATCACAGGCGAAACATTGCATGTGAATGGCGGCATGTACATGGTTTAAGGGCGAATGGCAGGGATTCTGTCGTAACTGAGTAGTGATCTGTATCAATTGATGGTGAAATTTCGTGGTTAGACCACGAAAACTAAGCTTGCATTGTCAGCCAAATCTAATAAACTACTCGCAATCTTACGCAAGTGCGTAATTTGAATAGGAAAGAAACTAATGAGCAACATCGAAGAACGTGTAAAGAAAATCATTGTAGAGCAACTGGGCGTTAAAGAAGAAGACGTTAAGCCAGCGGCATCTTTCGTTGACGATCTGGGTGCAGATTCTCTGGACACTGTTGAGTTGGTTATGGCTCTAGAAGAAGAGTTTGATACCGAGATCCCTGATGAAGAAGCTGAAAAGATCACTACTGTTCAAGCAGCGATCGACTACGTTTCTAAGAATCAGTAATTCTGAATTATTGAAGACAGGCGGCATTTTTGCCGCCTGTTTTTGTTTTAGCCCCGTCAAATTCTGCTTCAGTACTACTCAATCATCTCTGGATCGTATTTTATTCTGTTATCCACGGGATGCTCGCCGCAGATTGGCGACTTCTTTCTTAAATAAATCGTTACGAAAGAATTGTCTAATGATAGAAAACCGTGTTTATCTATCAAAACTAACAAATTTAGCATTTAAAGGTGACTGCCGTGTCTAAACGTCGTGTAGTGGTAACCGGTTTGGGGTTAGTAACTCCAGTGGGTAATACTGTGGATACTACTTGGAAAGCCTTGCTTTCTGGTAAAAGTGGTATTGCACCAATAACCAAATTTGATGCCAGTGAATTTTCTACCCGTTTCAGTGGTTCAGTAAAAGATTTTGATATTGAACAATATGTCACGAAAAAAGAGGCCCGCAAGATGGATCTCTTTATTCAATATGGTATGGCGGCAGGCATTCAAGCTATCCACGACTCAGGTCTGGATATGAGCAAAGAAAATCCCGGTCGAGTCGGCACCGCTATTGGCTCAGGTATGGGCGGAATGTGGCTGATTGAGCAAGGCCACAGTGCGCTCATCAATGGCGGCCCACGTAAAGTTTCTCCTTTTTTCGTGCCGAGTACCATTATCAATATGATTTCGGGTAACTTGTCGATCATGTTTGGTATGCAAGGACCTAACTTTGCTGTCACCACCGCTTGTACTACGGGTGTGCACAATATTGGCTTTGCAGCGCGCACGATTGCCTATGGTGATGCAGATGTTATGGTCGCTGGCGGCGCCGAAGATGTCACCTCTCCTTTGGGCGTAGCAGGTTTTAGCGCGGCGAAAGCATTATCTACTCGCAACGACGATCCAATGGCAGCAAGTCGGCCATGGGATAAAGACCGTGATGGTTTTGTTATAGGCGATGGTGCTGGCGTGATGGTGCTTGAAGAATATGAACATGCAAAAGCGCGCGGAGCGACCATTTACGGCGAGTTAGTCGGCTTTGGTATGAGTGGTGATGCTTTTCACATGACATCGCCTCCAAGCGATGGTGCTGGTGCGGCGGCTGCGATGGTCAATGCTATTAGTGACGCTAAGTTATCACTTGAACAAATCGGTTATATCAATGCCCACGGTACATCGACTCCTGCGGGAGATAAAGCCGAAGTTGCAGCAGTTAAATCCGTGTTTGGCAACCAAGCTAGTAGAGTATTAGTGAGTTCAACTAAATCGATGACGGGTCACCTATTAGGTGCTGCTGGTGCAGTTGAGGCTATTTTTACCTTACTCGCACTACGCGATCAAATTGTGCCGCCAACTATCAACTTAGATAATCCTGATGAAGGTTGTGACTTAGATTTTGTTGCTCATACTGCCCGTGATGTGAAGATGGATTATGCACTGTGCAACTCGTTTGGCTTTGGTGGAACTAACGGTTCATTGTTGTTTAAAAAAGCCTAACTATATGACCGTGAAGAAATGCGCCTAAGGGCGCATTTTTTATGGGGGAAATTAATAAGCTATATTTATAAGGTTGATTTTTAACAATTTTTAGTCAAGTGCATCATAACTATCTGATACCTTCATCATTAACTTTTTCTCATAAAGCTTGTTTGTTTTTATCCACTGATAATGACAAACATATCCAACCTTAATGGGCTATTTAATATTAAACCCTGCGATTAATTTGCTTATTCCTATTAGCGGTGCACTAACTGCAAATTTGACCGAGTTAATCTGCGGTGAATGAGAAGTTTGGTATATCTGAAATAGGGATTTTTACCTTAACACTTATATTTCGTGTGGTGGGCTGATTTGCATTGTTGGTGATGGTAATTAGCGTTGGCATTGATAGTCAGATGCTGTAAGGCTTGCAAGCATGTTATTTTTAGGTATTTATTCCGTTGGAAAAGCCACGCGTTTGTTAGCTGCGTACTACTGTTATAGCCTTGTCGTTTAGCTGTACCTAATTTACTGCATGCTGTGTACATATTAGTCACTTTGGTTAAATCGAATTCTTTGATAAGGCCAATTGTAATTATCTTTACCTAACTTAAGCTTTCTATCGTAAACTCAACTTATTGCGCGAGAACATTGAGCCATAGTGGCTGAATAAGTTGAGGTTATATGGCTGGTATCGATAGACAAAGTACCTTGAGATTTTTATCCGAGCCTGCGGATGTCAATTTTGGCGGTAAAGTTCACGGCGGCGCGGTGATGAAGTGGATCGATCTCGCGGCCTATGCTTGCGCTGCGGGTTGGAGCGGTAAATATTGTATTACCGCCTATGCCGGTGGTATTCGTTTTGTACAGCCGATTTTGGTGGGTAATATCGTTGAAGTCAGCGCTAAAGTTATTTATACCGGCAAGACCTCTATGCATATCGGTATTGATGTGCGGGCGGGGGATCCTAAAGTATCTGAGCGTCACCTTACTACCCACTGTATTGTCATCATGGTGGCTGTAGATGAACAGGGTCAACCCACGCCAGTACCTGAGTGGCTACCACAAACGGATCATGATATCCATTTGCGAGATTCAGCATTGCGCCTGATGGAAATGCGTAAAAAGATTGGCGCCGAGATGGAAGCTCACGTAGTAAAATAACGTGATAAATTATATCAACAAAGGTGCTTCTAGCGCCTTTGTTGTTTGTACCGAAAAGTGCGTTTGCCACTCGGTTTGATTTATCCCTGACGCGTTATACTGGCAGGATGTTAAACTGCGTTCTTATTTCCCCTCCCGCTTATTACCGCAAAGAAATCTATAGATTGAAACACTTGCTAGCATTTCTCGTGTTTGTTACTGAAGATTTAGCGGTAATATATTGGGTAGAGGATACAGAACCAGACTCCGCAAGTTCTAATTAATTGATCTTGTTTACCTATTTGAGGATCGCTTCATGGCAAAAGTTGCATTTATTGGTTTAGGCGTAATGGGATACCCCATGGCGAGACATTTACTCAACAAAGGCCATGAGGTCACTGTTTATAATCGCACTTTTACCAAGGCGCAAACTTGGGTTGAAACCTATGGTGGTCGCTGCTGCGCCACACCCAAAGAGGCGGCTCAAGGGCAAGAATTTGTGTTCACCTGTGTCGGCAATGATAACGACTTGCGTGAAGTCGTGTTAGGTAAGGATGGCGTTATTCATGGTATCGAAAAAGGTACGGTATTAGTTGACCATACAACAGCTTCAGCCGATGTAGCGCGTGAGCTCTATCAAGTGTTAGCCCCAAAGGGCGTTCACTTTCTGGATGCGCCAGTGTCTGGTGGTCAAGCGGGCGCTGAAAATGGACTATTAACTGTGATGGTCGGCGGCGATGAAGTCATATTTGCCCGCGCTAAACCGATTATTGAAGCTTTTGCTCGTTGCGCCGAGCGTCTCGGTGATGTTGGTGCTGGCCAGTTGACAAAGATGGTTAACCAAATCTGTATTGCCGGCGTGGTGCAAGGTTTGGCTGAGGCACTGCAGTTTGCCCGTAACGCGGGGCTTGATGGTGAAAAAGTGATTGAAGTCATTAGCAAGGGCGCGGCGCAGAGCTGGCAAATGGAGAATCGCTACAAGACGATGTGGGGCCAAAACTATGATTTTGGTTTTGCAGTCGATTGGATGCGTAAGGATTTAGGTATTGCCTTAGAAGAAGCCCGTCGTAATGGATCACACTTGCCATTAACCGCGTTGGTGGATCAATTCTATTCCGAAGTGCAGAGCATGGGCGGAAATCGCTGGGATACCTCTAGCTTGTTGGCGCGCTTAGAGAAGTCAGCTAAGTAAGTCTTGTCTTAAGTTTTACTTTAAATGTTAGCGATAATAAAAATGCCCAGATTTATGAGTCTGGGCATTTTTTTAAAATCTTTTTTGGTCAAGTATTTAATTGAAATGCTTAATCTTGCCAGCAAATGTGGGTGATTAAACTATGGCTTTCACCTGGGGCGAGTACCAGTTTATCTTCTAACACATTGGCGGCTTCTAAGCAGACCATAGTGAGATAATCCTCTGCATTAAAACGACCTAGCCGTTGAGATTTATCTATCCAAGGGTTCCACAACACGGCAGACCGGCTGTTCTCACGACTGACTTTGATAATCCCTTGCGGCGTATGCAATCGCTGTACTGGGCCAAGCTCGGTATAAACTCGGTCGGTTTCACGATCAAAGTGCACTTCATCAGTGGTTTGAGGATAAGGTCCTTCGCCAAATTCGATATATTTTGAGCCATTAAAACCGCTCGCTTTGAGTTGGTGAATATCTTCAATTGGAAAATAGCTGTGCAGTGCTTGAGTTAGGGTGACTGCTTTATCGCCTAAGTTGGTATTGACCAGACTAATACTTAATGTCTCGCCTAGTGTAAATAACACACTCACTTGAGTATTGTGCGGCCAATAGATTTTATCTTGCTCACTAATTTTTAAGCTGAAACGTAAATGCACTAACTGATCACGCATTTCAACCGACTCAAGCGCCCAAATACGGGTACGGGCGAAACCATGCTGAGGAAAATTAGGCTCGCTACTCATGCCAAACCAAGGCCAACATACTGGCACACCGCCACGGATCCCATTACCGGGTTGATAATCGTCAGCCGAAGAAACCCACAGTAAAGGTGGTTTGCCTACGGGTTGAAAATAGTCGATTTGTGCGCCCTGTAAAAAAATTCTTGCCTGACATAGCGCCGAGTTCACTTCGACATAATCGAGGCCATTGGCGTGCTTTTTGGTAGTGACAGAACCCATAGTAAAAATATCCTCAACTCGGATGATGTAGCAAAAAATACAGATGCTTAGCTTACAAACTTTTGCGACTCAGTATAAGGCTTTGTTGCGATCAATTTACAGTTTTGCTGTTTGTATGTGTAAACAAAAGCCAAAACTCATGCTGAGGGGATCTTCCCTTTTTGGCAAATGTCGTTAAAGTGGTCGGAGCACTTAGTAGAATTGCGTCTAACTAAAAAAGGGAACCGACTATGCCAGTTTATCAAGCGCCGCTGCGCGACTATCAATTTATCCTCGATGAAATGTTACACATCTATCAGCAAGATGCACTTAAAGGGTTTGATGAAATTGACCCTGAATTAGTCAATGCAGTTTTACAAGGCATGGCTGATTTTTCAACTGAGGTCATGTTACCCCTAAACAGTGTGGGTGATGTGCAGGGATGTAAACTGGTCGACGGAAAAGTGATTACGCCAGATGGATTTCATGATGCTTACCAACAGTTTGTTGCTAATGGCTGGGCAACACTGACCTGTGATCCTGAGTTTGGCGGCCAAGGTTTACCTGAAGTCGTTGGTATTTTTGCAGCTGAAATGCAAACGGCAACCAATATGGCCTTTGCCATGTATCCTGGGTTAACCCACGGTGCGTATGCCGCTATTCACGCCCATGGTAGTGATGCATTAAAGCAAAAATATTTGAGCAAATTGGTTAGCGGTGAGTGGACTGGAACCATGAACTTAACTGAGTCTCATGCTGGCACTGACTTAGCATTATTACGTACCAAAGCGGTTCCCGTATCTGAAGGTCTTTTTGCCATTACGGGCGAGAAAATCTTTATCTCATCTGGCGATCACCAGCTCACCGACAATATAGTGCATTTAGTGCTTGCTCGTTTGCCAGATGCACCTGAAGGCGTTAAAGGGATTTCGTTATTTGCCGTACCTAAAGTGTTAGTTAATAGCGATGGCAGTTTAGGGGCGCCGAATACTTTGTATGCCAGCGGTCTTGAACACAAAATGGGTATTCATGGTAACTCAACCTGCGTGATGGTGTTTGATGGCGCGCTGGGCGAGCTAGTGGGCGATGCACATCAAGGACTGCGCGCCATGTTTACCATGATGAACCAAGCGCGTTTAGGCGTGGGCGTGCAAGGTCTTGGTGTGTCTGAAATAGCTTATCAAAATGCGTTAGCCTACGCTAAAGATCGTTTACAGAGCCGCGCCTTAAGCGGCGCGAAAGCCCCTGAGAAAGCCGCCGATCCGATTTTGGTTCACGGTGATGTGCGCCGTATGTTGTTATCGCAAAAAGCATTTAATGAAGGCGCGCGTGCACTCGTTGGCCAGCAAGCCCTATGGCTTGATGAAGCTGAGCGTCATACTGATCCTGCCAAAGCTAAAGTCGCCTCTCAATTAGCCGCATTATTTACACCAGTAGTGAAAGGCTTTATCACGAATAGAGGTTTTAATGCTTGTGTTGATGCGCAGCAAGTCTTTGGTGGACACGGCTATATTCATGAGTGGGGTATGGAACAATTTGTACGAGATAGCCGTATAGCCATGATTTATGAGGGGACTAACGGTATTCAGGCATTGGATTTAGTCGGACGTAAATTACTGGCTGATCGCGGCGCCGCGATGCAGCAGTGGTCGGCTTTAGTCACTGAGTTTATTAAATCATACAGCAACAATGCCGCAATGCAGCCTTATGTGAGCGGTTTGATGGATTGTGCTGGCGATTTGCAAAAAGCCAGCGGTTATTTAGCCTCGCAAGCGGCGACCAATCCTGACATTATCGGCGCGGCCTCTATGGCTTATCTAGAATTGTTTGGTGTGACTGCGCTGGCGTGGATGTGGGCCAGAAGCGCCGCCGTTGCATTAGCGGCATTGGAGCAGGGCAGTGAAGAAACCGCATTTTATCAGGCTAAACTCAAAACCGCCGATTTCTATATGGCTTACTGGGCTGTACAAGGTCGCAGTTTACGTAAGCAAATCGAGCAGGCGAGTGAAATGCTAACGCAATTAGATGAAGCTATTTTTTAAGCATTCACCTTATAGGCTGAGTGAAGCCTTTGCTTAAGAACAGCTCAAGAGTCGCCAAAAACCAGCGCATTGTCGCTGGTTTTTATTTTTATCCTCTCTAAATCTTTAGCTGTTGTCATGCCTCTATTCCACGCCAGTATTGAGCTCGATACTGTGAGTCTTTTGCTTATCCCACATTAAAACTTCTATCTAAGGTCCGTGCTACTGACGCTCTTTTCGTTTTAGTCATAACCAAACACAACAAGGGTTATGTGAGCTGACGCTAGCTATTTACCTAACAGATTTCACATTTATGTAAATTCAAATGATAATCGTTGTTATTCGTAAATCATTCTTTATAATGACGGCCAATTCGTTTGAATACATTTGTAAACCCTTTGGTTTATGCCATTTTTATGCGCTCGCGCTGGGGACATTCTGTGAAGACTCGTTTCGCCTACTCATTAATTGCACTTGCACTCGCTCAACATCAGTCGGCATTCGCCGCTGAAACTGTACTCGATAAAGAGGCTCCACAGCAGACCTTGTCTACAAGCTCACCCGTTGCAAGTCCTGCATCGACTGAGCCTGCAGCCTATGAGCAAGTTAAGTTGGCAGCACCTGAGCGTATTGCCGTGCATGGCCGCGCGATGCAAATGTACGTCGATAAAGAAACAACGGTTGGCACTAAGACGGCGATTAATGTGATGGAATTGCCGCAGTCGGTGCAAGTGCTGACCGAGCAGTTAATCGTTGACCAAGCAGCGCGCAATATTACCGATTTATACCGCTCAATCGCGGGCGTGAGTGAGTTCAGTTATTCTGGCGTGACCTTTCGCGGTTTCCGTGACGATGCCAACGTCTTTTATGATGGGGTAAGGGGCGATCCCTATTCGGGATTTTCTGTGCCGCAACTGTTTAATGTGCAGCGGGTTGAAGTGTTAAAAGGCCCGGCATCGGCACTTTATGGCGGCGGTGAACCCGGCGGCATGATCAACTATGTCACTAAAAAACCAACTTTTGTTGAGAGTAAAGAGCTGACATTGAGCACTGGCAGCGAGGATATGATGGGTGGCTCGCTGGATTTGACCGGCGGCTTAACCCAAAATCTCGCCTATCGCTTTGGCGCCTATTATCAGCAGGAAGATAGCTTTCGGAATAATGCCGATAGCCAAAATGCCGAAGTGGCGGGTGGGTTACTCTACGAAATCAGTGATGATACTAAGCTCACCACGACCTTCGATATTATTAAGCAGGATTTAGGCGGTAATCGGCTGCGCGGCGTGCCTGTCGATAATGACGGTAACTTCCTTGTTGCGCCATCCTATAATGCCAATGAGAAGAGTGACTTCCAGAAGATGGATGCCGTGGTGCTGCAATCGATTCTCGATCATCAATTTAGCGATAATTTCTCGGTCAAGACTCAGATCCGTTATCTGAATAATGATTCCACGCAGCAATATCATGAATCGAGGGGGTGGGCGACCTTAGATGCCAATAAAAAGCCCGTTATGGGTGATGGCACCATTAAGCGTGAATACCGAGTGCAAGCTCGCGCCAACGATGAAATCAGTTTAACCAATGATTTTGTTTATGCATTCGATGCCTTAGGTTTTGAACATGAGTTCCTGTTCGGTGGTGATTATCACTATGTTGAAACCGAATACAGCTACAAGCTGGCGACGGATAAAACGGGCGTCGGCAACCTGAATATTTTTGATCTTAATTATGGTGAAACTGACCCTAGTACTTACACGCTGCAAGACAAAGATACCGATGGCACCCGCGTTAATCGCTATGGCGTGTATGTGCAGGAACATCTGCACTTTGATGAACAGTGGTCATTGATTGCTGGTCTGCGTTTCAGCCAGTTTGATGACTATGATAAAAAGACCGGTTTCTCCTTCAGCGATAACGCGATAACGCCAAGAGCTGGGCTTAATTATCGTCCAATCGATTCAATGTCCTTTTATTTGAATTACTCAGAAAGCTTCAATCCAGCATCTTTAACCAATCAAGCGGAAGATATTGATGACGGTTTCCTCGATCCAGAAACGGGCAATCAAATTGAGCTGGGGATGAAAAATGAATGGCTTGATGGCCAGTTTATGACCACGCTCGCTGTGTATCGCATTGAAAAACAAAATGTCGCCCAAGCTAATCCTTTAGATACTGGCGATGACGATGGTATTCCCGCTTTACTTAATTTGGGTGAAGTACACAGTCAAGGGGTTGAATGGACGCTGGTGGGGGATTTAACCGATAACCTGACTGTTACGGCAAACTATGCCTATAACGAGACTGAAGTGGTTAAAGGAGTCACTAACGACAGTTTAACCAATACCTTCGACAGTAAGCACTTTGCCAATGCGCCGCGTCATCAAGCGGGGATATGGACCCGTTACGATATCAATGCACTCGATTCGGCGATTGCCTTTGGTATGGATTATGTGGGCGAGCAGTTCAGCCTCGATGGTCAAATAGTGAAGCCCCATACGATTTTTGATATGAGCTGGACGACTCAGTGGGATCAAACTCAAGTTCGTTTAAATCTTAAAAATATCTTCGACAAAGAATATGCCGTCAGTGGGTTTAGCGAACGTAATGGCCATTTCCCCGGTGAGCCGCGTAATATCACGTTAGAACTGAGTCATAAGTTTTAATGCATTGATGTGAAAATAGCTTGTTCGTTAAGGATGACGAACAAGCTAACCTTGCTCATCACTGCCGTGATTTCTGCCAGTATTTGCTGTCGTTATCATCACCGGCTAATGCTTGTACACTATCTTAATAGTATTTTCCTATTAAGATGATAGCTTCTATCCGTTATCCTTTCTCATTCGTCTTGTTTAGACTCGCCTTATATGAATTATTCGATAAGGTTTCCCTATGCACGCCGTCAGCCATTTAGCCTCCCAAGACGCTCAATCTAACGCTAGCCCACAGGTGGCCCTGATTGCAGAAGGTGGTGGTCAACGCGGTATTTTCACCGCAGGCGTGCTCGATGCTTGGCTTGATGGCGGATTCGATCCCTTCGATTTATTTATTGGTACATCTGCAGGTTCACAAAATCTCAGCAGTTTTTTGGCCCGTCAAAAGGGTTATGCCAAACGCTTAATCCGCGGTTTGTCGCGGCATAAACGATTTTATCGACTCGGTCGCGGGTTAGTCGGCGGTAACGTGGTCGATTTAGATTGGTATTTTGAGCAGACGCGACAAGGAATGTTTAAATTAGATCTTAACGCGGCAACAACCTCACTCGGTGATCGGCAGTTACTGATCACCACTACCAATGCCAGTGATCGTAAGGGTTATTTTTTAAGTCCAAGCAGTAAAAGCCAGTGGCGCGAATTGCTTAAAGCCTCCAGCGCATTGCCATTTTTGTATAAACAAGGTGTGAAACTCACGCCTTGGCTAAATGATAATGCCTGTAATAGTGACAAGGCCTGTAATAACGGCGCGGCTAATCATAGCGGGTCGCATCACAGCGCAGCATTGAGCGAAGCTATCGACAGTGACTTTTATCTCGACGGCGGCTTAGCAGCGCCTTTACCTGTGCGTGAAGCTTATCACCGCGGTGCCCGTAAAATCGTGGTGATCCGCACTGTGAGTGAGGATTTTCAAGCGCAATCGGCTTGGGTTCATAAATTAAAATCTTGGATTTGTGTTTCTGGCTTTTGTCCTAAAACCATTGATTATTTAGTGCAGCACGAACAAGCCTATCAGGATGAACTGGATTTTATCGCCAATCCTCCCGAGGATGTAGAAATCGTGCAAATTTTTGCCGCTGAAAACTTGCAAAGTAAATTACTAGGCAGTACCGATGCCGATTTACGACATGATTATCATGCGGGCATCGCGGCGGGTCAGTTTTTTTTAGCCCAAGATCCGATGGCGTTGGCACAAAATAATGTTTACTTTCACCGCCAAGCTGACACTGACTCTCACACGCAAGTCCAGGGGCACACGCTCGCCCAAATGCAGCCAATCAATGCGTTGTCGGCTTAGTTTATGGAGATTGAAACCCCGAACGGAAAAATAGTATTAATGTCAGCTTCATCTAAATGCAAAAACCACCCTAATGTGGGTGGCTTTTACGACGCTAATAAAACCAGCTGTTTTGCTTGGCTATCATTTTTTATTTATCTAACGTACTTAATATACTTAAGTTAATTGTTTCAACCCAATTAATAGCTTGAGGTGTGTACAGAGCGTACTGCTCGGCCAGATGGGTCGATAATACCGCGTAAGCTTTCGTCCCAAGCCAGTGCTTCAGGCGTTGAACAGGCAACAGATTTACCACCAGGAACCGTTTCAGCAGCGCCGCTCAGTGGGTAATGCTCCTCAAAGAAGCAACGATAGAAATAGGCTTCTTTGGTTTCTGGCGTGTTATATGGGAAACGGAATTTCGCGTTTGCCAGTTGTAAATCATCCACGCGCGCTGCCGCTTGTTCTTTCAAACCGTCAATCCATGAGTAGCCCACGCCATCACTGAATTGTTCCTTTTGACGCCATGCCACTTCTTTTGGCAATTTGTGCTCAAAGGCTTGGCGCAGAATGTGTTTCTCGATGCGGCCATCCTTAGACATTTTTGCTTCAGGGTTGATGCGCATCGCCACATCCATAAACTCTTTATCAAGGAAGGGCACACGGGCTTCTAATCCCCATGCGGCCATGGCTTTGTTGGCACGTAAACAGTCGAATAAATGCAATTTATCGAGTTTGCGGACTAATTCCTCGTGGAATGCCTGTGCGTTTGGCGCTTTATGGAAGTATAAATAACCGCCAAATAGCTCATCAGCGCCTTCGCCAGACAACACCATTTTAATACCCATAGCTTTGATTTTACGCGCCATTAAATACATTGGAGTGGCAGCACGAATCGTCGTGACATCATAGGTTTCTAAGTGATAGATCACTTCTTTAATCGCATCTAAGCCTTCTTGGAAGGTGAAATGGATCTCATGGTGAATTGTACCAATGGCATCGGCGACTTTTTTGGCGGCGATTAAATCTGGTGCGCCTTCAAGACCAACGGCAAAAGAATGCAATTGTGGCCACCAAGCGTTAGTTTCACCATCGTCTTCAATGCGGCGTTTAGCAAAGGTTTGTGTCACGGCGGAAATGATTGATGAATCTAAGCCACCTGATAGCAACACACCATAGGGCACATCTGACATTAATTGGCGTTTTACCGCGGCTTCTAATGCGTCACGTAATTCTTCTTTGTTTGCTGGGTTATCTTTAACCGCATCGTAGCTCTGCCAATCGCGAGTGTAGTATTTCACTGCGGCTGCATCGCTTGAGTACAAATATTGACCGGGTAAAAATTCTTCTACCGTTTTACATACTGGCATTAGTGCTTTCATTTCTGAGGCAACATAGAAGTTACCCGCAGCGTCACGGCCTGTATATAGCGGAATAATACCCATGTGATCGCGGCCGATAAGGTATCTATCTTGAGCTTTGTCATATAACACAAAAGCGAAAATACCGTTTAGTTTATCAAGGAAATCAGGACCGTATTCTTGATACAACGCCAGAATCACTTCGCAGTCAGAGTTGGTTTGATAACTGTACTTATCGCCTAGCTGGGCTTTCAATTCTTTGTGGTTATAGATTTCACCGTTGACCGCGAGGATCAAGCTGCCATCTTCTGTTAGCAGTGGCTGAGCACCGTGTTCAATGTCAACAATCGCTAAACGTTCGTGGGCAAGAATGGCTTTATCACTGGCATAAATACCTGACCAGTCAGGGCCACGGTGGCGCATTAGCTTAGACATTTCTAGCGCAACTTGGCGCAGTTCTTTGGCATCAGATTGGATATCTAAAATCGAAAAGATTGAACACATAGTACAACTCCCACACTGTCTGTCATTTGAGGATGTCTCAATTGAGTGTTAATGTGCCAGCAATTAGGGAATTTGCCAAACACTATTTTTGATGATTTATCTGTTTATTGGTGTCTTTGTTGATTTAGATCTTTGCTTTTGGTTTGTTTTATTAATGATAAATCATTAAAATGCGGTTATTTTTGGTGATTTGTTTTTATTGTATTGTTTAGGGGGAGAGGTTTTGGTGAATTCATAATGCTTTTAAGCAATGTGCCGATTGCAAAAAAATTATCAAAAATAGCGTAAATGGCGAGTGTAAAAATGTCAGTGTTTTATTATTAGTCAATTCACCCTCAGTTATCTGGCATTAACCAATAGCATAAGCTGGTGCGTAACCATATTATGCAGCGAAATTAAGCGGCTAGTATTCAATCAACTCAACATGTTTAGTGGGCTAAAAACAAAAAAGCACGTGATGGGATCACGTGCTTTTAAATCTTATCGAGTGCTTTGTCTCATCGGTGCTCACCGAGTTAGCGCTTTATGCCGAAAGCCTTTTACTCAACCCTATTCAATAGCACCGATTATTTCGTATCTGTCACGAGCTGTGTTTTGGCTGGTCGCAGGCTATTGAACTCGGTACCTTGATAGTATCCTGGCCAATCTTGGCTATTACCTAGTGCACGAGTGGCTTGGTAATACACTTGCAAGTCTTGCAGTGCGCCGCTTAAATCCCAGTTTTCATGGTATTCATCGCAAACATTGTGATAACAGCCTTTCATCGTGGCTTGCATCTGGGTTTTATAGGCAGCAGTGGCGTCATCAATTGCTTCATTACCGCCACCGGCAAATACCGCAGGGATACCCAGTTTGGCAAAGCTGAAGTGATCTGAACGGAAGAAACCGCCCGAAGCGGGATTTTTTTCACCCATTGAAATGCGGTTTTGTTGTGTAGCCGCCTCGATAAGGTAGTTTTCTAACTCCGACTTCCCTTTGCCGACGATGGTGTAATCCTTGGTTTTACCATAGATATTGGTGCTATCAAGGTTCAGTACCGCGACCGTTTTATCAATAGGATAAAGTGGATTAGCGGCATAATAACGCGAGCCGAGTAAACCTTGTTCTTCACCTGTGGTAGCTATAAAGGTGACCGAGCGCGCTAAACCGTGACCCTCTTTTGCATTGTCGGCTAATTGTCTGGCGATTTCGAGAATGCCAGCAGTGCCCGAGGCATTGTCCATCGCACCGTTATAAATTTGATCGCCTTCTTTTGTTTCATCTTTACCTATGTGATCCCAATGGGCGGTATAGAGAATTTGTTCATCGGCTTGTGTGCTACCCGTGAGCGTGGCGACCACGTTGTAACTATTTGCATATTCGGCTTTATTCTTAAAGGCGATGCTGGCCGTTTGCTCAAGGGGTAAATTTATCGGGCTATCGGCGGCACGCGCCATGAGGTTTGGTAGTGATAAACCTGCTTTCTCAAAAAGTTGGGTTGCGGTATCTAAGGCGAGCCAACCTTCGACTTGAATTCGGCTATTTTGCTCGGCTTTACTCAGCACCAGATCTTGCTGCGCGCCTGTCCAGCTATTTTCCACCACTGACCAAGGGTAAGAAGCGGGTTCAGTATCATGGATGATCAGTGCGCCAAGTGCACCTTGACGGCTGGCCTCTTCAAACTTATAGCTCCAGCGGCCGTAATAGGTCATGGCTTTGCCATTGAACTTACCCGAGTCAGGGCGGGCAAAGCCGGGATCGTTAACTAAGATCACCGCGATTTTGCCTTTCATGTCGAGATCTTGGTAATCATTCCAAGCATATTCGGGTGCGTTCACCCCATAGCCCACAAAGACTAATGGTGCATTTTCAATATTAACGCCACCGTTATCGTGACGGCTGCTGAGCACCAGATCTTGACGATATTTAAAGGGTAATCCTGCCAGTGTCACTTGCTGCGCTTCATCTGCGGTATAGCTGACCATAGGCACAGGTTGTAAAAAGCTGCCTTGGTATGCGCCTTTAAGCCCCATATCGGCAAAGGCTTTGGTCAAATAATCCAAGGTGAGTTTTTCACCATGAGTGGTTGGCGCACGGCCTTCAAATTCATCGGATGATAGCGTTTTAATATCATTTCTAAAACGTGCTTCATTAAACTGCACTGGTTTGAGTTCAGCTAAAGCGCTGGTGCCATCGGGTACAGATGTATTGGGACTACAGGCGCTGAGCATAGCTAATGCACAGAGTGGAGACAGACGTAGCATAGGTTAATCCTACTGTTGTTTTAATTAAAAATTTTAGATTTCTGTTCATCAATCAGAAGCGAGACTTATCATGAAGCAAGCCGCTGCGAGCTACAAGGCTGAGCGGCAGGTGAATGTGTTACTTAATGTTGCCTTGCTTGATGCAATACGCCTTTAAAGAAAGCTTATTGCATCGGTAAGCACTTAAGTTAAATGATGAGGGATGGCGTAATAAAGCAAAATTCGTCCGATGTACTGTTAAACAACATCAATATCGCCCGCGCAGGCAAACACATGATTTGGGCGGAAGGGTTCTTTGTCGATATCTTCAAGCTTACTCACGCCACTGGTGACCAGAATGGTTTCAAGCCCCGCTTGGAAGCCCGCTAAAATATCGGTACGCATATTGTCGCCGATAATCACGGTATCTTCCGAGTGTCCATCCATATGATTAAGCGCCGAGCGAATAATCCATGCGCTTGGTTTACCAACATAAAAAGGCTTTTTACCAGTAATCCGTACGATAGGTGCACACAATGCGCCACAAGCAGGGCTGTAAGCTGGGCCGTGAGTATCGGGATTAGTGGCAATAAAGCGGGCGCCACGGGCAACAAAACCAGCGGCTTTATGGATCATATCCCAATTGTAAGAGCGGGTTTCACCGACAATCACAAAGTCAGGGTTGATATCGGTGATGGTAAAGCCCGCTTTATAGAGCTCATGGGTGAGGGCACCTTCACCTATAACATAGGCTTTGCTGCCTTCTTGGTGCTTTAAAAAGTCAGCGGTTGCCATGGCGGAGGTATAAAAGCATTCTTCAGGAATATCAATACCGGCTGCGCTTAAACGGTTTTGCAAATCCTTACCTGTTTGTACGGGGTAATTTGTTAATACGACTAACGGATTGCCTTGCTCTAAAATGCGTTTGATAAATTTATCGCTGCCGGGGATCAATTTATTGTCGTGCAGTAGTACACCATCGATATCGCAGATAATATTTTTCATCTAATAGTCTCTTATTATGCAGAGCAAAAAATCACTTTTCATTCAGTTATCTAATGCCACATTACCCGAGAAAACAATGCTTTTGTAGAAAATAATTAAAAAATAGAGACGCTAAGGTCTCTATTTGTGATTTCGCTTCTACTAATGCTTAAAGCTACTTTAATCGGGCGCGTAACCGCTCTGACCGATAAGAGTGCCATCAAGATAGGCTTGGCCATTTTGCATGTTAAGTCGTTGCTGACTAAACCATTTCACCACCAGTGGATAAATTGCATGCTCTTGCTCATGTACGCGTGCGGCAAGCATATCAGCGCTATCATCTTCATAAACAGGCACGTTAGCCTGTAAAATCACTGGGCCTGAATCTAGCTCTGGCGTGACAAAATGCACGCTAGCGCCATGCTCACTGTCGTTGGCATCAATAGCACGTTGATGGGTATTCAAACCGGTATATTTAGGTAACAGTGACGGATGAATGTTGATCATGCGACCTAGATAATGATTAACGAAATCATCACTTAAAATACGCATAAATCCTGCCAGCACAATTAAATCGGGCTGGTATTGCTCAATCACTGCCATTAAACGTGCATCGTATTCAGAGCGAGATTCACCTTGGTGAGCTATCACACAGCTGGTATCAATTTCGCCATGATGGGCGCGCACTAGGCCATAGGCATCGGGTTTATTACTGATGACTCCGACAACTTCGGCCTGCAGATTATCATCACAACCGTCGATAATCGCTTGCAGGTTACTGCCATTTCCGGAAATTAATACAACTACACGACAGCTCTGGGGCATTACAGGATCTCCACTTGCTCTTCATTGCCTTCACGATTGGCGATAGCACCGATAAGCCATGCTTGTTCGCCTTCAGCTGCCAATAATGCCAGTGCAGCATCGACTTTATCGGCAGGCAGTACGACCAACATACCAACGCCACAGTTGAAGGTGCGGTACATTTCGTACTCTGCAATATTACCGTTTTCCATCAACCAGCTAAATACCGCTGGCCACTGCCAAGAATCACCTTGGATAACGGTTTTTAAGTTATCTGGCAGTACGCGAGGGATGTTTTCCCAGAAGCCGCCGCCAGTAATATGTACCATTGCATGTACATCTGATGCTTCGATCAGTTTCAGCAATGATTTCACGTAAATTTTGGTTGGTTCAAGCAAATGCTCAATCAAGGGTTTGCCATTAAGAGCTTGTTGAGGATCTGCTTGGCTTACTTCTAATACCTTACGGACTAAAGAGTAACCATTTGAATGCGGGCCACTTGAAGCCAATGCGATAAGCGCATCTCCCGCAGCAACTTTGCTTCCGTCAATGATATCGGCTTTTTCAACGACGCCGACGCAGAAACCGGCTAGATCGTAATCATCGCCTTCATACATACCTGGCATTTCAGCGGTTTCACCGCCAACTAATGCACAACCAGATTGGAAACAACCTTCGGCTATGCCGTTGACGACAGAAGTCGCTGTTTCAACATCTAGCTTACCCGTTGCATAGTAATCGAGGAAAAACAGTGGCTCAGCACCTTGAACGATTAAGTCGTTCACGCACATAGCGACTAAGTCGATACCGACGGTGTCATGCTTTTTATAGTCGATGGCTAAACGTAGTTTAGTTCCAACACCATCAGTGCCAGACACGAGTACAGGTTGTTTATATTTAGTGGGGATTTCACACAATGCGCCAAAACCACCTAAGTTGCCCATAACTTCTGGACGACGGGTACGTTTAACAGCTGCTTTTATGTTAGTAACCAGTGCATTACCTGCATCAATATCAACGCCGGCATCTTTATAGCTCAGTGGGGTAGGTGTGCTCACGGAGGGATCCTCTCGGGTACATCGTTATTGGATTTTATGCGGCGGTATTCTACCAGCTTGTGTTAGGGGTCGAAAGCCATGATTTAGATTTATCCCGCCGGCATTATATTTTTAGCTAAGATAAGAGGGCATTTTACGGGTTGAGATTTTTGAATCGGTCACAAAATAGTAAATTAGGGTACGTATCTTAAGCGATTGAGGATTATTCTTGGGATATAGCTCACGATTAGACCGAATGGCAAAACTTTATGTTTTACCTCATAAACAAATCAACTAGAATCTGAAAAATTTGCCTGAAATAATACGCCGAAAAATAAAGTAGGAGAGAAAAATGAAAGTTGTCGAGGTTAAACATCCTTTAGTGCGTCACAAAATTGGTTTAATGCGCGAAGGCGACATTAGCACTAAACGTTTCCGTGAGCTAGCCGCCGAAGTCGGTAGTTTATTAACCTATGAAGCTACCGCAGATTTCGAAACTGAAACGGTGACGATTGAAGGCTGGAATGGTCCGGTTGAAGTTGACCAAATCAAAGGTAAAAAAGTCACTGTGGTGCCAATTTTACGTGCGGGATTGGGTATGATGGACGGTGTACTGGAACATATTCCAAGCGCGCGTATCTCAGTTGTCGGTATTTATCGCGACGAAGAAACCCTTGAGCCAGTGCCTTATTTTGAAAAGCTTGCCAGCGACATGAACGAGCGTATCGCCTTAGTTGTTGACCCTATGTTAGCCACGGGTGGCTCTATGATTGCGACCGTAGATTTATTGAAGAAACGCGGTTGTACTTCAATCAAAGCCTTAGTCTTAGTGGCGGCTCCTGAAGGGATTAAAGCGTTAGAAGCGGCGCACCCAGATATTGAATTATATACTGCCGCTATTGATAGATGCCTAAACGAGAAAGGTTATATCCTGCCAGGTTTAGGTGATGCTGGTGATAAAATCTTTGGGACTAAGTAATCTGAACTTGGAGTGACTCTATCGGTTATTGAGTCTGCTATCTAAGTTAAGTCAGCACTCCTGCACTGGTTAATATTATTTGTTAATGTTTAAGGTGCTTGATAAAAAAGGCCGAATCGCAATGCGACTCGGCCTTTTTGTTTTATGTGTTTAGGCATTAATGATTACAGTACAGGGTTACAACACCATAGCGGCAATCCAGCCAAACACTAATAGGGGAATATTGTAGTGAATAAACGTCGGGATCACGCTGTCGCGAATATGATCGTGCTGGCCATCGACGTTTAAACCTGCTGTTGGGCCTAAAGTGGAGTCAGATGCGGGCGAACCCGCATCACCGAGTGCGGCAGCTGTGCCAACTAACGCTATCGTTGCCGTGACTGAAAAACCAAAACTCAACGCCAGTGGCACATAAATTGTCGCGATAATCGGAATGGTAGAGAATGACGAGCCGATTCCCATAGTGATCAATAGGCCAACCAGTAACATCAAAAAGGCGGCGAGCGCTTTATTATCACCAATGATGTCGCTCAGTGAGGCCACAAGCGTACCGACTTCACCAGTTTCTTTCACTACGGCGGCAAAACCTGCGGCTGAAATCATGATAAAACCAATGTTGGCCATCATGCGCACGCCTTGATTGAAAATATCTTGATCAGCGACATGTTTTAATGCGCCCGAAAAACTAAAAATCATAAAGCCAACTAAGGCGCCAAAAATCATTGAGTCGGTTTCAAGTTGTACAATCAGAGTCGCTAATATCGCGACTGCGGCAATATTAATATTGCGTTTATTGAGGGCTTCTTCTGGCTCAGCTACCAGCACTTTTGTCTCGTCATAGATACGAGGCTTACGGTAACTAATGAACACCGCTGTGAGTAAGCCGACCACCATGCCCGCGGCAGGAATCAACATAGCTGATGGAATTTGCTCGCGCACTGCGGCTAAACCATTGCTGGTTAAGTTTGATAGCAGAATATCATTTAAGAAAATGCCACCAAATCCAATCGGTAAAATCATATAGGTTGTGACTAAACCGAAGGTCAGCACGCAGGCAACAATACGACGATCGATATTGAGCTTGGTTATTACATGTAGTAGTGGCGGTACTAAAATAGGGATGAAGGCAATGTGAATAGGTAAAATATTCTGTGAGGCCATCGACATGACCAATAGCGGTATCAGCAGTAACCAGCGGACCCAGTTGGTATTGGTCGGGTTAGGATCTTGTCCAAGGCTATTAATGATACTTCTAGAAATTAATGTTGTTAAACCCGAATGCGATAGCGCGACGGCAAAAGCTCCTAATAACGCATAGCTGAGCGCAATTTGTGCGCCGCCACCTAAGCCTGTATTAAAGGCATTGATGGTTTGGTGCATATCCATCCCGCCCACGAGTCCCGCTACAAGCGCGCTCACGGTTAGGGCAATAACCACATTCACCCTAGCTAAACTGAGTGCTAACATTAAGCACACTGCAATCACGACTGCATTCATAGTCAAATTTCTTAATTCTTAAGTCAAAGGTGCTATTTTTGACTGCAAAGGTGGTCGTTGTCCAGTTTGCTAACACCTTATCTGAAAAATATCTGAAAATGTGAACAGGCAAGTTGTTGTGTGTTAGGCAAATGTGGAATGTTGCACACTCAGGAACCATAAATTGCTCTATCTTTAGGCAGAGAAAATTTAAATGCTCTTGAAAAATGTGATATTGGTCTTAAATAGGTTGTAAGGCACAGCACACGACTTATAATGCCTAAAGATTTGATTGGTAAGAACGCCTTTTTATTAGTAAAGATTTAACTCGGCCTAGGTTGGGGGAGATATTCTACTTATTAAGGCACTTACTTTACACTTAGTTCAACTCATAGATGGAGATATAAAATGAGCGTATTAGTAGGCCGTCAGGCTCCTGATTTTACTGCTGCAGCTGTATTAGGTTCTGGCGAAATCGTTGATAGCTTCAACTTGACTGCAGCCATCAAAGGTAAACCCGCAGTCGTATTCTTCTATCCACTTGACTTCACTTTCGTTTGTCCATCAGAGTTGATCGCATTTGATCACCGCATGGAAGAGTTCACTAAGCGTGGCGTAGAAGTGATTGGTGTTTCAATCGATTCTCAGTTTACTCACAATGCATGGCGTAACACCCCAGTTGATAAAGGTGGTATTGGCCAAGTTAAGTACACCTTAGTCGCTGACGTTAAGCACGAAATCTGTAAAGCATACGATGTTGAGCATCCAGAAGCGGGTGTGGCTTTCCGTGGTTCGTTCTTAATTGACAAAGAAGGCATGGTTCGTCATCAAGTGGTTAACGATCTGCCATTAGGCCGTAACGTTGATGAAATGCTGCGTATGATCGATGCATTACAATTCCACGAAGAGCATGGCGATGTATGTCCTGCTGGCTGGGAAAAAGGCGACAAAGGTATGAATGCAAGCACTGAAGGTGTTGCTGCTTACCTTTCTGAAAACGCAAGTTCACTGTAATTAGCATGTTCTAATTAGTGCTGCGTGTTAAATAAAAAAAGCTGCCTTATGGCAGCTTTTTTTATTGGTTATTGCAGGCATAAACATGAGCATTATTGGCTCAGTTTATTCTTCAATCTTATCCTCAATATCCAGCTCATCGGCGGTAAGTAATGGCCAGCCACCTAATGTTTTCCAGCGGTTAACGATAAGGCAAAATAACTCAGCGGTGCGTTCAGTATCGTATAAGGCTGAATGGGCCTCATTATTATCAAAGGGGATCCCAGCCATAATGCAGGCTTTAGCCAGTACGGTATGGCCAATGGCAAGCCCCGCCAATGTGGCTGTATCGAAAGTCGCAAAAGGATGAAATGGTGAACGTTTTAAATCACAGCGTTCAATCGCTTTACTGACAAAAGCATGATCAAAAGCAGCATTGTGCGCCACAATTATGCTGCGATGGCAGTCAGAGGCTTTTTGGGCTTTTTTCACTGCTTTAAAAATTTCTAAAAAGGCTTCTTTCTCGCTCACCGCTCCCCGCAACGGATTGGTTGGATCTATTCCATTGAATGCTAAGGCTGCGGGTTCTAAATTTGCGCCTTCAAAGGGCTCAATGTGGAAGTGTAAGGTTTTATCGATTCCTATCACGCCCTCACTGTCCATTTTCAATAATGTGACAGCAATTTCTAGCAACGCATCGGTTTGAGAGTTGAAGCCCGCAGTTTCGACATCAATGACTACGGGAAAGTAGCCTCGAAATCGGTATTTCAATTTGTTCGCGTCGCAAATGTCACTCATAAAGTACTCAAGAAAATTCACAGGGCGCTATTATGCTAAATGTGTTCGGGTGTGTCATGCTTGATTGATGGTTTTATAGGCTAAAGGAACTAAATAGTTTGCCGATAAAGCCATGTACCCGATTAATTAAGAGTAAAGGCTATGTGGCGAAAACTGATCTTAGTGTCAATTTTATGCGTTCCAGCAACTGCAACAGCAGAGTTGCGCCATTATGTGGCCACCTTAAGTGATTCCCAGTGGCGGATGAGTGAGAATTCTCCCATCGTATGCCGCTTAGAACATGATATTCCTGCTTACGGTAAAGCCATTTTTACCAGTGAGGCGGGTAAACAACAAAATATGAATTTTACCTTAGATATGTGGGTAAAACCGGATCAAGTGACTCAAGCTAAGCTAATGAGTAAGGCGCCGAAATGGCGTCCAGGAGTGGTATCCAAAGAGATCACTTCGCTGCATTATCAAAAGTATTTTAATGGTGAGGTGCCTAAACGCGCGGCGTGGTCCATGCTGGCGGAGTTAAGTCGCGGTATGGAACCGACATTTTACTATGCTGATTGGTACAATGAGTCGAATAAAATTGCTGTGGGTTTATCTTCAGCTAACTTTGGCCGCAAATACACAGAGTTTAAAGCTTGCCTCGCGCACTTATTACCCTATAGCTTTGATGATATTGCTTTTACTGTATTAAATTATAATGAGGGCGGTACTGATTTAACCCATTTTTCACAGCAACAACTGTCGCGAGTCCAAGAATACCTAGCTTATGATCCGCTCGTGGAGTTAGTGTTAGTTGATGCATATACCGACAGTTATGGCGGCCGCGCTGTAAATCAAAAAGTATCGGATCAACGCGCTGAATCAGTAAAAGAGTTCTTTGTTTCCAGTGGTATTCCTCAGGATCGTATTGTTACTGTGGGGCACGGTGAACGTCGTCATGTAGCCTCTAATGATGATATGGACGAGAGGGTACGTAACCGCCGCGTTGTAGTCCGGATTAGTAAGCCTCTGTAGTACAGTCTCAATTTGAGTGTTTAAATATTTAAGTTAGCAATAAAGCCAAGCTTCTGACTTGGCTTTATTATTTTTGCATCTCGTTAGTGATAATTACATTAATCCAAGTGATGATAACAACGGTCAATATTGATCAGATTAGTTAATTTTATCGCATATGATGTGAACGATTTGTTGACCATACTGCTTGCAAGATTAAGTCTAACGGTATGAGTGAGCGATCTAGCCTGAGCTATTTACCTTGAGCTTAAGGATAAGCTCTGTGTTTCTACAGGTTTTTCTCTTATCTGCGTTAACTGTGCGACTCACTAATAGCTCACTATTTAGGTACGTAACCTTATGTGGATAAAGAAAATTTTCTCTTTAGCATTAATCTTTTAGCTGGAGTAATAAGATTCGTCAGTTGATACAGTCATTATCCCTAGTTCAAGTTATTGAGCGATGTTTTTTGTAAATGATAGTTTGATAAAAAACTGGCAAAAAAAAGCCCGCTTAAACTAAGCGGGCCGCAAAAATAATGCATTTACAATCAACAAATTGAAGGAAGGAAGTCAAGCATAAGAACCAGGGATGAAACTGAAGCGTTGGGAACACATCAGTTTAAGAGTTCTTGGTTTTCAATAACTGCAAGCAGTTATATCCTGAAAACAAGTACATTCTATGGTTAACTCTGCCATAAAACAAACGAGAAAAATTGCCATAAATCATTAGCAATTCTAATGATTAAAAGGTGATGCACGTCACTTAAGTCACTATTTATGTTGATTAATAACTTATAAATCATTATTTGTGCATAATAATACACTTTAATAAGCTTATCCTTGATGCAGATTTGTTAAATCCGCGAGATAACCCTTGGTGCTTCATCTTTAGTTACAGCATTGCCATGAGATTTTTTGCTTGTATAGTACTTGTTGAAAAGCTTTAGGCTCAAAACCACAAGAAAGGATAATAAGAAGATGGCATTAAGATTTCGTCTTGCGAAGCAAGGTTTGTTAGTCGCAACATTAGGGGTGGCACTCGGTGCCTGCCAAAGTGGCAATACGCCTGAGCAACATTCAGCTGAACAGGTAAGTACAAATAAATTGGTTTACCCAGTGACTCAAAAAGATGACCTCATTGAAACTATCCATGGTGTAAAGGTTGCGGATCCATACCGTCACTTAGAAGCCAATACGCCAGAAACAGAAGCTTGGGTAAAAGAACAGCAAGCCTTCGGTCAGGCTTATTTAGCCAAGATCCCCAATAAATCAGCTGTAGTTAAACGCATTACTGAACTGTGGAATTACGAAAAGGTGTCTGCTCCGTTTGAGAACGGTGACAATCAATTTTACTACCGTAATGATGGGCTGCAGGCACAATCTGTTTTATATGTTAAGGGCTTAGATGG
Source organism: Shewanella morhuae (assembly GCF_900156405.1). Taxonomy (GTDB): domain Bacteria; phylum Pseudomonadota; class Gammaproteobacteria; order Enterobacterales; family Shewanellaceae; genus Shewanella; species Shewanella morhuae. Next base: position 238,207 of record NZ_FTNN01000005.1, read on the forward strand.
CGTTGAAAAGCCAGTTCTCGATCCGAATAAGCTGTCTGCAGACGGTACTGTTGCTTTATCAGGCGTGGCGGTCAGTAATGATGGTAAAATTTTAGCTTATGGCGTATCAAATTCAGGCTCAGACTGGCAGCAATGGCAGTTTGTTGATATCGCAAGCGGTAAAAAACTCGCTGATGAGCTGAAATGGATTAAATTTTCGAGCGCTGTTTGGGATAAAGAAAACCAAGGCGTGTTTTATGCCCGTTATGATGCTCCTGCGGGTGGGGATGTATTGGCCGACGTCAATTTCAACCAAAAAGTGTATTACCATAAATTAGGTACAGATCAGCGCCAAGATTTATTGATTTATGAGCGCCCGCAGAATAAAGATTGGGGCTTTGGTATTGATGTTTCCGATAAAGGCGAATATCTATTACTGTCCATTTCACAAGGCACGGATAAACGTAATCGTTTTTTCTATAAATCGTTATTTGAGCCTAAATCACAAGTGGTGGAGTTGATCCTTAGTTTAGAAGCTGAATATGAGTTTCTTGGCAATGATGGTTCAGTGTTTTATTTTAAAACCGACTTAGATGCGCCTAATGGTAAAATTATTGCAATTGATACTCGTAATAGTGATAAATCCCAATGGCTAACCATTATTCCAGAATCTAAGGATCCAATTAATAACGTCGCAATTATTAATGATCATTTAGTGGTGAGTTATTTACACGATGTCTTAGGTCAATTATCAATTTACAGTATGGGCGGGCAAAAGCGCCAAGATGTGACGTTGCCCGGTCAAGGTAATGTGACGGGACCTTTTGGTAAGGCAAGCAAAGACTATTTCTATTACGTGTTTAATAGTTATATTCAGCCAGAAACCACCTATAAATTTGATTTTAAAACTGCTCAGTCAACTGTGATTGCTAAACCTAAAGTGTCGTTTAACCCAGGTGACTATGTCTCTGAGCAAGTCTTTTATAACAGCAAAGACGGTACGCGTGTGCCTATGATGTTGTCCTATAAAAAAGGTTTAGTGAAAAATGGTCAAAATCCAACGCTATTGTATGCCTATGGCGGTTTTGCGATTTCGATGACACCACGTTTTAGCCCTGCCAATATTGCTTGGTTAGATATGGGTGGTATTTATGCTGTGCCGAGCCTACGTGGTGGCGCCGAGTACGGTGAAAGCTGGCATCAGGCGGGAATGTTCGATAAAAAACAAAATGTGTTTGATGACTATTTTGCCGCTGCTGAATATTTAGTGAGTGAGAAATACACCAACAGTACTAAATTAGGTGCCTATGGCCGTAGTAACGGTGGCTTGCTTATGGGAGCGGCGGTAACTCAACGGCCAGGGCTATTTGCAGCAGTATTACCGGCTGTAGGAGTGCTGGATATGTTGCGTTTCCACAAGTTCACTATTGGTTGGGCATGGACGAGTGAATATGGTAGTGCTGATAACGCCGAACAGTTCCCTGCGCTACTGGCTTACTCGCCTTATCACAATGTCAAAGCGCAAGCTTATCCTGCGACTATGGTGATGACAGCTGATCATGATGACCGCGTGGTGCCATTACACAGCTTTAAGTTTGCCGCCATGTTACAAGATAAGCAGCAAGGCGCCGAACCTGTGATTATGCGTATTGAGTCCAATGCGGGTCATGGAGCCGGTAAACCTACGGCGATGAAGATTGATGAGTTTGCCGATATCTACAGTTTCTTGTGGCAGAGTTTTGGGTTGACGTTGCCGCAAACTATCGAAAAATAACAAACTATCTATCGTAAAATAATCAACTATGTTAATGAAATGGGGCCGTTTGGCCCCATTGTTTTTTACAATTACACCCATTCAGCTGAAACCCCTGCTATTCCTATCTATATCTTCATCGGGTGATTCACAAGTCTTGTTTCCCTAGGTATAGTAAGCGTCAATTTTTCAACCAAAACTGCTTATTTTCAAATGATGTTTCATTGGCCTATTTCAGTCTATTACGAAGACACCGACGCTGGCGGCGTTGTCTATCATTCAAACTATCTCAACTTTTTTGAGCGAGCGAGAACCGAGTGGCTAAAAGCCCTTGGTGTGAGTCAGACTGCGCTATTAGCTGACGATACCGCCTTTGTGGTAAAGCGTGCGGAATTAGATTTTCGCAAAGCGGCACGTTTTGAACAGGACCTTATTGTAGAAACTAAGGTCATAGAGTTGAAAAAGGCCTCGTTGATTTTTCATCAACGCTTGGTCGATAAGCAAGGAGACTGTTATTGTGAAGGCACAGTGCTGGTAGTTTGTGTTGCGCTGTCACGGATGCGTCCCCGAGCGATTCCCTTAAATATTGTGCAGGAGTTTGACAGTGCAAGCTGATATGTCGATTGTTGGGTTATTTTTACAAGCCAGTTTATTAGTAAAATTTGTGATGTTCACTTTACTTTGCTTATCCGTAATGTCTTGGACGGTGATTTTACAACGCCGTAGCTTACTGTCTGCAGCAAAAAGTAAATCGGCTAAGTTTGAAGATAAATTTTGGTCAGGTGTTGATTTAAACCGTCTTTACAAAGAATTATTATCACGCCCAGATAATAGCGGTTTAGAGTCATTATTTGTGACAGGCTTTAAGGAATATTCACGCCTAAATAAATTAAATAGCAAAGTGCCTGATGCCGTGATGGATGGTACATCAAGGGCTATGCGTGTGACACTTTCTCGCGAAATGGAAAAGTTAGAAGCGAATTTACCGTTATTAGCGACAATAGGTTCGACTAGCCCTTATATCGGTTTATTTGGTACGGTATGGGGAATTATGAATTCTTTTATCGCTATCGGTTCGATGGAAAATGCCACCTTAGCAATGGTTGCTCCCGGTATTGCTGAGGCGTTGATTGCCACGGCGATGGGTTTATTTGCAGCAATTCCTGCGGTTATTGCCTATAACCGTTTCTCGACTCAAGTTGATAAATTAGAAATGGCCTACGCAAACTTTATGGAAGAGTTCTCCAGTATTTTGCATCGCCAAGCATACAGTGAGAAGGAAGGGGCATAATGCAACCAGCTTATCAGCGCAAACGTCGTCGCCCCGTTGCTGAAATCAACGTGGTGCCTTATATCGACGTCATGCTCGTGCTGTTAATTATTTTTATGGTAACAGCACCCATAGTGACCCAAGGGGTAAAAGTTGAACTGCCTCAAGGCGCTGCAGAAGTGTTACCTGCCGACAGTAAACCGCCAGTAGTGGCTTCTATTGATGGCGATGGTGATTATTACCTTAATAAGGGCGGTTCGACCAATGTGCCAATGGAGTTGGAAGAACTCGCGACAGAAGTCGCTGCACTTATGGTGACAGAACCTGAACGACCAGTAGTGGTCAAAGCCGATAGAAATATTCCTTACGATAAAGTGATTCAGTTGATGGTGACACTGCAAGGTGCGGGCGTGCCATCGGTCGGTTTGATGACGGACTCACCCAAGGAGAAATAGGTGGCAGATAACACTGATGTAACATTGCCTCTGTCAATTTCAGCGGGTATTCATATTGGCGTAATAGTTATTCTGGCATTAGGGGTCGATTTTTCTCATAAACCTGAGCCAATGCAACAAGTGAGTGCGCCAGCGGTTCAAGCCGTTATGGTTGATCAGCAAAAAGTGGCTAACCAAGTTGAAAAGCTAAAGCAAGAAAAACGTGATACAGAACGTCGTGAGCATGAACGCCAAGCTGAACTTGAGCGTAAAGCGCAAGAAGCGACCAAAGCTCGCGAGCGTGAACAAGCGCAAATTAAACAGTTAGAGCAAGAACGTAAGCAGCAAGAAGTTGAAACCCAAAAAGCCAATGAAGCCACCAAACTTGCGCAGGTCAAACAGCAGCAAGAAAAGGCCAAGGCGGTTCAAGCTGAAACCGATCGTAAGCTGAAGGAACAGGAACGTAAGGTCTCTGAAGAAGCTGCGCAAAAAGCGGTAGAAAAACGTCAAGTAGCGGAAGCTGCAGCAGCCAAGGCTGAAACAGACCGTAAGTTGAAGGAAGATGCCGAGCGTAAGAAAAAAGCGGAAGCTGAACGTAAGCAAAAGGAAGACGCAGCTAATAAATTGAAGGACGAAGCCGAGCGTAAACAAAAAGCTGAGGCTGCCCGTAAGCAAAAAGCGGATGCAGAAGCTAAAGCTCGCGCCCAGCAAGAGCAGGAAATGGCAGATGCTTTAGCCGCTGAGCAAACAGCATTATCGCAAACCATGAGTAAGCAAGTGCAGAGTGAAATGGGCAAATATCAGGCAATGATAAAATCGACTATCCAACGTAACTTGGTGGTAGATGAGTCAATGCGTGGTAAAACCTGTACTGTCTCTGTACGTTTAGCCAGCGATGGTTTTGTGATCAGCAGTCAAACTCAAGGTGGCGATCCTAATGTTTGTCGTGCAGCAAAAGCGGCTATTTTGAAAGCGGGTAAATTGCCAGTGTCTCCGGACCCTGCTGTTTATAACTTGATGAAAGAAATTAACTTAATCGTTGAACCAACGTTTTAATTAAAGGAGTCCCATGAAAATATTGGCAAAATGGTTAGCACTGGCGGTTCTGCTGTGCACCACCCCCGCAAAAGCGGCATTGGATATTGTGATTACTGAAGGTGTCGATGCAGCGCGTCCGATAGCTGTGATGCCTTTTGTCTGGCAAGGCCCTGGCGCTGCGCCACAAGCGATTGCAGATGTGGTGATGTCTGATCTAATACGCAGTGGCACTTTTAAACCCTTAGATGAGCTGGGTTTACCACAACGTAATATCGGTACGTTAGCGCAGTTTCAAGCTAATGCTTGGACGAGCGTCGGTGCAGAGGCGTTAGTGCTAGGCACTGTTAAGCCTTATGGCACTGATCAATATTTGGTGAGTTTTGATTTAATCGATTTGGTTAAAGCACAAAACCAAGCATTGAAAGGCCCGGTAAGCGCAACAGAATTTTTGATGGACAGCCGTCAAACTGTGATTTCAGCGGCGCAATTTCGCCAATACGGGCACAGGATTAGCGATATCGTTTATGAAAAGCTAACCGGTATTCGTGGCGCATTCTTAACACGCATTTCTTATGTGGTTGTTAATCATACTCAAAAAGCCCCTTATCAATTGATGGTGGCTGACTATGATGGCGTCAATGAACAAATGTTGTTGCGTTCGCCAGAACCATTAATGTCACCAACTTGGTCACCTGATGGTCGTCGTTTAGCGTATGTTAGCTTTGAGAACAAAAAAGCTGAGATTTTTGTACAAGACCTTTACACCCAAGTGCGTACTAAGGTGAGCTCTTTCCCTGGCATTAATGGTGCACCGGCTTTTTCGCCCGATGGCAAATCATTGGCAGTGACTTTATCTAAAGATGGTCAGCCTGAGATTTACGTTATCGATATTGCGACTAAAGCGATTAAGCGTATTACCAATCACTATGCTATTGATACTGAGCCGTCATGGTATCCTGATGGAAAGTCATTGATTTTCACCTCAGAGCGCGGTGGTCGTCCACAAATTTATCGCGTAGAGTTGAACTCAGGTAAAGTTAACCGTGAAACCTTTGAAGGTGAATGGAATCTAGGGGGATCAATTGCTCCTGATGGTCGTAGTATGATTTTTGTTAATCGTACCAATGGTAAGTTTAATATTGCGCGTATGGATCTCAATACGCGGTTTATGCAAGTGCTGACATCGACACGTTTGGATGAATCTCCAAGTGTGGCTCCTAACGGTACTATGGTGATCTATGGCACCACGTACCAAGGTAAGCAAGTATTAGCAGCAGTTTCTACGGATGGACGCTTTAAGGCAAGATTACCGGTAGGTCAAGGTGAGGTGAAATCACCTTCTTGGTCACCGTTTCTCTAATGTTATACCCCGATTTATTCACATTTAATTTTATAAGGAATACGTAATGGATCTGAACAAGTTGTTAAAAGCTATGTTGGTAGCACTTCCAATTATGGCTATTAGTGCATGTAGCTCAACTTCAGAATCAGAAACTGATGCAATGGGCTCAACAAACGGTTCTGGTAGTGAACTGAATGGTGGCGTTCAAACAGGCGGTGTGGGCGGTATGTTGTCGGCTGAAGAACAACAACGTCAACAGTTAGATGATTTGAGAAAACAACAAATCATTTACTTCGATTTTGACCGTAGTGAAGTTCAAACTGAATTTGCCGCCATCTTAGAAGCCCATGGTACTTACTTAGTTGAACACCCAAGTGTACGTGTATTGATCGAAGGTCATGCTGACGAACGTGGTACGCCTGAGTACAACATCGCACTAGGCGAACGTCGTGCTAAAGCCGTTGCTAAATATCTACAAGGTATGGGCGTACAGCCAAGCCAAATGAGCGTAGTGAGCTATGGCGAAGAAAAACCATTAGATTTTTCTCGTACTGATGAAGGTTTTGCCAAAAACCGTCGTGCAGTTTTAGTTTACTAAAATTGAATCTCGGAGAGTGACAATGAAACGTGCCGTCTTAATTACGGCAATGTTCCTTGGTGCGGGTGCTGCAGTCGCAGCGCCTGCTCCTGTGGAAGATATTGCTGGTGGTTCAAGTGATGACAGGCTTGCTCGTATTGAGCGTATTATTAAATCGAGACAGCAAAGTGAGCTCGACATGCAACGTCGGCTTGACACTCTGCAACAAGAAGTCCTGGATTTACGTGGTTTAACCGAACAACAAAATTATCAGATTGAGCAGATGCAGCAGCGTCAGCGTCAGTTATATGATGAGCTGGCTAATGCATCCTCCAAAGCTTCTGCCGCGCCAGCCGCTGTGGCGGCCGCATCCACACCTGCTATAGCCACGAATGCTGCCGCAAGCAGTTTAAGTGAAACAGCAAGCTATGAAGGGGCCGTTAACTTAGTTCTAAAAGAGCGTAAGTATGACGAAGCCATTCCTGCTTTCCGTGCTTTTATCAAGCAGTATCCTGATTCAGTGTATGCCGCAAATGCTAACTATTGGTTAGGCCAGCTTTTATTTAATAAAAGTGAGTTTGCAGAGGCAAAACAAGCTTTTAATACAGTTGTTACACGCTTTAGTGATTCTAATAAGCGCGGTGATAGTTTAGTTAAGTTGGGTATGATTGCAGAGAAAACCGGTGACAAAACGGGAGCTACGCAATATTACCAACAAGTTGTTAAAGATTACGCAAACAGCGCAGCAGCACGCATTGCACAGCAACAGCTAGCCGCACTTAAAGCGTAATTAACTAAAAAACATACTCTTAGTCTGTTTTTCATGCAAACGACAAAAAATTGGGAATTTGCGCTTGCATGAGAAAATGAAAAAGGTATTATAGGCGCCCTCAGAGCGGCGAGGTCGTTCGGGGCGTGAAATACCAGTAAATGGGTCGTTAGCTCAGTCGGTAGAGCAGTTGGCTTTTAACCAATTGGTCGAAGGTTCGAATCCTTCACGACCCACCACTTTACTGAAAGTGTTTAAATCAGCGCAATACTAGATGGGTCGTTAGCTCAGTCGGTAGAGCAGTTGGCTTTTAACCAATTGGTCGAAGGTTCGAATCCTTCACGACCCACCACTTATTATTAGCTAATAGAGTGGGTTAGTGGTTTTCATGTAATAATGTTCAATATTGTGAGTCGTTAACTTAGTTGTTTTTTTATATAACTAGGGCAGTTTGCTTTTAACCAATCAGTCGAATGGTTCTAATCTTTCGCGGCACACCACTTTACTGAAAGTGCCTAAATCAGCGCAATATCTAATGGGTCGTTAGCTCAGTCGGTAGAGCAGTTGGCTTTTAACCAATTGGTCGAAGGTTCGAATCCTTCACGACCCACCA
>NZ_FTNN01000005.1:246291-270903 GCF_900156405.1 Shewanella morhuae
TGGGTCGTTAGCTCAGTCGGTAGAGCAGTTGGCTTTTAACCAATTGGTCGAAGGTTCGAATCCTTCACGACCCACCACTATACAGAAAGTGCCAACATCAGCGAATATCCGGTGTCGTTAGCTTAGTGGCTTATTTATAAGACTAGTGAAGCTGGCTTTTAAGCAATCAATCGAATAATTCTAATCCTTCCTCGTAAACCACTTATTACTCTGCCAAATTATTATCTTGCAGTGTTACCACATTACTACCCGCTATTATGTTGATTCATATCCGTGACATCGATATTTTTTAAGTTTTACTCCTGTCATCATCAATCAAAAATAATTGATGTTATGCTCGGTTACGTACCAAAATAAAAACCATGTAACATTCGTAGCGTAAGTCATTTGCCTTGACTCTATTCATGCGAGTGACATTTTAGTACTCGGTATCGTGTGATAAAAAAAGGAGACCTAGGGCCTCCTTTTTTGTTAAGCCGAGAATATAGGCGTAGAGATTAATCTAGCAACTTATTCTCACGAACGTATTGTTCGAAATCGGTACAGCCACCGATGTGTTTCTCATCGATAAAGATCTGCGGAACTGTTTCAACAGGCTTGCCGACAGTTTTTTCGAGATCTGCTTTAGAAATGCCTTCCGCATGAATATCAATATATCTGAACTTGAAGTCATCACGCTTTTCAACGAGTTGTTCAGATAATTGCACTGCACGAACGCAATAAGGACAGCCTGGACGGCCAAAAATAACAACGAACATAATAACTCCTTAGGATTACTTTAGCCGTTTTATACCATAGGCATAAGTGAATTGGTAATGTCAGCGGTATTTATTTTCAGTTTGATAATGGCCCTGATAATCAAAATAGCTTTCGAGTAGATCCCAACCCTTTTTATGTTTCTTCAGCAGCAAGAGATTAGGCATTCGGAATTTATCCACATCATTAATTAAATCAGCTACCTTAGTGTACTTTTTCGGTTTTAGTCCCGGAGTGCGGCTATGGGGGAAAATAAATAGTGCATATAGTGCGCGCCACTGGGCTGGAGTTTGTAACTTAAAAAATTGATTAAATTCATTACCATCGATATCAAGATACTGCACTTTTAGATTGCTGCCATCGTCAATAAGCGTCATATGCTGGCAGCGAAATAAATGATGATGCTGCTGGCTGAGTACTTGGCGCAGGCGTTTATCAGGATCAATAAGCGTTGATTGGCAGTGTTGGCAAATACGCGCGGCAATATCATTTTCTTCACCGCAATCTGGGCAAGATTTCGATCTAAATCGAAAATCGCATTGTTGCTTTTTACTTTGCAGTTCGACTATGCCTTGGCAGCGACGACCAAAGTGCTCGATGATATCGCCATCGTCGTCCGTTAGTCCCCAAAAAATATTGGCAAAATCACATACGGGGCAGTGAACTTGCACGGGAACCGACTTACTGTTGGGTTTAGCTTGGCCAACTTCAGGGAAATACAAATCATAACCGTTGGCGGCATAGTCTATAACTAGACAATCTTTTTTACCTTCGGCAATTCTTAATCCCCGGCCAATCATTTGTTGAAACAGACTCACTGAGGCGGTAGGGCGCAAGATGGCAATCAAATCAACATGGGGCGCGTCGAAGCCTGTGGTCAACACTGCTACGTTGACTAAAAACTTGAGCTCTTGTGCTTTAAAGCGCTCAATCGTTTCATCACGTTCATTGTCGTGCGTTTGTGCCGTAATAATGGCGCTCTGCGCTTCATAAGTCTGATTAAGTAGTCCAAAAATTTCATTAGCGTGGCGCACCGTTGCCGCAAAGATGATGATACCTTTTCTATGTTGGCTGAGTTCAATAAGCTGTTTTACTATCGCGGTGGTGGCGCGGCCGTAATGCCCCAGTAAATCGTTAACTTCAGACTCAATGTATTCACCATTGTCGTTTGGTTTGAGTTGGCTAAAATCATATTGGGCACTTAAGCCATCAAACAGTAGTGGTGCTGTGAGGTAACCTTGTTTGATAAGCGGTCTTAGTGGTAGTTCAAACACGCAATGTTCGAATACGGCATGTTCGGGTGAGCCCACTTTACCATGGTAGTGCTGCTGATAAATCCAGCCCGTGCCAAGGCGATAGGGTGTAGCAGTGAGCCCAAGTAATCTCAGCTGAGGGTTTTTAGTTCGTAAATGGGTGAGCACTTGCTGGTATTGGCTGGTTTTAGCCAGACTGACTCTGTGGCATTCATCAATAATCACCAGTGAAAAAGGTTGATCAAATTGGCTTAGTCCCCGCGCCGCCGATTGGATACTGGCCACAACGGTTTTGCCATCGGTGTGTTTTTGATTAAGCCCTGCAGCATAAATACTCGCTTTGGCCGTGAGTAAGCCGACTTTTTGTGCATTTTGCGCGACTAATTCTTTTACATGGGTGAGCACTAAGACTCTACCTTTTGCAATGCGCGCTAATTCGGCGATGACGATGCTTTTACCTGCACCTGTAGGCAATACGAGTACAGCAGAAGCATGGCTTTGCTTAAAATGAGCAATAGCCGCATCAACTGCTTGCTGTTGATAGTCTCGGAGTTTAACTGGCACGTTGATGAAAAATCTATATTGAATAAAAGTGAGGTAATAAGCTTAACATAGCGACCAAAAGTGGCCAAAAAAAATGCCCCTGGTTGGAGGGGCAAACTAGAGAAAGGAGCAATCATACTCTCTCAACAGGGTCACTTTTACCTGAGGTTTAGAAAGGGAGGCTTCAGGTAACGTTTAGCCTATTGGGTATAGGCTAAACTCTGTGGACTTTATTCTTGATACGGTGATTACTCAGTACGATTCAAGCGTGCTTCAATTAAGGTTTCGATCACGGCAGGATCTGCCAAAGTGGATGAATCACCTAAATTAGTCACTTCGTTAGCGGCAATCTTACGCAGGAAGCGGCGCATAATTTTACCTGAACGCGTTTTAGGCAAGCCGGTAGCCCATTGAATTAAATCTGGGGTTGCCAGCGCACCAATTTCTTTACGCACCCATTGACGCAGCTCTTGGCGTAGTTCTTCTGTTTCTTCGGTGCCACGAGTTAAGGTGACGTAGGCATAAATGCCTTGGCCTTTAATATCATGTGGGTAACCCACCACAGCAGCTTCTGCGACAAGTTCGTGTGATACCAGCGCACTTTCAACTTCAGCGGTACCTAATCGATGGCCTGATACGTTGATCACATCGTCGACGCGGCCCGTGATCCAGTAATAACCATCTTCATCGCGACGGGCACCGTCACCGGTAAAATACATGCCACGGAAGGTTTTAAAGTAGGTCAGTACAAAGCGTTCATGATCGCCATAAATCGTGCGCATTTGCCCGGGCCAAGAGTCCAGTAATACTAAGTTACCTTCATTTTCACCGTCTAAAATATTACCCATGTTATCGACTAAAGCAGGTTGCACGCCAAAGAAAGGACGCGTTGCTGAGCCAGGTTTAGTATCAGTAGCGCCTGGCAGCGGAGCAATTAAAATGCCACCCGTTTCAGTTTGCCACCACGTATCGACGATAGGGCAATGCTCATGGCCAATTACCTCATGGTACCAACGCCATGCTTCAGGGTTTATTGGCTCACCGACAGAACCCATAATTCTCAAGCTGCTGCCATCAAACTTATCGAAGTGTTGTTTGCCTTCTGCCATCAATGCACGAATCAAAGTGGGTGCGGTATAAAGGATATTGACCTTATGACGGTCAATCATTTCACCTAAGCGGGCAGGGCTTGGATGATTAGGCACTCCCTCATGAATAAGCACCGTCGCGCCATTGGCGAGTGGGCCGTAGACCATGTAGGAGTGACCAGTAATCCAACCCACATCAGCGGTGCACCAATACACTTCACCAGCTTTATAGTCGAACACATATTCATGGGTCATTGACGCATAAACCATGTAGCCGCCAGTGGTATGTAATACGCCTTTAGGGTTACCGGTTGAACCTGAGGTGTATAGCAAGAATAATGGTGCTTCAGCGTCCATTTCTTCAGGCTGACAATGCTCAGATGCCGTTTCCATCAACGAGTGCCACCAAATATCGCGGCCTTCTTGCCAGTCAACCTTGCCACCAGTGCGTTTAAGTACAATGACTTTTTCAATAGTGGTTACATCAGGATTTTTTAATGCATCATCGACGTTACGCTTTAATGGAATAGCTCGGCCACCACGCATACCTTCATCTGAGGTAATCAGGACTTTAGATTTACCGTCAATTACGCGTGTAGCAATTGAATCGGGCGAAAAGCCACCAAATATTACGGCATGGACTGCGCCAATACGGGCACAGGCGAGCATGGCGACTGCTGCTTCTGGCACCATGGGCATGTAAATGGTGACTATGTCACCGCGGCATACACCTTGGCTACGCAGTGCGTTCGCAAATTTACAGACGTCAGCATGTAATTCGCCATAGGTGATTTTGCGTTGTTCGCTAGCGTTGTCGCCTTCCCAAATAATCGCCACGCGATCACTGTGCTCGGCTAAGTGGCGGTCTAGACAGTTGGCTGACGCATTGAGGGTGCCATCATAAAACCAGTTAATTGACAAATTGTGATCATCGAAAGAGGTTTTTTTAATTTTTGTATAGGGTTTAATCCAATCAATACGCTTGCCGTGCTCTCTCCAGAAACCATCGGGATTAACAATCGACTCTTGGTACATTGTTTTATATTTATCGTTGTTTACAAGTGCATTAGCTGCGATGTCGTCGGAGACTTTGTAAAGAGACTGCGGGCTCATAGGGCTTCCCTTTTAAAAAATTGCGTGGCCTGAGTATGGTATGTAAGACCACGGCAACTCCATTAGACCTTGGTCTAGTTTTAAAATTTCCTTTATATTTAAGCTGTTGCACTACAAATCAGGCTAGATTTTAGACAGGTTTTATCGCACAATAATCAGAAAAAAGAGCAAAGTATGAATTTAACCTTAGTCGTTGCTGTTATTGCCGTCTGTTATGTCTCGCTTTTATTCCTCTTGGCGTGGGGGGCGGAGCGGTGGTTTAGCCGGATCACCAAAAAGTTACAGGTCGCTATCTATGGACTGAGCTTAGCTGTGTATTGTTCGTCGTGGAGTTTTTTGGGTACGGTAGGCCAATCAGCAAATGATTTTTGGTCTTTTTTACCGATTTTTATCGGGCCTATTCTGATTTTTACCTTAGGTTTTGGCATGTTACGAAAAATCGTATTAGTGTCAAAGGCACAAAATATCACCTCAGTTGCCGACTTTATTGCCGCCCGTTACGGTAAATCGCAAACCTTAGCGGCCATCGTGACGCTCATCGCCCTGTTTGGCATCATGCCGTATATTGCCCTGCAGCTGAAAGCTATGGTATTTAGTCTTAATCTCTTCCAACCGGTAGACGATCCGCTTGATGGCGTAACCATTCCATTACTGATTACCGCGTTATTAGCCATATTTGCCATTTTATTTGGTACCCGTAAACTCGATGCCACTGAGCATAATCCGGGCATGATGTTCGCGATTGCCTTTGAGTCGCTGGTTAAATTAGCAGCATTTTTGTTAGTTGGTATTGTCATCAGTTTTGGTTTTTTTGATGGTTTTGGGGATATTTGGCAACAAGCGAGCGCTCAATCGTTGATCCACAACCCCAATCCGCGCATTGAAGCTTTAATGCCCGAGTTATTAGTCGGAATGGCAGCCTTTTTATGTATGCCAAGACAGTTCCACGTGATGGTGGTGGAATGTGCCGATGAGTCAGTATTATCTAAAGGCCGCTGGTTATTTCCATTGTATTTAGCATTATTCGGTCTATTTGTTGGACCGCTTGCCCTAGCAGGAAAAATTATCCTCGGCGATTCAGTTTCTGCCGATACCTATGTGATCAATTTGCCGCTGGCTTTAGATCAGCCTTTATTGGCGGTCATTGCACTGCTGGGCACGCTTTCTGCCGCAACGGGAATGGTGATTGTTGCGGTAGTGACTATTAGTGTAATGGTAAGTAACGAATGGCTAGTGCCTGTGATGTTACGTACAGGCCATATCCGCGAGAAGAATTTTAGCCAGTTTTCACAGTTATTATTAAATGCTCGCCGTTTTGCCATCGTGATTATTTTGAGCTTGGGTTATGGCAGTTATCTGGCATTAGCAGACAGTGATTCATTGTCGCATTTAGGCATGTTGTCCTTTGGTGCTTTTGCCCAGCTTGCGCCCGCTTTAGTCGGCGGGCTTTATTGGAAACATGGCAACCGTGCCGGAGTCTTTTTAGGGCTTAGTGTCGGTTTTAGTTTGTGGTTTTATATCATGCTGCAGGGCATGACAGATGTGCAAACCTCATCTGATTTAGCGTCTGGTATCGTCACTGAAATCGGTCTGTTGGATGCCATTACGCCCAATGTGCGCGATGCATTGACAGCACTTTCAGCCAATATCGGCTGTTATATTTTAGGCTCTATTTGGTTTAGGGCAGGGGTCGCCGAACGTATTCAAGCCAGTGCTTTTGTCAGCCCTGGCAAGTTAAAAAGCGGTGCGAATAAGAAAAATGGTCCGATTTCTCAACAGGATTTACTGATTTTAGCGAGTCGCTTTGTCAGCCCAACTCGGGCCTATGAAAGTTTTAGTCACTTTTCGATTGATGCGGTAAAAAGCGACAGTTGGCATAAAGCTGCGCCGGCTGAGCTGATTTCTCATACTGAACATTTATTGGCTGGCGTGCTTGGTGCATCAAGTGCGGCGCTGGTAATGGATTCTGTGCTACAAGGGCGCGATTTAGCACTAGATGAAGTGTTTAGTTTGGTGGATGAAGCATCATCAAAAATTGTGCTTAGCCAAGATATGCTACGTGGCGCCATTGAGCATGCCTATGAAGGCATGAGCGTTATTGATAACGATCTCAATTTAGTGGCGTGGAATTACAAATATGTCGAGCTGTATCAATATCCTGAAGGTTTTTTGCAGCAGGGTATGCCTATTAGTGAAGTGATCCGTTTTAATGCGGCGCGGGGTTATTGTGGTGAAGGTGAGATAGAGCAACAAGTTGAGCAACGAGTGCAGCATATGCGTAATGGTACGCCGCATACTTCTGAGCGTTATCGTAAAGATGGCAAAGTGATTAAAATTCAAGGCAATCCTATGCCATCGGGTGGCTTTGTGATGACCTTTACCGATATTACTCAATATCGTAAGCAGGAACGAGCCTTGCTTGAGGCTAATGAAACCTTAGAAAGCCGAGTTAAAGAACGAACCTACGAATTAGCCATGTTAAACAGCGAGCTATTAGAAGCCAAAGCGCAGGAAGAAATTGCGAATGCCTCTAAGAGTCGCTTTTTGGCCGCCGTTGGGCATGATTTAATGCAGCCGCTTAACGCTGCGCGGCTATTCACCGCCTCGTTATCCCAGTACCCTCATTTGGATCGAGAGGCTCGTACTACGTTATCCCACGTAAATAGTTCATTAAAAATAGCGGGTGAATTGCTCACAGACTTACTCGATATTTCTAAACTCGATTCAGGAATGGTGGATGTAAATCGCCGTGATTTTGCTATTTCTGAGCTTATCAATGGCTTATCTGTTGAGTTTGAGGCAATGGCAGCCGATAGTCACATCCGTTTTAAGATGATCCCATGCAGCGCAACCGTCAATTCAGATCCCTCTTTATTGCGCCGTATTCTGCAAAACTTTTTAACTAATGCGTACCGTTATGCTCGGGGGGGGAGAGTGTTATTTGGTTGTCGTCATCGTGGAAATTATCTTGAAATTCAAGTGCTAGATACGGGCTGCGGTATCGATGAGAAAGAAACGCAAGAAATCTTTAAAGAGTTCAAACGCTTAAATAACCCCAAAAGCAACAATATCAGCGGGTTAGGTTTAGGTCTGGCGATCGCCGATCGCATCAGTAAAGTACTAGAACACGGTATTCAAGTCTCGTCACAATTAGGCAGTGGTTCGGTGTTCTCTATTTGTGTGCCACTTGGAGAAACCGTGAGCCAACCACAAATAAAGGCATTACCTTCATTATTACAGCCGTTATCGGGTATTAAGGTATTGTGTATCGATAACGAAGAAGCGATTTTGGCTGGCTTAGAAAGTTTATTAAGTCGTTGGCAATGTGAGGTTATTTGTGCCAAAGACTTATCCGATGCACGCATTAAGCTTGGGCTTAAAGGCGTTGCGCCCGATATCGTACTCGCTGATTATCACTTGGATGATGGCCAGAATGGCGTTGATGCGATGGACGGTATCCGCGCTCTTTATGGTAAAGATTTACCTGGTATTTTGATTACTGCTAACACCCGCAAAGAGCTGGTGGAAGATGTGCAACGCCGCGGCTATCACTACATGGCGAAAATGATAAAACCTGCGGCGCTGCGGGCGTTGATTTCTAGTTTAGTAAAATAAGCTGATTAAACTGAACCCAGACATATGGGCCAGTTTAATAAAGGTATCAGCCACGATTAACCGTGGCTGATAAGTTGTGGCGCTGAATGGGTTGATGCTGCACTAATACCTGCTGCGACAAGCTTCATCGCACGGGTGAGTTGGCTTAACTGCGCTGTGCTAATGACATAGGGCGGCATGATATAGATAAGATTCGCAAAGGGGCGAACCCATACGCCTAAATCAACAAATTGTTGCTGTAGTTCAGCGGTATTAACTGGCTCATGCATCTCTAATACGCCGACCGCGCCGAGCACTCGCACATCTTTTACACTAGGTAAATCAATCGCATCCATAAGTTCTAGGCGCATTTGCTGCTCAATAGTGGCGACTTGCGCTTGCCATTGATTGCGATTAATTAAGTCTAAGCTTGCGCACGCCGCAGCGCAGGCCAGCGGATTACCCATAAATGTCGGCCCATGCATAAACACGCCCGCTGGCGATTGGCTTATTCCTTGGGCCACTTTATCAGTACATAAAGTGGCCGCTAGGCTGATATAACCCCCAGTCAAGGCTTTACCTAAACATAAGATATCAGGGGTGATATTAGCGTGCTCATAGGCAAACAGCTTACCCGTGCGGCCAAAACCAGTGGCAATTTCATCTAAAATTAACAACACATTAAATTCATCGCACAACGCACGAAGGCCGATTAAATAATCCGCGCTGTAAAAACGCATACCGCCCGCGCCTTGCATTATCGGCTCTATGATTACTGCAGCAATGTCGTTGTGATGAGCGCTTAAAATACTGCGCATTGCGGTTAAATCATCGGCTTGTAAGGTTTCGCCAAAGGTGGTTTGCGGTGCGGGCACAAAAGATTGTTTAGTGACAGCATCGCCAAACATAGTGTGCATGCCGCCTTCTGGATCGCATACGCTCATGGCGGCAAAGGTATCACCGTGGTAACCCTTTTTAACCGTAAGAATGCGTTGCTTTAACGGGCGTAAACCTTCATGTGCATTTTGCCCCTGCCAATATTGCAACGCCATTTTAATCGCCACTTCGACTGCAATAGAGCCAGAGTCGCATAAAAAAACTTTAGTCAGTGGCTCACAGGTCATCGCAATCAGTTTTTTACATAATTCAATGGCAGGCTCATGGGTAATACCGCCAAACATCACATGACTTAGCTGATGCAGCTGTTTTTCCATCGCGGTTAATATTTCAGGGTGTGCATAGCCGTGCACACAGGCCCACCATGAACTAGTGCCATCGATGAGTTTGCGGCCATCGACGAGTTCGAGCTCGCAGCCCTTTGCGCTATGTACGCCATATACAGGAAGAGATCGAGTCATGGAGGTGTAAGGATGCCAAATATGGGCGCTATCAAAATCAAAATCGAGTAAATTGCGCATAAATGCTCACTGAGTTGGTTGAAAAGTGGTCGTTAGTAAACTGGCTTTACTGGTTGGCGTTGACAGTTTAAGGGCTGAGGTTATCCTAGCCAAGATAAAAAACAGAATAAAAAGGGTGTCTAATGTCGCAGTTGCAAGTTCGTCATGATTGGAAGCGGGAAGAAATCGAAGCCTTATTTGCGCTGCCGATGAATGATTTATTATTTAAAGCCCACAGCATTCACCGTGAAGTGTACGATCCTAATGAAGTGCAAATTAGCCGTTTGCTCTCAATTAAAACCGGCGCTTGCCCAGAGGATTGTAAATACTGCCCGCAGAGCGCCCGTTATGATACTGGCCTTGAAAAAGAGCGTTTGCTGGCAATGGAAACAGTGCTGACCGAAGCGCGCAGTGCTAAAGCCGCGGGTGCTTCTCGTTTCTGCATGGGCGCGGCTTGGCGTAATCCGAAAGAAAAAGACATGCCGTACCTTAAGCAAATGGTACAAGAAGTCAAAGCCTTAGGCATGGAAACCTGTATGACGCTCGGCATGCTGTCAGAAGATCAGGCTAATGATCTCGCAGGTGCTGGCTTAGATTATTACAATCACAATTTAGATACTTCGCCTGAATATTACGGCGATGTGATCACCACACGTACCTATCAAAATCGGTTGGATACACTGACAAATGTGCGCGCATCTGGCATGAAAGTGTGCTCTGGCGGGATTGTTGGTATGGGTGAAAAGGCAACGGATCGTGCGGGCTTATTGCAACAATTAGCTAATTTACCGCAGCATCCGGATTCAGTGCCGATCAATATGCTGGTCAAAGTGGCGGGTACGCCGTTTGAGAAACTGGACGATCTCGATCCATTAGAATTTGTGCGAACTATCGCTGTAGCGCGTATCTTAATGCCACTTTCCCGCGTGCGTTTATCGGCGGGGCGTGAAAATATGAGTGATGAGCTGCAAGCCATGTGTTTCTTTGCTGGCGCCAACTCGATTTTCTACGGTTGTAAATTGCTAACCACGCCAAACCCAGAAGAAAGTGATGATATGGGGTTATTCCGTCGTTTGGGCCTGCGTCCAGAAAAGGGGCCGGCGGCAAAACTGGAAGAAGAAAAGGCTGTATTGGCTAAAGCGGCGGCGTATCAAGATAGGTCATCAGCAGCATTTTATGATGCGGCTGCGTTGTAATATTGATCAATATTTAGACCTGAGGCCACAACCTTATAACGGTTGTGGCTGTTAATCTTATGCCGTTATTCTCATCTATGCGATAACGTTTGAGGCAACTCTGTTTGAGGCAACTCTGTTTGAGACTATCTTTCTTAAGAGCAAATAAATGAGTTCTCTGCTCGAAACTAAAATTTCCGCCCGTCAGCAGGCTTTGCGTGAGCAAGGATTACTGCGGCAACGCAAAGTGATGAGTATTGAGCACAGTCTTGATACTAACGCATCGACTTCAAGCCCACGCTTTGTGTTTGAAGGGCGCACTTATAGTAATTTCAGTAGTAATGATTATTTAGGTTTATCCCGCGTGCCAGAGCTTGCTGACGCCCTGCACCTTGGCGCGCAGACTTACGGTGTTGGTAGTGGCGCCTCGCCATTAGTCACAGGTTACAGTGAGGCGCATTTCGCGCTTGAACGTCAACTTTGCTCCCTAACAGGGCATGAAGCGGCGTTACTATTTTGCTCAGGCTTTGGTGCTAATACTGCGTTAATGAAAACCTTATTTGATCAGCAAGATACCGTGATTGCCGATAAACTTGTACACGCCTCCATTATTGATGGTTTGCAAGATAGCGGCGCGCAGCTGAAACGTTTTTTACATAATTCCCTCGAGAGCGCTGAGCGGCTGTTAGTTCGACATCAAGCATCGGCATTAATTACTGAAAGCGTGTTTAGTATGGACGGCGATTGTGCGCCGATTACTGACTTATCGGCACTTTGTCGTCAACACCATACTTGGCTCATTGTCGACGATGCCCATGGTTTTGCCATGCTTAATGCTGCTGATGCAAATGGCAATGCACATGCTAAAGCCGCCAAGCTTATCGATGTGCAAGTCGTCACGTTTGGTAAAGCCTTAGGTTGCCAAGGCGCGGCCATCTTGGGAAGCCAAGCACTGATCGATTTTTTAGTCAGTAATGCCCGAGAATATATCTATTCGACCTCATTATCGCCTGCCAATGCCGTACTGGCGTTAGCTGCCGTTCAGTACAGCATAGCGCATCCTGAATTACAGCAAAAACTGCGTGCGAATATTGCGCTGTTTAAGCGCTTATGCCTTGATGCCAATGTGCCTCTTTTAAACTCAGACACTGCAATTCAGCCATTGATCATTGGTGATGCGCAGCAAACCCTGCAAGTGGCGGATGAGTTAAAAATCGCAGGCATTTGGGTTGGCGCGATTCGCCCACCGACAGTGCCTGTGGGCTCGGCGCGTTTACGTATTACCTTAACCGCGGCGCATAGCGCTGAAGATATCGCAGCTTGTGCTGCGCAATTAGCCCAAGTGCTCAAGCGCGTTAATATCCCTCGCGTGAGTGAGCGCCGTGCAGAGGATGAGTACAGATAAATGTGTTTAATAAATTGGGTGAGTTTTTTGAATTTGAATTGTGTGATGAGTGTGAGCCAAAATGCCAAGCCTAAAAGAGTCTGAAGTAATCAAACCTGTTGGAATCAAGCCTCATACAACAGAGGCTAAGATTGCACAACGATTCTCCGCTGCGGCCCATAGCTATCAAGACCATAACAAATTACAACGTCTGAGCGCCGCCAGTTTGCTCAGCGGATTATTAGTCAAAGGCAATCTATTAGACATTGGGGCGGGCCCTGGGACTGATTTTTCAGCATGTTACCCCAACAGCCTTACGGATAAGCCGTCTAGCGCTATATTTGCCGTGGATATTGCCCTTGGTATGTTGCATAAGTTAAAGCAGTCTTATCCCGATTATCATGGAGTATGCGCAGATGCGCAGTATTTACCCTTTAGCGATAACAGTATGGATGTTATTTATTCTAATTTAGCTTTGCAGTGGTGTGCGGATTTTCCTGCCGCTGTGGCTGAAATGGCGCGGGTATTAAGGCCACACGGTGAGTGTCATGTGACGCTGGTGGCAGAGGGGAGCCTTAATCAATTAGCCCAATTAGGCTTAAGAGTGAATGAGTTTTCATCGCTTGTAGCACTTAAAACTGCATTTAAACTCGGTATATGGCAGCACTTAGATGTGCAGCTCATTCCGATGACAGTGTATTTTGATACGCTGAAAGCGTTGATCTATTCAATCAAAGGGGTGGGCGCTTCGGTGCAATCTGCCCACTCATCCAGTGCTATTTCTGACTTAACTCCGCAGCTACGAGGTCGTCAAGATTGGCAGATAATGCAGGCCAAAGCAGAGGCGTTACGTTTACCGAAAGGTTTACCGTTAACCTATCAAATTGTACAAATTCGCGCGCGGCGTAATGCTGATAAATAATGCATTAAGAGTGCTGCGCTTTTATTTAATTGCATGATAATTAAGGTGTAACATCATAATTTGAACAGCGTTAACTAACCGCGATAGACAAACATGAGGATCTAATATGTTTTTTGTAACAGGCACAGATACCGACAGTGGTAAAACCTTAGTCTCATCGGCATTATTAACCGCAGTGAATCGTTTAGGTCATATTGCGAGCGCAGATTCTGCCGTAGGCATTCTCGCCGCGAACACTATGCTGACGTTAGGGATTAAGCCTATAGCTTCAGGGTGCGCGCAAACGTCTGAAGGTTTGCGAAATGCAGATGCTCTGCAGCTGATGACCTCATCATCATTAAAACTAGCCTATGCGCAGGTTAACCCTTTTAGTTTTGAGCCCGCCATCGCACCGCACATTGCCGCGGCTCAAGTGGGTATGAGTTTAACGCCAGAAGTGATTATCGATAGCTTAGATTTTACGGCATTTTCCCAAGCGGATTTTTGCTTAATTGAAGGCGCGGGGGGCTGGCGTTTGCCCTTAGGTGATGGCAGGTATTTGTCGGAAGTGGTACAGAAACTTGAGCTGCCAGTCATACTCGTGGTGGGAATGAAACTCGGTTGCTTAAATCATGCTTTGCTTACCCAAGAGGCGATACTGGCTGATGGCCTTACGATTTCTGGTTGGGTGGCCAATCGTGTCGATCCTGAAATGAGTATGTTTGACGAAAACCTAGCCAGCCTTAAAGAAATGATGTCAGCACCTTTTCTTGGTAGTATTCCTTTTCTCACTGAACCGAGCGCAGAGAACGCCGCTGATCATCTCGATGTTTCTCTTTTGCATGATAAAGCGTATTAATTAACTTGATAGCGGTGTTATGAGCCACAGTTACGATGGCGATGACGATGTTGCATTTGGATGTTGATGCATAGAGTGTCAAGTGCTTTTTGTGAGTTTCATCGGTTAATCCATTGGTGCTATTTAGGATTAAACCGCTTAAAAATCATAGATATTATAAATGTTTCTATTCGCTTACGCATAGTACCAGCAGTGCGCAGAATTTATTTTGACTGAAAAACCAAACACGTAGATAGCTGTTAGTTCAATGTATTATCACAAGTTTAGGTTAAATAGGCGGGAGTGTTATCAATGATTGAGCCGTAGCTCGTGGCGATGCTCATGCTGATAATGATCAGCACATGCGTTACAGCGTTGCTCGGTGGGATCTTGAGTTAATCGCACTGTTTCGATTTCGGCCTCGCAATCGGAACAAAGACCATAAAGACCTAAATCGAGCTGACAAAAAGCGGCATCGAGTTTATTTAATTGACTAAATAGCGGGTGTTCTGCCAATGGGGTTTGAGCCAATTTATCGATGAGTTCAGTCAAGCTCTGATTAGCTGAAGACTCTCCTATGGCCTCGATGAACGAAGGGAGCGCCCCGATTTCTATCCTTAGATTAGCTTCAAGTTCTGACAATTCATGTCTGATATGGGTAATGCTCACGTAAAATCGCCTATGTTCATTTGACTCTAAGCATTCAGTCTAATTGTTCCATTATCAACAACTATGATGAAGATCAAGTATCGGCCACATTTTCATTTTTTATAGCGTTTTTAAAATCGCTTCTCTTTACCGGATCATATCTTTGATAAAAAGTCCTGTCATCGTAGATATACAGAATTGCGTATTGATATTTGATTATAAATTTTGATAGCTAGTCATCTAAATTACGCTGTGCCGCCTCTAATACAGCAACGATTTCCTCTGTGGTTTTAAAAACTCGTAGCTCTCTAAATAAGATATCGGCCGCGGGATATTGACGATTAAGATAGGTAAACCATTGCTTGATCCGGGCTGGGTAATAGTCGCTTTTACGACCATTTAATTCCCTTTGGGTGTAACTGAGCATTAACGCTAAGGTTTGTTCCCACGTATAAGGAGTTGCGCCTGTTTTGATGGTATCGGCTAAATTGGGTAATGAAATTGCCCCGCGGCCGATCATTATACTGTCGCAGCCTGTGACTTCGATGCAACGCTTTGCATCGTCGCGGTTCCAAATTTCACCGTTAGCAATCACTGGAATAGGCAAACGCTTGCGTACTTCTGTAATGTATTCCCAGTAGGCTGGCGGCTTGTAACCGTCGACTTTGCTGCGCGCATGGATGGCAAGTTCAGTTGCCCCTGCTTCATACACGGCTATGGCATTTTCCATGAACAGTGATTTATCTTCATAACCTAAGCGAATTTTTGCGGTCACAGCGTGTTCTTTTGGGACAGCTTGACGCATAGCTTTAACAATATCGTGCACACTTTCTGGATATTGCAGTAATACGGCGCCACCTTTACTGCGGTTAACGATTTTTGCTGGGCAGCCAAAGTTGGCATCGACACCGTGTGAGCCGAGCTCAATCGCGCGTAGAGCATTTTCGCCCATGCATTGGGGTTCTTGGCCGAGTAACTGCACTCGCACTGGCGTACCTGAAGGGGTATTACCGTTATTGAGTAACTCAGGACACAGCTTTAAAAAAACTTTATCTGGTAACAGTTGGTCTACCACACGCACAAATTCAGTGACGAGTAAATCGTAGGGATTGATGGTCGATAAGATGTCGCGCATCAAAGCGTCTACTACGCCTTCCATAGGAGCCAAAATCACGCGCACTGCAGTAAATCCATATTTATTTGCAAAGGGCGTGCATTCTACCTTATCAGCCCTAAGTTACAAAGTGGCCTAGTTAATGGGGATAAATAGGCGGACTAAACGATAATCTTTACGCCAAAATAATCGTCCTAACAGAATATTTTGGCCATTTCTGTGATTTAGTGATATTTTTTGTAACAAAGTTGAAACAGGGCAGGTCTTTTGTTGTAGGCCAGCGATTTACTCTGTTGTTGGTTAATATTACTCAATAAACAAGAAGGGATTACGTTATGAATTCAGTTAAAAAAACAGCAGTGGCAGTCGCGTTAGGTTCAGTGGTGATGAGTTCAGCATTTGTTGTTAATGCACAAACGAACCCATTTGGTTTTGAAGCAATGGACACAGGTTATCAAATCGTCGGCTCAGAAGGTAAGTGTGGTGAGGCTAAATGTGGCGCAGATATGAAGAAAGCCGCGGCTGAAAAAGCAAAAGAAGGCAAATGTGGTGAAGCCAAATGCGGCGCCGATGTGAAGAAAGCCGCGGCTGAAAAAGCGAAAGAAGGTAAATGTGGTGAAGCCAAATGCGGCGCTGATATGAAGAAAACCACCGAGAAAGTTGATGCTAAAGTCGAGGCCGTTAAAAAAGAAGTGCAATAACGCCTGCTGGTATTACCCCCTTTATTATCGGGCTTATGGAGTGTGTTCAGGTCAGCCTATGCTGGCCTGTTTTTTATCTCAGTTGAAAATATTCGCGTTGGTGAAGTGTTATGAATAAGCAGAAAGATGCGGCGCAGGTCGGGCTGGGGTTAAGGCGAGAAATGCTCAGTGAGTTTTGTGCACAGGTTCCAGACACTATTGATTTTTTTGAAGTCGCCCCCGAAAATTGGATGACCTTAGGCGGTAAGTTTGGCCGTCAATTTCGTGAACTGACTGAGCAACATACTTTTTATTGCCACGGTTTGAGTTTATCTATCGGTGGCCCTGAGCCCCTAGATGTGACGTTTATAAAAAACATCAAAACGTTTATGGACTTACACCAAATCCAAATCTATTCCGAACATTTAAGTTATTGCTCAGGCCAAGGTCATTTATACGATCTTATGCCTATTCCTTTTACTGACGCTGCGGTGAAACATGTAGCGGCGCGGGTCAAGCAAGTGGAAGACATTATTGAGCGGCCGCTAATCTTAGAAAACGTATCTTTTTATGCCGCTCCTGGTGCACAAATGAGTGAGCTGGAATTTGTCAATGCCGTGGTGCAAGAGGCCGATTGCAAACTGCTATTAGATGTTAATAACATCTATGTGAATTCGGTTAATCATCAATATGATGCAGAGGCCTTTTTAAAAGCAATGCCAACGGAGCGTATCGCGTATTTGCACATTGCTGGACACTATAAACAAGCAGAAGATTTACTTATTGATACCCACGGCGCAGCCATTAACGATCCGGTATGGGCATTACTGCAACGCTGCTATGCCTTGCATGGGATAAAATCGACTTTGCTTGAGCGTGATTTTAATTTACCGACAACCGCAGAACTCATGCTAGAGATAGAGCAAATCCGTAATTATCACACTGCGGCGCTTAGCTATAATGCCCAGAATAGCCGTCATGCAGTTAAGAGGATTGCCTGATGGATTTTAAACTCGTGCAGCAATCCTTTATTGATTATATCCGCGATCCTTCGTTGCCATTACCCGTAAATACCGATGTGCGGCATATGCAGGTTTATCGTGAGTTATTTTTTAATAATGTCACGGGCTTTGTATCGAATGGCTTTCCTGTGCTGAAAAGTTTGTACTCGGATGAGGATTGGCAGGCATTAGTGCAGAGATTTTTTAGTCAGCATGATTGCAAATCGCCGATTTTTATTGATATAGCGGGGGAGTTTTTACATTTCTTACAGCAGCAATACCAGCTTACAGATAATGATCCGGTTTTTATGCTTGAATTAGCTCACTACGAATGGCTTGAGTTAGTGGTTGCAGTGGCGCAAAGCCGTGATGATGAGTATCTACTGAGCCCTGAGCAACTTTCGTTGCATACATTATGTCTGTCGCAGACGGCGAGGGTGGCGCAGTATCATTTTGAAGTACAACATATTCGTCAGGATTATCGCCCACAGCGGCGTCTGGATACTCCAGTATTTTTTTGTCTCTATCAAGATGCTGACGCAGAAGTTTGTTTTTTACAGTTAGCCCCTTTAAGTGCACAGGTAATGGCATTGTTAACCTCACAAAGCAATGTGACACTGATACAGATAATCAATTGGTTAACCAATATTTACCCTCAAATGGAACCTCAGATGATTGAGCAAGGTTGTATACAATTACTCGAGCAATTAGTGAGCAAGGGCATTGTGCTAGGCCGTCGATCATAAAATTAGATCCGTTAGCGAGAAAATGTAATAACCCTACTATTTAAGGGTTTTCATTAATTTGACAAACCGCTACAATATCCATAGTTCTGTGATCTTAATCACCGTATCATTCCTGCGACGTTTATACTTTTATACCCATACTCGAGGAGCTGTAATGAGTAGCGAGCCATTTAAAGACCCATTTAACTTTATGCACTTTGCTGGTTTTATTTTAGTATTGTTGCTACCCACGCTACCAGCGAGTTTGATGTGGTTAAAGCATTTTGGTTTAGTTTAAGCCAGCATTAATGCTAAATTTGTATAGTATTAGCCACTCTATCGAGTGGCTTTATTTTTTAATGGCATTTTTTATATTATGGTTATAAAACGCGGGTTATTTTTACTATTAGGATTAATTGCATTAGTGCTTGGTTTACTTGGCATTGTGCTGCCTTTGCTACCCACAGTACCTTTTATTCTGCTTGCCGCTTTTTGCTTTGCTCGCTCGAGTGAACGTTTGCACTTGTGGCTGATGACACATCCTTGGTTTGCCGATACGTTAACTCAGTGGCAACAACAAGGCGCGATGCGTAAAAGCTTAAAACGTAAAGCGATGTTAGTGAGTATTCTCAGCTTTAGCTTTAGTATTATCGTAGTTCCTATTTTATGGGTGAAAGGCGTACTAATAGTGATGGCATTGATTTTACTCTGGTATCTTAAAACAATTCCCGAAATAGAGTGATGAGATTGGCGCCTCGGTCGAGTTTTTGTTAAGCAATATTCTTAAGGTTGGGTTGAACTACAATGCCTATTGGGGGTTGATCTAAAACACAAATAGTAGATTCATCTACCATGAGTGCGTCTTGATTGTTGCAACTAAAACTAAAGCGGCATAAACTTTGTCCGACTTTCGACAAAACGTCCACCTAGTGTGGACGTTTTGTTTTATACCGCAACCTCAGGGTTGGTGAATTAATTAAGTAACTTATTAAGTAACTATGATGGCTATGAATACAGAAACCTTATCCTTGATAAAACAAAGCATTAAAACAATTCCTAATTATCCTAAGGAAGGGATTTTATTTCGAGATGTCACCAGTTTGCTTGAAAATCCAGCAGCCTATAAAGCGACCATCGACTTGCTGGCTGAACATTATCGCGGCCAAGGTTTTACCAAAATTGTTGGTACAGAAGCTCGTGGTTTCTTATTTGGCGCGCCGCTAGCGTTAGAACTGGCTGTGGGTTTTGTGCCTGTGCGTAAGCCTGGCAAACTACCACGCGCAACTATTAGCCAAAGCTATGAGTTGGAATATGGTCATGATTGCCTAGAAATTCATACCGATGCGATTAATGCCAATGATAAAGTGCTGGTGGTTGACGATTTACTTGCGACTGGCGGTACTATCGAGGCGACAGTGAAACTCATTCGCCAATTGGGCGGCGAAGTAAAACATGCCGCTTTTGTGATCTCGTTACCTGATTTAGGTGGTGAAGCCCGTTTAACCGCATTAGGGCTTGAGTTGGTTAAACTTTGCGAGTTTGAAGGCGAATAAATCTGCAGCTAAAGGCGCCTTAGGATAGTTTGATAGCATGTAAAATCATGACATGTTATCTTTCAACGTTCTTGGGGCGCATGCTCCCGCTTTTGTATCACATACTCTGGGGAGTCCCATGTCATATCAGGTGTTAGCCAGAAAATGGCGCCCTGCCACATTTGATCAAATGGTTGGCCAAAGCCATGTTTTACAAGCTTTAACCAATGCATTAAGCCAGCAGCGCTTACATCATGCTTACCTGTTTACGGGAACGCGTGGGGTCGGTAAAACCAGCTTAGCGCGACTCTTTGCCAAAGGCTTAAATTGCGAACAAGGCGTGACAGCGACTCCCTGTGGCGTTTGCGGCAGCTGCGTGGAAATCGCCCAAGGCCGTTTTGTTGATTTGATTGAAGTTGATGCCGCGTCTCGCACTAAGGTCGATGATACCCGTGAGCTGCTAGACAATGTGCAGTATCGTCCGACTCGTGGCCGTTTTAAGGTTTATCTTATCGACGAAGTGCACATGCTGTCACGCAGCAGCTTTAATGCACTGCTTAAAACCTTAGAAGAACCTCCTGAACATGTTAAATTTCTTTTGGCGACCACCGAACCGCAAAAACTGCCCGTAACTGTGTTATCTCGTTGTTTACAATTTAATTTAAAAAGCCTGACTCAAACCGAGATTGCTACTCAGCTCAACCATATCTTGACCCAAGAGCAGTTTCCCTTTGAGTTTGAGGCATTAACTTTACTCGCTAAAGCCGCCAATGGCAGTATGCGTGATGCCCTGAGCCTGACTGATCAAGCTATCGCCTTTGGTGGCGGTAATGTAATGCTCACTCAAGTGCAAACAATGCTGGGCAGTATTGATGAACAACATGTGGTTGCCTTACTTAAAGCTTTAACCGATGCAGATATTGGCGCGTTAATGCATACCTGTGCCCAAGTGCTTGCGTACGGCGCCGATGCCCAAGAAGTATTGCGTAGTTTACTTGAGCTATTACATCAAATTACCTTGACTCAGTTTGCCCCTGCTTGCGCGCAGCAATCCTTGTACAGCACGCAAATTAGTGCTTTTGCTGAGCAGCTGACGCCAGAGCAAGTACAGCTTTATTATCAAATTTTATTAACGGGTCGTAAAGATTTGCCCCATGCCCCTGATCCTAAATCAGGGCTTGAGATGGCGCTATTACGTGCTGTTGCTTTTGTACCAGAAAAACCGGTTAAACGTTGGCAGCCTGATGTTGTTGCAGAGGTCATTTTACCCGAAAGGCAGACATCAAATACGCCGCAAACGGTAGCGCAAGAGCAACCAACGGCTGAAAAAAAAACAGCGTTAATTGAGCAAGCCGCAGCGAGCCTTCAGGCTGAAACTTCGCTTGAAATCGCTTCAGCTGAAAGTCCCCTCGCTGTAACACCTAAGGGCGCTGATGCGGTAAGAAGTGCTCAGGAAATGGTAATCGATGATGCCAATAACGAGTTGGAGTCAGCAGAGATTGAGGCGGATGCGGCATTAATAGCCGAGCAGGCAGTTATTTTAAGTCAGGCTCAAAGCCAGGGCTTTAATGTTGACGGCGCCAATATAAAGGCAGAGCCTCAGGCATTATCGTCAGCGCTAAGCGCTTCTGCACCAGCCCACGAACTTTCTGTTTCAACCACAATCTCTGCCGCTGGTATTGAGGATAATGGTACTGAGCATTCATCTTCACTAATAATGGATTATGCTCAAGAATCGGCGCCGCTCGATTCTTATCAAGATGCTTATGCTGGATTCTCATCCGGCTCTTATAATGACGATGACTTTAATCATAGTTTTGCCCCTCAAGCTGAGCATGATGAAGTTCAACACGCAGAAAGTGTTCAAAACACGGCTTATATCCAAACCGCGGTAGGCGTACAAGGTTCAGTTGACCATCAGTTAGCAGCAGTAGCTCAAGAATCTACTTTGACAGAAATACCAGCCAGCGTACCATTAGCGGATGATGATATTCTCTCGGCAGTATTAGCGGCGCGGGATTCACTGTTATCGGATCTTGATGCGTTAAGTGCTAAGGACGGTGATGAAAAAAAGTCGCCACTGGACTCAAAACTAAAGGCACCAAACAGTAAGACGACGATGACTTTGCCTAAGCTTGGGGTTAGTCGTGCGAGTACAACGTTATCTGTTACTCCGGCAATTGATTTGGAAACTGCTTTAACACCTGATTTAGCTCTTGGTTTAAATGCCGGTGTGGACCTTGCTCACTCCCTTGATTTTGATGATGAGTTTGACTTAGATCTTAAACCTATCGCTGAGCATCAAGCTGCACCTTCGATGGCAAGCTCATCTGGATTAGTCGCTGCAGAACCAGTCAAAGCTACCGCAGGCTATGATCGTCCACCTTGGGAAGCCGCGCCAGAAACTGATAATCTAACGACTCAAGTTGATAGCATTCATGTTGACAGTGCTGACACGAAGACTGTTGATATTAACAGTGTCGATATTAATAGCGCTGCTATGAATAGTGTTCAGACTGATTGTGCTCAAACGTCTTTAGATACGACTCCAACGTCAGCAATGCTTCAGGCTCAAACTCAAACAAAAAAGCATCAAGGTGAATCGCAAGCTCCAGTCCCTGCGGTAACACCGATGAGCACGGCTACTCTTGCTCATACCTCGCATGCAGTGGAAGGTGCGCTCAATACGACTTCGCCGATAAGTGGTCATCCATTAGATTTACATTGGTACAAGCTTATGGCGAGTCTAGATATCGGCGGGCGAGTGCGGCAACTTGCAGTTAATTCTGTTTACCAAGTACAGAGCGATCCTTTACTACTACTGCTTAAACCGAACCAGAAGCATCTTGCTGCCGATGGTGCCATCGTGCAGCTTGAGCAGGCATTAAGTGCAGTGCTCGGGAACCCAAGACGGGTGCAAGTGGTCATAGGAATCGATGCGCAGCGGGAAACGCCCTTGGAGTTACGTAAGCGTTTCCATCAAGAGTTGCTGCAACAGGCGCATCAATCATTGCTCCATGATGACAATGTGCAATGGTTAATTCAACGTATGGGCGCCGAACTTGATGCTGATAGTTTGGTGTATCCGCCAGAGTTTTTGAATTTACGCAGTCAACAAATACAAGCACTACCTGAGTTAACTGAAGTCGCGAGTTAACGGTTATCGACTAGGCCTATAACGCGATAACGTGTAACGCAGTGGTTTAAATTTGAGCTAAACGTGCAAGTTTGTAGTCAGGCTGCTGAGAAACTCAGCACCGAGATCATAAGTTTATTAACAAGGTAACGGCATTGATTGCCAATCCCATTTATTTAAGTAAGATTAGCCGCGTTAATGCTTGCGACTAACCCTAATAGAAGAGAAAAGACTATGTTTGGAAAAGGCGGTATGGGTAATCTGATGAAACAGGCCCAGATGATGCAAGAAAAAATGGCCAAAGTGCAGGAAGAAATTGCTCGTATGGAAATGGTGGGTGAATCAGGTGCGGGTTTGGTTAAAGTGACCATGACTGGCGCACATAACGTGCGTAAAGTTGAAATTGACCCAAGCCTAATGGAAGACGACAAAGAAATGCTGGAAGATTTGATTGCCGCGGCTTGCAATGATGCTGCCCGTCGAATCGAAGAAAACCAAAAAACTAAAATGGCCGAAGTTACTGGCGGTATGCAATTACCACCAGGCATGAAAATGCCATTTTAATTGAGATAGCCGATGAAATTTAGTCCACTGTTAGATGAGTTAATTCAGTCGCTGCGTTGTTTACCTGGGGTTAGGCCTAAATCGGCGCAACGTATGGCGTTTCAATTGCTCGAGCGTGACCGAAAAGCAGGGCTTAAATTAGCCAGTGCACTGTCCAGCGCAATGAGTGACGTTGGCCATTGTCAGTCTTGCCGAACCTACACTGAAGAAACCCTCTGTCCAATTTGTGCTAGCCATAAACGCGGAATATCCGCCACTATTTGTGTGGTAGAAACACCAGCCGACGTGTTAGTCATTGAGGCGGGTGGACATTTCACCGGTCGCTACTTTGTGCTTTTAGGTCATTTATCACCCCTCGATGGTGTAGGGCCAGAAGAGTTAGGTCTAGCCTTGCTGGAGCGCCATTTGGCCTCGGGCGATGTGGCTGAACTGATTTTGGCGACCAATCCGACAGTAGAAGGTGAGGCAACAGCGCATTTTATTGCTGACATGGCTAGACGCCACAAGGTTATAATTAGTCGCATTGCTCACGGCGTCCCTGTGGGGGGTGAGCTTGAATATGTGGATAGTACTACGTTAGCACTGTCATTTAATGGACGACTGCCGCTCTAACCATTAAATAACTATAGTCACTTGATATCGTTAAAGTAAAATGATTAAAGCGGCTAATTCAATGGTAGTGATAATGCTGATCGTCTAAGCCCGCCAAGATCTAATCTTGAGCGGGTTTTTATTTGCTTGATGTTTCAACATAAACGTAGCGATATTGGTCGAAAGGTTTGGCTCTCAATTTAATTTAATTTAATGCTGTTGCCTAAAATTGGTTTCATAGTCAGTTTGATATCCAAAAAACACCTCTACTTCAATAGGCGGCTGCTCTGTTTGCAGATATTAGCTGGTGGAAGGTGAGCGCAATGGGGCTTGTATTGAAGCGTTATGTATATTGCTAATCGCGGCATCACGGAGCCAAATAATAAAGCGTTGAGCCCGATGATCTAGCATATTGCGCTAATCTGCATTCCCTACGGATTTTAGGTGCAAAAAAACCAGCTTATGCTGGTTGATTGACTCTTCTATAAAGAGAATTGGTTGCGGGAGCCGGATTTGAACCGACGACCTTCGGGTTATGAGCCCGACGAGCTACCATACTGCTCCATCCCGCGTCCGATT
>NZ_FTNN01000013.1 GCF_900156405.1 Shewanella morhuae
GATACCAAGATTGACCAAGATGGCGACGGCAACACCGTGGCGATCACCAGCATTACCGATGACACCGGCGCCTCGGGCAGCGACTTCATCACCAACGACAACACCTTAGTGTTCAACGGCACGGTCGATTTGGGTGACAACAGCACCTTGGCCGTCACCATCAATGGCGTGATCTACACCACCGCCAACGGCTTGGTGATTGATGCCAGCGGTAACTGGAGCATCGACTTAACCGGCACCACCTTGGCCGATGGCACTTACCCTGTCAGCGCCACGGTCACCGACCTAGCCGGCAACAGCAAAACCGTCACCCAGGACGTGGTGATTGATACTACCGCCCCAGCGGTCAGCATCAGCATCACCGAAGACACCAACAATGACGGCCTGCTCAGTAGTGCTGAGCTCGACGGGCAAGTAAACTACGTCGTTACCCTCGGCGCCGGCACTGCCCTGGGCGATACCTTAGTGATTGTCGATCAAGACGGGAGCGAGCTGTTTAACGGCCCTGTCACCCAAGCCATGCTCGACAGCGGTCTGGCGCTGGCAGTGAATGCTCCAGCAGACGGAGCTACCCTAACCCTAACGGCCACTGTCACCGACCCTGCGGGCAACAGCTATTCCGCCCACGACAGTGTCACGATTGATACCACCGCCCCTAATCCTCCAACAGTATTAATCGTTGATGACGGTATACCTGGTGATGGTGTACTTACTCAATCTGAGATTAGTAATAATGGTGCTGGTGTTCAGATCGAAGTTAATATTGATGCCACTGACTTTTTAGCTGGAGGGCATGTTAATTTAACGATCAATAACAGTGCAGTCATAACCTCAATTGAGCTTAAAATAGTCGATGTTGGTAACGGGGTTATCGAACTACAATTTGCTGATGGCACTCCCGCAACAAACTTCAGCTACAGTAATGGTATCATTAGCTGGACAGAGTCAACCCCTGAAGCAGGTCAAGATATTACAATCTATGCGACCCAAACGGATGCGGCGGGCAACACTTCAAGTCAGGGCTCAGATACTGCAACGGTCAATTCAGTACCAACGATTAACGTACTTAATAACGTAATTGTTTCAGAGGAAGGTTTGCCCCTAGGTCTACCTGATAGCACTGGAGATACCGATTCGACTAATAGTCCTGACGCCTCTGGGACAGTAAGCATACAAGATAGTAATAATGATAATCTGACCGTTTCACTTTCTGGCCCATCAGGATTATTCTCTGGTGGCCAAGCAATTCAATGGAGTTGGGACCCTGTCACGCAAACTTTAACGGGTTATATTGGTACTGCAGGTGAGGCTTCATATACCGAAATTATGACTGCAACACTGACGCCACCGGTTAATGGTAGTTCAGGAAATTGGACCTATGATGTCACGCTTAAAGGTCCCGTCGATCATCCAGATACTGAGACTGAAGACACCTTGTCAGTCAATATCGGTATCAATGTTGATGATGGTCATGGTGGAACATCAACTGGAAGTTTCAATGTCACCATTGAAGATGATGCGCCAGTCATATCACCAATTGCAGCAGTGCAAACCACAACGACAAGTATTCCTGATTCATTGGTGGGTTCATTCTCACTCACAGGTTACAGCGGCAACAATAATTCATTAGATTTCAATGGGTTTACAATCAGTGCAAGAGGATTCACTTCATCAACCAACTCAAATTTAATTGGCGCAGCTATTTTTGGTAGCGAGAGTGGAATAGGCGTTAGTAGTGTTGGCGCTCCTTACCATAATCTAGAGAATGAGGTCGATTTCCGTAAATTTGCCGATGGCAGTTCTGCATCAGAGGAAATCATCATTACCCTAGATCCAGGGACTATTGCCTACGGCGTGAATATTCAATTTGCCAAAATGTTTGGTGGCGAGCTAGAGGTCGGCGTTGTCGAATTTTGGCGAGACGGTCATTTAGTGGCAACTCAAACATTTAGCTCGGATGCTGATAGCGGTAACTATGCTGCTAATTTCGAAGCCTTGCAAGGCGGCTTTGACACTATGATAATCAAGGCCACTGATAATGGTCAGGGTAAAAATAGTAACGATAATAGTGATTTCACAGTTACAGCTATTGAGTTTTTAGGCACAGCAACCCCACCAGCAATCGCCTTTGCCTCAGGAACTGTAAGTCCTGATTGGGGCGCAGATGGTAAAGGTTCACTCACCTTACAAGGTAGTAATGAAACCAATTTATTCACGGCAACAGGTAGTGCAATCACTATAAGCCAAACTGCCAATACCTTAATAGGGGTAGATGCAGCTGGCCACTTGGTATTCAAACTAGAATTCACCCCAGGAACGGGTCAATGGGACTTCCATCAATACCAAGAGATGCTACAACCAAGCGATGGCAATATTGACTTTAACGTAAGAGCAACAGATGGGGATGGCGATCATACAGATGGTACTTTCTCTGTTATTCCACAATTTTATGTTGATACAACGCCACCTTCTGCACCTGAAGTACGCATCATCGATGATGTAAATGATGACGCGTATTTGACGAGTACTGAGATAGGTAGTAATGGCGTTCAAATACAGGTCAAAATTAATGCTAGTGACTTTAATACTGGCGGCAGCGTACATCTAGAAATCGATAATGCAGGTAATAGCAGTACAGTAGACCTCATTCTTGACAATGGCGTGCTGAAATTTAGTAATGGTGCTCTAGCAACAGGTTACACCTATACAAATGGTGTTATTACTTGGACTGAATCAGCTCCTTCTGCTGGCCAAGCAATCTCTGTCATCGCGACTCAAATTGATAACTCTAATAATGAATCGGCTGAAGGCACGGATAATGCTACTGTTATTGATGCGACTGACGATCGCTATACCATCGACGAAGATCAGCGACTAACGGGTAATGTTCTTACTAATGATCAAGTCGGCAATCTGAATATCACTAGCTTCAGAGTCAACGGTATACAAACCAGTTTTAACGCTGGCCAAACTGCGACACTGGCGGTTGGTAGCTTATTAATGCAAGCCAATGGTGAATTTCAGTTTATACCAAATGAAAACTGGGCCGGTGGTATGCCAAGTGTCACTTACACCACAAATACAGGTTCCACTGCAGCACTTGATATCACTGTTTTACCTATAGCAGATAAGCCTGTCGTTAACGTTATTCTGACTGATAATGGCATACCGCTATACAGTAACTTTAAGACTTCAGGAATCACTACCGAACAATTCCGTACGGGCGATTTTACTACCGCACCATTTAATACTGGTACGCGTACTATTGATAATACTTCCGGACAAGATCAGTTGCTCGGTACTGGGGGTAACGATCATCTTGTCAGCGCAAATGGCGGCGGTGATCTACTCTACGGTATGGATGGTGATGACATACTCGTCGGCAGTGATGCCGTTCAAGGTGACTCTCTCTATGGCGGAACAGGAAATGATGTTCTTGTTGCTGGTCTAGGTAATGACGGGCTCTACGGTGGTGCAGGAACAGATATCGCCGTACTTCTTGGCAACCGAGCCGACTACATAATAGAGAAAGGCACAGGCTACTCTAGCAATGATCGTTGGTTCAACTTCTTTGTAACTGAAAATGGCATCGGTGTTACTAAGGCCCTGCATGATGTTGAGTATGTGCAATTCAAGGATGGCATATACGCGATCAATCAAATCACAGGTGAACTCACATTAGAACAGCCTACAGCAGTAGACTATCCAATCGAAATTAATGTGTCACTTACAGATCGAGACGGTAGCGAAAGCATCGATAGCATTCAGCTCAGTGGTTTACCCGAAGGCACCTTACTCTACAGCAGTAACGGTACATTGATGGGGACTGCAGATGCAGACGGTAATATTCTTCTAAATCATGGCAGCGTATGGAACAGTGCATCCTTAGATGTCAATCTGACAGGATTAACATTAAGGGTTCCTGGTGAATATGCAGGTCAAGTCAACCTCGTTGTCGAAGCAGTATCAAGAGAGTCAGGTACAGACCTGACCAATACTGCAACAGATGCAGATAGCGTCATTCTTAGCTACTTCAGTGGTCATGAAGGAGAGCCTGGCGATCAAAATCTTAACTTTGGTAATGAGCACAACATTGTGGTCGGCGATTTAGACGGTAGCGTTATTTTGCCAGGTCAAAACTACAATATCGCCTTTATGGTTGATAGTTCTGGCAGTATAAATAGCGCCACGTTGAGTACTATGACTGATCAATTAGCGCAGGTATTTGAAACACTTAAAGCCAGCGCAGGTTCAAATGGTGCTGGGGTTGTAAAATTATTCCTTGTCGACTTTGACTCCCATGGCAACAAGAGTATTAGCGTAGACTTAAGTTCGCCAAATGCTCTGTCCCAACTGCAAACTATATTACAAAGCATGGTTTCAGGTGGTAACACTAACTATGAAGACGTATTTAAAACTACGGCAAATTGGTTTAATAGTGCAGATGCAACAGGAAATGCGGGAGCAACGAACCTGGCTTACTTCATTACTGATGGACAAGCAAATAGATACAATACGAATGAGGGATCAAATCCATTGATAGATGATTGGATTAATAACTCTAAAGATGTTTATCTCAATACTCTATTACAAAATGGTTATATACCAGGACAAGTATATAAGTCTAATAACTACACGATTATTAATGCAGCTGGTGAAGTGTTTAAAATAGATACGCAAGGAAAATCTAGCCTGATTGGTTATATGCGCCCTAATGGTACTGGTACCTATGAATACTCAAGTCTAGGAAACAATAGTGGTAGCATTGATAGCCAATCTCAAAGTGGTTTCGCATTCTTATCAGCCCTTGGCGTCACAGTAGCTGCAATCGGAATGGGTTCAAGCTTAAACAATAGTGACTTACTTCCTTACGATTCGGACGGACATATCCAAACGGGTGTCAACGCTGAGGATTTAGCTGATGCGATCATTGGTACTCCAATTACCCAACTGCCAGGATCTGATACCATCAACGGTGGTAACGGCGACGATATACTCTTTGGTGATGCCATCAACTTTAACGGTATCAGTGGCCAAGGTTATGTTGCCATCAAAGATTATGTTGCTGATCAGCTAGGGGTAGCTGCAGTAACCGATGCCCAAGTACATAGATATATTACTGAGCATGCATCTGATTTTGACCAATCTGGTGCCAGCGATAAGGCAGATGTTCTTATCGGCGGACAAGGTAATGACATACTTTATGGGCAAGGTGGGAATGATCAGCTTTACGGCGGTAATGGTAATGATCTTATATTTGGTGGTGCTGGTAACGATACTATTATTGGTGGCCTAGGAAACGATAAACTAACGGGTGGGACTGGTACTGATACTTTCGTCTGGCAGGCTGGCGAGTCAGGAACAGACCATATCACTGACTTTAATATCCATGAAGATAAATTGGATTTACGCGATCTACTTCAAGGTGAAAATACCAACACGCTAGACAGCTATTTGAATTTCAGCCTTAACAGTAGTGGCTCTACAGTGATCGATATTGATGCCAATCAAGACGGTGTCTTTGAACAACATATCATCCTTGATGGTGTTAATTTGTTCGACGAATATGGCAGCACTAACGATGCTGGTATAATTAATGGCTTACTGGGTAGTAATAATAATGGTCCGCTAATCATTGACTCTCAGCCTGTCACACCAGAACCTGCACAAGGAATCGCGCCACTGGATACTAATCCACACCATAATATTATTCCTTAAATAAAATCAGTTCAGATGGCCTATAGAAATATAGGCCATCATGACCGATACTTGCCATAACCATATAAAAATCCAAAGGATAAGTAATTAGGTGTCAGCTGCAGCTTCTGAAAAAATTGACCAATGGACCATTTCGGCCTCGCAAAGAGTCTTAGTGGATCCGCTGCTGGATTGTTTAGTGTTACTCACTGAGCATTTTGGCAACCCGTGCTCAAGCGACTCGCTTGCGGCAGGTTTACCTTTGTCAGGTGCGGTATTAACACCCGATTTATTACCTCAGGCCGCGTCGAGGGCTGGCCTAGCGGCGAAGTTATCCCGAAAAGGCTTAAACGAAGTATCACCCATATTGCTTCCTTGCATTTTGTTATTAAAAGACAAGAAAGCCTGCATATTGCGTGAACTCGATGTTGAGTCCGATAAAGCGATTATTCAATTACCTGAGACAGGTGGTGAAGAGACGCTGACAATTGAGTCGCTCGAAGCCTTATATGTAGGATATTTATTCTTAGTTAAACAAGAATACCGTGGTGACATGGGCTTTGATGTTTATCTACACGATAATAAAACCCACTGGCTAGTCCAAACCTTAAAAGATTCTGCACCCATTTATCGCGATGCATTAATCGCTTCTGTATTAGTGAATTTGTTCGCCTTAGTTTCACCTTTATTTATCATGAATGTGTATGACAAAGTCGTGCCCAATCTTGCCTTTGAATCCCTGTGGGTGTTAGCGATTGGCGCTTCTATTGCTTATCTGTTTGATCTTGTCATGCGGCAGCTCAGAAGCTACCTGATTGATGTAGCAGGTAAAAAAGTAGACATCATAGTATCTTCTCGCCTCTTCGCAAAAGCGATTGGTATCCCCTTAGAAAAACGCTCCCCCAGTATTGGCGGTATGGCAAAACAATTAGGCGAATTCGATAACATCCGTGAAATTTTAACCTCGGCGACGATCACAACCTTAGTCGATCTCCCCTTTGCACTATTTTTCGTCATCATTATCTATATTGTTGCTGGAGATCTCGCTGTTGTACCCGTAATTGGTGGCATGATCATTATTGCTTTTACACTGTTTATTCAACCTAAGCTCAAAGCGGCCATTGAAGAAGGTAATAAATTCTCTAGCTTAAAACATGGCCATTTAATTGAAAGTTTATCTGCATTAGAGTCAATTAAGGCTAATGGCGCTGAAGGCATAGTACAAAAAAGCTGGCAACAAATGATTGGCCATAGTGCTAACTGGCAATTAAGGTCAAAAAAACTCTCTAACGCAGTATCGAATGTAGCTAACTTTACCGTGCAATTTACGGTTGTGTGCGTGGTGATTTTAGGTGTGTATCGCGTAGCGGATAATGCGATATCTATGGGCGGTATTATTGCTGCGGTCATGTTGTCGAGTCGAGCGATCTCCCCCATGGCACAACTTGCAGGATTAATGACAAGAGCGAACCATACCGCTAGTGCATTGCGCCAACTGAATGAAATAATGACTCAGGAGGATGAGTTTGAAAACAAAGGACACTTAGTCAGCAAGTTGAGGTTACTTGGTAAGATTAATGCTGATCATGTCGGATTTAGCTATCCTGGCTCCGAAAAACCCGTGTTACATCCTATGTCATTGACGATTAATCCAGGTGAACGTGTTGCGATTATCGGCCGTAATGGTTCAGGAAAAAGCACATTAGCAAAACTACTTGTCGGGCTATTCCAACCAACAAACGGCAGTTTGCGCTACGACGGTTTAGATTCGGCGCAAATCCACCCGAGTGATTTACGTCGTAACTTTGGCTATTTACCACAAGATGTCACCTTATTCCACGGCACAATTCGCGATAATATTTTATTTGGTACACGCCAAGTCACTGAACATCAGCTAATTCGTGCTGTGCAACTGTCTGGTGTCAGTCAATTCACCAATCTCGAAGCCGAAGGTTTAGATCAACAGGTTGGCGAAGGCGGCATGTCACTCAGTCGTGGTCAAAGGCAAACCGTTGCCCTTGCACGTGCCACACTCAATGATCCTCCAGTACTACTGATGGATGAACCCACTGCTAGTTTAGATGCAAGAGCGGAGCAGCAGTTTATTCGTTCAATGCAAAATGTCAGTAAAGATAGAACCTTAATTCTTATTACCCATAAAATGCACCTATTACAGCTTGTTGACCGCATTATCGTACTCGAACGGGGTCATGTGGTTGCCGACGGACCCAAAGCTGAAGTGTTAGAAAAACTCAATTTTGGCCTTGTGAATGGTGAGGCTAAAAGATGAGTAAAAATTTAACAGCAAACGATTTAGACATGGTTGATGACGTCTATGGCGCCATGATGACCGACGCGCCTAGCGGTCACAGATTAATTATTTGGGCACTTGCTGCCATGGTGGTATGTTTTTTACTCTGGGCTGGGTTTGCGCAACTAGATAAAGTCACCACGGGCACGGGGAAAGTCATCCCTTCATCACAAGTGCAAGTCATTCAAAGCCTCGATGGCGGCATAATGCAAGAGCTCTACGTTCGAGAAGGAGAGATTGTGACTAAAGGGCAACCTTTAGTCCGTATTGATGACACACGTTTTCGCTCAGACTTTGCGCAGCAAGAGCAAGAGGTTTTTGGCTTACAAACCAATGTGATTCGGATGCGTACCGAGCTTGACAGCATTCTAATATCTGACATGACTGCTGATTGGCGTGAACAAGTGCTTATCACAAAAAAAGCGCTTATATTTCCTGATAATATCATTGATGTTGAGCCAGCTTTAGTAAAAAGACAGCAGGAGGAATATAACGGACGCTTAGATAACTTAAGTAATCAACTTGAAATACTCGTGCGTCAAATTCAACAAAGACAGCAAGAAATTGATGATCTTGCGTCGAAAATCACAACCTTAACAACGAGTATGCAACTGATTTCCCGCGAACTTGAACTTACTCGTCCTTTAGCCAAAAAAGGAATTGTACCTGAAGTTGAACTGCTCAAACTCGAGCGGACAGTTAACGACCTACAAGGCGAACTCAATTCAATGCGTCTACTTCGCCCTAAGGTCAAAGCGGCAATGGATGAAGCCATCCTCAAACGTCGCGAAGCCGTATTCATCTATGCTGCCGATCTACGTGCGCAGCTCAATGATACCCAGACTCGCCTCTCTAGGATGAATGAGGCGCAGGTAGGTGCACAAGATAAAGTCAGTAAAGCCATTATCACCTCTCCAGTTAATGGCACTATAAAAACTACACATATCAATACACTCGGTGGTGTGGTGCAGCCCGGCGTCGATATTATTGAGATAGTGCCGTCAGAAGATCAATTACTAATTGAAACCAAAATTTTGCCTAAAGATATTGCCTTCTTACATCCTGGCTTACCGGCCGTAGTTAAGATTACCGCCTATGACTTTACGCGTTATGGCGGCCTAAAAGGCACCGTTGAACATATCAGTGCAGATACATCTCAAGATGAGGAAGGTAATAGCTATTACCTCATCAGAGTTAGGACCGTAGAGTCCAGTTTAACCAAAAACGATGGCACACAGATGCCAATTATCCCGGGGATGTTGACTTCTGT
This sequence comes from Shewanella morhuae, assembly GCF_900156405.1. GTDB lineage: Bacteria > Pseudomonadota > Gammaproteobacteria > Enterobacterales > Shewanellaceae > Shewanella > Shewanella morhuae. Next base: position 9,279 of record NZ_FTNN01000013.1, read on the forward strand.
CGACGTGATTACGGGACAAAGATCTATACTTGAGTACATCTTAAATCCAATTTTAAGAGCAAAGGACACTGCGCTCAGAGAGCACTAAGCTTTTTATAAACCGGGAGGTTGGTCATGAAGATTCCAGCAAAACAACAATTTCAATATTCAAAGATAGCCGTTGTACTGTCATTTATACTATTACCGTTATCGGCTCAAAGTCAGACGCTAGAACAAGCTGTGGCACATACGCTCGATACCAACCCTGATTTACGTGTTGCCTTCAATCGCTTTAAAGCGCGAGAAGAGCAAGTTAATCAAGCGATAGCAGGTTATATGCCGACTATTGATATCAATGGTGGTTATGGTTATGAACAGACTGATGGCGTATCGACCCGTAGACGACCAAATGTAGGTGATGTCGATAGTGATGGCGTGGCCGAATTAAACCGCGGAGAGTTTGGTGTTAGCTTAAAGCAAATGCTTTTTGATGGTTTTTATACCAGCAGTGAAGTTGATCGTTACAGCTTCGAAGCTAGTGCAGACCAATGGGCACTACTTGCAGCAGCAGAAGACATGGCGCTTGATGTCAGTAAAGTGTACCTCAACTATCTACGCAGTGATGAAGTACTCAGATTGGCGGAAAAAAACCTTAATAGCCATAAGGATATATACGACCAAATTAAGCAACGTACTGATTCTGGTTTAGGTTCTATTGCGGATTTATCTCAAATAACCGGACGTCTTGCACGTGCCAATGCTAACGTTATTTCTGCTCGCAATAATTTACTCGATGCTAAAGCACAGTATATTAAAATTGTAGAAACAGCGCCAACAGACCTAATATTACCCGTGCCAGATGCCGATATGTTACCTAAGGATCTCGGCTCAGGCATTACCACTGCACAGGAAAACCATCCCATTCTGAAATCTGCCGCAAATGATATCCGTGCAGCAGAGAATGAACGTTCTTCAGTCCAAGCTAGCTATTATCCCCAGGTTTCTTTAGAACTAAATGGCAACTGGAATAATGATATTGGTGGTGAAGATGGCGTGAGTAACATTCCAAGTCAGAATGTTGGAGGTTACAGCAATGATTTAGTTGCCATGGTTCGCGTAAGATACAATCTATTCGCTGGCGGTAAAGATTTAGCTCGCGAAAAAGAAACCGCTTATAAGTTAGGTGAAGCCAAGGAAATCCGTCAACGCGCTCAACGTGAAGTAGTTGAAGGCGTTAACTTGGCTTGGAACGCATTTGAAATGCTAACACCACAAAAGCAGTATATTCGTGATCATGTTGTGGCTGCAAAGGACACTCAATCAGCTTATGCACAACAATTTAACTTAGGCCAACGTAGTTTGCTCGACTTGCTCGATACCGAAAATGAACTGTTCGAAGCACGTAAAGATTATTTACAAGCCGAATATGATGAAATCATTGCCAAGTATCGGGTTCTCAACTCTACTGGACGTTTATTAGACTCACTCAAGGTCACTCGCCCAGAAGCATGGCGTGGAGAGCATAACTACGAAGAAGGAGTCAAATAATGAAAACTATTATATTTGGTCTAAGTATCATTCTTTTAGCTGGCTGTTCGATGCGCGATACAGTTAATATTGAAGAAATGACAACAACTCAAGCTTATGATCTATCAGATAAAGATGGTGATGGTGTTATTGAGGCGCGCGAGCGTTGTAATGATACCGCTAAAGGTGCGGCTGTCGATAACTATGGTTGTGGTCAGGTAAAAGCGATCAATGAACGAAAGGAAATAAGCATCTTATTCCCAAATAACTCCGCTTTTATTGCGCCAGAGTATTACCCTCAAATTGAAGAGGTCGCACTCTTTTTACGTCAATATCCAACGACCAAAGTGACTATAGAAGGCCATACTAGTCGTACAGGTACAGATGAGCGTAATACAGCACTGTCTCAAGAGCGAGCTAATGCGGTTACAGCAGTGCTAGCAGAACGTTTTAGTATTGATAGAAGTAGATTAACTGCTATTGGGTATGGTTCTAGCCGTCCCATTATCTTAGAACAGACACCAGAAGCAGAAATCCGTAATCGTCGTGTGGTCGCTGAAGTAACTGGAGATGACACCACAACGGATATGAGATGGACAGTTTACTCGGTCGATGAGCAACAATAGGGGCTAATACGCTAGATTATGAGCGGCAGACTTGATTATAAAAATTCATTATTGAGAGTCTGTCGCTTTAGCCTAATTGCGTCAGCCCTTAGCATATGCTGTTTATATGCAAAGCCAACGCAAAATCTTGATGAAACGAAGATCGTCTCTACTTTAGAAAAAAAGTATGGTGAGCGAGCAGGAATGCGAGCAAGAGCTTGGTTTAAGGTACAGTCTGAAGCGAGCACTATGAGTGAAAAAGAAAAGTTATTGAAAGTAAATAATTTTTTTAATTTATTTAATTTTGTTGATGACATAAAACTCTGGGGGGAATCAAATTATTGGGCAACACCAATGGAGTTTATTGGCGTAAATGGCGGCGACTGCGAAGATTTTTCAATCGCAAAGTACTTCACTTTACTTCAGCTTGGCGTTCAAGAAGATAAGATGCGGATCACTATGGTCAAAGCGACTACCCTTAACCAGTACCATATGGTGTTGGCTTACTATGAGACCCCCGCATCCATTCCTTTAGTCCTCGATAACCTTGACCATACAATAAAACCTGCCACCCAAAGAAAAGACTTACTGCCTGTTTATAGTTTTAACGGTAAACAGTTATGGCTTAACAAAGAACAAGGACGAGGCGTTTTAGCTGGCTCGTCAACACGATTAGAAAAATGGAATGACCTTAACCATAGGTTAGGGGTTGATCGCCTTAGACAGCCTAAATTAAAACTGGAGTAGCATCAAAAATGACACTGTTTAGACAGATTTATTCGCTGCTTTTTAGCCTATTCTTGCTTGTGATTGCAAGTCTTGGCTATGTGCAATTCACAGAGACCCAAAGTTTTTTAACAAAACAAATGGAGTCCGATCTAAACAATGCCAGCACTTCACTCGGCCTAATGCTAGCACCAGCACTTCAAGCGGGGGATACCGCTGCAGCGGAGACCTTAGTGAATGTGATTTTTGAGGGCGGTTACTATCAAAATATCAAGCTGACATGGATGGTCGATGGCAAACAAAAAGAGTGGAATAATCCACTCACCATTGAAGACGTACCACAATGGTTTATTAATCTAAATCTATTTAAAACGATTAAAAAAGAAAGCACTATTACCTCGGGTTGGTTACAACTAGCGCAACTTGAGATCACTGCACATCCTGGTTTTGGCTATCATGAGTTGTGGCGAATAATGTCCAATACTATCATCGTCTTTTCGCTCCTTTTTCTCGTAGCTATTTTTACGGCAAGAGTCGGATTAACATGGATATTAAAACCACTCCATACTCTTTCAGAACACGCAAAGAGTATAGCTGCACGCCAATTCGGCCCCGATATGGCGCTTCCTAAAACCGCTGAATTGAAGGACTTAGTCATTGCATTTAACACTATGTCTGCTCAGCTTAAACAAGTATTTCACTCACTCGACGAAGAAGTAGGCGCATTACGTAAGAAAAACCTTATCGACCCCGCATCTGGCCTGCCCAATCGTCAATATGTGGTGAGTCGTCTTAATGGCTGGCTCAGTGAACCGAGTAGCGGTGTCTTATTCCTCGCGAAACTTGATTGGCTAGAGGAAGTTCACAGTAAATATGGTTACCAAGTTCGTGATGAAACCATACGCCTTATGGGTGAAAAGTTTCAACAACAATTAAACGAAATTGCCCCTTCAGTTATAGGCCGTATTGCCGCCTATGAATTTGCTTTTTTAGTCACCGATGTCGAACACGATCAAATCAGTAAATATTTACAGACGCTCATCCGAACGATTAATCAGGAAATGTCGAAAGCAGGCTGTAAGCCCAATGAAGACTTTGCTATTGGTGTTGCGGAGCGTATTGGAAAAATGGATGTCTCGGATATTTTAGCCCAAGCCGATAATGCTCTACAAAAAGCGCGCCAAGATAACAAAATATTCCATTGGTTTGCAACGACCGAACAACAGCTATTCACTCGTGAACAATGGCGGGATAACCTTAGTCATGCTATCAGTAATAAGAAATTTAAGTTTAGATGGCAGCAGATTCAGTTTTGCGATAATGATGGTGTAGCGCAACGGGAACTATACTGCCAATTAGAACTCGGTGATAAAATCGTCCATGCAGGGCAATTTATGCCCTATATTGAATTATTATCACTCGGAGCCTTACTTGATAAGTGCTTAATTGAAACAGTCTATGAACAAAAGCTACTAGAACGAAACTATGAACCTTTAGCTATCAATTTAACGCATCAGAGCATCAACGATTCGCAGTTCCATGAATGGTTAAATCACTTTTTGCGAAATGCTACCTTCGTTGAACGTATCTGCTTCGAAATTCCTGAAGCTGGAGTCTATAGTAATCTCCAATCTTGCCAGCTGTTATGTAACATCATTCGTGATAATGGTGCTAAATTCGGTATTGACCATTTTGGACGTCAATTTGGTTCCATGGCCTATTTACAAGAACTGAGACCTAGTTACGTGAAACTCGATCAATCCTTCGCGTACTACGATGAGACGCATCATAATAGTGAACTGTGCCGCGCGTTAATTAACGTAGCGAAAGGATTAGACATTCAAGTGATTGTGACGGGGATCCAAGAGAAAGCTCAACTAGAGCGCTTTAACGAGCTTAGGACAGATGCTTATCAAGGCTTTATCGCTCCTCCCGTAAACCTTGATTAACTGATATGAATCAATAAACGTAAATAGTAAAAAGCTCCTTCGGGAGCTTTTCTTTTTTGTTGTATGAGAACACTACAGCATCAATCTTGGCCTGATTCAATGACCTAAACGTTAAAATGCGTAACCTATAATTGCTCCAATAGAAGGCTACTTAGGGATTAGGCCTAATAAATTAAATTTAATCATATGAATAGCTATCGACAACGACCGCTACAACACCAAGATATTGTTCAAATATAGGATATAAAAAAGCCCCAGAGTTTCATTAAGAACTCTGAGGCTTTTCTATTTATTGGTCGGTGATAGAGGATTCGAACCTCTGACCCTCTGGTCCCAAACCAGATGCGCTACCGGGCTGCGCTAATCACCGTAAATTATTAACTATTTACTTAACCCTAGGTTAAATTCGCTAGCTATGCGAAAAATTTGGTCGGTGATAGAGGATTCGAACCTCTGACCCTCTGGTCCCAAACCAGATGCGCTACCGGGCTGCGCTAATCACCGAAATTTTATAACACGTAAATGAAATGGGGTGACTGATGGGGCTCGAACCCACGACAACCGGAATCACAATCCGGGACTCTACCAACTGAGCTACAATCACCATTGAATTTCACTTACTACGCTAACCTTAAAAGCTCACAACCATTAACGGAAGTGGTGCGCCCAAAAGGATTCGAACCTTCGGCCTCACCCTCCGGAGGGGTGCGCTCTATCCAGCTGAGCTATGGGCGCTCGCCTTGGTTAGCGCCGCATATACTAGGGTCAAATCCCCCTTGAGTCTATAGCTGTTTTGCAATTATTTTACTGACTGCTCAAGTTTTATCATATTGGCTGACATTTCAAGCAAAATGCTGCCTAAATATGGCTTGGATGTTACAGTATTTCATGTTAATTATAGAGTCAGGCAAAATAACCCATATATTTTAACAGTGAGTATCATGTTTAAGGATGAAGATGAAACTAGCCAACTTCGCAAAAATGAAGTTGATTGCTTACGTAAAAGAGTTATTCGCTTAAAAAAATTAGCGCATAAATATAAGCATGCTGAGATCATTCAAAACGCACTACTCGAAATCTCCAATATTGCGACCCACGCAGCTTCACTCGAAGAATTCTATATCGGGGTACATCGTCACCTAAAGCAACTCATTCCAGCTGATAATTTTTTTATTTCAACTCTTGATATCAGCACTGGCGAACTCGCGATTCCATTTTTTGCCGATGAGAAAGATGCTCATCCTGCCGAGCTTTACCCTGAACAGTCACTGTCAACACTACTGCAGCAAGGATTAACTGGTTACGTTGCTAGGACTGGGGAAGCGTTGCTATGTAACAATGATAAAGTCAATGCGCTGGTTGCTGCGGGGGAAATCCTTAATTTAGGTTCCCCCTGCCATCTCTGGCTAGGTGTCCCGATCAAACATGATGATAGCGTCACTGGCGTGTTAGTCGTACAAACCTACGACACCAATATTAGCTATGGCGAAATTGAACTCGAGTTAATGACGTTCATTTGCCATCATATCGCGGGTGTAATGGAGCGACTAAAACACCAAGAACAACTAGAGCAAGCCATTAAGCTAAGGACCAAAGAATTAAGCCAAGCTTACGATAAATTAAAACTTGAAGTATATGAAAGACGTAGAGCTGAACGCTTACAAAAATCACTATTCGAGATTGCTGAACTCGCTAGCTCCAGTGCCGATAATCCCGATTTTTATGCCCAATTACATAATATTATTCGTCACCTTATTCCTGCAAATAACTGCTATATCGCGCTATTAAACGAGGCAGGGACTCATCTCAGATTTCCTTTTTATGTATCGCAATTGAACAATAAGCACCCTAAAACTCGACCAATGCAAGATGGTCTGACTGAATATGTGCTCAAGCATAAGCGGCCATTGTTATTAGACCAAAATGATATTAATGCATTGATTGTATCTGGAGAGATCTACGCCCAGGCACCAACGCTCAATCACACGCAAACTATGCATCAGTGGATAGGTATTCCGCTTTTTATCCATGGCAATATAAGTGGTGCACTAACGATTTATAGTTTTAGCATGACGCAAAATTATCAAGTTAAAGATTTAGAATTACTGACATTCGTATCACAGCACATTGGTTCTGCCATCGAAAAGAAACTTTCAACCGAGTCCCTGCAACGCAGTTATGAAGAGCTTGAAGAGAAGGTAAGTGATCGTACCAAAGCCTTAGCCGAGCTCAATAAAGATCTACAAAAAGAAATTAAACAACGTCGCAGCATGGAAGCTAAGTTAGTTCACGATGCAAAGCATGATGCGCTAACAGGTCTGCCTAATCGTTCGCTATTAATGGAGCGCTTATCACAGTCAATTAAACACGTTCGGCGCCATCGCTTAGAGCAATTTGGCTTACTCTTCATTGACCTCGACCATTTCAAACAGATTAACGATACTATGGGGCATTTAGAGGGCGATAAATTTTTAATTGAAACTGCGAGCCGCCTTAAGTCCTGTATTCGCGATAACGATACTTTGGCGCGCCTGGGTGGCGATGAGTTTGTGATTTTACTTGATAGCATCAACAACATAAACGACGCAAAAGAAGTGTCTGAACGTGTGATTCAAACTATATCGCAACCCTATAGGCAGGGCAGTTTAGAGTTTAGTTCTGGTGCCAGTATCGGCATCAGTATTAGTGGTAATCATAAGGTCGATACAAGTGAATCTTTGTTACGTAATGCCGATACTGCCATGTATCAGGCAAAAGCGAATGGTAAAGGTTGTTATGTTATTTTTGATGATAATTCCCAGTATCAACAGACGCTGGATGCCGCACTAGAAACTGATTTTAGACATGCGTTACACAATGCAGAAATTACCCTAAGTTATTTATCAGTGGTCGATTTCAAAACCGGTCAAATATCTGCGTTAGAAAGCCGTCTTTTATGGCAGCACCCACGTAGAGGCTTATTGCAACAAGAACAGCTTAATGCGCTTGCCGAACAAGCGAATCTCACCGTTGAATTAGATAAATATACGATTAACATCATAAACAGTAGCTATTCAGAACTACTCACACAATATACGGAGTCGATTGAGTTACACGTTATGCTGTCAAGCCAGCATCTTAAACATCGACATGTGCTACGTAGCCTGAAAAACACTCTTAAGCAGACACAATTAAATTTGAATAATTTGTGGTTATTCTTCAACGAAAAAGCTTTAGTGCAAGAAATCGAAAACCACATTAATGGCTTTGAATTATTACAAAAAACCGGAGTAAAACTGGGTATAAGTCATTATGGTAGCGGCCATAGCGCATTGAATAGTTTATTATTTTTACCGATTAAAGGTTTAAAAGTTGATGCGAATATCACTAAACAATTACAAACTGAACAACAGATCAAGTTAATGTCTGTGTATCAAAAAACAGCATCGACCTTAGAACTGCAAATATTTGTGGATGGGGTTAATAGCCTAGACCAAATACGTATTTTCAGTGAATTAGGCTATCAATTTGGTCAAGGAACGGCGTTGGATCACACATTTACTTTAAATGAGGGTCAACAGCCTGAATTTATTCAGCTTGAATATGCTTAGCAAAAAATACTTAAGCAACCCAAACACTCATCGCCTACTTTTTAAACATATCTCTTAAGTTAGAAATGTTTGCCCGCCCAGTTTGCATTCGTTCCTGCTCCGTTTGTTGTGGTTTACGGTTTTCCCACACCACATCATCTTGCGGTAACTCCAGTAAAAAACGGCTTGGCTCACAACGCATGGTTTCACCAAATTGTCGCCTTTCACGGCACAGGGTAAACCAGAGCTCTCGCTGAGCCCGCGTGATCCCCACATAGGCTAAACGGCGCTCTTCATCGACATTATCTTCATCTATGCTGGATTGATGCGGCAAAATACGCTCCTCAACGCCAATCATAAACACAAACGGGAACTCTAAGCCCTTAGATGCATGTAAGGTCATCAGCTGCACTTGATCGCCGCCTTCATCCTCGCTATTGCGCTCCATCATGTCTCTGAGCGTCAGTCGAGTAACCACCTCAGGTAAAGTCATTGGCTCATCTAACTCATCACCTGCAAGCATCTCAGTGACCCAACGGTAGAGCTCAGAGATATTCTTCATGCGCATTTCAGCCGCTTTGGCACTGGTGCTGGTTTCGTACAAATAGTCTTCGTAATTGATCTTACGGATCAAATGTTTTACCGCCTCCACAGGCTCACCGCGCTGGGCATGATCGCCCGTTTCTACGATAAAACGACCGAATTGATATAGCGACGACATAGCTGCAGGCGGCAAATGATGATTGAGATCTGGCTCAAAAATCGCCGCAAACATTGAAATGTGCTTCTCGTTAGCAAAATTACCTAAGCGTTCTAAGGTCGATGGACCTATGCCACGTTTCGGTAAGTTAACGATGCGCAGGAAAGCATTATCGTCGTCAGGATTCACCACGAGTTTTAGATAACCCATGATGTCTTTAATTTCAGCACGGGCGAAAAATGAAGTGCCACCGCTCAATTTATAGGGAATACGGTTGGTCATTAGCGCGCGCTCAAGCAACCGCGATTGATGATTACCGCGATACAAAATCGCATAATTGCCAAACTGGGTACGGCCGACAAACTTATGCCGCACAATTTCTGCCACTACGCGCTCAGCTTCTTGTTCTTCATTTGCAGCAAATAACACCCGCAGTGGCTCGCCGTAGGCCAACTCACTAAACAGCGCTTTATCGTAAACATGGGGATTATTAGCAATAAGTATGTTGGCAGCCCGCAGGATCCGCTGGCTAGAACGATAGTTTTGCTCGAGCTTAATCAACTTAAGCTGAGGAAAATCTTTACCCAATAGCACTAGGTTTTGTGGTTTAGCGCCGCGCCATGAATAGATAGATTGGTCGTCGTCACCCACCACGGTAAAACGCGCCCTTTCACCCACTAACAGCTTTACCATTTCATATTGGCTGGTATTGGTGTCTTGATATTCGTCCACCAACAAATATTGAATTTTCGTTTGCCAGCGGGTACGTACTTCTTCGTAATGCCGTAGCAACAGAGTCGGCATCAAAATTAAATCATCAAAATCTAAGGCGTTATAGGCCTTCATGTGCTGAGCATAACGCTGGTACAACATGGCAAATAACTGCTGTTGTTCATCTTTAGCAATTTTACGCGCCTGTTCTGGAATGATGAGGCCACCCTTCCAGTTAGAAATCGTACTGGCAAGCGACTTAAGTAAATCTTTATCTTCTTCTAATTCATCTTGAGTCAACTCTTTGAGCAATGCCAAAGTATCTTGGTCATCAAACAACGAAAAGCCCGGCTTTAAGCCTAAGACCTTATGCTCACGTTTAATGATTTCCAGCCCCAAGGTATGGAAGGTTGAAATCCACAGGCCTCTAGCCTCTTTGCGTCCCATCGATTGTGCAACCCGCTCTTTCATCTCACGGGCAGCCTTGTTGGTGAAAGTCACCGCCGCAATATTGCGTGCCTTATAGCCGCACTTTTCGACCAAATAACCGATTTTATTGATAATTACGCGAGTTTTACCACTGCCCGCACCCGCCAGTACTAGGCAAGGGCCTGAAACATAATGAACAGCATCGTTTTGGGCGGGATTGAGTTTCATCTTTGCGCAATATCCAAACAAGTCGACAGAAAGGAGTGGGATCATAGCAGAATTGGCGGTTTTAAGGTTAACAAATCCCCCCTTTCGCGATGCAAAAACAACAGTGTTTATTGGCGTAGGCGTGATGTAAAGCGCAAGAACAACACTGCATGACTATCAGACATCAGCTTTACTTTTGAAACCTAACGCACTGAGTTACAATCAAGCTATTCAGTCAAGAGGCGGACAAGATTATGATCAATTCTAAGAAAATCGAAGAGATGGCAAAACAACTGAGCGAAAGTTTACCCAGTGGTCTGAAGCAATTTGCCGGTGAGTTTGAAGAACGCAGTAAACAAGTGCTGCAAAATCAATTACTCAAGTTAGACATGGTTTCCCGCGAAGAATTTGACGTACAGCAACATGTATTACTGAAAACCCGTGAAAAGTTAGAAACCTTACAAGCTCAAGTCAATGAGTTAGAAAAAAAGATCAACGCGGCAGACTGATTTTATTTGTATGTTGTCATAAAGCACAGTCAGCTAAAACGCACTGTGCTTTTTTGCTAGTTAACACTTAGCACATAGCCCTATAGGGAAATCATACAACTTACCCATCATATTCACTCACGGCACTATTTAACGCTGTACTGTAAACCTCATCCAATTGATTCACCCTCACTGCGTTTTCTAAGGCCATTACAGTAAGCGAGGTTAAGGTTAACCCTTAACTCACCATTTTTTAAAGATTTTTTATTGGCTATACCATTATCACGTTGTAGCCTATAACGTTTATTAAGAGACTAATATTTTGACCAAAAACGTTTATCTTCTGCGTCGTTTAGGCTTAGCTTGGCTACTACTGATGATTATTCCTGGATTACTGTTACTGACACGGTATCAGCTGTTTCCGTTAATCGACCTACAATCCAACTTAGCAACTCTCTTATATTGGATAACGTCAACGGGTACTGCCCCATATGGCATTGCCACCGTTGTATTCGTGCTACTGATAGGCTATCGCATGATGCCTAAAGCACTCTTTATTAGCTTCTTTTTAGCCATTAGTCTCAGCCAATTATCGAGTTTAGCCTTAAGTCACACGCTGAAACCTTACTTTAAGGAGCCTAGGCCGAATTTGGTTTTCCTCGCCCAACAAGATTTACCTAGCGATGCGCAGCTTTCACTCGATAGTTTTTATCAACTAGATAAACCAAGCCGTTCAACGGCAATTGCGACCGCACTCGAAGGGCTAAAGGTCGTTAAACCTGAAATAAAATTTACCCCTCGCATTCACCAACATTGGCAAAATGAAGTGAGCTATTCGTTCCCATCTGGGCATACCATATTTGCTGTAACGCTAGTGCTCACCGCTGGCTACTACCTACTACTAGCTGGATTGCCCCGCTTTACGCTAGCGTTAGTCACTTGGGCATTACTAATGGGGCTAAGCCGCATGTTATTAGGTATGCATTGGCCACAAGATGTGCTGTTTTCAACTATTCTCGCGGCTTTCACCAGTGGGTTTGGTATTTTTATCGTTAATAAACTCCGCCCGTTCAAACGGTATATGCTTGAAAAATCTATCAGTTAGCTTTGTCTCCACTGTCGATTAAAAGCCATTAATTTCGTACACCTTGGGCTAAGAACAGCCAAGGTGAGACTGATGCAAGATAATCGGCTTTATAATCTCAAAGCACTATTTAAACGAGATTTTTGGAAAAGTGGGCTAAAACTGGCACACTGGTGGCTAACTCCGCCAAACCGCAATTTTCAATGACTGAAACTCAGCAGTATAAACTCGACCAACTCGATTTAACTATTTTGCGCTTACTGCAAACTCATGGGCGGCTATCTAACCTCGAACTGGCTAATAAAGTTGGCCTATCACCGCCCCCTTGTTCGCGCCGTGTAAAAGCCTTAGAGGAAGCTGGTTATATTGCCGATTACGCCACTCGTCTGTCGGCGGAGAAGTTTAACCTGCATTTGACCGCCTATATCCATGTGCGGATGGAAAAACACACGCCAGATATTTTGAATCAGTTTGAAGCTAATGTTATCGCCTATGAAGAAGTCCAAGAATGCGCGCTCATCACAGGTTCAGAGGCCGATTATCAACTCACTGTGCTGGTGCAAGATATGGCGCACTTTCGCACCTTCCTGTTAGATAAACTCACCACAAATGTGCATATCGCCGGCGTACATTCCAGCTTTGTGCTAAAAAAGGTCAAAGACCACACCGCGATCCCCTTAAGTCATATCAACATTCAGCCATAAACCACGGTAAAACTCCCATGGCGTTTAAATATTAATAAAATATCTGTCATCGCGTGTTTTACAGACCAAAATGCACCATTCATTGAATTTTTATCATCGCAATTATTCGCTAACATTAGGCCCCCAGCCACAACTGCTAGCAATTTAATCTCACAAAAAGCCTAAAGGCGAAATATAACGTCAAAAAAGTACCAATTATTGAGATAAAGCGGCTAATTAACATCACATTAACGCACTAATATTGCGTTGAAATTCTGCTTTATCCGCCTAAGATACGCCTTCTTTTTACGGGAGGCACAATGCAAGCGGCCAATACAAGTTCAACTAATCACTTCAGTTCACGCTTAGGTTTTATCATGGCAGCAGCCGGTAGCGCCGTTGGCGTAGGCAATATTTGGGGCTTCCCCACCCAAGCGGCCACTCATGGCGGAGGGGCCTTCTTACTGGTTTACCTCGTGCTGATTTTTATTCTAGGTATTCCCATGTTGATGGCCGAACTCATGATTGGTCGCCACGGGCAAACTAACCCCGCCGATGCGATGGGCAAACTCGGCTTTAACGCGCTAACCCGTAACTTAGGCAAGACCATAGGTTTGGTTTCTATCGTAACTGCAGGATTAATTTATACCTTCTACAGCATTCTTTCAGGCTGGTTCATTAGCTACGCCATAGCCCCCATTGCCACGGCTTTAGGCTCGAACGATACTGCGGCATGGCTAGTAGATTTCTCGCTGTCACGTAATCTGCTGTTTACGCTAATTTTTAGCACACTGGTGTTTTTGGTACTACTGCAAGGCGTGCAAGAAGGTATCGAAAAATGGTCGAAACGCCTAATGCCGTTACTACTGATCATGCTTATTGCAGGCGTGACGTATATCTTCACCCTTAATGGCGCCAGCGAAGGGATTAATGCGCTATTAACACCCAACTTTGCCAAGGCTTTAGCACCAGACACCTTGATCAGCGCACTCGGACAAACCTTCTTCTCCCTCACCATAGGCACAGGTGCCATGATGGTTTATGGCAGTTATCTGAATCAAAAAGAAAATATCGCCAAGCTAACCGTCTGGGTCGCTTTTACCGACAGTGGCATCGCCTTTCTCGCGGCTTTTTTAATTATTCCTGCCATGTATGTCGCCCAGCAAAATGGCGTAGAAATTTTTAATGCCGAGGGTAAATTACTCGATTCAGATGCGTTGGTGTTTACCGTTTTACCCGCTTTATTCTCAACCTTAGGCGACACGGCGAACCTCATCATCAGCGTAGTGTTCTTTATTCTGCTAATCATCGCAGGCTTAACTTCTGCTATCTCAATCGCCGAAGTGCCGACGAGTTATGTGATGCAAAAGTTTACACTCAGCCGCCAACACGCGACCTTGATCATCGGCTTATTGTTGACGTCATTATCCCTATTACTGGCGGTATTTTTTGATGCGCTATTTAGCTTCATGGTCACGCTCACCACCCAAATAGCCCAGCCATTAGTTGCACTCGGCATTGCAATTTATTTAGGTTGGATTTGGCGTCAAACACAGCTAATTAGGGCCATACGCGAGCAAGAACATGTCGATAGCTCGGGGCTTTTCTGGCGCATCTGGCCAAGGTATGTGAAGTATGTTTGTCCAGTGTTGATTCTGGCAATCGCCATCAGGCAGTTTGTTTAATAAAGTTGAGTGGCGATATCGGCTCAAATTTATTAATAAATACAAGCGCCGCATCATTAGAGAGGGAATAAAGACAGCAGCCTTAAAGGATTAAGGCTGCTTTGAGTGCGAACTGATTACTGCTCAATACCCACGATTAACCAAGGTGAGTTGGCTTGCGTTACGTTACGCTCTAAATGCCATACTTCCTTAATTTCCTCTTCTACGCCTTCAACGGTATCGCGATAGCGGCCGCTAAATTTAACACTCACTTCCGCAAGATTTGCATTGTGTGTGGCGCGTACCAGTTCAGCATCCAAAAACATCACTTCTGTGTGCTGGTCACCGGTTAATTCGCGGCGTTGACTATTGAGCTCATTGTAAAGTTCAATCGAAACATACTCTTGGATCTTACTTAAGTCGTTTTCATTCCACGCCAGTTGTAGCGTTTTGTAGTGGCTGCGCGCGCCTTCTAAAAAGCCTGGTAAATCAAAACCTGCTGGCAAATCAAACGGAACATCGCTTGCCGCTTGGCCAAAACCATTACTACCGCTGTTAGCAGTCCCTGTTTGCTCTGCTGCTTCACGCTGCATATTAGGGCTTGGTTGGCTCGCACCCGCATAGGCCGGCCTTTGCTGCGCACCTGCTTTTGAGGCCATCACAGTACGGACGATTTTAAATAGCACAAATGCCACCAACGCCATGATCAAAATATCCATAATTTGAATATTTTCAAAGCCACCGCCCATAAACAGCGCAGCTAGTAGGCCGCCAGCTAATAAACCGCCTAACATGCCGCCCATCATCCCTTTTTTACCCGGCGCGCCCGCTGGTGCCGTAGTAGGAGTGTTAGTCGCCGCAGGCTGAGCCGGAGCTGTTTTATGGCTTTTGCCAATAGACTTACTACCGCCGAATTTTTTTGCTTCTACAACTGGGCTAGTAACCAAACTAACCGCAAAAATCATCGCCAGCATAATAAATAACTTTTTCATTTATAGGATCTTTATATAACCAGAGGTGCTGGCATCATAACGGTGTGACATTATATGTCAACTATGAAAAAGCGGAGGCTAATTATCTTGTGCATATTTAGGGAGTTTCGATTAAGCACTGACATTCCCGTGACTCACTGGCTTTAGTTATAAAAAAGATTCGACGAAGAGTACCTCAAAAGATGTGTACGTTCTGACTCTGTGACGTGAGAAATGATTAAGCACTGTCATTCCAGTGACGCGCTGCAAGCACATCCCTGTGTGCTCGACCGTGACATCCCTGTCACGAACGGTCACCTACATGCCAGTGCTTAATCCCGTTAACTATTGTGCATCCTGCGAGATAGGCCACCCGAAGTCCAATACCCAGACAGAGGTAACCATCTCAGCGGCCATATCTTTTGAATCAAGATTTAGAATAATCGCCAAGAGGAAAGATATGCCTGTACTATCTTTTTGCCAAACACTTGATTCTGAAAATAAATCAAATGTCCCTTGGCTTATAGGCACAACATAGCAATTTTACCCCAATCAGTGTAATGTAGTTTAATGTATACATTATATGTTGAGGTTTATTATGAGTGTCATGTCAGTACGCTTATCCGATGAAAGCGAGCAAAAGCTGGTACAACTAGCCCAGTCAACCGGTAGAACAAAATCTTGGTTGGCCAATCAAGCAATTCAAGATTATTTAGATAGAGAAGCATGGCAGATTGCCGAAATTCAAACGGCATTGCGTGAAGCTGATGACGGGGATTTTGTGCCTGAGAACGAGATGAATGCGAAGTTCAAGCACTGGGGGAACAATGCAGGTTAGATGGCTGCGTAAAGCCGCGCAAAATCTTGAAGATGCCCATGATTACTTTGCCAAAGACAACCCTATGATCGCCCAAGCATTCGTGCAAGACGTTTATCGCTTGGTGAACTTATTGACGATTCAACCCGCTATGGGCCGCGCAGGGCGCGTGACAGGCACAAGGGAACTGGTGGTGCAGGATTACCCGTTCATCATTCCGTACAGGGTACAACAAGATGAGATCCACATCTTGCGGGTATTCCACACCCGATTACGCTTACCAAGTCAGTGGTAAAAACCAAATTTTTCACTCCTGCGTATTACCACGCGATTGCAGCAATGATAGAAAGGTCTGATGTTAAATAAGAAGTTTGACACTGTTCTGAATTCTACGAGGGCGCAGCATAAAAACCTCCTTGTTAAATGCTTAAGCAAAGCATAGTCGGGGGTTAACTACCTCGCAATTAACATTGGGTGTCCATTTTTTTTCTTCCGATGTTAATCGGTAAATTTAATTGACCCCAAATTGATGGAAAACTCTTCGCCATACATAGATTCATATATAGCATCAATGTCCACCCCTAATAATGCAATCTCCCAATAAGATCGTTGTAAAGGTGTTGGAGAATCATGCCAGATAAGCCAGATAGATTTACCAACCTCTAAAGTTGTACCTGTACCGATACACGAGAAACTGAATCCAACTTCCACATTTGTTGAAACCAATTCTCCTTTTTGATTTCTGGTTTGTTGAACAGGTAAAAATTTAATAAATTTTTCTGTATTGCATTCATATGACAATCCCGCCCGCTTAATCACAATTTTGTTTATGATGGCAGGCCCTAACCCTGTATTCGTCAGTGACAAACCTATTTTGGGCGCGCCATCGAGCTTTGCATATTCCAATGTTAGCTTAGGTCTTACACTCAATTTGTTGTGTCTAATTGATGACCTAGACTGTTGAATTGATACACCTAGTGCACATAAGGCAATCATTGCCGCCGCAATAGCAACCCAAACGTCACTACTTAGGTTTGATATAACGAAACCTTCTTGAACTAATATCTGTCTCACAATCAAAAGACCTATAACTCCAAAATAAATCAGTTCGGCAACATTCATTCGATTGGGGGAATTTTTCATAGGTTTTAAATTATTGATAGTAGTTTAGCTACTAGGATAATTTAAATTTATAAAATCAACTACTTGCCGCCGGAAAATCCAGCCACCAATATAAATTTAACGGAATTTAACGAACCACCCATTGTTAAATTCTCCTAATAACAAAATTAAGATACCCAAAGCTGGATTCCCGCTCAAAGCATTGCGGGAATGACGGCTAAAAATATCTGAGAATTAAGCAGACTATCAGACATACCAAGGGCTTAACTGGGTTAAGCACTGTCATGGAAGTGACCGTTGGCGGCATGAATGCCGCCGTCGAGCCCTCAGGGATGAGTTCATGGCGTGTCACTGGAATGACAGTGCTCAATCAAACTTCAGTTACCTAAAATCTGGATCCCCGCTCAAATGCAGTGCGGGGATGACGGTGCCGTCGCTTAGCTCAAGACCTCTTCTAATGCCTTGAGGCATAAAGAGACATTCTCGCGGCGGGCGCCAAAGCCCATTAGGCCGATGCGCCATGCTTTACCTGCTAAGGCGCCAAGGCCTGCGCCGATTTCGAGGTTGTAATCCTTCAGTAAACGAGTGCGCACTGCACCGTCATCGACACCTGCTGGGATATAAACCGTATTCAGCTGTGGTAAGCGATAATCTTCGGCGACCACAAAATTAAGCCCTAACTTTTCAAGCCCAGCACGCAGCACTAAATGCATCTCGTGATGGCGTTGCCATGCATTTTCTAAACCTTCGGCCGCCAAAATACGCAGGGATTCATGCAGTGCATAAAGCGCATTAACTGGCGCAGTGTGATGATAACTGCGCTTGCCGCCCGCGCTGGTCCAATAGGCCATGACTAGGCTTTGATCGAGGAACCAACTTTGTACTGGGGTTTTGCGGTTTTTAAGTTTTTCGACCGCAGCTAGTGAGAATGACACGGGTGATAAACCCGGTACGCAGGAAAGACACTTCTGGCTACCTGAATAAATTGCATCGATTCTCCATTCGTCGACTCTTAACTCGACACCGCCAAGGGACGTGACCGCATCGACTATGGATAAACAACCGTATTGCTTGGCTAATGCACACAAAGTTTTGGCATCGGACAAAGCGCCAGTTGAGGTTTCGGCATGTACAAAGGCTAAAAACTTTGCATCAGGATGGGCTTTCAGCGCCGCTTCCACCGCAGCAGGATCGACAGGTGTGCCCCATTCGTTGTCCACCAGCACAGCAATGGCGCCCATGCGTTCGACGTTTTGGCGCATTCGGTCACCAAACACCCCATTACGACAAACAATCACCTTCTCGCCCGGCTCAACTAAGTTAACAAAACAGGTTTCCATGCCCGCACTGCCCGGCGCAGAGACTGCCATAGTCATTTCATTTTTAGTTTGGAAAGCGTATTGAATTAGGCTCTTGAGTTCATCCATCATGCCCACAAACAGCGGGTCTAAATGGCCGACTGTTGGTCTGGCTTGCGCGGCAAGCACTTCAGGGTAAACATCCGACGGGCCTGGGCCCATCAAAATACGGCGAGGTGGATTAAAAGCGATAAAATGCGGTGCTGGTAACATCATGGCTCCTTAATGCGTGCAGGTTGAGGTCTTACTCTTATTATGTGTATTAGGGTATTGGCGAATAGTTAACATAGATACTGTTAGAGTATTCGCTCTTAACTTTATCCAAGCTACCACAAAAAGGCGCGCATGTGCGCTCCTCCTTTAGCCTAAGTGGTCACTATATTAGTTATAAAACAATGGAAAATGCAGTGATAACCAATTGTTTTTTATTTATTTATTTAGTTTATTATTTGCATTTAAGAACAATTGATAAGCTGGGCTGTCGGTTTCCTCTTGATACACAAAATCCAGTTCAGTTAAAAACTGCTGGAATGGCAAGGCATCACTCGCAGGTACTTCAAAACCCGCTAACACTCGGCCAAAGGCCGCACCGTGATTACGATAATGAAACAAACTGATATTCCATTTGCTTTGCAATGTAGTTAAAAATTTCAGCAGTGCACCGGGATGCTCGGGGAACTCGAAGCTAAATAAGCGCTCTTCTAACGGCTCAGGTGGATGTCCACCCACCATATAGCGCACATGCAATTTAGCGGTTTCGTCACCCGACAAATCCTGCACCTCAAAACCATTAGCCTTTAAGGTGGTAATAATGTGCTCTAGCTCGCCTTGGCCGCGGCTTAAGCGAATGCCTGCAAACACTACAGCCAGATCGCGACTGCTGAAACGATAGTTAAACTCTGTCATTACTCGCCTATCGAGTAACTCACAGAATTTTAAGAAGCTTCCTGGACGTTCAGGGACTTTCACCGCTAATACTGCTTCTTTTTGCTCGCCGAGTTCGCAGCGCTCCGACACATATCGCAAACTGTGAAAATTCACGTTTGCGCCGCTTAAAATCGCCGCTAACTTTTCACCATTACCAAAGCCACCTTTACCACTTTCGCCGCTGGCATTTATGCTGACATATTTTTTAAGCCCCGCCAGCGACAAAGCTCCCGCTGGTTCGGCTATAGCACGGGTGTCCTCAAAAATATCTTTCACCGCCGCGCAAATTTCATCCGAGGTGACCGTCACCACTTCATCAACATAGAGTTTAGCGACCCGAAACGGCTCAGTGCCAATGCGTTTTACCGCCACGCCGTCGGCAAATAAACCAACCTGCGCCAGCGTCACTGGCTCGCCTGCCGCCATCGCCGCCTTTAAACAAGCGGCATCTTCTGGCTCTACGCCGATAATTTTCACCTGCGGCATCACGGCCTTGTAATACGCAGCGATACCCGCGATTAAACCGCCGCCGCCCACGGGTACAAATATCACTTCAAGATCGCGCTGCTGCTGCAACATCTCTTGGGCGATAGTGCCTTGGCCGGCTATCACGGCTTCATCATCAAAGGGGGCGATATAAACTCGGCCCTCTTCTTTCGCCAACGCCATCGCAAAGCCATTGGCTTGATCGAAAGCTTGGCCATGTAATACCACGTTGCCACCTAAACGGCGCACCGCATCGACTTTGATATCGGGCGTGGTTTCTGGCATCACAATCACCGCATCCACACCGCGACTCGCCGCCGACATAGCCACACCTTGGGCATGATTACCGGCTGATGCGCACACTACGCCGCGCTGACATTCGTCCTTGGTTAGCTGCGCAATACGGTTATAGGCACCGCGTAACTTAAAGGAATGCACTGGCTGCATATCTTCACGCTTCAAAAAGACCTGACAGCCTAAACGCGCCGATAACTTGTTCATGCTTGAAAGTGGCGTCACTTTCGCGATGTCATACACTGATGACAACAGGATTTTTTGCAGATAGCTCTGTGCCAACTGAAAATGGGCTAAATCCGTCTGAGCTTGCGCTGCAAGTGGTAACATATTAGTCCTCCAGTTTACTGCGATCGCGCACCGCGCCCTTATCGGCACTGGTGGCGAGCATGGCGTAGGCTTTAAGCGCGAGTGACACAAAACGCTCTCGACCGATAGGTTTCCACGCCAATGGGCCAAGACTGTGCATTTTTTCGCGCCGAGCAGCGAGTTCAGCATCGCTTAACGCCAGCTTAATACTGCGCGCCGGAATATCAATTTCGATGCGATCGCCGTTTTCAACCAAGGCGATAGTGCCGCCTGCCGCCGCTTCTGGCGATACGTGACCTATAGATAAACCTGAGGTACCACCGGAGAAACGACCATCGGTAATCAGCGCGCAAACTTTACCTAAACCGCGCGACTTTAAATATGTGGTCGGGTACAACATTTCTTGCATTCCTGGGCCACCTTTGGGGCCTTCATAACGGATAACCACGACATCACCCGCGACCACTTCGCCGCCTAAAATGCCGGCAACCGCATCATCTTGGCTTTCATAAACGCGAGCAGAGCCAACAAACGTTAGATTAGATTCATCCACCCCCGCGGTTTTAACAATACAACCATTTTCAGCCACGTTGCCCGATAACACGGCGAGCCCGCCCTCTTGGCTAAAAGCAAATTCGCGGGTGCGGATACAGCCTTCTTGTCTGTCGTTATCCAGTGTTGGCCAGCGGCAATCTTGGCTAAAGGCTTTAGTGGTTGGAATGCCAGCAGGCCCCGCCATAAAGAAGTGTTTTACCGCGTCATCTTGGGTTTGCATGATGTCGTACTGCGCTAATACTGACTTTAAGGTGCCATCACTGACTGTACCGCCCGCAAAAGTGTCACCCTTGTTGGCCGCCACATGGAACACATCGGTATGCAGTAATCCCGCTCTATCTAGCTCGCCTAAAATCCCCATTACGCCGCCTGCGCGGTGTACATCTTCCATATGGTATTTAGGCGTTGAGGGAGCTACTTTACAAAGGTGCGGTACAAGGCGCGACATACGGTCGATATCCGCCATGGTAAAATCAACATCGGCTTCCTGCGCTGCCGCCAATAAATGCAATACTGTGTTAGATGAACCGCCCATGGCGATATCAAGCGTCATGGCGTTTTCAAAGGCTTTAAAGTTGGCGATATTACGCGGTAAGGCCGACTCATCATCTTCATGGTAATAGCGTTTTGCCAGCGCCATCACGCGCCGACCAGCCTCTAAAAACAGCTCACGGCGATCGGCGTGAGTCGCCAACATAGAGCCGTTACCCGGCAAAGATAGACCTAGGGCTTCGGTTAAACAGTTCATCGAGTTAGCGGTAAACATACCAGAACAAGAGCCGCAGGTTGGGCACGCACTACGTTCAATTTTGGCACTGTCTTCATCGCTAACATTGGTGTCGGCGCCTGCAATCATCGCGTCGACTAAATCAAGCTTGATAAGTTTATCCGACAGCTTAGTTTTACCCGCCTCCATCGGCCCGCCAGAAACAAACACCACCGGAATATTAAGCCGTAGCGCCGCCATTAGCATGCCGGGGGTAATTTTGTCGCAGTTAGAGATACACACTAAGGCATCAGCGCAGTGGGCGTTGACCATGTATTCCACACTGTCGGCAATTAACTCGCGCGATGGCAGGCTGTAAAGCATGCCGCCGTGACCCATAGCGATACCGTCATCAACGGCGATGGTGTTGAACTCTTTTGCAATACCGCCCGCTTCTTCAATGGCGCTCGCAACGAGTGAGCCCATGTCTTTTAAGTGCACATGGCCCGGTACAAACTGGGTAAAGGAGTTAGAAATCGCAATAATTGGCTTACCAAAATCACCGTCTTTGACCCCTGTAGCGCGCCATAACGCACGGGCACCCGCCATATTGCGGCCTTCGGTACTGGTAGCTGATCGTAACTTTGGCATTGACTGTATCCTTTATCTTAAATCGAAAATGGTATGCTTAATTCACATGGCGAATACAGCGTTGGCTGCACTGCCCTTATTTATAGCGCCCGTGTCAGCCCTAAAATCGGCGGCTGAAATCGAGCTTAACGCAACGACTTATGCACTGGCCGTTTGTTGCAAACTCATCGGCAACAACACCTTACACAAGGTGACATCAATTAGCTTATTCAGTTGATTACTTAGGAGTTCAATGGCGCGATCGCTATCAACCTCCATATCCAGCGACAGGCTAGCATCGTCGTTCATGCGCATTTGCATTTGGGTGATGGTAAAACCACGGTGACGCGTCACACGCAAAACACGCTCAAGCACTTCGGGGCGTTGTTGAACCGTTAACTCCAGAGAGTAGATCATGTTTGTTTCTCCATTTCGTCCATCATATCGCTGTTTGATGCACCGGGGGGCACCAGTGGCCAAACGTTAAAAGCATCGTCAATTGCAACGTGTAACAAATACGGACCCTTTGCCGCTAACATCTCGGTTAAGGCTTCTTCCACTTCGTCGGAAGAAAAAATAGTACGGCCGGGAATATCAAAGGCCGAGGCCAGCAAGACAAAATCTGGGTTATCGGATAAATCCGTTTCACTGTAACGCTCTTCAAAAAACAGTTGCTGCCACTGTTTCACCATGCCGAGCTTTTGGTTATCAACCAGCACAATTTTTACCGGCAGCTTACGGCGTTTGATGGTGGTCAGCTCCTGCACATTCATCATAAAAGAACCATCGCCAGAGACTGTGACCACTGTGGCATCAGGGCGCGCCACTTGAGCGCCAATCGCTGCAGGCAAGCCAAAGCCCATAGTGCCTAAACCTGCGCTGGATAGATGATCCTCAGGGCGGCGAAACCACATATGCTGGGCAACCCACATTTGGTGCTGGCCTACATCGCAGCACACAACGCTGTCCTCGGGTAACTTATTGGCTAAACGGCGCAGCAGCGCAGGGGCGTAGATCAAACTGCCGGGGTGTTGATAATCCCATTGATGCTTACGGGATAAATGCTCAACCTCAGCCTGCCAAGGGGTGATGTTCATCGGCATGGCTAAGGCAGGCAAGATTTGGCGTAAATCGCCGGCGATTGCCACCTCTGGCATACGCAATTTGCCTAGTTCAGCGGCGTCGATATCGAGATGGATCACTTTGGCTTTATCGGCAAAGCTCGCTAAGCGGCCGGTAACTCGGTCGTCAAAACGGGCACCAACCACAATCAGCAAGTCGCAATCCTGCACCGCTAAGTTAGCGGCCTTGCCGCCATGCATGCCTAACATGCCTAAATAACCAGACGTGCCGTGGGTAATACTGCCAAGACCTTTCAAAGTTGCCACCGAAGGTATACCAGTGACTTTGATAAACTCACGCAGTTGATCCACCGCGCCCGCCATACCTACGCCGCCACCTACATACAACATGGGCTGTTTAGCTTCTGCCAACAGTGCACGGGCGGCGTCGATGTCGCTCATCTGGGCTTGGGGTTCATTTATAATCGCAAGTAGAGGTGTGCGGTATTCCAAGTGGGCGATTTGAATGTCTTTAGGGATATCCACTAGCACAGGGCCTGGGCGACCCGATGCGGCGATTTCAAAGGCTTGATACAAGGTTGGGATCAGGTCGTTAACGTCTGTCACCATAAAACTGTGCTTAGTGCAGCTCAGTGACATGCCTAGCACGTCGATTTCTTGAAATGCATCGGTGCCGATAACCGCGGTGGAGACTTGGCCGGTGATGGCCACAAGAGGCACTGAATCTAATAATGCATCGGCTAAAGAAGTGATGAGGTTTGTCGCGCCTGGGCCTGAGGTCGCAAAGCACACACCGGTTTTACCACTGGCTCTGGCATATCCTACCGCGGCAAAGGCGGCGCCTTGTTCGTGACGGCTGAGTAAGTGTTCGACAGGGCTTCCATAGAGGGCATCGTATATTGGCATAATGGCACCACCGGGATAACCAAACACTGTGGTTACGCCATGTGCTGCTAACACTTTTATTACCGCGTCTGCGCCTCTGATCATCTGCCCTGGTTCCATATTCTCTCTCGCTACGTTAGTCCTGAATTGCCGAAATCGACGCTAGTATTGACTCTTTTTATACCTTTTCAAACTTTGACCCTAAAACTTGAGCCCTGAAACGAAGAACCCCCCAGTCCTTTCGGAGCGGGGGGTTCTTTTGAAACTTCTAACCTTTTAGGTCTATCAGTTCGCCATGCGCCGCCCCCGCTGTGATTTAATAATCACGACGGTAATAATCACGAGAATGAGCTTGGCAGCTTGGTTAAACATCAATATGGATCCCTAATCGGTGTTTTTAAAATGGTTCTCTAACATCGAGAATGACTTGAAAGTTAGTTTCGCTTTGGGCCTTGCCCTACCGCGAGCTATTAGCTTTACCATAAAGCGACAGCCAAACACAATAAAAATATTTTTTGTCAAAAAAATTCAGCTTCCCTGCCGAGACAATGCAAAACAACAAAGTAAAACGTTAACTATTGATACTTAGTGGGCGCCATTCACCTACTGAGCATTTACTGACTTAACTGTGTCGTTTTTGCCCGCTCGACCACTGACTGAACAGGAAAAATGTGTACGTAAACGATTGTAAAATCTGATCTTCAATCTGTTGAGGTCGGTTGAGTAGCAAGCGATGTTTCAGCCTTCTACTCAAGCGCGACCCCAATCAACTAAGCTTCAACAATACTTTTCATATCAGTCATATAGCCACGAAGCTCAGCGCCAACATATTCCACCGCGGTTTCACGAATCGCTTCGTTAACGGCGATGAGCGTTAAGTTGTCGACACTGGTTGCGCTGTCCTTTAGACCAGCACCTAAATACTCAGATGACATGGCATTAACGTAATCGCGCAGCATAGGCACCGCAGCGTGGTTAAACAGGTAGCAACCGTATTCGGCGGTATCTGAAATCACTACGTTCATTTCGTACAAACGCTTACGGGCAATCGTGTTGGCGATGAGTGGAGTTTCATGCAGTGACTCGTAATAAGCCGACTCTTCCACGATACCCGCAGACACCATAGTGTCGAACGCCAGTTCCACACCCGCTTTGATCATAGCGACAAGGAAAATACCTTTGTCGAAATAGGTTTGTTCGTCGATATGCTCGCTCGATACGGGCGCATTTTCGAAACCTGTTTCGCCAGTTTCGGCTCTCCAACGCAGTAGGTTCGCATCATCGTTCGCCCAGTCTTCCATCATAGTGCGAGAGAATTCGCCGCTGATGATGTCATCCATGTGCTTTTCAAATAATGGCTGGAGGATTTCTTTTAAATCTTCTGCAATTTCAAATGCTTTAATCTTGGCAGGATTAGACAAACGGTCCATCATGTTAGTGATGCCGCCGTGTTTCAGCGCTTCAGTGACCGTTTCCCAACCTTGCTGGATAAGCTTGGCCGCGTAGCCTGGCTCAACGCCATCGGCGATCATTTTCTCGTAACCTAAGATGGCGCCCGTCTGCAACATACCGCACAGAATGGTCTGCTCGCCCATCAGATCTGACTTCACTTCAGCGATGAAAGACGACAGTAAAACACCGGCTCTGTCTCCACCCGTTGCGCTAGCGTAGGCTTTAGCAATCTCTAAGCCGTCACCGTTTGGATCGTTTTCTGGGTGAACCGCTATAAGGGTAGGTACACCAAAACCACGTTTGTATTCTTCACGCACTTCAGTGCCTGGGCACTTAGGGGCGACCATCACCACAGTGATATCGGGACGAACTTGCATGCCCTCTTCAACGATGTTGAAGCCGTGTGAGTAAGACAAGGTAGAACCTTGCTTCATCAGTGGCATAACAGCGTTAACCACGTTGGAATGCTGTTTGTCCGGCGTCAGGTTAAGTACCAGATCCGCCGCGGGGATTAATTCTTCAAACGTGCCGACACGAAAACCGTTGTCGGTCGCTTTTTGCCATGAGGCACGTTTCTGTTCAATCGCTTCAGGACGCAGGGCAAAAGAGATATTCAGACCCGAATCACGCATGTTCAAGCCTTGGTTAAGACCTTGAGCACCACAACCTAAAATAACAATATTCCAATCTTTGATGTAGTTACAGCCGTCGCTAAACTCAGAACGATCCATGAAACGACATTGGCCAAGCTGTGCTAATTGTTGACGTAAATTCAGAGAGTTAAAATAGTTAGCCATCTGATATACCACCTATAAGTCAGAAATTTTGGACGCAACCAAACTAACATAATGTTACGGCTTGGTTGTGATTGAAATCACTATAACCCATGCTTATCATTGCTTAAAATGATATATTCGGAACTTCATATTGCATTATGCGCAACGTCAACAACAATGACAGCCCACGTAATATCGGCTTAATAAACCTAACGGCGATAGACAAACACTCAAATGTGGCGTCATTCAAGCACAGGGTAAACAGGATAAGATCATGGATATTCGTACTCTCAAATTGTACCTGCACTTATGTGACAGTTTGCACTTCGCCAAAACGGCGGAGCAGATGCATGTGAGCCCATCGACCTTAAGCCGGGCATTGCAAAGATTAGAAGAGGAAGTTAACGCTAAACTATTAGAGCGGGACAATCGCAGTGTGACCTTAACCCATGCGGGGCGCGAATTTAAGCTATTTGCCGAACAGACTTTTAATCATTGGGAGACGCTTAAACACAGTATAAGCCTCAAACAGGATGTGCTGCGCGGTCGATTAAACCTGTATTGCTCGGTCACTGCCGCCTACAGCCATTTACCCGCTTTGTTAGATTTATTTCGCCAAGAGCACCCATTTGTCGAAATTGCATTAACCACAGGAGATGCGGCTAACGCCTTGGTTGAAGTGCAGCAAAATCGAGCCGATATTGCCATTGCTGCCCTACCAGACCCATTCCCCAGTAGCTTACACTTTGCCAAAATTGACGATGTGCCGTTATCAATTATCGCTCCAACTATTCGCTGCGCGGTACAACAACAGATTTCTCAACATCCCATTGATTGGTCGAACGTCCCCTTTATCATTGCTGATCATGGCCCTGGACGACGCCGCGCCGATAATTGGTTCAAACAAATGGGTATTAGCCCCAATATTTATGCCCAAGTGTCGGGCCAAGAAGCGATTGCCTCTATGGTGGCGTTAGGCTGCGGTATCAGCATGAGCCCTGTGGTGGTGATCAATAACAGCCCTGTGCGGGATCGTATTCAGCTATTATCGTCGCCCGTTACGATAGAGCCATTCGAGTTAGGTTGCTGCTGTAGGGTAAAACGTTTGGCAGAACCCATCATCAATGCATTTTTAGAGGTGATTAAAACGCCTGCAATGTAAAGAATCGAATTATTAATTACGCCTAAGCTGACGCGACCCTTTGCAGCTAAAATGTTAGCCAAAATGAGTCGCATCACCGCAGGTTAAATATCGGGGGAATTAAGCTTGTCAGTAGAAATCGGGTCAATTCGAGTCACTAATAGCTGGTCGACTTTATAAGAGTCGATATCAACCACTTCAAACTTATAGCCTGCATAGTTAACAAAATCAGTACGCTTAGGGATTTTACGCAGCATATACATCATAAAACCGGCAATCGTTTCATAGTTTTGATTATGCGGAAATTCTTCAATGCCAAAAGCGCGCATCACGTCAGTAATCGGCGTAACCCCGTCCACCAGCCAAGAGTTGCTATCGCGGGCAATAATTTGCTCTTCACTCTCATGTAATGACCAAGCCCCCATCACCGCGCGCTGTAAATCGTTAGTAGTAACAATACCGACCACGAGGGCATATTCGTTAATCACTACCGCAAAATCGGCACGACTATTTTTAAAGTATTCCATCGCCTCAGATAGGCTTAACGTATCAGGAATAATCAAGGTGGTGTGGACTAGGCTGGTATCCTTTAAGGTAATGTTTTCACCATTAATCACTCGAATTAATAGCTCTTTAGCATCGACAATCCCTTTGATCATATCGAGCTGACCATCACACACTAAAAACTTAGTGTGTGGATCTTCAGAAATCTTACGTTTGATATCTTCTTCACTATCTTGCAGTAAAAAATACACTAAACTTTCGCGGGCTGTCATCGCTGAAGTAACAGAAACGGTTTGCATTTCAAACACATTCTCCATCATCTGCTGATCGCCGCGATCGAGTGCCCCAGCCTCTGCACCCGCATTCATTACCGCATAAATATCATCTGAAGTAATGGCATCGTTACGAATGGTAGGAATTTGCAATAGCTTAAAAATACCACTGGCCATACCGTTAAAAACCCACACCAATGGGCGCAATAGCACAATACAGAAAGACATAGGTCCAACAACAGCTAAGGCGACAGGCTCAGGCATTGCCATCGCGATACGCTTAGGCATAAGGTCAGCCACCAAGATAAAGGCACTAGTTACCAACACAAACGAGCATAAAAAGCTCACTTTGCTAAGCCAAGGATCGGTTAACCAAGGAATAAGCAGACCATAGAAATACGGCCGAAATGCCGATTCACCCACGATACCGCCCATAATTGCTACCGCATTAAGCCCAATTTGTACCACGGTAAAAAAACTACCTGGAACGGCTTGTAACTGCAGCACTTTTTCAGCTCGTATATCACCTTCATCGGCTAACTGGCGTAAACGGATTTTGCGGGAAGCGGCAAGCGAAATTTCTGACATAGAGAAGAAACAACTTGCGCCAATCAGGCACAATATAATCATCACGTTATCAAAGAGACTCATGTAACACCTTTCATTTAACACTGGACTAACTAGGACCAACCCGCGCTTTATTGCTCGCGTGTCAGCTGAATTTATTGTATTGAAGCCACAATGATTGGATTAGCGTAGTCGCCCACCCATCGCGCCAACTCACTCTATTACTGATAAATAAACACTAAGATGACAATAAAAAGAGTGCTGTGAGTATATCTGCAAATGCTCAAGTTGTGCGTGACTCGCCTCCGCAGAATACGAATTCTACTGCTAGGATCACACCGCAATATTCGACGATTTTTAGTGACTATCCTCAGCCAGAATTTAGCCGCCGACTTAGCCTAATATACTGAATATTATATTTTTAATTATTTTATTCGGCTCGACGGCACTAATGTATCAGAACTTTGTGACCTTAGTGATTGATCTGCTAGCACATACAAAAAACAATCGTTTTGACTACGCCAACATGGTTTTAGCGATGATTTTAGCTTAGTCGCATTATTTGAAAGACGTTCAGAATTGCAGCATAGACGCTACTAAGAGCGCATCGTCACCTCGATAATCGGCGACATATTATATCCGATCTGTGGGCTAATATTCCTCAGCTTGAATAATTTTTTATCAGAGAAGCAAACTGGCAGCGCAATCTCATATAAATGTTATCAATTGGTTAGCGCGATTAGATACTGTCAATCGCCAAATAATATTAACTTTACAGTTCTAAATTTCATCGTATACAACATATGATTTGAGGAGTTTTTGACTGCGATAGATTAACTCAGCCATGGATAAATTTTACATATACCCATTCGTAGGTGATTGCTATTAGGATCAGAACCATAGGACAGACCGCGCATGTGAAACATATGTAACAACTAAAAGTTTGTTATGTTTTTATTTGTTGAATTAAATACTGTATTGACACAAAATCCTCATTAAACCAAACACAGATAAGGATTCAACATGGAAGAAAAAGTGTTTTTTAATCAAGGAAATGTCAGCGTAAGCAATAGTCGGTTTATTGTTTCAGGTCAAACCTACGCTATAAGTAATGTTACATCGGTTAAATCAGGAATAATATCGGCTTCAAAAGGGGCGGCTGTATTTCTTATTTTTATTGGTTTATGTTGTTTTTTGGGTGGGTTCATAGTGAAAATCATTGGAGTTATTTTTTTAGCTTTAGGTGTGTTCTCTTGAAAGGGAGCTAAAGATAAATACACTGTCATTCTAAATACTTCAGCAGGAGAAAATAAAGCTTTAATGAGTGAAGATAAAGGTTATATAGAATCAGTTATTACTGCTTTGAATAACGCGATTATTAGCCGCGGTTAATTATTCATCACTGGAAGTTAGGGTCAACTTAACTTCCAAGTTTGAATACAACTACACATATGATTTGTATGATATGAATATTACCGTAGAGCCCTCAATAGATAAATTCACGACATGTCACAAACGTCATCGCATTTACATTACAGCGTAATATCAATTTCAAAAAAATAGCCAACTCAACAAAAAAGCCATCATCCTATTTACTGCTACACTCAAATTCTGCGTGAAATGAACCACAAAAGGATTTGTTTATGGCCATTGCCTGCGTTACTACCCGAGCAAGTTGTGGGGTAGAAGCCCCAGAGGTCACTGTTGAAGTACACCTCAGTAACGGCTTACCCGCATTTAATCTAGTAGGCTTACCTGAAGCATCAGTCAAAGAAGCTCGCGAGCGGGTACGTAGTGCACTGATTAATGCTGGATTTGAATTCCCGATGCGGCGGATAACAGTCAACCTCGCACCAGCAGATTTACCTAAACAAGGTGGCCGCTACGATTTACCCATAGCAGTGGGCATACTGGCGGCTTCGGAACAAATTCCGTTGAATAGCCTTAAAAATCTCGAGTTTGTCGGTGAGTTGGCGCTTTCTGGGCATATACGTTATTGCCAAGGATTATTACCGGCGATCATCGCGGCTAAACGCCAAGAACATACTTTAATCCTGCCACTGGATAACCGTCACGATGCCGAACTCGTCGGCTATTCCAAGGTATTATTTGGTTCGCACTTGCAAAGCCTTGCCGCTTATTTACAAGGGCAAACCCAACTGCCCACGTTAGCGCCGCAATTAGAGTGGATAAGCCAAGAAACGCCCGAATCAAATACTTGCCTAAGCGATGTGATTGGCCAATATCAGGCCAAACAAGCACTCGAAATTGCCGCTGCGGGAAACCACAACCTCTTGATGCTTGGCCCGCCGGGTACGGGCAAGACTATGCTCGCCAGCCGCATGATGGCGCTATTACCCGCGCTCAATTATGAGGAAGCATTGGAAGTGGCTGCGCTGCATTCGGTTGCTGGACTCGATATTAAACCACAGTACTTTTTACAGCGGCCGTTTCGAGCGCCGCACCACACCAGCTCAGCTATTTCACTCGTGGGCGGCGGCAGTATTCCCAAACCCGGTGAAATCTCCCTGGCTCACCGTGGCGTATTGTTTTTGGATGAGGTCGCCGAATTTCCTCGAAAAGTCTTAGATTGTCTGCGCGAACCGATGGAAACTGGCGAAGTGGTGATTTCTCGCGCCGCCGCTAAACTCACATTTTTAAGTCGATTCCAATTAATTGCCGCGATGAACCCAAGCCCGAGCGGCGATCTCGATAGTCAACACAGGTCGAGTCCCGAACAAATCCAACGTTATCTTTCACGGCTTTCAGGTCCATTTCTCGACCGTTTTGACTTAACCATAGAAGTGCCAAAACTTCCCGCTGGCACATTAACACAAGCAGCGCCGCAAACAGAAACCAGCCAAGATATCGCCAAACGCGTCAAACTAGCACGCGAGCGGCAACTTGCCCGTGCCGGAGTGCTTAATAGTGAGCTAACAGGAAAACAACTCAAAATATTCAGCGGCATTAGCGATGCCGATTTAATCTTTTTAGAACAAAGCGTAGTAAAACTTGGTCTTTCGGTTCGTAGTTTCCATCGCATACAAAAGGTGGCGCGCACGATTGCCGATCTTGAACAAGTACCTAACACTGAACGTCGCCATCTTGCTCAAGCCTTAGGCTACCGCGCAATGGATAGATTACTCGCCCGCTTATCCCAGCAATATTGAACTCACCTTGAAATAAATGTTAAACAAATGCACCAACTGCGGCGCCTAAGATTGAGCCAAACGCCGACACCGAGTAACATAGGCCTCCAATTTTTGTCAGGGGGCTCGGATGGGGACGCTGTTTTCACAATTCAAAGGCTGTATCGCATTTTTAGGCTACGTTGTTAATACTATCTTTTGGACTATCCCAATTGTATTAATCAGTTTTATAAAACTGATACCTATCAGTCCATTAAGGACTGCAACTAGCCATGTACTCGACTTTTGCGCCAGCGCGTGGATTAGTGTTAATGGTGTGATTGAGCGTTGCTTGCACCCCGTTAAAATAGAACTGAGCGGCGATACCGATTTTTCGACTAAAGAATGGTATATGGTCATTGCCAATCACCAGTCTTGGGTCGATATCTTGATCCTACAGCGAGTTTTTAACCGAAAAATCCCTTTCTTAAAATTTTTTCTCAAGCAAGAATTAATTTTTGTGCCGATTTTAGGCTTAGCCTGGTGGGCACTTGATTTTCCCTTTATGCGTCGTTATAGCACAGCGCAGCTGCGTAAAAACCCTAAGTTAAAAGGCAAAGACATTGAAATTACACGTAAAGCCTGCGCTAAATTCAAGGCTAAGCCAGTGAGTGTGATGAACTTTGTCGAAGGCACGCGCTTCAGCAAAGCTAAACATCAAAAGCAAAATTCGCCGTTCCAACATTTATTAAAACCTAAAGCAGGCGGCATGGCTTTTGCGTTATCGGCCATGGGTGAACAGATCCACAAGTTAGTCGATGTTTCTATTTACTATCCCGATACAGTGCCCACCTATTGGGACTACCTGACGGGTAAAATGCCCAGCGTTAAAGTACACATTAAGATATCGGACATCGATCCCGCCATGCGCGGTGATTATATGAATGATCGTGATTTTAAAATTAGCTTCCAAGAACAATTGAATCAAATCTGGCTGGCTAAAGACCAAGTATTAAACCAACTAGCTAGCCAAGCGAATAAAGAACAAAGGTAACACCATTATGTTGAATTTCTTGCCTGGGCCAGTGTTGTTTATAATTAGCTTTAGTCTACTGATTATAAACACCTTTATATGGAGTTCGCTTATCAGCCTTGGCGGGTTAGTGAAAATCGTGATGCCTACGCAAGGTGCGCGTAATGCAGTATCCAGCGTCATGAATCGTTTC
Source organism: Shewanella morhuae (assembly GCF_900156405.1). Lineage (GTDB taxonomy): Bacteria > Pseudomonadota > Gammaproteobacteria > Enterobacterales > Shewanellaceae > Shewanella > Shewanella morhuae. The sequence goes on from NZ_FTNN01000013.1 coordinate 42,808, forward strand.
ATGTGGGCGTGGGCGAGCTGCAACGGTGGCATTTTATTCTTGATCGCTAAAATTGAGTGGGATATACAAGGGCTTGAAGGGCTGGATAAAAACAGTTGGTATTTGCTGATCAGCAACCATCTCAGTGGATTTGATATCGCCGCGCAAACTTATGTATTACGTAACCATATTCCAATGCTGAAGTTCTTCCTCAAAAATGAGCTAATGTATGTGCCGATTATGGGCCTAGGCTGTTGGGCGCTCGATATGCCATTTATGAATCGAACCAGTCCAGCAAAACTGAAGAAGAATCCAAAGCTTAAGGGTAAAGATTTAGAGACGACGCGCCGCGCCTGCGAAAAATTCAAAAAAATGCCCACATCGATTATTAACTATGTCGAGGGCAGCCGTTTTACCAAACAGAAGCATCAGCGCCAAAACTCGCCCTATCGACACTTATTGCGCCCTAAAGCCGGCGGGATTGCCTTTACCCTATCTGCTATGGGTGAGCAATTTACCAATCTACTCGACATGACTATTGTGTATCCCGATGCGCCTGAGGATATTCTGTTTGGGGTGATGAACGGCAAAGTGAGTAAGATCATTGTGCGCATTAATGCTCTGCCCGTACCTCAGGTTGACCCAGCACGTTATTTTTCTGAGTCTGAGTACCGCGTCGAATTCCAGCGCTGGTTAAATCAAGTATGGGCTGAGAAAGATCAACAAATTGATGACTTACTGCGCGACTATCAAAATGCCGCCACCAGCACTAATAACACTCACATTCAATAACGAACTAAATCATAAATAGAACAGGATCAAACAGCGCCCGCTTCCAGCTTTGCTATATATGCCGCAGCCGCGACTAACTCAAATTCATTAAAGACGGTTATCCCTGCGGCGCAGAGTTTTTCTGCCGTTAATCCTTGCCCAGCAATTAATTGTTTTGTAAAACGGCCATCATAAATCTGCTGATTGCCACAAGATGGACTGCGGGCTTTTAAAACTGCCACTTTAATCCCTTCTTGCTGCGCTAACTTAAGGGCAATATTTGCTCCCAGACTAAAAGCGTGCGTCACATCTTCCCCTTGCTCGGTTAAGATGCGCTGCCCAACTCGCTCAGCTGGCGGTCTAGGCGTCTGCAACCCGCCCGCACATTCGGGACAAATCGCCACAATCCGCCCTTGCTCAAGCCATGTGCGTACAACATCGCTTTCCATCAAATTATGGCCACCGTCGTAACGCACCGCTTGACCGAGTAAACAACTGCTCACTAACACTTTCTCCACTGTCGCCTCCAAGTGTGTTATTCCGCACATAGCATAACGCGAAGGACACACATGCAAAATGCATTTGGAAGATTTACCCCAAAGCCATAAACACCTGCAACAAGATAGTACGGTTAAAACCGCATCATTGTTGACAATTTAATATTTTAAATATTTATAAAACAAAATACTAAACACACAAATAAAAATTAAAAAATATAAAAATCAACAAATAAAGCAACAAACCCTCAAAATATAGACTTACGTCTAAGTAAACACATTGTTGACAATCTGTTCAGGGAGGGCTATTTTTTACCCATTGTAGACAATCCCATTAATAGTGACGCGCTATGTTGAAGCAAGACACGACGTTGATTTCTGATGACACACAAGTTTCCCACCTGCATAAGGTCAAATCGACCTCGTCAGATAAAACGTCGACCACATTAGCCGATCAAATTTTGGTGCAGATCCAAACCAGCATCATCAAAGGCGAATTGCCAGCAGGTAGCAAAATTAATGAGCAAGCGCTAGCCGAAAAATACGGCATCAGTCGTGGCCCAACCCGCGAAGCCCTGCACACCTTAGAAAGACAGCGTTTAGTGGTGCGCTCACCCCATGTTGGTGCCCGCGTCGCACAGCTCACCGTTAGCGAACTTAACGATTTATATCAACTTCGTAGCGTGCTTGAAGGTATGGCCTGCGAGCTCGCTGCCAGTCGCATCACCCCTGAGCAGTTAGCCAAGTTAGAAGATTTACTCGCCTGCCAAGATGCCGCGCTCGCAAAGGGTGATACCTACTTCCAAGAAGAAGGCGATGTCGATTTTCACTACCAAATCATTCAAGCCAGTGGCAATAAACACTTACAGGAAACCCTAGTCGGTGGTCTGTATCACTTGCTACGTATGTATCGTTACCAATGCACCAATAAAAATCGTCCCGTAAAAGCGATTGCCGAGCACAGACGCATAGTCGAGGCCATTGCCCAGCGCGATGGTGAACTGGCAAGTTTGTTAATGCGCCGCCATATCGAACAGGGACGTAAAAATACCGAATTACGCTTAATTGAATTGCAAGCCAATGCCGCCGCAAAAGAAACCTTAGCGAACATCAGCTAAATTCTTACGGCTCACATGCCAAACAATGGATAAATAGAAGGACAAGACCATGACCCAAAGCGCAGGATTACGTTTTCGCCAAGCTCTTGCTAAGGCTAAACCGTTACAAATCGTTGGCACCACCAATGCCTATTTTGCCTTGATGGCAGAGCAAACTGGCTTCCAAGCCTTGTATCTTTCGGGTGCTGGCGTTGCCAATGCGTCATACGGTTTGCCGGACTTAGGCATGACCTCAATGAGCGACGTGCTGATTGATGCGGGTCGTATCACCTCTGCCACACAAGTGCCTTTATTGGTCGATATCGATACTGGCTGGGGCGGCGCATTCAATATTGCTCGCACCATCAAAGAATTTGAAAAAATCGGTGTTGCTGCCGTGCACATGGAAGACCAAGTGTCGCAAAAGCGTTGCGGCCACAGACCTAACAAAGCGGTGGTGAGCATAGAAGAAATGGTCGATCGCATTAAAGCGGCAGTTGATGCCCGTATCGATCCTAACTTTGTCATCATGGCACGTACCGATGCGGTTGCCGTTGAAGGGGTAGAAGCAGGTATTGAACGCGCTCAAGCTTATATCGCCGCCGGTGCAGACATGATTTTTGCCGAAGCCTTAACTGAGCTAGACCAATATCGCCACTTTAAAGCGCAAGTAAAAGCACCAATTTTGGCCAACATGACTGAATTTGGTCAAACCCAGCTATTTAATAAAGAAGAACTGGCGCAAGCGGGCGCCGACATGGTGCTTTATCCACTCGGTACTTTCCGTGCAGCCAACCAAGCGGCACTGAACGTGATGCAAGCGCTGATGAATGATGGTCATCAACGCAATGTGTTAGACACAATGCAAACTCGTAACGATTTGTATAAATACTTGGGCTACCACGCCTTTGAAGACAAGTTAGATCAACTGTTTAGCCAAGATAAATAACTGGCTAACTGCACCCTACAATGCAGCGTAAACAGGAAGTACAACCTTAACCAATAAATGTTGGCGCACTAGCACCTTACCTAAACTGCAATGCATCAACGATAACCAAACAGAGTTAACGGAAGGGAAACATTATGTCAGAAGCTAAAAAACTAAGTGGTGCAGGATTACGCGGCCAAAGCGCAGGCGAAACGGCATTAAGCACAGTGGGCGTATCGGGCAGCGGCCTAACATACCGCGGTTATGATGTGAAAGATCTTGGTGAAAATGCCACCTTCGAAGAAGTCGCTTATCTAATTCTTTACGGTGAGCTACCCACTCAAGCTCAGCTTGACGCCTATAAAACCAAACTCAAAGGCATGCGCGGCTTACCGCAAGCCTTAAAAGAAGTATTAGAGCGCATTCCTGCCGATGCTCACCCTATGGATGTGATGCGTACTGGTTGCTCTATGCTAGGTAACTTAGAAGCCGAGCACAGCTTTAGCCAGCAAAGTGAAATATCTGACCGCTTACTGGCTGCATTCCCATCGATTATTTGTTACTGGTATCGCTTTAGCCACGATGGCGTGCGTATTGAAACCGAAACCGATGACGATCAAATTGGCGCGCACTTCTTGCATTTATTACACGGTAAAGCGCCGTCGGCACTGCATGCTAAAGTGATGGACGTATCGTTAATTCTTTATGCAGAACATGAATTTAACGCATCAACCTTTACCGCTCGCGTCTGTGCTTCAACTCTGTCAGACATGCATTCGTGCGTCACTGGCGCCATTGGTTCACTGCGCGGCCCGCTGCATGGCGGCGCGAACGAAGCGGCGATGGAACTGATCCAAGACATGAAAGATGAAGCCGATGCGCGCGACATCTTAATGGGCAAACTGGAGCGTAAAGATAAGATCATGGGCTTTGGCCACGCGATTTACCGCGACAGCGATCCACGTAATGCCATCATCAAAGAATGGTCAGAAAAACTGGCTGCCGCCAACGGTGACGACCGTCTATACCGCGTATCGGTTGCCTGTGAAGCCCTAATGTGGGAACAGAAAAAACTCTTCTGTAATGCAGATTTTTTCCACGCCAGCGCGTATCACTACATGGACATTCCGACTAAGTTGTTCACGCCAATTTTCGTGTGTTCACGGGTCACAGGCTGGGCTGCACACGTGATGGAGCAACGCTCTAACAACCGCATCATCCGCCCAAGTGCCGATTATGTGGGCGTTGCACCACGCAAAGTCGTCCCCATTGCCAACCGTTAAGCCAAGCTAACGACTCTTGGCGCGAGATTTTTGTTAAAGGACAGTCTCGCGCCAACTTCATTTTCCGAAATGGATGATGTTATGAACACTGCTATCAATACCCAATATCGCAAGCCCTTACCCGGCACCAAACTCGATTATTTCGACACCCGTGAAGCAATTGAAGCCATTACACCCGGCGCGTACGCCAAGCTACCTTATACCTCGCGCGTGCTGGCTGAAAACTTAGTCCGCCGCTGCACACCTGCGGACTTAACCGCCTCGCTGAAACAAATTATCGAATCTAAGCAAGAACTTGATTTCCCTTGGTTTCCTGCCCGCGTGGTCTGCCACGACATTTTGGGGCAAACCGCCTTAGTTGACCTTGCTGGCCTGCGTGATGCGATTGCCGCTAAAGGTGGCGATCCCGCTAAAGTAAACCCTGTTGTACCAACACAACTCATTGTGGATCACTCACTCGCCGTTGAGTTTGGTGGCTTTGATAAAGACGCCTTTGCCAAAAACCGCGCTATCGAAGACAGACGCAACGAAGACAGATTCCACTTTATTGATTGGACGCAAAAAGCCTTTAAAAACATTGATGTTATCCCTCAGGGTAACGGCATCATGCACCAAATTAACTTAGAGCGTATGTCGCCTGTGGTGCATGCTCGCAATGGCGTGGCCTTCCCCGACACTTTAGTTGGCACCGACAGCCACACGCCACACGTTGATGCTCTGGGCGTTATCGCCATTGGTGTCGGCGGGCTAGAAGCCGAAAGTGTGATGCTGGGCCGCGCCTCTTATATGCGTCTTCCGGACATTATCGGTGTCGAGCTCACGGGCAGGCCACAGCCTGGCATTACGGCTACCGATATCGTATTGGCCTTGACCGAGTTTCTACGCGCACAAAAAGTCGTCTCCTCTTACTTAGAGTTCTTCGGTGAAGGCGCAGCAGCGCTGACACTCGGCGATCGCGCCACGATTTCGAACATGACGCCTGAATTTGGTGCCACTGCGGCCATGTTCTACATCGACCAGCAAACCCTTGATTATTTGACCTTAACGGGCCGCGAAGCCGAGCAAGTTAAACTGGTTGAAACCTATGCCAAAACCGCAGGTTTATGGGCCGACAGCTTGACCGAAGTGCACTATCCACGGGTTTTGCGTTTTGATTTATCCTCGGTGGTGCGCACCATTGCAGGGCCATCAAACCCACATGCACGGGTGCCAACATCAGAATTGGCTGAGCGCGGAATTAGCGGCGTAGTCGAAAACGAACCCGGCTTAATGCCCGATGGTGCTGTGATTATCGCAGCAATTACCAGCTGTACTAACACCAGTAACCCACGCAACGTGATTGCTGCTGGTCTGATTGCCCGCAACGCCAACGCTAAAGGCTTAAGCCGCAAACCTTGGGTCAAAACCTCACTGGCACCCGGCTCTAAAGCGGTGCAATTATATTTAGAAGAAGCCAAGCTATTACCAGAGCTTGAACAGCTCGGTTTTGGCATTGTTGGTTTTGCCTGCACGACATGTAACGGCATGAGCGGCGCGCTGGATCCTGTGATTCAAAAAGAAGTGATCGACCGCGACTTGTACGCCACCGCAGTGTTATCGGGTAACCGTAATTTTGATGGCCGTATTCACCCCTATGCCAAACAAGCCTTTTTGGCCTCGCCGCCATTGGTCGTCGCCTACGCGATAGCTGGCACCATACGTTTCGATATCGAAAAGGATGTGCTGGGATTAGATCATGATGGTAAACCAGTCAAACTTATCGACATTTGGCCATCGGATGAAGAAATCGATGCCGTGATTGCGACCAGTGTTAAACCTGAGCAATTCCGCAAAGTGTACGAGCCTATGTTCGATTTAGCCGTCGATTACGGCGAGCAAATTAGCCCGCTGTACGATTGGCGTCCGCAATCTACTTATATTCGTCGCCCACCTTACTGGGAAGGCGCATTGGCCGGAGAGCGCACATTAAAAGGCATGCGGCCACTGGCGGTGCTGGGTGACAACATCACCACAGACCATTTATCACCGTCGAACGCCATTATGCTCGACAGCGCCGCGGGCGAATACCTGCACAAAATGGGCTTGCCGGAGGAAGACTTTAACTCCTATGCCACCCACAGGGGCGATCACTTAACCGCCCAGCGTGCGACCTTTGCCAATCCCAAGCTTAAAAACGAGATGGCAATCGTTGACGGTAAAGTGCAACAAGGTTCACTGACGCGTATCGAGCCCGAAGGCCAAGTGACGCGCATGTGGGAAGCGATTGAAACCTATATGGAACGTAAGCAACCGCTGATCATTATCGCGGGTGCAGACTACGGCCAAGGTTCGTCCCGCGACTGGGCCGCCAAAGGCGTGCGTTTAGCAGGGGTTGAGGCCATTATTGCCGAAGGTTTCGAGCGCATTCATCGCACTAACTTAGTGGGTATGGGCGTGTTGCCGCTGGAATTTAAAGCCGGCGACAACCGCGCGACTTACGCCATCGACGGCACCGAAGTGTTCGATGTCCTCGGCACGCCAGCGCCACGAGCAGATTTGACCGTCGTCATCACCCGTAAAAACGGTGAGCGCATCGAAGTGCCAGTAACCTGTCGTCTCGATACCGCCGAAGAAGTCTCGATCTATGAAGCAGGCGGCGTATTGCAACGCTTCGCGCAGGACTTTCTCGAATCGAATCAGGCTTAAATCGAATCTTGTTTGAGTCAAGCCAGAGTCGGCACTTGAATCGACGCTTAGATATTAGCTAGCTAAACCGAGCGCCAATAACTTCCCCAATTAAGTTACTGGCGCTCATTTGGATTCCATTGGGAGTCCTTTTGGAGTCAATGTATGAATACTTCAACACCCCACGCGCCACAAATCAAAGTTGCTGCGACCTATATGCGCGGCGGCACCAGTAAAGGCGTGTTTTTCCGTCTGCAGGATTTGCCGAAAGCCGCACAAGTTGCCGGCCCTGCCCGTGATGCCTTGTTACTGCGAGTGATTGGTAGCCCAGATCCCTACGGTAAACAAATTGATGGCATGGGCGCTGCCACCTCAAGCACCAGTAAAACTGTGATCCTCTCCCCTAGCACCCAAACCGATCACGATGTCGATTACCTGTTCGGCCAAGTGGCCATCGATAAACCCTTTGTCGATTGGAGTGGTAACTGCGGCAACTTAACCGCCGCCGTCGGCGCCTTTGCCATCAGCAATGGCTTAATTGATACGGCCCGCATTCCACAAAATGGCATCTGCACTGTGCGTATTTGGCAAGCCAACATAGGCAAAACCATTATCGCCCATGTACCCATCACCCAAGGTGAAGTGCAAGAAACAGGGGATTTTGAGCTCGATGGTGTGACCTTTGCCGCCGCCGAAGTGCAAATCGAATTTATGAATCCGGCTGCTGACGAAGATGCCAATTCTAACGGAGGGAGTGGCAGCATGTTCCCGACGGGCAATGTTGTTGATGTGCTAGAAGTGCCGGGTATTGGCAGCTTTAAGGCCACTATGATTAACGCTGGCATTCCCACCATTTTTATCAATGCTGAGGACTTAGGCTACACAGGCGCTGAGCTGCAGGATGATATTAACAGCGACACGGCGGCACTGGCTAAATTTGAAACCATTCGCGCCTATGGCGCTGTGCGTATGGGCCTGATTTCGCATATAGATGAAGCGATTACGCGCCAACATACGCCCAAAGTGGCTTTTGTTGCTAAACCCCAAACCTATGTGTCATCGAGTGGCAAAACCGTCAATGTAAGCGACATCGACTTATTAGTGCGCGCCCTGTCCATGGGCAAACTGCACCACGCCATGATGGGCACAGCTGCGGTAGCTATTGGCACCGCAGCAGCTATTCCTGGCACCTTAGTTAACTTAGCCGCTGGCGGAGACACTAAGGACAAAATAGATGCGGTGCGCTTTGGTCATCCCTCTGGCACCTTGCGCGTCGGCGCAGAGGCGTCAATGGTTGACGGGCAGTGGACTGTGGTTAAAGCCATTATGAGCCGCAGCGCCCGCGTACTGATGGAAGGTTTTGTGCGAGTACCGAGCGATTGTTTCTAATCGTCTACAGGGTTCTGGATTAATAGCTAAAGGCGCACAAGGAAGATAATTCAAATGAAAAAAACAACGGCATTACGACAAATGCTAAGTGGTGATGATATTCACGTCGCGCCCGGTGTTTACGATGGAATGACGGCACGTTTAGCCGAACAGACAGGTTTTAAGTTGATTTACGCCAGTGGCGGCGCGATTGCGAGAAGTTGTGGTTTCCCCGATATAGGCATGCTGAGCTTTAGCGAAGTGTTGCATCGGCTAGAACAGATGGTCGAAGTGACTCAAGTGCCTATCATAGCGGATGCGGATACTGGGTTTGGTAATGCCATCAACGTGAGCCGCACAGTAAAAGCCTTTGAGCGAGCCGGTGTCGCAGCCTTGCATTTGGAAGATCAAACCTTTCCAAAGCGTTGCGGCCATCTGAATGATAAATCTTTGGTGAGTACCCAAGAAATGGTGCATAAGATCCATGTCGCCAAGGACAGCCAAACTGATCCAGATTTTATCTTAATTGCCCGCACTGATGCGATCGCCGTTGAAGGATTCAACGCTGCAATTGAACGCTCACAAGCGTATTTAGCGGCAGGTGCCGACGTGATCTTTGTCGAAGCACCCGAAACCGTTGAGCAAATTGAATTGATCGCTAAACATATTAAGCAGCCTAAGCTCATCAATATGTTCCACAGTGGTAAAACACCGCTGGTGTCGAAGGACAGACTGCAAGCATTGGGATACAAGTTCATCATTATTCCCTCAGACTTACAGCGAGCGACTATCCATGCTTGTCAGCACACCTTGCGCACCATTCTTGAGCAAGGTGACAGTGGCAGTATTGCCGAGCAGATGGTGTCGTTTGCAGAGCGTGAACGGATCATAAATACACAAGCGTATTTGGATCTTGACCTTGACTATGGACGTAACTGAGTCAATGCAAGTTTAACCCTGCCATCTAAACGCTAAAACAGTTCAACCAAAGACCTTGCTTCTCCCCCTTCCGGCAAGGTCTTTTTCTATTCCCCTTCATGATTTTAGTGACTCTGCGCACTGGTTTTCGCTGCATTTGTCGCAGCATCATATGTTGGCCTATCTTAAACAGTGCTAAGATTCTTAAGCTTAAACACGGGAAAAAAAGCTCGTCATAACCAGCACAAAGACACTGAAACAGTATATTTAAGCTATCGCATGATCTGTGATAGAATCGCGCCCATCGATTTTGGTTATTTTTAAACCAAGTCAGTTATTTAAACTAAATTTTTACAACAAAATGGCATTTAAGGTCTAGGCTAAGAACTAAACTAAATAGAAACCTAATCAGGATGGGTCCGTTTTTTGGTAGGGGAAAATTTGAGTCAACTAATCCACAAGCTTGTGCTAAGCGCGCTTTGTATCCTAAGTTTGTGGGGGATATCGTGCAATGGATTAACGCAACCCTTGAGTGCGGCTTTTACACAGCTTAAATTTGAACATATTCGCAGTGAAGATGGTCTCAACCAGAATACAATTACCAGCCTGTTTATGGACAGTGCTGGCATGTTGTGGATTGGCACTCAAGATGGTTTGCATGCCTATAATGGTCATAACTTCAATATTTTCACCCACTCACCCAACGATCCTAACAGTATTTCTGAAAGTTATGTCTCTGACATTATTCAAGATTCAGAAGGCTACATCTGGGTTTCCACGTTCAGCCAAGGAGTCAATCGACTCGATTTGAGCACTGGGACCTTTGAACACTTTGGCCAAGAACAAGGCTTAACCGATCCCCTCACCACTAAACTCAGCATAGTGGGTAATACACTCTGGATTGGCACTAAAGCAGGACTATTTTCCCTATCGATCAAAACTAAACGCATTACCCAAGTGAGTTTAGGTAATAGTGTCGAACCCCATATCACAAGCCTAGCCAATGTTGAAAACACTTATCTGTTAGCTGGAACCCAAGATAGCGGCACCTTTGCTGTCAGTGCAAATACCATCACCCGCTTGAACGTGCCGCAAAATGTCACGGCCTATCAAATTAAAGCGAACTCGGCCTATTCGCTCAGCTTAGCGCTCGGTGGACAGCTATGGCACTACAACTTAGCCTCGCAACAGGGCGAAATCCTTTGGCAGACCGACGATAACGTGCCTTATATCAAGGATTTTATCCAAACTGAACAGGGTGATTTTTGGGTCGTCGGGCCTGAAGCGGGTCTTATTCAACTGGAGAGAAACAACAAAGCATTTAATGCGACTTACCACAGGTATGATCCTAAGCGCACCAACAGTATCAGTGAAAACAACATACTGAGTTTGCTGCAAGATCCCTTTGGTAATTTATGGTTAGGCGCCAGTTATTCGGGCTTAGATAAAATAAATACCCGCCGCCAGTATTTTCAGCATATTTTCGAATACACCCCAGATCTGTCGCAACAGAGTAACAATATTCGCACCTTGTTCCGCAGTAAAGATGATGCCCTCTGGATAGGTACTGAAGGCGCAGGGCTTAAGCGCATATTAACGAACGGGCAATATGAGCACTTTACGGAGAGATTTGCGAACGCCTTAGGGATGCATCAACGCAATTTAAATCTCACCCTGCGAGATATTGATCAAGACAAAGCGGGCGTGCTCTGGTTTGCGACTAACTATGGACTCGGCCGGTTGTCGCCAGAGGGAGAATTCCAATTACTCAAGGTCACTGCAAGTACGGACCAAGGCTCTGAAGCCAATTATATTCGTAATCTAGAAATTGATGATCAAGGCCATCTCTGGGTAGCAACGACTCACGCCCTCTATCGCAAGGCTATAGATAACGATGAGTTTACTTTTATCTCATTGGCGAATATTGACCATTTCTCTCCAGCACAAAACCAACTTTTAATCCTCAGAGCACATAAAGATACGCTATGGATTGGTACACTCGATGGTTTGTTGAAACTGGACATGCAGACGGGTATAGGGAAATCTTACTTCCATCAAGCTGCTAATAAGAAAAGCTTAATCAATAACCGTGTCCGCGATATTTTAGTGACTCAGGCGGGCGAGGTGTGGTTCGCCACCCATGGTGGCATCAGTATATTACCTTCTCAAGATGCCAATGCAGGCTTTACCCATTACACCCGCGATCAGGGATTACCAAGCGATACTATCTACGCCTTATTAGAAGACCAACAACATAATATTTGGTTTAGCAGTAATGCGGGCATAGGCAAACTAAATCCTAAAACCAATCGTGTCATCATATTCAACGAGCAAGAGGGATTACAGGCGCTGGAGTTTAACGGTGGTGTAAAACTGCAAGACAGCGATGGCGATCTCTGGTTTGGTGGCATTAATGGTATCAATCGTTTTAATCCCAAGTTGATTCCGGATCAACGACCCGATGTTAAAGTCGCGCTCACAGGCTATAGCATTGCGGGAAAAGACCATACGATTCTCGATTTAAGCCGCCCCCCTAGCATAGTGATGGACTATAGCGATCAGCTGATCAGTTTTGAGGTGACCTCATTGGATTTCAGCTACACAGGTAAAAATCGTTTTAGCTATTATCTTGAAGGATTTGATAACGAATGGCATGAGCTACCCACAGGCAATGAAATCACCTTCACTAACATCAATCCTGGTCATTACCGATTGCATGTTCGCCATGGCCTACAATACAACTCAGCAGGTGCCTATGCACTGCTTGTCGATCTGAATGTACAAGCCCCCTTCTATCGCACTCAGTTCGCCTACGCCCTTTATTTCTTACTCACATTAGGCTTGCTGGTTTGGATTATTCGCTGGCGTAAAAAGAAACGTCACATACAAAGTGAATTTGAAACCAGTATCCGCGCCTCTGAGGAGCGACTAAAGCTGGCACTGTGGGCATCTGGCGATGGCATGTGGGACTGGAACATACCCGAAAATCGAGTCTATCGTACCAATATGGATGCTTCGATTCCCCATTGGAATAGCAGCAATATTGCCCATGAGAGCATGCACTCAGAAGACAGAGAGAGATTCAAACTTGAGCTAAACGAGCATCTTCAAGGCCGCTCACCTTTCTTCGAAGCCGAGTACCGTGTCGAACGCTCACCGGGTAATTGGGTATGGATTTTAGATCGTGGCAAAGTGGTTGAAAAAGATAGTTTAGATAACCCGATCCGCATGACAGGGACTAACCGTAACATCACCTCTCGTAAGCTGATTGAGAACGAGTTGGTCTTGTCCTCACAAGTGCTCAACAGCATGAATGAAGCCGTTGTCGTAGCGGGCCTAGACTATCGCATTCGCTCAGTAAACCCTGCATTTTGCACGATAACAGGCTACACAGAACGCCAAATCAGCGACAGACATTTTACTCACTTAGCCTTTGGCCGCCAACAGCGTGAATTGTTCAATACCATTGAACAGCAGCTGCTGCGTCATAAACATTGGGTTGGGGAACTGTGGATCCGCAATAAACAACGGCAGGCAATTCTAGTCTGGCTAGAGATCAACCAAGTTATCGACATTAAAGGTGAAACCAGCCACTTCGTTGCGGTATTTACCGACATTACAGAGCGAAAAAAAGCCGAAGAAGATCTGCGTTTCCTCGCCAGTTTCGACACGTTAACTGGCCTACCCAACCGAACCTTGTTCCAAGACAGGCTTAATCACGCGATAACCCAAGCGCATAGAGCGAACAATATCGTCGCCTTACTGTTTTTAGATCTCGACCGCTTTAAACATATCAACGACTCCATGGGTCACCATGTCGGCGATTTACTGCTCAAAGCCGTTGCCAGAAGACTGCAAAATGCAGTGCGCGATGGCGATACGGTTGCACGCTTAGGCGGTGACGAATTTACCATTATTTTAGAAGGAGTGGCCAAAACCAAAGCCGCTACTTTGATCTCAGAAAAAGTGCTCAGAGCATTCCAAACGCCCTTTTTATTAGACGATAAAACGCTGACCATTTCGACCTCTATCGGTATCAGTCTCTATCCAAACGATGCCGACAACGCCGACTCGCTGATTAAATTTGCCGATACTGCCATGTACCACGCAAAATCATCAGGCAGGAATAACTTCCAGTTTTATACTTCTAAATTAAATGAAATTGCCACGCGCCATGTGCAACTCGAAAGTGGGTTAAAACAGGCGATTCAGCGCAACGAGTTGAGCTTAGTTTATCAGCCTAAGTTCTGTTTAAAAGATGGCTCGCTGACTGGGATAGAAGCGCTTTTACGTTGGCATCACACTGAACTTGGCCCCATCTCCCCCGTCGAGTTTATTCCGCTGGCGGAAGAAACCGGCATAATCACCCAAATTGGCCATTGGGTAATCAATCATGCTTGCCAGCAATTAGCCGAATGGAACAGCTTAGGATTCAATGGTATCACTGTCGCCGTTAACCTATCGGCGCGCCAGCTTAAGGCTGATATTATCTCCACCATAGAAGTGGCCTTGGCAGTTTCTGGTCTACCAGCACAATCCCTTGAGCTTGAACTGACAGAGTCGATGATCATGGGCAATCCGCAGGAGTCGGTCAGTATTCTCTCTAAACTCAAAGCCCTAGGCTTGACCATAGCGGTGGATGATTTTGGGACGGGTTATTCGAGCCTAAGTTATCTCAAACGCTTCCCGATAGACACGCTGAAAATTGATCGAGAGTTCGTCAGAGGCATCACCAATCATCCCGACGATGCGGCCATCACCAGCGCCATTATCGCCCTCGCCCACAGTTTAGACCTCAACGTTGTCGCCGAAGGCGTAGAGACCCAAGAACAACTCAACTTCTTGGCGATGCAAGGTTGCGATCAGGTACAAGGTTTCTTACTCAGTAAACCCTTAAGTGCCGCGGACTTTTTAACTTTACTCAAGAATCAATCTAAGCCACAGCCGATTTGATTTGATTTGATTTTGAGGCGAAGCCTACAAATGTCATCGTCAAAATCAGCCACTAAAAAAGGCTCCTAGGAGCCTTTAATCATCACCACAACATCCTTACTTTGCTAAACGTTCAACACGCTTAACCCAGCCTTCTGGACCTTGAATGTGGCCCTTTTGGATTTCGGTATAGAGTTTGTAGATGCGCTGAACATGCTCGCCCACTTCACCATTACCGACAGTGACTATGTGGCCATCTTCAAAAATGTAGGAGCCCACAGCTGAAACCACGGCCGCAGTACCAAAACCACCCGCTTCGATAATTTCACCAGATTCGATGTCGGCGATAAATTGATCAAGCATGACAGTCTCTTGGCGCACTTCACATCCGAGCATCTCACCCAATTCCATGATGGATTGCGAGGTGATCGACTTAAGAATGGTATCTGTGAAGGTAGGAATAATCACAGTGCCATCTTTCAAGATATGAAAATGGTTCATCGCGCCCGCTTCTTCAATCTGTTGATTGGTCGAGTCGAGATATAACACTTGCGATGCACCAAAGGCTGCCGCAGCTTTACCCGCACGCAACGAAGCCGCATAGTTACCCGCCGCTTTTGAGGCGCCAGTGCCGCCCGATACCGCGCGATGGAAAGTTTTGCTGATCAGTAAGCGTATGCCTTTGTTGACACCCGCTGCGTAATAAGCACCACTTGGGCTTAATACCACACAGAAGGTATAACGCGTGCTTGGGCTAACAGAGAGACGGTCTTCGGTCGCAAAAATAAAGGGGCGAATATACAGACACGCACCTTCTTGCATCGGGAACCACAGGCGATCGACATCGATCAACGCATTGATCGCATCCATCTGCACTTGTTCATCGATATTAGGAATACAGACGATATCGGCGGAGCGATTCATCCGCTCGGCATTCTTATTAATACGGAAAGTATAAATCTCGCCATCTTCGTGCATAAAGGCTTTCGCGCCTTCGAAGATCGACTGGCCATAATGCAACGCCATTGCACCCGGTGCCATTTCAAATGGACCATAAGGAACGATGCGCGGATCGCACCATTGTCCGTCATGATAATCCATCAAAAACATATGATCGGTTCTGAGGCTACCAAAGCCCACATTCCCCTCGGGCTTGAATTGCTCAGTACGGCGCTCGGACGCAGATTTTAAATTGTAAGTTATTTCCATCGCATACCACCTTATTTACTGAACAAGCAGACTAGGGAGCGACAGGAATAAAGTCAATAGAAGCGCATGCGCTTCAAGGCCTAACCGATAAAAAAATATTATTATGCTCATTTTCAACCATTAATAACTGGTCATAATCTCTCGGTATTAGCTATGTCAGCGCCACCGTACACTGCCCTTTAGCGCGTATTTCTTACTCCGCAACAGCCGCAATAACCGAGACTTCAACTAAATACTCAGGTTCTGCAATCGCCGCTTGTACGCAAGCTCGAGCAGGCGCATGGCCTTTAGGAACCCAAGCATCCCATACGGCATTCATCGCATCATAATCTGCCATATCTTTCAAATAAATAGTCACTGATAATAAGTGTTCGCGTGAACTGCCCGCCTGCGCGAGCAAGGTATCCACTTCCTCGAGCATAGTGACGGTTTGTTCCGTAATATTTTGGTACTTATCTTTCGCCACTTGGCCACATAAATACACTGCACCTTGGTGGATCACTACGCTACTCATGCGAGCACCAACATCTAAACGGGTAATACTCATATTAATCATCTCTTAAATCAGTACATTTGAATAAAGGGTTCAATTCAAACCTTAGGGCATTCTAGTGATATTTAAGTTTTATGTCTGCGTGATTAACTTAGGCCAAGGCGTGT
Source organism: Shewanella morhuae (assembly GCF_900156405.1). Lineage (GTDB taxonomy): Bacteria > Pseudomonadota > Gammaproteobacteria > Enterobacterales > Shewanellaceae > Shewanella > Shewanella morhuae. The sequence continues at coordinate 59,114 of NZ_FTNN01000013.1, forward strand.
AAAAACGCGCCATCAAGATAAATAAACCCACACCACAGCTAACCACTCCCAACCACACTAATGGTGTTGGTACGGCTAAATTCACTAATTGAAATCCAATCAAGGCCGAACATGCAGCGATTAACGCAAAGGGCAGTTGAGTCACCACATGGTCATGGGGTGCGCAACCTGAACTGGTGGCACTGAGCACGCTAGTATCTGAGATGGGCGAACAGTGATCGCCAAAAACTGACCCCGCCATCACAGCGCTCAATACCGGCAATAACAGATGAGGGTCAAGGTTATGCGCAATCTCAGCGCCAATAGGGATCATAATGGCGAACGTGCCCCAACTCGAGCCCGTGGCAAAAGCCATAATTGCACAAAGTAAAAACATTCCCGCTACCAGCAAGTGCGGAGAAAGATAAGCCTTAGCCCAAGCCGCCAATAATTTTGCGACACCAAGATCTTGGATCACAGCGCCAATCATCCAAGTGCAGAGTAAAATCGCAATGGCGAAGGCGATCATGCGCACCCCGTGGCTCAAATCCCCCACTAACGCCGTTAAACGTCGACCAGATAAGCCCAACATAATCAGAGTGACCAAGGTCGCCAACAAACAAGCATCACGCATAGAAGCGCCAATATCAGCTTTAGCCAGCCATAGCGACACATCCCAACCTGCGACTTGTTGAGCCCCAGACCACAAAGTTAGGCCCACAGATGCCAATAACAGAGTCAGCATCGGGATAGCGAGTAGCCAAGGATTACCCTTGGTCTCGACTGCACTAGAGGGCTCCACCACGGTCGCAGCAACAAAAGGTCGAAACCCGACGCCATACCAAGCAACCAGCACCGACAAACCTAAGGTAACGATGGCGTAAAAGTTAAATAAGGCCACTTCAATAAATGCTTCTAACGGCGATATAGGTAAAAAACTGATCCCTGCGATAAGCGCCATCACATAAGGGCCCCAACTGGAGAAAGGGAGTAACGAACATAGAGGCGAAGCATTTGAATCAACCAAATAGGCAAGTTGTTCATGGCGAATACCATAACGCTGGCTCAGAGGCTGGCAAACATGGCCAACTGCCAAACAACTAAAGATTCCGTCAATAAACACTAACCAACCAAGAAATACGACGCCAAGGCGCGCCTGACGCTCAGTGCGGATACGGCTATATAACCAATCACCAAACTGACCAACTGCGCCACCACGAGATAACAATTGTGTCATGCTGCCGAGCAGTAACATGGCTAACAGCACATTGAGGTGCCACGCTTGCCAAGCTCCTTGTGCATAAAATTGCTTAACAGCAATATCAAACAAATACCGTCCCGTTTGCAGCAGGTCAAACTGAGCAATCAATAGCGCGCCAGAAACAATACCGACACCTAAAGCCACCAGCGTTCGACGTAGAACTAAGGCTAAAATTAAGGTCAGCAATAACGGCAGTATGGTGAGCAGACTAGATGGCATGAACCATTCCGATAAAAAATAAAACCAAGAATACTAACGAGTTAATAACAAATGCAAAAAAATTTAATTTAGAACGCCGTAATAGTACGTTTTTTAATCAAACGACAAGAATTGCTATTCCTTAAGTTCAAGGCACTGCTAGAATCACAGTCCCATCCAGAAACCATAGGACTCTCCAGATGAGCCTTGAATTACTGTCCAAACTGGAAACCAAAATCCAGGCTGCACTCGAAACTATCGAGCTTCTAAAAATGGAGCTTGAAGAAGAGAAGCAAAAAGCGTCGACCTTAAATGAACGCAATCAGCAATTGAATGACCAAAACCAACAACTACAGGAAGAACTCACTTCTTGGAACGAAAAAGTGACTGGTCTTGTTGGTTTGCTAAACAGCGAAATCTAAACTGTGCGGCGCAAAACTGATACTGATTAAATGAGATATCGGTTAAGCGAGTTCTTAATCGAACCCGCCTTAAATCGAATGAGTTTGATAATTCTGCGCTTCAATGAGTTCGTTCAGTTCTAAAATAGCCTGCTTAACCTTTGGCAGGCTTTTTCTTGGTAGTAAAAACCGTCCCCGCTCAAATTCTAGCCGCCCTAAATCTTTAACCCAAATAACACCAGTAAGAAAAATACGCGCATGTTTAACGATTAGTTTAGGGGCGTAAACGGGGAAAACTCTCATATGACCACCTATAAACATTCTGATTGTTATTGATTCCCCATTTTAGACATGAGCTTTACCGTTTGAGTTGCATCGTTGGCTGACTATTTTTCACTTTTGAGTGCTTAAAATTTCAATCACCTGATTTAATTAAACTATCAATATTGAACTTAACTACAAAAAAGCTAAAAGCCATAAAAATGACACTTGCCAATTTTTTGACTCCCTGTTAAATTAACCATGTTACTCAGGGTGAAAAAGAGCCCCTTGGCTCAAGTCCGTACTTTCTGTTACAAGAAGTACGGTTTTTTTTGCCTATTTTTTATCAATATATTCAATAAATTATGTTCTTAAACGCTTAACTCGACGCCGCCAACTCGCGCAAGTACTCAATATTGGCTATTACGGCAATAAAAAAAGGAGCCATTAGGCTCCTTTAAACAACACTATGGATACGCGACTATCATCCGCTCGTATAACGGCGAAATGATAACGTCATTAGCACTATTTCTTCGCTAGGTAGAATGCGATATCTAATAGCTCATCGTAGGATTTGATTGAACCGGTTTCAACACGATATTTACCATTAACCACTAGAGCTGGTACGCCAGTTAACTTAGCGTTTTCAGTATCACGCTTCATCTTAGCCATTTGCGCTTTTACCATGAAGGATTCTGCAGCTGCATCGAAGGTTTTACCATCCACACCGTTAGCAACAAAAAGAGCGCGAACATCATCACGACTGGTGAAATGCTGCTTCTTATCATGGATAGCTGAAAAGATTGCGCTATCGATTTTATCATCGACATTTAATTGGTGCGCCACAGCAAATGCGCGTGACATTTCTACACCCATCTCTTTACCAATAAAATCAACGTGTGCTTGGTTAAAAGCTACGCCTTCAGGTTTATCAGCAATAATTTTTGGCACAACCGTTTTAGAAAAGTTATAACAATGTGGACAATAGAAGGAGAAAAACTCAGTAATTTCTGGTTTTGCCGTCGCAGGGCCGTCATTAATTACAGTGTAATGAACACCTTCTTGATAATCTGCAGCGAATACGGCCATTGGCGCCAGTAACAAGGCCGCAGCCATAAGTAATGCTTTTTTCATGAAAATTCCTTAAATCAATCTTATAAATAGGTTCACTAGGCTGGAGACTAACACATTCTCTTTTTTGAGTGTAACTCACGCCTAAGAGTTCAATTTAATATCACTGCGACGATTGTACATGGCTAAATATTGAACATTAATAAGGTACTAAACTCAAAGGGGGTTCGCCCAGTGCATATAGCTGTTCTTTGAACGATAAAATTTGCTGCTCCCAGTATTTCTCATCCCCAAACCAAGGAAAGTTCATCGGGAAAGCTGGATCGTCCCAGCGGCGGCCAATCCAGGCGTTATAGTGCACCATTCGCAGTGCCCTCAGCGGCCCAATCAAGGCAAGCTGCCTAGTATCAAACTCACAGAACTCTTCATAGGCCTCGAGTAAGATTTCAAGCTGCATTAATTGCTGCGCTCTATCGCCAGTTAGCATCATCCATAAATCTTGAATGGCCGGCCCCATACGCGCATCGTCTAAGTCGACAAATCCAGGGCCATCGGGCGTCCACAAAATATTGCCTGGGTGTAAATCCCCATGCAAACGAATTGCCGCAAAACTTTGTCGTTCCCAAATTGCATTCGCCTTAGCTAACACTTGCTCTACCACGGTAAAAAAAGGCAAACGTAAGCTGCTAGGCACGAGATCGGATTGTTTTAACCACGCCAGCGGCTCGGCCCCTAAAATCTGTGGATTTAAGGGTTCACGCTCAGCAAATGAGGTTTGCGCAGCGTACTGATGTATGCGACCGATAAATCGACCGACTGACTCTAGTTGTTCTAAATTATCGACCTCAAAAGCTCGGCCGCCCAAAGACGGAAACAGCGTAAATCGAAAACCTTGGTACTTATGCAATGTGCGGCCTTCGATAATCACAGGCACCGCCATTGGAATGTCCTCAGCAGCGAGCGCTAACGCATAGTCATGTTCTTCTTGGATCTGTGCGTCGCTCCAACGATCGGGGCGATAAAACTTCACCACATAACGTAACCCTTCATCACTACGAAACTGATATACACGGTTCTCATAGCTATTAAGCGCGAGCAAACCCGTTTCAGGGTACACACCTAAGCTTTCAATGGCATCTAAGATCAAATCAGGCGTTAACGCTTGGAAATGGAATGCTGCACCGCTGGTATTGGTTAACGTCGGCGGCGTCATATTCTGATTCATATTAGTTCACTCTTAGATGAGGTTTAAGCACAGAGGCGAAGTATTCTAACACCTCAAAATCAGCTTCATTTTCAGTTGAAAGCCAGCAAATATTGCCGTAAAACTCATAATTGAGCCATAACAGGCTCCCTTCAAATGCTAATAACCATTGATGCCTATCGGCGCCCCACTGACGCCCACCCACAGTGCAATCGAGTATCGCTGCAAGTGGCTCGGCAAAATCGACAAAACGATCAAAATCAATATCGGCGCTAATTGATAAACTTAACGCCTCTTTATCTAAGCGAATGGCTTGTATCTGAGTGCTAGCTAATTTCATGTTTTTTATCCAATCAACTACTACATGACATAATCAAACCTTGGCCCCAGTCCGGTGGACGTTTAGCTAAGTCTTCATCTTCTGTGTGTTCTGCAAAAGGCTGGCTTAAAATTTTCTGCAATCGGTGCAATGGCGCAAGATTACCCTCTTCCACCGCAATTATCGCCTCTTGGGCTAAATAGTTACGCAAAATATATTTTGGATTCACTGCATTACGCTCAGTTTGCCATTCATCCACATCAGCCACTGTACCTAATCGCTGTTGATAGGCTTGATACCAAGTATCAAATTGCGCCACATCAATAAAATCATCCCGTAAACCGCTGTGTTGACTGGTCGGGTCGACCTTACCTAATTGACGCCATGTCTGAGTGTAATCGAGTTGATTTTTTTCCATTAACACAGTCAAACGACCAATAAGCTCAAGGTCTTGCTTATCCTGCTCTGGCGTTGGTTTAACTAATGTTGGCAGACCTAATTTTGCGCGCATCAAATGTAAATAAGGCTGAACTAGCGCCTCTTGATACTGATTAAGGATGGCAATTAAATCATCAGATGGGATAACAGGTGTCAATGCTTGCGCTAAGCGTTGTAGGTTCCATAATCCAACACCCGGCTGCTGACCAAAAGCATAACGCCCCTCTGAATCAGAGTGATTACAGATAAAATCTTCTTGGAAGGTATCTAAAAATGCAAAAGGGCCAAAATCAAAACTGTCACCCAGAATCGACATATTGTCGGTGTTCATCACCCCGTGGGCAAAACCTACCGCTTGCCAATGGGCAATCATTTTGGCCGTATCTTGCACCACCTGTAAAAACCACGCTTTATAACCTGCGGCATCACAACTCAAATGAGGATAATGCTGAGTGATCGTGAAATTGAGTAATTGAATCAGTTTATCAGCGCGGCCACGTTCGCTATGGCAAAAAAACTCAAAATGACCAAAGCGAATGTGACTACGAGCTAGACGTACAGTAATCGCTGCCGTTTCTTGGCTCTCACGCCAAACGGGTAAGTCTGAGCCGATCACGGCCAAAGCACGCGTAGTGGGAACTTGCAAAGCATACAGCGCTTCTGAGACTAAAAACTCGCGTACCGCTGAGCGCATCACCGCACGGCCGTCACCACGGCGCGAGTATGGTGTTGGGCCGCCGCCCTTAAGCGCGACATCCCACGTACCGTTTGGGCCAACCGCTTCGCCGAGGATAATTGAGCGTCCATCGCCTAAGCGCGGCGTATAACCACCAAACTGGTGGCCGCTATATACTTGGGCGTAGTAAGTTGCACCATCGATAGCAGCATTGGCAGATAAACCGAGTAATAGCTCATCGGTTGGCCGGGTTAAGCCAATTAATTGCGCAGCATCGTCACTCCACGCTAGCCACTGGGGATTGGTGATCCCCTGCGGATAAACCTGCGAGTAAAACTCTGGCAGCTGGGTAAAAAAATCCTGTTTAAATTTCATCATTACCCACCTATTGGCTCAAGGTTTTGCAAACCAGCACCGACTTATCGTCAAATTCACATAAATGCCCACACTGGTAGACGCCAAGGCCAAAACCACTCACACCAGAGCTACTTAAACGCTGCATGCCGTGTGCCTTACTTTGGCATTGCTCTAGTGTTTCATAGTAACCATTAATCGCTTCAGCCTGTAAAGGCATCACCGGAATGGCACTCGCATCGGGATAATAAAACAGTGTCCATTCTGCCGTTTTAGTGCAACCACTGAGTAGCAGTATGCCAAGCACTAATAAGACATTTGCTAAGCTATAACCTAGTTTCATTTTCCCCTACTTAAGCCCATAAAATAGGCCCATAAAAAAAGCGAACCTTGGTTCGCCTTTTGCGCATCAGTTAAGGAGGATTCTACACTGCCTAGACGAGGTAAATAACCGCTTTTCGCCTAAGGGTTTAATCCACACACTTATGTTAAGTTGTAGCTGCTTTAGTCTGAGCTTTTTCTATTCGAGCAATACGACCTTCAAAGCCCGTTACCGTGCCATCGCTCAGCCCAAATTCTAATGCTTTACGGCATAGGGCAATTGCAGCATCGAACGCTTGAGTATCATTAAGCAGCGTCGCCAAATGGAGGAAACCTGTGGATTTAAGCTCAGCAGTTTTACCTTGCTCAGCAGTTACCGCTTGGAATAATGCAATATATTCCTGTACCAACTGAGCGCCATAATTACGATAATCAGCAGATTTACGCTGCTTGTAGCACTCACCCACCATATTTTGTAATGCACTGTAACGCTCGTTTACTGAGGTTGCCGCTTGGTACTCTTTAAAAGCGCGCATTAAAGTCACATTCGCCCAATCGCCGGGGGCCTGGGCGCCAGTCGCTACTGGCGCAGCAGTTTGAATTTCAGCCTTAAGTACGTCGGCACCTGCGGCTTCGGCTTGTTCATCTACATCTGTTGAACCTAAGATGATTACCGCTTGTTCGTTATGCGTCGCGGGAATATCGACTTCAATAATATCAGTATCAATATCGACCGAAATATTAATAGCACTCTGCACATACTCGGGGTCACGTGGCATCAATTCAGCTTCAACTTCAATCACCGTTTCCACCACTGGAGTCACTACTGCTAGATCAACAGGCTCCATCTGCTCGGGTTCTGCTGCAGGTGAGCTAGGTACTTCTTCGCGAGGAACAACCGGCGTAATTGGCGCCGATTTAGGCTGCGACGCTTCTTGCTCTTCCTTCGCCAATCGCTGTGTGCGACGAAATAAAAACACACCGATTGCGATCAGTATCAATATGACTAAAATCTTCATTGTTATTCACCTTTGATGACGGCTTCTCGACAGAAGCAATGTCAATGGGTATGCCAAAGCCCGTTAACATCGGAACAATGACAACCGAATCCACCTGAAATTGAGCAGAGATTAACCGCTATTAAAGTCCATTGTGTCGGTGTAAATCAAGTATTTATACTTTTTTATACGATCTAGCACTCAAATAGTTATAGCCAATTACGTTAAACTGCTACACACCAGTTCACTTATAAATCCCATGTCACTGTGAACTACAGATTAAGGACAACCCTAATGCAACGTATTCTTATTGTCGCCCACGCTAGCCCCTACGGAACAGAAAAGTTATTTAATAGCTTACGCATCGCATTAGCACTGAAGGATCAAGATGAGCAAACTATCGATCTTAAGCTGTTTCTCATGTCCGATGCGGTGTTTGGTGCGTTAAAAAATCAAACCACACCTGATTTAAGTTACAACCTACAACAGATGTTTGAGATCCTCTTGGCGCAGCAAGTCCCTATTTTATTGTGTAAAACCTGCGCGCAAGCTCGAGGTGTGACTGCAGAGATGATGATTGACGGAGCGCACATAGGTACGCTACAAGACTTAACTCGCTGGACACTGGCTGCAGACAAAGTGATGCATATCTAAAGCTTATTTTAGGTGCACGTTTAAGGTTATTTAAAGTTTCATTTTGTGCGCATCTTCATAAATTGATGCTTCTGTTTTGTCAGCACTAACTTCACTGCTTATGATGGGATATCCGAGTAACAGACTAAGGTATTCCAATGGATGCAGCGCAACTGCTAACGGGCAAACTGCTTTACGAGCACCAAACCATAGCTGCGATGATGAAGATACACTGTAAAGCAAAGCATCAAAACCAAGATATAACCGGTCTATGCACTGATTGTATTGAGTTATTGGATTATGCCGCAACTCGTCTAGATCGCTGCCCCTATGGACAGAGTAAACCGACCTGCAATAAATGCCCGATACATTGCTATAAACCCGAGCAGAAGCAAATGGTTAAAGAAATTATGATTTTCTCTGGCCCTCGAATGCTATTGCCACACCCCATCCGAGCAATCAAACACTTACTTGCCGAACGCACACCCGTTCCGAGTGTGGTACCAGAAGCAGCATCAAATCGCCACCAGCGTATTGCTATTCAGCAAAAAAACTAACGTCGTTCTTTTATCGCGTCCAGTTCCCTGATATAACAAGTCTCAAGATATGGGGTGCATTAAATTCCAGCAGCACGCTGCATCTTCAGGTTGTTTGGATATCAAATATGAACGAATTTAATGGCTTTTTTGCTCAAGCCTATTGGTGGTTATCACTATTTGGCGGTTTACATTGCCTCGCATTAGCGATTTATATTCGCTATTTTTACCAAGCAGAGACACATCAAAATTTGCTGGCTAGTTTTTTAAGCCTTATCGCACTGTATTTTCTTACAGGTTTAATTAACCGCGATAACGCCCCGATCCCGATACATATCTTGTTTAATCTTATTAGTCCGATTTACTTTTTACTTATGCCTTTACTGTATTTGTACTGTAAAAACAGCTTAAACCAAACCAATCAACCCATTGCTTTTTCCAAACATTACTGGCCAGCATTACTCACCTTACTCTTCGCTATTATCGATATTGTTATCAAATTAACGGGATATCAAACTGGCAAATGGCCATCTGTTGTTCTGATATTTAGCGAACTAAATATCAACCACTGGAGCGCTCTACTGCCCGCATTGTTATCGATACAAACCTGTTATTACTTTATTGCATTGTGGATGCTATTTCACCGGCATAAACAAAAACAAACAAACATGACATCCTCCCAAGAGACACTCGGCACCATTCGGTTTCGTTGGTTAATAGGATTAACGCTTGCCATGCTATTAAACTGGCTGATACGTGTATTTGTAGTGATTCTGCCTTTTTATTTTGGTGATAATTTATCTTTATTACCCAATGCACTACCAAGGCTCACTTTACTGCTTAGCATGTATATGTTGGCCGTATACGGTTTAAAGCAAATCACTCGTTCAGCCTATTTAAAAGGCCGTATGGCTAAACAACCGTCACAGCCACACGTAATTCATAATGTCCTCACTCCAGAGGAATATGAGTTTTTACACCAAGTCCAGCAAGACGATGGTGACCAAAAATAAAGTTCTTGATGATCTAAGAACTAATCAGCACATCAATACTCCAACAAGTACCATCACAAGGTTCCGACAAGTGAGTCGAACGCTGAACCTAAGCTGACACATAAACGGTTTAGGCTGTCATTTATTTCAATAACGACTAATCTTGATAAACTTAAAACTGAAGAGGCACCACTATGAAATCATTTTTAACAGCCATTGCGGCATCGACATGCCTAATCGTAAGTTTATTTACCGCACCAATAGCACTCGCTGACGAGAGCTACGAGCAGGCTGTGGTTAATTTTCAAAAAGCGAAAGAAACCAGTAAATTTTTCGACACCGCCTATGGCTACGCCTTGTTCCCTACTGTTGGAAAAGGTGGCATTGGTATTGGTGCTGCCTATGGTAAGGGCCGCGTTTACAAAGGCGGCGTCTATGTGGGTGACTCGAGCCTGACTCAATTATCTATCGGGTTTCAATTAGGTGGGCAAGCCTATAGCGAAATCATCTTCTTTAAAGATGCTAAAGCGTATGAAAACTTTACCAGTGGTAGTTTCGAGTTTGATGCTCAAGCTTCAGCAGTGGCGATAAACATGGGCGCGAGCGCACAGGCAGGCACCACAGGTAACTCAGCGGGCGCAGGCCAAGCTGGCAGCAATAGCTCAGCCAAAGGCTCTTATATCAACGGTATGGCGGTATTTACCGCAGCTAAAGGCGGCTTAATGTTTGAAGCTGCACTGGCAGGACAAGCCTTTAGCTTCGAGCCTAAAACCAACTAACACAAAGCGTTAAACATTTTAATCTAACGGCGAGCCTCAGTGCTCGCCGTTTTTGTCAAAATCTATCTTACTAAAACTGCATTCGATTTTCAGCCCACACAAACCACTTTAAACTTACTCGTGCCCCCAAGGCGCTGGCGGTAATATAACCGGCTGCGTGAGATCAAAGTCGACTTAAAAATCGCGGTTGGCCCGTGTGAGTTGATAGCTAAAAGTCGTTGGCGTAATTGCAATATGCCACACATTAGTGATCGACTGAGTTAAACCATTTTTAACAAAGTTATCAATTGAATCTTTATCAATAGGAAAGGACTGCTTTTGCAATGTTCCATCAGTAATCGTATCACCACCATACATAGTTACGGCATCTTCGCTTCCATCCTGATGACGGTGATCATGTTTCAGCTTTAGCCCTTGCAACGTCTTGGTCAGTACCCAAGTTCGCGAGTGATCATCACCCACATGAAACGGAATGTTAAGCTCTGTATCGCTGCATTCTCGTACGTGCATAATCAGTGGCTTACCACTAAAATCAGCGTCGGCGGCGTCACCCGATACCACTTTTCCAGCAAAGGCTTTGCCACAATAGGATGCGATATTCGTAAAGAAAGTATCTTGGGTTTTCATCGCCTGCGGGTAGGTTTGCGTTGCTACTGAAGGAAAGGTAATAAAAGATAAACTCATAAGTCCGAGGGTGAATAAGGTAGTACGAGGTTTCATGGTATTCTCCATTTTTTAGATAGAAACACCCTAACATAAGGGAATAAATTCAAACTGAATTAACCCTTATGTTAGTTTTAAGCAAATAATGGGTTACCAGCCAATATAAATCCGTGATCGGGTGCCTAAGCGTTTCTTAATAAAGCGCGCCGTGATAATACTGCCTACCATTAAGAAGATAAAAATACCCGCTGAAAATAGTATGCTAGTTACCCAAGAGCCTGGTGGTAAACGGAAACGCATTAAAGTCGCAGTGACGTTAAACATCATGTCGAAAAGTGGATGGATAAAGAAAATTGCAAAACTCATCTCAGCAATTTCAATTAACCAAGGTAGACGACTGCGCCCAGATAACCATTCACAAAAATTGAGCACCAACACACACAAGCTTAACTTTTGAATAAACTGCCAATCAATACCATTATATTCAAACGGTGCTTTATGGTAGTTACCAATATGCTGCACGACGTAACTCTGTTCGACCAAGCTGACGATTAAAAATATCACTGCTAATGCACTGATAATAGAGCCAAAACGTCTCAAAAAATGCTCATCTTGGGAGTATAGAATACCAATTAAATAAAAAGGCATAAAATACACCATAGAGTGGATAAAGTTAATATTCCCCACCGGCCTATGCAATAAAATAGCAACAATACAGCTCAGTACAAATAGCGTCCACCGCATCTGTTGCGAACAACGAATAAACCACAAAAAAATCGGTGAAAATAAAAACACTGCCATAATAAATGGAATATACCAATGTGGATAAAGGATATAACCATTTCGTATCGTATAAAAAACACTCATCAATAGTTTATCAAGCGACTGGTGTTCCATAAAAATCCAGCGCAAGCATAAACAGAATAAACCAATTAAAGACACAACTAAAAAAGGATAAAGTACGTTTTGTACTTTATTTTTCATAAACTTTTTATAGTCAAAATCCTTATAAAAAATTCGATGAAAAAAGTATCCAGAGATAAACACAAATAATGCCGTACCTCCTCGCAATAAATTTTCCAGTAATAGCGGGAAACCTTCCCCTGAGTTATAAATACTGTGGCCCAAGACGATAAAAATAATCGCAATGCCACGCATATAGGTAAATTCGAGCTGATTTTTTCTCATTATTAATTCATCGCACAGTAGAGGGTTCTTCCATCAACAACACTTGCAGAAACCCTAATAGTTCCATGGACTTCTGCTTCATTAAATACCAGATACTGACCCTCTCGTTGAAAAGGGAATGCCAAAGGTAACAGAGTTGCAGCCTCAATGCCCTCACAAAAATTTTGCATCGGCACATCGAGTAATGGACTGCCACTCACGGTCAAGTTACTAAATTGTGAACTCATGCCTAAATAGGCTTGAGTCATTTCATCTTGATAAGGCACAACATAAAACCCTGAACGCACCGCGCCAACATCAATAAAACTACTGCCATCACTCACGCTCGGCATCACCAATAACGGCACTTTAGGATCTTGCACATTGAGTAACAGCTGAGACAACTTCTCTTGCGTGGCGGGATAGTAAGCCAACATATCCTGCAAATATTTTTTCTGTTTATTATCTTTTTTATCTGCAGGTTGTACTGCTCTAATGGGATTTAACAGCATATCTACCGGCAACATCCCTGACATAACCGACTCTTTCCACAGGTAAGGATCTTGAGTACTATCCAGCAATATACCAGCCAGAGCACCTATATTTTCCGCTTCCGCAGTCCAACCAGCCCACTTTGCCTGCTGTTGATAATAATCATGCACATATTGAGTCAGTATTTGCTGGTAACCGAGTAAAGTTTGATTTCGGCTTAATAAACGTGCGCTAGCAACTAATTCGACATACTTGGCACTGCCTTCAATTAAATCATTGATATAGCTCACACGGTATTCATTGGGCGCCATTTGCCGCCACTGCTGCAACCAATAGGCTGCATGACCCAAAAACAAAGACTGCCGCTCAGGTTCTGCTAATGCCGCCATTAAGGCATCAAATAACTGTAAACGGTAATAACGAGCATCGAAGTTGAGTGGAAACACTTCACCTTCATAATGACGGCTATCTTCTAGTACCCGCCATTCGGATTGGGCATAAAAATGAAAAGCCTCATGTAAGGCACTACCCGCCCAGATGAGAAAAGTGAGATCTGTAGATTTAGTGTCGGCGTTAAATTGAATATTTGGTGTTTCAAGCTGGATCAACACCCCAGGTTGACCCTGATACTGCGGAAAGCCAAAGTTGACTGACAGACCCGAATGCAGGTTAACGGACTCCAAGACACTATTGTCTTGAATGACCTCTCCTCCAGGCTGACGCAACCAAACGTTACCACCATAGCTGAAAAGGTGTACTTTATCTTCAAGGCGAAATCCCGGCCACAAAGCTTCACTCTGGCGACTATTTTGCGCCATAAAATCGAGGTAAAGACGGGCGAGTTGTTCCGGAGATGCCTCATTGGTAAACGCGGGAGTAGCGGCAGAAACACCTAAAAACCATAGGATTACTACCATAATATTTTTCATTTATCTGCCTAAACAAACACAAGGAGTTTACAAAACAGCGCTAGCATATAGCGCAATCAAGCAATAGTGAAACGTTTGCAAAAAAATATTTTTACCCTCAAACATTTTAATAAAACCCCAATCGATGAGTCTTAATAAAATCATATTTTTAGCGTGACTTTATACCAATAAAACCATGGCATACGCAGGATCCTTAAATCTTAGGCTCAGGCGGTTTATCGCCAAACCACAGTGCGAGTTTATCCGCAGCACGAGATTTAACCTCATCGTCAATATATAAACTCACCATAGTTAGCGCCGCGGCAAGAGCCCCCAAATCGTCAGTAAAACCAACTAAAGGCGTCAAGTCAGGAATCGCATCTAAGGGGGAAATAAAATATGCCAGAGCACCAAAAATAACAGATTTAGCCCATTTAGGTGTATTCGGCTGCTGCGACGCATAATAAAGCCACAGAGCACGCTCAATGACTTCTCTGCCTGCCTGACGACTAAAGAGTTTAATCTTGTTCCAAAATCCGCTGTCGGTAAATTGTTCGTCCGCCATTATATTGCTCCTGCAACTTGATATTGTTTCAGTATCAATTTATTCCTTCTCACAGTGTACGACGATAAGCGGCGGGGGTCAGGCCAAATTGTTGCTTAAAACGTAGAGAAAACTTTTCCGCTGATTGATAACCACAGGCTAAGGCCACTTGCAACAATGGCTCGCCCGAGTTTTGCAGCAGGGCCAAACCATGACTTAGCCGGACTTCGACTAATAATTGCCTAAAACTCGTATCTTCTAACGCCAATTTACGCCTAAGACTAGCTGTACTCATGTATAACTTGTCGGCAACCTCTTCCTGCTGCCATGGCGCCGAAGGCCTCACACTCATCAAAGCCAAGGCGGCTTGAGTCACGCTGCGTTGCGTGTGGCCATACAGCCAGTTCACACTGCGTTTATCGGGCAAACTGAGCAGTAATGCGGCCAAATAATGCAGCTGAACAGAATCTGCCAGAGACAAACTCAAACTCTGCAATAACGCATTCCAAGCTAAGTCCACGGCTCGCGAGATGTTTTGAACCGGCATTGGGTCACGCCAATCTGCAGTGTTCGATAAAATGCCTTGGGGTAAATCGTGGGGGAGTAATAACTGCACCGCACGATAGCGCCCAAGAAAAGGTCGGTTTACAAAGCTAATATGCGAACCCGCAGGAATTAACAGTAACTGGCCTTGGCTCACCAAAACCGATTCATCTTGCCAGAGTAAAGACTTTTCCCCATGAATAACCCGAATAATCGACGGCTGGTGCACAGGCACTTGAGATAACGATTGTGCCTGCTTCGAATCATATTCAAACAAACGGATCATGACACCAGCCTAATTATCAGTGGGTTATCGGTTATATACAGCGGTCAACTTGGCGCTGCCTAATGCTTGTGCTCTGAGCATAAAGCCTAATAATGCAGGGCTAGCGTCCTTTGGCAGCTCTAATGCACTAGGCAATGCCCACACAGTAAATTCATACCTGTGCACACCATGACCTTCTGGCGGACAAGCGCCACCAAAGTCAGTGGTGCCAAAGTCATTTTTCAAGGCAATAGCGCCTTTGGGCAATGCATTAGCATGCGAACCAGCACCTTGCGCCAGTGATGTTTGTGCTGCGGGAAAGTTATATACGGCCCAGTGCCACCAACCGCTGCCCGTTGGCGCATCAGGATCATAAACCGTCACCGCAAACGCTTTCGTCCCCACAGGTATTTCAGTCCAAGTCAGTTGCGGCGAAATGTTTTCACCTTGGCAACCGAACCCATTAAATACTAATTGCGATGTGAGTTTATTGCCCTCGCTCATATCTTTGCTCGTTAACGTCATAGCATGTGCTTGCCCAAATAAGCACAATACTAAACTCGCCCCTAGCCACCATTTATTCATGCCTAATCTTCCATTAATGTTTCGACCTGACTAATCTACCTCAATCCAAAAGATAACATCTGCCCTAAAATGGCAACTTTCTGCCCAAAATGCTCAAATTTTAGAAAAAAACTATCATTTTTGCAATCTCTGAGCATGCCGGTGATTTTGTAAATAGAATGAATGCATAACCATGCAAGTGCACCATGCGGTATAAACCAAGATACTTATTACCACAGCCTTTTAATTAAAATCATAGGAAAAATAATGTTAATTATGCAAATGTAATATTTTAAATAATATTGACAATATTTACTTTCATAATTTAGATAACGATACTTAAGTGCGATTGACTCGATTTAATATTTATTAAACAGGTTAAATTTTAATGTCGGATATTAAAAAGTAAGACATAGATCATGATTTTATTTACAACTCACATATAAACTTCTCTTTGTAATAAACTTCTCTTTGTAATAAAAACCTAATTGTTTTCTCTAAGTCATAATGGAGTCGTATATGAAGAGGAAATCTAAAATCATGGCGCATATCCGGCGCACACGGCATATCATGATGCCCAGTCAACGTGACTATTTCGATCACTCCTTTATCTTCCTTCGCTAATTTCAGCGCAGTTAGTAGGCCAACGAACAGGTCTAAAGTGCTATTGCTCTAATTTTTGCAAACACTTAATGCACTGTCTTTGTTAGTTTATTAACTTGCATCACTATCAAAGTATTCTTTTATCAGTGCAGTTTACTGCGGCTAAACTATTTGCGCGGCTAATAAATATATTTTAACTTTTATTTATCCCGCCAAATAAGCAAAGCCACATCTAATCTGCGCACGTAATAGCTATATCTAATTTTTATGCCATTAATGTTTTTAATTAAGCATAGGCACTCTTGTATCTATTTTTTAAAAAGTAAAAGGGAAATTAACTATGAAATCATTAAAAGTAGCCGCTAGCTTATCTGTTAGATCTTGTTTCGATATCGACAGAGAAGTCGTCAACGTATTAACCACAGATTTTTGCGATGTGGGCGCGGCTGTAGTCTCTGTTGATGATGTTAGAAATGGTATTGTTGAAAAGATTAAAAACACTGGGTTGAAACTACCGATTTTCGTTTCAGTTTGTTGCGAAGAAACTTTCCCAGATGATGTTTGTTCATCTATTACTGGGGTATTTGAACTCTGTGGCGATAACACTGACTTCTACGGAAAACAAGTTGAAACCGCCGTCGATAAATATGAGCAAGCACTGTTACCTCCTTTCTTCGGCACATTGAAAAAATACGTTGAAATGGGTAATTCCACCTTTGCTTGCCCAGGCCACCAAGGCGGACAATTCTTCCGTAAGCATCCTGTTGGTCGTCAGTTTTTCGACTTTTTTGGCGAAACGATTTTCCGTGCCGATATGTGTAATGCCGACGTAAAATTAGGTGATTTACTGATCCATGAAGGCGCGCCGCTTGCAGCACAAAAATATGCAGCCAAAGTCTTTAATGCTGATAAAACCTACTTTGTACTTAACGGGACTTCATCTTCAAATAAAGTGGCGACCAATGCGCTATTAGCTAAAGGCGACCTGGTATTATTTGACCGCAATAACCACAAATCAAATCACCATGGCGCGTTAATTCAAGCCGGTGCAACACCCGTTTATTTAGAAACCGCACGTAATCCCTTCGGTTTTATTGGTGGCATTGACGCTCATTGCTTCCAAGAGTCCTATTTAAGAGATCAAATTCGCGAAGTAGCCCCAGAAAGAGCCGATGAAAAACGCCCATTCCGCTTAGCGATTATTCAACTCGGCACCTATGATGGCACTATCTATAATGCTCGCCAAGTTATTGATAAAATTGGTCATCTGTGTGATTACGTCTTGTTTGACTCGGCTTGGGTTGGTTATGAACAGTTTATCCCTATGATGAATGACTGCTCGCCACTCTTGCTCGAACTGACCGCTGAAGATCCTGGCATTATCGTGACTCAGTCAGTACATAAACAGCAAGCGGGCTTCTCACAAACATCACAAATCCATAAAAAAGATAAACATATCAAAGGTCAAGATAGATACTGCAACCATAAACGCTTCAACAATGCTTTTATGATGCATGCCTCTACTAGCCCCTTCTATCCTCTATTTGCGGCGCTAGATGTGAACGCGAAAATGCATGAAGGCGCAAGCGGACGTTACCTTTGGCGCGAAGCGGTAAAAGCCGGTATCGAAGCACGTAAGCTACTGTTGAAAAAGTGCAAATATATCAAACCATTCGTTCCGACAATGATAGATGGCCGCCTATGGCAAGACTATGAAACTGAACAAATGGCCGATGACTTACGCTTCTTCGAATTCGAACCCGGTCAGAAATGGCACTCCTTCGAAGGTTATGAAAAAGGTCAATACTTTGTTGACCCTTGTAAGTTCCTATTAACAACACCAGGTATAGATGCAGAAACCGGTAGATATACCGACTTTGGTATTCCAGCAACTATTTTGGCTAACTTCTTACGGGAAAATAATATTATTCCGGAGAAGTGCGACTTAAATTCGATTTTATTCCTGATGACGCCTGCAGAAGATATGGCCAAGATGCAACATCTGGTCTCGCAAATATCTCGGTTCGAGAAATTAGTCGATGAAGATGCGCCATTATCTGAAGTTTTACCTAACGTCTATAACGCAAATAAAGAGCGTTATCAAGACTATACCATCCGCCAACTCTGCCAAGAAATGCACAATCTTTATGTCAGCCATGACGTAAAACAACTGCAGAAAGAAATGTTCCGCAAAGCGCATTTCCCAATCAAAGTCATGGATCCACAGGAAGCAAACCTAGAATTTATTCGTGGCAAAGTTGAATTAGTCCCGCTATCTAAAATTGAGGGAAGAATTGCCGCGGAAGGCGCACTGCCTTACCCACCAGGAGTGCTATGTATGGTACCAGGTGAAATATGGGGTGGATCTGTTCAACGTTATTTCCAAGCTCTCGAAGAAGGTATCAACTTATTACCTGGATTCTCGCCAGAACTACAAGGTGTTTATCTCGAAAATACTCCTGACGGCAAAGTTCAAGCAATGGGCTATGTACTAAATAAATAATGAAGACTGACTGCAGAGTTTATTAACCCGCTCTGCAGTCAATTTCATACTCTCTATAATAAGTCACCTACATTAGGTTATTAGTATGAGTAAATCAGAAAATAAAATTGGCGTCGTCCAATTAACTATTATCACCATAGTCAACATGATGGGTTCGGGCATTATTATGCTGCCAACCCAATTAGCTCAAGTCGGTACTATTTCGATTTTATCTTGGTTAGTCACGGCCGCGGGTTCAACTGCCCTCGCCTACGCCTTTGCCAAGTGCGGTATGTTCAGTAAGAAATCCGGTGGTATGGGCGGTTATGCCGAATATGCCTTCGGCCGCTCTGGCAACTTTATGGCTAACTACACCTATGCCGTTTCGCTGCTCATCGCCAACGTCGCCATTGCGATCTCAGCCGTGGGTTATGCCGCCGTGCTGCTCGATGTAAACCTAAGCCCAATGGCCATTTGTCTTGCAACCATTGGCGTACTTTGGCTGGCAACGATTGCTAACTTCGGTGGTGCTCGGATTACAGGTCGCGTGAGTAGCGTGACCGTGTGGGGGATTATTCTGCCCGTGATTGGCGTGTCGTTAATTGGTTGGTTCTGGTTCGACATCGATCTCTATAAAGGCGCATGGAACCCGCATGATATGCCATTCTTCAAAGCGTTAGGCGGTTCTATCGCCATGACTTTGTGGGCATTCCTTGGTTTAGAATCGGCCTGTGCTAACTCAGAAGCCGTCGATAATCCAGAGAAAAACGTCCCTATCGCAGTAATGGGCGGAACTTTAGGCGCGGCGGTAATTTATATCGTCTCTACCAACGTTATTGCCGGCATTGTGCCAAATGCCGAACTTGCTATGTCAAACGCGCCCTTTGGTTTAGCCTTCGCACAAATGTTTAACCCTGTGGTCGGTAAAATCGTGATGGCGTGCGCCATTATCTCTTGTACTGGTTCACTGTTAGGTTGGCAGTTCACTATTGCCCAAGTGTTTAAAGCCTCTGCCGATGAAGGATTCTTCCCTAAAATCTTCTCTAAAGTCAGTAAAGCCGATGCACCAATTTGGGGTATGACCATTATCGTTTGTATTCAAACCGTTTTATCTCTGATGACCATTAGTCCATCACTGAGTAAACAGTTCGAAGCACTCGTTAACCTTGCCGTCGTCACCAATATTGTGCCTTACATACTGTCGATGGCCGCCCTTGGCATAATGCAAAGACAGCAAAAAGTACCTTTTAATAAAGCCCGTATTGCCAACGTGATTGCCGTGATCGGTGCCTTGTATAGCTTTTATGCCCTGTAT
Source organism: Shewanella morhuae (assembly GCF_900156405.1). GTDB lineage: Bacteria > Pseudomonadota > Gammaproteobacteria > Enterobacterales > Shewanellaceae > Shewanella > Shewanella morhuae. The sequence continues at coordinate 79,081 of NZ_FTNN01000013.1, forward strand.
AGCTCAGGCGAAACCGCAGTAATGCTTGGCGCTATGGCCACCTTCTTCGGCTGGACTATCTTCGGCGTAATTTCAAATAAAGCGCCCGTTGCCGATACACGTCCAGCCTAAATACGGTTAATACATTATCGAAAACAAATAATTAGGGGTCATAGGCTAGCCTATGACCCCTAGAGAATACCTGCTTATGGGTTATCAATAAGACTCGCCTCGCTTTTTAAAGCAAAGATCAATCCCCAAACGTCATCACCAATAACAGGCCTTATGCTCTACTCCAATGTTAGGTATTACTATTTCTCGCCATTTATCGCCTGAATACAGCGCTGCACCACTTCTGCAAAAGAGCCATCAATGCTCACTTGAATAACATCAGCTTCATCAGTAGCGGGCATTTCAAGCGTGTCGAACTGACTTTTGAGCAACTCAATCGGCATAAAGTGAGCTTTTCTCGCAAACATGCGTTCTTTAACCAATTCAAAATCCCCGTATAGATGAATGAATACGACCTTACTGTTGTTCTGACGAATTAAGTCACGGTAATGGCGACGCAGCGCAGAGCAGACAATAACCCCCCGTTCAGCTTTTTGCTCAATGCTATACACAGCGTCATTAATACGCTCTAGCCAAGGGGCACGATCCGTGTCGTTAAGCGCAGAACCTGATTTCATCTTGATAATATTGGCTCTAGGGTGCAGGTCATCACCATCAATAAATTTCGTCTCTAACGCTTTTGCTACCGCTGCACCAATCGAAGATTTACCACAACTAGAGACGCCCATAAACACATAGCTATTGCCTTCTTCTATCTTAGTCATTTTTATTAACCTCGGGCTCATTTTCAATTTTTGTTACTTCCCACCTTATCATATTACGGGTAACATGTTACCGGTAACCTCTAAAGATGTGGACAACTTAACGAACAAGGAAAAGTATCTATTATGTCCGATATGTCATTGATCCTAACTGCGCTCGGTTCAATCGCCTTACTACTATTCTTAGTGATGAAAGTAAGATTACATGCCGTGGTATCACTGATACTGGTATCGATAGTGGCAGGGCTTTTCTCTGGCATGAACCCCGCCGATATCACTAACACGATTCAACAAGGCATGGGAGGCACCTTAGGTTTTGTTGCTGTTGTGGTCGCTTTAGGTGCGATGTTTGGACGGGTAATGGAAGAAACCGGCGCGCTGGATCAGATTGCCCATACTCTGCTAAATAAATTTGGTAACGACAAAGCTCACTGGGCGATGACCTTTACGGGCTTTATCTGTGCGCTACCCCTCTTTTTTGACGTTGCGGTGGTACTGCTGATTGGCATCGCCTTTGCTGTAGTTCGTAAAGGTGGTGGCAGCGTGGTTAAAATAGGGATTTCGCTACTCGCGGGTATCGCAACCTGTCAAGCGTTTCTAATTCCCGCACCAGGGCTTATTTTGGTCGCATCCCAACTCAATGCTGATTTTGGTTACATGATAGTGTTCGGGTTGTTGGCATCCATTCCCGCGATGATTTTAGGCGGCCCACTCTTTGCCAGTCTTATTGCCAAAAAAGTCCATGTTGAGCTGCCAGCCAACGAGCAACTTGATAAAGGTGAACGAGAAGGTGGGCCGACTCCTTCATTTGCTCTATCAATCAGTATTGTCGTTTTTCCACTGCTGCTTATCGGCTTAAAAACGATTGCTTCACGCTTTATTGATGAAAAATCCGATCTACATAATTGGCTCGCATTAATTGGCCATCCGTTTACCGCCATTTTGCTCGCCTGTTTAATCGCATTCTATGTGCTGGGTGTTAGGCGTAATATCCCCAATGACCGCATTATGGAAATCTGTAGTAGTGCGCTCCAACCTGCTGGAGTCATTATTCTAGTAACGGGTGCTGGCGGCGTGTTCAAGCAAGTACTGATTGATTCTGGTGTGGGTGATGCCTTAGGGAATATGCTGGCAGGTTCGGGTTTACCGATTGTCATACTGGCATTTATTTTGTCGGCTTCTGTGCGCGTTATTCAAGGTTCGGCCACTGTGGCGATGTTAACCGCTTGTGGCCTTATCATCCCGATACTTGAGCCATTGAGCTTAGGTGGCGCTCAATTGGCGGCAATTACGATTGCCATTGGCGGTGGATCGATTGTGCTCTCGCACGTCAATGACTCCGGCTTTTGGCTCGCTAACCGTTTTCTCGGATTATCAGAAAAACAAACGCTGCAAACGTGGACTGTGATGGAAACCATTATTGGTACGACGGGCGGCATAGTCGCAGTCATCATCTCTGCATTTCTTTAATCGCAAATAGATACATTGAATCAAAAACTCTAGGGGTGACTACAAGGTTTCCCCTAGATCAATGCGATAACCTAGCTCGATGACGGATTGTTCGATCTCTTTGCCATTTAACCTATCTAATAACTCAGTTGCTGCTATGCGACCAATATCATTTCTTGGGGTAATAATACTCGCCAATTTGGGCGTCATGGATTGGCCAATATCATGGCCATGAAACCCCGCAACACCTATCTGCTCAGGCACTTTAATCCCTTGTCTTTGGCACTCAAAAATAACCCCTGCGGCCAAATCATCGTTAGTGCAAAAAAAACTGTCCACATAGGGGTATTTCGCTAAGGTTTGTTGCAATAACGACGCTCCCAACGAAAACGACGAAGCATCATTGGTGGTCATAGCCAAAGGTGTGAGCTTAGCTTCTGCCATTGCTAACTCGTAGCCTTGCATCTTAAGTTGGGTGCGTACATCCATGCGAGCACCTAAGTAGGCAATGTGTCGATGGCCTTGTGCAATCATGGCTTGCACCATCTCATAAGCGGCAGCTGTGTTATCAAAACCGACACATTGCTGAATCGCAGGCGACACACTATCCATCATTTCGATTACCGGAATACCCGCTGTTTCAATCATGCGTACGGTACGTGGGGTGTGGTAACTCTCAGACAAAAGTAATCCATCAATATTATAAGAGAGCAATGATGCAACCCGCTCCTCTTCTACTTCAGCCTGATAACCGTAGTGAGCCAGCATGGCTTGATAACCGCGTTGACCAGCCACATTCTCGATACCGCGCAGCACCTCTGCAAATACTTGGTTAGTTAAAGAAGGCACTAACACACCAATGGCGCGGCTAGTTGATTGAGCCAAGATTTCTGGCGCACGATTAGGGATATAGCCTAATGTTTCTAGCACGATAGCGATCTTTTCTTGAGTGCTTTGTGCCACCCTTGTTGGATTTTTTAAATAGCGGCTCACCGTCATTTTGGTTACACCAACTTGATCGGCAACATCTTGAAGAGTGGGTCTACGCTTTTTATTCATAGTATCTAATGTTAGTTAACGAACTACAGATGTGGGTGAGATGTATAGCTAAAATATCGAGTATAAACAAACAGTAGGCATAATCATCACTCAGAGATCTTATAATAGTTCATCTAGTGATACCAGCTACGGACTATTTTATCGTCTGCTTCTCGTTTTTGATAATTTACCGATAAATAGTAACTGGTAGTATTAAGCACAAAGCTCAGACGATAACGCGCCTGTATCTGCTTATTTAAGGCAAAGCATGGACATATTTCAGCAAGGCAGACTCGCGGTAAAAAAGTGATTAGATAGGGTGTTGCGGGATAATCATGCTACAAGGCCACTCCACGTTCTGGAATGGCCTTGTTATATTGGTCGGCAGCTAAAAAGTGATTACTTAACCTGTTGATTACCTTGAGAGGGTTTACCCGCAGCTTTACCACCACTTCTTGATGGATTTATACCTTTTATCCCTGCACCGCTCTGGGCTTGAGTACCGCCTTTAGCTTGGGAGTTTGACTTAAAACCTGACTGACCAAAGGGCGCTTTAGCGCCAGGACGGCCCGAATTGGCTCCGATGGGCTTAGATCCACTAGGTTTAGATCCCGCAGGCTTAGCGCCATTCGCGGCGGGTTTTCCACCTTTAATGACAGGTTTTGATTCTGCGTTAGCCTGAGCACCACCTTTAGCCGAACCTTTAGATTTACCATCGCCTTTACGGTCATCAAACTGATTACCCGAAAAGCGCGTGAAGGCTTTTTGACCTTGGTTAGCGTCTTTCATCCACTTAGGCCCGCGTTCATTACGACCTTCTGGTGGCACTAATTGATGCGGACTATTACCTATTAAATCCTCACGCCCCATGGCGGTTAATCCTTCACGGATCAATGGCCAACCCGCCGGATCGTGATAACGCAGCAAGGCTTTGTGCAAACGACGTTGGCGACCTTTTTTCGGCACTGGGACTACTTCACTGGTGTGCTTGACGTTTTTCAGCGAGTTTAACTCGGTATGATAAATCGTGGTCGCATTGGCCATGGGTGACGGATAAAAATTTTGTACTTGATCGAGCTTGAACTTACGTTCCTTCAACCACAGCGCTAAATTCACCATATCTTCGTCAGTCGTGCCCGGATGCGCCGAAATAAAGTACGGGATTAAAAACTGCTCTTTGCCCGCTTCTTTCGAGAACTTGTCAAACAGTTCTTTAAACTTATTGTAGGCGCCCATGCCAGGTTTCATCATCTTATTGAGCGGCCCTTCTTCGGTATGCTCAGGGGCAATTTTTAAATAACCGCCAACATGGTGCTGCACTAATTCTTTAACATACTCTGGGTTTTCAATTGCCAAGTCATAACGCACACCCGATGCAATTAACACCTTCTTAATACCTGGCACAGCGCGCGCCGCACGGTACAAGTCGATAGTGTGTTTATGATCTGTGCCTAAGTGGCCACAAATTGATGGGAATACGCAAGATAAACGGCGGCAGGTTTTTTCAGCTTTCTCGCTAGTACAACCTAAGCGATACATGTTAGCAGTTGGACCACCTAAGTCAGAAATAACACCTTTAAATCCCGGGATTTTTTGCTGAATATCTTTGATTTCTTTAACAATCGACTCTTGTGAGCGACTTTGAATAATTCGGCCTTCATGCTCGGTAATCGAACAGAAAGAGCAGCCTCCAAAGCAACCACGCATGATATTAATTGAGGTTTTAATCATGTCGTAAGCAGGGATTTTATCCTTGCCATAAATCGGATGTGGTACACGTTGATAGGCTAAATCAAATACCGCGTCCATTTCATCGGTATTAAGCGGCCATGCAGGCGGATTGACCCAAACAGCGCGGTCGCCGTGGGGCTGAAATAGCGCACGAGCACAGCCTGGGTTTTGCTCTTGATGTAAAATCCGCGAAGCATGGGCGTATAAATATTTGTCTTCAGAGACTTTTTCAAATGCAGGCAGCAACACATAGGTTTTATCCCATGGCTTAGGGCGCGGAGGTTGTACACTAATAGCTCTAGGCGCTTCGTTGTCAAAAATCTTTACATCCGATGGGCCAGATAAGTTAGTACAACCTACATCATCGCCACCATAAGGGTTTTGCAGTGGTTCGATTTTATGCAGTTGGTCAATCTTGCGCGAGTCCATACCACGCCATTCTGGTAATGGCTCTTTACGGATAACGGCTGTGCCACGCACATCGTGCAGCGAACTAATCGGTTCACCAGCTGCTAAACGACGCGCGACTTCAACTAAAGGACGCTCGGCATTGCCATACATCAGCAAATCGGCCTTTGCATCAAAAATCACACTACGACGCACTTTGTCAGACCAATAATCGTAGTGGGCGATACGGCGTAAACTAGCCTCGATACCGCCGATGATCACCGGTACATCTTTAAAGGCTTCTTTACAACGTTGGGTGTATACGGTCACAGCACGATCGGGGCGCTTACCGCCAATATCTCCGGCGGTATAAGCGTCGTCAGAACGTAAACGGCGGTCAGCGGTATAACGGTTGATCATTGAATCCATGTTGCCAGCGGTTACGCCGAAAAACAGGTTTGGTCGGCCCAGTTGCATAAAGGCATCTTTACTCGACCAATCGGGCTGAGAAATAATTCCCACACGATAGCCCTGCGCTTCTAGCATTCGGCCGATCACTGCCATACCAAAGCTTGGATGATCCACATAAGCATCGCCTGTGACTATGATAACGTCACAGCTATCCCAGCCTAGCTTATCCATCTCCTTGCGAGACATAGGTAAGAAAGGCGCAGTACTGTCGCCTGTAGCCCAATACTTGGGATGACTAAAGAGTGTGGATTCAACTTGCATCGTGTATGACCCGAAAACGTAATGTCAAATAAAGGCAGCACAGAAAGAGCGATGCCAATTTAGGGACGCGGAGTATAGCAGGCAACGAAGGATAAGTACGATTAAAAAAACATCAACCAAGGTGTGCTGGAGGGTATTTAAGCCCTAAGTGCAATACCCTTAAATCCGCTATGGATATGGCCTAGGGCGAATCCCCCCTGTAAGACTACCATCCTCCCTTTGCCAGCCCTTGGATAAAATACACCATATCCACCAACGCTAAACTGATAATCACTAGCCAAGTGAGTAACACGCCCCAAAAACGACCAAAATGATAACCACCTTGGCCGTGAGTTAACCCAATAGCATGCAGTAAGCGTGCGACTATCCACACAGTACCAAAGCAATGCAAATAGAATACAGGCAAACCAGCCGACTCAGCCACCAGCATTAAAATCAATACAATAGGCGCATTTTCCATCAGGTTAGCATGGACTCTGCATGCCAAGGAAAGCGCGCTATTACCACTATCCCCAAGGCCAATCTTGTGGCTTCTTCTTAATTTTACGACTCGATAAGCTAAAGCTACGGTGAGTAATCCCGTAAGGCCAGCGTAAAGGCCAGTTACCATCATCGACATAGATATCTCCCTGTATCAAAAAACAGACTATAGCCCGAGCGGTAACAATTCAGTAATTTATTTATATTTTCGCTAAAAGGCATTAACCTTTTAACGAAAATATCGGTTAATATGCGCGCGTCATTCCCGACAATTTTTTATACAGTGAATACCCCGATTGGATAACGACGAGTTTATCGAAAAACGCAGATTTATCATCAAGCTAGGCAAGGCTTTACATAAATTTGGCACCCCCGCCTATCGGCTAGAAACCCATTTACAAACCGTCGCCCGCACCTTAGGTATCGAAGGCTATTTTTTGATTTCGCCCACATCGATGACTTTTGTATTGCAACACGATACCGATCAAGAATATAACCACGCGGCTCGAGTCAAACCCGGCGAGCTCGATCTCGGCTCACTCGCCCGTACCGACGAGTTAGTTGATGAATTGACGTCAGGCAAACGCACCTTAGCAGAAGCCTTAGATCGCCTCGAAGAAATTGCCAATAAGCCTAATCCCTATGGCCCAGTATTAACCTGTTTTTCTTTTGGTACGGCAGCCGCAGCCTTTGCCATGTTGATGGGCACTGGCTGGAACGATGTGTTTTGGTCAGGACTGTTAGGTTTGTTAGTTTATGGCTTGGTATACCGCGCCGAACGTTCAGCGCGCATGGCCGAGGTGCTCGAACCCTTTGCGACTATTCTTTGTGCCGTTGCCGCCTGTGGTATAGCGCGAATCGATCCCAATATTAATATCCCAGTGGTGATCCTCTCCTCCATCATTATTTTTATTCCCGGTTTGGCATTAACCCTAGGTTTAGCCGAACTCGCCGCCCGAGATTTAATTTCAGGAACTGCACGCATTATGGATGCGACTATGCAATTGTTTAAGTTGTACTTTGGTGCAGTACTCGGCATGGCAATCGGTATCGCCGCATTTGGTGAAGCGATTCATACAGAACCAGAAGGCTTGCCACGTTGGGCGATTTGGTCAGCGGTGCCGATTTTATCGATGGCATTAGTGTTTATCTTCAAGGCGCGGATGCAAGATTCGCCTTGGGGCGTATTAGCGGGAATTGTCGCGTTTTTCTCAGCCATGCTGGGGGGACATTATTTTGGTGATTCGGTGGGGATTTTTTTTGGCGCTTTAGCCGTAGGGATATACTCCAACCTTTTTGCCCGCTGGATGAAAGCGCCCGCCTCCATTGCATTGCTGCAAGGCATCGTCATCTTAGTGCCTGGCAGTAAAACTTATATCGGACTCAATGCGTTGATTTCTGGTGAGACTATGCTCAATCAATCACACATTGGATCGCAAATTTTCCTAATTTTTATGTCACTGATTGCGGGGCTTATCTTTGCTAATGTCGCCGTACCACCTAGACGAACCTTGTAACAAGTTTGAATATAGCGGCAGCGTACTACCCTGCAACATTCTTAAGCTAACATTAAGTAAAATAAGAAACTTATTTTACTATTTCCTTGACGAGCTGCCACTTTCCGTGTGTTATTAAATTGTAAATTGCAGAGTAAAATTATTTTTACTGCAGTCGCCAATTTCATCGGAGTGGCCTTTTATGCAGAAATTCGTCCAGTATGCATGCATTCTACCTTGCTGCATTAGCAGTTGTCTCAATGTAGCCCTAGCAGAAGCCATTAAGTCTGAATCAAAAATTCCAGAAACTAAAAAAATCAGCAAAATAGTCGTGGTTAATAACCCCATTTTTGATGAATCGGCTCCCGATGCTTTTTTTATCCACCGCTGGGCTAACGCCTTACATATTAATACTAAAGAATATGTGGTTCTCGATAATCTGACGTTTAACGAAACTGATAGTATCAGCCAAAAAGATCTCGACGAATCCCAACGGCTTCTACGTGCGGTTCCCTACATTCGCGATGCTAAAATTTATGTTGCCGAAAAAGATCCCGAAGCCGATACCGATCCGGCAGTTGAATCTGTTGTCGTCGAAACCTGGGATAACTGGTCTTTACTCCCTACAGCAAGTTTGAGTAGCTCAGGCGGTGATACTCGTTATTCTTTTGGCGTCAAAGAAGATAACTTATTTGGAACAGGTATACGCACCCGCCTCAAATACCAATCGAATGAATCCCGTAACGGCTATGCCTTTGCCTTTGAAGCCCCACTCAGCATTATCAAGCACGGTATCCTTGCAGCCGAATTTTATGATAATAGTGACGGCCAAGCCAAACACGTTTATGTCAGTAAGCCATTCTATTCACTTAATACTAATACCATGTATTCAGCAGAGTTTTTAGATGAGAACCGTATCGATACGCTGAAGCAAAATGGTGAGGATGTGAATGAATTCGAGCACACCATTGATTATCTAAATCTACAATATGGCTGGTTAATTAATAAAAATAGTGAACATCTGTCCCGCATTATTACTGGCGTGACACAAGATAAACATGAGTTCGCCAACACTGAACTCTATCCTGCATCCATGCTCCCCCAAGATAGGGACTTTATGTATCCTTGGGTCGGCTACGAGTTTATTCAAGACGATTTCTATGTACTCAATAACGTGCATCTCATTACTAATAATGAAGACTTTAACCTAGGATGGCACCACTACGTGCAACTCGGCCTAGAAACCAATGACGTTGACAACAATAGCCCCGTTGGCTATCACTTTAAGTGGCAAAGTACTGGTGGTTATAAGTTTGATGATCAGCTATGGCTATTAGAAATGGGCGGTACAAGTACCATCGCTACCAGCCAAAAAGACACTTACACAGTGGATATTCAAGCTGAATATTTCTATCAAATTCATCCTAAGTGGACGGCTTACGGTAAAGCTTGGGCTAGCCTTTCACAAAATACTTATCTGGATCTCACCAAAGGACTAGGAGATGAAACTGGCATACGCGGTTATCCTAATGAATATCAACAAGGGGATAATCAATGGTTGCTCACCGCTGAGATACGCAACTACCCCAATATTAATTTATACCAACTGGCTGAAATCGGCTGGGCAGTATTTACCGATTTTGGCCAAGCCTCTGGTGGTCAACTCGCCGATAATAATGAGGTCAGCGGCCCACTGGGTAGTATAGGCATTGGTGCACGGATTTATTCTTCACGGTCTAGCTATGGCAACGTTGCACATATTGATTTCTCAGTCCCTTACACTGGAGGGGAGGCAACCAATAGCTGGGAATGGCGATTCTTAGTAAAGCAGAGTTTTTAAGTATTAACGCGCCCTGCCTTAATCAGGCCGACAAAAACTGTCTGATTAACAGCTAAAACATTAATTTTAAAGCATTAAATTAACTGTAAATAAAAGCACTGCATTAGCACACTATGCCAGAGGCACGACCGATTCTCTTAAATTAATAAAGCAAAACATTGCTGACATTTTTCACGATAAATGGTGATCGCAGACGAGATATTGAAACTGACCCAATTTATAAGCATGCCTTAAGCAAAAAATTGAACATATTGTCGTCATGTCTTAGTTACAGTACAAAGTACAACCATTATTGATGACGTCCTTCACTTATCATTCGATAGGTAAAAATTACTCAAAATAGGTAACTTCTACAGTAACAGTGCAACATCCATCAAGGGAAAACCAAGCTAAGCAACTGTTATTAAACACTTATATAATATGGCACATCGATTGCTATTATTAAAGTCAAGTACAGTATGTTGCTGTATTTTTAAGTGTTTTCCAAGGAGGCTCCTATGGCCAGCTCAAAAAGTACAACAAATGACGCTAACACCACTGCCACTGTAGATTCACTCGTTACCGCACCCGTTACAGCAAAAGCCACTGAAGCAACGCACCATGCCGTTGATGCTGTAGCAGTAAAAGCCGCCTCCGCTGAAGATGCGTTGCGGAAAACAGCCGCGAGCTCACAAGAAACTCTTGCTCATAAGCAAGAGGAAATCAAACAACAGCTACACGATTCATACAGTAAAACACGTGAGTTTGCCGTACAAAACCCACTCGCTACTGCAGGGATCGCATTTGCAGCAGGTGCGCTGTTAACAGCTTTATTACGTCGTCGCTAAGATTACATTATGCATAGCCGTGAAAGCTCTACCGCTCCTGCGCAAAAACCAACCCAACCTATTTATACGGGTACGGGGCAGGCTGCACCTACGCAGTCGCCCCAAAATAGCACGGTAGAGCAAGCCATAGAGCAACTATCATTGATAGCTGCGCTAGGTCATTCAGTAAAGCAAAACTATATTAATCAGTTAATGCTGGTTGAGAAAATAGCTAGCGCAGAGTGGCAACTTAGCGGCCGCAGCCTTATCATCGCTGCAGCATTAGTAGTTTGCTTTGGTGCTGGCATAATCCTATTTTGGGGCAGCATATTGTTAGTGCTAGGTTATTTGCTATTTCAGCTAAGCCACTCAGTATTAATCACCGCGTCTACTTTAGTGATATTGCAATTTATTCTATTATTCTGGTGCTGGCGCAGCCTTAGCTATGTGCTTTCACAAGTCGGCTTTTCAAATACTTGGCAGCAGCTACGCCTTTTGTTCTTTACCACACCACAAGAACAGGAAACTCAACATGCTCATTCAACGCTTACTGAAAAAGCAGCAGGTAACACTCGCTGAGCTAACAGAGCAAAGCCGGCTGCAAAATGAACAGCTACAGGCAAATAGCCAACGACTGACGCACCATATTCGTACTTTTATGGGGTCAACGCCTGGTTTAGTGATGAGTTTTGGTCTTGGTTGCTTGTTTCAGCTGCGCCATAACAGCACCGTCAAGTTAGTACGTAGCCTGTTTGGTTTGCGGTGGATAACCAAACTCTAAACATCTAACAAAAAGTATCTCAAAAATATGTGAATACGGTTCTAGGGAAGGCTTTTTGAAGTATCGCTGTATTAAAATAGGTATACAGCACCAGTCGCATAATTGTGACGATAGGTATAATAGGCTGGAATGATCCCGCTAAGATATTGAGTGATATGAATTGTTATTTAAGTAATAAAAAGCCCGTTTGTCTTTAAAAGACAAACGGGCTTTTTATTGAATGAGGTGAGTTGGCCGATAAGCCGGGTCCTGTCTTGGACAGTCATTCATCTAGGCCTGCAATCGCTCACAGGCTCAAGCGACCTACCCGGTTCCAACGCGAGCCACGCCATACGGAACCCTATTTGGTCTTGCTCCGGGTGGAGTTTACCTTGCTACGAACTATTGCTAGCCGCACGGTGCGCTCTTACCGCACCCTTTCACCCTTACCGACCTGATAAATCAGGCAGGCGGTCTACTCTCTGTTGCACTTGTCGTCGGTTCACACCGCCCAGGCGTTACCTGGCACCCCGCTCTTTGGAGCCCGGACTTTCCTCCCCGTTCTATTGAACGCGGCGACTGTCTGGCCAACTCGGCGCGGATTATAGCCTAAGCCACCCTGATGCACCACAGATAATCCGCTTGCGGTAGTTTTAGCGCTTATAAATCAGACTCTAGGCCATATTTATACAGAGCATTCTTTTTAAGTCCATGAATTTGCGCGGCAATTGCAGCGGCTTTCTTCAGCGGCAATTCTTCGCACAAGAGTTTAAGCGTATTAATTGCCACCGTAGGGATGCCTTCGTCATCACTCACATGGTGACCATGCACCATCAGCACGATTTCTCCCTTCTGCTGGTTAGGATCTGTGCTCACTTTAGCGAGCACTTCTGACACTGGGCCAGATAAAAAAGTTTCAAAGGTTTTAGTCACTTCACGCGCCATCACCACATGGCGATCGCTGCCCAGCACTTCAACCATAGTCGTTAAGCTATGCTCTATGCGATGTGGTGACTCATAAAAAATCAACGTGCGTGGATCTTCTTTTAATGCCAATAACTTATCAGCACGGGCTTTTTCTTTTGATGGCAGAAAACCTTCAAAGGTGAAACGATCTGATGGTAAACCAGATGCACTCAGGGCGGTAATCGCCGCACAAGGGCCAGGTAAAGGGATCACATTAAAGCCTGATTGACGCACATGGGAGACTAAATGGTATCCAGGATCGGAAATCAACGGCGTACCCGCATCTGAAATTAGGGCGATCGATAACCCAGCGGCAAGCTGATCCACTATCCACTGCGCGCGCGCGCGCTCATTGTGATCATGCAGCGCCGTAGTTTTTGTGGTAATACCGAAATGACTCAATAACTTACCGCTGTGGCGAGTATCTTCACAAGCGATCAATGAAACCCGATTCAGCACCTCTATTGCCCGTGAGCTCATATCGCCCAAATTACCTATGGGAGTAGGAACTATGTAGAGTGCGACGCTTTGGTCCATATATACCTCTGTAATGACATGCCAAGACTTTCGTCAAGCGCGAGAGAAGGTTAAACTAGAGGCCGCATCTTACCAGAGTGAAGCCCAGTGTTAAAAAGCCTGAATACAACTAAGTTCGTTTCCGTGGCCATTTTATCGGTAATCTTGGCGGGTTGTGGTGTTTCATCGCCCAATTCCACTGGAACGACCACAACGGTTGCGACCTCATTAGCAGCTGCACCCTTGGCGGCAAATGTCTATTTAGCTCAAGCAGCTAATAGCAAGGAGGCGCAGCAACGCGATACCAACTTACTGCTGGCGGCTCATGCCTATATAAATGCCAATGACTACGCCGCGGCGCAGAAACTGCTTAAATCAATACAGCCAAGCTTGACTCAAAGTCCAACACTACTGGCCGAACATAAATACTTAACGGCGCGTGTGCTTGAACACACATCTACCTATAGTGATGCTCTTAAAATCTTAAATTATCCAAGCAATTGGAGTCTACCAAGCTGGCAGATGACGGCCTATCACCAGTTTAAAGCGCATTTATACCAATTAAATAAACAACCAATTGAACAAGTGCGTGAGTTGAGTTTACTGGCGACTTACTTACCCCCTGCCCAAGCTAGCGAAGTGAACAATACTATTTGGCAAGTGCTGCAGCCGATGCACGAACAAACACTAAAAGCTTTTACCCAAGAGGCTAAAAATCCGGTATTTACCGGTTGGTTACAACTGGCTTATATCGCTAAGCATTACGCCGTTGACCCCTCTCAATTAGTGCGCTACTTAGGCGAATGGCAAAAGCAAAATCCTTATCATCCTGCTGCAGCCAAATTACCTGCCGATTTAGACCGAGCTTTAAATGCGAAGCCGTTTACACCGAAAAACATTGCTGTGCTATTACCACTGACTGGTTCAAGAGCTAACGCCGCCAATGCGATTCGCCAAGGCATACTCGCCAGTTATATGGCGAAGCAAAACGATCACGTCGCTGTTAACTTTTTTGATACCGCCGACGATGCCGCCAGAGCTTATCAACAAGCTGTTGCTGCAGGTGCCGAGTTTATTATTGGCCCATTACTACCAACTGAAATTGAACAACTGCAAGTGATGAATGCGACGAACGCTGCCACCATTAATGCAGCGGCCAACGCCGCTAATACTACCAATCCAGAAAAAATAGCCAATACCGTGGCTATCGCGCCGCCGGTGCCACAATTATTTTTAAATCAAGTGGATAAGTTTACCCCAGATCCAACGAAGTTTTACTTTGCACTATCACCCGCACAAGAGGCGGCCGATGCGGCGGAGCATTTATATCAAGATGGCGTAACAAAGCCATTACTACTCGCCAGTAATGATGCACTGGGCAAGCGTATGGCCGAGAGCTTTATTCAAGCGTGGAAAAAGAAAAGCGACAACGCGGTCGAAGTCTATTACTACGATGGCGGCGACCAAATGAAAACCACAGTGCAAGATGCCCTCGGTGTGCGTGAGAGCCAAGCCCGCATTGCCCGCATTAAAGAACTGGTGGGTAACTCTGTACAAGCAGACTTCCGCTCGCGCCAAGATATCGATGCCATTTATATGATTTCGACGCCGCAAGATCTTACCTTATTAAAGGCATTTATTGACGTTAATTTCAGTGTGTTCACTCAGCCTGTACCGCTATACACATCAAGCCGCAGTCGAGTTGAGAACGAAAGTACCCAAACAGCACAAGATTTAAATAATTTAACCTTAAGTGATGCGCCGTGGTTGATGCAGAACGGCGAAGAAAACCTGATGGTCAAAACTTTATTCCCTAGCTGGAATAACAACCAGAAGCGTTTGTTTGTAATGGGTTATGATGCAATGGACTTGATTGGCCGTTTGGCACAAATGCGATCCTTTACAGGTTACCAATACAATGGCCGTAGTGGCGCATTATCGGTGAGCCCTGATGGCATAGTTAACCGTCAATTAAGCTGGGGACGTTACCAAAGAGGCAGTTTTCGTCAGTTATGACACTCGGACAGCAAGCAGAAGCACACGCCCAACATTACCTTGAACAACAAGGTTTAACGTTTGTCGAACGCAATGTCCGCTATCCGTTTGGCGAAATTGATCTCATCATGCGCCATAAAAGCCATTGGGTATTTGTCGAAGTGAAGTATCGCTCGGCAAATCTATATGGCGGTGCATTACAAGCATTAAGTCGTGCACAAATGACCCGAATTCGTAAGGCTGCTAGCCATTATTTACAACTTAATCGGCTCGATGTGCCCTGCCGTTTTGATGTCATCGCGATAGAGACCGAGCAAATTCATTGGCTGATTGATGCTTTTTAAACAGCAAAAGCCAAAGAGTGATAATACAAATTATTTTTAACGTCTGTGCCTCAACTCCCGCGCGGAAATATGGCATGATAGCAACACTTTATCCCGAAAGGATTTATCCATGTTAGAACGCATTAAAGACAGCTTTACTGAATCTATCCAGACAAAAATCGATGCAGCCGAAGCACTGCCAGAATCTATCGCCAAAGCGGCAGAGATGATGGTGCACTGTCTTTTGGGTGGCCATAAAATTCTTGCCTGTGGTAACGGCGGCAGTGCTGGAGATGCACAGCACTTTTCTGCTGAGCTACTCAATCGCTACGAGATTGAGCGTCCACCCTTACCGGCTATCGCCCTGTCTACCGACACATCGACCATTACAGCCATCGCCAACGACTATAGCTATGATGAGATTTTCTCAAAACAAATCTTAGCCTTAGGTCAACCTGGTGACATTCTGCTGGCAATTTCTACCAGCGGTAACTCAGGTAACATAATTAAAGCCATGGAAGCCGCATTAAGCCGCGACATGACGATTGTTGCGCTAACGGGTAAAGATGGTGGCGCGATGGCGGGCCTGATGAGCGTGGGTGATGTGGAAATACGTGTACCCTCAAACGTCACCGCACGCATTCAAGAAGTGCATTTATTGGTGATCCACTGCCTGTGTGACAATATTGACCGCACACTCTTCCCGCAGGACGAGCAGCAATGAGATACGCTGCCCCACTGTTAATAGTTTGCTTGCTGCTACAAGGCTGCGCCGGTGCTGTTATGGTGGGCGCAGTGAGTGGCGCTATGATGGCCAATGACGAACGCACCGTTAAGACTCAGATCGATGATACCAATACGGATTTTAGGATCACTAGTGCACTGCTAGAACAAGAAGATCTTAAAAAACAAACGAATATCACTGGTGTGTCAGTCAATGGCAATGTGCTTATGATAGGCCAAGCGCCCAACTCTACGTTAAGAGATAAAGCGATTAAGGTTGTACAAGATCTAAAGCTAGGCGGCAAGATCCATAATCAGATCCGTATCGGTAACCCGACTTCGTTCACCACACGCAGTAACGACACTTGGGTTACGACCAAAGTAAAAGGCCGCATGCTTAACGAAAAGGATTTAGATGTAACACGGATTAAAGTCATTACTGAAAATGGAGAAGTTTTCTTGCTCGGTGTTATCCATCGTTCGCAAGCAGACTTAGCCGTTGATATTGCCCGTAATACCGCTGGTGTACGTAAAGTGGTTAAAGTATTTGAATACACAGAGTGATTTAATAATTTGGTACTTTTAAACTTAGCCTAAGTGCTGAGCTTGCTCACGTACTTAGGCTTAGTACGCTAGTCATGATTTTAGCGTAATGGTATCTGCCACTTTAGGTACCGAGGTTAATACTTTAGGTGGCGACTTTAAAAAAAGTGAGCCTAGCCAAGGTAAAAATAACGAAGGTAATACAATTAAAGCCGCGCCGAGCCAACTTAAGTTATCCAACCATTCATCAAATAACAGCCAGCCTAAAAATACGATAAATAATAAACCCGTATATTCAGCAATAGCGATATCGCTGGCCTGTGCCTTACGATAAGCCAGTACGCACAACCAATGGTATATGAGTAAAAAGACATTGCTCAATAAAGCCACGCCCACCAGCTCCCAACTTAAACCCGCAACGCCTTGAAATGCCACAATCACTAACGTTGCCGGAATACCCAGCAAGTTATATAGCATTAGTGTTAATACGGGATGCTCGGTATGAGGAACCTTTTTTAGGGCTAACTGGTTTACCGCAAAAGTAAAAGCAGAAAATAATACCGCAACGCCATACCAGTTCATTTCGCTCGGACGCAGGATAATCAAAATACCCACAAAACCTAAGCCAGTACAGATAGTTTGAGCGGTGGTGATCCGCTCCCTCAGGAAAAAATACCCCATTAAGATGATCATTAAAGGTGCCGAGTAAAATAACGAACTCACGGTTGCTAGCGGCAAAGCCATTAAACCAATAATTAAAAAAAGCGCGCCAACTGAGCCTATGTTGGCACGCCAAAGGTGAACTGAAATATGTGTCGTCATCGGCCGCTGTGAATATAGCCACACTGGTAACAACATAAATACTGAGGAAATCTGTCTCACAAGGAGAAAAGTCGAAGCACTGGTATCGCTTGGTAACCACTTGATCGACACATCATAGAAGGCACTAAATAGATTACCCACTATCAATAAAATTAAACCGATCACGACTGGGCGCTGCATTATTTAACATCCATAAATCTCAATGGCCGCATAATAAAGCTCGCAAGACTTAAGCTAAAGTGATGCTTTCTCATGCTAGATGAATTAGATTCATACTAAAGCCTTTAGATATTGAAAATAATGAGAAAGCTACCACCACTGCGTGCACTACAAGTGTTTGAGGCCGCCGCCAGACAACAGCATTTTTCTAAGGCCGCCGATGAGTTATGTATTACTCAAAGCGCCGTTTCGCACCAAGTGCGAGTATTAGAAGAATATTTTGGCGAGCAGCTGCTCAACCGCCAGGGACGTAAGCTCCAGCTAACCCCTAAGGGACACGGATTATTTCTAGAGTTAGAACGGATATTCAATGAATTAAGCGACCTTAATTTTAAGGTTGCCGATACGCACAATCAACAGCTCTGCCTAGCCGTTTATAGCTCATTCTCGGTGAAATGGCTGATCCCACGACTGGCCGATTTTCGTCGCCAATATCCGAGCGTGAAAATCCGCCTCGAAATGATTACCCAAGATCCGGACCTCAGCACCAGCACGGCAGATATCTTTATCGCCGGTAAACTTAATCAACGCGGTTATTGGCAACAGTTACTGCATAAAGAACGACTAATTCCTGTGTGCAGCCCAAGCTTTTACCTTAAATGGCGTGACATTAATCTGAATAATTTTCAGCAGCAAGCCCTGCTCGTTGTCGATGAAGGGCCGTTAGGGCTCGACTGGCACAAATGGTCATCAGCACATCAAATCCCACTTGATAATGAACAACAACATGTGTTTAGCCATATTGTGATGGCAATTGAAGCTGCGATTGCAGGCCAAGGTTTAGCTCTAGCGCCAGATTTTATGGTGACTGGCGATATCGCCACCGGACGTTTAGTCGCCTTAAATCTCCCCGATGTACATACCGGATTTGAATTTACTTTCTTTTGTAAACAGCGCCGTTTATCGGAACCTGCAATTGCAGCCTTTTCCTCTTGGCTTAAATCACAGGCCTAAGGGAATTTTTGAGCATAAAAAAGCCGACGCAGGCGTCGGCTAAATAATTGATATAAATTAAATTAATAAACCAATTTTTTCATAAACTTTTTTCAGTGTCACTTCAGCGCGTGCTTGAGCATTTTCGGCCCCCGCCCTCATCACTTGGTCCAAGTAAGCGTTATCGCTACGAATTGCGCGATAACGCTCTTGCAGTGGCTCTAACATGCTCACAACCGCTTCGCCCGCGGCGCCTTTTAAATGGCCATACATCTTGCCTTCAAATTCGGCTTCTAAACTTGCAATACTCTGGCCCGTCACACCCGACATTAAACTGAGTAGGTTAGATACTCCTGGCTTATTGCCCACATCAAAACGTACCACTGGCGGCTCTTCGCTATCTGTCATAGCTTTTTTCAGCTTCTTCAGCACTGATTTAGGATCTTCCAACAGGCCGATAACATTGTTACGGTTCTCGTCTGACTTCGACATCTTTTTCAGCGGCTCCTGCAGTGACATCACTTTAGCGCCATGCTCTGGAATAAATGGCTCAGGGATAGTAAAAGTATCACCATAGGCATTATTGAAACGAGTGGCGATATCACGGGTTAACTCAAGGTGTTGCTTTTGATCTTGACCTACGGGGATTTCGTTGGCTTGATAAAGTAAAATATCTGCCGCCATCAGTACCGGATAGTCAAACAAACCCACGTTAATGTTACTTGCGTGCTTTTGTGACTTATCTTTAAATTGAGTCATACGGCTCAGCTCACCCATTTGGGTGTAACAGTTTAATGCCCAAGCTAATTGAGTGTGTTGCGGCACCTGTGACTGAATAAATACTGTGCTTTTTTTAGGGTCAACTCCACAGGCTAAATAAAGGGCTAAGGTATCTAAACACGCCTCGCGCAGTACTTTAGGATCTTGGCGTACGGTAATGGCATGCAAGTCAACCACACAATACAGACAGTCATGACTATCTTGCATCGCAACCCATTGACGCAATGCACCCATGTAGTTACCTATGGTTAATTCGCCGGACGGCTGCGCACCGCTAAATACTATGGGTTTGGTCATTACGTCATTGCTCCACTATTGTATAAATGATAAAGAAAAAGGCACTAAAAAAGACTAAAAACGGGTCAACACTTATTGCTTAGCAGGATTTACCCAGTTCAAAATGTCGCTAAACTGCTCACATACGGCGTCTGGGCCGCTGAGCCCAATATCTTCACCGTAGTTGTAGCCATAGGTCAAGCCGATTGATGCTATCCCCGCCGCTTTCGCGGCTAAAATATCATTTCTAGAGTCACCTACCATCAATAACTGACTTTTCTCTAATTGCCATTCACGTAATACATGCTGCAGCGGTAAAGGATCAGGTTTCATTTTAGCGAGTGTATCGCCACCTAACACTAAACTGAAAAAGTCGTTAATACCAAAGGCATTAAGTAACGGTAAGGTAAAACGGTAGGGCTTGTTCGTCACCACCGCCAGCTTATAACCAGCATCGAACAAAGTTTGTAGTACTGAGTGTACATCAGCATAAAGCACACTGTGCTTTTCAAGATTCTCTTGGTAATGATGCATAAAAGTTGGCATCGCAGCATCGAGAGCGGTTTGCTCAACATCCAATCCCAAGGCATGAGTCATAGCACGGCGCATTAACATTTCTGCGCCATTCCCCACCCACGTCCGTACCTGAGCTTCTGTGCAACTACTTAACCCCAACTCTGCCAAGGTCGCTTGAGTTGCCACAGCTAGATCGGGCACGCTATCAATCAGCGTGCCATCAAGATCAAATGCAATCGCTTTAATTTGATCCCACATATTTACGCCCCGACTTTAGCAAGTTCAGCGCGCATTTCATCTACTACGGTTTTGTAATCAGGCTGACTAAAAATAGCCGAACCCGCGACAAACATATCAGCACCAGCGGCAGCAATTTCGGCAATGTTATCAACTTTAACGCCGCCATCGACTTCTAAGCGAATATCAAAACCACTAGCATCAATGCGCGCCCGCACTTGGCGTAATTTATCTAATGTTGATGGGATAAAAGATTGCCCACCAAAACCTGGATTGACTGACATCAACAAAATAACATCAAGCTTATCCATCACATGATCGAGGTAATGTAGCGGAGTCGCAGGATTAAACACCAGACCCGCTTTACAGCCGCACTCTTTAATCAACTGTAAAGTACGATCAACGTGTTCGGAGGCTTCTGGATGGAAAGTAATAATAGAGGCTCCGGCTTTAGCAAAATCAGGCACGATACGGTCAACTGGTTTCACCATTAAATGCACGTCAATATCAGCGGTAATACCGTAATTACGTAACGCTTGGCACACCATAGGGCCAATCGTTAAGTTAGGAACATAGTGGTTATCCATCACATCAAAATGCACTACGTCAGTTCCCGCATCTAACACGGCTTTTACATCATCACCTAAACGGGCAAAATCGGCAGATAAAATCGATGGAGCGATCAAGAATGGACGCATAGGGCACTCGCTGCTATTTGAATAAAAGTACTTTATTTTACCCTGAGCTAAGCTAAGCCTCTATAGCTAAAGCCACATTTCGAGTAATTGATACGTTATCGCAATATAAGCAATACTGCATTTTTTGTAACGGTGGGAGTCGATTGTGATCTCTATTAGGTTATACAGGCTAATTTTCCATCGCGATTTAGAGAGTATTGCTAAATTTTTGTTCATAAACTAAACGAGTTTGTTATACTCGAGGCGCAGTAACTGGTAATTTGAAAGGAAATGTTATGAATGGGCGTTTTAGTCAACTTTTACACTATGTTAAGTCAGTGACATTTAAATCATCGATGATGCTAGCCTTTACTGTCGCGGTGGTGGCAACATTAGCCTTTGGTGTTGAAAAAATCACCGAAAATACCGAAACAGCCTCTTGCGCTTGTAACCCTGGGACACGTTACAACACGACTCTACCTAGTAGTCATCCCAATAATCGCTGCACCGATCAAGCACAAACCTTAAGCTGGAAAACATGGTTTACCGGTAAAAACCGTTCGAGTCAGTTCCACTTCGTTGATCTACTTGAGTTATTACAGGGTCATCAGGATAAACCGATGGATGATCTTAAACCCACTACCTCACATCTTGCCTATTAATGCTTAACCGTCTTTGGCGAGTATTTCACAGTACCCTTGCCGCCTTTTTCGGTGTGCAAACTCACAACAATCGCCAGAAAGATTTTCAAGCTGGGTCGCCAATACCTTACATCATCATGGGTATTGTGCTGGCTATTATCTTAGTCGCGAGCCTAATGTTCCTCGTAGGACAAGTGCTTAACTAACCGCATTAATCTGCCGTAACTAATCCTCTTTAGGATCATAATTCTCATCATACAATGCCATCAATTCATCCACCTTATGACGACCACTGCCATTTTGGCTAATATTACGCTGTACCTGAATTTTAGCTAAGTGGGCACCACGATATAATTCACGGGTTAATGGAATATCATGATTGCTGATCAATACTGGAATACCACGCTCTAAAGCGGTATGACGAGAATGACGCGCCAGCAATGCTTGATCATCTAAGCTAAAACCCGCGCCGACATAAGTCGTAAAACTGGACGTTGTCGATAATGGCGCATAAGGCGGATCGCAATAAACAACATCGCCACTGCGCGTCTGCTCAAAAGCTTTTTCGTAACCAATGCATTTAAACTCGGCACGTTGAGCTTTTTCAGAAAAAGCCCAAATTTCTTTTTCAGGAAAATAAGGTTTTTTATAGGAGCCAAAAGGTACGTTGAAGCCGCCTTTACGGTTATAACGACATAGACCATTAAAACCATGACGATTTAAATAGAGAAAATACACGGAGCGCTGGAAGGGATCGCGACATTGATTAAAATCGCTCCGTACTTGGTAGTAAGCTTCTTTTTGATTCATCGAATCCACAAACAAAGCCTTCGCTGCGGCAATGTAAACTTCTGGTTGATGCTTCACAATTTGGTATAGCTCGATCAAGTCTTGATTAATGTCACAGAGTAAATAGTTAGCGTAATTAGTATTTAAAAAAACCGATCCTGCACCCACAAATGGCTCAACTAAACGGTCTCCGGTGGGTAAATAATTGGCCAACTCATCCACCAATTTAAATTTACCGCCTGCCCACTTGAGGAAGGCTCTGTGTTTTTTTATCATTTAACTTGATGAATGCCGACAAAAATAAAGGTCATGATTGTACTCTGTTTATTCTGAAATTTCACGACTTGGGAGGCTTTCTTGTAATCGATAATCTTTCAAATCGGCCCACTTTCGAACCCAAGGCTGGTCGAGGTGATACGTTTTAACCAGTTGAGTTGCCGCATTTGACGCTAATTTACTGTTGCTATAGTTGCCGACGAGGATCACCCAACGTTGTTTATATCTAGCAATCCGAACGCCTTCGACATTACCAATACTATTTAATGTAGTGCGCAAAGTATCAATCTGAGTGACGCTCGCAATCTGTATGGTGTAACCTTTTGTTGGTTTTTTCGTATCAAAAACAGCTTTAGATATCCGTCTGCTAACCTTTTCTGCCCCCGAAGTTAAAGGCTGAACATCAGTTATTTTTGCTGGCGGCGCAGAGTCTTCAACCGGTTTATTCTCAGTAAAAGACTTACTGCTCACTTCGCCAATGTGTGTGAGGGCTGCAGCATCAGGCTCTGCATTGGGTGCTTCACCGTGGAACTGGCTCAGAGGATCAACAACTTGGTCTGCTTTTACTTCAGCTATATTGAGAACCTTCTCAATCTCAGCCTTCTTTAGTCGCTCAGCTCGCAGGGTAAAATAGGGCGCTAACACTTGCTGCCCAAAAGATAAAAACGCGGGTGAATCTATTGCCGGAAAAGTCACTGTTTCTAGCGCAGGCCGTTTAGAGAAAGGCTGAGTCACACCAAGCCATATAGCAAGGGCCAATAACACACTCACTGCGGCAATAATTATCGTCTTATATTGCTTCCAGGAAGAAACTTTCTCCGGCGGATGATGCAGGGCTTTTTCTAACAAAGTGACCACTTCCTGTGGCGTCCCCGTTTGTTTTTCAAGCTGACTGCGTACGATTTCCCTTGGGGTAAAAGGGTTTTCATCGCTATATCTCAGTAAAGTTTGATACAGTGCCTCACGTTCAGGCATGCTCAGTGGCTCAATACTGATGGGTAATATTTGTCGCCGTAATTGCTCAGGTAATTGTGGTAATAAGTCAGCTAGAAAACTTGGTGGCACCGTAAGCGTCACCGCAATATTCTTACCCGCACACTGAATTTGATTGAGGATGATGCACTCAGCCCACAGGGATTTTGGCAATAAATGCGCATCATCGATAATGATGTGTAAGGGTTTAGTTTGCGTGCTGGCAAGCCGCAACAGAGTATCGGCTAGTGGAATATCATCATCAAAAATGGGCGATGAAATTAGCTGAACCAAAATTTTACGCCGGATCTCAGCGTTATCGGCATGCATAGGACAAATCACGAATGCCGCATTGGACTCATCAAAATCAGTCGTTAATCCAGTGACTAAAGTGGTTTTACCTGAACCGCTGACACCAGAAAGCACCAGTAACTGATCACTATAGCTGGCAATATGATGCATTCTTTGTATGATGGCTTCCTGAGAAGGAAGTAAGACAGAACCTTGAAATGTCACTCGCTCACCACACAATTTTTATGCGCTGCGAATAACCTGCTCAAGAGTCGATTCAGTGACTTGGCTAAAAACATCCGCACTACCTATTGCCGTTGGAAGCACCAGTCGAATCTGACCGCTTAATACTTTTTTATCGCGTCGCATATGTTGAATGAAACTGTCGAAATCCATCGATTTCGGCGCTCTCACTGGAAGATCAAAAGCTTGCAATAACTGTATGATACGACAAACTATTGACTCGTCGATAAGCCCCAGCGTCTTAGCTGTTTGAGCAGCAAGAACTGTGCCAGCTGATACCGCTTCACCATGCAACCAATTACCGTAGCCCATTTCTGCTTCAATCGCATGACCAAAGGTATGACCCAGATTCAATAAAGCACGTACTCCCTGCTCAGTTTCATCTTGGCTAACCACATCAGCTTTAATTTCACAGCAACGAGAAATAGCATAAATTAATGCTTCAGTATCTAACGTTTTTAGTGCCGTTACATTATTTTCAAGCCATTGAAAAAAATCAGCATCCCACATGATTCCATACTTAATGACTTCCGCCATTCCCGCTGAAAATTCGCGTGCAGGTAACGTATGTAAACATTGGATATCGATAAGCACGATTTGTGGCTGATAAAAAGCCCCTATCATGTTTTTACCAAGCGGATGATTTACAGCAGTTTTACCGCCAACCGAAGAATCTACTTGCGACAATAAGGTTGTCGGAATTTGAATAAAATCGATCCCACGCTGGTAACATGCCGCTGCAAAGCCGGTCATATCACCAATCACGCCGCCACCCAAAGCCACCAGCACAGAATCTCGACCATAGTTTTGCTGCAGCAATGCAGTGAAGATAGTATCTAGATGCGCTAAGTTTTTGAATTGTTCGCCGTCGGGGAGGATAACACTCTCTACTTCACCAAACGAAGCCATCGTCTCTTGTACCTGTTTAAGATACAAAGGCGCGACAGTTTCATTGGTGACGATAAGAATACGTTTTTTAAGCAGGTAGCGAGACAAGGTCTCGCCATCACTCATCAAATTCTGGCCAATATAAATGGGATAACTACGTACACCTAAATCAACCTGAATTTGCTTCATAAAGTCTACCTAAAAACCTAATTGCTCAATGATTTGATTGGCGACAATCTTCGCGCTTTGATCATCGGTTTTGACAATCACATCAGCAATTTCTTCGTACAATGGATTACGGATCTCTGCAAGATTCTCCAACACTTCTCGAGGATCATCCACTTGCAATAATGGGCGTCGCTTGTCTCTTTGAGTACGAGCAACCTGTTTGTCGATAGTCGTTTCCAGATAAACCACAATGCCACGTGCAGACAGATGATTACGGATATCTTTGCTTTGTACTGAACCACCACCGGTGGCAAGGACGATACCTTGTTTTTCAGACAAATCAGCAATAACCTGAGCTTCACGAACACGGAAGCCTTCTTCACCTTCGACGTCAAACACCCAAGCAATATCAGCGCCCGTGCGTTGTTCAATCTCTTGATCTGAATCGTGGAATTCTAAATGCAGCATTTGCGCCAGATGACGACCAATTGTGCTTTTACCTGCGCCCATAGGGCCTACCAGAAAAATATTACGTTTTTCAGCCATTTCTTGTACGTCGGAATCTTATTGAAAAGTATGCCTATATCGACTTAATATCAAGCCGACCTATATGTTACCTTGCTCTTATGAGACTAGACCGTGGATTATCTCAGTTTAGGGTCTACTATGGCAAGTCATGTGCGCTATTTATGCAAAGAATTGTATAACTTCAAGAATAAAGCCAGCATCTATTGCTGGCTTTATTCAATACATAGCAAGTGCTTAGATCTTTTCCCCAACTATTTTGGGGGTGACAAAAATAAGCAGCTCTTGACGCTCATTTTTATCAGTAGTATTGCGAAACAGGAAACCGACTAATGGAATATCACCCAGAATAGGTACTTTACTCACACGGCTGATCAGGTTTTGTTGATAAATACCGCCAAGGACGATGGTCTCACCATTATCTACCAGCACTTGAGTACCGATTCGCTGGGTATCAATTGCAACCGCAGGACCCGTTGGTGTATCGACCGTCTTCCCTTGAGAATCTTGCGTAATTTCGAGATCTAAAATAACACGATTATCAGGGGTAATTTGCGGTGTGACTCGCAGCGATAGCACGGCTTTCTTGAAGGTAACCGAAGTTGCACCGCTTGACGTTGACTCGACATAAGGGATCTCAACACCTTGCTCAATATAAGCCGACTTCTGGTTAGACGTGGTAATACGAGGGCTGGCAATAATTTCACCTTTGTTTTCTTGCTCAAGTGCACTCAGCTCTAGATCAAGAATAGTGCCGTCAGCAAGCTTAGCCACGTGGAAAGCGATACTTGCAGGATTAGTCACTGCCGCAGGTAAGTTAACGTTTAAGCGTTGATCTGGTGTGGGAATAATGCCATTAGCAATATTTTGCGCCCCTTCCAAAGTCCCTGAAGTTCCTTTACTACCCTGTTGATCGGTTACGCCCCAACGAATACCTAAGTCTTCTGAAACGTCATCTTTCACCGTTACCATGCGCGATTCAATCAACACTTGGCGTATAGGGATATCAAGCACTTCGACTAATCGATGGATATTTTCAATCGTTTCTGCAGTATCTTTTATCAACACGGTGTTAGTACGTTCATCGACGGCGACAGAACCTCGCGGTGACAGTAGACTCGAGTCGGCACTTTTAAGTAACTCAGCGATATCGACGGCTTTGGCATAGTTAATTTGTAAATATTCAGAATATAGCGGTGCTAATTCTTTAACGTCTTGCTTATTCTTAAGGTTTTGACTCTCGCGGATTGCTAACTCTTCACTAGGCGCCACCATTAAGATGTTACCTTCGATACGCTTATCCAAGCCCTTGGTTTTAAGAATCAGGTCTAGCGCTTGATCCCAAGGCACATCATCTAATCTTAAAGTAATATTACCTTCCACTGTGTCACTGGTGACTAAGTTAAAGTTGTTATAGTCAGCAATAATCTGCAATACGGTACGTACTGGAATATTTTGAAAATTTAGCGACAAAGTACGACCATTGTATATTTTAACATCTTTCTTAGTGGCAGCTCTCACAACTTTATTCATTGAAAGCCTGAATAAATTGTCCTCTTGCTTATAGCTAAATTCATACTCACCAGTAATATCGACTAAAATACGTGCAGTTAAGCCTTCTTTATATGTCTCAAAGCTTTTTACCGGTGTTGAAAAGTCTTTCACATCCATCACATATAACAGGTCGTTATTAATGTCCGTGTTATAGAGTTTCACCTCGAGTTTAGCACCGACTTGCTCAACGTTTGCAGCGACCGAACGATTATTTAAATAGATTAATAACTCACCACCGCCATTGTCATTACGGCGAAAATCAATATTTTTAATACTATTAACAAATGGGTTTTCTGCCTGAGTTTGAGTGCCGACGACTTCATCATTAATGGTGAGACGATAAGTATTACCAATAACAGCACCTTGATAAGGTTTCACCTTGGATAAACCTAACGTCACTTTTAACTGCGTATCTTGTTGCTCTGTAGTAATGTCATTAACCCCAACCTGATTAATGGGTAAACGATCCTTAGCTAAGCTCGAAATGCTGTTATCAAAAGTAAGTACCAACTCTGCTGGTGAGGCGTGGGAGTCAATTACGGGTGCAATGGCTTCATCTTCAAAGACTAACTCTAGCTCCAATTGGTGGTCAACCAACGCATGATATTTGACATCTATTAATCTATTTGCCGCAAAACTTGACGGCAAAACTCCAAATACCAGTGCGAAACCAATAATAGACTTAATTAAACCTGAAGCTATTAATGGCATTTTTATCGCGGCAGAAGATCTCATTATTTCCTCATCCTTCGCTTGTTATTCTCCAGAAAGTTCTAAATTGCTTGTCCTTTCAGACCAACAACCTGAACCATCTGGAATTAGTTCTACTACTTCAACATTTAGTGAAGTAACCTTAGAGATCCGTCCATTGAAAAAACCTAAATATTCACCCGCTCCCATTCGATAAACGTTACCGTCATTGGTTTCAATTAACGCCCACGTTGTATCGCCTTGGCTTAAAGTGCCACGCATTTTTAAATTATCTAATGGATAGGTCTCTAACCGTCCTTTTCGACGTTTTAAATCTGGCTGCAAACAATCCTTACTGGTATCAACAACTTCTTCGGTTAACTCACGAGAAGGCGGTACAAATGGACTACGCAATAATTCGGCTTGATAAACAAAGTGTTCAAATTTTGGTGGTTCTTTTAAAGGTTTAATATGAGCCACATGCTCTGCTTTGGTTGTAGTAACAAATAGCTCTAAATCACTACGATCGCCAACACATCCCATTAAAAAAAGACTCAAGGTTAATACGGGTACAAATTTAAGTAGAAATTTCATTATTTCGCCCCCTGACTAACAGGTTTTTCGGGCGGAAGTTCAGCACCTTCTTTAAATCGATAGGTTTTAGCAAGAATATCCATCGCTAAGTTGCCGGCCTCATCTCGCTTAATGGTGAAATCATGAAGACTAACAATGCGCGGCAGTTTAGCGACACCACTTACCATATTACCAATTTGATGATAATCCCCGGTTACCGACATTTTAATGGGAAATTCAATGTAAAAATCCCGCTGAATCTCAGGCTCCCAATCTAAACTTTGTATCCTAAGACCGGCATCGGTAGCGACAAAAGTCAAATCATCGAGCAGCCCTGGCATTTCATTCTCAGAAGGTAACATTTTTAGCAGTTCTGCAAATTGGATTTCCATCGTTGCTAATTGCTCTCGATACAATTTTAAATTTGCAGCAAGCTGATATTTACTGTGGAAATCATCTCGAAGTTGAAGCTCTTTATCTTGCTCAGCAACATAAACATCTATCGCATCAGAAACAACGAGAAAATAACCCGCAATAAAAACACACAGCATCAATAGAATTGCGAAAAAAGTTTTAACTTGTTTAGGCCAACCACCGATATTTTCAAAATCGATATCATTAAACTGACTGAGATCGAGCTTCATTTACTCGCTCCTTTGGTCACTTTTTCAGGCTCATCTACATTCGAGCCTTTAATTGTAATTCTTAAACTAAATTGCTGTAGCTGACGTAACTCTTCATTCTTGGTCACAATTGACTGCATATTAGGATCGGTTAGCCATTCGGAAGTTTTAACCTTGCGCATCATATTAGCGACGTTATTGTTCGATTCACTACGCCCTTCAATTAACAACAAACTGCCTTTTTTCTCTAGGCTAGAAAGGTATATTCCAGGGGGAACGATGCGCACCAGCTCATCTAATACATGGGTGGGTAAATTACGAGATTGCTGCAAATTCAGAATAATATCTGTGCGCCGTTCAATATCTTTTTTACGCACATTAATCTTTTGAATTTCGGCAATTTGCGTTTCGAGTAAACTAATTTCCGATTGCAAATAAGCATTACGCGCTTGTTGCTCCTCCGTCATCATCTCCAACAAAGAGACTGCAACGTAGACCAGTATTGCAGACGCTAAAAAAACTGCTGCTAACACACCAATGTAATCGCGTTTTTGTTTTTCTCTGGCTTCTTCGCGCCAAGGGAGTAGGTTTATGTTCGCCATTGACCGTAACTCCTTAATGCTAAGCCACATGCAATCATATATTTACTTATGCTAGGTTGCAGAGCGCTTTTAACCGATTCTTCAGCATGCAAACATCCTTGAAAAGGATCGGCAATAATCGTATGAACACCTAATTCATTAGTCAGCAAATTAGCCATACCTTCTAACTTAGAGGTTCCACCACATAATACGAGGTAGTCGACCTTATCTTTACCACTCGAGGTGCAATAGATTTGTAAAGTACGCTTTATTTGTTGTAATAACTGAGTTTGGAAAGGTGACAATACTTCGAACATATAATTTCGAGGTAAATCACCTTCTATTTTAGATTTTTCGGCTTGCTCGTAGGTCATACCGTAAAAAGACGATATTGATTGTGTAAATTGCTCACCACCAAAGGCTTGTTCCCGAATAAAGGTTGTTTCACCCGATTCCACCACTGAAAATGTGGTCATATTCGCACCAATATCAACCATGACAACAGCTTTGTACTTTGCTCCTTCGGGTAGCTGAGCCAAAATTAATTCAGCAGAACGACCCAAAGCATAACCCTCGACGTCAACAACCTTAGCTTCAAGCTCTACACTATCGAGCGCATCGACTCTGACATCAATATTGTCAGTACGGCAGGCACTCAGTAATACATTGACTTTGGTAGGGTCAGTGCCATTTGCACTTAGGGTTTCAAAGTCAATACTGACTTCATCAAGTGAATAAGGAATAAGATTATCTGCTTCGATTTCTATCTGCGCTTCCATCTCTTCTTCACTAAGAGAAGCGTCCATATAAATCACTTTGGTCATCACAGCAGAGCCTGAAACAGAGACTGCCGCATATTTAACTGATTTAGGTAAAGTACGTTTTATGTGTCTAAGGCATTCAACAACAGAATCTGCATCACGAATATCGTGATCGTTAACGGCACCTTTTTTAATCGGCACCGCTGCATGACTCAATATTTTATATCCATCAGCAGTCTTACTGAGCAAAATGGCTTTAACTTCATGGGAACCGATGTCAATTCCTACCATTTGCGGAGCCTGACGCTTCCATAAATTAGAAAGCATATCTATTGTCGCTTGTTATTAATATTTCAGTTATAGAGATTAGCACAAAATCAACTTGTTATACGTACTTGTATAGAATGTTTCGTCATTTTACAAATGCTATTTCATAAGTCGAACTTTTTTACTTCACCAAGACGTATGCGCCTTATATACTGTTGCACTTAACGGGACATTAGGATCAATTTTGGTGAAGTGGTTAAAACGTATTGTCATAGCAATATTCAGTCTAGCCTTTCTGGGAATAGGCGCCATTGTGGTAGCTTACTTTTATGTTTTGCCAGATCTTCCTGATGTTTCAACGCTTAAAAATGTGCAGTTACAAACGCCACTCCGCATATACAGTAGTGACGGCAAACTAATTTCTCAATTTGGCGAGAAACGTCGTATCCCATTAAAATTGGATGAGGTTCCAAAACCGCTACTACAAGCCTTCATTGCCACTGAAGATGCGCGCTTTTATGAGCATGGTGGCATCGATCCTATTGGTGTACTTCGTGCCGCATTAGTGATGTTAACAACAGGTGAAAAAAAGCAGGGTGCCAGTACTATTACCATGCAGGTCGCGCGCAACTTCTTTTTAACTCGCGATAAAACAATTATTCGTAAAGTGAAGGAGATTTTCATCTCTTACCATATCGAAGAATTGCTTACTAAAGATGAGATTTTAGAACTCTACGTCAATCGTATTTACTTAGGTCAACGCGCCTATGGTGTGGGGGCTGCTGCCCAAGTCTATTTTGGCAAAGATGTTAAAGATCTTACATTGTCAGAAATGAGTATGATCGCAGGTTTACCTAAAGCACCTTCTACACTCAATCCTGTGACCTCACCTTCTCGTGCTGTCGCTCGCCGTAATGTAGTCCTAATGCGGATGAATGAAGTAGGCTACATTAGCCAAGCAGAATACCAAGCGGCGCTACAAGAACCCTTAATCGCTAAATATCATGGCGCTGAAATAGATCTGTATGCTCCGTATATTTCTGAAATGGCACGGGATTATATGGTGCAAAAGTATGGCGAAGAAGAAGCCTATACAAACGGCTATAACGTCTACACCACCATTTCATCGGATATACAACTGAAAGCCCAGCAAGCGTTACGCAATAACGTTTACGCCTATGACGAGCGCCATGGTTATCGTGGTCCTGCCGCAGTATTGTGGACGGATAAAAAACTGGATCTCGTTGAAATAAAAACTGAACTGGCTAAGGTTATTCCAGTACAAGAGCTCTACCCAGCTGCAGTAATTGGCATTGCTGACCAACAAGTTAACGTAATTACAGCCAAAGGCGAGACCAAAATTATTGCTTGGAATGGCTTGAAGTGGGCACGTAAATTTATTAATGATAAACGTCAAGGCAGCCCCCCTAAATCAGCTGCGGACATACTCAAAGTGGGTGAGCGCATTTGGATCCGTGATAACGGTGAATATTTACAGCTATCACAAGTGCCTGAAGTTGCCAGTGCAACTGTGTCACTTGATCCACAAAATGGAGCGATTCGCTCGTTAGTCGGCGGATATAGCTTTAGCCAAAGCCAGTACAATCGCATTACGCAAGCAAAACGACAATTGGGTTCAAACATTAAACCGTTTATCTATGCTGCCGCATTAGAAAAGGGCTTTACCTTAGCAACGTTGATAAACAACGCCCCGATTAATCAACCCGATATCAGCCAAGGCACTGCATGGCGACCCAAAAACTCACCAGATATATATGGTGGTCCAACTCGCTTACGAGTGGGCTTAGCCCAGTCTATTAACGTGATGTCGGTACGAGCCATGCGCCATGTTGGGCTCGATGCCACTATTGCGCAATTAATTAAGTTTGGTTTTAACCCGAACGATTTACCTCGTAATGAATCCATCGCCTTAGGTTCATCCTCTGTCACGCCACTGCAAGTAGTTACCGCATTTAACGTGTTTGCCAATGGTGGTTTTTTAGTAGAGCCTTTCTATATTGACCGAGTCGAAGACGCCTACGCAAATGTGATTGAAAAAGCCAATCCAACCTTAGCCTGCAAACCTAGCTCAAACGTTAGCCAAACGCTGGTATCAAGTAATCCAATGACATTTGGCGAAACAAGTACACAACCTAACGAACCTGTTGCCCAGTGTTTTGAGCAAACGGGTCGCTACGCACCGCAGATTATTTCAGAACAAACGGCCTTTTTAATTACCGAAGCATTGAAAAGCGTAATCTGGGGCGGGGGTGATTGGAGCCACGGAACAGGTTGGCAAGGCACAGCTTGGCGTGCGGCAAAACTGATTAAACGCCATGATATTGCAGGTAAAACAGGTACAACCAACGAATCTCGCGATACTTGGTTCAGTGGTTTTAGCCCTATTATCACTAGCACCTTCTGGGTAGGCTTTGACGATCACGGTCGTCAGCTTGGCCGCACCGCATGGAATGCCAACGGCGAACCAGATCAAATAACGGGTGCAGAGGCGGGCGCTAAAACAGCAGGTCCTGGTTGGAACGAGTTTATGAATAGTGTATTAAAAGGCACGCCTGAAATTATCTTAGCTCCACCACAGGGTATAGTTTCAGTTCGTATTGATTTAGCTACGGGTAAGTTAACCCGTAAAACAGACTATACCAGTGCGTTTGAATACTTTATCTCGGGTACAGAACCCAAGGAATACACCAGTGAAACACAGGATGAAAACAGCCTGTTCATTGATGCCCCTGCCGATGATTTATTTCAATAAATCACTATTGGGTTAAATTTGATGGTTTAAACAACATTGATAAAAACTCATAAAAAACGCGACCATTGGTCGCGTTTTTTTATTAAGTTTACTTTATTTTTAATGGTTTATTTTAGCGCACTTTTTTTGGCAGCAATAGCCTGCTGAATTTGCGGTAGTGCAGTGCCACCAAGCACATCGCGTTTCGCTAAACAGGCTTCAATGGTGAGGTTAGGATAAACGTCATCTTCAATGATGGCGGCAAAGGTTTTTAACTCGGCCAAAGAGAATTCCTCCAGCGGAATTTGCTTCGCTATCGCGGCAACCACCACTTCACCCACAACATGGTGGGCTTCACGGAAAGGCATGCCCTTAGACACCAAATAATCAGCCAACTCAGTTGAATTGGCATAACCTTGCTGCGCAGCTAACAGCGCATTAGGACGATTAACTTTCAGACCCGATAACACTAACGCCGCCATATCAAGGCAAATTGCCCAGCTATCGACCACATCAAACAGGCCTTCCTTATCTTCCTGCATATCTTTGTTGTACGCCAACGGCAGCGCTTTCATGGTGGTAAGAATGCCCACTAAACTGCCATAAACTCGGCCGGTTTTACCGCGGATAAGCTCTAGTGCATCTGGATTTTTCTTTTGTGGCATCAGCGATGAACCCGAAGTCACTTCATCACTCAGAGAGATAAAGTTCGCTTCACCCGAGTTAAAGAAAATCAAATCCTCAGCCATACGGCTTAAATGCATCATGCTGATCGATGCCGTTGAACACAGTTCTACCACGTGATCTCTGTCTGACACACTGTCTAAACTATTGAGCGTCGGCGAGGCAAAGTTTAGCGCTGCAGCCAGTGCATGCCGATCCATTTTATAGGCTGTGCCAGCAAGGGCGCCTGAACCTAATGGACAGGTGTTAGCGCGGGTTAACGCATCGGCTAAACGGCTGATATCGCGCTCAATCATTTCCACATACGCTAAACACCAGTGGCCAAATGTTATTGGCTGTGCGCGCTGCAAGTGAGTGTAACCTGGCATAACAGCATCAAACTCACGTTCAGCTAATGCTAATAATTCAGCATGTAAGCTTTCAAGGCGCGCAAGTAATGCTGCGCCTTCGGATTGACACCAAAGCTTTAAATCGGTGGCTACTTGATCGTTACGGCTACGACCGGTGTGCAGTTTTTTACCGAGATCGCCTACTTTAGCAATCAAAGCAGACTCAACGAAACTATGGATATCTTCAGCGCCCGAAGCGAGAATAATCGCTGGGTCACCATTCACTTCCACCAGCAATTCATTGAGCGCTGTTTTTAAGTCACTGCATTCCGTTGCCGTAATAATACCAACACTGGCAATCGCATCAGCCCAAGCGATAGAGCCGACCACATCCTGTTCAAACAGGCGATAATCCACGGGTAGCGAATCGTTGAATAATTTGAATAGTGCGCTCGTTTCACCCTGAAATCTTCCACCCCATAAAGCCATGCTAACTCCCCTTACTACTGCTGATTTGAAATCGACTCATTTACATCAAAAACTAAGTCTAAAAACTGCATCAAAATCTAGAAACAAAAAAGGGCGCTAGGCGCCCTTTTAAACGACCGATTATTTAGACTTAACGTCATTAGCGTTGAGTGCGCGGATGCGGCTCGCTAATGAGTACAGGCGTATAAAGCCTTCTGCATGTTTTTGATCGTAAACTTGATCTTCACCGAAGGTGGCAAACGCTTCAGAATACAAGCTGTTGGGTGAACGTTTCTTTACTGCCGTTGCTTGTCCTTTGTAGAGTTTAACCACCACTTCACCGTTAACTGACTCAGCCAATGATTCAGATGCTGCCAGCAGTGACTTACACAATGGCGTGAACCAACGGCCGTCATACACTAAATGCGCCATTTGTGCGGCAACTTGCTCACGCCAGTTACGGCTAGTTTTGTCGAGGACAAGTTCTTCAATCGCACGCAGTGCAGCGAACATCACAGTGCCGCCCGGTGTTTCGTAACAGCCACGAGACTTCATGCCGACTAAACGGTTTTCAGTGATGTCGATACGACCTACACCGTGCGGAGCAGCAATCGCGTTTAATGTCATCAGTGCAGCATAAGGCGTTAGTGCTTCACCATTCACTTTAGTGATACGGCCATGTTCCACTTCTAGCGACACATATTCAGGCTTGTTCGGTGCATCTTCAGGATCAGCTGTCAGAGTCCATACGCCTTTGCTTGGCTCGTTCCATGGATCTTCTAACTCACCACCTTCATGGGAAATATGGAAAGCGTTGGCATCACGGCTATAGATTTTAGTCGCTGATGCTGACGTTTTAATGTCACGCTCGGCTAAATAGGCCAGCAGATCTTCACGGCTCTGCATCGTCCATTCACGCCATGGTGCAATCACTTTTAAATCAGGCGCTAATGCTGCAAAGCAACCTTCGAAACGCACTTGATCGTTTCCTTTACCAGTACAACCGTGGCACAAAGCATCGGCGCCCACTTTACGGGCAACTTCAACCTGTGCTTTGGCAATAATTGGCCGTGCCATTGAAGTACCGAGCAAATAAGTACCTTCGTAAATCGCACCACTGGCAATTGTTGGGTAGATATATTCTTTAACGAACTCTTCTTTTAAATCGACGATATGGCATTCAGATGCACCAGATGCTAAGGCTTTTTCGGTCAAGCCCACCAGCTCTTCTTCGCCTTGACCGACGTCGGCACAGAAGGCGATAATTTCACAGTTATCGTAGTTTTCTTTTAACCAAGGAATAATGGCCGAGGTATCTAAGCCACCTGAATAGGCTAAAACCACTTTTTTCACGCCAGTATTTTTAATTTCGATAGACATCTTATATTCCTATACTCGTTTCTCATCAAAGAGAAATCAGGCTACTAAACAGGGTTAATTTAACTAAATAAGCTTACCAGTACCGCATTTTGGGCATGCATCCGATTTTCAGCTTGCTGCAGAATTAAGGAACCAGCACCATCCATTACTTCATCTGTTACCTCTACACCACGGTGAGCAGGCAAACAATGCATAAAGAAGTTAGCACCCGCTTTCGCCATTAATGCTTTGTTCACTTGAAAAGGAGCAAACTTAGCTTTGATATCCGCCAGCGGCGTAGGGTCACCCATTGAAATCCAAGTATCGGTATAAATAGCATCATGGCCTTCAATTGCTTCAATATCTGAGGTCAACACTATCTTGCCACCATATCGTTTAGCGAGTTCTTGCACTTCTGCTACTACGTAGCCATCAGGAAAGTGACCCGCAGGGCAGATCACTGTCATGGTAGCACCGAGAATCGCAGCGCCATACATCAGCGAATGGGTAACATTATTACCATCACCAACATAAGCTAATTTGGCTTTGCTAACATCCTCAAATTGCTCTGCAAGTGTTAAAAAATCGGCTAACGCTTGGCAAGGATGATAAAGATCTGACAAAGCATTAATCACAGGCACTGTGCCAAACTCGGCTAATTGTTCGATGGTAGTGTGCGAATAGGTTCTGGCCACAATTGCATCGGCCCAGCAAGACAGGTTAGCAGCAAAATCAGCTACCGATTCCCGTTGACCTAACTCACCATTTTGCTGGTCTAAATATAAACAGTGGCCACCAAGCTTATTAATACCGATATCAAAGCTAACGCGTGTTCTCAGTGAAGGTTTTTCAAATAACATCACCACACTTTTGCCTGCCAGCGCGTGGCGGTACTCAGCTGGATTGGCTTTAATCGTCTTTGCCAAAGCAATCAGATCGAGTAACTGCTGCTGGGTTAACTCTTTTATCGATAGTAAATGCTTCATAACCTACTCCATTTATGGTTGGATTTGTGTTCCTACGGCTTCACCTTTTGCTAATGCGATTAATTGGCTTGCATCACGCCACGAGGCAACTTGAACCGCCTGCCCCATCCACTGTGCAACTTCGAGCGCAGCTTCAACTTTGACCTTCATTCCCTTTTCGATCACACCTTGTTTAACAAGGTCTGCTATCTGCTTGCCATTTAAACTGTGAATGAGCTGGCCTTTACCATCAAGCACACCAGACACATCCGACAGCAGCACTAACTTGCCGCCCACTAATTTGGCTAATGCTGTCGCCGCTTGATCAGCATTGACGTTAAGCATTTGGCCATCATCCATCATGGCAATGGAGCTACAAATCGGCATCCAACCTTGGGCGAGGATAAACTTAAGATAAGCGCCATCTTTTGGCGTCACTTCACCCACAAGGCCTAAACGCTCATCTTTAATCTTAGCCGAGACAGTATTGCCATCGGCGAGGCTCATGCCCACGCTCACAATACCCGCCTTGGTGGCTGCGCCTTGGAGAATTTTGTTTGAGGTGCCCGCAAGTGCGCCGGCAATAATCGGCATTTGCTCAGGCGGAGTCACCCGTAAACCTTCTAACTTGACGGTTTCCATGCCGTTTGCCGCTAACTGTTCATCCACTAAACAGCCGCCGCCATGCACCATCAACACTTGCTGACCATTGGCTAACATAGCCGCAGCCGTATCCATTAACCGCGCCATCCCCATTTCACACTGCAGCAGCGCGCCACCAACTTTAAGAACTAATACTGAGTTGTTTGTAGACATCTTGACGACTCTCTTAAATAAGGATGAACAATTAAAGGTTAAAATGAATCTTTATGCATTGCAGCGCTTGGCTGGCAGCACCTTTCATCAAATTATCGATTGCACTGGCGACCACTAAGTAACCGCTATTCTCATCAAACTTCCAGCCTAAGTGGCAGTTAGGTGTCAATACCACATCGTCCACTTTCGGGAACTGATTGTGCTTCACGGTGACCAATGGCGCATTGTCATACACACCATAAGCCGCTGCGACATCGGCTGTACTTGTACCTGGTTTTAGCTGCACGGTAATGGTCGCTAAAATGCCACGCTTAAAGTTGCCAAGGTGCGGGGTAAATATCACTTCTTGGCCAAGTTGAGTAGCAATCTCGGGTTGATGTCTGTGGCCTAATACGCCATAAGGTGTCAGGCTCACTTCACAAAAACTGGTGTGTAACTGCGCCTTACGGCCCGCGCCCGTTACCCCGCTCACGGCATTGATCACCGGATACGCTGCGGTCAGTAAACTTGCCAGCGGTTTTAATGCCGTGAGTGATGCGGTTGGATAACATCCTGGTACGGCAATCATCTTAGTCGCCGCAATGTCTTTAGCGTTCCATTCGGCTAGGCCGTATACCGCTTTGGCTAACACTTCTGGATATTCATGCTCAAAGCCATACCACTTTGGATATTGCGCCGTATCGCTGAAACGATAAGCTCCGCTTAAATCGAATACCGCTAACCCTTGGCTATAAAACCAAGCTGCTAAATGTAAGCTCACTGAATGTTCAGTTGCTAATACCACAGCATCAGCTTCGGCAACGATTTTTGCCTTAGCGTCATCAGACAATGGCGACAGCGTTAATGCGATATGGCTATAGCTAGGGTACAAATCCGCTAAAGGCTTACCTTTATCAAGACTGTTTTCAGAAACATACAAACCCTGAATCGTTAGCGCAGGTTCTGCATGGATTAAAGCGGTGAGCTGTGCGCCCGTGTAACCACTAGCACCAATAATGGCAATATTTTTCATGTGTTTTTAACCGAATCAAAGGATATTAAACAATAGGTAAGTAGCCTACACGCAGCAGCGCATATCTATGATGACAAGATTATCGTCGCAGGAAATTGTTATGGATCGTTATTTTATTCACTGTCTGGTATTTGCTCTGAATCATGATATTTACTCTACAGGTCACAGAAGATGACTCATCTCTACTGTTGGCTAGACTACCACGGATATCTAATTATGCAATATATGTGAATATATATTTTTAATTTATTTTATGATTTACCGCAAATAATCTTACCTAACCTTAGTGCGTTAATTAACCTAACTCGTTAATAACACTGTTATCTGTAGCAAACCCGCCTCAAGTAACACCCATTCCATTAACAAAAAGAAAGAATGTAATAAAATTACAAATAATGCACTCCATATTCACTTACGCTAATTATCAGAAAATATTGCGCCAGCTCGCATTTATATTGAATATTTCTCAATAATTATGGCAATTGGTTGAATATTAGATAAGCCAGTCGTATAAGTTATAGGTTCTCCTGTTGACCGCGGGCCTAAGTGATAGGTATTGTGCTAACGGGCTAAATATAATGCGGAATTTTAATGTTTTTTTATTCGGAGTAACTATGGTTGTAACTAAGGCTGACAATGTGACCGATATGTATGCGTCATTAAGATCAAACGTGAGTATGTTGGGGTAAATTCTCGGTGATACGATGCGCACTCACCTCGGAGATTCTTTTCTCGAGAAGGTCGAACAAATCCGTAAGCTTGCCAAAGATTCACGCCGGGGAGATCAAGCAGCAAGAGAGCAGATGCTTGAGTTACTCACAGCGTTACCCGATGAAGAACTCGTTCCATTTGCAAAAGCCTTCAATCAGTTTCTTAATTTGGCTAACTTATCAGAGCAATTTCATACCATTAGTCGCGACTGTGACGAGCTAGTGTGTGTGCCCGATCCCGTAGAGCAGCTATTAGGTCGCATGCTCAATGGCAGTGTTGACCAGACAAAAATACTCGATTGCCTTAAAACACTGGATATTGATCTGGTGCTGACTGCACACCCTACTGAGATTTCCCGCCGCACTCTAATTCAAAAATATGCTGCTATAGTCGATTGCCTCGCAGAGCAAGAGAACGACCAATTATTAGATAGAGAACGTCAGCAGGTTAATTTGCGCTTACGACAATTGATTGCTCAGATCTGGCATACCAATGAAATCCGCCGCGAACGTCCTACACCAGTCGATGAAGCCCGCTGGGGATTATCTACAATTGAAGAATCACTCTGGCATGCGGTGCCCGACTTTTTAAGACAACTCAACGACCAAGTACAACAACGTACTGGTCAACAATTGCCGATTGATATCGCACCGGTACGTTTTTCAAGTTGGATGGGCGGCGATCGCGACGGTAATCCGTTTGTCACGGCAAAAGTGACTCAAGAGGTGCTCGACCGCAACCGCCACGCCGCCGCCAGATTATTCTTAAAAGATATCGTCCTATTAGTGGGCGAATTATCAATGGAAGAAGCTAATGATGAGTTAAAGGCTTACGCTAACAACTGCTGCGAACCTTATCGTTACGTACTGCGCGATTTACGCCAAAAACTGCGTGATACCATAGATTATTTAAATGCACGTATTGAAGGCTATAACCCTGAGGTCGATAAATCGAGCCTGATCTGGCAAGAAGGTGATCTTAAAGTACCACTAGAAATGCTCTACAAGAGTTTGACCGACTGTGGCATGCGCTTAATTGCCAATGGCTTATTGCTCGATATCCTCCGTCGTCTCGCCTGCTTTGGCATTCACATGCTCAGGCTCGATATTCGCCAAGATGCCAGCCGACACAGCGACGTACTCGCCGAGTTAACTCGTTATCTCGGTATGGGTGATTTCAATCATTGGGACGAAACCGAAAAACAAGCATTCCTATTACGTGAACTCAGTAATCGTCGCCCACTGCTACCAAGTAATTGGCAACCTTCTGATGACGTGGCAGAAGTACTTAATACCTGCCGTTTAATCGCCAAACACCCTGCTAAGGCACTCGGTTCCTATGTGATTTCAATGGCAGGTAAACCATCAGATGTATTAACGGTTTTACTGTTACTTAAAGAAACAGGCTGCTCGTATCCTATGCGTGTAGTACCGTTATTTGAAACCCTAAGCGATTTAAATAATGCAGCAGCATGTATTACCGATTTACTCGATATAGACTGGTATCGTGGCTATACCAAAGGCATGCAAGAGGTAATGATCGGTTACTCTGACTCGGCTAAAGACGCCGGCGTTATGGCTGCAGCTTGGGCGCAGTATCGTGCTCAAGAGCAATTAGTCGCCGTCTGTAAACAAGCAGGCGTTAAGCTTACTTTGTTCCATGGGCGTGGTGGCAGTATTGGTCGCGGCGGTGGTCCAGCACACAAAGCGATTTTGTCGCAGCCTCCAGGATCCGTTGATGGTCGTATTCGCGTGACAGAACAGGGCGAAATGATCCGCTTTAAATTTGGCTTGCCAAAACTTGCGGTGCAAAGTCTAGCCTTATATACCTCTGCCGTATTAGAGGCAACACTGCTACCACCACCGGAGCCAAAGCAACAATGGCGTGACTGTTTGGAGCGCCTTGCTGAGGAATCGGTGAGTGCTTACCGCGGTATAGTGCGCGACGAACCTGATTTTGTGGCCTATTTTAGGGCGGCAACACCAGAAGTTGAGTTAGGAAAACTACCATTGGGTAGCCGTCCAGCCAAACGTCGTGTCGATGGTGGCATTGAAAGCCTACGCGCGATACCATGGATATTTGCTTGG
Organism: Shewanella morhuae; assembly: GCF_900156405.1. Taxonomy (GTDB): domain Bacteria; phylum Pseudomonadota; class Gammaproteobacteria; order Enterobacterales; family Shewanellaceae; genus Shewanella; species Shewanella morhuae. The sequence goes on from NZ_FTNN01000013.1 coordinate 121,163, forward strand.
TCACAAAACCGACTAATGCTGCCTGCATGGCTCGGCGCTGGCGAAGCGTTACAAGGCGCCAGTGAGCGCGGGGAAATGGGGTTACTGCAAGAGATGGAACAAGAGTGGCCCTTCTTTAGTACCCGAATTTCAATGCTAGAGATGGTCTACGCCAAAGCAGAACCTAACTTAGCCCGCTACTATGAAACCTGTTTAGTACCGACAGAATTGCATCACCTAGGCGAAACCTTGCGCCAACGGTTAGATCTTGGCATTAAAGTCGTGCTCGAACTGACAAAATCAGATAGTTTAATGGCGCATACACCATGGAATCGCGAATCAGTGAAGCTGCGAAATCCGTATATCGATCCCTTAAACTTCTTACAAACCGAGCTATTAGCACGAACACGTAAGGAAACAACTGAAACACCCGCATCTGAACATGTGCAATTAGCATTAATGCTAACTATTGCCGGTGTGGCAGCGGGTATGAGAAACACTGGTTAATGAAAAAACTTTCCCGCACAATTTGCTTGGGACTAACTGTACTGCTTGGCGGCTGCGCCTCTCAGTACAGCATCACCGATGCGCGAAATGGAGCAGTATCTCAGCAAAGAGATCCATTTTGAGGTAAAACAAGGCAATCAACTTGTTGGCATTGATGTGCGTATTAACGATATCAGCGTCAAACTGGGTCAGAAGCCTGACACAATGAGCGTAAGTGCTTCAACAAAAGTATCGATCAATAACCCGATATTTCCTTTAAGTGCAAAACTCACCACAACTTTTGAGGCAAAACCTTGGTATGACAGTGCAACGCACAGTATCTATCTGCGTCAGCTCGAATTAGTCAAAGTGGAATCAACGCCAAAAGACATTGAAAAGGCGATGAGTTCGGCGACACCACAGGTAATGGGTTATCTAAGGCAATTCTTAGAAAACCAACCCGTTTATGTACTTGATACGAAAGATAGTAATCAAGCACTGATGGCCAAGATGGCTGAAAGCATTCAAGTTGCTCCAGGTAAATTAGTGCTTAAATTTAAATAAGTCGCGTTTAAACTAAGTAATTGAGTCTCAATAAAAATGCTCCCTCGGGAGCATTTTTTGTTAATACATTTAAACTAACGCAAACCAGTAAGTCTTTAAAAAGTTACTTACTAAATCGCCCTATCGATGGGTAATCAACAATAACGGCTTCACCAAGAAGCTCACGCCTCAACATGTCGTAAGCAACTGCAGCACTAAGGCTACGCACTAGATCTCGCGAACGTCTGGGCAATTTTATCATCTGACTATACATCCCGTTACGAGTCGCTAAAGCTATCGCTACTGTTCCAACGGGTTTCTCATCTGTGCCACCATCTGGCCCAGCTATCCCACTGGTGGCCAGTGCATAATCACTATCTAGGATTTGCCTTGCCCCCTTAGCCATTTCCTCTACTGTCGCAATGGAAACCGCACCGTGGTCATCTAACGTCGATGGATTAACGCCTAATACCCGCACCTTTGATTCGTTACTGTAAGTGACTAAGCCGTGTTGTAGGTAAGATGAACTACCGGCAAAATCGACTAATTGGCTCGTCACCATTCCACCCGTGCACGATTCTGCAATGCTTAACGTTAAGCCAGAAGTAAGTAACTTATAATGAATCTCTTCTGCAAGAGTGGGCTTATCTTCAGCAACGATGGCAGTACCAAGCACCATCTTAATATGCCCAGCAACACGAGGTAATAATGCAATAGCCTCCTCGCCACGAGCAAAAATCTTAATTTCAATATGCGGCATAGAAGAGCGGTAACCAATCGTAATACCCTCTGGCAGCTCTAATGGCTCTAGCTTATCCGCCAAAGCCGACTCGCCTTGCCCTATGGTCAAGAATTTCTTTAAAGCGACCTTGGAATCAAGATTAAACTCTTCACGGATAAAAGGCACAAACTGCTCAGTCACCATATGTTTAAGCTCAAAAGGCACGCCAGGCGTAAAGAATAACCACGCGCGGTTAAGCTTTACCCTAAAACCACAAGCCGTTCCCACAGGATTATCAACCATTACAGCAGATGCTGGCAGCATAGCTTGCTTCAGATTACTGAGTGGCATTTCTCGGTTATTACGGGTAAACCAGTTTTCTAAACGTTCACGCCACTCTGCGTTCTCAACCAAAGACTCGCCTTTAGCCTTAGCCATAGCTAAAGCAGACATATCGTCACTTGTAGGCCCTAAACCACCATTAACCAAAATAACATCAGCATGTAAGCTACGTTCTTGGAATACCGCAATCAAATCCTCGAGACGATCACCAACCGTGACACGACGCTGTAGCTCGACACCATACTCCATCATAGTACTGGCAAACCAAGCGGCGTTGGTATCAACGATTTGACCCGCTAACACTTCTTCTCCAGTACAAATCATCTCTAACTTCATTTTAGATCCTTGTTTAGCGCAACAAATTATCCATAAGGTAAGTAACCGCTTAACTAATAGCAATAGCCAAGCATGATTCAAATCTCAGCATACTGTAGATAAATCGAAGTAAGCGAAGCATGAGAGTGCGACTACACGCATGATGATCAATGTGAAGGAACAAGGAAGGATAAAACGTAACTATTAGCGTAAAAACATTGTTTTTAACAAATCACAGACGCAAAAAAGCCAGCTTATTCAGCTGGCTTCGTTACATCTCATCGAGATAATTAGGCGCTTGGCGATGACCTACTCTCACATGGGGAGACCCCACACTACCATCGGCGCGTTTGCGTTTCACTGCTGAGTTCGGGATGGGATCAGGTGGTTCCACAAGGCTATTGTCACCAAGCAAATTCTGTTTATTACCGTGTCTCTTTGAGACCACGTTAATAATAATTCGGAAAGCTGATTTCTTGCTTGAGTTCGACAAATACAACGATGTACTTGATGTCATAAATGCAGCAGCATTTTATGACCACTTCATTAAGTGTCACTATTCGTCTAAGGCCATATAAAAC
>NZ_FTNN01000015.1 GCF_900156405.1 Shewanella morhuae
CAGGGTGAGATCGTGAACGTTTTTTGAACTGATAATGTTGACACATAATCTGTTTGACGCCCTTGCTTAGCTGTGATCTTATACTCTCTTTTAGGAGAGTAAATTATGTACCTTGAAACCTTCACAACCTTTTTCAGCGAGCTCACCGATACCCGTCAATCGGCTAAAATCACTTATCCGCTCGAAGATATTTTATTTGTTACCTTGTGTGGTGTTATCGCTGGAGCCGAGGGTTGGAGCGAGATCCGAGATTACGCTGACGGTCATCTTGATTGGTTTCAACAGCATGGATATTTAAATGGTGGTGTCCCTGTCGATGACACCATCGCGAGGACCATATCACGTATTGATCCCGAGCAATTTAGGCTGTGTTTCATAAAGTGGATGCAAGCCGTGCATGAAATAACGCAAGGTCAACTTATCGCGATAGACGGCAAGACATTGAGAGGCTCCTATCAACGTGGAAACCGACAATCAACAATTCATATGGTGAATGCGTTTGCATGTAAAAACAAACTCGTTCTTGGGCAAGTCAAGACCTCTGAAAAGTCTAATGAAATCACTGCAATCCCAGAGCTAATAAAGCTTCTGGATATTGAAGGTGCTTTAGTTTCGATTGATGCCATGGGCTGCCAAGTTAACATTGCAGAGCACATTGTCGAGCAAGGTGGCGATTACTTATTTACGCTAAAAAGTAATCAGGGCAATCTGCATAAAGCTGTAGAAACAGCATTTTCTGAGACACGTAAAGCCCCGCTAGGTGGCTTAAGCTTTGAGCAACAACATGGTCGTATCGAAGCGCGAGTTTACCATGTCTTAAGTGCCAAACAGTTTACAGAAAAATTCTCACAATGGCCTCAATTACAAACACTTGGTATGAGTATGAGCTTTCGTCAGCAAAAAGGAAAAGCGCCAGAACTCATGTATCGTTACCATATCAGCTCGGCTGAACTGACAGAGCAACAACTCGCTGAAGCAGTGCGTGATCATTGGGCTGTAGAAAATAGCCTGCATTGGGTGTTAGATGTTTGTATGCGGGAAGATGTTTGCCAAATTTATCAAGACCATGGTGCTGAGAATTGGGCTATGTTACGCCAAGTCGCATTGAATATGCTTAGAAGCGAACCTTCAAAAGGAAGCATACCAGCTAAACAAAAACGAGCCTGGATGAAAACAGCATACTTAGAAGCGGTATTAAATGCTGGATTTAGTGGCGTGGCTAATTAATGAACACTCATGCGGTTGCCCTGCTACACCACCGACTCTTTCATTTGCTTTTTTGTTATAATTTGATGTAATTACAGCTAAAACAAGATCAGTTTCATGAACAGCTTTTTCCATAAAATGGTTTTTATCGGAGAAAGAGTCTAAATCATACTGATCAAAACTAACTGAAATCTCAAATATTTCTTCTAGTCTATCTGCAAGTTTTTTAGCCCAACGCTGGTGAATATCGTCATCCCAACTATAGCTCACAAAAATCTTTTTATATTCCATATAAATTTAAATCCTATATCCCATTTTAATAAAAATATTTATGTTTATAAAGTTATTCAAATCGACTACATCGGATAAATGTACCTCAGACGCACTCATTTATCCCTTGTGTCAGGCGGTATTCGACATAACTCAAATAGCCAATTCGCACTAATAAAGTGACCAAACCCGCTAACAAGATACCCAACGTAATTTGTAAAACTGATTTCATCCCTAACTTCCAAAGTCATTACCGATAAAAATGCAATTTATGCCGTTAAAATCCGAGCAACATTAAGATGTTGCTGACTGCACCTATGAAGCCCAGTATCAAAACTTTAATCACACCAAACACTAAGCGAACACAGTAGCCGCAGAATACATTTCCCCTCGGAGTTGCCGCAGGGCGAATAGGCAAATTGCGTGAGTCTCGCCATGGATGGCGAGCTAGCTTTCGCAGGTGCAGGGACGCATCCTTCGGAAGCGATAGCAAATTTGCCAATGAGCACAAGGGGCTTTCAACTCCGTTGGGGGGCGGCAAGGGAGATCCAAGAGGGAATTGCTGTTGATCCCCTCTTGGTCGGGTGTGGGTTGAAGACCCACGACCTTGATTCACCTCGGCCGCTAGGCCGCAAAATTACCAGTTCACAACTTTGTGAAACGGCAAATTGTGAACCGACAAAGCTTCCCCATTGCTACCGCACTTCGCCAACATCCGTCAGCCAAGCCATCAATCAAAACAAGCTTGCACCAACTCAAAACGTCCACTGCTGAACATTGAGCAAAATGCCAATAAGCACTATGGCAACAAGCATAAGTGCCAAAGCATATTCACTAATTTGCAGGAGGAGTGGGGTATCTAAGAAAGAGAAAAGACACATCGTCCTGATGCAAGTGACTTATATTACTGATTATCGACAGGTGTTATCGATAGGTAAAAAGTTCATCCTTGTTGAAAACCTAAGATAGCGTTCTGATTAATTCATGTCTAGTATTTTAATAATATAAATTAGCTAGTTAACCAATTAATTCATCAAAATATAGTGGCTGTCACACTAAGGTCTAATGCCGAATATTTAGCCTGCTGGCTTAAATATTATATTAAGTAAGCAATCAAGCCATGAATGTTACCTAGCTTACAAAGTACCTAAATTTAGCTCAGTACAGCTGTTCTATTCACGCCATCAAATAACGCCGTTAAATACTTACTTATACCGACTAAAACAACATAAACTGCGCCGCTGTGCTGCTGTACCAATGCCATATAAGGTATTTAAACATTGAAATAGCGCCACATTGGTATAAACGGCTGTCGGTTAGGGCTAGGCTAGCTTAAAATAACGTTTTCAATTTTAGAGGGGCCCGCGTGATACAACATAGAGCTAGCCAGATGGTGATATTTCACACTCTGGTGACCAGTGGCAGTTTTACCCAAGCGGCGGCTAAGTTAAAAACCTCGACTTCCTATGTCAGCAAACAAATTGGTGCATTAGAAGCTGAGCTGAATTTACTGCTAGTACAGCGTACCACTCGTACCTTAGTGTTAACCGACGCGGGCCAGCAGTTTGCCCATTACTGTGAGCAAGTGTTTGAGGCAACACAAAATGCCGATGCTATGATGCTCGATGCCCGTGATGATATTAGCGGTACTATTCGTCTAGGTTGCTCGCAATCCTTTGGCACGTTACACATTATTCCTGCGTTAGAAGTGTTGCAGCAAAAATACCCTGAGTTACGCTTTGAGCTGAGCCTGTTCGACCATAAGGCTGACATGCTAGAGGAAGGTCTGGATTTGTGGATCACCAATCATGAGCAGCTACACGAAAGTTATATCGCCCAGCACCTCGCTGAAACCAACTTTGTGGTGGTTGCCTCCCCCGATTATTTACTCAAGCACGGCGTGCCGCACTATCCACAGGAGTTGGCTCAACATAATTGTGTTATCTATCAAAGTAAAAGCCGTAATTATGATCGCTGGAGCTTTGCTAAAGATGACCTTGAGCAAACCGTGCAGGTGGCGGGGAATTACCGTGTTGATTTAGCTGAAGCGGTGCGTAATGCGGTGATTGCTGGGCGCGGCATAGGTTATGTGGCTACTTATTTACTCAGTGATGAGTTTCAAAGCGGTAAACTGATTCAACTCTTGCCCGATTGGAAACCACTACAGCAAATGCCCGTTTATGTGGTTTACCCAAGGCGGCGCCATCTACCGACTAAGTACAAACTGATCATTGACTGCTTAAAGTCGCATATTGGTCACCCACCCTATTGGGATAAAAGGCTCAAGCCTTGGCTAGGTAAGGCGGTCACCTAAGCTGTATTTCAAGCAGACATTGGCAACGGTATTGACACTAAGTCGTCTGTGGCGTGATATCGATTATTGCCACAGACACAAATATTATTTCCTGTTGGCAACAGTAAGCAGATTAGTTTTTATTATCCTTCATAAACAGCAACTTAAACTGCTGCATTTTCAAGCTTCTTTATCGTAACAGCCCAGTAACGCCCCCGACTTGCCCTTACTATTACTCAGCCTACAATGCGCGACTTCTTCCTTCACTAAAAAGAACAAACCCATTATGACCGCGATATTAGGCATGATTAGCATACTGTTTTTTGCATGGTTACTGTCAGTGAACCGCAAAAACATTCCTTACCGTACAGTGATTTTAGCCCTAGGTTTACAAATTCTGTTTGCCCTGTTGGTGCTCTACGTGCCTGCGGGTAAGTCCGTATTGCAATCGGTTACCGCTGGTGTATCGAGCGTAATAGCCTACGGCAACGAAGGGATTGGCTTCTTGTTTGGCGATCTTGCCACGGGTAAAGTCGGCTTTGTATTTGCTATCAATGTGTTAGGTATTATCATTTTCTTCTCGGCATTGATTTCAGCCCTATACCATATTGGCTTAATGCCTAAGGTGATCAACATTATTGGTGGTGGACTGCAGCGTTTTCTGGGTACCGGTCGCGCCGAGTCTTTGTCTGCTACGGCGAACATCTTCGTTGGCATGATTGAAGCGCCGCTAGTGATAAAACCTTATTTAAAGCACATGAGCGATTCGCAGTTTTTCGCGGTAATGAGCTGCGGCCTAGCCTCTGTGGCGGGTGGTACCTTAGTGGGATATGCCGCTTTAGGTGTCGACCTTAACTATTTGATTGCCGCCGCCTTTATGTCAGCTCCTGCGGGTCTGTTGATGGCAAAAATCTTAATGCCGCCGAGCGAGCATGATAAAAATAATATTGATGAAATCACTTCAGTTGAACTGCCACGCGCGACCAATGTGGTTGAAGCCTTAGCCGATGGCGCAATGTCGGGTATGCGGATTGCCGTAGGGATTGGTGCTACTCTGCTGGCTTTTGTCAGCGTTATTGCCCTACTTAATGGTATTTTAGGTGCTGTGGGTGAATGGTTTGGTTATAGCTTAAGCTTCGAATTTTTACTCGGTTATTTGTTTGCGCCAATGGCGTGGCTGTTAGGTATTCCTTGGCATGAAGCGATTACTGCTGGATCTCTCATCGGCCAAAAAATTGTCGTTAATGAGTTTGTGGCCTTTATTCAGTTAATGAAAGTAGAAGACCAACTCAGCGTCCATTCACAGGCCGTTGTCACCTTTGCCCTGTGTGGTTTTGCAAATATTTCGACTATGGCAATTTTGATTGGTGGGCTAGGTAGTATGGTGCCAGAGCGCCGCGAGTTTATCGCCCGTAATGGATTTCGCGCCATTGCCGCTGGCGTATTGGCCAACCTAATGAGTGCTGCTATTGCCAGTATTATTCTCTCGTTATAGGTTGAGCCACTGTGTTTAACTGCCGGTATTTAGCGGCCAGTGTTTAACAGCCGGCAGCTAACTTGCAGTATCTCTGACTTACACAATTTAATCTCAGCTATCAAATCATACACGAGTGCCTTTACTCAAAATAAACCCCACATCAACGTAAACTTGCTGTGGGGTTTATTTTTACCTATTCCCAAAGAGGTAGCCTAAACGATAATATCTGCTTCTTATCTAGTCATAACGCAAAAACAGCATCAACAATACACTCAAGCAATTGATATTAAATACCTTATACCCATAATTAAATGTAAAGATAACAAAGTGCGAATGGGGCAATTTGTCAGTTAACTGCATTTATTTACTACAACTTATGAACTATTTTGTGTGTTAGCTCGTAAGACTTGTTCTTAAATTAACTTATACTTTGTTATGTGTTACATCGACACCTTTCCCTCTGTCTGGATATCTATATGATTTTATTTAGTAAACGCTTAAAAGAAGAGAATGAACTCTTAAAAGAAGAGCTATTGTCAATGCAGCAGGTTAGGGAAAGCCTAGATAGTGAAATGATCGCAATCACCCTTGATGAAAATGGCAAGATATCTGCCATTAATAGCAATTTTATCAATGAGATGCAGTATAAAAACACATCACCTGTGGGCAAGCATTTAACTGATTTAGTGCCTGAGCGGGCTAAAAATACCGTCCACTTTAAACGTATGGCTGATGCATTAAGGCAATGTGAGCACTGGGCTGGCGCAATACAAATAACCAAGGGCAACGGTGAAGAAGCATGGCTGGGAGCGATTTTACAGCCGGTAAAATGTAGCAATGGTAGGGTAAAACACTTTTCGATTTATGCTAATGATCTCAGCCATACGATTGAAGAAGCCCAAGAGCACGAAAATTTAACCCAAGCATTACTGCGCTCTACCGCGGTGATAGAATTTAATCTAGATGGTACTGTACTAACCGCTAACGATAACTTTCTGCGTGCTATGGGGTACAGTAAAAACCAAATTGTCGGTAAACACCATAAGATATTTTGTGAGCCAGAAGAATATAACTCAATAGAATACCAGCACTTTTGGGAACAATTGCGCAAAGGCAACTTTGTGGCGAGTCGCTTTAAACGTGTCGACAGTTATGGTCGTGTAGTCTGGTTAGAAGCCTCCTACAACCCGATTTTTGATGGCTACAAACAACTCTATAAAGTTGTGAAATTTGCCACCGACATTACCGACCAAGTGAACCGTGAGCAGGCTATTGCGGAGGCTGCTGATATCGCCTATGACACCTCTCAACACACAGATTCTATGGCGCAAAAAGGCAGTAAAGTGCTACAAGAAATGGTTGAGGTCATGAATAAATTAGCGCTTCAAATGGGCGCCGCCGCCCAAGGTATTGAAGATTTAGATAAGCAATCGCAGATGATTGGCACTTTGGTACAAAGTATTAGTGGCATTGCGGATCAAACCAATTTACTGGCATTAAATGCCGCCATTGAAGCCGCTCGCGCGGGTGAGCAAGGTCGCGGCTTTGCGGTTGTTGCCGATGAAGTCCGGCAGCTGGCCTCGCGCACGAGTAAGGCTACCGAAGAAATCGTTGATGTGGTTTCTAAAAACAAGAAACTCACTGAAAGCGCTGTCAATATGATTGAAGCTGGCAAAAAACAAGCTCAGCTTGGATTAGAGCTCTCTACTGAGTCAGGCAATGTGATGACAGACATCCAAGATGGGGCACAAAAAGTAGTGAATGCTGTGGGGCAATTTACCAACCAGCTCACTGTTTAGCGTTAAGTGAACACCGTTTAACTGTGTTTAGCCAATTGGATGATTAAGTTTTAAAGCTCACTATTTTAAGTTAACAAATTAATTTTAAACAATTATTTTTCAATTCCTTAGTTTTAAATCAAACTAGCCAAGGATGGCTATGCTGCTTATTTTGATTCATCGGCAAATAACGTTTACTCAATATAGCAAAAGCTAACCATCTGATTATATTCTATATAACGCAGCTAATTAATAATATCAGGCTAATTAACACCCGCATGACGGCCTTTCTGCTGGCGGAGTAAAAATAACGCTATTATCGCCCTAAGTTTGCATTTTCATCCTGAGATGCTAACGTGAATAATGATGTTTTTTACTCAATACCTGTCAAAGCGACATCATTTCAATCAATAAAGATCATACCTGACGAGATAAGCCAACAAATAACTAAAATACACAGAAGCACAACTAAGGTTGATATATGGAACCCTCTACTACATCGCGCCGAAATTTTATCAAACAATGTGTTATTGGCGGGGTTGCCGTATATTCGGCCCCTTTATTATGGGAAATGAGTCGCGCCAATGCGGCGATGGTATCGCCAGAACTCGCCGCTCAATGGCAAACACAGGTCAATGGCCAATTCAAACCTAAATTTCGTAACGACGGCATAGCCAAAGTCACCGGACAAAAAGTGTATGGCCGTGACTACCGCGCCATGGATATGCAAGGTTGGCCTAAACAGCAAGGTTATGCATTCATTCTACGCACCACTGATGCAGCCCATATTTACCAAGGCTTTTCCCTCGACCATCTGCCCGCTTCAGCTAAACCCTATAAGGTGATTACGGCGGCGGATCTTGTCCGAGATAACATTACCTTGCCAGAGTTTTACGGTGACAACATGCTGTTGTCCGAAGGAAAAACCGCAGACTATCTCGGCCAAGCCGTTGCCATATTATTGTTTGATAATTTCCCAGCGTTTAAACAAGCAAAATCTTTATTACAATTTGACGCCAATTTATTGCAGTTTGGTGAAAAAACCGCATTTGTATCTGAGTCAAAAGACCCTTATGCCACTTGGCGGTTGATACGCGTTGAAGGCGAAAATGGTGCAAGAGAAGATATTTATAGCCCATTGCACGACGGGTTATTTTTCCCCAGTGTGAAAGACCGTAAACCAGAGTGGTTGAGTAATCCTAATGCCCAAGGCTCAGTGTCAGAACGTGGGATTTTTTATGCTGGTGAGATAGATAAGCAAATCACTGATGCCAAAGCCAATCAACAATGGCAAGTGCTAGAACGAGAATATCGCACTCAAATCATCGAGCCGATGATGATGGAACCCGAGGCCTTTAATGGCTGGTTTGACGCAGCTAGCCAAACATTTCATACAGTGGTTACCTCGCAATCGCCACAGGATTTTCAAGAAATGGCCGTACATATGCTGTCATCTGGGCCACTGGCGGGCAAGGTCAAACACTTAGTTGTGCACTCACCTTATATCGGCGGCGGTTTTGGTGCTAAAGATCACTCAATATTTCCTTATTATGGCGTGCTCACTGCTATGTATGCCAAGGGGCCTATTCGGCTCGCCAATGACAGATTTGAGCAATTTCAATCTGGTCTTAAACGTCATCCGTTTATCATGAAAAGTCGTTTAGCGGTTGATAAATCGACCTTAAAAATTCAAGCATTAACGTCACAGATGACAATAGATGGCGGTGGACGTGTCAACTTTACCCCTTCGGTCGCCTCCGTTGGGGCAACGGCGATGCAAAGCATTTACTACACTCCGCGTAACGATATTACTGCCACCGCTTATGCGTCACGTAACCCTGATGCGGGTTCGGTACGTGGTTACGGCACGCTGCAATCGATGACTGCGATGGAATGCATGATCCACGAAATTGCCGACGAATTAAAAGTTGATCCCTTTAAACTGCGCGCCGCTAACGTGATGGAGTCAGGCCAGCGTAATACTCAAGGCGCAATTCCAAATGGCACTTTGCGCTATCGCGAAATGCTCGACATGGCAGAGCAAGATAGCGTATGGCAAAACCGCGTAGCCAGTAAAAAAGACTATGAAACCAAACACCCAGGAATGCGTTACGGGGTTGGGTTTGCTATTGCCACTAAAGATTATGGTACAGGTGCTGCGGCGCCGAGCGCGGTAATTCGTTTATCCAAAGAAGGTAAAATAGCCCTAGATATTGGTTTTATTGAAATGGGCACGGGCACGCAAACCTCCCAAGCAGTATTGGTCAGCGATGCTCTAGGTAACTTTGCCGATGAGGTTAGGCTCGCCGAGGTCGATATTTGGAAAGCAATGCAATTAGTACAAACGGATAACCCTTATATTATTTCACAGCAACGCCAAGATGAAATGGCGGCTAACCCTCGCTGGACGCCTGTTAAAGCGATGGCATCGTCAGCATCAATGTCGGCCTATTATCAAAGCCATGTAACCCGTATCGCCGCTGAACTTATCTATCGTCACGGTTTATGGCCTGCGGCGGTATCAATTTGGAACGAATTGTATTTTAACACTCCAATGGGTTCGACTAATTTGCATAATTCCCGCGATGGTCGCTGGGTTGACGGTAAATTAACCGCATTGGGCTTTCCCCCCCTGTCGATAGATATCATTGCCAAACGTGCCCACGACATGGGATTAGTCGTTGGCGTGATGGGCCATGCCTTTAATCGCTGGGCGTGGGCCGAAGCCGATTTTGACATTCTTGGCACTAAAGAGCGTTTAGCGCTGGATGCACTCGCGTTGCAATACGGTGAAGCGAGTCCGACTTTTGCAACCACTTTCAATCCCAAAGACCGCCAAGCCAGCATGACATCTAACGGCTATCATTTAATCGATCGTCAAGCGATTAGCTATCCAAAGGCCGAGCTAAACAACGCGATGGTGACTTACTACGCCCCCTGCGCCACTTTGGTAGAAGTGGCGATTAATGAAGGAAATGGTGAGGTCACATTACTGAGTGCTCATACTTGGTTAGAGGCGGGTAAAGTGATCGTTAAAGAACTGGTCGAAGGACAAATTCAAGGCGGGCTCGCCATGGGAATTGGGCATGCACTGCATGAAGGTTTACCCCCCTTTGAAGACGGTGCGGGTAATGGCACATGGAATCTGAATCGCTATCAAGTATCGTTAGCAAGGCATGTGGGGGTGTGGAAACAACGCCATACTATCTTGCCGCAACTATCTGACACAGATCCCACCCGTGGTATTGCTGAAGTGGTGATGATCCCAGTGGTCGCAGCCTTGATTGAGGCCGTGTATCAAGCAACTCAAGTGCGTTTTTACGAATTACCAATGACCGCAAAAAAAATTAAGGAGGCCATGGCATGAGCCAGTCTATTAAACTGACCATTAACAACCAAGCCGTAGGCCCGATTGATGTCGCTGATGGCGTAATGATGATTGAGTTCTTACACGAGTACGTCAACCTCACTGGTACTAAATTTGGTTGCGGTGCAGGCGTATGCCACGCCTGCACTGTGTTAGTCGATGACGAGCAAGGCATTAGCGAAGTAGTTCGTACTTGTATCAATGGTGTCGAGCGTTTTAATGGTAAACGCATTCGCACCATTGAAGGGCATGCCAAACAAAACTCCCTTGGCGAAATTACCGCGCTAAGCCCTGTGCAAGAGGCATTTTTAGAACATTTCTCCTTTCAATGCGGCTGGTGCACCCCAGGGTTTGTTAACGAATCGACCGCGCTACTTGAGCGGCTAAAGCGCAAACCTATTGCTAAAGATCAAGTTGAAAAAGTCATTGAAGATGCATTAAGTGAACATGTATGCCGTTGTACTGGCTACGTAAAATACTATGCAGCCGTTAAAGATCTGATCCTCAACACTAAGGGGTTAACCCTGTGATGATATCAAGCCACCAGCGCCATTTCCCGCGCCTTAAAAGGATACAAAATCTGCTGAGCCATAACCTACTACTCACTTTAGGTCTAGGTTTGCTCGCCTGTTCCAGCAGCGCTGCCGATGATAGCAATAGCAGTAAAAGTGGCGATATTGCCCGTGGTGCTTACCTAATGAAGATAGGCGACTGCGTGGCTTGCCATACCGCTGTAGGCGGCCGCGAACTAGCCGGTGGCCTGCCATTTGAAACCCCTTTTGGGGCGGTGTACTCAACCAATATCACCTCCGATAAAGAAACCGGCATTGGTAAATACAACTACGAAGACTTTTTTGATGCCATGCACCATGGCGTTGGTATTAACGGCAATCTCTACCCAGCGATGCCCTACACCTCCTACAGTCTGTTAACTGATGAAGATACCAAAGCAATTTATGCCTATTTGATGAGTACCAAACCCATCAAACAGGCAAACCGAGACAATGATGTGTCTTTTCCATTTAATTTACGTTTTGGCCTTAAGGCATGGAACTTAGTCGCCCACGATGCCAAGATATTTACTCCGAGCAAAGACAAGAGTGAGCATTGGAATCGCGGTAATTACTTAGTTAATGCTCTCGGCCATTGTGGTGAGTGCCATACGCCGCGCGACTCGTTATTTGCCATGGAGCAGGATAAGCACTTTCAAGGTGCAATTATCGAAGGGCTTGAAGCATCAAACATTACTCCTAGTGAACTTAACCGACAAAACTGGACACATGGGGATCTAAAGTCGCTATTTACTAAAGGTTACTCCCGTAAAGGCACGGTTTTTGGTGGCATGTATCCTGTGGTATACCATAGCTTTAGTTATTTAACCGATGACGATATGCAGGCAGTCAGTAGTTATCTACTCGATACTGATGAGGTTATTGAACCACAAGCTCTCACTTTTAATGGCCACAAGCCAGAGTTACCAGGCTATACGCTCTATAAAGGTTATTGCGCTGGTTGCCATGGCCAAAATGGCGAAGGTAAACCTAATGTTGCCCCCGCAATGGCTGGCAATGCCACATTAGATAAAGCCAGTGTGCACAATGTCGTTGCTGTAATGCTTAAGGGAATTAATAGCCAGCATTACAATAGCACCACCAGCTTTTATGCTATGCCAGGTTATGCTGATGAGTTACACGACGAGCAAATTAGAGACTTAGCAAATTATCTGCGACTCACTTGGAGTACGCAGCCGGGTAATCTTGATGTGAAAACCATACATAATTTAAAAGAAGTCATACTAAAATAATGCTAATCACCTGAATATTCTAATATTAAAATCCTCAAAAAAAGCCAACCTCAAGGTTGGCTTTTTTATAAATGGAGATTTTACTAAAGATGGCATTTACGATTTCATGGTATCGACCATTTCAACAAACCGCGCGACGCCTTGAGTTATTTCACCTAAGCCCCTTGATACTTCACTAATACTTTCTTGACCATGCAGTGCGATACCCGAGACTGAGCCCAGCATTTCGCCCATCTGATTAATGAGTGAATGATTAGTTTCAACCACTCGGGCGATTTCAGCGGTGGCTTCAGCGGTATTATTGGCCAGTTTACGCACTTCATCGGCCACGACTGAAAAGCCTCTTCCGGCATCACCTGCGCGCGCGGCTTCAATAGCCGCATTTAATGCCAGTAGATTAGTTTGGTCAGCAATAGAGCGAATGGTAACGACAATCTCAGTAATACTTTTTGACTGTGCTTTAAGCTGCTCACCCGTTTGAGAAGCAGATTTAACCCGAGCGGCAATGTCGCAAGAAGTTTGTACCGCATCATTTAGAACTTGTACTGCATTACTGGTAACTTGACTGGTTTGTTCTGAGGTCACAGCCGCTTGCTCCACGGCATTAAGCGCAGCAGTAACTCTTGCTGTGATATCAGAGGCAAATTTAATCACTTTATAAACAACCCCATTTTCATCAAAAATAGGGTTGTATGTTGCCTCTAACCAGATAACTTCCCCATGTCCGTTGATCCGCTTAAAGCGCCCAGAAAAATGCTGACCTTGGGATAATAAGTTCCAAAAATTAGGGTTAGCGCGATAATAACTCTCTTCACAAAATAATTTATGATGCTTACCGATAATATCGTCTTGTCGGTATCCCATGGTATCGAGAAAGTTTTGATTGGCTGAGAGTACAATTCCCGATGGGGTAAATTCAATTGTCGCCAATGATTTATTAAGCGCTTCTAGCACAGCATTTTGATTCTTGAGTGCGTTGTGTATTGTAGTGATGTCGTTAGCCACTTTAAGCACTTTAGTGACCTTGCCAGTGCTATCAACAATCGGAAAATAACTTGCCTCAAGGTAAATAGGTTGCTTATTTTTTTTAAAACGTAAGAAAGTCCCGCGCTGGGATTTACCCGCAGCAAGATCTTGCCAAAACTGTTGATATTCGAACGATGAGGTGTAGTGATTATCGCAAAAAATTCGATGATGCTTACCTACAATATCAGATAACTGATAACCCATAGCGGCAAGAAAAAGCTCATTCGCATCTAAAATGGTGCCATCAGCACTAAAGCTAATATAGGCCGTATTCACTTTGACGGCATTCAACTCATCTTCGATAGACATCAAATATCGAAGGTGTTCAGCATCTAATTGTTTAATATTGTCATTTTTCTTTTTGCTCGTAAAAAACATATTATCTATCCCTATAAAATATAACACTCCTTACCTATGTCTCGCGGCAAACGGTTATAGCAAAGCAAGAAAAACTCGATATTCAATTGCAGCTCTTGGTATACAAGATATTGAAATTCATCTACTTCATCATAAGCATATTTATAAGATAGTGTGCAAAAAGCAACATGTCCACAACATAATGATTTTGGGTTAATAGTTTGAAAATTAACCCGCGATAAGACTAAGTTATATGTAAGTACGTCATCAATTTTATTAACTCGCAACCCGACTAAAAATGATGGGTTATCCCCCAGGTACGGTTGTGCACTCACGCAACCCATCATTCTTTAAGTGCATTCTTTAAGTGCAGTTAACTCAATAAATAAGACGGCATATTACTCGCCACGCAGTTTTGTTTCGAAAAAAGCTAAACTACGCGACCAAGCAAGTTCTGCAGTGGCTTTATCATATCGGCCAGTGGAATCGTTATGGAACCCGTGCTGTACATTCGGGTACAGGTACGCAATATAATCGGCTTTATTGGCTTTTAACTGAGTTTCGTATTCTGCCCAAGTGTCATTAACACGTTGGTCAAGCTCAGCAAACTGCAACATTAATAGGCCCTTTACCTGACTGCGTAAAGGTATAGCCGCTGGGGTTCCATAAAATGGTACGCCCGCATTAAGATCATCAGCAATGGTGGCGGCTAACATATTGACGATATAACCGCCAAAACAAAAGCCGACCGCCCCCAATTTGCCATTGCTCTGCGGATGAGCTTTTAAAAACTGCGCCGCGGCAATAAAGTCTTGTTCTATTTTGGCTTTATCTAAACTACTTTGCATGGCGCGGCCCGCATCATCATTACCGGGATAGCCACCCAGTGAATACAGTGCGTCGGGAGCAAAGGCGATATAACCTTGCGCCGCTAAACGGCGAGCAACATCTTCTATATAAGGATTTAAACCTCTGTTTTCATGTATAACTAATACCACTGCGGCTTTTTTACTGGGATCTAAACTTCTCGCTTCACCATCGGTGCTTGCAGCAATGAGTAATTCATCGGGGATCACTAAATAGCCGCGCCCTTCACCATAGCCATTGGGTGAGGGAAACTTCACATAACTTGCTTGAATAGCGGGGTCATTAAAGGACACTTGCTCGGCGAAGGCATAATTTGGCAATAATGCCCCCGTAAGCGTGGTCATGGTAAATCCTAACGCGACGAGCCCTGCAAGGCGCCCCATAAACTCACGGCGATCAATAATGCCGTGGGCATATTCGTCATACCAGTCAAAGGCTTCTTGCGGAATCGCAGATGTATTACGTTCAATCCGCGGGTTTATTGTCACTTGAGTTTGCTTATCTTGTGGTGCCATGTTGTACCTCCATTGAACAAGCTAACTACTGGTAGTCTGTTTTCCCTAGCTTGAGAGTTATAAAGTTGTGAAGATGCACTAGAGAGTAAAGGAAGAATTGCACCAATGGCAATGTTAGCGGTTGCCATTTTGTAAATAACACTCGATCTATATCAATGAGGGTATTGGCGTAATAATCAGCAGATAGCAAAAAATTCAAAATGCAGGTGATGATTCGAATTAAGCCTGTTCGACGATTGCTTAACCCTAGAGCAATATATTGAAGGGAGATAGGTGGGCCATTAACTACAAACTTCAAAATGATCAAATGTTTCGAACGAGACGACCTTTAAGGTCGTCTGCCGAGAATTAATTAACACACTTATTAGCGCACTTATTTACACATTACTTGCATAGAAATTTATGATTTAAATATAATTAACGCTTTGTTTAAAATAATTAAAACCATTACAACCTTAGGTTTTGCTCAACTTAGCTAGTTGCTGCTGGCTACGTTGTTTTTTATACAGCTTTGCTTCGGCAGGAATAGGAGTCACTTTACCCGTTTCTAACCAGTTACGTAGACGGTTAGCATCGGCAATATGTGTATATTTACCGTAGGCATCAAGCACGACAAAGGCGACTTGGCGTTTTGCCATTTCAGTGCGCATCACTAAACAATGCCCCGCTTCGTTAGTGAAGCCAGTTTTAGTCAGATGGATATTCCAGTTATCTTTATAAACCAATCGGTTAGTATTACGAAAATCCAAATTATATCTTGGCTTAGCAAAGGTAACTGTCTTTTTCTCGGTCGAGCTTAATTGGCCTAGCATGGGATAACCCTCACTGGCTTTAAGCAGCACGATAAGATCGCTAGCGCTGGAGACGTTTTTATAGGACAAACCCGTAGGTTCAACATAGCGGGTATTTTTCATGCCAAGCGCTTTAGCCTTGGCATTCATTGCCTTAATAAAAGCTTTATGGCCACCGGGATAATGGTGGGCAAGACTTGCAGCAGCACGGTTTTCAGATGACATTAACGTCAGCAGTAACATATCTTTACGGCTAATCTCACTGCCAATACGCACCCGAGAATAAACGCCGCGCATTTCTTTTGTCTCACTAATATTAATTGCTAACTTTTGATCCATTGCGAGTTTTGCATCAAGGGTCACCATCGCCGTCATCAGCTTAGTCACTGAAGCAATGGGTACTACAGCATTAGGGTTACTCGAATATAAAACCTCATTGGTTTTAAGGTCAACCACCATGGCACTACTCGATGCCACCTCTTGCTGTTTCATTATTACTTTTTTAACGGTACTTTTGCTGGCATAGCTAGCATAGTTAACTGGGACAGGAGCCGAATCGGCAGAATGCGCTGTCGTGGCAACAGTCATACTGCTGCATACAAGGATAAAACTACTGAGTAGTAAACGGATCTTCATTTAAGTTTCACTGAATAAAAAAGGGATCGATTGTGCTATGGCACAAGGTTTGGCTAAGTATAGGAGTTCTTCAGCGAAAGAAATAGAATGTAAATAGATTTTTATCTGCAAGATCAGCACTTTCTTGCCGATTTGCCGATGTTAAATCAGCTTAACCTGTCATTAACTTTCAATAATCGAGCGGCTAGATACAAACTTTTGACCTACTACAGTCAGTACCTCTTTAAAAAAGAGTTTTTACAGTAGAATCATTGGCAATAAAAATAATATACAAGTTTTTATACTTTCCACGAAAACTACACAGTAAGATCAGTTAAAAATGCGTTTGGGATATTCTAAAGCGCCCACGAATACAATGTATTTCAACTTAGTACAGCATGTCATATTTTAGCGGATTAATCTCACGCAAAAAAAAAGGCGCATAACTGAGAAGGTGTTAGCGCCCGAAGAGGCAAATTTGCCAAAATTGAGATGTGTAAATTCAAGCCATAAAACTCACGCGATAAAATTCAAAATCTAGATAAAGATCAAGGCAAAAATAGGGGCGCCTAGCACCATAGCAATACCGATAAAAATCATCGTTAAGCTGGCGATAACCCCTTCTTGCTGGCCAATCTCATTAGCTTTCGCAGCGCCTGCACCATGGGCTGATGCGCCTAGGGCAACACCTTTACCTAATGAAGTACGAATCCGCATAAATTTGAATAAAGGCTCACACACCAACATACCAATCACGCCAGTGATTAACACCATCATGGCTGTTAATTCAGGTACACCGCCAAAAGCACTGGTAGCCTCCAGCGCGAAGGGAGTCGAAACCGAGCGCACCAACAAACTCTTAGACAATTCCACCGGTAAGGGAACAAACTTAACGAGCAGCCAAGAAGAAATCATTCCTAAAAATAAGCCCGCAAGCACTCCTAAAGCAATCGTCAGTGGATATTGGCGGATAAGCTTACGCTCACGGTAGATAGGCAAAGCAAAGGCAATCGTTGCTGGTGCTAACATAGCCATCAACCAATGGGTATATTCGAAATAAGTAGGTAATGGTATTTCAAGATTAAATACCAACAAGGTAATCACTATCGGTGCTAATACTATCGGCGCCAACCACCAGACTCTATGGTATTTGTATAAACGTTTAGCGCCAAAATAACAAAATACGGTAAGCAGTAAGCTAAATAAAGCTAACCCCGTTTGTGACATGACAAAATCAACCACATTTGAATTAGCCATAGCTAAGCTGCCTTAGCGTGGCGACGGGCCTGCTTTTTGATGTTCAGTTGGCGTTCAAAACGAAACACTCTATCGACGACAAAACCAGTGCCAAACATCACACACACACTACCCATCACTAAGGTGAACAAGATATTGGTGCCGTATTGCTCAAATAAGGCCTCGTACTTAATCACTGAAATCACTGGAGGGATAAAAAATAACAGTAATTCACCAATCAACCAAGCGGCGCCCAGTTGTACTGCATTTTCAGGAATTAGTTTAAAACCCAATAGAAACAAAAGGACAGCTAGGCCAATCACACTTCCAGGGATCGGAGAATGCGTCCAAGTCGCGAACCAGTGGCAAGCAAAGGACAGTAAACAAAAGAGGCCGATTTGGGTTAATAACAAAGCCCAATGTCGACATTGACGTATTGTGGCTTGTAGGAATGACATGATTTTCTCGGTTAGAACAAATTTTCTATGGGGCTATTCTAGGCTTGCTTATTTGATAAAAAAAATGAATATTAAGAATGCAATACATGAATTTTAGGAATACATTAAAAGGTGAATTCAGGTGGATCTCAAAGTCATTCGTTATTTTATCGAAATCGTTGATGCCGGAGGCTTTGGTAAGGCCAGCGAAAGAGTTCATCTCACGCAACCAGCGCTATCAAAAGCCGTGCGCCAATTAGAGCTGGAGCTCGATCTTACCTTACTCGAACGCGGTAAACGCGGCACCCATGTCAAGCTCACCCCCGCCGGTGAAGTCGTCTATCGCCATGGCAAGGACTTACTCGCAGGCCGGCAACGCATGCTTGCTGAACTCACCGCGCAGCGCAGCTTAACAGCTGGCGAGCTCAAACTCGGGTTAGCTCCATTAGGCAGTGCGGAAATTTTTGCGCCCATTATTGCTAAATATCGTCAGCAATATCCGCAAATTGATATGCACTTGCTCGTCCGTGGTGGCGTAGAACAAACCGCAGCGATCCAAAAGGGTGAAATTGAACTTGCGACAGGCATTATCGAAGTTGATGATGGTTATGAGGGTATCCGTGTATTTAATGATCCTATGGTCGTCGTACTACCTAAAGAAAATCCTTTATCAACTAGGGACATATTACTATTTAGCGACCTTAGTAACGAACCACAAGTGATGTTTGAAACCGAGTATACTCTTTACCAATTAGTGCTCAGAGCCTGCCAACACGCCGGATTTACCCCTAAAAATATTACTCGTGTTAGCCAAGCTGACTTTGGTATAGCCTTAGTTGCAGCGGGGACTGGCGTGATGGTATTACCGCGATCAATTGCGCGGCGTTACAGCGTGTCTGGTGTGGTGAATATACCGCTGGCGAGTGATGAGCTACGCTGGGAGTTATCACTATTTTGGCGTAAAGATCAGGTATTATCCTTCGCCGCACAAGCCATGATTAATTTAGTCAAAAAGCACTTAACGCAACAATAATGCGGTTTTTTACCAAGGGATAACAAGGCTTAGACGCACTAGAGTATCGCTATCCCAAGGTAAAATAGGTAAATAGTCAGCCGAATTAACATCCACTTTAGCGTAGTGTTCTAAATTGTATTGGGTATGTTCAGCACTAAGCACTAATTCGCTGCTGGGATACCATAAATCAGTTTGATAACTCATCTCGAATCGATATTGACGCTCTAGCCATTGATCATCATCTTGCCAAGTTTGTGCAGCAACTTGCATATGTAGCTCAGCGGTCGCATCTATACCTAACTGCCCCATCAAGGTATATGCAAACTCACTATTACCAAAATCGCTACGATCGTAACCTCGCGTTTTAGGCACATCATCATCGATTTCAAGATAATAGTAACCCGCCCCCGCTTTCAATTGCGCTTGTAATTGCTGTCCATCAAAGTTGGCCGTTAGTTCAGGAAACAACTTAACTTGCTTCTCGACTGAACTGACCGTGTTACGTTTTCCCTGTAAATCAAGCTGCCAACCCAATGAAAAATCAGAATTTACACGGTAAATCTCGCCACTGGTAGCATAGTCAGACTTAAACCACACGGGGATATGATCAGGATCGAGCTTATCTATATCGATATCGAAATAAATATCAATCGCCGCCGTCAACAGAATATCGGTTTGGGTGCGATGTTCGATTAATAAACTCGCATTTACCCCTGGAGTGTGCGAATCCTCAACAATAAAATCGTGGATACCTAAGCTGTAATGCCACTGAGTTTGCTCCTCAGCCTTTAGCGCCCCCGATGCACACAGGGCAGCACAAACTAATGCCAAATTGAGATAGTTCACTTTAAGCTCCTAGCGCATATTCGATGGCCTGTAGCGTCGATAAACCCGTGGTTAACACTGTATAAAATTAGCATAACATCGATAAAAATGGCGCGATGAATAACGTGCCTCAACGAGTTAATTCTGGGTTTATGCGCTCATTAGTTAGTTTTAGCTTTGATGCATAAGTGAATATTTACACCACAACAAGTCGCTTAAAAATAACTAACATAAACACCTGCGAAGGAGGCTAAAAACTTACAACAATGTCAGACACCTGTATACAAACAAATATTTAACCAACAAAGCACAACTCAGACATAAGGTGTCAATTCATCGTCCCCATGCTATAAGCAAACATCCAAAAGTGAATTATTAATCAAATTAACAGCATAAATATTGACACGCATTCAGTGTCTGCCTATAGTCGCCACACTGATAATGAAAACGACAAGAGAGTCTTAAATGAAAAAATCCATGTTATTAGGCGGCCTGACATTAACAGCCACCTTGTTGTTAGCAGGATGTGGAAAAAGCGACGACGTGTTAGTTGTTGGCACCAACGCGGCATTTCCACCTTTTGAATATGTTGGCGGCCAAAGTGGTGATGAAATCAAAGGCTTCGATATCGAGTTAGCAAAACAAATCGCCAAAGATGCCGGTAAAACATTGAAAGTCGAAAACATGAAG
The DNA here is from genome assembly GCF_900156405.1 of Shewanella morhuae. Lineage (GTDB taxonomy): Bacteria > Pseudomonadota > Gammaproteobacteria > Enterobacterales > Shewanellaceae > Shewanella > Shewanella morhuae. The sequence continues at coordinate 20,570 of NZ_FTNN01000015.1, forward strand.
TTTGATTCGCTGATCGTCGCACTCAACTCAGGTAAAATTGATTTTATTGCTTCAGGCATGACTATTACCGCTGAACGCCAAGCAAGCGTTAACTTTTCTGAACCCTACTACGAAGCAACGCAAGTCGTGCTAGTAAACAAAGAGAACGATAGTATTCAAACAATTGAAGATATTAAAGGTAAGCATTTTGCGGTGCAATTAGGCTCTACTGCCGACATTATGGCAAAAAAATACACCGAAAATGTGACCGCTTTTAATACCGGTTTTGAGGCCATTATGGAGCTTAAAAATGCCAAAGTAGATTTGGTATTATTTGACAGCGAACCTGCGGCTAATTATCTGGCAAAAAATCCTGAATTAAAGCTGATAAAACTTGATTTTCCGGCTGAGTTTTACGGCTTTGCCGTTTCAAAAAAGCAACCAGAACTGTTGACCAGCATCAATAGTACACTGGCAAAAATGAAAGCCGACGGCCAATACCAGACACTTGTTTCTGCCCATATAAAGTGATTTCAGCATGATAGACGCAATTAATAATTCGCTATTTAGCCCAATTGGCGAAGATGGCATGATAGGTATACTGCTGATATTAAATGGTTTGAAGGTGACATTAATCGTCACTTTCTTCGCCATGTTATTAGGTGCAGTGTTAGGCATTGGCACAACATTTATGAAGATGTCGTCTAAGTGGTATATCCGCTTTCCCGCCAATCTTTATGTCGGCGTGATCCGCGGCACCCCTGTTGTAGTACAGTTAGTGATTCTTTACTTCATCGTACTTTCAGCCTTGGATGTCGATAAAATCACCGCAGCCATTATCGCTTTTGGCCTTAATAGCGGCGCTTATATTTCTGAGATTATCCGCGCGGGGATTCAAGCTGTCGACAAAGATCAAACCGAAGCGGCACGTTCACTCGGTTTATCGCAAACGATGACCATGAAATCGATTATTTTGCCCCAAGCGATTAAAAATATTCTGCCTGCACTAGGTAATGAATTTATCGTACTCCTCAAGGAAACCGCCGTTATTGGCTTTATCGGTGGCGTTGATTTAATGCGTGCGGGTGAAATCATCCGTAGCCGCACCTTTGAAGACAGTGTGCCGTTATTTACCTGCGCCCTTATTTATCTATTCCTGACGTACAGCTTCACCTTCGTGCTATCGAAATTTGAAAAGAGGTTGAAACAAAGTGATTAAAATAACCAACCTGCATAAAAACTTCGGCGATAACCACGTGCTCAAGGGCATTAGTGAGCATATTCGTCAGGGCGAAGTCGTCAGCGTAATCGGCCCTAGTGGCAGCGGAAAAAGTACTTTTTTACGTTGTATCAATCTGTTGGAGCAACCTAGCCAAGGTGATATCGAGATTGAAGGTCAGCTCATCACAGCACCAAACGCCTGTGTGGATAAATTGCGGCAAAAAGTGGGCATGGTGTTTCAAAACTTTAATCTGTTTCCACATAAAACAGTAATGCAAAACATTATCTTAGCGCCCATTAGCCTAAAGCTGATGACGCCAGCACAAGCTGAGGTAAAAGCTCTCGACCTGCTGGCACAGGTTGGTTTAAGCGATAAAGCCAATGCCTACCCCGCCAGTTTATCGGGTGGACAAAAACAAAGGGTGGCCATTGCCCGCGCATTAGCCATGGAGCCAGACTTAATGTTGTTTGATGAGCCAACATCGGCACTCGATCCTGAGATGGTCGGCGATGTACTCGACGTGATGAAAGACTTAGCACTAAAGGGCATGACCATGGTGATTGTGACCCACGAAATGGGCTTTGCACGGGATGTATCCGATCGAGTGATTTTTATGGATGGCGGTTATGTGGTCGAATCTAGCCCACCCGATGCGCTATTTAGTCACCCAAAAGAAGCCCGTACCCAAGCATTTTTAAGTAAAGTGCTGCGTGCTGGTTAGATTGAATAATGTGAAATAATCATACTCACTGCCGTTACTTTTATCAGAGCGTGCAGTGAGTAAAGGATTCAAATGAATAGTCCGTTCGCTCTTACTTCAACGGTAAATGTACCAAACTCATATGCAGAATATCCATAATGCTTTTTGCGTTTAAACCTTGACCCCCAGCCCGTTTAACGTTTTTGCCCCTAACATCTGCCGTGATCACATTGTATTTTATGTAAACCCGCTTAGAATGCTGCCATTGCATTTGTACATTTTGATGAATTGGAGCCGTTACATGAGTGATTTAAGTTTTCTTGCTAAAAAACGTTACACCACAAAAGCCTTTGATCCAACGAAGACAATCCCTACTGATAAAATACAAGAAATCAAAACTTTATTACAATTTAGCCCATCATCCACTAACTCACAGCCGTGGCACTTTGTGTTAGCGAGCACTGCCGAAGGTAAAGCGTTAATTGCCCAAGCAACAGAACACTTCGCCTTTAATACTCAAAAAATCCTTAATGCGTCCCATGTGGTCGTGCTTTGTACTCGTACCCAACTAGACGATGCACACTTACAGCAAGTATTAGAACAAGAAGCTAAAGATGGCCGTTTTGCGACCGAAGAAGCTAAGCAAGCGCAGCACAAAGGTCGCTCTTTTTTCGTGAATATGCACAATTATGAACTGAAAGATGCCCAGCATTGGATGGAAAAACAAGTCTACTTAGCCCTTGGCACTCTAATGCTCGGCGCCAGCGTATTAGATATCGATGCTTGCCCAATTGAAGGCTTTGATGCAACTCAATTAAATCAAGTGTTAGGTTTAAGAGAACAAGGTTTATGCGCGTCTGTCGTGGTTGCTCTTGGCTACCGTGCAGAAGAAGATTTCAATGCTAAGTTGCCTAAATCGCGTCTAGCACTGGATAAGATTTTCACTGAAATCTAACACTGATAAACAGCTTATTTGACGTTTTTCAACCAAAGGCTGATAAGACCCTTGTTTTATAACGATATCAGTAAGGGTCTTTTATATTTAATACCGCTCAATAGCCGCCTCAAACTGTCAGCCTGCAATTTATGTATTAAGTGAGCATTGACAATAACATTACTCACAGTAGAAGCAGCCTGCTGTGCTATTGCTGTAAAATTCACCTTTGCCTACACTTTGGCTCTATGGCATGATTTAAGACACAGTTTGAAAAAGTCGAATAAGTCGTTGCATAAATCTTTAATGTTCTGCGGTTTAATGCTTTTTAGCGGCCTAATACACGTTATCGGCGCCATATTTACACTCACTATTTAGGATGGGACAGTCAGTATGTTATTTGCCAAACCCTCTCTCACTGAAGAACCTCAATCGATTCGAGTTGCGAACACTAAAGGCGATAACCCATTAATTTGGTCGGTACTGACTGTTTTACAAGCTTCAAACCAAAGCTGGAAGATTCACCATTTAGCAGCAGAGTTACAAAGCCAAGGCCTGTTGCATCAGCTCGATGAAAACCCCGGCAATGATCTCTTTAAACGTAATTTTTTACTGATGAACGCCCTGTTTGAACTGCAAGAAATATTACTACCCAAACAATGGCTACAAGTTAAAGCCATGGAAATTCAAATATTTCGTTTAGTGCCATCCAATGTTAATGCCTTGATAATGCAGGATAGTTCTCTGCGTGACTATTACCTTGATTGGAATAATTACGACACCAGTGAAAACGTGGTGCGGGAGCTACTCGAAGCCTTTTGGAGTAATTATAAAAGCTATATTGGCTTAAATATCAACTTGATGAATAAGGGCAATGCCTTAAGAGTATTCGAGTTAGACGAAAGTGCCACCGCGCGCGATATCCGCAAACAGTGGCGGCGATTAGCTCTAAAATGGCATCCTGATCGACCCGATGGTGATGCAGCGCGCTTTAGAGAGGTCTGTGAGGCTTGGCAGTCATTAAAAGATGCAGCGTAAACATTGCTACTCAATACTGCACTATGCCCTATGTGGTGCCGTTTTAATGGTACCATGTAAACGGCGTTTGATGCTCACGTGAGATATTGCACAAACATCCAATCCTATGGCGCTTCGACTCACGCTTTATCTCGGCTAGGGCAGAAACTCTGCAACGTGGTGATGTGATCCCGCTTACACTCCTATAAATCTACAGTAAAACTTCTATTGAGATCACAGATTTAGCACAGCCAGAACACGCTAATTCAGCCATAATTAAGCCTTTCCATTTAACCTAAACCTACCCATTAATGCTGGTATTTTAGCTAGACTCACGCTTATGTTGCCGTTCATTTTACTCTTATGCTAATCATACCAACGCTGACAAAGCACAATGATTGATACCACGTATTTAACACCATCAAATTTGAGGACATTATGATTAAACAATTAGCCTTGGCTGTCACCTTAGTGATCACTCCATTGAGCAGCTTTGCTGCCAATTTTGTTGAAGGTACGCATTACACTCAAATCTCTACCAAAGCGCCAAGCAGCGAGCCAAAACTTACTGAGTTTTACTCATTTTACTGTCATAACTGCTTCAATATGGAAACCAATTATCTGCCCGATATTAAAGCTAATCTCAACCCAAAAGTAAGCTTTGATAGCAAGCATGTCGATTTTATGAATAGCGACATTGGCACTGAAGTTATGCGCTCACTGGCCGTGATCCAAAGCGTGGATAATAAAGATGCCCTAACCCATGCCATGTTCAGCGCTATTCAAGGTGTAGAAGCCCAAAATGGTCACGATCACAGCGCTGCTGGCCATGAACATGAGCAGCAAATCAATAATCGTGATGATATTAAAAAAATCTTTGCCCCACTAGGTGTCGATGCAGCCCAGTACGATAAAATCGCCGACAGTCAAAGCACCAATGAAAAGCTCGCGTTGTGGCGCACTCAGCAAAACGAATTCAAGATTGAGAGCGTACCGGCCTTTATTGTGAACGATAAATATGCGGTTAACTTAAGCAGCATCAAAACCTTAGATGAGTTAATTGGGTTAATTAACTACCTTGCTATTGAGAAAGATATCGCTCCTGCTAAAACCTCATCAGGCGGCAGTTTAGGTGGGTTATTTTTAGCCTTCGCCGCTGTAATAGGCATCACTCGTCAGCGACGTTTTAACTAATTTGGCGTTAGCCAATATCAAAAAATGGCCTCAATATTGAGGCCATTTTTTTAAGTTTAAAAAGACTGAAGCAAGTTATTGCCGAATAAAATCGATGATATGACTGATAGCCAAGAGTAAATGCACCACTAAAAAACCAATAAATGCCTGTGCAAATAACTGATGATAACCACGCCACTCTATCGCAGTAGCCGTGCCTTGAAATAGAAACCAGATTAAACCGCTAAGACCTGTTGCCACCAGCAGCAACATGCCAATGCCTTCAATCGCGCTAAATAGCCCTTTGCCACCTGCGATAGGAAATTTGCCTTTTACAAGCCCGACAATGTCCTGTTTTAACTGCATGCCATCGCCAACTAACCAACCAAAATATTGGCGCCACTTACTTTGCAAACAGTTATTGATTAAAAAAAGGATACCAAGACCTGTGCAGGCTAAACCTAAATACACGTGTAAATAATCCCAAAGGCCAGCATTATCGGGTACCCGCCGCAACATCATAATCCAAGGGCTAGTGCACACAAGTAGGCTGCTTAATATCACTATTCCTACATGCAGATATGTCATCAGCATACGGCACCGAGACCTGAGCATAGCTAGCATATTTATAACTCCTCCCTGATAAAGAACATACTCAACTCTTTAATACAGTTTTGTTGAATGCTGCTCCGTGCAAGAGATAATCCCATAGTGGTAAACAGCGTTGTTATTTCAACTATCACATTTAAGCACGATGAATTTGTTCAGCAAATTCATCGACTTTATGCCAGTCAGTGTATTCAACATTGGTCACAGGATCCGTCGGGCCTTTGGTTAACCACATGATAAATCGAATAACGTTTCGATCTAACATGTTGTAACCTTGATAATTTAAATTACCACCAAAAACCTGTAATAATTGTGGTCGCCATGTGGTCTTACTCAAAAAAGCCTGTATATAAGGGTTTGTTTCAGCAGTATTTTTAGTGGGTTTACGTGCGACCAAACTGACAGAGAAAAATCCACTGACTTTACTCGCCAATACCGTTTGATGCTTTTCAATAAACTCATACAAACGAGGGTTATGTTTACCGTGGCGGATACTGGCGCCAACAATGACTTTGTCAAACTCATTAAGGGCTGGGGCAGCCTTGATATCAGCAGTCACCACTGAATTACCCAAACCGATTAGCTGCTGCGCTAATTTAGTGGCAATTTTTTGAGTCTGGCCGTGAACACTAGAATAAATAATGAGAATTTTTTTCAATTTAGCCTCGATTTAGTCTAAGCAAAATAACCATTAGCAACATATAAAATGCTGACTCGATAGCAACGCTAATACCCATGAGTGCATTGTGAGTCATTAACGTTCCAGTAGCATTTAGCTAAGTACACAAAAGGAAATAACACTTAAGATACTTCATATTAGGCGATTTACTCTGCCATTTACATGAAATAGATCACGGGCTTAACGCCAAAGATACCGAGTATATGCGGTTGTTTTAGCCAGCTCACAAAAAAGGGCAAACCCTGAGGTTTGCCCTTTTTGAAATAGACTAAAAAGGATGAGTCGACAACATCGCCCCGTTAGATTAGCCCTGTTAGATATTACAACGACATTAAGAATGCGATGACTTGCTCGCGTTCATTTTTAGATAATGCCACAAATGCGTTTTGACTCTTTTCAGCCTCACCGCCATGCCACAATATGGCTTCTTCTAAGGTTGCAGCTCGTCCATTATGCAAGAAACCCGCCTGTGGATTGACTGTCTGGGTTAGCCCTATGCCCCATAATGGCCGTGTACGCCATTCATTGCCAGAGGCTAAAAAATCAGGGCGACCATCGGCAAGTCCGTCTCCCATATCGTGTAGTAATAAATCGGTGAAAGGATAAATCTTTTGGCCTTTTAAACTTTCACTCATGGCTCGCCCACCAATTTCACCACTGGTTTTAGTAGTAAAAGAAGGGACATGGCACCCAGTGCAATTGAGCTTTGTGAATAATCGGGCGCCTTCCCTCACCTGCGGTTGTGTCACATTGCGCCTTGCAGGAACCGCTAAGGTTTCGGCATAAAACACCACGGCATCACTAAACTGTGCTCCTACCTCGGGGGCGCCATTTTCATCTTCCCCCGTATCAACAAAGCCAGTTCGAGTGAGATAAGCATCATGCAGTGCGCTACCTTTAATGCTTTCATCGGGAAATAAGGGATTAGTAATCCCAATATCACCACGTAGTGCACCTAAGGATTGCACTCGCACACTTGGAGTATTCGCTTTCCAGCCGAAACGACCTAACGACACAGGATACACATCTCCTGCTTGGGCTTTTACAGCGTCAAAAACATAGTTTGCCCTTGCAGAAATACCATCGTTATTAGCATCATTTTCATCAAGGTGCTGCAAAATATCGGTTTCGGCGATGGCTTCAAGCAAGCCTAAACCAAACACGGGCATGCCATTACGCCACCCCATTAACACATCATCTTGTAATAGGTTTGAGGTCAAATTAGCACTTTGTTTAGTTTCACCGGGGGCATCGTAGGGGTTCTCCACGGCAAATAATGGTTTTTTCAATAAGACTTGGCTGCCATCTGGGTAGACCACGGTCTTTGTTTCATAGGAGAGGTAAACATCCGCTTGCCCAATAAACTGATTCTGTTGCCAATCAGGACGCGCTTGCAGCACACCACGGTGAAATAATTGTCCACCAAAATCTGGCACAGGGATCGGCGCGCAATAGTCATTGCTCACATCGCCTTTGATGCAAACTTCATTGGCCGCCTGACTTATCCGTAAAAAGATGCCCGCTTCCGAACCCAATTTAACCCGCGTTTGACCAGCACTGACTTGCGGGGTTGAGTTACGTCCATCACGTTGATGGCAAGCATTACAATTTGTGTTATTAAATACTGGGCCTAAACCGTCTAATTCAGGGTGTTCGGCATTAGGCGCGGTAGTAAAAGAGGTTTCAAAAAACTTATCGCCCTCCATGTGCAGCGCAAGCTCTGTTGCTGTTAAATTTATCGAAGGAGTTGAAAATCCATGACCCGAATTGCCAGCATCATAGGTTGTCGTTGCGCCGCCACTGGCGGTCATATCGGTATATTCAGGATAGGTAATCGGTTCAGGCGTGGGGGTCACCGTATCTTCTGCATCACCACTGCCACCACAACCGGTAAGCTGTATACCGCCAAGGAGTAATGCGCCGATTAAAACGTGTCTGTTGTTCATCTTCAATCTCACACAAATAAGCATGACCCGGCAGCAATGACACAACGGCACCCTTGCTGCAGGGTATAAACACCAAGCGAGCTACGCCACTTGGCGTTATCAAATGCTAAAACCAATTGTTTTAGCAAGACTCGGCATTACAAATTAAGATTTCCAACGAGACAGCAAAGGTATGACATCAGATTCCAATGTCGTTTTCAGCTTCGTTAGAGCATCCACCGCCACTTGGATACGGGCACGACCCGCATCATCTTTTATAGCTTGGCGGAAAGGTTGTTGGTTGCTGCCAGAAATCGCGCGAATTTTGATAATGGCATCATCAATTTCACTGCTTACGCGAGTGGCTAAGTTCGCATCAGCAGCGGCCACAAAATTCACTATGCCCTGTTTGTCGCTATTACCGGTAAACTCACCTTGATAAACGTTACGCACACCAATGATATTATTGGCAAAATCATCTAATGAGTTCCAAGAATACTGCGACTCCACCTTTGAGGTGTCGGCTGTCGCCAGCGAGCTGCCAAAAGGATCGGCAATTTTACCGTTACCGACTTCATCAACAATGGCTATCATGCCGTTAATCAATTCTTCAACTACCGCCAGTTGCGATGAATAAATAGTATTACCTGTCACGCCTGGATTTTTTAATAATTCTGCATAGGGTTTAGCCGCAGTATCCTGTGGATTGTGGTTTATCTGCCAAGCATCATCGAGTTGCTTAGTGTAGTCACGAAACACTTCTGCCAATGCAATCAGATACTCGCGCTCTTTGACCGTGAGTTGATTAATGGGCTTAGTGTTGCCATTAACGCCGTCACCAAATAATAGATATTCGATGGTATGGAAACCTTGCACATCGTCATTCCAGCCTTTAATCGTCTGTGCATCAAAACCGGAATGAGTGTTTAACTGCGTTTGAAGATCGGTGGTATTGAGCGGCCAGCTATCCAAGTGCGGATCGATACTCAGCGAATCCACAGGACCAAAAATATGTGATTCGCCTTGCTCCCAAGGTAAACGAGCCGCCTTCCATGCTGCTTGAGCGGCGTCTAAATCGGCTTGTGTTGTTGAGTTCGTTAGTTTTTGAGTCGCCAATAAAAGCGCCTGCGCTTGCAATGCTAGGTCAGCATAACCCGCAACAATAACGTCGTCAGTGAGGTTAGTGATCATCTCTGTGGCAGTAAAACTAAACTTATTATCTGGTGTAGTTGGCGTGCTTGGCGTTGAATCATCCGACCCAGAACCACCACAGGCGGCTAAGGTGCTCATAAGCGCAAGAGCAATGGCTGTTTTACGTAATGTCATGATATTAAGTTCCTATTGGTTCCAGCAAAATTGAGAGATTAGAGCGAAAATTGATAACCCACGCCAAGGGCGAAAAAGTGAGTATCGGGTATGCTAGCAACGGCAACTTGATGCAAGCCGGCTTCCGCTTTAATCACTATTTGTGGTATTGGAAAATAGTTCACGCCAACGCTAGTCCAAGTATTTTCAAAGCGCTTGGTGGCGGTGCCAGTTTCGACTTCCATTAAAGGATTGGAGTAATCTATGTTGGCAAATACCGTTAACGGAACTGAGGTGAAATGATTTAAATCGATACCCGCTTCGACGAAAAAGGCCTGTGATTTCGAGCCTAGCTGCGCGAAGTTACCAGGTTTCAAACCTGGAGTGGTTTTATTAGCTTGGGTGATGGCATCGCTGTCGCTTAACGTGCCATAAAGGTACTGACCGCGTAAAATCCAAGGGCCTTCAATATATGCTCCAGCAGCAGAGACAATACTAACGGTGCCATCTTCATCAATTTTATTGCTTTTATGACGATTGTCGCTGGTATTGCCATAATAATAAGCCACGCCGACTGCCGAACCTTTTTTGAAATCACCGTAATCTAGACGTCCTGCAAAGGCTAAATCATCACCATTCACATGTTCAAAACGTTTTTGATGCCCAGATGCAGTCCAATCATAGGTTCTAAAATATTCTGAATTAAGGCCACTAATAACTTGTGCTTGGTAATGAAAATCGGCTATTTCGCCATAAACACCGATACCATTTTCATTCCAAACAGCGGGGATCATGGCGGCTTCGCTTTTATGTCGCATCACAGTAAGATACTGATTTGGCTTATGCAACATACTGGTCAAACCGATTGGTACATGAATATTACCGAATTTCACTCCGAATGCTTTGGAAGGGCGATAACGCAGTTCAGCCTTTTCAACGACCACCTCACCACCGGCTTCGACCTCAGTTTCAAACTCACCAAACTCATCGAAACCGTCGTACTCAAGTGATGTCCCCGTACCGCCATGTTCGTATTCAATTTCGACTTCCATACTCCAAACATCAGTAAATTGGTAGCCAAACTCAGTAACGACACGCTCTAAATCAAACCGATTACGCCGCTCTGGCGTAGTATCTTGCACATTATCAAAATACTCATCGCTGGTATAAATCGCGCTGCCATAGGATTGAAACGAAAATTTGCTGAGTTTATCGGCAGCTGTATCAACACGATCGACTACAGTGCTCGTTTTAGCTTGGTATTCAGCCTGCTGTACTTGCTGTTGCTGCTGTTGTGCGGCTAATTCAGATAATTGTTGTTTTAACTGTTGTAATTCTACTTCTTGTTTTGCGATGGCTTGTTCTAAAACGGCAGGATCCGTTGCTGCTTGCGCAGTTCCATGGACACTGCCAATGAGCGCCGTGACCATAATGGCCAAAGAACTCAACTTTAATTCTGTTCTCATCTCTTTCTCCGCGCTGTTTAACAGTTTGCCCCTAAATGCGCAAATAAAATATATCAAACGAGAATCGTTTGCATTATAATTTACAATTGAATTTACAAATAACTTACATTAGCAACCTATTGTATATTCGCTCCCGCGTTCAATATTTAGCTCAAATAAGCTGCAATTACGATTCACTTTACAACCTATTTAGCATTCAAGTTATCTAGCCTCTTAGCAGAAAAAGCATTAGCATTTGGATACTTATCGCCAGAGCCTTTATCCATGAAACCTATTAAAGCCCAAGATCCTAAATCGCTCTTACTATGGATGACCTTCGTCATGTCGCTGGTGTTTGCTGTATGGCAGGCACTGCTCAATAATTTTGTGATCGAAAAAGCTCAATTTACCGGCGCTGAAATTGGCATATTACAAAGCCTACGAGAGATCCCAGGATTCTTAGCATTCACCGCCATTTTTGTACTGCTACTAATCAGAGAACAAGCCTTCGCCCTACTCTCACTCGCCTTGCTATGTATCGGTGTCGCGGTAACAGGTTTCTTTCCACAGGTTATCGGTTTGTATCTCACCACAGTGTTGATGTCAGTTGGATTCCACTATTTTGAAACCATCAATCAATCGTTAACCTTGCAATGGGTTGATAAAAAAGATGCCGCGGGTTTTATGGGCAAAGCGCTGGCGTGGCGCTCGGCGGCGGCCTTAGTCGGTTATGCCAGTATCTGGCTAGTGATGACATGGCTGAAGCTAGACTATCAGCATATGTATTTGATTATTGGTGTATTAGGCTTGGTCATGGTACTAACAATGACATGGTATTACCCACAGTTTGACACCACCGAAATACAGCACAAAAAAATTATTTTGCGTAAACGCTATTGGCTTTACTATTTACTGACCTTTTTTTCAGGGGCAAGACGGCAAATCTTCATGGTGTTTGCGGGTTTTATGATGGTCGAAAAGTTTGGTTACAGTGTGAGTGAAATTACCGCATTGTTCTTGATCAATTATTTAGTCAACCTGCTATTCGCCCCCACGATTGGTCGTTTTATTGGGCGTATTGGTGAACGCAATGCCCTCACAGTTGAATATATAGGGCTGTTCATCGTGTTCATTAGCTACGCTCTAGTTGAGCAACCTCATATGGCCGCTGCACTTTACGTCATCGATCATTTGCTATTCGCCATGGCTATTGCGATGAAAACCTATTTCCAAAAAATTGCTGATAGCAAAGATATTGCGGCGACAATGTCGGTTAGTTTTACCATTAATCACATTGCAGCTGTCATTATTCCCGTACTATTAGGGCTATTATGGCTGACCGACCCCGCGTTAGTTTTTTATATTGGTGCTGGCTTTGCGGTATGTTCGTTAATTTTGGCGCTCAATGTACCGCGCCATCCAGAACCTGGTAATGAAACGCTATGGTCTTGGTCCAATAGCAAGGCAAAATCAGTGGCTAAAACCATAGAATAGACAGCAATAACAATACGTAAAGTAAAGTACATCACTCACTCTCAGGGACTTATAACACGATGAAGGATTCAGATATTTTAATTTTGTCAGAGGACGGCGAGTCAACATCCGATGCTTCTGCCCGTAAAAAAGTACTATTACTCGGTCGGCAATTAGGGCTAGCAACCGAGAGAGAATATCGCCCTGCAAATGCCTCGGTCGCTGAGCGCGCTAAGCACCGCGCTGATAAGTTATCAAGCCAATATCAAACCAATGTGGAGACGATATTTTCGTTAGCTATCAGTTATACGCCATCGGATGTCACCGGCGTCGAGCTTGATCCCGATTGGAGTCATCAATTTTTTATGATGGCAGAGCAAATCCATAATCGTAAGATGCAAGATTTGTGGGCGCGAATATTATCGAGTGAGATTGTCAACCCTGGTAATTTTAGCTTACGCACCTTAGCTATACTCAAACAACTCACACACCGCGAAGCGCAAATTCTCGAAAAAGCCCTCGGTATGGCTGCAAAAGTGAATAACGAGCAGCGGTTAAAGCTGATTAGCGGCTATCGCTTATCAGGCGGGATTGGCCAGTATTTCCGTAAAATCACTTCGGTTAACTTGGGTTTATCGCAGTTTGGCCTGCCCTACTCCAGCATTTTGACCTTAGTTGATGCAGGGATTATCCATAGCAGCGAATTTGAAACTGGTTTACTCAACAATAAAACCCCAATCCAATTTGCCGTGCAAGGTATACAGATGAAACTGACTCCAAAAAGCGGCAACCTACTATTTAGTTATTATCGACTCACGCCCATTGGTGATGAACTGGCTCAGCTAGTGCTCCCAAAACCCGATCAAGAATATCTCAAGGCATTACAATTGCTATTCGCTAAAGACTTCAAAATAGAATAAGGGCTAACTAACAGCATCGCTTAATTACAGAAATAATAAAGGAGCTCAAAAGCTCCTGTTAAATCACTCAGCGTTAAATATCAGCCTAACGCATTTATCTTATCGGCATTGATCACATTGATTGCGGTTAAATAGTCAATTAACGCGCGTACTTGAGTCGCTAAATCGCCTTTACTGGTATCAATCGTTAATTCGGCGGCCAATGGCGCTTCGTATGGCGATGAAACGCCAGTAAAATTAGCAATTTCGCCACTGCGCGCTTTCACGTACAACCCCTTAGGATCGCGCTGCTCGCACACACTTAAAGGCGTCGACACATGGACTTCAATAAACTGCCCCGCAGGAAAGCTAGCACGAATACTATCGCGCTCTTCACGGGTCGGGGAAATAAAGGCCGATAAAATCACCAGCCCAGCATCCACCATCAATTTAGCCACTTCACCCACTCGGCGCAGATTTTCGTCACGATCTTTAACGGTAAAACCTAAATCGTTACACAGACCATGGCGCACATTATCGCCATCGAGCAAATAAGTATGGAATCCCGCCTCAAATAACGCCCGCTCTAACGCGCCTGCCAATGTTGATTTACCCGCACCTGAGAGCCCAGTAAACCACAGTAAAACAGGGTTCTGACCTTTTTGTTTAGCTCTAGCAGCTTGATCTACAGGATGTTGATGCCACACGATATTTGTCATAAAAACTCCTCAATCCCTATATAAAAAAATAACTCACACAGGGCAATAAACTCAAGCTAATCATTAAAAAGGAAAGATGATTGGCACCATAAATATCACGATCACGGAATACAACACAGATAACGGCAACCCTAAACGAACAAAGTCACTGAAGCGGTAATTACCCGCATTAAATACCATCAAATTGGTCTGATAACCGTAGGGGGAAATAAAGCTCGCGCTGGCACCAAACACCACCGCCATAATAAAGGGTCTTGCATCGACACCGTAATTAAGTGCAATCGCGTAAGCAATCGGGAAAGATAGCGCCGCAGCGGCATTATTGGTGACCAGTTCCGTCAGCAACAAGGTCATCAAGTACACACCGACAAAAGCGCCAAATACACCATAACCATTGATAACCGAAAGCAATCCTTGCGCTAAGCTATCGGCAAGACCTGTGCTCATCATCAAATTGGCGAGCCCTAAGGCGCTCCCCACAATGACCACCAATTCTATTGGGAAACGGCGTTTAAGCTCAGCCAAAGTAACAGCGCCAATGGCAAAATAACCGAGCAACAACAACACTAAACCCTTAGCCAACGGCAACACACCAGTAACACTGAGTACAATCACAGCCGCAAAACCGAGTAATACCCAACGGCCACGGTGATTGTCTAAGCGTACATTTAAATCTAGCCCACTCACTGCGGCAAACTCTGAGCTCAATTTTGGATTGGCGCTAAAACTATCCCCTGGCGTCAATAACAATACATCGCCAGGTTGCAAAATAATGTCACCAAGTCCGCCCTTTAGCGGATGATGACCACGACGAATTGCCATCACGGCAGCATCAAACTGCTCACGAAAACGCGATGCTTTTAACGAGTTACCGACTAAACTGGATGACGGCGCAAGCACTGCTTCAACTAAATTTTGCCCCTTGGCTTGATGTTTACCAAACCAATCTAAACCATCGAATTGATGTAATAACTCCACCGATTCCACCGCACCGCTAAAACGCAGCACATCGTCCGCTTGTAGCACTAGCTGGGGCGGCACGGGGTAAATACAAATGCCACTGCGTTCTAACTCGACTAGATATAACTGCTTTAGCGCCCTGAGTTTATTGTCAACCACACTGCGGCCAACTAAGAGCGAACCTTTCGCCACGTGAGCTTCGAGTAAATAAGGTAGCGCTTCTTCGTCTGACTCTTCGCGTCTATCGGGCAGAATATTTGCCAATAGGACCAGCAGTAACATACCCGCGACGACGATCACAACAGCCACTGGCGTGAACTCAAAAAAACCTAAAGCGGGTAAACCGGCGTTTTCTACAAAGGAGTTAACAATTAAGTTAGTTGATGTACCAATCAGCGTGAGTGTGCCGCCTAAAATCGCCGCGTAATTAAGTGGCAACAGCAATTTAGCCGGCGCGTGCACTTGATTACGGCGCACCACACCGATAAGCGATGCCACTACGGCAGTGTTATTGGTAAATGACGATAACAAAGCAGTCGACAACCCGAGTTTGGCCATAGTTATAGGTAAAGAACTATTACCGATAACCTGACTCAATTTGCCCAGTAGGGAGGTTTTTTCTAACGCTGTCGCGGCCAACACCAATAAAACTAAGGTGACCAAGCCAATATTGGTAAAGCTGGTTAATGCAGTATCAAGTGCAACCATGTCAAACAAGTAACACAGTAAAAATGCAAATAAAAACAATACTGCAGGATTAATGCGACCGCTAATTAAGCCAGCCACAAGCCCTAACAAAATAATCGCTAACAGCCACAGGTCACTCACAAATTAAGCTCCAAGCTTAGAGATATCGAGTACTTGCCAATGGGGGTAGTGTTTACGCACTAAGGCATTAAACTCCACTTCAAAGGCACTAAATTGTGATGTGGTTTGTTTATTAATATGTTGACCCGAAACAACCATCACTGCGGCGACGGTCGCATTACTTAAACGGTCAATTAAGATCATTCCGCCCGTATCTCGCACCAAAGAATACGCATCAAATACTATGTCTTCGGTCAGTTCTAAGGTCACGCGGGCAATGGCATTTAACCCAAGCGTGTCAGTGCTACTGCGCGCTAGAGTGTTAACATCAACCACATAATCAATTGCTGTTACAGAGGCTTGTGTTTTTTTACCCGCCACTTTGATGTCATATAACTGACCCAGTTGTAATGGCTTTTCATCCATCCACACTATGTCAGCGCTGATCACATTAGCGACGGCTGGCGCTGAATCGGGTTTTGCCAATAAATCGCCACGGGAAATATCGATTTCATCTTCCAGCGTTATCGTCACCGCTTGGCCTGCAACCGCTTCTTGTATGTCGCCATCGAAGGTGACAATACGCTCAACCTTGCTGCGTTTTCCCGATGGCAAAGCCACTAACTCGTCGCCGACCTTGATAATTCCAGAGGCTAAAGTGCCAGCAAAACCACGGAAATCTAAGTTAGGGCGCGACACATACTGTACTGGGAAACGTACAGGTAAGGAGCTGAGTTCACGTTGTGTATCAATAGTTTCTAGCAGTTCGAGCAAAGTGCCACCTTGATACCAAGGGCTTTGATTACTGCGCTCAACTACGTTGTCACCATTCAGCGCCGATAACGGCACAAAATGGATATCAAGACAGCCAAAGTCTTTAACGAAATCGGTAAAATCAGCACGAATACGGTTGAATACTTGCTGGTCAAACTCAAGCAGGTCCATTTTATTTACGGCAACGACAAAGTGGCGAATACCCAATAATGAGGCGATAAACGCATGGCGTTTAGTCTGCGTCTGCACGCCGTAGCGGGCGTCAACTAAAATCACCGCTAAATCACAGGTCGATGCGCCCGTGGCCATATTGCGGGTGTACTGCTCATGCCCTGGGGTATCGGCGATAATGAATTTGCGCTTATCACTTGAAAAATAACGGTAAGCCACGTCAATAGTGATACCTTGCTCGCGCTCAGCTTGCAAACCATCCACCAGCAAGGCTAAGTCAATGGCTTCACCTGTAGTGCCCATCTTAGCGCTGTCGCTCTTTAAGCTCGCCAATTGATCTTCATAGATTTGTGCACTGTCGTGTAATAGACGACCGATTAAGGTGCTTTTACCATCATCAACACTACCGCAGGTTAAAAAGCGCAATAAACCTTTATGCTGCTGTAGGGCCAAATATTCTTTTACACCATGGAGGGTAATTTCCGCCGCCATGCGATTGGTTTTATTGACTGCTTTGTCCATCTTATTCTCACTCTTGATCTGCTTAGCTGAAGGTCGCACTACAAAAGCCACATTCGCGAAATAGGCTTAACCTTGCCGACATTAAAAGTAGCCTTGACGCTTCTTTTGCTCCATGGAGGCACTTTGATCTGAATCGATCAAGCGGCCTTGGCGTTCACTCGAACGGGTTAACAGCATTTCTTCGATAATTTTTTCTAAGCTGTCAGCCTCAGAATGCATGGCGGCGGTGAGTGGATAGCAACCTAAGGTTCTAAAACGTACCACATCTTCTTTAATCTGCTCGCCTTCGGCTAACGTCATCCGCTCATCATCCACTAAAATTAGCTGGCCATTGCGCTCAACAACAGGACGTTTAGCAGCAAAGTATAATGACACTAACTCAATGTTTTCTTGATAGATATATTGCCAAATATCTAACTCTGTCCAGTTAGATAACGGAAACACTCGAATACTTTCGCCTTTATTCACCGCGCCGTTATAGGTGCGCCACAATTCTGGGCGTTGGTTTTTAGGATCCCATCGGTGGTGACGGTCGCGGAACGAATACACCCGCTCTTTGGCGCGAGATTTTTCTTCATCGCGGCGAGCCCCACCGAAAGCGGCATCAAAACCGTATTGGTTAAGTGCTTGCTTTAGACCTTGGGTTTTCATGATATCAGTATGTTTAGCACTGCCATGGTCAAAGGGGTTAATCCCCTGCGCTACGCCTTCAGGATTAGTATGTGTCAGCAGCTCAAAACCAAATTTCTTGGCCTGCGCATCACGGAACGTGATCATCTGCTTAAATTTCCAACCTGTGTCGACATGTAATAGCGGGAACGGGATCTTGCCCGGGTAAAAGGCTTTACGCGCTAAGTGCAGCATAACGGAAGAATCTTTCCCGATAGAATACATCATCACAGGATTATCGAATTCGGCTGCAACTTCACGAATGATCTGGATACTCTCGGCTTCCAGTTGTTGTAAGTGGCTTAATTCACGCCCGGCCATACTATTCTCCGTTTACCTTAAATTAGCTGTAATTAGCACAGCATGGGTTAGCTTAATTAGTTTACCGACGCCTTGGTCGACACGCTGACTGATTGAAATACCTGAATATTGGTGTGCCTACTTGCAATAGATTCTGGCTTAAACCAATGCAAGCTGTCACTCAGCGCGACCACTTCACCAATAATCATCAGTGCTGGCATATGTAATTGAGGATCGGCTGCTAGCTGTTCAAGCTCGCCTAAACGGCCAATAAAGCGCCGCTGATCTTTGGTCGTCGCCTTCGACACAATCGCCACTGGCGTGTCAGGGCTTCGACCCGCATTGAGCAAACCTTGACGAATAATACCCGCATTAAGAATGCCCATATACACGACTAACGTATTGTTAGGGTTAGCATAACCTTGCCAATCCATCGGACGGCTTTCTAATTGGCAATGGCCAGTAATAAAAGTAACGCCTTGGGCATGGTCTCTGTGCGTTAAAGGGATCCCAGCATAGGCCGATGTGCCGCTGGCTGCAGTAATACCAGGGATAACTTCAAACTCAACCCCTGCTTCGACTAAGGTTTGTAGCTCTTCGCCGCCGCGGCCAAAAATAAAAGGATCGCCGCCTTTAAGCCGCACTACATTTTTACGGGTGTAAGCTTTGGTAACCAGTAACTGATTAATGTCGTCCTGCGCGGCGCTGTGTTTATTAGCACGTTTACCTACGGCAATCTTTTCAGCATCTTTAGGGATAAGCTCGAGGATATCTTCACTAACTAAGGCATCGTATAGCACGACATCAGCAGTCTTAAGGATGCGCCATGCTTTTAACGTTAATAACTCAACGTCACCAGGACCTGCGCCCACCAGCCACACTTTGCCTTTGGCCGCTTGGCCCAGTAAAGATAACACTTCCATCAGAATCCCCAACATCACTTTAGTCTGCTGAAATATAGCGCGTCTTATATTCCATAATAAATAGATAATTGTTAGTTTTTATATCATTTAGATATAAAAACACCTAGGGGAGCTACCTAAAAACGGTTAAATGCTCTATTCAAGCCTTATAGTTATCTAGAATAAAGAATCAAATGCTTACATAACAATAACTTAGAAACCGTATCATGTTTTAATAACACTATACTTTGTTAACTAGATTGATAATTTTTGCACTATGTTATTCCCAAAAACTCTACTCAAATGACGAATGCCCGATGAAAAATGTCAAAATGCAATCCATTATCAATTAACCGCCTCAGCAATATTGACTAAAAAGTAAACCCAAAACCTCGGCGTGCAGCATAAGATGTGATTTTTCAATAGCGATAGATTCACTTTCTAGTGGTAAGCTGGGCGCCATTATTTTTGTTGAGCTAGACAAACAAAAACGAATAAATACATCAGGGAGGACAGATGAAACGACTTTATTCAGCTATCGCAGTGATTGGACTATTATCGAGTGCTAATATAAATGCCGAAGAATCGCTAGTTAAAGAAAGAGTAGAAGTTGAACTCGCCACAGCAGATCTACCTTTTGTAATTACACCGCATAAAGTGAATTATTTTTTACCTGTTACCTATAATCCCGACCCTAATATGGATCCCTTTACTGAAGACGCTGTACTCAACCCATATTCATTAGATGAATTTGAGGCGAAGTTTCAAATCAGTTTTAAATTCCCTATTTGGTACAATATTTTCGGTGATAATGGTCATCTATTTTTTGCTTACACTAACCAATCTTATTGGCAGGTATATAACAAAGATACGTCATCTCCTTTTAGAGAAACCAATCACGAACCTGAAGTTTTTCTGATGTTTAATAACGATTGGAAAATCGGTAGTGTTACTAACTCTTTTTGGGGTGTAGGAGCAGTACATCAATCTAACGGTAAAGCCGGTCCACTTTCCCGTAGTTGGAATCGACTTTACGCCACGATGATTTTTGATGCAGGCCCACTCGCCTTCTCAACCAAAGTATGGTGGCGCATACCTGAGGATAAAAAAACAGATCCAAATCAGGCAAGTGGTGACGATAACCCCAATATTGAAGACTACGTAGGTAGAGCTGAGTTTGTCGGCGTTTATGGTATTGATGCGCATAGGTTCACATTAACCCTTAAAACTAACTTAGAAGATATCGACCGCGGCTCTGCAGAGGTAACATGGAGCTATCCGATTGTCGGTAACTTACGTTTTTATACGCAATACTTTAATGGTTATGGTGAGAGTCTTATCGACTATGACTATCACAATCAGCGTATCGGCATAGGGATTTCACTCAACGACATGTTATAGAAACATAAAGTAACAGAATGCAAAAATCAGCCATAACCTACTACCCATTACTCAGATGAGGCTAAGTTGATATCAACACTGCTGTGAATGTCGAGGGCTATTAGGCCAACGGTTACATACCTTTTATGCCCTAAAGCAAAATCGAGTGGCCATGGATGAATATGAGTTTTAGCTACCGCAGTATCGTCACATTGCTTTTAGCGATCATTTTAGCCTGCTTACTTCAGCTGGTATTTTTCGCGGCGCCAAAAAATAGCCCTCTTCCAGCACTCAATGCTCAAGAAATACGCCAAGATCTCTACACTCTATTAAATCAGATAGAACAATACTCAAGTTTTTATGCCTTAACGATGGATAGCACCAACGCGCAACTCAGCCATGTAGCGAGCCAGATTGCTGACCAACATCAGCATATGACACCCAACACCCGATTTGCCGCTGAAATAACTAAATTACTGAATATACTAAAAGATCCCGCAGCATTGGTGCAAAACTTTGAGGACAAAAATGGCGAACTGCCTCTGATATTAAGGCCACTGAACGATCAATGGTTAGCTCTGGATAAAGACAATAGCCCAATCAATAGCAGTTTTCCTTTTATCTCCCATATTGATGGCATCCCTATCCATAAATGGGTGATAGCGAGCCAAGTTTACTTACCCGAATCAGCCAAACAGAGCCAAGAAATGCAGCTATCTTGGCTTAAAAAACTTAATTTATTACGTGAAGATTTAGGTTTGAGCATAAAACCCTATGTGCTTATTACCCTGATGAATGACGACATGCAAATTCAGCAGGTCACACTTGCTTTAGCACCAAAACAGTCGCAACTTATCGATGCTATCGCCAAAGAAGATGACAACCGTGAACCCAACTTGCTTGATCTCATTAATCAATTATCGACATTTAAACGCTCTGAGTTTAAAGAGATGTCTCATCGGTTAACAACGGTCAACACGACTACGGTTAAACTTACAATAAGCGATCTAAATGCTTTTGAATTAGATAGAAAACTGCAGCAAGAACTGTTCAAGGGGATGACGCACCCATTACTGATCATTGATTTACGTGATGCAAAAGGTTTTAGTCCCAAACTACTCACCATGTTGTCGCGATACCAAGATACAGACTCAAATAATACTTTAGCGCAAGACGTGATGGGATTTGCACATTACCGCCGCTCCCCCAAATTCAGAAATGATTACCTAAAACCGCTCCACTTTATGCCGCTTGATACGCTAGAGGACAGTGTCCCTGGGCTTAACTCCCTCACCCACAATTTGCCAACGGTCAACGAAGATCAATTTAGCCCTTGGTATGTTCGCACTAAACCTATGGTGACGCCTGAAGGCCGCAATCGCTTAGCGCTACTCGTAGGATCCCATTGTCGCCAAGAATGTGAATGGATAGCCTATCGCACTAACTCTTGGTCAAGAGTTAATTTGATTGGCGAAAAAACCTCTGGTGACTTTGCTCGTCATTATCATTTCAAATTGCCAAATAGTAGGCTCAACATAAGGTTAAGTAGCTCATTAACATACGATGCTCAAGGTAAGCTGTTGTCTGGTGTGGGCACGCTACCCGATATTTTGTTGCCGCAAAATGACGATATCCAATGGCAAGGACTGGTGAGTTTAGTGCGTTCAGCCAAGCCCAAGCAGCACCAGTCAACTCCACAATCAATAAAATTAGCTCAATCTAAGCTCAATTAGCAAAAAAAAGAGCCAGCAATTAGCTGGCTCGGTTTAACATTTATTCGCTAGTTCAGTAGCCACGCGCCAATAAATGGCATCTAGAATTACTTTTTATCTGTCGCTTTAGAATTAGCGACAGAGCCTATGACCAAACCTTGCTGATTAACATCAAAGCTCATTTTCACTCGCATATTATAATCTTTAAGCATTTTCATTTCTTCAGGAACTGGCTCACCCGTCATTTCTAAAAACGTGAGCATGGGAGTAAACATCTTGCCATAGTCAGCAGATAAGCTATACATGCCATTGGTTGACAGTTTCTCAGTTGCAAGTTTATTTGCTAGTTGCAAACCTTTATCACCGCTATATACCACTAAATGCTGACCTTTAATCGCCAACATAGGTTTAATACCCAATGCCGGTGGTAGCATTAATATAGGAGATAAATCGGTAGCATCGCCATTATCGGCTAATTGCACATCTGCCAACATTGGCGCGAAGGGTTTTACCATATTGAATAACATAGCTGGATTGTCAGCACTCAGGCTAACTAAGGCATCTACACTTTCTAACTGGTAATCATCATCGTACGCAGCCAGTTTAAAGTCGAGCAGTGATACGCTCATACCCTTAACGCCATTAGCCATACCGGTAAACATGCCAAGCATGGCTGGGCTTTGTTGACTCAGTTCCGATTGCCATTGTGCCAACGGCGCACAAGTTAATTGTGGTTTTTGCAGATCATCCCAAATGGCAGTTAAGGCAGGTGCGACTTCATTAACATCTAAACCGATACCCATCGAAAATATAGTGCTATTAATATCGGCCATATGTGCAGGAATAAACCCACGCATTTTTTGTAACGCCGTCAAAATAGGCTGATTTTTAGTTTCAATCACAAATGAAGCAGCCATATGACTTTCTTTTTCGGTCACAGAAAACTCAGTTACCCCTGCAACAGTGCGCGGCCAATTAGCGGCAATAGCCGTTAGTTCAGCACGGCATTCAGGTGTTCTAATTTCAGCTAATGGATCTTCACCGACGTTCTCATTGGCTAAAAGCTGAGTCAATTGCTGCGATAGTAGATTACTATCGGCAGATGTTAATGCCTTTACTATTTCCACATGATTGATAAAGCTAACGCTGTTATTTTTAAAACCATGGGTCTTAATAATATCTTCTATTATCCCCGAAGCTGCTAATGACTGCGGCGCCTTCTTAATACCAAATGCCATTTCTAATAAATCAGGCTTGGTTAAAGAGGTGCTAAATGTCATCGTTAAAATGCCATCTTTCTGGGCAAATAATAATTCAATTTTTTCAGCGGTATTGTCGTCCGATAACATATAGGCGCGGTAATCAACGTCACCGATTTTACGCATTTCGTGGCTCACACCACTGTCTTTTTCGGCTTTGTCTAATACAGCCCAAAAAGCATCGACTTGATTAACATCAATTTTGAATACTGGCAAAGCGCCTAATGTATAAATATAAGGTTTAACTTCATCAGGAAAGCCAAAGGTTTTCAACAATAAAGCAGGATCTTTAATTCCATCCATATATTGCTGATAGATGCTGACAAAAAACTTGCCCATAGGGCTATCTAACTCATCTAGTTCAGCTAAAGCATTACTTGGGTATTGTTGATAATTTCCAGAAATAGACTGTAAATAGGCTTTTAACGGGAAGGGGGTTAACTGACCCGAAAATAGCGGCGTATCAGCAGGCACATAATCGAGCAAAGGGTTGGCAGAAACACTTGAACCAGCACCATTTTGCGTATACCAATAACCGCCCGCACCGGCCGCAATAATTACCGCAGCAATCACAATCTTTTTCATTTAACAAACTCCATTTGAGATCAATTCAATTTTATATAAAAATAATGCCTAACATAATGTTCTGGCAATTCAATATTTACCGTTCTTACCTATCCCTAATATGAACAGTGTAAAAGCAGAATTTTATTAGTTTTACTGTAACAAGCCACACAGTAACACCACAGCCGAAAAGACTGAGGCAGTATTTTAAGGATTAATATAATAATTTACTATAATTTAACATTAAATAAATTTAGATACGCATGAGGTAAAGACTTAGTTAACTAATATTTATTGTTGATAACGTTAGCGGCAGACGTATTCAGTCTGCTCTCAATTCTGCCACTATTCGTTGAGGGATGATGACGAATAAGCACAAGCTAGCTTTCAAGGCCGTCATAATTATTCGGCTTCATGAACTTTTTTTAGCGTAATGCTACCTAACTGATTCATTTGTTTGCGTATCCAAGCAGAACGCTGCTGCACGTAGGACGATGGCGGTGAAATTTTATAACGCCAAGGATTTGGTAAAATGGCGGCAAGTAATGAAGCTTCGTATTGAGTTAGTTTGGCCGCTGATTTGCCAAAATAATGCTTTGATGCCGCTTCAGCGCCGTATATTCCGGGGCCAAATTCGACAATATTTAAATATACCTCAAGAATACGTGATTTATCCCAAGTCAATTCCATCAATAGCGTAAACCAGGCTTCTAATCCTTTACGTAAAAAACTGCGGCTCGACCACATAAAGAGGTTTTTCGCTGCCTGCTGACTTAAAGTACTAGCCCCACGAACTTTGCCACCCTGCTGATTGTATTTCAGAGCCGAACTAATCGCTGCTAAATCAAATCCACTATGCTCGGCAAAATGCTGATCTTCTGCGGCAATAACCGCTAACTGTAATTGAGAAGATATTTGCTCGATATCACGCCATTGGTGCCTGACTTCACCCATAGGTGCGGGCGGAGATAAGGCACGTTCAATGCGCCAAGTCCACATAGGGGGATCAACAAATCGCAGCAATGCCACTAATAGTATTGAGCCTAACAGTGCCCAAAGTAATCCTTTAAATAACCATAACAATAAACGCCGAAAGCTACGCTTTGGCCTTTTGGGAGTCATATTACTTTTTTTATTAATATTGGGACGCCGGACATGATCTCGCATCGCATACATAGGAGCCGTCATTTATATCATCTCATCCAAGCACTCTACCTTGGTTTTCATTTAGACATCTATCTAATGCAGAACAGTCTCTGCAGTCACTCACTCTAACAATATTCTCTAGCAGTAAACTTAGATCTACCGCTCACGCTACGAGAGTGTCAGATATACCTAAGGTATCTTATAACAAAATCAAAGATAAACAGAGAATAAACCCTAATAGGAAAAATGATGAACGCGAGATGAACGCGAAGAGCGCAGCTTGAACTTGATGCAACCTCGGCAGCTTTAACGACAGCTGACCGAGGTAATAATGACAGATTAACGAGGGCTAGCAAGTCAATCAAACGGCTTTTTACTCGCGTGTGCGAGTCAGGTTTTTGCACGATTTACTGCCTTAAGTTTCGTTATAACGTTATATAGCCAACGTAGCCCATCAATAACGATGACAACAACTCAACCTTATAAAAGACACCAACTGATGCCAGTTACACAATAAAAAAGCTCAAAACCATCTACGGGAACTTCAAAATATAGCTCAGAATTAATCAACGTGTCACTTTTCAATGAAAATGTACAAAACTCACACAAAAATTGCAGTGATAAATATCAAAATCAATCTAACTCAGTTGTATGACATTTAGATTACAACAATACCAAAACACTTATACCAAACATCAAAAATGTCACTTTAATTTAAACTACCCGAATTCCTAGCGATGCAACTATAGCTAACCAGCCAGCATTAGCGATTTAAATTAAAGACTTAATTAACTCGATACTTAAATATCGTAATGTAAGCCACACTCGCGTTTTAGCCCATTAAAGCGAGTTTCTTCTTCACTCATACCTAATTCTAATGGCTTACTGGAATGGGTGTCGCCAACAGAAACATAACCTTGATCCCAAAGTGGATGATATGGCAAATTAAATTGCGTCAAATATAGATGCACATCTTTATTGGTCCACTCAATAATCGGCAGTAATTTAAACCGCGAACCATGAATCGCCAATATAGGTAAGGTTTCACGGCTGCTGGCTTGGCTGCGGCGCAGCCCAGCAAACCAAGTGCCAACTTCCAGCTCAGTTAAGGCACGCTGCATAGGCTCCACTTTATTTAAACGGTTGTACTGCTCTAACCCATTTAAACCTTGTTCCCACAACTGACCAAAACGTGCCTCTTGCCATGCCGATGTCATTGCTGCTTGATACACTTTTAAATTTAACGATAACCGCTGCGTCAGTTCATCAATAAACTGATAGGTTTCAGGGAACAAATATCCGGTGTCGGTCAAAATAACCGGAATATTTGCCCGTGCTTGGCTCACCATATGCAGCATTACCGCTGCTTGGATCCCAAAACTTGACGACAGTGCGTGGTTACCGGGCAAATAAGTTAACCCCCATAACACTCGCTCTTGCGCGCGCAGCCCTGCTAAAAACTGATTAATGCGCTCAAGCTCTATCGTTTGTTCGGCTTTAGGTGCGCTCAATAGCGACTGTAGCTCTACAGAGCTGATGATTGTCGGCACTTTAGTTTCATTATTGTTCAGATAAAGCTCAGCCATGAAAATCCTTAGCGGCGTCAATAACCGCCTTTACTACGCCGATGCGAACAGTAAAGTTGCCAAAAGTTTCGCCAGCATTACGCTCTGTCGCGTAGCGGCCAAACAAGGTATCTAACTCTGCCAGAATTTCAGCTTCTTGGATATTTTCCCGGTGCATTTTATTCAAACGTGTGCCTTCAAAACTTGCACCTAAATACAAGTTATAACGACCTGGCGCTTTACCTACTAAACCAATTTCGGCAGCAAATGGGCGTGCACAGCCATTAGGGCAACCCGTCATCCGCACCACGATTGCCTGTTCACTGATACCATGTTTTGCCTGTAATGCATCGATATGGTCGATAAACTCGGGGAAATAACGCTCCGCTTCCGCCATAGCTAACGGGCACGTTGGTAGCGCCACACAAGCTATTGAATGACCACGAGTTTGAGTAATCACTTGCCCCAACAGACCATGTTTACGGGCTAAGCCTTCAATGGTGGCTTTATCTTCTGCCGCCACACCTGCGATGATCATGTTTTGATTCGAGGTCATGCGGAAATCGCCTTGGTGAATTTTAGCGATTTCGCGCAATCCGGTTTGCAGCGTTTTACCGGGATAATCCTTTACCCGACCACTTTCAATGTACAAGGTTAAATGCCATTTACCATCAACGCCTTCAACCCAGCCATAACGATCACCGCGATCGCCGATTACCACGTCACGCTTAGGCTCAAATTTTACCCCAGCACGCGCCTCGACTTCGGCTTTAAACTTCTCATAACCATGGTCAACAATTGTGTATTTAAGGCGTGAACGTTTGCGGTTTGAGCGATTACCCCAATCACGCTGTACTGTCATCACCGCTTCGGCAAACTTCATTACATCTGCGGCTTTAATAAAGCCCAAATCGTCACCCAAACGTGGGAAAGTTTCCACTTCGCCGTGGGTTGAGCCCATGCCACCGCCAGCCGTTAAATTAAAGCCAACCAACTCACCTTTTTCAGCAATGGCGATAAACCCTAAATCGTTGGTGTAAACGTCAACATCATTATCTGGCGGTACAGCCACGGCCATTTTAAACTTACGCGGCAGATAAGTTTTGCCATACACAGGTTCAACAGTTTCATCTTCGGTCGAGAGTAATTTTTCTTTATCTAACCAAATTTCAGCATAGGCGCGGGTGTGGGGTAACAAGTGATCAGACAATTGCTTTGCCACCGCATAAGCCTGTTGATGCAATCTAGATTCAACCGGATTAGGGTTACACATCACGTTACGGTTTACATCACCACAAGCGGCGATTGAATCCAGCGCTTCACGATCTAATCCTTGGATTAACGGTTTAAGATTGCGCTTTGGAATACCGTGGTATTGAAAGGTTTGACGAGTGGTCAAACGTATACTGTTTGAACTGGTTAACGTAGAAGCGATTTCATCCACTCCCAACCATTGCTGTGGTGTACACACGCCACCAGGCACCCGAGCACGCAACATGAAGCTGTATAAAGGCTCAAGTTTTTGCTCTTTACGTTCATTACGTAAATCGCGATCGTCCTGCTGATAAAAACCATGAAATTTGATCAACTGCTGATCACTATCGCTGAAGCTACCCGTGACGGAAGAATCTAAGCCTTCTGTAATCGTACCGCGCAGATAATTACTGTCAGTTTTTAAGTATTCGTTTAACGCTAACTTTTGCTCACTCATGGCAACTGCCTCTTAAATTCGGTTCACTAGCTGCACATCGTGATGGTGTTTGCAGCTTTGGCTATTCTTATGCGTTTTTTATGTGCGTTCTAGGCTGCAATTAATACACGTCTTTTTGGTAGCGTTTGTCGCTGCGTAGTGTGTCAAAGTAGGCTTCTGCGGCCCCTATATCTAATCCACCCACTTCAATTGCGACTTCAATTAAGGCTTGATGAACATCTTTTGCCATCCGCTCAGCATCACCACAAATGTACAGATGTGCTCCATTTTCAAGCCATTGCCACAGCGTTTTTGCCTGCTCTTTAATGCGGTGTTGTACATATATTTTATGGGCTTGGTCACGTGAAAACGCCACGTCAATACGACTTAAATCGCCATTTTTAAGATACTGTTGCCACTCAGTTTGATACAAAAAATCTTGCTCAAAATGGGGATTACCGAAGAATAACCAGCTATCAGCTTGAACACCTTGGGCAACACGTTCTTGCATAAAAGCACGAAATGGCGCTACACCCGTACCAGGGCCCACCATGATCACGGGCGTTGCTGGATTTTCGGGTAAACGGAAATGCTTATTCGGCTCAACATAAACCTTAACTTGTGTGCCTTCAGCAGCAGAGGCTAAGAAATGTGATGCGCCGCCAAAACGCGCCGCGCCATGGCGCTCATCTTCCACTAAGGCAACGGTTAAATGCACTTCGGTTTCGACTTCACTTTGACTTGAAGCGATAGAGTAAAGGCGTGGAGTTAATGGACGCAGTAACTCAATTAGCTTTATTGCGCTTAACGTATTTGCGCCATTGACTAATGGGTATTGGGCGACTAAATCAGCAAATTGATGTTTGAGAATAAAATGGCGCACTTGCTCTTTATCCTCACTCAAGGCTAATAGTTCAACATTGCCACTGAGATCAGCCCAAGCTTTGACTAATCCAGGATATAACTGAGTCAGCTCTTTGTTATTGAGCAAAGCTTGCTTGAGGGTCAAGGATTGCGATCCAAGCGTAACTATCTCGTCAGCCGCAAGTGACAACGCCGCTAAAACCTCATCCACTAATACTTCGTTATTGCTAAACCATACCCCTAAAGCATCACCCACTTGGTAGGTTAAGCCCGATTCACCAAGATCTATTTCAACATGGCGTACATCGCGATCTGAACCATTACCCGTAATTTTTTGACTAACGAGTACTTCAGCAAGATATGGATTTTGTTTTGTAAACTCATTTACTTGCGTTGTCTTAACAGCACCAATTGATACCACATTGGCCGAAGATACCTGAATTAACGGTTTTACACTGTTCAAAACCTCGGCATGCCATTGGCTTGCAGCGGTTTCATAATCTACGTCACATTCAATCAAGGGCAATAATGACTTAGCACCAAGAGCCGCGAGGCGAGCATCAAAGTCTTTACCAGTTTGGCAGAAAAACTCATAGCTAGAATCCCCGAGCGCAAGCACTGAGTAATGCAGATTGTCTAACTTAGGCGCACGTTTGGAAGCTAAAAATTTATGTAATTCGATTGCATCATCTGGAGCCTCACCTTCACCGTGGGTACTTACCACCAGCAAGAGCACAGTTTCTTGTTTCAGTTGGCGTACATTATATTCGCCCATCGAAGCAAGATTAACCGCATACCCCTGAGCTTGCGCCTTATCGGCAAGGGCTTTAGCAACACCATGGCCATTACCCGTTTGACTACCATAAAGAATAGTTAGCATCTGAGCCGCTTGAGTATCAACAGCGGGAGTCAATTGTCCGGCGTTAGCCGTCGCGGCAAGATAGCCACTAACCCAAGCCAGTTGTACCGCATTTAACTCTGCAGTGAGCTGTTTTAGCTTTTCGATTTGTCCTTGAGACAAAGGCGAAGCCAGCGATGAAAGTTCCTTTAACAACATGAGATAGCCCTGTGACAATGTGATATCCACTAGCTTATCTTGCTTTAACAAAACCAAAAAAGAATAAAATAAGATTTTTAATTCCTTTTTGGAATATACAAAGTGCAAAAATTAAGCTACAAAAGTGTGCACTGGTTAAAAGTTTTTGATCCGACCAGTGCTGAAACGACATGCTTATGCAATATGCACTTGTGCCAAATTAAAGTCTTGCCACAATGGTAACGAGCCTGTCGTACTGTCACCTCTGTTGTTCAAAGAAAAGTGTGTTTCTAAAACGCACGTTTCATACTTGATATTGAGTGTGATAACTTGCCGCAATAAAATAAATGAGTGGACACTAATAACGACCTTTGTAGCTCAAGCGTAATAAACAGTACTCAGGCGGAACGATTATATAAATCATCAGGGAGTAATCATGCAGATTGGAATACCGAGAGAAAGTCTCGCCGGTGAAACTCGGGTCGCCGCGACGCCAGCCACCGTTGAGCAGCTAAAAAAACTCGGCTTTGAAGTGATGGTTGAATCGAATGCCGGTCAACTGTCTAGCTTTGACGATGCAGCCTTTACCGCTGCAGGAGCAAATATCACGACGGATGTCTGGCAAGCCGACCTCATTTTTAAGGTCAATGCGCCAAACGATGCTGAAATCGAGCAAATCAAAGACGGGGCAACTGTCGTCAGCTTTATTTGGCCAGCACAAAACCCTGAGCTAGTTGAAAAATTGTCTAAACGCAATATCAACGTGATGGCGATGGATATGGTGCCACGCATCTCCCGCGCTCAGTCACTCGATGCTCTTTCCTCTATGGCTAACATTGGCGGTTATCGCGCCGTGGTTGAAGCGGCACATCAATTTGGTCGTTTCTTTACCGGACAAATTACCGCTGCAGGTAAGGTCCCTCCCGCTAAAGTATTAGTGATTGGTGCTGGGGTTGCAGGTCTTGCCGCTATTGGCACCGCGGGCTCACTTGGCGCCATAGTACGCGCCTTTGATACCCGTTTAGAAGTTGCTGAACAAATCGAATCTATGGGCGGCCAGTTCCTTAAGCTGGACTTTGGTAACGAAGACGGTGGCTCATCCGATGGTTATGCTAAAACCATGTCGGATGAATTTATCGCCGCTGAAATGGCGCTGTTTGCTGAACAAGCCAAAGAAGTCGATATCATCATCACTACCGCGCTAATTCCGGGTCGTCCTGCGCCTAAGCTCATCACTAAAGCTATGGTTGATACCATGAAGAGCGGCTCTGTGATCGTTGATTTAGCAGCCGCGACTGGCGGTAACTGTGAATACACTCAATCAGGCGAGTTATTTGTCACTCCTAATGGCGTAAAAGTGATTGGTTATACCGATCTACCGGGCCGTTTACCCGCGCAATCGTCACAACTTTACGGTACTAACTTAGTCAATTTGATGAAGTTAATGTGTAAAGAGAAAGACGGTAATGCCCACATCAATTTTGATGATGTAGTCATGCGTAATATGACAGTGATTAAAGAAGGTGAAGTGACTTTCCCGCCACCACCGATTTCGGTTTCAGCAGCCCCAGTAAAACCGGCTGTGAAAATCGAGCCTAAAAACACCACGCCCAAAGCGCCATCAAAACTGAAATACGTGCTCGCCGCTTTAGGTATTGCAGGATTTGCTGCTGTGGCATCAGTTGCACCGGCAGAGTTCTTGTCACACTTCACGGTATTTATACTGTCTTGCGTGGTTGGCTATTACGTCGTTTGGAACGTTTCACATTCGCTGCACACACCTTTGATGTCGGTAACGAACGCGATCTCAGGCATTATCGTGGTCGGCGCTCTGCTACAAATTGGTCAGGGTTCAACGTTGGTTACTGTACTGGCATTTATCGCCGTGCTGATCGCCAGTATTAACATCTTTGGCGGTTTTACCGTCACTCAGCGCATGCTGAAGATGTTCCGTAAAGATTAAAGGGGGTTTAACGTGTCTCAAGGACTGGTTACAGCAGCTTACATTATTGCCGCCATTCTCTTCATCTTCAGTCTCGCGGGACTGTCGAAGCAAGAGACGGCAAAACACGGCAATTTATTCGGGATCCTCGGTATGGCAATCGCCCTACTGGCGACTATTTTTAACCCTGATACTAACGGTATTGCATGGATCTTAATCGCCATGGTGATTGGTGGTGCGATTGGTATCCGCTTGGCATTGAAAGTCGAAATGACTCAAATGCCTGAATTGGTTGCTATATTACACAGTTTTGTGGGTATGGCCGCGGTATTGGTCGGCTTTAATAGCTTTATCGATTTACACCCACAAGAAGTATCACAAGTGGTGGTGGCAGTAGGTGGCGATATTAATACCACTCTTGCGGCAGTACATGATGCCCTAAGTGAAGTCGCTAAAGCTGCCAGCAAAGCACATCTGACTGGCGCGATGCTTAATATCCACTTAGTCGAAGTATTCCTCGGTATCTTCATCGGTGCGGTCACTTTTACCGGTTCGATTGTCGCCTTTGGTAAGTTACGCGGCACATTTTCATCTAAACCTATGATGTTGCCACATCGCCACAAACTCAATTTAGTGGCGGTTTTAGTGTCTTTAGCCCTGATGGTGTATTTCGTTCAGACTGGCGGCACTATGCCTGCACTACTGTTGATGACCCTCATTGCCTTTGCCTTTGGCTGGCATTTAGTCGCATCGATTGGCGGCGCTGATATGCCAGTGGTGGTGTCTATGTTGAACTCCTACTCAGGTTGGGCAGCAGCAGCAGCGGGCTTTATGTTGTCAAACGACCTCTTGATTGTGGTCGGCGCATTAGTAGGTTCATCGGGTGCAATTCTGTCTTACATCATGTGTAAAGCAATGAATCGCTCGTTTATTTCAGTTATCGCAGGCGGCTTTGGTACCGATGGAGCTGTCTCTACAGGCGATGAAGAAATGGGCGAATACCGTGAAACCAACGCTGAAGAAGTGGCTGATATGCTGAAAAATGCCACCTCTGTCATCATCACCCCAGGTTACGGAATGGCAGTAGCACAGGCGCAATATCCTGTTGCTGAAATCACCAAAAGACTGCGCGATCTTGGCGTGAAAGTCCGTTTCGGCATCCACCCAGTTGCGGGCCGTTTACCCGGCCACATGAACGTACTGTTAGCAGAAGCGAAAGTCCCCTACGATATCGTGCTTGAAATGGACGAAATCAACGAAGACTTTAACGACACTGACGTAGTACTAGTAATTGGTGCCAACGACACGGTTAACCCCGCGGCAATGGAAGACCCTGGTAGCCCTATTGCCGGTATGCCAGTGTTAGAAGTGTGGAAAGCACAAAATGTCATCGGTTTTAAACGGTCAATGAATACCGGTTATGCTGGCGTGCAAAATCCACTGTTCTTTAAAGAGAATACCCAAATGTTATTTGGGGATGCGAAGGCTAGTGTCGAAGCGATTTTAAAAGCGCTGTGATTTTAACAGCGTCTAGTATCGGTGCGTAATAGACTCATCGTTAAATAGCATTAAGGGAGCCATAGGCTCCCTTAATTTTAATAATTTTTTAGGCTAATTATGCCGCTTTTTCTAAATCGAAATTAGACAACAACATGACAGCACTGCGACCTAATAAATGATTAATCGTACTATCCCCAACTAAACCTAGTTCAGCAATTGCTTGTTGACGCGCATTACTTACCGCTCTAAAGAGGGTGATTTCATTATTAGCACCGCCACAAAGGCTAAAAAACAGCCTCAATACAGCGCGATAGTGCTCTTCTTGCATGGCCTGCATCCAAGATGTTTCTAATGTTTCTTGGTTAGAAAAGTCTAATACTTCAACAAATAGATTGCCAATTCGGCCATCTAAACGCACTAAGAAGTCAGTTTTTCGTGGAAAATGATGACTAATACCAGTGCGGCTAATACCGGTTGCTTCTGACAACGTGGTATAGGACATGGTCTCAAAACCGATAGTCAAAATCTGCTTTAATGCTTCATCCATAATTTGATTAATGGTCAGCTCAGTTTGTACTCGCGAGCGTTTAGCCATAGTAAGATCTCCCCTCTTATTTTAAGGGCAAATCTTACCAAAGCCACCTAGGGATTACTGCTACGAGCTTCGCCAAAACTAGCGTATTTAACCTTCGTTCAGCTAAGGTTCAGACTTAAACAGGTAATAACACCATAATAATTAACACGTTTACAACATAGAGTTTTGTACCAACCAGTCTTGTGCTTCAACATCGCCCATTAACAAAGTTAAGGTCGGTTTTAGATATTGCCCTAAAGCGGCTTTGCGCCAGAAAAGATAGCGAGGCAGCGGTTGTAGTACACTTGCTCCGAAAGTACGCTGCAGTAAACTCGAATACTCACCCAATAGTCTTGGATCAAGCTGTTCAGCATCTGGGTAAAAGTCTATCAAAAAACCTGCATAATCAGTAAATTTAGCTACTTGTCCCGCATTATAACGATGAAACACTTGTATCATCATAGGAGCACTCCAATGTGACAAGTATTTCTGACTTGTTAGCGCATCAAGGTTACGTCGGTGATATTGCTGCCATGCTAAGGAAAAATCACCTTGTTGACGCGCAACACGCCAAATTAAGTAGATATCGGCAAGCCATTCATGCTGATACGCACTCAATTGAGTAGGTAAAACAGTGCCTTGCAGAGCTAAGTTTTCTAGGTGACCGAGCTCATGCCATAGGGTTAATTGTGCTTGTTGATGCAAAGGAAATTGGTAGGTCACGCTATCGATACTGGCTAACTGAACCGCTGGTGTTTGCTGCTCATTGACTAAAATTAGCCCGGCTATTTTACTATCGTCAACCGGCATCACCATTGCGCTTCTTTGCCCTAAAGCCTGCGTAAATTGCTGCTGCGTCAAGGGAAGCTGCACCAGCACTTGCTGAGGCAATAATGCCAAGCAAGTGCCAAGTTGAGGTAACGGGCAAATTAACGCCTGCTTATCGGCAATAGGTGTCCAAGACAAACTCGCTGCAAAGACTAGAGCAATCAGACTCACTGATTCGCCATGATATTTTGAATAATTGCTGTCGTTGAAATACCATCTTCAAAACCCAGCACTTGCACTTGACCACCGGCGGCAATCACTTCAGCGCCACCCGCAATATCTTCAAGCTTATAATCGCCCCCTTTAACCAGCAGGTTTGGCAATAATCGAGCAATAATGCGCTGCGGCGTATCTTCACTAAAAGGTACAACCCAATCGACCGAAGCTAAACCGGCTAACACCGCCATACGGCGATCTATTTGATTAACTGGACGACCTTCTCCTTTGAGACGCTTAACCGAAGCATCGTCGTTTACCGCCACAATTAAGCGATCGCCCAAGGCTTTAGCTTGCTTGAGATAACTCACATGTCCCGCATGCAAAATATCAAAACAACCGTTAGTCATGACCACACGCTCACCACGTAATTTAGCTTGCTCAAGGGCGTAAGCTAATTGATCTTCACTCACCACGCCAAAACCTGATTTGCCTTGATGCACAGCTAACGCACTAATTAGTTCAATGCGGCTCACGGTAGAAGTGCCCAGTTTACCCACCACCACACCCGCCGCCGTATTGGCGATAGCGCAGGCTTGCGGTAAATCTGCACCTGCAGCCAATGAAGTCGCCAGCGCTGAAATCACAGTATCGCCCGCGCCAGTCACGTCATAGACTTCACGGGCAACGGTGGGAATATGTAATTCAGGCGCATTGGCGGTGACTAAAGTCATACCCTTTTCTGAGCGGGTAACTAAAATGGCATCAAAGTTATGGAGTTTGAGTAAACCACGGGCTTTTTCGAGCAAATCGGCCTCTGAGGTCACAGTCCCCACAACGTCTTCAAACTCGCTCATATTTGGGGTAATTAAGGATGCACCATGATAACGGCCAAAGTCACTGCCCTTAGGGTCAACTAATACCATCACTCCTTTAGCGCGTGCTAAGGCAATAAAGTCCCGCGGCTCATTGATAGCACCCTTAGCATAATCAGATAACACCACCACATCGACTGAATCGAGTAAGGCTTCAGATTGCTTAAGCAAACGCACACTATCGGCCTTGTCGAAGGCTTCTTCAAAATCCAGACGGATTAACTGCTGATTGCGTGATAATACCCGCAGCTTTGTAATGGTGGGCTTATCGGCAATAGTTAACCACTGAGGCTCAACCCCTAAGGTTTGCACGCCGAGCGTTAAGGCTGTGGCGGTATCGTCTTGACCAACTAGCCCTGCAAGCTGTACTTGCCCTCCTAAGGTTGCAATATTGAGCGCCACGTTTGCTGCACCACCGGGTCGGTCTTCGACCTGATTAATTTTCACCACAGGCACAGGGGCTTCAGGGGAAATACGTGCCGTAGGACCAACCCAATAGCGGTCTAACATCACATCGCCGACGACTAACACTCTGGCTTTTTCAAATGCTGGCAGTGAAACCTTCATAGTGGCCTTATCTTCATATGCAGAAATTAAACCGTGATTGTACCTAATTTCAGTAGGATTTGAGTTAGAATGAGCAGTAATTTTCAAAAGTAGTGAGTATTTTGTGGTCGAGAAAGCCGAGTTTTCATCTTCGTTATATCATCCTAAACATTGGCCTATGTGGTTTGGCGTATTTTTGATGCGTTTAACTCAACTACTTCCGCTATCTTGGCAGATGAAATTGGGTAAAGGTTTAGGCCGTTTAGTGATGAAGTTTGCGGGTAGCCGCACGCACACTGCGCGCCGTAACTTGACCCTTTGCTTCCCAGAGATGACTCCCGCGCAGCGAGAAGAGTTGCTGATACGTAATTTTGAAGAAACCGGCAAAGCTATTTTCGATACCATCAATGCTTGGTGGTGGTCCGACGAAAAAGTACAACAGCATATGAGCATTACCGGTCAAGAACACGTGCAAGACACACTCAATGCTGGTCACGGCGTGATTCTTTTTGCTGTACATTGTTTGCCATTGGAAATGGGCGCACGTATCTTTGGTCAATTTCAACCTGGCGTAGGCGTTTATCGCCCGCATAATAATCCCGTGATGGAATACCTACAAGTTAAAGGCCGTTTACGCTCGAATAAAGGCTTAGTCTCTAAACGCGATTTACGCCAAATGGTGCGCTGTCTACGTAATCCCGATGTAATATGGTACACAGCCGATCAGGACTTTGGCCGCTCGAGCGCCGTATTCATCCCGTTTTATGCGATGCCAGATGCAGCAACGATTACAGGCGCCACCACCTTAGCTAAACTTGGTAAAGCCAAAGTATTACCTTTTTTCGTTGAACGTACCGCAGGTGATGAGGGCTATCGTATTGAAGTCATGCCGCCGTTAGATAATTTCCCTGGTGAAAATGAGCTAGATGATGCGATTCGCGGTAATAAAATTATCGAAACCATCATAGATAAAAATCGTGCCCAATATATGTGGTTACATCGTCGTTTTAAGACTCGCCCCGATCCCACTGATAAATCTGTGTATCAGTAGCGCTATCAGTTTTAATATAAGTCCGTTTTAACATAAAAATGCCAGCAAATACGCTGGCATTTTTGTAGAAGCATAACCGTAAAATGAATCCAAAGTATTTAGGATGCATTCTCCGTGGGTAAACGAATACCTACGTTTGTCACTTTACCTTCATTAATACCCGCCACGACCCAATGCAATGACTGCCATTGAAATTTATCTCCCAGCACAGGGTTTGCGCTCAGTTGCGATGTGACTAAGTCTGCGATAGTCATATCATCAGTGACATTATCTAAGCTAAGGCCATAAATGGGTGCTAAATCGGCTAGTTTTACATCGGTTTCAATAAAGAAATCACCAAAGAAGCGCTGTACGTCTTTTGTCTCTGGCGCTTGGCTAAAGAGCTGGCTTAAAGCTTCTAAACTACGTTCTTGCCCTAATACACAGAGTATGTCACCGGCCTCTAAACAAGTACTACCAGATGGATGCAGTAAGGTGTTGTTTCTAAATACTGCGGCAATCCGCGTTCCATCAGGCATGGCCAAGCGTTTTAAAGGCTCACCAATACACCACTTACTATCACTCAAACGATACACAAACACTTCCCATTCGCTGCTCGGGTATATCTCAACCCCTGAACGCGAAACAGGTAAAGGCTTTGGGGGCAGTTCCACCTTTGCTAAGCGCGCGGCAAAGGTCAAAGAGGCACCTTGGACGAGTAATGACACTAACACTACGAAGAAAGCCAAATTAAAATACAGTTGAGCGCCCGGTAAACCTGCCATCATCGGGAATACCGCTAGGATGATAGGTACCGCACCACGTAATCCGACCCAAGAGATAAACCAGCGATCACGACTACTAAAACTTTTAAAGGGCAACAAACTCACCCAAACAGCGATGGGACGAGCAAATAAAATCATCCCGAATGCCAAGGCAAAACCAGGGATAATAATATCGACTAAATCGGAGGGAGTAAGTAATAACCCTAACACAAGGAACATACCGATTTGGCTGATCCATGTCATGCCATCAAGCACGTTCAAAATTGCATGCCGCCCACGGGTGGGTTTATTACCGAGCAACAATCCCACTAAGTAAATGGATAAAATACCGCTGCCACCGAGTTTGTTAGACGCGGCGTAAATGATGAGTCCACCACTCAACACCAAAATGGCATACAAGCCATCGGCTAATTTGCTTAAATTAACCAGCTTCCACAACAGCCAGCCACCACCAAGACCAAAGCATATGCCTAAGCCAAATTGTTTAACAAAGCTCATAAACATAAAACTGAAGGAAAGCTCAGTATCCACATTGGCAAGGATTGCAATCAAAGTGACGGTTAAAAACACCGCCATGGGATCGTTACTGCCGGACTCGATTTCTAAGGTTGCGCCAACGCGTTCGTTAAGGCTGCGGCCTTTGAGCAAAGAAAATACTGCTGCAGCATCGGTTGAGCCTACAATCGCACCAACCAGCAAACCTTGCAACCAATGCAAATCAAACAACCATGCGGCCATCATGCCAGTAATACTGGTGGTAATTGCCACCCCAAAAGTTGCCAACGATAATGCCGGCCACAACGCGACCCTAAAACTGGCAACTCGGGTACGCATCCCCCCGTCGAGTAAGATAACGGCTAAGGCTAAGTTACTGACTAAATAGGCCGTCGAATAGTCATCAAATAGGATCCCACCAGGACCATCTTCACCCGCCAAAATACCTACGGCGAGGAAAATCAATAAAATAGGAATTCCCAAGCGGGAAGACATAGGACTCACTAAAACACTTACAGCAGTAAGTAAGGCGCCGATCAGAAAAAAATTGTTGACGGAATCTGCATCCACAAACGCCTCCTTAAATACAGGTTATAGAGTTAAACGATAAAGGTTCACCGAGGTTAAAAATGATACTAATTACAATTTTATGATTTTATATTAGCATAATTATTATGAATTAATGGAGCGTTAAATATTAAAATTCAATCATCTACGCTGACAATACCAAAATACAACTTTTAAATAACATTGAAACAAATGCTAAAGTTAAACCTAAAAAGCACCAGAATACAGCCACATAATTTATCAAATTTAAAATAAATAAATATCAATATGTTAAAAAAAACAATTCGACATAAACTAAAATTATTAACCGGTAATCAAGCTACAAACCTGTATAAACTCACACTTTGGTTAGTAATTTTGTCTCGAACAAAACTTGAACCTATAAAACGGTGCATATTTGCACATCAGCATTAATACTCTCCTAGTGCCCCTCCCAAGTCCTCTGGCAATCTCAGATTGTTGACACTCAAAAATCATCATCAACTGGATAGAAAATGTGAGTGCAATACTGTGGTTAAAAAATGTAAAAAACCACATTAAGTAATAAATACGCTTTATAGAACACATTTCAGTTGAAATAATGCTCAAAATAAGGAAGGATGCGAGCTTCGCGCGCCAGTGCATTTTGCTCGTCAATTTGCCATTCTCGTTTTATGAGAGAAAGCTGCGTTAAACACGCTTTTTTATTAACAGGAATCGTAGTCTCCGCTTATGAGTATGCTTCGCACCACAGCTTTATTATTGACTTTGGTTGTCCCGAGTCTGTCCGCTTTAGCAACGGAATACCCTTTACCAGCCGCCCAAAGCAGGTTAATTGGCGAGAACCAGTATTATACGGTTCCAGAGGGTAAACATACCCTCGAAGATATTGCTGCCAAATACCAGCTTGGTCTTAGTAATTTACTCGAAGCTAACCCAGGCGTAGATCCCTTTCTACCAAAGCCAGGTAGCAAACTGCTCATCCCATTACAATTAATTCTGCCTAATGCGCCCCATGAAGGCATCATCATTAACGTGGCTGAAATGCGTCTTTACTATTACCCAAAGGGCAAAAAGACTGTTGAAGTGCTGCCAATTGGTATTGGTCAGATTGGTAAGGATACCCCTGAAAACTGGGTAACTAGCGTGCAACGTAAGCGTGCTAACCCAACATGGACACCTACGCCACGTATTCGTAAAGAATATGCTGCTAAGGGTGAAATTCTGCCTGCTGTATGGCCAGCGGGTCCAGATAACCCTATGGGTCTGTATGCGCTGTATATCGGCAACTTATATGCAATTCATGGTACCAACGCCAGTTTCGGTATCGGTTTACGTGTCAGCCAAGGTTGTGTACGTTTACGCCATGAAGATATCGAGCATTTATTCAAGACGGTACCAGTGGGCACCCGCGTACAGTTTGTAAACCAACCGATTAAAGCAACCGAAGAGCCTGACGGTAAGCGTTACTTAGCAGTGCACCAACCACTGTCTCGCACTGCGGCTGAATTTGAATCCAATGATCCTGTCGCGATTTCATTACCAAGAGATATCGCCAAGTTTATCGCTAAAGCTGACACCGATTCTTCTGTGATCAAGAAGCTGCTCGATGAGCGTACCGGTGTACCACTACGAATTAACCAATAAGTTACTGGTTAATATTACCTAAAAAAATACCCGCTAATTGCGGGTATTTTTTTATCATTTTTCAGGCGTTTATAACGCCTAATAAAATAACAACATCAATCACATAATGGTGCGCATAAAGCCAAAAAATGGGTCATGGCAGCACTGTTTGCTAATACCCGTTGATCAAAGTTTTGCAGCGCAGGCGTTTCGGTACACGCGCCAACACGAGCACCACTTCGCACTAAACAAGCTTCAAATGAGGTATCAAAGTGATTAAAAATCAAACCATCTTTCACTGGGCAGGCATCAATCTCGCCATCAGCAGCAATCGAAAAATAACCGCCTAATGTATCGCGTAAATCAAGACTAAAACGACCTGGAACTTGACTCGGTTCAAAAGAATAGACATAGGCTTCACGACTTAACACATCTTCATGACACGTTAAAATACCATCACGACTCGCAGCAAGGAGCAATTGTGCCTGCTCTAACAACAGTTTCCCTTCTACCGATGTATGTTCGTTAGCCTTAGGTTTACCATTCTCGAATACAAAACCACGATTAGGATTTTCACCGTATTTATTAAATCGATGACCACGACTGAATCCGGTTGGATTAACAAGGGGTAAAAGACTCAAATTTACCCGTTCAAACAGGTCTACTGAAGCTTCACTTAAAAAATGCAATAAGCCCCAAGGGCCAGCGGATTCTTCACCGTGAAAACCTGTACTGATCAATAAAGAAGGTAAGCCTGACTTAGCCGCAGGTGATTGATATAAGCTGAGATTGTATTTACCCACTTCACCTAATATCTTCTCAACCATGCCCAAACGGGTCATTTCTTGCTCAAGCAAAAGATAAAAATTATCAATATCAGTGCTTTCACAATTAAAAATATCGCTTTTCCACTGAAAAGATTCAAACGGGGATCTGCTTACCATGCCTTGTACTTATGCCAGAAAAAGAACCCTGCCATCATAGCAGTTCTTTTTAAAAACTGAATGCTATTCAACTGATTTTAATAAAATATGGATAGCTTATGGCTAGGTAACGAACTGTATCAAAGTGACAACGGCACTAATAACCTCGGTGTAGCCATAGTTGAACCATAGTTTAGTGGCATCGAGCTTTGGCCATTTATTCAACGAAGACCCATCAATAAACCGATAAAGCACTGACTACCACAGCGAAACATCCATTAAGCGCCTAATAATAAACGTTAATGCTATAATGTTTATTCGGGGATAAACCAATGACATTACGTAAAACCATCTCATTAATTACACTTGGCTTACTGTAGTTAACGCCTTAAAAATCACTAACGAGATCTGAACATGGCTAATTCAAGCGCTAACAGTCCGCAATTAACCGCTCAAACGGTCACGCCACTTGAGGCTTATCAAGCCAAAGTGAGCTTAGATCTGATTGAAGATCCTGCGCAGCAGCAGACCATACTCGCTCTTGATGATTTATTTAACCAGTTGATGCAACAGCAAAATGCAGTACGTAGCATCAATTCAGTTCACAAGCCTATTAAGGGGCTATATCTTTGGGGTGATGTAGGGCGAGGTAAAACTTTTTTAATGGATTTGTTTTTTGATTGCTTACCAGATGGAATAAAAATAAGACTACATTTTCATCGTTTTATGGCACGCATACATCAAGCATTACGCGAACATTCAGGCCAGCGAGATCCGTTGGCATTGATCGCCAAAGATCTGGCAAAAGAATGTAAGGTACTGTGTTTCGATGAGTTCTATGTTTCAGACATTGGCGATGCCATGATACTCGCTGGATTATTTGAATGCTTGTTCAACCAAGGTGTTGTATTGGTCGCGACTTCAAACGTCCCTATTGAGCGCTTATATGAAAACGGCTTAGCCAGACACAGATTTTTACCCTGTATTGAGTTGCTGCAAACGCATACTCAAATGCTGCATCTCGATGGCAAGCAAGATCACAGAATATACAGCTTAGAAACTGAGCTTAGCCCAGATACTATCGCATCTATCTCCCATAATATTGGTCTTACAGGAACACTCAATTTCGACAAGATATTCAATCAGCTCAGTCGCAATACTCCACATATATGTAATACGACTATTACTATCTGTCACCGTGAAATTCCAGTCATTCGCGCAACCAATATCCCCACAGATCACACAGAGATAGACTCAATCGCCTGGTTTGATTTTTATGCACTGTGTGATGGCCCACGATCCCAGCTCGATTACATCGAAATAGCCAGCCGATTTAACATTTTAATGATAAGCGGTGTCCCTAGACTTGGCGGCGAACTTAAAAGCTGGATCCGCGCTCGCGGTACTGAAGATGGTACGGGTGCAAACCAAGCCACAACCACGGGTGAGCGTAAACTCTCCTACGCCGCCAACGACGATGCCGCGCGACGTTTTATCAGTTTGATTGATGAGTTATACGATCAAGATGTGCGCTTATATTTGAGCTGCGATGTAGCACTCATTGAGCTTTACCAAGGCGGCGCACTCAGTTTTGAATTTCGTCGCACTTATAGTCGCTTAATTGAAATGAGCCGGAATAAATAATTTAACAGGGAGTGTTGTCTAAGTGACGGTATTCTAAAAATAAAATGGTAAACAATTTACCTCAACGAGCTAGGTTCCATCACCCAACCTCAGCTGGATTTACCCCATCGGTCTCAAGCACACGCTTAAAATAATGTGCATCTCTGAATCGTATTACTAGCTTGCTAATATCGACAACAACTCATTCAGACTCAATACACTCGGCTAAATGCGTCGTCATAAACCCTGCCGTGACATAAAATAAACGGCGATCTTTACGCCCCCTATAAAATGAAAAGAAAGAAACTATCGAATATCTTCCCATTGCAAAACAATAACGCCAAGTCACTGGCCGTACACAGTGAATAACCCAATAATGAACCGAATTAATCACTTAACTTGGTTAATTCATGCTGGCGACAATCACCTGTGTAGCATCAAAACAGGCAAAACAGGGTTCGCCGATGACCAAATCTTGCGTTTGAGTGAGTGGCATCACTGAATAGATGATGTCTTTACTATCAATATCTATGGCTAATTCGGCTTTATTACCAAGTTCAGTCACGCTCAGCAAGTGCCCACTTAGGCAATTTTGTCCATCAACATGACAGGTATTTTTACTCGCAATCACAGCGGGCGCTTTAAATAATAACAACACCGACTTATCCAT
Source organism: Shewanella morhuae (assembly GCF_900156405.1). Taxonomy (GTDB): domain Bacteria; phylum Pseudomonadota; class Gammaproteobacteria; order Enterobacterales; family Shewanellaceae; genus Shewanella; species Shewanella morhuae. Next base: position 65,089 of record NZ_FTNN01000015.1, read on the forward strand.
AATCAGCTGCAAGCGCTCACGGCTCGCATGAGTGACTGAAATCTGGATAGCTTGTCCACCTGCTAAGATCACGCTAATATTGTCATTTAATCCCAATGAATCAATACGATTAATACGCCCAGTGAGCTGATTACGGGCGCTGGTGTTGAGGGAAAAATGCGCCATTACATCTAATAGACTATGCATATCGACCGATTCATCGAGTAAAGCCGCTAAGGCCATGGCTTGTACTTGTGCAGTGATCGAATACACCTTGAGTAAACGTTTGCCAAATTCGGTGAGCTTAGCGCCACCGCCACCTTTACCGCCCTTCTCGCTGTTTACTACCGGCTCTGGCATTACGGTGTTCATTTCATTAATCGCGTCCCACGCAGCTTTGTAGCTTATTCCCGCAAGTTTTGCGCCTTGGCTAATCGAACCCGTATTAGCAACCTGTTCAAGCAAGTTTATCCGCCGCGGATTGGCGAAGGTTTTATCATCAAGGGAAAGCGTAAGTAATGCTTGTAAATCCATAGTTTATCCAGCACCTGAGTCTGATTTGAGCGCTATTGTCCCCTATCGACTATACGATACCAATAAGATAACCGAGTTATTTCTACCTCTTTATAGAGTTTATCCGCTCAAAACCGTACATAGATCACTAATTATGTGTTTAGGACTTGAATCATCGCTATATAGATTGGTATACAACGATAACTTTTTATCAAGGAGCAACACAATGAAATCAACTCAGCTGAAACAGTTTTTGCGTTTTACCACTGCCACTATATTCGGTATGGCGCTAACCTGTAGTCCAAGTTTTGCAGCAGATAACGAACAAGTCACTGTCTTTGCAGCAGCATCACTCACGAATGCGCTTAATGAAATTGGTCAGCAATATGAAAAAGAGCACAAGACTAAGGTGATCTTCTCCTTTGCTTCTTCGTCAACGCTAGCAAAACAAGTGACTAATGGTGCGCCTGCCGATTTGTTTATTTCAGCTAATCAAAAGTGGATGGATTATCTAATCGAAGCCAAAGCCGTTGATGTGAGTAGCCGAAAAACCTTATTGAAAAATACTTTAGTGTTGATTGCTGAAAAAGATAGCTCAATCACCGAAGTCACGCTCAATAGTGATTGGGATATTAAAGCCGCATTACAGGGCAATCGTATGGCCGTTGGCGATCCTGACCACGTACCTGCTGGCCAATATGCTAAACAAGCATTAGAAAGCCTCAATCTGTGGAAAACAGCCGAACCGTTACTCGCCCGCGCCAATAACGTCCGTGCAGCACTAGCTTTAGTTGAACAGGGTGAAGCGCCATTTGGTATAGTGTATGCAACCGATGCTAAAGTGACCCAAAAAGTTAAAATTGTCGCGACTTTTCCCGCCACCAGCTACAGCCCTATCGAATATCCTATTGCTTTAGTCAAACAAGAATCAACGGCGAGTGCTAAAGCTTTCAATGAATATTTACAGGGCCCAAGCGCAAAAAACGTGTTTGAAAAATATGGCTTTGGGGTTAACTAAGTGCTGAGTGACTTTTTCTTAGATAGCTCTGTGTTAAGCGGCTTTGTGTTAAATAGATTTCTTTTAAGCGACTATGAAATTGCCGCACTGCTGCTTAGTTTAAAGGTTTCGTCCATTGCCGTTATTGCCAGTTTACCTCTGGGCATTTTATGCGCTTGGTTACTGGCTAGGGTGGAGTTTCCCGGTAAAGCCATCTTCGACAGTATTCTCCACCTACCATTGGTGTTGCCACCCGTGGTAGTGGGTTATCTGTTGCTCATCAGCATGGGACGTAAAGGGTTTATTGGCCAATGGTTATTTGACTGGTTTGGTATCAGCTTTAGCTTTAGTTGGCGCGGCGCAGCATTAGCCGCAGCGATAGTATCCTTCCCGTTGATGGTAAGAGCGATACGCCAATCTTTTGAAACGGTTGATATTCGACTTGAACAAGCCGCCCGCACTTTAGGCAGTAGTCGATGGCGAGTATTTCTGACCATTACATTGCCGCTCACGTCTCCTGGGATTGTTTCGGGCATGATTATCGCCTTTGCCCGTAGCTTAGGAGAGTTTGGTTCTACCATTACTTTCGTGTCTAATATTCCCGGCGAAACCCGCACGATTCCACTGGCAATGTACTCTTTTATTGAAACCCCTGGCGCTGAGTATGAAGCAATGCGTTTGTGCATTATTTCAATAGTTATCGCCTTAGCCTCTTTACTTGCCTCGCAATGGCTAACTAAAAAAGCCCTACAGAGGACCGCAAGTGTATGTTAAGCATTAATATTGAAAAACAGCTTGGCCAATTACAACTAAAAGTAGACACGCAATTACCCTTACAGGGAATTACCGCCGTTTTTGGACGTTCAGGTGCGGGTAAAACCTCGTTGGTGAACCTGCTCGGTGGCCTTTCGACGCCAGATAAGGGTGAAATTCGCCTCGGCGACAAATTGCTATATCAACAAGGGAAAGTCAATCTTCCACCAGAGAAGCGCAAGATAGGTTATGTATTTCAAGAAGCTAGGCTTTTTCCGCACTACAGCGTGAAGGGCAATCTCAACTATGGCGTACGCCAAGCCAATCCAGTGTTATTTGATAAGATTGTCCAGCTGCTTGGAATCGAAAAACTTTTAAGCCGCTACCCCATTACACTATCGGGCGGTGAAAAACAGCGCGTCGCAATTGGCCGTGCACTGCTAACAGCACCCGATATGCTGTTAATGGATGAACCCTTAGCCTCACTGGATTTACCCCGCAAACGCGAGTTACTGCCTTACTTGCAAACGTTATCGCAGGAATTAGCACTGCCAATTGTGTACGTTAGCCACAGCCTTGATGAGATTTTGCAACTGGCCGATTATATGCTGGTGCTACACCAAGGAAACGTGATTGCTCAAGGCGCGCTCAGCGACGTGTGGAACAGCGAACAAATGCGGCCTTGGGTGCCATTGCAGGAGTTAAGCTCACTGCTCAGCGCTAAGGTAGCTGATAGGCATCCCGATTATCCCATGACACGTTTAGTGATGGATGATGGTAATCATCTGTGGGTTAGCGGCCATCTTGCTGCAACAGAGAAAAAACTCAAAGTACGTATTCAGGCAAACCATGTTTCTGTTTGTACAGAAATCCCAAGAGGGTCGAGTATCCGTAACTTATTAAAAGGTGAGGTTAAAGAGTTATATCCCAGCGATAATGGTGAACAAGTTCAATTAAAAATAGCGCTAGGCCGCGATGAACTCTGGGCCAACATTACCCCTTGGGCTTGTCATGAACTGCAACTCACTCAAGGTAAAGCAATTTATGCTCAAATCAAAGGCGTAACCATGACACAAATGGATATCGCCGAATCCCACTAAATCCACTTTTCTCCAAATTTTAGACACTAAAAACCGACGTGAAATCGGCTTTTTTTATCAGAAGGAGTGAACACCAGCGGCCAAATTCGAACTGTGTAGTGGTTTATTGCAGATAACAAATTGACTCTGATATTTGATTGAAATCCGCGCCAGCACTGACGTTTACTGACAATACTGGAGATAGGAAAGGATTGAATTTCAGCTATAAAAAAAGCCCCGTTCAATTAAGAACAGGGCTTTCAAATAATGGTACCTGAGGTCGGACTCGAACCGACACGTCTTGCGACAGGGGATTTTGAATCCCCCATGTATACCAATTTCATCACTCAGGCAAAGACTTAACAGCTGTATTAGCTTTGTAAAGTAATCTAATCACGCTAAATAACTTTGCAAAACTTAATATAAAACGATGTAACTTAAATATTTTTATCTATTTATTTCACAATACTTTCATACCAAACATACACTTATATTGAGCCAAAACCTGTGCTTTTCTAAGTGGTGTGGATTATACCTTTGCCGATGACAATGGCAAGTCTTTTGCCGCGTCTTTAATATAAATTATATTTAACCGCTCAAAAATAAGGCGCTTGAGGGTTGTTCAGCCTAAATAGAGTAATCGATAAGACTAACTCTGGTTGTCCATCTTCAGATATAGCCATCTTTACGGATAAAATACTCAGCACAGAACCCCATCCTCACACCACAGCATCACAGCATCACAGCATCACAGCATCACAGCACCAAAGCACCAAAGCACCAAAGCACCAAAGCACCAAAGCACCAAAGCACCAAAGCACCAAAGCACCAAAGCACCAAAGCATCAAAGCATCAAAGCATCAAACAATAGCATCGCGCATAAAAAGAGCGATTTCATTGCATGATTTGAATCAACCATTGAGCTCAAGATTTTAAACTTAGGAGTTCAGCAGCAGAATTTGTACCAAGACTCCCGCAAAACATAAAGAAGTTTGAACTCAGTAAGGTTAAGCGCATGCAGAGTATGACTACGATCACAGAGTTAATTAACAGTTATGCTTTCGGTCTCTGCTGTCGATTTTTTATTGATCGAAATCAATATTCAGCCCATTCAATACCGCTAATTTAGAGAGGACTTCACCAGAAATAGGATTTCAGTCATGGCATTTTGGTTAGATCTGATGTTTGGTAACCCGATAGGCTTACTTTCAATGATCGTTATCTTTTGTACTATAGGGATAATGTCTTATATCACTTGGATGTTCATTGTGAAGTCGGCACCCAAACCGTAGTTTTGCTCCAATTGTTCTTCATGCTCTTGTATAAATGCACAATTTTGGGGGGTTAATTACCCCCACTTTTTATTGTTTGTTCTGCGTAAGCCCCATAATTCAGATAATAACCCAAATGTCATCATCGCATCTTACACGCCTATGCTGCGTGTTTTCTGTTTTGGACCAAACCATTTAAAAATTGTGGACGCGCCTTAATTAATGACTGCATCTCTTCTTGGCTTGGCTCTCCAGCGGGTAAGCGCAACACATCACGGTTGAGATACATACGCGCTTTCATGGCAATCTTATAATCTGCGGTGGGCCCTTGAATCGCATAATGACGCTCATTACCTAATGCTTCTAAAATACAGGCATTCACTAAACTTCTCACCGCCGTTTCATTTTGCGGTAGAGTCAAAATAGTGGCACCTTGTAGAAAAAACTCTCGAAGTAACGCTCGCTCAGCAGGATCAAGCAAATTAACTTTCGACTCAATGGTTTCAATAACTCGTTTGTCGCTTAAATGGCGAATTGATTCATCCAAACCTAAATTTATCAACTGGCTTAAAAAGTAAGCAATAGAAACAATTAAACCTAAGCCTACAAACTGAGCATGCTCTGCGACAAATTGATCCAGCGCTATCGTAGCCAATATGTTAGGGGGCGAAAGCAATAAAACGGCACAACTCACCATAAGCCACAGCATGAGTTTAAACATGATTTTTTTCGGGCTAAAAACCTTAACTGCATCCAGCTTGAGTTTAAACATAGCGTTATCCCTGTGACAAAAAATTGAACTTATCGACTATTAGGCAAATTTTATGCCATAAATCTAGCTTTATTAAACTGATTATATTAGCTAATAAAGAACACTTTTATGCCTTTCTCGAGCGGTATTAGCATTTATTGGAAGCGGTGATAGATATTAGATATTAGATATTAGATATTAGATATTAGATATTAGATATTAGATATTAGATATTAGATATTAGATATTAGATATTAGATATTAAGGATATTGATATTTTACGGCTCAACCAATATTGATTAATTGATATGTAGATTAGTCGTTTCAGTGCACTAATACATTGAACTGGGTTGATGTTTATTTTCCAACATCAACCCCCTGCATGATTAAACTACGCGAGCGCAGAATTCACAAAAAATTGTATTTAACATAACGAGCAATAACGACTGAGCCTAAAGTGTTTAAATGGCGTCCTGTGATTGTTGCGCCAATCGCGCTAACACTCGACTTGCAGCCACAAAGCCAAATGTGCCCGTCACCATAGTTACAGCCCCAAAACCTGAAGCGCAATCCATTCTCATGCTGCCATCTGCCTGCGCTTTCGTACCACATACCGAACCGTCGGCTTGCGGATAAACTAACTGTTCAGAAGAAAATACCGCATCGATAGCAAATCGACGCTGCACATTTTTAGAGAAGTTATATTCACGGCGTAAAATATTACGTACTTTAGCCAAAAGAGGATCTTGATAAGTTTTAGCGAGATCGGTTAACTGGATTTGAGTGGGATCTGTCTGCCCACCTGCACCGCCGACTGTCACTATCTTAATTTTTTGACGCTTACACCAAGCAATTAACGCCGCTTTTTGCTTTACGGCATCAATACAGTCAACCACATAGTCAATGTTGCCGCCTGCTTTTGCGCCGAGTAAATACTCACCTAAATTATCTAATGTAATAAAGTCTTCAATCTCATTCACTTGGCATTCTGGGTTTATTTCGCGGATGCGTTGCGCCATCACGGCCACTTTAGAGTGCCCTATGGTGGAAGTCAGTGCATGAATCTGTCGGTTAGTATTTGTTACACAAATATCATCTAAATCAACTAAGCTAATCTGGCCAATACCACTACGTGCTAAGGCTTCTGCTGCCCAAGTACCTACGCCACCGATACCAATGACTACCACATGGGATGTGGCAAATTTAGCCAGAGCCTTTTGTCCATACAAACGGCCAATTCCGCCAAATCGATTTTGATAGGCCTCAGTCATAGATACTTACCTTATATTACGCAATACCCGCAAAATACTTGCTTTAGTATTGAATCGATACCAACGGATACGGCTCAATAGCAACACCCAAAATTTGGCGTGGATTCTAAACTATCTCAACATAAACTGAAATCACATCGTCGGGTGTCTTAAGCTAATATATAAATCAACTGTAGTCGGACTAGCTTGTGAGGGATTTCAGCCGTAGCAGTGATCCATTTAACTTATTCATCACTAGAGTATTTATGAATAATCATAGCCGTCTTGTGATTTGTCATGCGCAAACACCAGCATAAATAGGTAAATGTGTAAAATCCATAGCATCACAGGCTGCATTTTTGCATTTAAAGACTAAGACTATGGTCTATGGTCGCGAGATACGTTTTTGGAGCTCTGCCTATAAAACACGATAAAGTAAGCCTCTGGTAATAACACAAACTCCTCAAGTTAAACATTGATTTAAAAGTGTATTACATGAAGCCATATACATTATCTATTGATGAAAATAATGCATCCCCCCTCTTTAGCCGTTTAAATCTTCTCCTATTCACAAATCCACCATAGATATCACTGATTTGCTAGAGTATTAGTATATGCTACAGTTATTTCCGCCGATGTACTGCTTAATACAATCTGTCACACCTACCACTTAAGCAGTAAAAAAACATAACGGTTTTACTCTTTTTAGGTAAATTTGCAGTCACTAATTGTGAAAGCACCTAGAGACAGCCTGTTTATGGGTAACAATAGCCAGAAACATGATCTGTACCACAGCTAAAGAATCGTAAAACTGTAAAACTCGGCAACAACTTTTGTTACCAATATCAGTAGCAAATGTGTAAAACCACACAAAAACCATGAAAAATGGATAAGAACTTAGGTTCGAGGGAGCACAAAACATGAAAAAGACACTCATTTCTGCATCAGTTGCATCTGTACTGGCATTGGCTTCATTCGGTGCGCTAGCCGAAGGCCCAAGCTTCTATGGTCGTTTAGAGCTTGCTTTAACCAATACAGAAACTGGTGCTACTCTACAAGGCGGCACTAATGGTGTTGATACCAGTAACTACGCCGATGAAAACAACTCAGGCACTTATTTAGAAAATAACTTTTCTTTATTAGGCGTTAAAGGCTCAGAAAAGATTGCTGATGGTTTTGAAGCTATTTATCAAATGGAATTCCAAGTTGAAAATACTTCTGGCACAGGTGATGTATTCAAAGCCCGTAACACCTTTATAGGTTTAAAAACTAACGCGGGTACAGTGCTAGTGGGTCGTAACGACACTGTATTTAAACAAGCTGAAGGCGGAGTGGATATTTTCGGTAATACCAACGCCGATATCGATCGTTTATTAACAGCTCAAACTCGTACTGCTGATGGTGTTTGGTATTACTCACCAAAAATTGCTGGATTAATCACATTAAATGCCAACTATCAATTTGACGGTAACGATACAACAGCGAAAACCTCTGAAAGTTTATATGCACTAAGCGCAACTCTTGGTGACAGCAAGTTTAAAGAACAAATCTATTATGCAGCTGTCGCATACAACAAAGGTATTGCAGGTGTTGATGCATACCGCTTAGTTGGCCAAGTAAAATTAGGTCAATTCAAGGTTGGTGGTTTATTCCAGAACGCAGAAGATGTTGTAAATAATGATATCGATGGTAATACTTACTACGTCAACGTATCTTATGATTTGAACGGTGTAAACCTGAAAGCTGAATACGGTGCTGATGATGCTGGCTTCGGAAGCTACTACAAAAACGTGAATAAAGGTGGTTTAACTGGTACTGATATCGACGTACAAAACTTCAACGTGGGTGCTGACTACCGTTTAGCTAAATCAACTATGGTATATGGTCAATACGCTATGTACCGCGGTGATCATGTTGTTGCCGGTAACAAAGTCGATCTACAAGATGACAACGTATTCTCTGTAGGCGTACGTTACGATTTCTAGTCTCTAATTAAAGAGATAATTAACAACCTACTGTAGTAATACAGTAGGTTTTTTTATATCTCGAATCTGACTAGCGATTGACATTCGATAATGAAAAACAAAAAAGTCACCTAAAAACTCAGGTGACTTTCGCTAATCTATTACGAGTTGATATATTGCAGGCTAGTGCATCGCACTCTTTGAGCACTTTTAATCTATCAAAGCATTAGATGCTCGTTAATGGCTCTCCGCCGTCACCGAGCTCAACACTATCGACACGTTGTAAGCCTCGCGGTAACTTGGCCCCACGGCGACCACGCTCGCCACGATAGTGCTCTAAATCGCTCGGCTTAAGTGTGAGCTTGCGCTTACCCGCCCACAGAGTGACGGGCGTATCGCTTGGCACGAGCTGCAAGTGCGTCATTAACTCGTCGCGACTCTTCGCCCTTTCTGTCGGGATGCCGATGATCTTATTGCCTTTACCTTTAGATAATTGTGGCAGGGCATCAAGGGAGAACAGCAACATTCGACCTTCGTTGGTAATGGCTAAAAGTGACATTTCTTTAGTGCGATCAATCAACTTAGGTGTTAACGATTTAGCGTTTGTAGATAAGCTTAACAAAGCCTTACCCGCTTTATTGCGTGATACCATATCGTTGTATGAACAAATAAATCCATAACCAGCATCAGTCGCTAACAAGTAGCATTGATCCTCTTCACCCATCAACACATGCTGCATGGTTTCACCAGGCGCCATATTAAAACGAGTGGTAATTGGCTCGCCTTGGCTACGTGCCGAGGGCAACGTATGGCTGTCGGTTGCAAATGCCCGCCCAGATGAATCAATAAATACCGCCGCTTGATTGCTGCGCCCCATGGCGCTGCAAAGGTATTGGTCACCAGACTTATAGGACAGAGATAACGGATCAATATCATGGCCTTTAGCGCAACGTACCCAGCCTTTTTCAGATAAAACGACTGTTACAGCCTCTGTTGGAGTTAGCTCTTGCTCAGTTAAGGCGCGTGACTCATTACGCAGCACTATGGGTGAGCGACGATCGTCACCATAGGTTTGTGCATCTTGGATTAATTCTTTTTTGATCAACGTTTTTAAACGACGCTCAGAGCTCAATAACTGCTCAAGCTTTTCACGCTCGGCTTCAAGTTCATTTTGCTCGGCGGTGATTTTAAATTCTTCTAGCTTGGCTAAGTGACGTAATTTTAACTCAAGAATCGATTCAGCTTGTTTATCACTCAGTGAAAAACGTGCCATTAACTCGACTTTAGGTTCATCATGAAAACGAATAATCTCAATCACTTCATCAATATTGAGAAACGCGATCATTAATGCTTCGAGAATATGTAGCCGCGAAACCACCTTATCTAAGCGATATTCTAAACGGCGCTTAACCGTATCGACTCGAAATTCTAACCATTCAGTTAATAAGGTTTTTAGCCCTTTAACCCGTGGTCGACCATCGAGACCCAGTACGTTTAAGTTAACTCTAAAACTCTTTTCTAAATCCGTGGTCGCAAATAGATGCGCCATAAGCTGATCACAATCGACACGATTTGAACGAGGCACAACCACCAGACGCACCGGACTCTCATGGTCAGACTCATCGCGTAAATCCGCCACCATAGGCAACTTTTTTGCCAACATTTGATTGGCGATTTGCTCTAAAATTTTGCCGCTACTGGCCTGATGAGGCAATGCAGTAATAATAATTTCACCGCCATCAACGGTGTAAACTGCGCGCGCACGCAAGGACCCGCGCCCAGATTCATAAATTTTTGCAATATCGGCCGAGGGGGTAATGATCTCTGCTTCAGTTGGGTAATCAGGGCCCGGTACAAAGGCCATTAATTGCTCGAGCTCTAACTTTGGATCATCGAGTAAGGCAACACAGGCCGAGACCACTTCTCTGACGTTATGCGGCGGAATATCTGTCGCCATACCCACGGCAATACCCGTGATCCCATTGAGTAATATATGCGGTAAGCGAGCGGGCAACACTTTAGGTTCTTTTAACGTACCGTCAAAGTTTTCGCCCCAATCAACAGTGCCTTGACCCAGCTCACTGAGTAACACTTCAGAAAACTTAGATAAGCGCGCCTCGGTATAACGCATGGCCGCAAATGACTTTGGATCGTCAGGAGCACCCCAGTTACCTTGACCATCAACCAATGGATAACGATAAGAAAATGGCTGCGCCATCAATACCATCGCCTCATAACATGCGCTATCGCCGTGGGGATGATACTTACCTAATACGTCACCAACTGTACGGGCCGATTTTTTATGTTTTGACTGAGCCGATAAACCTAACTCACTCATCGCATAGATAATTCGGCGCTGTACAGGTTTAAGCCCATCGCCAATATGTGGCAAAGCACGGTCCATAATGACATACATGGAATAATTCAGATAAGCCTCTTCGGTGAAGCGCCGTAATGGCATTTGCTCCACTCCATCGAGACTTAACTTGATTGCGTCACTCATCTTTTTCTAGTTCCTGTGGTGCTTCAGTACTATCGCTATTCGTTTCATTTTTGAAGAACAAACGATAAACGTTACCTTTTAAATCATCTGAAATGTACATCACGCCATCATCAGCGGATAACAAGCCAAAGGGACGAGCGACGGGAAACTCACCATCGAGGAAACTGACAACCGTTTCACGGCTCACCACTTTTTGGTCTTCAATCTTTAGCATAACCACTTGGTAGCCCACTTTACTCGAGCGATTCCAAGAGCCATTTTCGGCGACAAACAACTGGTTATGATACATAGGCGGAAATTGACTGCCGCGATAAAAAGCTAATCCTGTTGGCGCCACATGTGCGGGTAACTCATATACAGGGGTAGTAATTTTTAAGTTTTTAGGCCTTTGATAGGCAGGCTCAACAACCGTGCTAGCGTGTAAATAAGGAAAGCCGTAATGACTCCCCATTACATCCACACGATTGATTTCGTCGGGAGGTAAAATATCGCCCATCCAATCACGACCTCGGTCGGCAAACCATAATTTACCATCGATGGGCGACCAATCGAATCCACTGGCATCGCGCACACCAGCAACAATTTGCTCACTGGCGCCAGTATCAATATTAATCGCTATAATGCTGCTGTAAGGCACTGGAGCCTCACATACGTTACAAGGCGCTCCTATCGATACATATAAGCGGCCATCAGGACCAAAGTTAATCGCCCGAGAACTCTTTTTTTCTGAGTAAGGTAAATCGCTGTATACTTCTTTTGGCCGACTTGGCCGACGCAACCTTTGTTCAATATCAACAAAGCGTACAATTTGGTTTTCAGTAGCAACAAATAAGTCACCATTGTGGAATGCGATCGCATCTGGTGAGGTCATTCCTTTAGCTATCACGTAGCGTTTATCAACATTACCGTCTTGATTGGTATCCACTAAAGCATGGATAGTGCCACTCTTGTGGGAGCCAACAAATAGCGTACCATTAGTACCCATTGCCATCTGCCTAGCATCACCCACATCTGAGGCATAAAGTGATAAACCAAAACCTTTAGAGACGGTAATCATTATCGACTGAGAAGCCGCCAACGCGCTATTGCTCGTCAATAACATGCTGCTTATTAATAGGGTTAAATAAGCAGGCAATATCTTCAAGCAATTATAAGTATTAGTTTTTTTATACAACATTGTCATTTTATGCCTATGTTTTATTGTTATCGGCAATAGTGCACAACATTAAAGTAAAGCCATGTCACCCTTATCTTCAAGCCAGTTTTTCCGGTCTGGTGAACGCTTCTTCGCCAGTAGCATATCCATCAAAGCATCGGTCTCTTCGTTATCATCTATGGTTAACTGTACTAAACGACGGGTGTTTGGATCCATCGTTGTCTCACGTAATTGTAACGGATTCATCTCGCCCAAGCCTTTAAAGCGGGTAACTTGTACCTTACCTTTTTTATTCTCTGCAGCAATACGATCTATAATTGCAGCTCTTTCTGCTTCATCCAGAGCATAATAAACCTCTTTACCGATATCGATACGAAACAGTGGTGGCATGGCAATATACACGTGGCCCTGCTCAACCAATATGCGGTAATGCTTCAAAAATAGCGCACATAATAAGGTCGCGATATGCAGTCCATCGGAGTCGGCATCGGCAAGAATACAAATCTTGCCATAACGTAATTCAGAGATATCACTGCTATCTGGATCGCACCCAATTGCAACCGAAATATCGTGCACTTCCTGCGAAGCTAATACCTGCGAGGCATCGACTTCCCAAGTATTGAGGATTTTGCCTCGCAGCGGCATGATTGCTTGAAACTCACGATCGCGAGCCTGTTTAGCACTACCACCCGCAGAGTCCCCTTCAACGAGAAATAACTCTCCTCGCATCGGATCTTGGCCGCTGCAATCGGTCAATTTACCCGGTAGCGCAGGGCCTGAGGTTACTTTTTTACGGGCGACTTTTTTGGCAGCCTTTAACCGACGCTGAGCATTATTAATGCACATATCGGCTAAGGATTCAGCTAATTCGGTATTCGAGTTAAGCCACAGTGAAAAAGCATCGCGCACAACGCCAGAAACAAAAGCGGCACATTGACGACTAGAGAGCTTTTCTTTCGTTTGGCCTGCAAATTGTGGTTCTTGTATCTTCACCGATAAAATAAATGCAGCCCGATCCCAGATGTCTTCCGGTGAGAGCTTGATGCCACGGGGAATTAAGTTTCTGAACTCACAAAATTCCCGCATAGATTCCAATAAACCTTGGCGAAAACCGTTTACATGGGTACCACCAAGCGGCGTGGGGATTAAGTTAACATAACTCTCACCGATTGACTCGCCGCCCTCTGGTAACCAAGTAATTGCCCAATCAGCGGCTTCCAATTGTGCTTTAAAGCTGCCAACAAAGGGCTCTTCAGGCAACATCAAATTATCGCCGATAGCGGCTTTTAAATAATCAGTCAGGCCACTTTCATAAAACCATTCATGGACTTCATTGGTTTGCTTATTGGTAAACTTAATCCGCAAGCCTGGGCACAATACCGCTTTAGCGCGCAGTAGATAAATCAGTTTCGAATTAGAAAAATTCGCCGAATCAAAATAACTCGGATCGGGCCAAAAATGCACTCGAGTACCCGAATTACGGCGACCACAGGTGCCAGAGGGATGTAAGTCCTCAACCTTAAAACCATTTTCAAAAGCAATATCATACACTTGACCATCACGACGAACGGTCACTTCAACACGGCGCGATAATGCGTTGACGACTGAAATACCAACGCCGTGTAAACCACCCGAGAATTGATAGTTTTTATTGGAAAACTTACCACCAGCATGTAGTTTGGTGAGGATCAACTCAACCCCAGGAATACCTTCTTCAGGGTGAATATCCACCGGCATACCACGGCCGTCATCGGTGACTTCAAGGGAGTTATCGCTATGTAAAATGACTTCAATTTTGGTTGCGTGGCCTGCTAATGCTTCATCAACACTGTTATCGATAACCTCTTGGCCTAAATGGTTGGGTCTGGAGGTGTCGGTATACATACCTGGACGGCGTTTAACAGGATCGAGTCCGTTGAGAACTTCAATGGCGTCAGAGGTATATTGATTGGTCATAGGGCACGCTATAGGTTATATATCCGGCCATGTTGCGGCTGTGGATGTCGGTTTGTCAAGGTAACTGTAAAAATTGGCTTACAGTTTGCAAGTGCGATGCATAACCCATAAAACTATGATCGCCCCCTGCTTCAATTCGTAATTGACAGTGATGATATTTATTAAGTGCTTCACGATAATCGAGCACCTCATCACCTGTCTGCAATAATACCAAAAATCGGTCCGGATTGTGGATAATAGTCGTATTAAATTCAGCAACTTCCGCCTTATGCTCCGGTAACACGACATAATGTTGTTTTGTATAAGGATTAAATTGTGGCCCCATAAATTCATCAAACAATTCAAAGGGTTTTACCGCGGGATTCACCAAAACAGCTCGCCCCCCATAGGTTTCAGCTAAATAACTAGCAAAATACCCCCCTAAGGATGAGCCTATATACGCTAATGGTTCATTAGCATTAATTGCCGCCTCAACATAAGTCGTTAACAGTGCCATTGCAGCCCGAGGTGTATTGAGCAATTGTGGCTGATGAAAGGTCACACTAGGGTGATGCAGCGCCATATATTTAGCGGTCATCACAGCTTTGTCTGAAAATGGCGAGCTATTAAATCCATGAATATAAAGCAGCATATATACCCAAATATCCTCAGGCTGCGGCTATTCTACTTAATAACCGCTAGAGTTGTTGTCGGGGGAAAAATGGTTACCCGGTACGCGATACACTTTAGTGTTGATGCTACCATCGGCCTTTAACTCCAGCAAACGATAACCTGGCTGGATGCTATCTAAAGCAAAATAAGGTGATAATGGTTTAAATTGAATACAAGTGGAAGGTGTCGCCATCAACTGTAGATTGCCATGAGGCCCTTTGTGATAGGTATCGATACATTGATGCACATGCCCCCAGAGTAATCCTTTAACCTGCGGATATTGGGCTACTCGCACTAAAAATTCGGCACCATTATCCATACAGTGCTGATCAAGCCAAGTGCAATTAACGACTATGGGGTTGTGGTGCATCACCAGCAAAGTGTGCAGATGAGGATGCGCTGCAATAGCTTTGTCAATTAATTCAAACTGACTATCGGCCATATTGCCGCCAGGTTTGCCGCGCACAGTCGAATCCAACATGAGTATTTGCCAATTGCCTGCGAGAATACGTTGCTGACCAAAGATCTGCTCACCTTGCATATGTAAATACATGATCCGCGGATCGTCATGATTCCCCGGTAGATAATGACAAGGTAAATCAACAGGTGTAACAGCTTTTACAAATTGTTGGTAGGATTCAGCGGAATAGTCTTGGCTCAAGTCGCCAGTGGCGAGCATCAAATGAGCCGGATAATCCACAGCTCTAATGGTATTTAATACGGCGGCCAAGCTCTTATAGGTATTGACCCCCAAGAGCTGAGCTTCAGGATCGGCAAAAAGGTGCGGATCAGTGATCTGCACTATACGTACACTTTCTCCTTCAGTTATGGAGTAAGAGACAGCCTCTTTCAGCACATTGAATACCCAATTCTAAGGTCGGCACACAACACTATGTTGGTAACCAATCTTTAATAACTCTTCCAGGAATGCATTCACCTGGTACTTTTCATCACTTTGATACATGCGGACATTAGGGTAATCATACACTGGGCGTAATTGATAAATCTGTTGGCCAGTTAACACTTCTGCTAATTTAGCATCATGATAAATTCTCACTAACACCTTGGGAGTATTGATAAAGTCTTTAATAGCAAGCGGGCGAGATATCTCAACTAATTGAGTATATTTGGTATTTTCTAAAATACGCACTACTAATGTACCAAACTCACCTTCGAGTCGCCATGACTCACCGATAGCAATCTCTAACGGTAACCATTTCAACATATAACTATAATTACGCCCGCACAGCGCCAAAAAATTACTGACGTTGGGTTTATAGCGTTGTTTTAACTGTAGATTCGAAGCGGTCAAATTATTCCCAACTTAACGCAGTTGCTGATAGTTTAATTGCAACCATTGCAATCCAATAACGGTCGATGCATTGTCTATCTCGCCGTTAAGCATACTATTATAGGCTTGCTCACGGCTCATAACATGCAATCGGATATCTTCATGTTCTTCAGCTAATCCGTGCAATCCTCGGGCCTCACTTGAATCGATATCAGCCCAATAGAAATAGAAACGCTCTGTGCTACCACCTGGGCTCGCCAAATAGCTATTAATAAAATGCATATTATCAGCGACAAGGCCTGTTTCTTCAAATAACTCGCGGTGGGCAACGTCGACAGGTGTTTCTTCGGGCGCAATCATACCCGCGACGAGCTCCATAAGCCAAGGAGATTTAGTCGTTGCTAATGCAGGAAAGCGTACTTGCTCAATAAGCACTATTTTATCTTGCTTAATATCATAGGGCAGTACCACAACAGCATGGCCGCGCTCAAAGACTTCACGAGTGACAGGTAGACTCCAACCACCGGCAAATAATTTATGTTTAAAGGTGTACTCATCGAGTGAAAAAAAGCCTTGGTATAAGGTTTTTTTTCCTATGATCTCAATATCCTTTTGCGAAAAAACAACGGGTTTCATAGTCTATCCTCAGAAATTAAATTTGCGCCTATAATCAAGGCAATTTGACACATTTTTAAAATAAAATC
This sequence comes from Shewanella morhuae, assembly GCF_900156405.1. Lineage (GTDB taxonomy): Bacteria > Pseudomonadota > Gammaproteobacteria > Enterobacterales > Shewanellaceae > Shewanella > Shewanella morhuae. The sequence goes on from NZ_FTNN01000015.1 coordinate 81,907, forward strand.
TGTTACACTTCGAATTTGACTTGAAAGTGTTAGAATTCTTAAACTCTAGGTCATTAAGTTTTAGCTGTATCGGGAAGCGTCGGGAAGCGCAAACCGCCTTGATAAAGGCATTACTTAGTCTAAACAAAGTTAAAATGTTCTCCCTTGGGGGGATTTTGTCTAATAAGGACAGCAAATGAAATTTAAGATCCATACTTTATGCGCAGCATTAACGCTTGCGGCTTCCGCTTCAGTGGTACAAGCTGACGATTTATTGCAAATTTATCAGCAAGCACTGACAAGCGATCCGCTTGTATTGCAAGCTCAGGCTCAACGTAATGGTTTGTTTGAACAAATCGAACAAAATCGTGCGCCTTTGTTGCCAACCATTAGTGCTAACGTCGGTTATGACAAAGCATGGAATGATCCAAAAAATGATACAAGTGGTCTAGTCGGTAGCCTTACACTAAATCAAGTCATCTATGATCATAGTGCTTGGGTAGGTTTAAGCCTTGCAGAGAAAGCCGCATCTCAAGCTGATTCAGCTTACGCATCAGCACTACAAAACTTGATTACGCGTATTACTAAAGCCTATTTCGATGTATTAACCGCTAAAGATAATTATGAGTTCCAAGGTGCAGAAAAGCGCGCTATCGAACGCCAACTTGAGCAAACTAAACAGCGTTTCGCGGTAGGTTTAACTGCTATTACCGATGTCCATGAAGCTCAAGCACAATATGACTTAGCCTCAGCAACTGAAATTTTAGCTGAAAATACACTAGCTAATAGCTATGAAGCCTTACGTGAAATCACAGGTATCGATCACAAGACTATTAATGTATTAGATACTAACCGTTTCTCGGCCGTTACACCTGCGCCAACATCATCGAGTGAATGGTTAAAGATTGCTGAAACCAATAGCATAGATCTGATGACTCAACGTATTGGTAAAGATATTGCCCAAGAAACCATTAAGCTTTATCAAGCGGGCCACATGCCATCTTTAAGCTTAAATGCGGGCTACAACAAAGGACTTGAACAGAAAACCGGCAATATCAACGATCCTGATTTCGATAATGTTAATGTTGGTGTTAATTTAAGCATTCCGATTTTTGAAGGTTTTAAAGTCAGCTCACAAGTTAAGCAAGCGCAATTTCAATATGTTGAAGCGAGTGAAAAACTTGAGCAAGTCTACCGCGGTGTAGTGAAGGATGTTCGTAATAACTACAACAACGTCGGTGCATCAATAAGCTCAATCAAGGCTTATGAGCAGTCAGTATTATCATCAGAAAGTGCGTTAAAAGCCACTCAAGCAGGTTTTGAAGTGGGCACTCGTACTATCGTTGACGTATTAAATCGTACCCGTGACTTGTACGATTCAAAACGTAAATTGTCAGATGCTCGCTACAGTTACATCAATTCGATTGTGGCGCTAAAGCAAGCTGCCGGCACCTTGAATGAAGATGATGTCATTGCTATCAATAATGGTTTAAAAGCAGAGTAATATCGCTCTCGATATTAAAACTTGCTTTGAGACTTATTTTAGAGACATAAAAAAACCGCCGATTGGCGGTTTTTTTATGTCTCAATCCTAACGTAAAGGATTAGAAGTCGATTTCTACACCCGCAAAGTATCCTTTAAATGTAGTATCTGCACTCACACCCGAGAAATTGCTCACGTCAAATAGAAACTCACGATAACCCACACGAACGCGTGTATCAACAGTCACCCCGTCAAACTCCCAGCCAAGACCAACAGCATAGTCATAGACACTCGATTCGCTCGCGCCAACCATCAAATCTGCAAAACCAAACAAACCTATGCCAGGAATCCCCACTTCACCACTGGCGTAACCCATGATGATACCATCATCGATATCTTTCTCTTTTGGAGGAACCGCATCTTGCACCCTAAATGAACCATGCATTAATTTATAAGCAGCACCCAGGTCCAATGACACTATGTCATTGTCCAATATTTCGTAATACAACACGAAATCCGTGTTACTCAGATCGGTAAAAGCCGTCACACTCGAATTAGCAGAGTCACCTTTTTGATCTAGGCTATTTTCACGGATTTTAATATTAGGGATAAATGGAATGGGATGCTCAAGCGCAACCCAATAGCTCCCCTGTGCAGATGAACTATAATTAAAGTCTTGTTGCGGTTGGCCTTTATCAGCAAAGGTACCATTAGTATCAGCATACCAATAATCACCACCCACTTTAAAGCCGAGTACGGTCGCCGCTTGGGCAGACGTAGCAATACAACATCCGAGTATCGCACTAACGAGAAGAGTTTTTTTCATAATTAACCTTGAGATAGCAAATTCGTTAAATCAATCACCGCGGCATTCGCACGGGATACATAGTTAGCCATAACCAATGAATGATTAGCGACTAAGCCAAAACCGTTGCCATTAAGGACAATGGGGCTCCAAACTGTTTGCTGAGTTGCCTCTAGTTCACGAATGATCTGTCTTAGACTTACTTCAGCATTTTTTTTCTTCAGTACGTCTGCAAAATCGACTTCTACAGCACGCATAAAGTTGAGTAACGCCCATGAAGCACCTCGGCTTTCATAGAAGACATCATCAATCTTCCACCAACTGGTTTTAATTTGATGACTTGCTAAGTTAGGCGTAGATTGACGGGCAGCATTATCGCCAGCTAAGTCGGTATTTAAACGCTCTTGTCCCACACTGGCAGATAAACGCTGCGACATACTACCAAGGCGCTTTTGTACTTCTTTCAACCATTCATTAAGGTTATCGGCACGGGCATAAAACTGCGCATCTTGGTTATTGGGGTCCATCATGCGGACACGATATAGCTTCAATAATTTTATCGCATTACGGTATTCGCTTTCAGCGCTCGGGACTAGCCAGCTGGTATGATCGATATTGAGTTTAGATTGGGCTTCACCTAAATCTTTATCTGCGGCAGATTGTGACTGCGAACGACTAAACTCTTTACGCATAATCAAGGCTAAATCACGGGCTTGCTCTAATGCGCCATATTCAAAAGCGGGCATATTATCCATAAAGACAGAGGGTGGCATCACATCGTTTGATAACCAACCACCTTGTTTATCAAGCAGGTTTTCGATGGTGAGAATAAGTGAGGTTGTTGTTGCGTATCCGACCACATTCTTATCGCTAGCTATCAACTGCTGAGGGTTGATAGGATCGGGTTCGATACTCCACCATACACTCACGCCATAGCCAATAAGCACTAAAAATAAACCGACACCGGCAACTTTTTTCCATGTAATTTGCATCAAGCTACTCCTTAATGATGGTGATGATGCTCTTGCTCTGCGGCGATATCAGCTTGTTTAGTTACAGGCAATGTAATCACCATTTTTTCGCCATCGTCGAACTCTAATTGTAGTTCAACTTGTTGCCCCAATACTAAAGGCGCTTTTAAACCAAGCAACATGACATGATCTTTAGACGGCATTAACGTTAATGCACCATGGGATGGAATATCAAAGCCTTCAACATGGCGCATTTTTACCATGCCTTGGTCTTCAATTATCGTGTGTAATTGGACATCTTTAGCCACATTGGAACTCGCAGCAATTAGACGAACCGCTTTATCTGTGTGGTTTTCAAGCGTAAAGTAGGCTGCAGTATTTGGCACGGTATCTGGCATGGCACGTACGTGACCTTCCGTCAGCACTACACTCGCCAACGCTGAGAATGATGCAAAAGATAAAACTAGGCAATTAAACAGCTGTTTGAATATTGGTTTCAATGTCTTAAACTCCATGTTTACCCAATGTCGTCGTAAAGGAAACAACCCATGAGTCATATACAGGTCCAGGATGATCAGGGCGTACGCATTATCAGCTTTAATCGCCCTGATAAACGCAATGCATTTGATCTTAATATGTATAAACAACTGACAGAATACCTGATCGAAGGTGAAGCAGACAACGACATTCGTGCCTTTATGTTATATGGCAAAAATAATTGCTTTACTTCAGGCAATGATATTGCAGACTTTTTGAAAAATAGTGACTTAGGACCAAACCACCCAGCGGTACGTTTTCTATTTTGTCTACTGGAGCTCAAAAAACCGCTTGTCGCTGCTGTTTCTGGCGCTGCTGTTGGTATAGGTACAACCGTGCTATTGCATTGCGATTTAGTGTACGCAGATAGCACTGCTAAGTTCCAACTACCATTTGTTAACTTGGCTCTGGTGCCAGAAGCCGGGGCAAGTTTACTGCTACCAGAACTTGTTGGTTATCAAAAAGCAGCAGAGCTGCTGTTGCTCGGTGAAAGTTTTAACGCCCAGACGGCTCACAGACTTAATATGATCAACGAAATAGTGGCTGATGAAGAGTTATTCAGTTATGCGCTATCGCAGGCAAAAAAACTGGCGAATCAACCACCACAGGCACTGCAAATTACTCGTCAACTCATGCGTCCACATAAAAACCGCGTACAACACCAAATGCATCAAGAATTAGAGCAATTTAGCGCTAGGCTAAAAAGTGATGAAGCTAAAAGCAGATTTCAGGCTTTTTTGAAAAAGTAGTCTGTAAGCAATATACATTTCACATGAGGGTCAAAGTGCCCTCTTGTTAATAAAATTTGGCCTTAAAATCAAGATAAGTCACTCCGCTCATCAAATATAAGTCCGTTGAATAAGCTTAAACTGACCTTTTCCATTGATCCGCTAACAAAGCTAAAACAAAGTAAATCAATAAACTCATTCCTGGCATAAATACCGTTACACCAGCCCACACCACGCGGGTCAAAAAGCAAGACCAACCAAACTTTGATGCCAAATCAGCGGCAACGCCACACACTAATCGTTTGGGGTTTTGCAGACGTATTTTAATTTGCTTCATCTAACACCTCGGCTCAGTGAATCATTAATTTACAAGCACTCATCCTGTGCCACTGAAATCCATAAATAACATCATCTGCAAACAACATAAGATTGATTATAAATAACAGCAGCAAAGTCATTACAGGTAAACCACATCTGCGCTTCCCTTAATTAGCACTATATTCATCAGCACTCACCGACTCACTTGTATGTTCAGCATTTAAGCCAAGTTGACTATTAAAATCATAAATAGTTTCTGCAAGCTGAGTATGTAGCGATAACACTAACTCACGCTTAGCGCTGACGAGTAACTCTTGTGTTTGCTTGGTTAATGTTTGTTCAATAGCTCCAGCAACATCCGACATTGTTGTAGCTTCTGCTTGTACTGCAACGCTTCCGAATAACGCACCGAGTAACACACTCACTTGCACTGTTTTTTTAATGGTTAATGTAAACATGATGGCATCCCTTTCGATTAATTTACTTGACGAAAGGAGTATTACAAACTGCATGCCAACTTATAGATTAACACTAAGCATATGATTTTTATTAAATTAAAATTAAAAATGTAAGTGATGAGAGATAAAGGAATGGATTAATAAAATGTAAGTGGTGAAAAATACTATTCAACTTAGTAAATCTCACCATTTTTTAACATAAGAAAAACTACACTGCCATTTCAGCTTGAATATTCTGAAATGCTTGTTTTACCACTTCAATGCCTGCACCATTTTTATGGGCATTTTCACTCAAATAACGACGCCATGCGCGGGCACCTGGTAAACCTTGGAATAACCCAATCATATGCCGAGTAATGTGATTGAGCCGGCCACCCGACTGCAAATGTGCTTCGATATAAGGCAACATAGCCTCAATGACATCTTCACGGCTTATTACCGCCTGTTGGCTGCCACACAATATTTGATCCACCTGCGCCAGAATATAGGGATTCTGGTAAGCCTCACGCCCCATCATCACCCCATCAAGTTGCGCCAAATGGGTTTGCGCTTGCTCAAGTGTGGTAACACCGCCATTAATACCAATATTAAGCGCGGGATAATCACGCTTAAGTTGATATACGCGCGCATAATCAAGCGGCGGGATCTCACGATTCTCCTTCGGACTCAAGCCCTGAAGCCAAGCTTTACGTGCGTGAATAGTAAAATCCGTACAACCTTTTGCGCTAACAACATCAATAAACTGCGTAAGAAACTCGTAACTATCTTGCTCATCAATTCCAATACGCGTTTTAACTGTAATAGGAATATCAACGACCTGCTTCATGGCATCGACGCATTCAGCCACCAGCTCAGGTTCGGCCATCAAGCAAGCGCCAAAACGGCCATTCTGCACACGATCGGAAGGGCAACCGACATTGAGATTCACTTCATCATAACCACGCTCAGCCGCTAGTTTAGCGCAGCGCGCTAAATCAACAGGATTAGAGCCACCTAGCTGCAACGCCAAAGGATGTTCTTCTTGGTTATACGCTAAATAATCACCGCGACCATGCAATATCGCCCCAGTAGTCACCATTTCTGTATATAACAATGCATTAGCCGACATCAAACGCGCAAAATAACGATAATGGCGATCTGTCCAATCCAGCATGGGCGCAATGGAAAAGGTGCGATCGAGGGTTTTAGGCGCTAAACCTTGGTGTTGCTGGGCTTTATTTAAATTCATTATAATCCGACTAAATAATATTCTTACTGGCTGTTTTTACACGTTTAGGATGTTCTACCTTATTCAGGGGAACTAAGAGGGAATCACAATAGCTTGGACGCTGCAGATTATAGAATCTCATCGATGGCGTTATTTCGCGTTCAAAAACGTGAAAAGGCTGGCAGGATAATTCACCATCAATGTCTTGTCGTCACTTGTCGTCTATGTGAAGTAAAACGCCAAGGCATTATACACAGGGCAAAGCACGATTACCAAACACCAGGTTGGTGAGGCAATGTGATTATAACACATCATTAACGTAGATTTGTTTGGAACAAAAAATCAAAATAAATCCTCTAAAACTCTCACTACCGAGTGATAACTAAAAAGATAATTGCTTTAAATTTCAATGACTCATGCTGACTTACTTATCACAGAAAAGACTAGATTAATGCGACTAACTCTATGTTCAAGTGTAATATTGGTAGAATTAATTGATAAGGGAAAACAGTTAAAGCAAAGCATCTTACGTACAGAGTCTAATGTTGTCCTACACGCCTGATGAATCGCTTTTCTGTTGATTACTTATGAGTAACTTAACTAATTGAGTGTGCGAGTCAGCAATGGACTTTTGAGACTCTGAAATGTCTTTTAAACGACCAATCAACTTTACAGCAAATATAATCACACCAATAAATACGGCGAGTGGAAACAAAGCAGAAAAAAGAGTTAATCCTACGAACATGTGTTACCTCCATAAATATAAAAATCGTACCTTTTGATGAGTACGCATCCGTGTCAATACAGTTAGCCTTGTAAGTAGGTCAACTTTAACTATTTGTACTTTATAAAAATATCAGTTTGTCAGCGAATATCTCATCAGGGAAAATGCCGATTCAAAACTCATAGTAATAACCGCCCAAAACTAGCGGCTATTATGCCAAATTTATCTAATGTGTGAACGTCCATTTACAGCTCACTCCAGCGCCTCAATAAATTGTGATACACACCCGTCAGGTTAAACAACTCTTGTTCTGCAACCTGCTGAGCCGTGAGTGTTTGAATCGATTGATCAAGTTGAAATAGCAAGCGGCGCTGGCCTTCATCACGAACCATACTTTGCAACCACATAAAGGCAGCGGTACGCTCACCCGACAGGACTGGCGTGACCTGATGCAGGCTGGTAGATGGATAAAGCACTAATGAACCCGCAGATAATTTTATGCTTTGTTGGCCGTAAGTATCTTGGATAACCAATTCGCCGCCCTGATAGCTTTCTGGTTCACTGAGAAATAAAGTCGCAGACAAATCGGTACGGATCATCCCATCAGGGGTCGAGCGGATAGCATTATCTATATGATATCCAAAGGTTTCACCGCCTTGATATCGATTAAACAACGGTGGGTAAAATTGCAATGGCAATGCTGCAGAGATAAATAATGGATGCGCAAGTAGCCTTTCCATAATTTGCTGACCTATCTCTACCGCAACTGGATCGTCCTTATCTAACTGTTGATTACGCTTACGAGTGCTCGCCATCGCCCCCGAGGTTTGATTACCGTCTACCCAACGGCGGGCATCTAATTGTTCACGTAGTTGACTGACTTCTTGTTTAGAAAAAACATCAGGGATTTCAATAAGCATCTCATTATTCCATTACACTAAAATACACGGGTTTACGTGATTGATAAGGATTATAAACATAAAAGGCAGCCCGAAGGCTGCCATAACATTAGCGCAATTCCAACATTAAAAATGCATATCGGCACTTAGCATAACTAAACGTCCTGGCGCCATATTCGCAAAATGTGCTGAATAAGCTTTATCGTAATAACGCTCATCCGTTAAGTTTTGTACATTCAAACGTAGGGTCAAAAACTCGTTCATTTTGTAAGATGATACTGCATCAAAACGCCAGTAAGATGGGATTGATAGCGTATTGGCCGTATTACCATAAACTTCGCCCATGTAATACGCACCACCACCTAAATTAAATGCCTCAGTTATGTCATAGGTCGTAAACAAACTAACGCTGTTTTTCGCGGTATTAGGGAAACGATTACCATCATATTCCATATTAAAACCGTTGCTTTCTAAGGTTGCATCTAAGTAAGTGTAACCACCAAAACCATGCCATTCATCGGTAAAATCACCTGAGAAACCAAATTCAAAACCTTTGACGTTTTGTTTACCCACGTTTTCCTGCGGTGCACCACGTCCAGCTTCGGTCGCAACACGAGCATTATTTTTCTCAATTTGGAAAATTGAGCTGGTGAGTGACAAGCGGCCACTGAATAAATCCCATTTTACGCCGAGCTCATAGCTTTCGGTATCTTCAGGTTTTAAATCTTGGTTCGCTGTGGCTAAACCGTCTGCACCATCGCCATTAGAAGTACCCGGTGGGTTAGAAGATGTACCCCAAGCCGCATAAATACTGCCATTAATGGTCGGTTTATATAGCACTGATAATTGATAATTAAGGAAGTCATCCTCATTGGATAGCGCTGTGGTGCCGTTATCAGATTCTGTTCTGAAATCATCCCAACGAATACCACCGTTTACCATCCATGCATCGCTTAATTCAATCGTATTAAAAGCATACAGTGAACTGGTGTCGGTTTCTGTTTCAGTCACGACACCTTTAGTGATAGAGCCGACCCAAGGATCATGCGGGTTAGGGTTAGTTAACGAGGTACAGTTATAACTCGCAATCATTTCAGCCGTGCAGCCGCCATTACGGCCATTGCCAGTATCAACGACATAAGGCTGGTTACTAGTACGCTCATTACTGAACTCGGCGCCAACAGCAAAACGATTTGGCATACCCGCTAACTTCGCCTCACCAGCTAATTGCAACTGAGTCGCCAGACTTTTCGTCTCGGAATTACGTGATTTAGTATTGCGCCACACATTACCATTAACAACGTTGCCCGCCGTGTCATCAGGGTTAGTAACAATATAATCGTTAGTGTTGCGGCTATAAACTGAGGTAGAAGTAAACTGAAAATCATTGTTGAAATCATGACTTATTAACACTGAAGCCGTGTCGTCCGTGTTGTCTCGAAAATCGCGCGACAACAAACCATAAAAATTATCGGGATTAACATCAACTGGCTGACCCTTACTTTGATCGTAAGGGATGCCATAGTCAGGTACATCGTGATTTTCAAAGTGATAATATTCTAACGTCACCTTAGTCGGTGTCGTCAAACCAAAAGTCACTGAAGGCGCAACCCCCCAACGATTACCAGAGACCTCATTACGTCCTGGCGTGTCAGCATCATGGGCCATCACATTGAGGCGCACCGCAGCTTCATCGGCAATGACGCGGTTAATATCTAAGCTAGCGCGAGTTAACGAATCTGTACCCACGGCTAAGTCTAAGTTTATTGCATCTTCAGCATTGGCTTTTTTAGTAACAATATTGATACTGCCACCTACCGCGCCGCGACCGCTATACACAGAACTAGGGCCTTTTAGCACCTCAATTTGTTCTATGTTGAACGTTTCACGGCTTTGCGAACCCACATCACGCATACCATTAATAAAGGTCGATGACTGCGCATCGTAACCACGAATAAAAGGCCTATCACCATAAGGGTTACCACCCTCGCCAGTGCCAAGGCTAATACCAGGTGTTGCACGCAATGCATCAGTAAAAGTTTGCGCACCCATGTCTTTGATAAGATCTTGGTTTATAACTGTGATAGTTTTAGCACTATTCAGTAAATCTTCAGTGAATTTCCCTGATTGCACTTTACGAGTGTTATAGCCCAGATACTCGCCGTTAACTTCAATATGTTCGACTTTTTTATCTGTTTTAGGTGTTGGTTGGTCTGCTGCCATAGCTGAAGCAGCAGAAACTGCCATCCCTAAAGTTAACGATCCCAGCATATGAGCGCCGAGTCGAACTCGACCATTACGACGTTGAGCCATTTTCATCAAGAAACATTCCTATCGCGATAGAGTTAGTTATTGCCGTGAGCAATGTCACGCATTTATCGGTCGCTAATATAAGGAAATATTGCAAGGTGATCAATAACTATTATCATTTGTATTACCAATTAATTAAAGCTGTAACACTCGCACTTTTATTGTACTGACAAGATTATAGATTTTATTCCAGATCAATATCCAATTAAATTAATCAGTTAAGTATTTGTGTGAAATAAAAAATGCTTGCTATACATAATGACACGCTTCATTTATCTAACAACACTTGCCAAGATAATCAAAAAATTGGTGGTGATAATATCAATTGACGGCTAACAGCGTATAAAAGCAAAAAACTTTGCAGCATAGGTACACATGCGCCATTATTAATGGGGCTTTGAAGATTAAACGAAGAAAATGGCTCTATTACACAGTTTTATTGATGTTTGACTACGCAAACCTCGGATAAATGATTAAATACCTATAAACTAGCCTCACATTTATAGTGGTCTCATCTAAGCTATAGACTGTAATCAAGATTGCTGCTGGTAAGCAACTTTTCTAATAGCCTTGTACATGTCATCACGCCATGATTTAGGCTCACAAGAGGACAAACTTAGGCATGAACGTCAATTTTATAAACCCTTTTCTTCAATCTCTGCTTAATGTTCTTTCGACCATGGCGAGCATGGATTTGACACCGGGCAAGCCCCAGATCAAATCAGATAATTTAGCAAAAGGAGATGTGTCAGGCTTAATCGGCCTCGTAGGCCCTCAAACTAAAGGGTCACTGTCGATTACATTTGAACAAAAGCTGGTCCTGCAAATTATGCAGAATATGCTCGGTGAAAACCCAGGGAAGATTAACGACGAAGTGACTGATTTAGTCGGTGAAATAACCAATATGGTCACGGGCGGCGCAAAAAACTTATTGGGGCAAAAAGGCTATGAGTTTGAAATGGCCACCCCTATGGTGGTATCTGGAAAAGGCCATACCATTTCCCACAAAGCCAGCGGCACTAAAATTATTATGCCATTCACAAGCCCACATGGAGCCGCTTATATTGAAATTTGCTTTGAAAAATAACGGAATTTTTATTAGCCGTAATAATGCATTTCAATACAGCTAAAACAAAAACGGTGTTCAACACACCGTTTTTGTAATTTAACGTTTATTCATCATCGCAAGATTATGGATTACGCTAAGCACACAGACACCCTTGGCGTGAGCTTAGTAACAAGTTCATAAGCGATAGTGCCTATGTGCTCGGCGACTTCTTCCACAGGAAGTGCCTTACCCCATAGTAGAGCGCTATCGCCTACCTTATCTTGTGCATCCAGGCCTAAGTCGACCGTTAACATATCCATAGATACACGACCTACAATTGGTACTCGTCGACCATTAATCCACACAGGCGTGCCTTCTGGGGCATTACGTGGATAACCATCGCCATAACCAATCGCGACTATACCTAAGCGGGTATCTTGTTTTGCGGTCCAGAAACAACCGTAACCAGCGGGTTGATTCGCTTTATGCTCACGCACCGCAATTAACTGCGACACTAACTCCATCGCGGGTACGAGCCCATGATTAGCCCCGCAATCACCAGTGACAGGTGACACGCCGTAAAGCGCAATACCGGGACGAATCCAATCGCCTTGGCTTTGAGGCCAATAGAGTGCGCCCGCTGAATTAGCTAAGGTTCTAAACCCTGGCAAACCTGCCGTTAATGTATTAAAAGCCGCCATCTGTACAGCGGTATAGTTATTACCGGGCTCATCGGCACAAGCAAAATGCGTCATCAAATGAATCGGTTTTGCGACATTGCGGCACGCCATTAAGCGATCATAAACTTTTGTAAACTGCTCGGGTATAAAGCCTAAACGGTGCATGCCTGAATCTATTTTTAACCAAACAGTGACCGGTTTTGCCAGCTCAGTTTGTTCTAACATTGCAAGCTGGGACTCATGATGCACTACGGTGTCGATATCATGCTCGACCAGCAAAGGGAGATCGGTTGCACGAAAAAAACCTTCAAGCAATAATAAACGAGCCTTAACACCGCCCGCTCGTAACTCTAATGCTTCATCTAATCGTGCTAGACCAAAGCCATCGGCACCCACTAAACAATGGGCAACATTTAATAATCCATGACCATAACCGTTCGCTTTAACAACAGCCATAACACGACTTGCAGGTGCCTGTTGACGCAACGCAGCAAGATTGGTTTGCAGTGCACTACTGCTAATTTCTGCACGGGGAAAAGGGTTCAAAATTTACCTTGTTTACTCAGGAAATAAAAAGTCACGAACAATAAAAACAATACATCAGCACTGTCAGCCTTCTGCAAGCGTAAATCTAATGCTGATTCTCATTTTCTAAAAAACTTAATCTTCTTCAAACTGTGGACCCGCATAATTGTCGAAGCGTGAAAACTGTCCTTGGAAAGTTAATCGCACCCGACCAATAGGGCCGTTACGCTGCTTACCAATAATGATTTCAGCGGTGCCTTTGTCTTGAGAATCGTTGTTATACACTTCATCGCGATAAATAAACATGATGAGATCGGCATCCTGCTCGATAGCGCCCGATTCACGCAAATCCGAGTTTACTGGCCGTTTATCAGCACGTTGCTCGAGTGAGCGGTTGAGCTGCGATAGTGCAATAATAGGAATTTCTAACTCTTTAGCTAACGCTTTTAAGGAGCGCGAAATTTCCGAGATTTCTAGAGTACGGTTATCTTTCAAGGCGGGTACCTGCATTAGCTGCAGGTAATCTATCATGATCATCGATAAACCACCGTATTCACGAGCGATACGACGCGCACGGCTACGGACTTCAGTTGGCGTTAACCCTGAGCCATCATCGATATACATTTTACCTTGCTCAAGCATAATGCCCATGGTCGATGAAACTCGCGCCCAATCCTCGTCATCAAGTTGACCAGTACGTATTTTAGTTTGGTCAACGCGGCCCAAAGAAGCCAACATACGCATCATAATCTGTTCTGATGGCATCTCGAGGCTGAAAATAAGCACTGGTTTATCTTCATTCATTGCCGCTTGTTCGCATAGGTTCATCGCGAAGGTAGTTTTACCCATAGAAGGACGCGCGGCAACAATCACTAAATCACCCGCTTGGAAACCTGCGGTCATTTTATCGAGATCATTAAAGCCGCTCGAGACACCCGTCACGCCGTTATGGGGATTATTGTAAAGTTGCTCAATCTTATCGACGGTCTTTTCGAGGATCGTTTTAATGTCCTCAGGACCTTCGTTAACATTGGTACGCATTTCAGCAATTTTAAAAACTTTACTTTCGGCTAGGTCGAGTAACTCACTCGAGTCGCGACCTTCAGGATTGTAGCCTGCATCGGCAATTTCATGTGCTACGCGGATCATGTCACGTACAACAGCGCGCTCACGCACAATTTCAGCGTAGGATAAAATATTACCTGCACTCGGCGTATTTTTAGCAATCTCACCTAAATAGGCAAAGCCTCCGGCATCCTCTAATTGATTTTCAACTTCTAATTGCTCAGAAACCGTGATCAAATCGATTGGTTGCCCTTGTTCAACCAAGCGGTGCATGGCAGCAAAAATCATCTTGTGTGAGCGGGAGTAAAAGTCCTCTTTGACTACGGCCTCAGCCACCCGATCCCACGCTTCGGCATCTAACATCAAGCCGCCTAATACCGATTGTTCAGCCTCAATTGAATGCGGTGGCAGCTTGAGTCCATCTAGCTGCAAATCTCTTGGCTTACTTTTAGGCTTAAAAGCACCTTGTTGTGACATTAACGCTCCCGATTTCCAACAACTTAACAAAATATGATATAAAACCCGCGTCAAGCAAACAGGATGTTTACACTTACCTGTTATTTCATTCCAACGGACACTCTAAAAAATCAATAAGGAAAGAACATGCGTATTGCATTGGTTGCGGCCCTAGCACTGACATCCGGCATAGCAGCCGCCGACGAAGGACAATGGCAACCTTATCAAATGCCTTCAATTGCAGACAAACTCAGTGAACGTGGAATCGATATTCCAGCAGAACAATTGGCCGATCTGACACGTTACCCTATGAATGCCGTTGTAGGACTGGGCTATTGTACCGCCAGTTTTGTCTCGCCCCAAGGGCTAGTTGTGACAAACCATCATTGTGCCTACAAGGCGATACAATATAACACCAAGACAGAACATAACTATCTAGAACAAGGCTTTTTAGCCACATCAATGGACAAGGAACCTTCGGCCGGTCCTAACGAGCGTTTATATATTACTGAAGCAGTTACAGATGTCACTGCCGGCATCATGAAAGATCTCAGCCAAGATCCGTTAACGCGTTACGAAGACATTCAAAATCACAGCAAAGCGCTGATTAAGAGTTGTGAAGCGGATGATAACTATCGCTGTAATGTTCGCAGTTTTCATAACGGCTTAGAATACTATTTAATTAAACAGTTAATGATCCGCGATGTGCGTTTAGTTTATGCACCACCCAAAAGTATCGGCGGGTTTGGTGGCGATATCGATAACTATGAATATCCGCGCCATTCTGGTGATTTCGCCTTCTTACGCGCCTATGTAGGCAAAGACGGCCAACCCGCGGCCTATAGTGATGACAATATCCCCTATAAGCCAAAGAGTTACCTTAAAGTGAATGCTGATGGCGTAAAAGCCGGTGACGGCGTGTTCATAGCAGGTTATCCGGGCTCAACCAGTCGCTATAACCTGACCAGTGAACTTAAGTTTGCCAGTCATTGGTTATATCCAACTCAAGCTAAACGCTATCAACTACAAATTGATACAATTACAGCGATGGGACAACAAGATGCCGATATCGCCATAAAGTACGCGGGCAACATGGCTTCTATGGCTAATAGGATGAAGAAACTCAATGGTCTGCTGGCGGGCTTTAAAGCTACGGATATTGTGGGGATTAAACAAAGTCGTGAGGATAACTTTCTCGCGTGGCTGAAACAAAATCCTGAGCTAAATCAAAATCTCATCGCTGAGTTAGACGTGTTACTCGCCCAGCAACAGCAAGCATTTCAAAGTAACTATTACTTTACCAATGCCCAATCGAGCACCCTGTTAAGCGCAGCGAATAATCTTTACCGTCTTGCAAAAGAAAAACAAAAGCCCGATGCCGAGCGTGAGCAAGGCTACCAAGAGCGTGATATAGCGATGTTAAGCTCACGTCTTAAACGTATCGATTCGAGTTTTGATGTCAAAGTCGATAAAACGCTCTGGCTACAGGATTTGATGGCTTATCTTGGCCAATCGAATCGCGTGGCAGCACTCGATCAAATGTTGGATATCAATAATAAAGATAGAGATCTCGCGGTAAAACTTGATGGTTTGTACTCACTCACTACCCTTACAGACCAAGCGCAAAGGCTGACATGGATGGATGCCGATGCTAACGCTTTTGAAACCAGTACCGATCCCTTTATCCGTTTAGCAGTCGCGCTTTATGACACCAATATGGCTCAGGAAAAGTCAGAAAAAATCTTAGATGGCAAACTGTCTAGCGCTCGCCCTGATTATATGGCAGCCATGATTAAATACTATAAAGCGAATAACTGGCCAGTCTATCCTGACGCTAACGGTACGCTGCGCATCAGTTATGGTATGGTCGATGGCTATCAGTCCCGCGATGCGCTCTATAAGCAGCCATTCACTCGTCTAGATGGCATAGTCGCGAAACACACAGGTGTTGCACCCTATAACGCGCCGAAAAAATTACTCGATGCGATTAAAGAGCAACGCTTTGGCGATCACTTAGTCAAATCGGTTTATCAAGATCCGAGCGGTTGGATTTGCAGCTTGTTCTCTTGCCTAGATAAACCCGCAGAGTTTAACTCAGTACCGGTTAACTTTTTATCCAGCGTCGACACCACAGGCGGCAACTCAGGCTCGCCAGTGTTTAACGGCAAAGGCGAGTTAGTCGGTTTAAACTTCGATTCAACCTATGAAGCCATCACCAAAGATTGGTTCTTCAACCCCACCATCACCCGTGCAGTACACGTGGATATCCGCTACATTTTGTGGATGATGGACGAAGTTGACCACGCCGATAACTTAATCAAAGAATTGGATTTAGTGCGCAACTAAGCCGATTAACACCTGTAAACGACTAAGAAGATCGCCGCCTAGCGGCGATTTTTTTAGTGCGATTCTTTAATGCATAGCTTAAGTGCATAGATTGTTAGACTGCTGGTTTTAAAAACAGAAAGTAAAAAGTCACAGTAGAGAAACCATACTGGCCATAAACACCCAGCGACCAAGGCCGCCATCTGGGTTGCGAATAAATCAGCACATATAAGCAAAGCGATCCCAATGCCGAGCTACTGCCACAAATCGAGCCATTGCCACAAGCCGACAGCAAGTTACGACTAATGGCCTATTGCAGCAATTAAAAATCACCCCCATTATTTGTTACTTTTATATTCAGCACGTACTTTTTCATGCTTATTTTTCATTACGTTAAGCTGACTTAGCATGTCGATTTTGCATCTGCCCAATATCATCTTCGTCTACTGACGTAGCGCACTACGTTAACCGTAACGATAAGTCCAACACCACTACAATCAAATCTACATTCAGGCAAGGAAATCGCCCCATGAAACAGCTAACACTGCTGCTGGTAATATTCCTCAGCGGCTGCGCGACACAGCACATCACCCCAGCTCATTCATCTATCAAAGTGATGTGCAAGACACGTTACCGCCGCTAGCAGAGATGAATGCAACATTACGGGATATAGCCCCTAACGCAGTAATAACTGAGGTCAGCCTAAAAACCCTCGATGACATAACACTCCACGGCGTCCAGCTTATTCAGCCAGCTGCACAAGCTAATATCGTGTTTTATGGCGGCAATGGCATGACCATCAGTAAAACCCATAAGATCCTAGAGGAATTCGCCTATTTACCCGCCAATCTCATTTGGTTCGATTATCGGGGTAGCGGCCTCAGTGAGAAATCCACCCACTTAAGCATCGATGCGCTCAAATCCGATGCGCTAGCAGTAGTGGATTTTGCCAAAGCGACACTTCCAAGCGACTTGCCGCTAATCGTGCATGGATTGTCTATGGGATCGCTGTTAGCAACACAGCTTGCTAATGAACGCGATATCGATGGCTTAGTACTCGATAGCGCCATCAGCACAGTGCCTGAGTTAGTCGACAACTTAGTGCCTTTCTGGGCAAAACCCTTTACCAGCATTACGCTTGATGCCGAGCTTCAACAGATTAATAACCTGCAACCCATTGCGCACTATCAACACGCCTTATTAGTGCTGGTTGGCAGAGACGACACAGTCACTCCCGTCAGCGCTTCCCAAGCTATCTTTAACGCCGCCGTACTCAGCCCAAGTAAAGCACTCTACGTAATTGCTGACGCTGAACATGGCATGACCATAAAAAGCGAGCAAACTATCAGCCTTTACAACAAATTCATCGCCACTGTAGGCCACTTAAAACAGCAATAAATCTGCCCATAAACCCAAGGGCTATTTCTGCTGCCGTAGTTTGTTGTTTGTAGTTTGTAGTTTACATGGAAGTGAGATAGCTATCGGTAAGCATGGCTACAAGCATGAAGGGCTGCGTGAAATTCAGGCGAGGTAAAGTCTGTAAAAAGAAGCTTTGCTCAGTAGGCGCCAGCGCCTATTGCTGATCATGTTAGGCTGAGTCGCCGCTAGCCCCGCTATACCCAAAGTCATTGAAGTTACCATTAGGCAGCAAGTGAGTGGACCCCACGAGCTTAGCTGTCTACGTGATTGGTGTGAGCGAGCAACGTAACCAACCTCCTGTGGCAACACTATATATAACTAATGGATTAGGGCCAGTTCATACACTGGAGCTTAAGCATTTAAGCTTCAGTGTATGAGGCTCATCTCATATATTTAGGTAATTATCTAGCTCTTAAAATCTAACGCCATATCTATGTTAACCCTAACAGTATATTCACAGGCCTATTAAATAGGTATTACTCGGCCTTGTGTTTTAAAGTTTTAATAGTGGCAAAAGGCTGTTTTTTTGATCTGTCCAAATAACGTAATCTTCTTTGGGGAAAGTTTGACTAGGCAGGCTGTCGGGAGCTATTGAATCCAGAAATTGTTGGTTACTCGTCATAGCTACCCACATAGAGCTAGGGACAGTAGCTGGATTGCCTTGATATTTAAATTTAACTAATGACTTGTTAAATTTCGAGCTATGAGCGTGCAGCACCGGCATAAGATCTATGTGGTTATTTGATGTGTGGATAATTAACACTCCATCTTTTATCATCCGTCGCCAATAAATCTCGAAGGCTTCTTGCGTTAACAAATGGGCTGGAATAACATCACTTGAAAACGCGTCAATAACTAACCCATTCATTAAGAGGTCACCATCTTTGACTTCTTGAGCTAACGTTATTCGTCCATCGCCCAGTATTACCTCAATATCTGAGCGCGACTCACCAAGGTAAGAAAAGTAGTTAGTGGCCATATTATAGACAGCAGGATTGAGTTCATAAAACCTCATTTTGTCTGCTTCGTCAGCAAATTTTGCCAATACTCCTGCACCGAGACCAATAATACCAATATTTAAATCTCCCTGTTGTTTTAGGGTATTAAGCGACTTAATTACCCCAGTGTCTTGATGATAATAAGTCCCTGTTTGTTCACCTTGCTTAACTAGGCTCTGTGAGCCATGAATCGTTGTTCCGTCGACTAGGCGTCTTTCTGCAATATTGCCGACCTCAATATCTTTCACCGTTACGTACCCATAAAAGTTTCTTTCTGACGCCAAGTTATATTGATTGAAACTGTTATCGAGGTAAAAATAGCACAAGCCCCAAATGATTATAGATATTGCCATGCTCGCGTTATATCGGTATGAGCGCGCTTTATCGTCAGTGTGTTGAATATAAATGAATAAAGAGAAAACCACTGATAGCGCTACGATATACTCAGTTATCTGGCTAAATATCATAGGTGCGAGTAATGCACTAAATAGGCTGCCAATAACGCCGCCAAACGCTATACACAAATAAAACTGAGTCAAGCCTTCCTCTGTTGGGGCTGATTTTCTCAGTTCTCCGTGGCAGATCATGCAGCAAATGAACAGCACTAGCGCATACATTAAAAATTGCGCTAATGCGTTAAATTGGCTACCAACAAAAAACATCATTAACCCAGCAAAAACAGCAAATGGAACCAGTGGAGACCAGTGAGCGCGTCGATAACTATTTTCGGATGCGAATGCAAATGAAAAAGTGATGAGGTAAATGGCGAGAGGTAGTGTCCATACGAGTGGCATAGGAGGAATATTAGTGCTTATCATCTGTGTCGTAGCAATTAGTATCACCGTGCTACACGCAGATAAGATGATCCAAAGGTACTTTTTAGGCCTTAATTTTTGCGCATTAAGCAATGATTTAAGCTCTGACTTAGAAGCTGAACAGTCGAGATGTTTATCCTTCAAAATAGTGAATATAAGTGCCAGTAGTAACAATATGAGACAGTACAAGCCAGCTAACCAATAGTCCTTTTGCTCGTTTATAAAAAAGAAGACCTCAAACACAAAAGGGTAACTAATGAGTGCCAGCAGCGAGCCGAAATTAGACAGCGAATACCAGTGGTAGGGAATAGGTTTATGAGTGGTCTGGATATACCAGCGCTGCATTAAAACGCTAGTTGAAGATAGCAGCAAAAATACTAAGCCAACTTGAGACATCAACTTGATTATCACAGACCACACAGGGGAAAAGATAATAACGGGCAATGCAAGTTCGCTAAATGTGATAGGCACAGATATCAGCACTAACACAATATGAATGATCAATTGCTGCTTTAGCTGAAATCGACTTAGATAGTGAGCATAAAGATAACCCAATAGCAGCATGCCTTGATAAAAAACCATGCTGGCAGACCAAACCGAAGCCCCACCCCCAAACAGAGGTAATAATTCCTTTGATAAAATGGGTTGTATCTGAAATAACAGAAAAGCACTACAAAAAATAATTAACAGAAATAAAATATGCTGCATGTTTCTTACTAGGTGATTTAACAGTGTATGGAGCATTTATTTTGTGCAATCATACTGCAATGCATTTACTCTTAAGTTTATCTTAAGAAAACCTTAGCGCATGTTTATAAAAGATTTTTTTGAGGAAGCCATTGAATAAGTTCCGTGTAGGTCAATTCGATATTGATGTGAAACGATGCAAAATATCATCAACGGATTCACAGATAGTTGTCGAACCCAAAATCATAGATGTACTGCAGTTTTTGTATTCTCAAAAAGGCAAAGTGGTTAGTCAGGAGGAGATATTCTCTGCGGTGTGGCCAAACTCCACCTTTAACCCAAGCTCGGTTCAGCGTTGTATTGCATTACTCAGAAAAGCATTGAAAGAAGACTCTAAAAACCCACAGCTTATTATTACTCACCCTAAACGGGGCTATTGCCTTGAGTGTACGGTAATCGAGAATGAGCGTGGGATAGTTAAAAGCTTTACTGGCAGGAGTGTTACCTTGGCTGCTGCCATAACAATCTGTATCGTCATAACCATGATAAGTTTTGTTAGGGCTTGGCATACAAGCAAAGATACCAGCATTAAAACCGATTTCTCTCGATTAGTGCCTATTACCTCAAACGAAGCAAACGAATCTTATCTATCTGTTTCACCAAATGGTGAGTACTTGGCGTTTATCCGGGGAGATAATGATAAACAACATATATGGTTAAAAGAGCTAAACACAGGGCGAGAAGTCAGAGTGACTGATGAGCCTGCTAACTATGGCAGTTTAGGTTGGAGCCCAGACAACCGCGCGTTAGCATTTATACAAAACGATAATGAGCAACAAAGCCTTGGCTATTTTAATTTAGACTTGGTGAATTTTCATGCTGTCGGCTACATCCAAGTTATTGAGTTTAATGAGTACTCAGTGACTAGTCATAGATTGCAATGGGCTGGTAGCAACCTCATCTATTTTATTGAAAAAAATAAAGAAACCAATGAAACTAGACTCTCTGTCGTGGATCTAAAGACTAAATTTAAGCAAGTAATAATAGCCTCCCAAGGCCAAGACTGGCTGCTGGTACACGCCTTGTCACCGGATAAAGAGCGTATCGCCTTAGGTTATGAAATGGGTCAAAATCAATACCGTGTAGACTTACTAAACCTGAGCAACGCTAAATCAGAAACCTTGCTTGTAATCGAAGATGGAATACAGGGATTAAGTTGGCACCCAGATGGAACTCACTTATTAATCAGTAAAAGGGATAACTTACTGACGGTTGATCTACAAGGCCAGCTATCCCGTATTAACTTTGATAACTTTCAAGTCATTCGAGACGCTACTTTCACCCCATCAGGGCAAGAGATATTGATGGAGCTGGTCAATATCGATGTCGATATCATAAGCTCAACAAGAACAGATCCTGACAAATTTACGACACTTGTCGATACTGCCTCAATCGACTTCTTACCCGTATTTTCACCTGACTCATCTAAGTTTGCTTTTGAGTCCCACCGCTATGGTTCAAGACAGTTATTCTTGTATGACAAAGGTCAACAGAGCATGGTTTTCTCTAACCCCAATAATGAAGAACTATTTGGCATAGTTTGGTCAAAAAGTGGCGAAGAGATCATTACTGCCAGTAAAGACAAGTTGTTTCGTATTAATCTTGCTAATGGTGATTTTGAGGTGATACCTCACCCTCATCATTCGTTTTATTTACAAGAAACATTCCAATACGAAGAAGCCATTTTAGTTTCCTATCGAGCGGCTGACGGCACAAGCTTTCACCCTGCTAAGTTAGACCTTAACACTTTGGGCTTGACGACATATACAGGAACAGGGGAGCGCCTAGTTTGTTATTCAATGGATTTAGATGAACACGACCAAGTGTATTTCTCCAATGATAAACAAGTATTTCGACTTAACCACAATGCTGATATAGAAGAAGTATGGCAAACTGGCGATCAACATATTAGTGGTGTTTCAATAAACAATAACAATTTAGTGCTAAAGCTAGATCAAGATGAAAAGTATGAAATAGTTAATATTAACCTGCTTGATGGCACATCAGATGTTTTGTTTACAGGTAATGATAAACACAAGATGCTAATTAATGCCTCTCACGATTATAAAGAATTTTTATACTTAACTGAGCCCAAACGAAAAAAGACCTTAGTGCGATTACAATAATTAGCTTATATGTAAATACCGCCTCTA
Source organism: Shewanella morhuae (assembly GCF_900156405.1). GTDB lineage: Bacteria > Pseudomonadota > Gammaproteobacteria > Enterobacterales > Shewanellaceae > Shewanella > Shewanella morhuae. The sequence continues at coordinate 104,557 of NZ_FTNN01000015.1, forward strand.
AGAACTAGAGTGAGAGCGCAGGGTGAGATCGTGAACGTTTTTTGAACTGATAATGTTGACACATAATCTGTTTGACGCCCTTGCTTAGCTGTGATCTTATACTCTCTTTTAGGAGAGTAAATTATGTACCTTGAAACCTTCACAACCTTTTTCAGCGAGCTCACCGATACCCGTCAATCGGCTAAAATCACTTATCCGCTCGAAGATATTTTATTTGTTACCTTGTGTGGTGTTATCGCTGGAGCCGAGGGTTGGAGCGAGATCCGAGATTACGCTGACGGTCATCTTGATTGGTTTCAACAGCATGGATATTTAAATGGTGGTGTCCCTGTCGATGACACCATCGCGAGGACCATATCACGTATTGATCCCGAGCAATTTAGGCTGTGTTTCATAAAGTGGATGCAAGCCGTGCATGAAATAACGCAAGGTCAACTTATCGCGATAGACGGCAAGACATTGAGAGGCTCCTATCAACGTGGAAACCGACAATCAACAATTCATATGGTGAATGCGTTTGCATGTAAAAACAAACTCGTTCTTGGGCAAGTCAAGACCTCTGAAAAGTCTAATGAAATCACTGCAATCCCAGAGCTAATAAAGCTTCTGGATATTGAAGGTGCTTTAGTTTCGATTGATGCCATGGGCTGCCAAGTTAACATTGCAGAGCACATTGTCGAGCAAGGTGGCGATTACTTATTTACGCTAAAAAGTAATCAGGGCAATCTGCATAAAGCTGTAGAAACAGCATTTTCTGAGACACGTAAAGCCCCGCTAGGTGGCTTAAGCTTTGAGCAACAACATGGTCGTATCGAAGCGCGAGTTTACCATGTCTTAAGTGCCAAACAGTTTACAGAAAAATTCTCACAATGGCCTCAATTACAAACACTTGGTATGAGTATGAGCTTTCGTCAGCAAAAAGGAAAAGCGCCAGAACTCATGTATCGTTACCATATCAGCTCGGCTGAACTGACAGAGCAACAACTCGCTGAAGCAGTGCGTGATCATTGGGCTGTAGAAAATAGCCTGCATTGGGTGTTAGATGTTTGTATGCGGGAAGATGTTTGCCAAATTTATCAAGACCATGGTGCTGAGAATTGGGCTATGTTACGCCAAGTCGCATTGAATATGCTTAGAAGCGAACCTTCAAAAGGAAGCATACCAGCTAAACAAAAACGAGCCTGGATGAAAACAGCATACTTAGAAGCGGTATTAAATGCTGGATTTAGTGGCGTGGCTAATTAATGAACACTCATGCGGTTGCCCTG
>NZ_FTNN01000014.1 GCF_900156405.1 Shewanella morhuae
TCAGTCCCAGTGTGGCTGATCATCCTCTCAGAACAGCTAGGGATCGTCGCCTTGGTGAGCCATTACCTCACCAACTAGCTAATCCCACCTAGGTTCATCCAATCGCGAAAGGCCCGAAGGTCCCCTTCTTTCCCCCGTAGGGCGTATGCGGTATTAGCAGTCGTTTCCAACTGTTATCCCCCTCGACTGGGCAGATCCCTAGGTATTACTCACCCGTCCGCCGCTCGCCGCCTCAGAAGTAAACTCCCTTGCGCTGCCGCTCGACTTGCATGTGTTAGGCCTGCCGCCAGCGTTCAATCTGAGCCATGATCAAACTCTTCAATTAAAGTTTTTTGCTTCTCAACTTCTTATAAATAAGAAGCCAATCAGCGGCTCAATGAATTCTGATTTTTTTGTTTCCACATCCTTATAAAGGAAGCAGAAACAAACTGTACATATTGCTATGAACACTCATTGTTACATTGATTTAAATTTTTGACTGCCAACCCGAAGGCTAAGCAGTTTCGATTAACTCAACACCTGTGAGTGTCCACACAGATTTCTTGTTTTATATTGTTAAAGAGCAACTCAATCTCATCAGAGAATCTGAGTACCACACTGAGCATCAAATGCTTCCAGGTGGCTAGGGCTGCGTATTCTACGCATTTCCCATTGTGCGTCAAGGAGTTTTTACAAACTTTCTCAACGCTCATCAATCAGTAAACTTATTGATGAGCTGTCACATCAGGCGGCTTAACGCTGTCTGCCGTGTCAGTGGATGCGCATTATAGGCAGCGCGAGATTTTGTGCAAGGGCTTTTTAAACAATTAAAATCAAACGCATGAATAACCATCAAACTGCAGAAATATGCTGCACAATTGGCTGATTATCCCTATTGAACTGATAAATTTGACTAAGAAAATCACCAACTATCGTGGTTTTAATGGATTGAACTCCTATAAACAGAGGTGAATAGGTATTTTATCTGCAATAAGTAAACGTTCTCAAAAATAGAAAGGATAGTTGCGATGGCATAAGAGGAAGGCGATCACCACATCACTGCCAAATTCACTGTACCATTGCATTCTTAGCGTGATGAGATACTCAGTCATTGCTCTATAAACAGATATTGCTATTTTTACTGTTTGATTGGATGAATTTTGCATACACTGATTTGTGTTAAGCCATGGGCGTGACTCTAGCCTTCAAGAAAGCATATTTTATTGTATCGATAAGCTGCCATTAGGAATAATTTCAATGTTACCAGTGAACAAGTTCAGCACAATATTATGCCAATGGCTCTGGCTAGGCCTTTTTACTAGTCCTGTTTTGGCAGACGTTATTTATACTTGGGTTGATGATAATGGGGTAACGCATTACAGCCAGCAGGCTCCACAACAAGAGAGTATTCAAGCTGAGAAGTTATACAGTAAAGATTTGTCGCAGGCTAAAGTGGGTTTTATTGCACCAGTAAAGAAACAAGAAGTGCCACAAACCAGTGAAGTAGAAAAGCCAGCAGCTTTGATTAAACAAAAAGATGCCAAACAGGCTCAATCGATTTGTGAGAGTGCAACACATAATTTAGAAGTACTGACGACGCATACTAATCTTATCCGCCAAACTTCAGATTCGAGCAAGCCTGTCGCGATGACTGAAGAAGACCGCCAAACATCGATTGCTCAGCAACAAGAAAGAATCAAACTCTTCTGTAATAAGAAGTGATAAAAATAGCAGCCGCTAATATCAACAATAAAAAGTGCTTGAGTACATAAAAAGGGCTGAGTTAGAAACTCAGCCCTTTTAGGTTTTAGTGCTTTGATGTAGGTTAGGTACCGATTAAATTAGCTCTGTACTGATTAATTTCAAGCTCAGATTCTAGAACGCTTATTTTAAAATAACCGGTGCACTTACCTCAAGCATTCATCTCACATTCAAACAATACACATTGTTATTGCTCAAATACTAACTCACCACCCGCACAGCTGACTTTGATTGGTTTGCCTGGTAATAAATCGCCACGCAACAATCTTTGCGCCAGTGGGTTTTCGACTTCTTGCTGCAATGCCCGTTTCAAGGGTCTTGCACCATACACAGGATCGAAACCAATTTCTGCAATCAACGATAATGCGTCGTCGGTGATCTCCAATGTATAGTCCTTCTCTGCCAAACGTTGGCGTAAAGAAGCAATCTGTATCGAAGCAATACGTTTGATATTGGCAGCATCCAATGGATGGAATACCACAGACTCATCAATACGGTTTAAAAACTCGGGTCTGAAGCTGTGGGTGACCACATTCATTACCGCTGCTTTCATCTCTGCATAGGTTACTTGACCAAATCCTTCTTGGATAATGTCGGAGCCTAAGTTCGAGGTCATGATGATCACTGTATTTCTAAAGTCTACAGTACGACCTTGACCATCGGTTAAACGTCCATCGTCAAGCACTTGCAGTAAGATGTTAAACACATCAGGATGCGCTTTCTCAACTTCGTCGAGCAATATCACCGAATATGGTTTACGACGAACGGCTTCTGTTAAGTAACCGCCCTCTTCATAGCCCACGTATCCAGGAGGCGCACCCACTAAGCGCGATACTGAGTGTTTCTCCATAAACTCAGACATATCAATACGTACTAAAGCCGATTCGGTATCAAATAAGAACCGCGCCAATGATTTACACAGCTCAGTTTTACCCACACCCGTTGGGCCTAAGAACAGGAACGACCCAATCGGACGATTTGGATCCGCCAATCCAGCGCGACTACGACGGATCGCGTTAGAAACCGCATCAACGGCCTCATTTTGGCCAATAACCCGCTCATGCAACGCCACTTCCATTTGCAGTAATTTTTCGCGCTCGCCCTCAAGCATTTTCGATACGGGAATGCCCGTCGCTTTAGACAAGACTTCGGCGATTTCAAACTCAGTCACCTTATTACGTAATAAAGTCATATCTTGCATCTCAGCTTGGGATGCTAAATCAAGCTGCTTTTCAAGCTCAGGAATGCGACCGTACTGCAGCTCAGACATCCGCGTTAAATCACCCGCACGACGCGCCACTTCTAAGTCCATTCGAGCTTGCTCAAGATCAGCTTTAATGTGCTGAGTTCCCGCTAATGCGGCTTTTTCAGTATGCCAAATTTCGTTCAGATCAGAGGCTTTGGCTTCAACTTCACGTAATTCTTCTTGCAAGGTTTCAAGCCTACGACGACTCGCCTCATCACTTTCTTTTGCTAACGCTTGCTCTTCCAACTTAAGCTGAATAGCACGACGCTCTAATCTATCAAGCGACTCGGGCTTAGAGTCCATCTGCATACGGATACTCGATGCAGCTTCGTCAATTAAATCAATTGCCTTATCGGGCAACTTACGGTCCGACACATAACGGTGCGACATAGTCGCTGCCGCCACAATCGCCGGATCGGTAATTTCAACATGGTGATGCAGCTCGTAACGCTCTTTCAGTCCACGCAAGATAGCGATAGTATCTTCAACGCTGGGCTCATCCACCAGTACTTTTTGGAAACGACGTTCAAGCGCCGCATCCTTTTCAATGTATTGACGATACTCATCGAGCGTCGTTGCGCCGACACAGTGCAAATCACCGCGCGCTAATGCAGGTTTGAGCATGTTACCAGCATCCATTGCGCCCTCGCCTTTACCCGCACCGACCATAGTATGTAATTCGTCGATGAAGAGGATGACTTGGCCCTCTTCCTGAGCTAGTTCGTTCAGTACCGCTTTTAAACGTTCTTCAAACTCACCACGATATTTAGCGCCCGCAATCAATGAACCCATATCGAGCGATAACACTCGCTTATTTTTAATACCTTCGGGCACTTCGCCATTAACGATACGCTGGGCAAGCCCTTCAACAATCGCAGTTTTACCCACACCAGGCTCACCAATGAGCACAGGGTTGTTTTTGCTACGACGTTGTAATACTTGGATTGTGCGACGAATCTCTTCATCACGGCCGATCACAGGATCCAATTTACCCTGCTCTGCTCGCTCAGTAAGATCGATGGTAAATTTTTTCAACGCTTGGCGTTGATCTTCCGCATTAGGATCGTCTACTTTTTGTCCGCCACGCATCTGTTCAATCGTTTGTTCCAGTAATTCTTTAGTCGCACCGGATTTTTTCAGCGCTTGCGCAAGGGCGTCGGTACCTTCTAAGGCCGCCAGCACAAATAACTCACTAGAGATATATTTGTCTTTACGCTTTTGCGCCAACTTATCACACAGGTTTAATAACCGTATCAACCCTTGGGATAATTGCACATCGCCGCCAGTACCTTCGACTTGCGGTAAACGCTCAAGCTCTTGGCTCAAAAGCGATCGCAGCGCACTCACGCGAATGCCCGCTTGGGTTAATAACGGATGGATTGAACCTGAATCTTGGTTCAACAATGCCATCATCAAATGCAGTGGTTCAATAAACTGATGATCACGCCCAAGTGCAAGAGACTGGGCATCTGAGATGGCAAGCTGAAATTTATTGGTCATACGATCGAGTCGCATACAGCCTCCTAAAACTCACATAATAGAGATATACCAATCCACAAGATATCTTGCCAATTAAGTAGCTTTAGATAAGTACTGCTAATGGAAAATTCTAAATAGGATTGGTGTTACATTTCGTTAGTTAAAAGATGGGGGCTATTTAGCCAATTTCAAGCGGACACGACATAAATAGAGATAAATTTTAGGGATATAAGCTTAAGACTTAAGCCAGATCAACGAAGCCATACGCCCCGTTACCTTATCGCGTCGATAAGAGAAATAATTCGTGTCGGTAACAGTGCAGATATCGGCACTATAAATATGGTTTATACCAAGCAAACTCAAGCGCAATTTAGCTAAACTTACGATATTGGCAAAATATTTATCACCACTAGGGATAAAACAGGCTGCCGCCTGCGGATGCAAAGCACAGAATGCTTGCTTTACTTCGGCGCCAACTTCAAATTTTTGTGGCCCAATAGCTGGACCTAAATACGCAATTAGCTCATTCATTGGTGAACTAAACTGCGCTACTGTGGCTTCAATAACACCATCACACAAACCACGCCAACCGGCATGGGCCGCAGCCACTTCGGTTCCTGCTTGATTACACAATAACACGGGTAAGCAATCAGCGGTCATTATCGCGCAAACTTGGCTCGCTGTTTGGCTATAACTGGCATCGGCAATCAGCGTATTTGAACTAGCTAAACTCTGATTAACTAAACCCGTATTATCCAAACTCTGGTCAACTAAGTTCAGCGAGTCTAAATTAAGCACATGAGTGCCATGGACTTGCTCAAGCCAAACAGGATCGGCAGCTAATGTTAATTGCTTAGAAAGTAACTCACGATTAGCCATCACCCGCTCTATCGTATCGCCAACATGTAGCCCAAGATTAAGGCTATCAAAGGGATGCGTGCTCACACCGCCATGACGATTTGTCATAGCGATGCCAACATTGGTAGGAACAGGCCAATCGTGATGTAACATTTACAAATACTCGATCGGATGCTCAACCGTGTCTTGGCGCAGTGCTTTAGTCAGAATCACCATGTCTTCAGGAATTGGCGCTTGCCAGCTCATGATTTCACAACTCACTGGGTGTGCTAATTCAAGACGCACCGCATGCAATGCTTGGCGTTTAAAGTTTTTCAGAATATCGAAAAACTCTGGGCTAGCATATTTAGGCGGTTTTGGGCGGCCACCATAGGTAGGATCGCCAACCAACACGTGCCCAATGTATTCCATATGAACACGAATTTGGTGAGTACGCCCCGACTCCAAACGCAGTCTTAATCGCGTGTGGTTGCGGAATTTTTCTGCAACACGGTAATGCGTCACCGCAGGTTTACCTGAGTGCAGCACAGCCATGTGAGTACGTTTGGTGAGATGGCGACCAATTGGCTCATCCACAGTACCGCCACCCGTCATAGTCCCCATCACAATCGCTTCGTATTCACGAGTGATTTCACGGGCCTGCAACGCTGCAACTAAATGCGTTTGTGCTTCAACAGTTTTAGCTACCACCATTAAACCTGTGGTGTCTTTATCAAGACGATGCACAATACCTGCTCGCGGTACATGCTCAATATCAGGACAATGGTGCAATAGCGCATTCATCAAAGTGCCATCGGCATTGCCAGCACCAGGGTGAACCACAAGGCCAGCTTGCTTATTAATCACCATAATATCGTCATCTTCATAGATGATATCAAGGTCAATAGCCTGCGCTGCCGCATGTACTTCTTCTTCGAGCGTGGCATCAATCACTATCTGCTGCAGCTCATAAACTTTTTCACGGGGCTTATTAACGACGACGCCGTCAACATGAACTGCATCAGATAGGATCCATTCCTTGATGCGCGTGCGCGAGTAATCTGGGAACAACTCTGCTAGGGCCTGATCTAATCTCAGTCCAGTTTGTGTTGCCGAAATCTCGCTTTTTAGATTAATCTCTTGTGTCATAGGAACCGTATCCCCATTTAGGGGTCAAAAAATGTGTGCTATCTGTTACAATCGGATGTTTTCTATTTTATAGTGAAATGGAAAAATTCTTAACTACAACTTAAAAAGAATTGAATTCAAGTATGTATAAATTTTCCAAAGGCGTTACCTTAGTCCTATTTTCACTAGCGTTATCAGCCTGTAGCAGCAGCCCTGATGATAACGATATTGCCGCCAAAACGTCACCTGATGTACTTTACACTCAGGCAAGAACCTCTATGGAACTTGGCAATTACTCTAAAGCTGTCCGTTCTTTGGAGGCGTTAGACTCGCGCTTCCCTTTCGGACCTCACAAAACCCAAGTCCAGTTAGACCTGATTTATGCTTACTACAAAATGGACGATGTTGCCTCGGGGATTGCGAACATAGACAGATTTATCCGTCTTAATCCTACTCACCCTGATGTTGACTACGTGTTCTATATGCGCGGTTTAGTGAACATGCAAGCAGACAACTACTTGTTCCACGATATGCTTAATATCGACCGAACCGATCGTGATCCTAAAAATGCTCAAGATGCTTTCAAAGATTTTGATCGTCTTATCAAAACCTATCCTAACAGCAAATATGCCGCAGATGCGCAAAAACGCATGTTAGCGTTAAAGAATCGCTTAGCAAGATATTCAATTCAAGTTGCCGAGTATTACCTCAAGATGAATGCTTGGAGCGCCGCAGCGATTCGAGCACAATCAGTCATGGAAACATACCCTGGCACCCCTTCAAATGAGCGGGCATTAGAAATAATGATAGAAGCTTATGGCGAATTAGGTCAGAGCAAGCTGAAGCAAAACGTGCTCATGGTAATGCAAGCTAACTATCCAAACAATGAAATCTTATCAAACTAATGTAGAAAGCCCCTGTGATAGGGGCTTTTTTTTGCTTCGGATTGCAAATCCGTCATTCTTTAGTTTTGCTAAGTACTCAGTCTATATTGAAGTTTGACGATTTTGACATCGACAGTAGCCACACAAATGATACTTTCGAGTGAATCTTACTCAACCAAGTCGTTTTTTAGGTTATTTCGTAAAAATCTATTGACTCAAAACCCGAAAAGACTTTAAATTGCGCCCGTCGCCCGAATAGCTCAGTCGGTAGAGCAGAGGATTGAAAATCCTCGTGTCCCTGGTTCGATTCCGGGTTCGGGCACCATCTTTAAATTGGTTGCTACAGCGGCTAATGTTAGAGAACTGCAAAAGGTACAGTGCAGGTGTGGTGGAATTGGTAGACACGCCAGCTTCAGGTGCTGGTGCTCGCAAGGGCGTGGAGGTTCAAGTCCTCTCACCTGTACCAAATTGCAGTTCAACGAAACAAACCATTACGATTTGTTATTCGATATTAAGATTATTCATTCGATGAAATTTCGATAGCCATGCAGATGTGGTGGAATTGGTAGACACGCCAGCTTCAGGTGCTGGTGCTCGCAAGGGCGTGGAGGTTCAAGTCCTCTCATCTGTACCAACATTTAAACCTCGCAATGCGAGGTTTTTTTGTATCTGTTTTTTATGTCTGTAATAAAATAAGCCTCTTATTGCTCCTCGCTTAAACGCACCAACCTATCTTTAGTTGGCTTTACGGTAAGCCATTTTACCTATTGAAATATAAGAATTAATACACTTCAATACGCCTATAACACCTTCACATCAAACGCCGGCAATACATTCACGCACCTTTGTGCATAGCACAGAAAACAGCAATAACTATTGATCCAAATCAAATAGATCTTTAAACTTATTAAACATTCATATTATTTGCGCGTTAAGGATTTTCTATGTTGGATAGCCGTACCATCCAAGTAATTAAAAGCACCATTCCCCTATTAGAATCAGCAGGCCCAGCACTTACCACTCACTTTTATGAACGTTTGTTCAAACATAATCCTGAGTTAAAAGATGTATTTAACTTAGCCCACCAGCATTCTGGTGGTCAGCCTGTCGCCCTTTTTAACGCTGTCGCAGCCTATGCTAAAAATATTGAAAACTTAGCCGTGCTTGGCTCAACTGTTGAGCGCATAGCCCAAAAGCATACAGGTTTTTTAATTAAGCCTGAGCAATATGCCATTGTCGGTGGCCATTTATTAGCCACTCTTGAAGAGTTAGGTGGCGATGCAGTGACCGCTGAAGTATTAGAAGCTTGGGGACAAGCCTATGGCTTTTTAGCCAATATTTTTATTCAGCGTGAGGCGCAAATCTATCAAGCACAAGCAGAACAAGAAGGTGGTTGGTCAGGTGAACGTCGCTTTATCATTAGCGAAAAAAACACCGAATCAGCAGTCATTACCTCTTTCATATTGACTCCTGAAGATGGCAAGCCAGTTAAAGATTTTATTCCTGGTCAATATTTAAGTTTGAAGTTAAAGCATCCTAACTTGGCAAATGAAGAAATTCGTCAGTATTCGCTATCCGATGCGCCTAATGGCAACAGTTATCGCATCAGTGTAAAACGTGAAATCGGTGGCCAAGTATCAAACCTGCTTCACGATGCACTACAAGCGGGTGACAAGGTTACGGTTATGCCTCCTGCTGGTGACTTCATGCTGAAGGTGACACCTGAAATGCCAGTCGTATTGATTTCTGCAGGTGTAGGCCAAACTCCAATGAAAAGCATGTTAAACCAGCTACTCAAGCAACAGCATCCAAGTAATATCACTTGGTTGCATGCCTGTGAACAAGGTCCCGTGCACGGTTTTAAAGATGCAATTCATGCCAAGCGACAGCAGCATACTAATCTAACTAGCCATGTCTGGTATCGTGAGCCGAACCCAGCGGATGTGTTAGGTAAAGACTATGATTTCAAAGGACAAATGGAATTAAGCAAAGTAGCCGAACAACTGGCCCCTAACGCACGTTATTATTTCTGTGGTCCAATTGGATTCATGTCTGCTATCAAACAGCAATTACTTACGCTGGGTGTAGCAATTGAAAACATGCACTATGAAGTATTTGGTCCACACGCCGATCTTTAAACGCATGCCACGGGCTTGAGGGAATTAACTCTCAAGTCCGCTTTTGTGCTTGAAATGGCAAACGTTAAAGATGATGGAACAACAATGTATCTTTTATATTGCTCTATCAGTTTTCAGCTGATACAAGCCACTTCTAAACTCGTCAATGCACGGCCTTCACCCGGCGCTAACGTGTCATCTAATACAATATCGCCTATAGATAATCGATGTAAGCCAACGACAGGATTGCGAAATCGTCCAAACATCCGCTTGATTTGATGATACTTACCTTCACTTAAAGTCACTTCGGCCACATTGCGAGTAAGGATCACCAGCTTAGCGGGTTGAGTGGTAATATCTTCAAAACTAAAGTACATGCCAGCGGAAAATGCAGCAATGTATTCCTCTGTTAATGGGTTAGCTAAACTAACGCGATAGACTTTATTTACCTTCTGGGTCGGCGACATTAACGCATCAGACCAACGGCTATCATTGGTCAATAACAGTAAACCTGACGAATTTAAATCTAACCTACCGGCAATATGCAGCTCATCACGGCCTTCGCAATCAAGCAAATCAATGACCGTTTTATGTTGAGTATCTTTGGTGGCACTCACTACACCTGTTGGCTTATGCAGCATCCAATAAACCGGCGTGTTGGCTTGCAGTATTTGATCGCCAAGTTGAATATGCGAAAACTCATCCACTTGTTTATCCATGTCTTTGACAACTAATCCATCGACACTGACGTTACCTGAAAGCAAGAGTTCACGTACCGCTTTACGGTGAGTTTGTAACTGGTTACAAAGGTAGCGATCGAGTCGGCCGCGCTTAGATTGCATAACACCACAAATGACGAAATATGAATGGAATGGCTATTCTATCAGGATGATCGTTGCGCTCATAGCGAGCCATTACCACTCTATGTAACGAAGATTTTCGGGACTAAATTGGATCGCACTCGCTAAATTTTGTTAAGCTAGGCGCTTAATTCATCTTACTGTGAGTGGTTGCCGCATCAAAAACTTATCTGCAAATCCCGTTATACAATATTCGAACCCGCTATTTTTAGCCTTATTTTTAGTGATGCTTGCGAGCTCTTTTTTCGCTCAAGCTAATGATACCTCTAGCCCGCCCGCAGCACCTCAACCTTCCGCCATACATGATAAACCGCTTATCGAGCGTTATGTTCTCGATGAACTTAAGTTACTTAGACACGATCAACAGGATCTCGAACGACGCCTCACGATTGATATTACCGATCGCGAGCTGGCAGTAGCCAATGCGTCGATGAATTACGCTAATGTCACTGTGACTTACTTCTTCTACATCATTGCGGGGGTCGCTTCTTTAGTCGCTTTTATTGGCTGGCAATCCCTGCGGGAAATCAAAACACATACCGCCAAACTGGCAGCTAATCAGCTACAAAGTATTGCTGAGCAATATGAAAATAAATTTAAAGCATTAGAGCAAGAACTTCAGCGTAAGAGTCGCACGATCACAGACAATAATCGCGAGATTGAAATTATTAATGAGATCCATAATCTCTGGTTGCGTGCCCAAAGCGCACAAACCCCAGAACAAAAGATAGAAGTCTATGATGAAATACTCACGGTTCGACCGGGGGATTTAGAGGCGCTGACCTACAAGGCTGATGCGGCCATGGAAATGCGCGAGTTTAACTGGGCACAAAGCCTATGTAATCGCGTATTAGAGGTTGACCCCACTAACGCCCACGCGTTTTATCAAAGAGCCTGTGCTTTTGCCTGTTTAGGGGTTGAAGAAAGAGCAATTTCTGATTTGGAGCGCGCTATCGATAACAGCGCTTCGTTTAAGGAACTGGCTTTAGATGAGGCTGATTTTTCACAACTTAAAGGGCACCAACGTTTCGATACGCTATTGGCTTATCACGAACCTTAAACACAAGAATATTGATAGCGGTTCTATCGTGATTTGGTCCACTTCTTGACTCAGTTATCAACTCTGTGATGTTTTATACAATAGATAAAGCATCGCAGAGGAGTTGTTTAAGGTCACTTTAAAGTGATGACTTCAATTTTATATGCACAGCGGCGTGCGCCTTCAATAATATGTTCTTCACGGGTCACCACGGCAATATCAGCGAATAACTGCTGAAAAAGATGTAACTCTGAACGGCAAAAATTTAAACATTTGGTGGCTGCAGCGCAAATAGGACAATGATTTTCTAGTAGAAAATATACGCCACCCATTTGCTCCATCGTCGCCATATAGCCTTCGTTTGAACGCAGCTGCACAAGTATCGCCAAACGAGTAGGAATATCTGTCGCCCCTACCATCGCGGCACGATATTGGATTAACGCACTTTGCTCCCGATGGTCAATTAACTTGTCTAAGCCTTGATCGCCAAAAATCATTCTCACCGAATCAATTAGCTGTACCGTCAATTCTTCATGGCGATCAGCAAAGTGAACTCGGCTTTGCTCAGTCAAAGTCCAATACCGCGTTGGCCGACCACGCCCCTCAGCTCTATCTTCAATATCCACATCGCCAGTGTCTTCTAAGGCTTGAAGATGTTGACGCACACCCATAGTTGTTAACACCAATTCTTCCGCTAAGGTTTTAGCCGTTAACGGGCCATGCAACTTGAGCAATTGAATAATTTTATCAGTGGTTTTCATCTGTTATCTCCAATTTAAGCCAGAGCATTATCGCTGAACCACCATCGCTTTAATAGATTAAATAAACTTTTTTATTTACTTTATCCTTTACAATATTAAGTAAAGTGATTACCTTACAATTAAATTATAAACAAATAGGTTTACTTAATGAAATTACTCATTATCAGCAGCAGTCAAAGACTTGACTCACAGAGTGCAAAAGTTGGGCGCTATATTGCCGACAGCAGCTTTCTATCACCCCATACGATGGGATACGACGCCATACATCACTTAGAATTATGCCGTTTTGAACTGCCCTTTTGGGATGGTGAAGAACACAGTAAAGGTAAGCACTGGCCCGAAATAGAACAAAAAATCGATGAAGCTGATGCATTAGTGCTAATCACCCCTGAATGGGGCGGTATGGCATCACCACTTCTGAAGAACTTTTTATTGATGTGCACTCGCGAAGAAACTGCCCATAAACCAGCACTATTAATCTCAGTATCCACTGGAATTGGCGGTACTTACCCCATCGTTGAAGTAAAGATGAATGCGCTCAAAAATAATAAATTAGTGCCGATTCCCGACCACTTAATTATTCGCAATGTTAGCAATGTGCTAAATCCAATACCCGAGGATGCTCGCGATATCGCACTCAGGGAAAGAGTGCAATACAGCTTACATATGCTGCATCAATATGCCCAAGCCCTGGCACCTATTCGTGAACGACACGCAAATCAAGCGTACCCAAAACAGCAAGAGTACTGTTACGGTATGTGAGCGGCTTGAGATTTTAACCACCAGTAACAGACTAAAATCATTACAAGGAACGCATTATGATTCATTTAGAACATATTAACTTAGTGGTAGACGACATTCCCGCAGCACTACGTTTTTATCAAGCAGCTTTTCCTCACTGGCGTGTTCGCGGTGGCGATAAAAGCTCTTGGTACGGCAAACCCCGCAATTGGATTCATTTTGGTGATGATTATCAATATATTGCTTTTAGTGATAATGGTGAGGGAGAAAATCGAGATTTAACCGGCCACCAAATAGGCCTCGCACACTTTGCCTTTGTGACCGACAATTTAGATGCTGTGATAGACAGATTAACCCAAGCAGGATTCCCCATTGCCAAAGAAGGTATGGAGGATCCCTATCGACGCAATATTTACTTCTTCGACGCACACGGCTTTGAAGTCGAGTTTGTCCAGTATCTGAGTGACATGCCTACCGAGCGAAACCGTTATTAAGCCGCATCGTTATGTCAGTATTGGTATTAAATACCGACATAACCTGAGTGAGTAGCATAAGCTACTCATTTCGCTCAGATTGCTGCTGCGCGACAATCTCTGAATCTTTTTGGGCATAAAAGTGGATCCTAAACTCGGTATCATCGGTCATCAGCTCCACTTTATGCCAATACTCAGGATGAGAAATAGCCGTTTCTCCGGCATTAATGACGATTTGTTTGTCTAACTCGCCCCTTCTGTCGGTAAAACCGTAAAAGGTCAGCTGGCCGGCTAACACTTGAATTTGCCCATACACGCCAGCCTTGGTGTTGTGCATATGCAGCAACATTTTAGGGACACTATCATGGGAGAAAATGGGCGTTGATTTATAATTAACAAAATCTTTAGGAATTAAGGCCATAATGCGACTACGCTCCTTGAATAAATGGTTGAGAATCTAATAAATCTGACGACACACTCACTATAACGGTTACCGCATTGCAGTCCAACCCACTTGCCTAATTGCAAAGATATTAAGTGGTAAAATCACCCTCTTTCTCAAGCGTCTAGTTACTTTGTCATTGGTAATCGCTACACTAGCGCCTTAAGCTTGACCTCAATTAGATGACATTATGCCAACGCCTTATTCCTATTCGACCACCTATATTTTAGATAAAGCTCATTTTGAAGAATGCTATAGTCAATCAGTCATACCCGATCCCACGCTTAAACCCTACTACAAAGCCATTGGATTATTTCTAATAGGTATTGCGCTTATTTTCAGTGGCATTAGTCTGTATTTAGCTTACTTTTTTGTTGGATTAGGTGTTATCGAAGCGCTCAATGTGAAGTATCACAAGGCTTGGTGGCTAATGCGGCAGATGATGAGTAAAGCCGCTAGTAATGAGGTGAGTCTTACAATTGATGAGTTAGGTATTCACACTCAATCGATGTCGGTGACTAGCCAAATTTTATGGACCGATATTTACCGGATTAAAGAAACCGAAAAGGGCTTTTTAATCACCCACAAAGCGGGCACGAGTTATGTTTCATTACGTAGTTTAGATGAGGCTGCTGCAGCCTATATTAAAACTAAAATCTAATGTTGCTAAAAAAAATCCAAATAAAAGGCTGATCCATATCAGCCTTTTTTACAGCTACACATGCGCTAAGGGTTACAGCTTTAGTTCACCAATCGGTAAAATCGTGCGGCCATACTCATTATTAAGTACCTGCGCCATCGCAAAATAAATTGCACTCGCGCCGCAAATGATACCTTCAAAGCCCGCAATAGTGCCGATTAAGACATTGCCGGTAAAATCACGTGCTGCAAGCAAAAAAAACAAAATAGTCAATGAAGCAAAGACAAACTGCTTAGCTCTGGGATAACGCAAAGAACCCACAAACATAAATGCAGTAAATATGCCCCACAGCGTCAAATACCACCCCATAAAATACGTTGGACTGGCCGCAATACCCGCATTAGGCATCAGAATTAACCCCACCAGTGTTAACCAAAACAAACCGTATGAGGTAAATGCCGTCGTACCGAAAGTATCGCCGCGCATAAAACACATAATACCCACAATCACTTGACCAATGCCGCCGTAAAAAATCCCCATGGCTAAGATCATCGAATCAATAGGGAAATAACCCGCGTTATGGATATTTAATAAAATCGTTGTCATACCAAAGCCCATTAAACCCAGTGGTGCCGGATTAGCCAATTTTGCAGACACTGCATTCCCCTATAAGATAAATAATTCAATAAAAAAATCAATAGCATTAGCTATTAACCTTCTATTTGCACATCAGCAAGAGCGGCGCATTCTAGAGAATAACAATACCGTTAGCAAAGGAATCATTTAAAACAGGTAGTTACAACAAAAAATCATTTAAAAACATCATGTTAAATATTTTAAAATACAAAACAAAGTCATTCTAAAAAACACGTAGAAATTAATCCTTTTTAATTCAATATCCTAAAATAAAAATCGCCTGCAACCTGCTTCAGGTCGCATTTAATACCAATTTCTACAGCTAGCGCATTATTCAGCTATAAACACTCAAAAATCATCACCATAAATGAAGGGTAAAACTGCGAAAATTATGCTCTTTACCGCAAATTAACCCTTAAGGTGACGAAAGCGGCACTTTTGGCAGAAACCCACATTTTAGAACGCTAATGGTCTATATGGGTTGAACGCTTAAGTTTTAGCTAGAATTCAGGGAGCATTATTCAGGGAGCATAAATTTTGCGACATGACTTTCAAGGCATAAAACTTGTACAGCTAACAGCGCATATTGATACTGACATCAAACTCTATAGACAATATTTATCTATGGATAAAACACATTGGTAAAATACCGACTTAACTCGCGAGCCGTAGAGTACAACTTTAATTACCCATAGCTTAAACCGCGTGAAATACCGGGAGGATGGCATAATTGAAACTCGTGAAGGTAACTAAATCACTCCACTGACCTGAAGCGAATCAAGGGAAAATAGCAAAAAAACACTTAACCTCAAAAGGTCAAAATTATTTATATCAAAAACAGAATAGCAGTGCTAAATTGCGATGGTTGACGCAGTTATATTAAGAGGATACTTCTTGAACTGTTGTTAACAATACATAACTAAAGGAAATAATATGAAGAAGTTATCAGCTGTTTTTACCTTATTAGCATTAGTTAGTGCCACTTCGTTTGCTGACGATTCAAGTTTACCGTCTGCACCCGCAGCCGATGTAGCTCAGCTGAAAGAAGTCTGTCAACAGATGGCCTCTGAAGATCAAGTCGAGAATGCGGAACTTACACAATATGTGCTGGACTGTGTAAATGATCAACTCACTGAGATAGGCTACAAATCGGTTACTGAGGTCAATTAATCTTCATTCAAATCTCATCGTATTATCGCAAAACATAAGCTCTATATTCATCCAATGCCATTCACATCAGCGAATGGCATTATTATTTATAATTTAAATAATCACTTAACGACAGCTGACCTTATTTGGGTTAAAAGCCAAATGTAATAATGGCTCGTTTAAATCTTAAAAAACCAATCATAACACCATGTGAAAATAGGTTTTTTTACATGTAATTAATGCATTACAACTTCTAGGCTCTACATTTATTCTATTTACACGATAACTGTATCACTTTGCATCACCCCTTATGAAACCGCTGTTGAATTTTTCGTAAAGTGCTACTCTGTCCTCCAGTACAGGCAACTGCAGCTTTAATCGTTAAATCATGCACCGGATCCTATTTATCCTCATTGTTAGCTTAAGTATTTTGCCTTCAATTGGAATGGCGAAGCAGACTTGCGTGCCTGAAAGTCAATGCATTGAGATGAACAACTGGGACTTAGGTGTTGCGATTGGCTGGGGACAAAAATCTAATCCATTAAAAGACTTTAATGATATACCTCTATTTTTTATTCCGACCATCGCCTATTACGGTAACAACTGGTTCTTTGATAATGGCAATTTAGGTTACACCTTAGCCGAGCAAGAAAGCTTTACCATCAACTTAGTGACCAGTTATAGCTTAGATAGAGCCTATTTTTATCGCTGGGACCCATCGAATGTTTTTTTAGAGCGTAGTAGCCAGATGCCGACAAAGGCAACGACAAATTTAGCATTAACCACAGAACCAGAAGCAGAGTTTAATACGCTAGAAACGCGAAATTTCACTATGCTTGGCGGCGCTGAAGCCTTTATCTATACAAGGTTGGGGATTGTTCGCCTAGCCTACACCCACGATATGTTTAATGTTCACCAAGGTTCTGAAGCCCAAATAAAGTGGAGCAATGGCTGGGAGGTCGATCGTTTCATTTTTGAATTTGCATTGATATTTGATTGGAAGAGCCAAGCCGTGGTGGATTATTATTACGGCGTTCGGCCCAGTGAAAACGCTTACTGGAGCGAACACTACCAAGCAAAATCGGGGTGGAATAAAGGTGCAGAAATAACAACTCGTTATGTATTAACTGACAATTGGGATCTACTGTTGGCAGTTCGTTATACTCAAATAGCCGATGAAATTGCCGCCAGCCCCTTGTTAATACAAGACTATAGCCGCACCTATTTTGTCGGTGCTGCTTATAGGTTCTAATATTAGTGACGCTGTCTCAATTAAGCTGGCTGGCTTTGATCGGTTTAAGCCTCAGTTTAGTAAGCCCACATTTAGCACAAGCTAATAGCCGCGATGCTGCACTTAAACTGACACCTGAAATTTGTATCACTAGTTCAGATAATCAAGCCTGCGACATCGATATAGAACTACACTGGACATTAGCCAAAAATGAGCTTGTCTGTATTTTATCTGACAATATTGCCTATCCAAAATGGTGTAGCGATTCCGTTTTAACAAATAATTTACAGATGAAAATTCATACCTCAACGGACATTGAATTTATCATGGTGAGTAAAGACAGTAACCAAACGTTGGCGAGCGCCAAACTTAAAATCACTTCTGCAGCACAACCTCAGGTTCGCAGACGTTATCGCAACCCTTGGAGTTTATTTTAATGACCAGCCCACAATCGAACCACAGAGTATTATTGGTTGAAGACGATGTTCGCCTTGCAAACCTTATTGTCGATTACTTAAAGTCCCATGGTATGCATGTTGAAGTTGAACGCCGTGGCGATACGGTATTAACTCGATTAATCAATTACAAGCCCGATATCATACTGTTAGACATTATGCTGCCCGGTATGGATGGTCTCACCCTGTGTGAAAAACTACCCGATTATTTCGCCGGCCCGATCCTACTGATGAGCGCGTTAGGTTCACCCGAAGATCAAATCAAAGGCTTAGAACTCGGTGCCGATGACTATGTGGTTAAGCCCGTCGATCCCGCCTTATTAGTGGCGCGAATTAACAACTTACTACGTCGTCAAAACCAGCCACCGCAGGCCGAATCACACTGCTTAACCTTTGGAAAACTGAGTATCGACCCGCATACCCATGCGATTCGCCTTAACGAAACGGAAGTCGATTTAACCAGTCACGAGTTCGAGTTATTATGGCTACTCGCCTCACAAGCAGGCCAAGTGCTTAGCCGTCAATATATCTATCAATTACTACTCAACATTGATTTTGATGGTAAAGATAGAAAAATTGATGTGCGTGTTTCTAGATTACGTAAAAAACTCAACGATAGTATTGAGACACCATTCAGAATTAAAACCGTTTGGGGGCAAGGTTATTTATTTGCTCCTGAAGCTTGGAATAACTAAGTAACCATCCAGTGAAGCGCCTCTTTATCAGTTTATATCTGCTACTCAGTCTCAGCGTGCTTGGGATTAGCTGGACACTCGACAGCCTGTGGCAGAAAAATGTCGATGATAATAATGCTCTCGATGCGCCACTAGTCGCATTCGCGCAATTATTAGCTGAGCTCCCTGCCGATACCCGTCAACGATATTTGGAGACGATCCCAGCTAATCCTGTAATGCCACTACAATTACTAAACGCCGATCAAGTTGCGTTGTTAGACAATCAAGCCTTGAGTAGCAGTAAGGTGTTCACCACCACTAACAACAATAGCCTGCTGCAATTTATTAGAGTCGGCGATCAAGTATTAATGGCGGGGCCGCTGGATATCGATCCTAGAGCAAACCTTCGCAGCCTATTCACGCTGTTCTTTTATTTATCACTCGCTCTTGTGGCACTAATTTGGGTCGGCCCACTTTCACGGGATTTGAGCATACTACGTAAGGCAACCAAAGAATTTGGCGAGGCCAAATGGGACACCCGTATTACCCTGTCAAATCGCTCTCAAGTTAAACCTTTAGCTAATACATTTAACGAAATGGCACGGCACATCAGCGCCTTAATTGAAAATCAAAAACACCTATCGAATGCGGTATCCCATGAGATCCGCACCCCGCTGGCTAGGCTTAAATTCGCCCTTGCGTTAATTCCTATGTATTGTCAGCCCGATTCTGACGCACAAAAGCGACAAAATTTTATTGATGAAATGCAAATCGATATCAAAGAGATTGAAGATTTACTGCAAGAACTACTGACTTATGCCAGCTTAGAATCCCAGCGAGAAGGGATCCAATTAGATGAGTACGATTTAATTCAGCTAATCAATCAAACGATTAAACGTTTAGAAAACTTAAGTCCAATCCCACTCGTCATTAAGACGACTATTGATAAACTGCCACTACTAGGTGAACCTGCATTAATCGAACGTACGCTGCAAAATTTACTGACCAATGCACAACGCTTTGCCCGCACTGAAATCATCATAGAAGTTAAACAGACACAGCACAGAGTGAATTTAAGTGTGAGTAACGATGGTGAACCTATACCGGCGGTTGATTTACCTAAAGTATTTGAGCCTTTTTATCGCAGCCAATCGGTGCAAAATGGTAATAAAGGGCACGGTTTAGGGCTTGCTATAATCAAACGTATTATGCAGCGACATCAAGGCGATGTCAGCGTTAGCAGTAATCCATACCAGACGTGCTTTAACCTTAATTGGCCGATAAAACGCCAGCTGTAATGCAACCTTTTAACCGTAATAGTGACACTCAAGCTATGGCCTCATACTAGGTTAGTCAAGCTCAAAACCACCAAAATCTAGCGAGGCTTCTGGCTCAGGGTCGAAATTCAGTTGCGGATTTAATTCGGCCCTTTCTCGCTCAAGTTGGGTTTGCCGTGCTTTCATTATTGCCAGCTGACGACGGCGTTTACGTTGGGTACATAAGCGGATCACATCGTACTTTTGCGCAGCTGAAAACGTTAACCAATTAAATCTTTCGTCACGGCTACGCAGGCAACCATTACAGTAACCACGCGCATCGGTATGGCACACTCCGATACAAGGACTGGGTATTTCAAAAAAGGCTAACTGTTCCATAACCTGCTGCAATTTCTCTCTCAAGCACCAACGCCTATTAAATAACGTCGCTGCCTGATGGTAAAAGGGATGTAAATACAACACTCTTATCTAAAGTACTTGCAGAAACGTCTATAATCAAGGCACATTGGACGGAGTTTGTACAACTTGGAGCACTATTATGGGATACCGTTACTTTGCTAGTCTGCTAGTCGCTGTTGCCTTATTAAGCGCTTGCAGCAGTAAACCGAAAAATGATTACGATCTTAATTACGATTTCAGCGCGCTACATAACTTTGCACAGCTCACACCACAGAAAACCGACGATCCATTAAGCGCCCAGCGTATTCAGGTTGAAATAAGTCATCAATTGAGCCAGAAGGGTTTTACCGAGAATGCTCCAGTGCCTGACTTTAATGTCTCTTACGCACTGCTAACCCAAGACAAACCTAAAGACTCAGGCCTTTCAATCGGCTTAGGCACGGGTACATTTGGTAGCTCAGGGGGTATAGGAATAGGCACCAGCGTTGGCGTACCACTGGGCAGTGATAGCGCAAAAATTCAGACTATTCAAATTGATATTATCGATCCTAAAACTAAAGCATTGATTTGGCGCGGCAGCGATAGTTTTAACTTTGATGCTGGCGGAGATCAAAAAGCCCAAGATACCGCTAAGGCGGTTAGCCGGATTTTAGCGCAGTTCCCACCGCAAAAATAACTACTAATAACTTAATAGAATGGGCGTATATCGCCCATTTTTATTGATAAGGTATTCGCATCGCCCGAAGCCACGATCGTAGATTCAGGAAAAAAGCCCTGATGAAAGATAGCGATCGCCGCGATCACAAATAATCGCCACCACCACTGACCCCGGATATTGTTTGGCAATCTTTAGCGCAGCAAACACGGCGCCGCCAGAGCTGACTCCCGCACAAATCCCTTCTTCTCGGGCTAAGGTTCTAGTCATGTCTTTTGCATCTTGCTCTTCAATATCCATCACGACATCCACGCGGGATGCATCAAAAATCTCGGGTAAGTACGCCTGCGGCCAGCGGCGGATCCCTGGAATCGCACTGCCATCGGCAGGCTGAATACCAATAATAGTGATGTCGGTATTACAGCTTTTAAGGTATTTAGACACCCCCATAATGGTGCCTGTTGTGCCCATGCTAGACACAAAATGAGTGATTTTACCTTGGCTCTGCTGCCAAATTTCAGGGCCAGTAGTCATAAAATGCGCGTTAGCATTATCTTGATTATTAAATTGATCCAGTACCTTACCTTTGCCTGCAGTTTGTAACTGCAACGCTAAATCCCGCGCGGTCTCCATGTTATCCACCAGCATAAGTTCTGCACCATAGGCTTGCATCGCATCTTTACGTTCCTGAGTCGAGTTTTGCGGCATAATCAGGATCATCTTGTACCCTTTAATGGCCGCCACCATCGCTAGTGCGATCCCAGTATTACCACTCGTCGCCTCGATGAGCGTATCACCTGGGTTTATCTCTTGGCGCAGCTCTGCCTGAATAATCATATTGAGTGCTGCGCGATCCTTGACTGAACCCGCCGGATTATTCCCTTCCAACTTTAACAATACAGTGGAATCACCACAGTTAAGCCGTTGCAGGCGCACGAGTGGAGTTTGTCCAATACAGGCTTCAATGGTTGGAAAGTCAGACACTGTGGTTATCCTTTACTTGATAGAAATAGCTAAGCGATAGCCTATTCTATGTGGGTTACCGTGAACAGACACGCTGAATATTGCTGATGGTATACAATAAATCGCTCATAGTTATTCAAAAAGGTTCTATACAACTGACTTCTTATAAACAATTACTTCTATTAATCTATAGGTAACAACGCTGACAAAGTCGCCAGTCCAAGGAGTTAAAAATGCCAGTAAAATTGATAAAGGCCCTGCTAGGGACCCTCTTTCTGGGGACGTCACTCAATGTGGCTGCCGCAGATCAAACCCTGCTAAATTCTTCGTACGATATTGCACGGGAATTATTCAGTGCCTATAACCCTGTTTTTGCTAAACATTGGCAAGAAAAAACCGGTAAAACTGTCGAGATTAAACAATCTCACGCGGGTTCATCGGCGCAGGCACGCTCTATTTTGCAGGGTTTGCCAGCAGATGTGGTGACGTTTAACCAAGTGACAGACGTACAAGTACTATACGATCGCGGTAAATTGATCCCTGAGAACTGGCAAAAATTGTTACCAAATGACAGCTCACCTTACTATTCCACCATTGCATTTTTGGTGCGTAAAGGTAATCCAAAGCAAATCAGTGACTGGGGTGATTTAGCTAAAGATGACGTTAAACTGGTATTCCCTAACCCAAAAACCTCTGGCAATGCCCGCTATACTTATTTAGGTGCATTAGGTTATGCCCAGAAAACTTTGGGGAAAGATAATCTGGTTGAACAGGATCAATTCCTGAAAAAGTTTCTCGGCAATGTAGCCGTATTTGATACTGGCGGTCGTGGTGCAACCACCTCTTTTGTAGAGCGTAATATCGGCGATGTATTGATTACCTTTGAGTCAGAAGTGAACAATATCCGCCAACAGTATGGTGCTGACGATTACCAAGTTATTGTACCAAAAACATCGATTCTAGCTGAGTTCCCAGTTGCAGTTGTCGAGAAAAATGCTAAACGTAACGGTACGATTGAACTAGCAACTGAGTATTTACAGTATCTCTACAGCGAAGAAGCACAACGTTTATTGGCAGGTTTCAACTATCGAGTACATAACGAAAAAGTTCAGGTGGAGTTTGCTAAACAGTTCCCTACGGTTGACCTGCTAACTGTTGAGCAAATCATTGGTGGTTGGGATAACGCCATGAAAACCCAATTTGCTAACGGTGCAAAACTTGATCAATTACTTAAGCGTTAATCTCAAACTGATGTTATAAAAGGTAAACATTGCAACCCGGGCTAAGTCCCGGGTTCAACAGTTTTGTGGTATTCAGTCGTCATTATTGCAAACAGTGAAGAGAGTTTTGATTGTCTTATCTCTGGTCGCAAATGACTGACGATAAACAAATTGTATTGGTTTTAATTCAATTAACCTGATCGGGTGATTATTCTGTGATTTTTAATAACGGGCGTTTACGCCATAAGCGGGTTCTTCCAGGTTTTAGCATCAGCTTAGGTGTGTCCCTACTATTCGTCAGCCTGATCCTATTATTGCCGATTTCAGGGCTTATCATGCAGACCAGTTCAATGAGCTGGTCTGAATATTGGGGCGTGATTTCCGATCCCAGAGTGGTGGCCAGTTATCGCGTTACTATTTTATCGGCACTAGCGGCATCGTTATTTAACTGCCTTTTCGGATTATTGCTCGCATGGGTACTGGTGCGTTATGAATTTCCGGGTAAACGCATAGTTGATGCATTAGTGGATTTACCCTTTGCATTACCCACCGCAGTTGCAGGTATCACCTTAGCCAGCCTTTATGCCGCAAATGGCCAAATTGGTAGTCTGCTTGCCGAGTTTGGAATAAAAGTTGCGTACACCCCCTTAGGCATAGTGGTAGCGATGATTTTCACCAGCATTCCCTTTGTGGTACGAACAGTACAACCGGTACTGGAAGAGTTGTCCCACGATGAAGAAGAAGCGGGCATGACCCTTGGCGCCTCGGATCGAGCAGTATTTTGGCACATTATTTTACCATCTTTATGGCCAGCATTAATGATGGGAACCGCACTGTCTTTTACCCGTAGTTTGGGTGAGTTTGGCGCCGTTATTTTTATCGCCGGTAATATGCCCTATATCAGCGAAATCACTTCATTAATGATTTTTGTCCGCTTACAAGAGTTTGATTTTGCAGGTGCCAGTGCCATTGCTTCGGTAGTTTTACTGACTTCGTTACTGTTATTACTGCTAATAAATCTGTGGCAGGCGCGTTATCTGCGCCGTATTCATGGACGTTAAGGAGCGAATATGAACTCATTTAAACCCTTAAGAGTCGGTGAAGCGCCCCTTATAAAATGGAGCCTGATTACACTCGCAGTGCTCTTAGCCTTATTATTTTTGCTAGTACCGCTGGTAAGTATTTTTCAACAAGCTCTCGTTGGCGGCTGGCAACGTTATATTGGGCACCTAAGTCAGCCTGATACGCTACATGCGATTGGCTTAACCTTGATTGTGGCGGCGCTCACGGTGCCTATCAACTTAATATTCGGCATTATGCTGGCATGGAGTGTTACTCGGTTTGAATTCCCCGGCCGCAAGTTACTTATCACACTCATTGATATCCCGTTTGCGGTATCCCCTGTCGTCGCAGGTTTACTGTATTTACTACTCTATGGCAGTAACGGCTGGCTTGGCGAATGGCTATATGAGCACGATTTACAGGTCATGTTTGCATGGCCAGGAATACTGCTAGTGACCATTTTTGTTACTTGCCCCTTTGTCGCCAGAGAGCTCATTCCATTAATGCAACAACAGGGGGCGTCGGAAGAAGAAGCGGCCGTTATTCTCGGAGCATCATGGTGGCAACTATTTCGCCGCGTGACATTTCCCAATATCAAATGGGCACTGATTTACGGTGTGATCCTCACCAATGCTAGAGCCGTGGGGGAATTTGGCGCGGTTGCAGTTGTGTCAGGTAATATCCGCGGTGAAACCAACACCTTATCATTACATGTACAATTATTGTACGAAGATTATCAGGCTGAGGCCGCCTTCGCGAGCGCGTCATTACTGGCCTTAATTGCCCTATTGACCCTAATGCTAAAAGCCGTAGTTGAATGGCGACAACAACGCAGTTTAACCGCCAATGACAATAAAGAGCAGAGTCCATTATGAGTATTCGACTGACTAATATTTCTAAGACGTTTGGCCAGTTCCAAGCGCTTTCTCCACTCACTCTTGATATTCAAGAAGGAGAAATGATTGGCTTACTGGGCCCCTCTGGTTCAGGTAAAACCACATTACTGCGAATTATTGCCGGTCTTGAAGGCGCTGATAGCGGCAGCATTCATTTTGGTGACAGAGAGGTTACCCAAGTCCATGTGCGTGAAAGAAGAGTAGGGTTTGTATTTCAAAACTATGCGCTATTTCGCCATATGACGGTAGCAGATAACGTCGCCTTTGGACTCGAAGTGATGCCTAAAAAACAAAGACTTCCAGCGGCAGAAATTAGTAAACGAGTGACACAACTGCTAGAAACAGTGCAATTAGGCCATCTCGCTAAGCGCTACCCTGAGCAACTGTCGGGCGGTCAAAAACAGCGGATTGCCTTGGCGCGCGCATTAGCGACGCAACCCGAAGTGCTGCTCCTAGATGAACCCTTTGGTGCCTTAGATGCCAAAGTGCGTAAAGAATTACGCCGCTGGTTACGTAGCCTGCATGAGGAATTGAAATTCACCAGTGTATTTGTGACCCACGATCAAGATGAAGCACTTGAGCTCTCTGATAGAGTGGTCGTAATGAGCAATGGTCATATAGAACAAATTAATACGCCTGCTGAGCTATACTCGCACCCCAATAGTCGCTTTGTGTTTGATTTTCTGGGTAACGTCAATGTGTTTGAAGCCAGTTGGCAGCAAAGTCGTTGGCAAAATGGCCAAGCATTTTTGGTGCCTCCAGCGCAGCAGACATTGCAGCAAGATGGCGCACTTTATGTCCGTAGTCACGAATTAACACTGTCAGACAAACCTAATAGTCAGGCCAACTTGCCGTTTGATATTGTTGCCATAACCCCAGTAGGCGCCGAAGTGAGAGTGGAATTAGCACCACACGGCTGGCATAGCAAAGAACTATGGGAGGCTAAATTCACCCAACATCATCTGCAGGAGCTCGGGCTACAAAAAGGTAGTTTGGTATACGCCACGCCAAGAACAGGTTACTTCTTTGGTGTAAAGGGCGACAGTTCACCGACCCGTCTAAGCTGGCCATTCTTAACACCGGGTAGCCTCGCCTTTGATATCTAAATTTTTATATTGGCAGGAATAGACAATAATGTTGGCGTGCCACAGGATCGTGATATCGCCAAAGCCGTTAGCTAGACGTTGGCGTTGTTGCCACAGAAGAAATAATTGACCAATCATATATGGGCATGAACTCACCCACCCATGATTTGTACATAATGTAGAGAACAGAACTCGAGACAAAAACGTTTTAGCTATGCAACCATAATCAGATTGCGATAAATATTAAGAATTAACGTTTAAGTTCGGCTGCGGGCGCAAAACGACACGCCCGCTATAACCACTTCTTAGCTTATAGAATAAATAGTCGCGATCATCACTCCACTTAACTATTGAACCTTATTCAGCGGAGGAGCTTTCCATGTACCGTCGAGCGCCTCAATTTTTGGCCAATAAATTCGCATAGGGATCCAGAACGGTCCATCGGGTGCCGGTAGCCAGTTAGCCTCTTTATCCTTACCTGGGGAGTCCTTC
Organism: Shewanella morhuae; assembly: GCF_900156405.1. Lineage (GTDB taxonomy): Bacteria > Pseudomonadota > Gammaproteobacteria > Enterobacterales > Shewanellaceae > Shewanella > Shewanella morhuae. The sequence goes on from NZ_FTNN01000014.1 coordinate 26,582, forward strand.
TGAACATAAATAGTCAAGCCACCGTCAGCATCCTTTTTGAGTTCAGGGAGCATTGGCGAGTTGATTAAATAACGATTAATAGGATTTGCAACCATCAAGCTCTCAGGTAGGTTGTACATAGTCACTGACCAAAACGCATTGACTGGAGGGTATTGTCCAGGCTCGAAGCGCAAAGTGTAGTCATGTTTTGATGCATCCAAGGGCTGACCATCAGCATCCTCTCTGTAGAGTGGATAGATCGCGTCATCCTTAGAGTTACCGTAAATACCAAGCACCGCACCAGCAAAGCGGTAGAGATAATTATTTTTGAGTACTTCTCGTGTACCGAAGAGGTCTGCGGTAGTCACCTTGCCGGAGGCAATGTCAGTCTTTTCCAAATTATCCAGAGCTTTCCAGCCATCGACGATACCGTCCGCAAATGCCTGCTTCATTTCAGGTGACAGTGACTCAAAATTAATTCGTTTACCTCCACCAACGCCAATCTTTGCGAAACGTGCCATGAGTGCCTTCTCCGAAGGAACTGTAGGCGTAAACTCCAGAACGAAGTTCAGAATATTGAAAAACTCCAATGAAGTCTTTTGCTCAACAGCGGATAGCGGAGGCATCCAATTAATCTTGGATGCAGCTTTAGGGGCGGGTTTACCCATATAAGCCGAGAGTGTCTGCACCTTGTAGCCTGCCTGCACAGCCTTCACATTGTCAATATCTGCGGGGTTAAACAACTGAGTGCGGTATGCAAGAAAGACAAACTGCGTTTCAGAACGCATCATCTTAGCGACTCCTTTGGGAGTCTCACCCTGCCAGTCCGGACCGGCCACGAGAAGTACAGATCCATCATTGCCGGTTGTTCTGCTTCCGGCGTACGCGAAATTGTGCGTGTACCAATCGATAAACTGCAACGAGAAGTATCGATTCTTCTCGATAGGCGGCAGAGTGAGAATTAATGGCTCAGTTCGCAGATCCATCCCGACGAAAGAATAAGGCGTATCAGAATTGGCGGTCTGGATCGCTTTGTCATCCGATGTGAACACCCGCGCCATATTGAATATCTGATTCCAAGAAGTTTTGTATTCAGGACTCTGTGTATCGACAAAATACGCATACTGAATCCGATAGTTGTCAACCATAGGATTACCATAAATATATGCTTCTTTAGCGATCTCACGCGCTTGCTCAGGCGAGATAGCCGCTTGAACATCCCCCCCCGATGAGATAGATATAAACAACAGGCATAGGAAAAACTTTACCATGGGAATTCTCATTATTGTGCTCTCCTTTTCATTGAATTACGTTGCTGATAGGCCGTTCACATCACATAAATGTAGATATTTGAACAGTTCAAAACTTGTGCGGCATGCTGATGCAAAACAACGGAAATTTACACACGGATGCTAAGTTACATATTTTCTAATACATAAAGCCTATTAGGTCGCCTGATATTTTTAGCGTTGTGGTAATAATTAACATCAATATAGTGGTAGAAGGTTAAGGACTGAGAATAAATCCTGCGTATCAGAGGATAATGTTGTGTTTTTGTAAAGTTATCAACATTTATCTCTATGTTATAGATTGAAAACCTACTCATGGGCATTCACTGTACGGCCTTTAGCCCATTGCCTTTAGTCCATTGCTTGAGTGCATTGATTTTATCGCTCATGGCCACAGATAAAAGCCGAGTTTTGCTGAGCTCCTCAAGTGATAAAGCTTGATCGACACTGCTATCAATACTTTTTGCGGTATACATGGTGGCAATAACGGATCAAGAAGATTGCTTTGCGTGTCCCCCGTCGGATAAATCGATAAAGAAAATTTCATCCATCCCACCCTTTTGTATTAGCTCTGGCGGCAAGGCTTGAATATCATTGGCGGTTACCATCACAAAAACCTCTGATTTACGCTCAATCATTTAAGTCAGTAAGATGCCGAGTATGCGAGTTGATGCACCTTCATCACAGCTACTGTTGTTTAAGCCTTTTCAATTTCATCTAACCAAAGCATGCAAGGTGACATAATGTCGGCCAGTTCCTTTTTTATTAACCAAAAATGTGTCAAAAAAAAGTCCAGCGAACTGGACTTTATAGCATGCTCAACAAATGAGATTTAACCGTCTAAGGGTTAATGTCCATCAAAAAACAAGTAATTCAACCAACCTTGCATCCTGAGCAACACCTTACGCATAACAGACACGTGGTGAAAATGCTCAGTATAAATAGCCACTTGCCCTGATACCCCCGCGGGGAAACCTTTACGAATGACATCGTCATCAATCTCAATTAAGACGATAACTCGACCGGTTTGAAACATACGATCCGAGGACTGTAGCACTCCACCCATTTGTACTTCACCCTCTGACATGGCTGGCAGTACTTTAGCGACACGACCAGTAAACACTTGCCCTGGTGCAGCATCAAGAATCACCTCAGCCTCATCACCTTCCTTTAGGCGTAGTAGGGAATTTTGCCAAAAAGCACCCGCAAAATAACGTTGCTCATTAGGGATAAAACTCATCACTGGGCGTAATGGGATAGGCACCGCCATCGCACCTGGACGTAGCGCCATTTGCGTCACCACACCATCGGCTGGCGCACGAACCACGGTTTGTTCTAAGTCATAGATAGCACCATCTAAATCACCCTGTAAGCCCGCGACTTTAGTATTAACGCCGTCAATATTAGACTCATAGGCTAGCCTAACTCGTAACTCATCTGATTTAGCTACCATTAACTGTGCTTCAGAAGCGAGGTAAAGCTGACGTTTGTTATCCAATTCCAGCGCAGTAAATGGAGAGTTAGCCCCACCTTTACGATGACCATTTTCATAGCGCTCGTATGCAGATTTATTGCGTTCTTTATCGGCATTAACCCGCTCAACATTGGCTTTAGCCGATTCCCATGCGGCAGCGAGCTGTGGCACTTCTAACTCGGCGGCGATTAAAGCGGCACGTTTACGCTTAACCACAGCTTCAAAGGGAATAGGATCAATACGAAAAAGTACATCTCCTTGTTTAACCTGAGTATTAGACTGTACTTCAACACTAATCACTAACCCTTTTACCGCGGGTGTAATAGGAATAGAGACAAAATACTCCCGCGCAAAGCTCGAATAAGGATGGTTATAGTTCATCACTAATATCAATGCACTAATGATCACTACTCCTCCCAAAACTGCGGTGGGTACCGTCCATTTTGTCAACGGGATTTTAAAAACTTTAAAAATAACAATACAAATAGCGGCGTAGGTCAGTATGAGTAATAAATCCATGTTACACCTCGACTTTATTTGTAATAACAGGCTCTACAACATTTGTTTTCGCCTGTTCTAATTGTTCTAGCCTTGCTTGTAGATTAGTTACTGTCTGGCGTAGAGTGCTCACATCTTCCTCTAGGCTCAACTCTCGCTTCGCTACAGTACTAAAACCCCAACCACGGTCTTCTCGGTACAAGGTCGCCCATATCCATAAAAATGGCCAAATAGCATGCAAAGTAAACAAACTGACCCATCCCGCAATATGCAAAGCATCTTGCTGTGGGTGATTACGTTTTTTTGCAATTTCGTATGGAATGTCATGGATCGCAATCACCCCATAAAAAATGACCACTACTACAAACAACAACACTCCTAACGCAAAGTAATCTAAAAACATTATCAAGCCCCCCCCTTTGTTTGCCATGTTGACGTCTAAAATAATTTTTATTGAATACCTTACTTTGCAAATTAACATTTAATAAACAAGTTAAGCAAAAAACTAACAACTTTGTAGGTTATAAAATTGACTGAGTTCACACTAAACCCAGTGATCCGCTGCACACTTGCTTATTTACATCATGATCCCAACTACTGTTCGCGCTAAACTCAGGGTTAAGTTGCGCGCCATGACGCAATCCCTACAACTGTTTAAAAGGTATCCACACATGATAGGCACTCCCTACACTGAGGGCGCACGACGCGCCATGTTGCTCGGCTGCGGTGAACTTGGCAAAGAGGTAGCCATTGAGCTACAACGCTTAGGCGTAGAAGTGATTGGCGTTGACCGTTATGCCAACGCTCCTGCTATGCAGGTCGCGCATCGCTCCCATGTGATCAATATGCTCGATGCTAACGCGCTGCGGGCAGTCATTGAGTTAGAAAAACCGCATTTAGTTATCCCTGAGATTGAAGCCATCGCCACCCAAACCTTAGTTGAAATGGAAGCGCAGGGCGTAAATATCATCCCGACAGCGAGGGCAACGAAGCTAACGATGGACAGAGAAGGCATTCGTCGCCTCGCCGCCGAAACCTTAGGGTTACCCACCTCACCTTACTTTTTTTGTGATACTGAAGCCGAATTTAATCAAGCTATAAGTAAAATTGGTCTGCCGTGCGTGGTTAAGCCAGTCATGAGCTCATCGGGCAAAGGCCAGAGCGTTATTCGCGATGTTGCCCAAAACCATAAAGCGTGGCAATACGCCCAAGAAGGTGGCCGCGCTGGCGGTGGTCGCATTATCGTAGAAGGCTTTATAGCCTTCGATTATGAAATCACGCTGTTAACCATAAGCGCCGTCAATGGTATTCATTTTTGTGCGCCCATTGGTCACAGGCAAGAAGATGGTGATTACCGTGAGTCATGGCAGCCACAAGCCATGTCCGCTGAAGTGTTAGCAAAGTCGCAAACGATTGCCAGTAAAGTCGTTGAGAACCTTGGCGGTTATGGATTATTTGGCGTAGAGCTGTTTATCAAAGGCAATGACGTGTACTTTTCAGAAGTCTCACCTCGGCCGCACGATACCGGCTTAGTCACACTCATTAGCCAAGATTTATCCGAGTTTGCCCTGCATGTAAGGGCGATTCTTGGCCTGCCCATACCCAATATCCACCAGCATGGGCCAAGTGCCTCGGCGGTGATTTTGGCTGAAGGCACCTCAAGTAATATTCGCTATCAAGGTATTGCCGCTGCATTAGAAGCGGTCAACACTCAACTCAGATTATTCGCCAAACCCGACATTGATGGCCGCCGCCGCTTAGGTGTCGCGCTTGCACGTGATATCGATATCGACAGCGCAATAAGTAAGGCACTCGATAGCGCTAGCAAGATAAAAGTCATTTTTTAACTATGTTAGCCGCTTAACATTAAGCTCAAGCACACACTAAAAAACGGGAGATAAGCATCTGCGCATTTCCCGTTTTTTAATACAGAACCAGAATAATCAACCACCTTCAATAAAAAGTGACCACGCAGAATGCACAGAGTAAACTAGCGGCCTTATTCTATGGCCGGTGTTTCCACGCCTTGCACCATAAGCGCTGTGCCTGACTTTTTTATTTTAAGCTTTTATTTAAGACTCTTTATGTCAAGCGTGTGACTTATAAAACACCACAGCAGCAACCAACAGTAGTAGAAAGTAGAACTCAATATGCCTCTTCAGCCCTCATGCTTTACCCCTTTCACCCAAGCCATTGATGCCTATGCGCTGCCGCAGCGTTTTACGTTTCCTTTCTATTACGAGCCGCATCCACTGTGCGTTATCGCCGCAAACGAATTACAGCAGCATCTTGAGACTCAAAATAATTGGCAGCATAATTTTGGCCTAACGGGTGAGTTAACTGGCGCCATTGGCAAAATGTTTGGCGTATTACTGGTGCAAAACCCGCAGGGTGAAGTGGGTTATTTATCAGCATTTTCGGGCAAGTTAGCCGAGCAAAACCATTGGCCACACTTCGTCCCACCGGTGTTTGATATGCTAGCAAAGGATAATTTTTTTCACGCTGAAAATCTGCAAATCAATCAGCTTAATGCCCAACTCTTCGCGCTAGAAAATCATCCCGATATTCCCCGTCTATCAATCAATCTTAATGTTGAACAAGCGCAAGCAGCAACCAAACTTGCCGTCCACAGACAATTGATGATCGACAGCCGCCAATCACGCAAGGCGCAGCGCAATCAACTCGCAGTCCAATTGGCGATCAAGCCGACTGATGAGACCTTACGTGAAAATGCAGTAATAGAAGCCAAGCTTAACCAAGAAAGCATTAATGAAAAAAATCAGCTAAGAGATATTAAACACTATTGGGATGAGCGAATTAATGCCATCAGCCAAGAGTTAAGTCTACTTACCGATGATCGCGATGCATTAAGACTGCAACGTAAACAACTCTCTGCGGCGCTGCAGCAAAAGCTGTTTGAACAGTATCGTTTTTTGAATATTCAGGGCGTAGAAAAGAGCCTTTACAGCATCTTTAAAGGCACAGTAGAACTAACGCCACCTGCGGGTTCGGGTGAATGCGCCGCACCAAAATTGTTACATTACGCCTTTAAACACAATCTCAAACCGCTGGCGATTGCCGAGTTTTGGTGGGGCGCACCGCCAAAATCAGAAATCCGCCAACATAAACAGTTTTATCCCGCCTGCCGACGTAAATGCCATCCAATTTTAGGGCATATGCTCGAAGGGCTCAGCGTTGATGACAATCCGCTACTTGCTAATCCTGCACTAGGCAAAACCTTAGCTATTATCTATCAAGACGATATCATGGCGATTGTGAATAAACCCGCCGAGTTTTTATCCGTGCCGGGTAAAGACATTACAGAATCAGTGTATTCACGCATGCAACAAACCTTTCCTAATGCCACGGGCCCACTTATCGTTCATCGACTCGATATGTCGACCTCGGGGTTAATGGTGATCGCACTAACAAAAGATGCCCATAAACAACTGCAAAAACAGTTTATCCAGCGCACGGTAACTAAACGTTATGTGGCTCTTTTAGCGGGGATCCCTGCTGTAATGGCCAGCAAACAGCCAAATGGCGAAATATCTTTACCCCTGCGGGGAGATTTAGACGACAGACCAAGGCAACTGGTGTGCCATGAGTTTGGTAAAGCGGCGCAAACCTATTGGCAAGCGAGTCAAATCGATGAATCGGCCAATCAAACCCGAGTGTATTTGTCGCCTAAAACGGGTCGAACCCACCAACTCAGAGTGCATTGTGCCCATTTAGAAGGGTTAAATACGCCGATTTTAGGTGATGATCTCTACGGGACTCGCGCTAATCGCCTGCATTTACATGCTGATTTATTGATACTCCAACATCCTGTAACTGGTGAATCAATGCGCTTTCAAGTTGATGCCGAGTTTTAAGCGCTTATGCCAAAGATAAGTATTTTTAAGATCGACATTTAAGGCTAAGCATCAGAGATTTGGTACTTTTTCGCGATGTATAAGCGGTATTTTTCAGGCATAGTCATATTTCATTAAACGCAGGGACGATAGCAGTAACATGGGCAATCTGATTAACAACATGAGGCGAAATCAGTGGCGATTATTCACTTTATTCATCGCCTCATTATGGCTGAGTGCCTGCCAACCCGCTGCGGATCAAAGTGAGCTTAAGTCAAACCCGAATGCTCCTCATGCAGTAAAAACGGCTTTAGCACCTATAACTTCTGAACAGCCATTCTCGCAAGAAGTTTATATTTGGCAACGCCAATGGCGCCCAGCGAACCAAACCGCCTTAGTGCAAAGCCAAAACGCCTTTCAGGGATTACGCATTCTGGCACTGCAAGCACACCCAAAGCCTAATGGCGCCGATATTTGGTTTGAGGTGGCGGTTAATCATGTTTGGTTGCAGGCCGACCCAAGGCCCAAAATCCTCGTGGTGCGTTTAGATGGTCAATTCACTCATTTAAATGATGAAGAAGTGATTCATAAAATCAACCAAGTTCTGGCAAACTGGCAAGCTAAAGGCACCCACATTGTTGGAGTGGAAATCGATCACGATAGCGCCAGCAGTAAACTGCCTGCTTATCGAGAGTTTCTTAAAAAGCTTAAAGCACATTTACCCACCCAGCTAAAACTCAGTATTACCGCACTGCCCGCTTGGCTCAATAGCGCTGAATTTCCTACGTTACAGGCCACTATCGATGAACTCGTACTGCAAATTCACAGCGTAAGCGACCCACGCCACGGCCTATTTGATGCTGTTAAAGGTTGGCAATGGGTAGAGCAACTGTCACGCATCAGCACAGTGCCTTATCTTATTGCACTGCCCGCCTATGGCTCTGCGGTTATCAGCACAGCTTCAGGCTATCAAGTTGAGAGTGAAACGCCGCTGCGCCATCAACGCCAATCCGCTAACGCCGTAGAAGAATTAATGGCTGATCCCAAAGTATTACAGACTTTTGTGAAAAGACTGCAAAACCAAACGGATGCAAAACTTAAAGGCATTATCTGGTTTCGGCTACCGCTAGAAGGGGATAAAAGAGTGTGGCCGCTCAACACCTTAATTGCTGTTGCGCAGCACGGGGAACTCGCAGCCAAAATTGAGCTGGTGATATCAAGCGATAACAACGTCACCAACCAAGCGCAATTAACCGCTGAAAATACGGTAAAAAGCCACACTATGCCTCAGTCGAAATTATTCCAACTGAGCTTAATTAATCGCGGTAATATTGCGGGTGAACCTCCCACTATTTTGTCGCTAGCGGGACACGCTTGTAGCGCGTATGATGCGCAAAATGGCTATCGCGTAATACAGAAAGATGGGCTGTTAACGTGGCAATCGCAAGCTGAAACGACCGCCGCATTAACCTCAATTGAAGCTCCACGTACTAACATGATGTCAGTACTGCAACCAAACAGAGAGACTCAAAAATACATGCTCAACCCAAACGGCCAAAAAGTGATAGGCTGGGCACGTTGTGAGTCATTATATTTACAGGGGATTTATGCGCCATAAGCCAACATTATCAACCACAATAGCAACATCTCATCGGGCTTTTAAGCTTAAACAAACCACGCTCATCTGTTTAAGCTTATTCTCACCAATGCTGTTGGCATGCGGCCCCGATTTTCCGTTGCAATTGACTCAAGACAGACAGAGTAATCTCAGCTACTTGCCGCAAACATCCTTTAGCCAGCAGCTCACAACCCTCGCAAAACCTTTGCCTTGGCAGTATCAAGGTGCGCCAGCTGCGCAGGAATATCTCTGGGATGAAGCCCATGGTCGTTATCTGTCACAAACCCGCGCCTTTGAAAGTAGCGAATTAAGTGAAGCTCATTTAGCTTTAGTCAACACTCTACGCGATGCGACAGGCCCGATTGAGGCTGAGCAAATGGCGGCTAGGCTAGATCAAGAATTGCCCCAAGCTCTAATATGGTACACCTTAGGGGCCGTCGCATTTGAGGCCAAAGATTATGAAAGAGCCGCTAATTACTTTAATAAAGTCATGCAGCTACCAGAAAGCGAACGCGCTTCTCGCAGCTTGTGGGCACTGTATTCGCTCTCACGAATTGAGCTTATTTTAAGTAAAACCTCTGCGGATCCTGAACATTTAAATCGTGCTAATGCTTATTTAACACAGCTACAAGCTGAGGTGATCAAAGGCGCCGCTGATCCCCTACGTTTAAGCTTGGCGAGCTTAGGTGAGCAAGCATATATTTTGTTGCATCAAGGTCAACCCTTAACCCAAGCCACTAAAAAAGATGATACAGCTGACGCTAAACTGCCCATCACGCTTACCCCTGCGGCACTCGATAAAGCCATTGAGCTTTATGCAACCCAATCGGTACAGGGCGATAGTAGCGGTTATGATTCATTGTTGATGCTCAGCCGCACCTTGATGGGCAAAGACATTGCAGAACTTAAGCCTCTATTGCAACAAGCGAGTGTGCAGCAGTTATTAATTGCCTACTGGCAAAGTAGCACTAATGAATTTGCCTATGATGGCCAGCTGTCTGAAATGGGCCTAAAGGTCGCAGAAATACTCAAGGTATTTCCAATCGATGGCTTACAACTTAGTCATGGCGATAAATTAGCCGCTATTTATTATCAGCTAGGGGATTATGCTAGTGCAGAGCGCCTATTAGCCTTAGCTAAACCCAGCGGCTTAACCTGGTGGCTCACTGCAAAATTAATGCTACAAAAGGGTGACCAAGTTGAGGCAGCTAAGGCCTATGCCGAGGCAGCGCGCCACTTTCCCGAGCAGTCCAAAGTCTTAGCGACTGTTGATGCCAAAGAAACCCAGCAACAAGCCATTGATGCTGATAAAGATATCGCCACCTACTGCCGTATTCGCGCTGAGCAAGGCGTGTTATCCCTAGAGCGCGGTGAATACCTAGATGCGTTAAATCACTTACTCGAAAGTGGTGATGAGTACTGGCAGGATATCGCCTATGTGGCGGAGCGCGTACTGACCACAGCTGAACTTAAACTTTTTGTCGATGAACATGTGCCGCTTATCGCCTTTGAATACCCAAAAGATAGCGATTGGTACGATAATATCGAGCCAATAAACAATCGCTTACGCTACTTACTCGGTCGCAGGCTATTACGCGAAGGGGCGATAAAGGAAGCACCTGCTTACTTCCCTAACCCTAATCTCAATGCCAGCGCCCTCGACTATGGCAATCAGCTAACCTTAGCAAAAAATGAAAAAGGTATTGATAGTGCCAAGGCCTATTGGGCGGCGGCTGGACTTGCTCGCCATCAAGGTATGGAGATCTTGGGGTTTGAATTAGCACCCGATTACGCTATCTACCAAGGTGTATTTGATTTAAGCGATTGGAATGAGCCTAGTAAACTGAGTGAAAAAGAACAATCACGGGTAAACGCCAGCCAGGCCATCCCAGATAAACGCTTCCATTATCGCTACACAGCAGCGGAGCTTGCCAACAAAGCGGCCGACTTTGTGCCGCAAAATAGCCAAGCCTACGCCGCACTACTCTGCCAAGCGACCGGTTGGGTATTGTATCGAGATCAGGAGCTTGCCCTGCGTTACTATAAAAAATACGTCACTAATGGCGCCTTTGTCCCTTGGGCCGAAAACTTTGGTTTGCAGTGTGAAGCACCCGATTTTGATAGCGCAGCAAAACGCGCACGGGCCAATGACATGGCACAATGGAACGCTCTATACCACAAGCTGAAAAAGCCCATCGTCTTTGGCTTATTAGCCATCGCAGGATTAATGGGTGTATGGTGGATACGTAGAAGAAAGACTCAATAATCAACATCGATTAACGTCCTCTCTCTTTAAATGTCACCATGAACATAAAGAGAGAGGACGCATATCAATTTACAAATTTACGCAGTTAATCACTTTCCCCTTTAGAAAACTATTCACATTCGCTACAGCAATATTGAGCAAACTTTGCCTAGCCTCTTTAGTCGCCCACGCGTTATGGGGACTGATGCTGATATTGGGCGCATGCAATAAGGGATTATCTGCACTGGGTGGCTCGGTTGATAACACATCGACACCGGCAAATAAGCGATTTTGAACAAGTGCGGCGGCAAGCGCGGCCTCATCAATTAATCCACCGCGCGCGGTATTAATCAGCAAGGCTTTGGGTTTCATTAACGCAAGAGTTTGTTGGTTGATAAACTGCTCGGTTTCGGGGGTGAGCGGGCAATGTAGCGAAATAATATCTGACTCGCTAAGTACAGTATCACGCTCTACCCACCTAGCGCCTTGGGGTAAATGTTTGATCTCTGAGCGAGTGTTAACCAGAACATTCATGCCAAATGCGAGGCCGAGCGCCCCAACCTGCTGGCCTATATCGCCATAACCAATTAAGCCTAGCGTTTTACCTTTTAATGATTGCAGCGGCATTAAGGTAAAACAAAAATCCTTACTATTTACCCATTGACCATCGACCACGGCTTGATGATGAGCAGCCACCGCTTGGGTGTGATGCAAAATATGGGCAAACACCATTTGCGCAACAGCGTCTGGCGCATAGGCCGGCACATTGGTTACGACTATGCCACACGCTTTAGCAGCAGCTAAGTCGACAACATTAGTACCCGTCGCCAATACCCCGATATATTTTAGCGCAGGAAGCTGTGCCAATGTCTTAGCGTTAAGCGGGGTTTTATTGGTTAGAATGATCTCTGCTGCTTGAGCGCGAGTAATAATGTCCTCATTTGCCGTGCGGGCAAAACACGTAAACTCATCCAATTGTTCTAAGGATTGCCAACTGAGATCGCCAGGGTTTAAGCTTTCACCATCAAGTACCACTATCTTCATGCTGTAAAATCTCCTTTCGATTAATTCAGTTAAGCGATGGGCTAAAAACTCATTTTTAGCCCAAGGTTAGCCTGCGCTTGCCACATCACATCTGAAGTAATGTGCCATAGGCACTCGTTTTCATCACAAAACAGTGTGTTGTCACTGTTGATAAACGTCGCATAGCCACGGACATCGGCAAAAAGGCCCACGTTTGAGGTCACTTTATATTCAACCCCGCCGCCAATGCCCATAGAGAAGCGTGTTTCGTTCGACCAACCGTCAGGCTGCATGCGGGTGATCCCCGCACTGGCAGTAACGTAGGGCAGCATATCTCCCTGGGGAAAATATAAGGTGCCACCCAAATGGATATAATCTACATCTAATGAGGTCAAAAGATTTGGCGTAAACATGCCATTACTTTTCAACTCAGAGGCTTGACGGCTATATAACAAATAAATGTTGCCGGGATCATTGGTGTTCACTCCCAACATCAAACCGTAATGGCTAGACTCTTCAATCTTTACGCTTTCATTACCATTGGTCTGGGCGGTATTAACCTTAATTTGACTCACATCAAATTGGCCGCCACCAAGACTGTAACCCCCGAAAGGTGCGATAAAAACGTCAGCCTGCGCAAACAATGCCACTGGTAATAACGTGACAAAAAGTAGGCCGTTATGTATATATTTCATAAAGAATTCCTTATCTTTTATATGTTCAATATAACCAAATTTACCGCATACCACGCTCAGATTTGACTCTATCATAGGCGGCTTGAATGTCCTGAGCCTTACGATTTGCCAGCTCCATCATTTCCGGTGGCAAACCTTTAGCCACTAACTTATCGGGATGATGTTCGTTCATCAACTTACGGTAAGCTCGTTTAACATCTTGATCACTGGCTTCGTCGGTAATACCCAGCAAACTATAAGCATCGGTGACCGAGGTCTTATTGCCATTAGATGTTTGATTAAAGCGAAACTCAGCCTGCCAGCGTTGAAGTAAAGCATCCAACTGCGAGCGACCATAACCTAACTCTTGTGCAATCGTCATCAAGATAGCGTGTTCAGCGGCATCCAGCTCACCATCGGACAACGCCGTTTGGATCTGGATTTCAATAAACATCTGCACGAGCTCTTTGCGTCCCATGGTAATCGCTCGGAAAGCGTGTAAGCTGCTACGTAAGTCAAAATCAGCTGATTTGCCCTCACGAAATGCCTGTTGCGCTTCTTTACGCGCTTCACCGGTTAAACGCATTTGATCCATCAATAACGTCGCGATACGAATATCGGTTTCGGTTACCTGCCCTGACGCTTTAGCCACATGGCCCATCACGGCAAACGTAGTATTGAAGAAGATCGCCTGGCGATTCTTAGCTTGACCAAGTATTTCACGAAATCCTACGCCTGAAGACGCACGTTTATCGTAGAGATGACCAAGCCATAAACCCAATAACGCACCAAAGATACGACCAAACATAAAGCCAATAACAAACCCAAAAAACTTACCCCAAAGCCGCATCTTATATCCTGATATTTATAATGTGTTAAATGTGCCAGCGCAATTGAGACAAAATACGCTACGTACCTAGATTGACATGTTAGTTTGCAATGTTAACTCAAGCGCCTGTAAACGTGGAATAGTGCCCACATCGCACCAAAGTCCGTCAAACAAAGCACCGGTCACGCGGCCCTCTGCCATGCACGCTTTCAATAAAAGCGCCAAGGCAAAAGCACCCGCTGGCGAGTCGTTAAAGAATGCGGGATGATATATGCCCATACCCGAAAACGTATACTTGGTATCGCCATGCTCATGCACTTGATTACCACTCAAGGCAAAGTCGCCCTGCGGATGCTGCTGCGGATTAGGTACTAGCCAGAGGTGGGCTAGCATATCCTTGGCAAGCGGCGTGATGGGTGGCAAAGCATCTATAAACACATCACCATTAATCACTAAAAAGGGTTCATTACTTCCGTCCTCACACAATAAAGGCAAAGCTTGTTTGATACCGCCGCCTGTTTCCAGCGCATGCTCTTCAGCACTATATTGAATTCGTACACCCAAATGGCTACCATCGCCTAAGGCTTCGACTAGCTTATGCCCAAGCCAAGCATGGTTTATCACGATATCGACTATGCCTAACGCGGCGAGTTTTTCAATATGGTAAACAATCAAAGGCTTACCCAACACTGGCACCATAGGTTTAGGCAAAGTGTCGGTTAATGGTCGTAAGCGTTCACCGCGTCCTGCCGCTAAAATCATCGCTCTCATGGCTTAACCCCAGTTAAAGGCTCACTCGATGCAAACGCAGGTAACACTCGGCGAGTTAACCATTGTGCAAATGACGTTAACTCAGGATACTTAATCGCGATATCAACAATATAGGTTAAAGTTAGTGGAATGTCGGCCATATAAGCTGGCTTACTATCGCGATAATTTAATCTCGCAAAAATTCCCACCGCCTTGATGTGGCGTTGCAAGCCCATAAGGTCAAACCAAGTTTGGTATTGGTCAAAGCCAGTCACTGGCGAAATAAATGCATGGGCTACGGCTTGCTGATAATGATACTGCATCAAATCGGTGACTAATGCCTGCGGCCAACGAATATAACAGTCACGCAGCAGCGATACCGCATCATAAGTCACAGGGCCAACGACAGCATCTTGGAAGTCAATAACGCACAACTCGCCTGCTTGCAGCATTAAATTGCGGCTGTGAAAATCCCGGTGCATTCCCACACTAGGTTGAGATAACGCATTGACGACAAGGTAATCAAAGCTCTGATTTAGCAATTGTTGCTCATCATCGCTTAAGGACAAACTAAGGTGGGTGCCTAACAACCACTCAGTAAAAATATGCAATTCACGACGGACGAAGGCTTCATTGTAGAGCGGTAATGCGTGAATTAGGCCGCTATTAACATCTTGGCTTTCTACCACTGAAGTTATTTGCGGCAGTAAATCAAGCGCCTGACGATAATAGCGCCCCACATTTTGGGCGCTAAGCACAGATAACAGCTGGGTATCGCCTAAATCACTCATCAACATAAAGCCTTGCTTTGCATCAGCATGAATCACTTTTGGAACTATCAATCCCACTGCCGCATAAGCATTCGATAAGGAAATAAAAGGCGCAATAGGCACTAGATCGGGTGGTGAATCGGCTGCGATAAAACTGGCATCAGGGGTGGATATCCGAAAGTAACGTCTGAAGCTCGCGTCACCGGAAATCAACACTGGAGTCACTTCATCGGAAAAATAAGCCTTCAGCCACTGATTTAGGGAAAGAAATCTCGGATTGGATAAAGTCATTTCATGGCTCTTAAAGAAAAATTGCTTTATTATAGCTGGCATATAATTTGGAAACAGCTAAGAAATCGAGAGATTTATTTAACGATGTTGCATATGTACATTGCGACTTTCCCCATCGATACTTGTCCAGACTAAGAAATCATAATTACTGACCTAAAGATGCAGATCCGTTACTTTCTGGCCTTGAGCCTGTTACCGCAATTAGTCCTGGCAGACGACTCTCCAACCGCTTCAGCATCTCAATGCTTAATCGAACCGCCAGTACCCCGTATCGTATCTCAAACTCAGGGGATGACCGCTGCCGAGCTGAGTAAAATTCGTATCGTATCGGATAACTCCAATGCTGAAATGGGCAAACAAGCCATTTTCCGTGGAGATGTACTTTTTAGCCAAGGCGATAGACACATAGCCGCCGATGAAGCTATTTTAGACCAAGCGACCGAACAGTTTGATGCCAATGGCAATTTAGTTTTCCAAGACAGCAATTTCACCGTCACCGCCAAATCCTTACAAGCGCAAATGCGATCTAACCGCGCCACGTTACAAGGGGCACAATATTGGCTACACGGCCAACAAGTGCATGGCGATGCTGAAAAACTGCAAATTACCATCAATAATAATTTGATTTTAACCAATACCAACTTTACGACTTGTCCACCAGACAATGTATCTTGGTTGCTCGAAGCTGAAAAAATCAAAATCAACAGTGAAGAAGAATGGGGCGAAATTTGGAATGCTAAATTAAGAATTCACGGTGTACCCGTATTTTATATTCCCTATATGACCATTCCCGTTTCAGATAAACGAAAGTCGGGTTTTCTCTACCCAAGCTTTAGCACCAGCACCACTAATGGCGCTGAGTTCTCGGTGCCTTATTACTGGAATATTGCGCCAGAATATGACTTAACCTTTACCCCTAGTTATATGTCTAACCGCGGCTTATTCACTAAAACTGAGTTCCGTTATTTAGCCGGTGAGCGCCAAAATGGGCGGTTAAATTTAGAATATTTAAGTGATGACGACTTAATCAGTGGCAACCCCAACCGCTACCTGTATAACTGGCAGCATCAAGGGGCTATTGATAAACATTGGCGCGTATTAGCCAATTTTACTGATGTTTCAGATAACAATTATTTCAACGATTTAAATTCAGACGTTAACCGTGCAACCGATAACCAGTTATCACGGATTGGCGAAATCAGCTACTTTGAAAAAAACTGGGATCTGAGCACTCGTGTACAAGATATTAAAGTGCTAGGTGAAGATGAAAAACCTTATCAGGTAATGCCGCAGGTCAACTTTAATTATCGTGCCGCCGATTTTTGGAAGAGCTTAGATTTTGGCTTTAATTCAGAGCTGACAAATTTTGCTCATCAAGACAACAACATCAATACCGCGACACGTTTACATATGTCGCCGAGCGTAACGCTACCGATTCATGGGCCTTCAGGCTCGCTCACCAGCCAAGTTAAGCTGATGCAAACTAACTATTGGCAGCAGAATGAAGATCCCAATAGGGTTGTCGATGATACGGTAAGCCGTACATTGCCGCAGGTTCGTATTAATGGTCAGATTAACTTTGAGCGTTTTACCGAGTTATTCGATGAAAATTATCGCCAAACACTCGAACCACAATTTCAATATCTTTATGTAGGCTACGAAGATCAACGTGGTATCGGTATTTATGATACAGCTCAATTACAGGATGACTACTTTGGTCTGTTCCGTGATCGTCGTTTCTCGGGGCTCGATCGTATTTCTGATGCCAATCAAGCGACTTTGGGTATAACCACACGTTTGTTAGACGATCATAACCAAGAAGTGACTAAATTCAGCCTTGGCCAAATCTTTTACCTTCAAGACAGTAAAGTCGGTTACGAAGATAGTATTTTTGAATCAAATCAATCAACATCTGTACTCGCTGCAGAATTAGATACTCGTTTAACGCAGGATTGGTATATGGGCGCTGCGATTCAATACGACACAAATACCAGTGAAAATAAAAAAACTGAAGTCACCTTAGACTTCAGGCCTGAAGTGAACAAACTACTGCAATTGAGCTATCGCTACGTACCCGACTTATTAAACTCAAATACCAATGATACGGTTAATATTTCCCAAGCAGGCGTGCGCGGCGCTTGGCCAATTAGTGATAATCTTTATTTTGTGGGTAACTGGTATTACGACTTGAATGAAAGCCGCAGTATAGAAACCTATACCGGTATTCAATATGAATCATGCTGTTACGCATTGCGATTTAGTTACCATTACCGAATTAAAACCAATTACGATGATAATATTGGTACTGCAGCTATCGATAGTCGTGAACAATTTGATAGCGGTTTTTACTTGAATTTAGTCATCAAAGGACTCGGTGGTTCAGGCCCATTAGGCGTATCTGATATGCTCAACGACGGTCTGTTTAACTATAGAAAACCGCTTTATCTAAGGAATTAGTAAAGAATTGTGATAGATTGCTGAACCTCAACAAGGACTGAGAGTCCAAACAGGTTAATGAGTGCTTGGTGATGTGCCTTTTATTAACGCTTACAAAAGTGAATATTAAGGTTTAACTCTGCATTCAAATGCATCGTCAAAAAATTACATTAAGGCAACTCGCTGTAATTTCGATATAAATGGTAAAATTAATTTAATTAAGCCGTCGAACCTGACCTTAGAACGTGCCAAGGATTTTGTGGATGAAACCCAGTAAACATCTAATTTTTGCTTTATTTGCACTCGCTATGAGCCAATCTACATTGGCCGCACCAGAGCCACTTGACCGAGTTGCGGTTCAAATTAACGACGGCATAGTGCTCGAAAGTGAAATCATCAACATGATTGACACAGTAAAAGCCAATGCTAAAGCTGCTAATCAATCGTTACCTTCTGACAGCGCCCTGCGCACTCAGGTTATTGAGCGCTTAATTCTGACACGTTTACAGCTACAAATGGCTGACCGTATTGGTCTGCACATTGGTGACTTACAGTTAGATCAGGCAATTGAAAACATCGCCCGTGAGCAAAAAGTTTCTGTCGCTCAGATGCAGCAAAAAATTGAAAGCGAAGGGTTGAGCTTTAGCCAATACCGTGAACAGCTACGTGAAGAAATCACCTTAGGCGAAATTCAGCGTATTCAGGTACAGCGCCGTATTCAAGTGTCACCTCAGGAGATAACCAGTTTAGTTAAACTCATCCAAGAGCAAGGTATAAAAGATGTGGAATACCAAATTGGCCACATCTTAATTGATGTACCCGATAACCCAACCAGCGAGCAATTAGAAGCCTCGAGTAAACGCGCTAATATCGTATTGGAACGTTTGAAAAAGGGTGAAGATTTCCGTAGTACGGCAATTGCTTCCTCTTCAGGCCCAAAGGCTCTGGAAGGCGGTATTTGGGATTACATGAACATCAACGAAATGCCGACCCTATTCGCCGAAGTGATTAACGGCGCGAAAACAGGTGATATTTTCGGCCCTATTAAAAGTGGTGCCGGTTTCCATATCATTAAAATCATGGATGCACGTGGTCTACAAACTAAAGAAATTGAAGAAGTCAGAGCACGCCATATTCTGCTTAAACCATCACCAATTCTGTCTGAAGACCGTGCTAAAGCCATGTTGGAGCAATTCGTTAAGCAAATTCGTTCAGGCGAAGCTAAATTTGAAGATCTTGCGCGCCAATATTCTGAAGATCCAGGCTCTGCCACTAAAGGCGGCGAATTAGGTTGGGCAGAACCCAGCATTTATGTGCCCGAGTTCGCTCAAACGCTCAATAGCTTAAAAACAGACCAAATCAGTGAGCCATTTCGTACCACACACGGCTGGCATATCACGCAGTTAGAAGAACGCAGAAAAACTGATGCAACCGATCAATTTAATAGCAATCGTGCGCATCAGTTAATCTTCCGTCGCAAATTTAACGAAGAGCTGCAAAACTGGCTAGACGAAATGCGTTCAGACGCATACATTGAAATCTTCCAGCCAGAGACCAACCGAGGTTAATTCTAATTGAGCACTAAACGCATTGCCATTACCCCAGGCGAACCCGCTGGTATCGGCCCCGATTTAGTCGTACAACTTGCTCAGCAGGCTTGGCCTGCTGAGTTAGTCGTTTGTGCAGATCCCGAATTATTAGCACACCGCGCTAAACAACTTGGCTTATCCGTGACGTTTCGTTCTTACCAGCCTAATCAAGCGCCCAGACCACAAGAAGCCGGCACCTTAACGATTGCACCGTTCAAGTTAGTCACTGACGTCATTTGTGGCCAACTCGATGAGCAAAATAGCAGCTATGTAATTGAAACGTTGCGTTATGCCGGCGAGAAAAATATGAGCGGCGAGTTTGATGCTGTGGTGACGGGCCCGGTACATAAAGGGATTATTAATCAAGCGGGGATTTCCTTTAGCGGCCATACCGAGTTTTTTGCCCATCAAGCAAATTGCCCCGACGTGGTGATGATGCTAGCAACACCAGGATTACAAGTGGCGCTGGTGACAACTCATATTCCATTAGCCTATGTTGCTAAAGCCATCACTCGCAGACGTTTACGACATATTATCAAAATCTTACATGCTGACCTTATTAATAAATTTGGTATTGCTTCACCGAAGATTTATGTCAGCGGTCTTAATCCACATGCGGGAGAAGATGGCCATTTAGGGCGTGAAGAAATCGACGTGATTATTCCTACGCTCAACGAGTTGCGAGAAGAGTTTCAAATGAATATTGTCGGTCCATTACCGGCCGATACTCTGTTTCAACCTAAATATTTACAGGACGCCGATGTCGTCTTAGCCATGTACCATGACCAAGGGCTTCCCGTTCTCAAGTCACAAGGATTTGGCAAATCGGTAAACATCACCTTAGGTTTACCTTATATTCGTACCTCGGTTGACCACGGTACGGCGCTCGATCTCGCGGGTACAGGCAAGGCCGATATTGGCAGTTTTGTTTGTGCTCTGAATAAAGCCATTGAGTTATCCTCAAAGAACTAACGATTACATTATTAATGAGCAGCAAAGTACATTTAGGCCACACGGCCAGAAAGCGTTTTGGACAAAACTTCCTTACCGACAGCAATGTGATTGATCGCATTGTGGGTGCAATTTCCCCCGACAATCACCATGTCATGGTGGAAATCGGTCCAGGTCTTGGTGCCTTAACCGAACCCGTTGCAGATGCTATCGATAATCTAACTGTGGTTGAACTTGACCGCGATCTGGTTGAGCGCCTACATCAGCACCCAATACTTAAAGATAAACTGACCATTCACCAAGGCGATGCATTGCAGTTTGATTTTGGTCAATTGAGTGTACCAGGCAAAAAAATGAAGGTGTTCGGTAACTTACCTTACAACATTTCAACGCCGCTAATGTTCCATCTGTTTGAGTTTGCTGAACAGATTGAAACAATGCACTTTATGTTACAAAAAGAAGTGGTACTGCGTTTATCGGCGAGCCCTGGCTGTAAAGCTTATGGCCGTTTAACCGTAATGGCGCAATATTTCTGCCAGGTGGTTCCTGTACTCGAAGTGCCACCACACAGCTTTACTCCAGCACCAAAAGTAGATTCTGCAGTAGTTCGCTTATTACCCTACGCAGTAAAGCCATTTCCTTGTAAAGACGTAAAAGTGCTACGCCACCTTTGTACTACGGCTTTCAACATGCGCCGTAAAACATTACGTAATAACTTAAAGCACATGCTATCCGATGCCGAGTTTGAACAATTAGGCATAGATTCCAGTCAACGCCCTGAGCAAATCAGTGTTCAGCAATATGTGGCAATGGCTAACATGGTATGTGATAAGCAAGCATAACACCGTCAGGGCACTTAGGTGCCCTTAGACCAGAGCTTAGGAAACCACAATGAGCGCTTTGGATACCTCCATTCGGGTCGAAGTCAAAACTGAGTATATCGAGCAACAATCCTCTCCCGAAGATGAAAAATATCTCTTCAGCTATACCATCACTATCATTAATTTAGGTAATAAAGCGGCCAAGCTCGAAACTCGCCACTGGATCATCACTGATGCCAACGGCAATATCAGTGAAGTCCAAGGTGCAGGAGTGGTCGGTGAAACCCCCACCATAGCGCCTAATACAGCCTATCAATACACCAGTGGCACAGTGCTCGATACACCGCTAGGCATTATGCACGGTACCTATGGTATGGTCAGTGAATCAGGTGAACGTTTTCAGGCAACGATCCGTCCCTTTCGTTTAGCAACGCCTGGGTTACTTCACTGATATTATTTAGGAAAGATTGCTATGGCGCATTATTTTGTTGGTGATATTCAAGGCTGTTTCGCTGAATTACAAAGAATACTCGCCAAGGTCGATTTTAATCCTTCCCGCGATGAGCTTTGGGCCGTAGGCGATCTTGTTGCGCGCGGACCAGATTCCTTAGCCACGCTGCGTTTTTTTCGCTCTTTAGGCGATGCAGCTAAAACAGTGTTAGGCAACCACGACCTACATTTATTAGCATTACACGGTAAGCTTAAACGGCCTAAACCTAGCGATCATCTTACTGAGATTCTAGAGTCTACCGACATTGCAGCATCCATTGACTGGCTAAGGCAGCAGCCGCTTATGCGTGAGCTACCTGAGCATAAAATCATCATGAGCCATGCAGGTATACCGCCACAATGGTCATTAGATGTATTAAGGCAAGAAGTCGCGTTAGTCAGCCAAGCATTACAACAAGATGACTACTTAGAAGCATTAATTAGTCAAATGTACTCCGATGGAACAGAACAGTGGGATCCGTCTGCGACTGGCATAACCAGATTACGTTATTGCATTAATGCATTAACACGCATGCGTTACCTCTATCTTGATGGGAGGTTTAATTTTGATTGTAAGCAGCCACCAGAAAAGTGTAACAATCCTCAATTACGCCCTTGGTTTGACTTCTCTTCACCTTTGCGTGAGAGCCATACCTTAGTATTTGGACATTGGGCGGCACTAATGGGTAAAGTCAGCGATACTAAATTAAAAGCTTTAGATACCGGATGTTGCTGGGGTGAACATTTAACGCTATGGCACCTCGAAAAAGACCAAATAATTACCCAAAAGAAGTTAAAAAAGAGTTAAACTAAAGTCACTTGATGTCGATAAACGACTGTACTTCCCCTGATATAATCCTACTGTCATTTGGAAAAATATAATAAAAATCGGAGTCTCCTATGAAGTTTAATGTAGCCACCAGAGTCATTGGTGGATTTGGTATTGTTATACTGTTACTTGTGCTGCTAGGGTTTACGTCTTATCTCACCAACAATGGCCTCAAAAAAAGTTCAACTATGATGCAAGAGTTAAGCCTGCCCGCGCTTAAATCAACCAATCATTTAAGTGAGACATTGAGTGAGCAACAAAAACAGATCCTCATTGCCTATCACGCCCCAAAAGCCACAGCGATCCCAAGTATCCGCACTGTGTTCGACGGTCATACAGCTCGGTTTAAAGATGAAATTACAAACCTGAGTCAGTTATTAAAAAACCAACCCAATCTTGCTTCTTTAATCACTCAATTAAATAGCAGTTTTTCTACCTTTGAGCGCGATAGCCTAGCCATGTTTGCCGAACGTGAAGCGGCATTAAGTAAACAAGAACAGTTAATCAATCTGAAGAAAAAACTCGAAAATGCGGCTGATGATGCGTCATCAGAATTACTCGATATTGTTGATTTAGAAAATAGTGATAGACCTGACTTACAAAGCCTTGCAGCATCAGCAAGTGCCATAGACACCAGTCTAGGCAATATTATCACTACTATCGCAGACTTAGTCAGTAACGAAGAAGAGAGCAAGCACGAACTGATCTCTAAAGAACTTGACTACATTATTAGCGAAACGAAGAACAAGCTGGATTATGTCAATCGCCACGGTCAAGGCATTATTGCAGCAGATACTTTAAGCTCGGTCACAAAAGATATTGAAAAAGTCCTAACACTCGTTACTGGGCCGCAATCTATGCTGCAAGTGAAATCGAGCCAACTCAGTAATACTAAAGAAGCCAAAGTAAAACTCAGCGTTATTGAAAAAGATGTCACCGTTATCAATGCTAATATGGATGATGTCAGCGATAACATCGAACTTATTGCCGCCAATATGAGCAAAGACAACATAGATAAAATTGACTCAGCCAGCATGCAGACAAGCTTAGTGGTGTTAATTGCTATTTTGGTCGCTGTAATAGTCAGTTTTGCCGTAGTCAATCCGCTAAAACGATCGCTCAGCCAAGTAAATAACGCCCTTAACGTGCTAGCCTCAGGTAATCTCACTCATAAACTTGATGATTCTGGACACGATGAATTTGCTGAACTAGCGAAAAACTGTAATCGTCTTGTCGACAGCTTGCGGAGTTTGATTATTGGTATTTTAGATCGCTCGAACCAACTTGCCGCAGCGGCCGAACAAACCTCAGCTATTACAGCTCAAACCACTTCAGGGATTCAAGAGCAGAAAAGTCAAGTTGATCAAGTCGCCGCAGCCACAACAGAACTGAGCTCTAGTGCTCAGCAAGTCACACTAAGTGCAGATGAAGCCCTTGAACAAATCAAACAGGCTGACCAAGAAACGCAGCATATGCGTACTATTGCCGAAGAGAATAAACTGACCATTTTGGCATTAGCCGATGAAGTGGCCAAAGCGGCTCTAGTGATCAATAAAGTGCAATCAGATAGTGCATCCATTGGCTCAATCTTAGATGTGATCCGCAGTATTGCTGAGCAGACTAACTTACTCGCATTAAATGCCGCCATTGAAGCGGCCAGAGCGGGTGAACAAGGTCGTGGTTTTGCCGTTGTTGCAGATGAGGTTCGTAATCTAGCTTCTCGTACTCAAGCATCAACAAGAGAAATCCAGCAGATGATTGAAGTACTACAGTTGGGTGCAGAGCAAGCCGTCGCAGCAATGGACATGGGCCGCACACAGGCCAATGCCTGTGTCGAGAAAACAGAGCAAGCAAACACTGCGCTGGAAACCATCATCCAATCGGTCCACAGAGCCTATGACTCTGGTACTCATATTGCCCATGCCGCGCAGGAGCAAAACTTAGTAAGCCAACAAGTATCTGAAAAACTTGAGCATATTGCCGCTATTTCAGAAGAAACCGCTATGGGTGCAGATCAAACGGCTCAATCTAGTCATCAGGTAGCTAAATTAGCCGAAGAGCTACAAGCTTCTGTCGGGGAATTTAGACTCTGATCGTTATTATAACGTAACCTAGCGTTACTAAGCAGCCCTAGGTTAAGAGCTAAACCGGTGATGGTTTATCCTCAAAAGTCTGTATAACGTTTAGTTTGAATTAAAAATAAAAATGCCGAACTAAAGTTCGGCATTTTTACTTCGCTTAGGCTTACGCGCCAGCTAATCACGGCTCAGGCTCAAGTAAGCTTACTCTTCTTCACCACCAGCGGCGGCGCCCAAGCGCTCTTTAACTGCTGCTGTGATTGGGCTAGCACCATACCCATTAGCTTCAGCCCAAGCAAAAATTGTCACACCATCAGCTTCGGGTACACTCAATTCATTTACTGACAAACGTTTCGCAACAAACTCACCCACATCATCAGCTTTTACACTATAGGCTGTTCTTAACAGGCTCACGCCATCGCAACTAACATTACTGTAAATTTGACGTAATTTAACACGGCTTTCTTTTAGTTTTTTACGTAAGCGGTTTTTATCGTTAGCTTTTACGTAATCACAAATACTATCGATCAATGGATCCCCAGCAGCAACGGCAGATGTAGGTACAGAAACATAACTAAATCCAATCATCGCAGCTAAGGCTACAGGTATAAGACGCATCCGATACTCCTCAATACTTTCTTATTTTTTATAATTAATATTGTATGGGCTGCATCTATTATCTAAATAATGCCAATCTTTTGGTTTTTAGCTATCGTTCTACATCCAAAATCACCAGGTGAAACGATCCCTTTTCAGGGTTAACTCTATGTCCAATAGGATAAAACACTTCAAATAAAGCTACACCGCATACACACAGGGCATACAACAGAACGGGTAACTTAACATCTTTTGCTTAAGTTGATAAAGCGATATTCCAAACCTTCGGCACTTTTACCCTGCAAAGACTCCGTTTCATACCAAGAGCCATCATCCCATTTTGGGAAAAAAGTGTCGCCTTCGACGTCAAGATTAATGTGCGTTAAATATAAAGTATCCGCATCAGGTAATAATTCAGCATAAAGCTGGCCGCCACCAATGATGACAAGCTCTTCACAATCACCTGCCATACGTTTCGCTGCATTAAAGGACGTCACGCAAGTCACTCCAGCGATAACAAGATCTGTTTGGCGTGAAATAACGATGTTATGTCGCCCTGGAAGCGGTCTACCGATGGACTCAAAGGTTTTACGCCCCATGACAACAGGCTTACCTAAGGTCATAGCCTTAAAGTGGCGTAGATCCTCTGGCAGATGCCATGGCATTTTATTATTTTTCCCAATTACTCGATTGTTTGCCATCGCGGCTATCATAGCAATACGCATGCGTACTCCTTATTTATATAAAAAATCATTAAATGACGAAATAGCGCTCTAACATGCTATTTATACCACTCAGGTCAATGCCAAAGAATCTAAAATCAAAGCACTTTATAAGCCATAAACCATGATTGATGTACTGATTTTAGCTGGATGATGAATTGAACTAAAGCTATCAACACTTTAAAGCCATAGATATTTAGAATAGTAAGAATAATGTGCTGATTAATCCCATGCTTGCTACTAGGGTAGCGCAAAGTGGTGCATAAACGAGAGTATAAATAGGCTAACGCGGAGAACTGGAAAGGATGGAAAAATTTAAGCGAGTAACATTTAAAACCTGACCTAGACGCCAGCTGATCTTTAACAAAATCAGCACTTGCGTCGTAGGTCAGTAACCGTTGTGTAGCATGCACAACTTGGCGAGTTATATCACCTTGAGTATCAAGGTATACAGAACTCGCAAAATTCAAGCAATTACCTTATCTTTGGTAAATAACTTCTACATCGTAGTCATCATCATCAAAGTCGTCATCATCATCTTCATCAACATAATCTTCATTCAATGAATCAATATTAGCTTGATGATAATTATCCCACTTGAACTCAACTTCGCTATCAGGATCAACCTTGTTGTCTTCTGGTGGTAAGCTGGCAATGTAATCAAGCAGTTTTAATGCTAACTCGCTGGTACCATGACGATTATAGGCAGAAACCGTATAAACATCGCCTTCCCAGTTCATTTCTTTAACGATACGGTCCACTTTTTCTTGCAGCTCTTCTTCAAGCAGTAGATCGGTTTTGTTAAAGACTAACCAACGTGGCTTACCCGCTAATTTAGGTGAATACTTTTCGAGTTCACCCACGATTGCGCGTGCAGATTCAACTGGATCGGTTCCGTCAATCGGCTCGATATCGATAATGTGCAGTAAAATACGGCAACGCTCAAGATGCTTTAAGAAGCGAATACCTAAACCCGCACCATCGGCAGCGCCTTCAATCAGACCTGGGATATCGGCAATCACAAAGCTTTGACCTGGGCGAGGATTAACTACACCTAAGTTTGGCACAAGAGTGGTAAACGGATAGTCTGCTACTTTCGGCGTTGCACGGGAAACGGCACGAATAAATGTCGACTTACCAGCGTTAGGCATACCAAGTAAACCCACGTCAGCCAACAGTAACAACTCTAATTTAAGACTACGAACTTCACCCGGTGTTCCTAATGTCTTTTGACGCGGAGCACGGTTAGTACTGCTCTTAAAACGGGTGTTACCTAAACCATGGAAACCGCCCTTGGCAACCAATAGTTTTTGGCCATGGGTCGTAAGATCCCCCAGCACTTCTTCAGTATCATGGTCAACAGCGCGCGTACCGACAGGAACTCTTAAGATCAAATCTTTACCGCTATGACCGGTACAATCACGGCCACGACCATTTTCGCCACGTTCAGCCATGTGAAAACGTTCAAAACGGAACTCGATCAACGTGTTGAAGTTTTCGTCAGCCTGCAAAAAAACACTGCCGCCATCGCCACCATCACCACCATCAGGACCACCATCAGGTACATATTTTTCGCGCCTAAAGCTAACACAACCGCTACCGCCGTCGCCTGCTTCGACCCTAATTACTGCCTCATCGACAAACTTCATACTTACTCCTGGCACCACTGAATGAAGCAATTATACCGTCTAACTTCATTGGTCGCCAAAAAACTCGAGATACTTTGCCCCCAATCTTACCTGCCAATGAAGCTCCTTGATAATTTATTACCAAAAAACAGCCACTTACATGTGTAAATAGAAGCGTAAAAAACAGAAAGCCCCACCAATGGCGGGGCTTTCACAGTATAGGCTAGCTTCGAAAATTAAGCTTCGATGCTAATAAACTTACGGTTATTAGCGCCTTTAACTTCGAATTTAACTTTACCGTCAGTCAGAGCAAACAAAGTATGGTCACGACCAATACCTACGTTTACACCAGCGTGGAATTTAGTGCCACGTTGACGAACGATAATGTTACCAGCTAGAACTGATTCGCCGCCAAAGCGTTTTACACCTAGACGTTTACTTTCTGAATCGCGGCCGTTACGAGTAGAACCGCCAGCTTTTTTATGTGCCATGAGTTAGACTCCTATTTATGCGTTGATAGCAGTAATTTTAACTTCAGTGAACCACTGACGGTGGCCCATCTTCTTGTCGTGATGCTTACGACGACGGAACTTGATGATAGTAACTTTATCACCACGACCGTGACTTACAACTTCAGCAATGACTTTACCGCCAGCAACTAAAGGAGCACCAACATGAACTGTTTCGCCATCAGCGATCAAAAGAACTTGATCAAACTCGATAGTAGAACCAGTTTCAACTTCTAACTTTTCTAAACGAACAGTGTGACCTGGGGCTACACGGTGTTGTTTACCACCACTTTGAAAAACAGCGTACATAGCTATTTTACTCCAATTCCTAACACGCGGGCTCATACTTTGATGAGGCAGGGTGCTATAAAAAACTTTATTGACAATGGGCGCGGAGTTTACGCGAAGAACCCAACTCTGGCAACCCCTAATTAGGAAAGAATAAAAAAAGACCGGATTAACTCTCACATTAGTTGAGCTAGTGCTGTCATATGTCAAAATTTTAGGTAAAATTCATTTCATTATAACACGCGAGCCTAAACAGGGGCCGATACGCATGACCCCACAACCAGAGTCTATTATGGATTTAAACGCTATTCGTCAACTGGCTGACACTGATATGCAAGCAGTCAATCAGCTGATATATAAACAGCTTGAATCAGATGTCGCCCTAATTAATCAATTAGGTTTTTACATTATTAATGGTGGTGGTAAACGTCTTCGTCCTCTGCTATCGGTATTAGCCGCCCGTGCGGTGAATTATGAAGGCGAAGCGCATCTTAAGCTTGCGGCGATTATTGAGTTTATCCATACAGCATCATTGCTACACGATGATGTGGTTGATGAATCTACGCTACGCCGTGGGCGCGAAACCGCCAACGCACTGTTCGGCAATAGCGCCAGCGTACTGGTCGGTGACTTCCTCTATACGCGCTCGTTTCAAATGATGACAGAGCTCGACAGCATGAAAGTGCTTAGAGTGCTCGCCGATACCACTAACGTGCTGGCAGAAGGAGAAGTATTGCAATTAATGAATTGCAACGATCCTAATACCACTGAAGAAAGTTATATGCGGGTCATTTATTGTAAAACAGCCAAACTATTTGAAGCTGCAACTTTACTCGCTGCGGTCTTAGCAAATGCAACGCCTGAGCAAGAAACGGCGCTAGGTAACTATGGTAAGTATCTTGGTACGGCCTTTCAGCTCACGGACGATTTACTCGACTATACCGCTGACAGTGACGATTTAGGTAAAAACATAGGTGATGACCTTGCTGAAGGTAAACCGACTCTGCCGCTAATCTATGCGATTGCCCATGGTACAGAAGAAGAGAAACTGCTCATACGTCAAGCAATAGAGCAAGGTGATGGTACACAAGCTATAGATAAAATAGTCGCAGCATTGCACCATTGCGGCGCCTTAAACTATACCCAGCAAAAAGCGATAGAAGAGTCAGAAAAAGCCATTGCCGCACTGTCTATTTTGCCCGATAGCGACTACAAGCAAGCTTTAGTCACACTTGCTAAAATATCAGTCGACCGTAATCATTGATTATTTGCTAATTTTTATTTATCGCCCAATAAAAAGGTCTTACTAGGTAAGACCTTTTTATTGTTTGATTTTTGGTCTACTCAGCCTTTAATCTTAACATTAAACCTGCCAGAGGATGGGCGCTTCGCCCCGTTCAATTAGTAATTGATTCACTTTAGAAAAATGTCCGCAACCAAAAAAACCACGGTAAGCCGATAAAGGAGACGGGTGTGGACCTGTAAGTACATGATGTTGCGGTGCGGTGATCACTTGGCCTTTCTTTATCGCATGGCTGCCCCAAAGTATGAAAATAATCGGCTGTGTCTGGCGATTTAATAACGCCAGTGCAGCGGCCGTAAAGGTTTCCCAACCTGCTTTGGCATGGGAATGCGCCTTGCCTTGCTCAACTGTCAGCACAGTATTAAGCATCAACAGCCCCTGCTCTGCCCATGCAGACAAGTCGCCATGAGACGGTGTTGAAAAGCCAGTAATATCCGCTGTCAATTCTTTGTACATATTGGCTAAAGAAGGCGGCGGTTTAATACCACGCTTAACTGAAAAACATAAGCCATGGGCTTGATTAGGGCCGTGATAGGGGTCTTGTCCAATCAAAACAACTCTGACGTTTTCGAGAGGAGTAATATTAAGGGCATTAAAAACATCGGCCTTTGGTGGATAAATCACTTTCCCCGCCCTGCGTTCATTGTCTACAAAAGCACTGAGCTGCTGAAAATAAGGCAATGCCTTTTGCTCATTGATAAATGCTTGCCATGTCGCCAGAGTCACTATTCTACTTCCTCAATTCCATTATTGAGCTAGCTTAAAAGCCCTGCCATTCAATGGCAAGTTTGAAAAGGTATCTATGGTTAAGTGATACAGGGCGCTTCATCATATTTTATGTTTAGTCCCATTTAAAACATATTACTTTCAGTGCTATAGTGCGTCCATTCTCGCACTGTCTAATACGCTATGATGATCCAACATTCTGATAAATCGATTCAAACACAGCAAACAGGCTTTACCCTGATTGAGCTTGTAGTGGTGGTCATCGTACTGGGCATTCTAGCCGTCGTTGCCTTACCGAAATTTATCAATGTGCAACAGGATGCCCAAATCGCCACTGTTAAAGCAGCTGGCGGCGGCTTTAAGTCAGCCATTAATCTAGCACGTGCCGTTTGGGCGGTTAAGGTTGGCTCAGGCCCAAAAGAAGATTTACCCGTATTTGGTACGGCGCAATCTGAACAAATTGATTTTAATGCCTTTGGCTGGCCTGCACAGCACTATATCTATGGCAATGAAGCCTCACCATCCCTTGATAATGTTGAAGATTGTGTCTCAGTATGGGAAGTGTTATTTCAAAACACTCAACCTAGTGTCTCTCGCTTAGATATAGATGCGACTGAAACCGACTACAAAACCCGCTATACCAACCCAGGCAAGTGCACTTATTTCTATCGAGTTAACAATAAGCTGTCAATTAGCTATGACTCACAAACAGGAACCGTCATTACTGACACAGATCCCAATAGTTAATGCCTAACGATTCCTTATTACGCGAATTAAGTTAGAATCGAGTTTTATTTCGCTATTTTCTAAAGTGAACGCCATGACAGACACGAGCAATACCACCATTTACGAACTTGCCGATCAGTTTATTGCCTTAGCCAACCAGCTAAGTCAGCAAGAAACCGATGTAGGTAAAGTAGGCACTGCCCTCCGTTTTGCTGCCGCACGTTTTAACGCCTTTGAAGCCGCGATTAAATCAGCGGATCTCGGCGCAGAGAAAGAAAGCGCATTAGAATGGTTTAGCAGTGAATTTAAAGAAATGCTGAGTGATAACTTAGATGATCACATCGCAAATCCACCAATCACCCAAGAAGCAGCGGCAGAAGAAGCTGATAATTCGGTGCAAATGTTTAAAGGCTAAGCACGCCCTTCATGCATAGCGATAACATAAAAACGCCATCGATTGATGGCGTTTTTGTTTGTTGAAACAAAAAATCGCCGATAAATAGCTAAAGCGTATACACCACGCGGATAGCCAACAGTATCAATACCACGCCGGATAATTTATCAATTAAGCTGGCTTTTTCTCTCAACTTAGGCAATACACTCGAGTGAGATAACAGTAAAGCAATCAGGGTGTACCAGAGACCATCGACCACTAAAGGCGTAAAGATGATTAATGCCTTTGCCGTTATGCTATCGGCCACCATAACGAACTGGCTAAAAAGCGCGAGAAAAAACAACATTATCTTAGGATTAAATAAAGAAATCGCGATACCGTCACGGGCGGCGGTTAAAGTATCAGTTGCTTCACCTGCGGCTAACTTAGCTTGCATGCCACCTTTTGAGCACAGCGCTTGAACTCCCATCCAAGCCAGATATAACGCTCCAATAATTGCAATACCGTTAAAGACTAAAGGCGCTTTTTTTAACACTACGGCTAAACCGAGCAAGGTCACCAACGCATAAATCCCAATGCCAATCGAATGTGCCCACGCGCAAACAATCCCTTTACCTCGCCCACCGCCTAATGTGTGGCGCACCACCATCGCTAAACTGGGACCCGGCGACATAGCGCCCAAACAACAAATGGCCAATAACCCTAACCAGGTACTCAAACTCATTAAAACATCCTACGCCGAATAAAAAGGCCCCTATGATGTATGTAAACTCTGGGGCCGTAAACTTGCTGACGATTCTAACATCACGCCATAAGGGCGTTAACGCGAATAAATCAGTTTTAACATACAACAACGACTATTTAGGATGATAAAAAGCACGAATATCCTGTACCAGTTGCCCTAACGATGTGGGTTCGACATACATCATGTGTCCCGCTTTATAGTAATGCATGCTAACGCGGCTCATATCTATGCCGTTATCGGCAAAGGTGTTTTCGGTGGCAAAAAATGGCGTAGCAAAGTCAAAGTAACCGTTACCGACAAAAATCCGCAGATCTTTGTTCTCGCGCTGCGCTTGACCAAGGTAAGGCGCGACGTTGACATAGTGCATCTGTTTACCACTGATATTCCAATTCCAGCTACGGTTCACATCAACGGAGAGTACGTTGAAAGGACGCGATAAAGTGACCCCCAAATCGTCATATAGGTATTGATGCATGGCAGCCGTATAAGCGCCATCAACCCCATAACCTGATGGATCATCGTCGGTTGAATCGCCGCCACTGTCGTAGTCTTTACCTATATAGCGGCTATCTAAGCGTCCAATAGTTAAATCTTGATCTCTTAGCAACTCCTTCGTGTATCGACTGGCACTGACGCGCAAATTAACCCGATCTAAATAATGCTCTGTTAAACCGGTAAAACGCGCCAAGCTTTTACGTACCGTTTGATATACCTCGGGGGTTAAACGACTGCCTTGTAGTAATGCGAGGGCATAATCCTTAATAGCAAATTGGCGCGCCTCATCAATAAATGTTTCTAATCCCAAGGCTTTATCTGCATCACTGACTTTATTGTGATAAAAAGCCGTTGCCGCCATTGTCGGTAAAAAACCAATATAAGGTTGGTTATTACCTGGTTGATAACGCGCATGACTAAAATCAAGAATGGATGAAATCAGCATAATCCCGTTAATAGAAATATCAGTCCAGCCACCTTGTAATTCATTGACTAGCGCGGCTGCACGGGTAGTACCGTAACTTTCACCGGCCAGATATTTAGGTGAGTTCCAACGCTTATGTTCAATCAACCAACGGCGCATAAATTCAGCAATTGACTGAGCATCTTCCTTTACGCCCCAAAAATCAGCTCCTTTTTTATCCCCCAAAGCACGGCTAAAGCCGGTGCCAACAGGATCGATAAATACTAAGTCGGATTCATCAAGCATAGAGTAATCATTTGATTCAATATGATAAGGCGCAGCACCATCATCTTTAGCATCGGGTACCACCACACGTTTAGGACCAAACAAGCCCATATGCAACCAAAGCGACGCCGAACCTGGCCCACCATTAAACACAAAGGTCACCGGACGCTGACGACTATCTTTAACGTCATCACGCAGATAGGTAATTGAAAAAATACTTGCCAGCGGCTCACCCTTATCATCTTTTAAAATAGTTTCGCCGCTTATCGCTTGATAACTTATTTTCTGCCCTTGAATCGTCATTTTATGATCTGTTTTAACCACTTCGGGGACTGTACTTTCAGCTTTAACGTCAACCTTTTTCACCGACTCGGCATGGCCAATCATCGAAAATAATAGCAACAGAGGCAGCACTAATAGTGGCCACAGTGATACAGCGGACTCTCGTCTACGCCAGCTTAAACTTGTCATCTTGTTCCCTTATAAGTCGTTATATTCATAATCTGCTTAAGCTTACAAATACTTAACAAAAGGCGCAAAACACAATTGCAACTAAATGCGTCAATACTGAGGGTTAAACTTGCCGACTAAAAAGCCATAAATTAACGCTAATTTAAGCCGTTAGCCGCTAAGATAAGCGCAACCTAAGCCTCTATCGGCAGATCTCAAGCAGGAAGTTTTATGAGCACCATCACTCTTATTAGTATTTTCATTCTTTGTTTATTAATAGGCGCTATCTTGCTGCTACTTTGGCAAAGACAAAAAGGCAAAACCATACCGCTAGCTGTGATATTTGTGCTGGGATTTTTCGCTGTGGGACTCGGCTCGATTATTGGATTTGTACATAAGGGTGAGGATTACCAAGCCTACCAAAAACTACAGTGGCGCACCTTAGCACCAGAGCAAATTGCGCCTTTAGTTGCCAAAGGTTATACCGTCTTTGTTGATATCACCTCTGATTGGTGCATGATTTGCAAAACCAATCAAGCCGAAGTCACCCATAGAGAAAAAGTTGTCAATGCTTTGATGGCCGACAATATTATTCTTATGCAAGGCAACTGGAGTGAAGCCAACAAAACAATTGAAAGCTATATGCGAAATGAAGGCGTGCCAGGAACACCCTACAATAAAATCTACGGTCCAAGCCACCCCAATGGCATTCTTTTGCCATCAAAACTCAGTATTAGCGACGTACTCAATGGCCTAACAGCTGCTCGTTAAGCTCATCAGTTATACATAAAAAGGCTGCCTGACAGCCTTTTTAGTAACAGCAGTTAAAATGTAACCAAACAATTTATTCGATCCAAAAATATTAGCTATCAGTCTGTCTATGGCCACAAAAAGCATATTAAAACCAAGTTTTGCGAACACATTTAAAGCCGCCCATTAATCCGCGATATATCGCGTGATTATATTTAAAGGTACACTCAAGCTATCTGCTAGCGAATCGAGCAAACCAGCCTATGTCTCAGCTTTCATCTACTGCAGCACTCATAAACAACCATTTTTTACCCGAGAACCAATTATTGCTTAATGCTGTTGGCGAAGGAATTTATGGCTTTGATTTAAGTGGTAATGCCGTTTTTATTAACCCTGCGGCAGAACGCATGACAGGGTGGAAGAATGAAGAGTTACTCGGGAAAAACATCCATGATTGTCATCACCATAGCCACGCAGACGGGAGCCACTACCCACAAGAAGATTGCCCCATTTATAACACTTTAAAAGATGGCATTACGCGTGAGATAACCCATGACGTATTTTGGCGTAAAGATGGTAGCAGTTTTCCGGTTCATTACAGCTCTACGCCCGTTTACCGCGCCAATGAACTGGTTGGCGTGGTCGCGATATTTCGCGACATTAGCATTCAAAAACAAACTGAGCTGTCATTACGCCAAGCATTAGCCCAAGTACAAGCCCTCTCAGAACGACTCGCTTCAGAGAACCATTACCTACAAACCGCACTCGCAGATAAAACTGGCGATGTGGATATATCAGGAAATAGCGGCGTGATCCGCCATATGATCCAGCAATTGCATCTAGTCGCCAATACCGATAGCACAGTGTTGATTTGTGGTGAAAATGGCACAGGTAAAGAGTTAGTCGCCCGTAATTTACATCAATTAAGCCATCGTAAAGACAAGCCAATGATCAGTGTTAACTGCGCTGCGTTCTCAGCCTCTTTATTAGAAAGTGAGCTCTTTGGCCATGAGAAAGGAGCATTTACCGGCGCCATAAGCCGCCGAAAAGGTCGCTTTGAACTCGCCCATCAAGGCACCTTGTTTCTCGATGAAGTGGCGGAACTGAGCTTAGAAGCGCAATCAAAATTATTGCGCGTTATTCAAGAGCAATCCTTCGAGCGCCTTGGCGGCAGTGAAACTATTCAAGTGGATATCCGTTTAGTCGCTGCCAGTCATCACGATTTACTCAAGCGAGTTGAGCTGGGATTATTTCGAATGGATTTGTATTACCGCCTAAATGTATTCCCTATTCAAGTGCCGCCACTGCGAGCAAGGATCGACGATATTCCTGAGCTAGTCAGCCATATTCTGCACAGTTTAAATCGAAAGCTTGGTAAAAAAATTCGCGGAGTGAGCCAGAAGGGACTGCAAAAGCTTATGGCATACACTTGGCCCGGTAATGTGCGTGAGCTGCAAAATATTCTTGAACGCGAAGCGATTTTATCCCAAAGCGATATTTTACACATTCACGCTATGCCTAATAGCCACCCACTCACTCAGGCTCACGGGCAAACTTTAGCTGAAGCAGAAGCCCTACATATAGAACAAACCCTTAAACGTTTACATTGGCGTATATCGGGTCCATTAGGTGCAGCAAATGTACTCGGCGTGCCAGCAAGTACGTTAAGATCACGAATGAAAAAACTGGGGATTAAGCGTCAATCTACTGAGATATAAGCGCAGCATACATACGAAAATGCACGATATATCGCCAATGTGTGATATATCGTGACTAGCACTTGGGCTGAACCTAAAAATAACCACATATATCAAACAGTTAAATCAACGCTAACTTGGCCTAGCGCTTGCTATAGGGAGGCAGATCTTATTTAAGCCGTTAGGACCCTTTATGCCAAAGTGCGAAGTTACCCCAAATTCTCCAAATGTGAATAAGTGTGTGGGTGCGAAGCCGCCCGCTGTAGAACTGCACATCCCGATTAAAAATCTCTCTAGCCACAGCTTGCTGACAACAAGTACACCATCTGGCAACATACATTTTCGAGAGCAGAAAGGCTATTTTCAACGCCTGCGTACCATGATGAATAGCTTGCTGATCGTGCTATTTTTCACTCTGCCATTTATCTCTATCGATGGCCGCCAAGCGATACTGTTAGATGTCAGCCAACAACAGTTTTTCTTTTTTGGTATCACACTGTGGCCACAGGATTTTACGCTACTGGCGTGGATTTTTATCGCCGCCGCTTTTAGCCTCTTTTTTATCACTGTATTTTGGGGCCGTGTTTGGTGTGGTTACCTCTGCCCGCAAACAGCATGGACTTTTATGTACGTGTGGATCGAAACGCGCATTGAAGGCAGCAGTAACAAACGTAAGCAACTCGACAAAGCGCCGTGGTCTGCCAGTAAAATAGCGAAAAGAACAACAAAACACCTTCTTTGGGGGCTCACAGCTCTGCTTACTGGCTGTGCCTTTATTAGTTATTTTATTCCTGCCCGTGAACTCTATGTGGATATATTTACAAGTAACGCCAGCTTTTGGGTGACTTGCTGGGTATGGTTTTTCGCCGTTTGTACCTATCTCAATGCGGGCTGGATGCGTGAGCAAATGTGCTTACATTGCTGCCCTTATTCTCGCTTTCAAGCAGTCATGTTCGATGCGAACACCAAAACAGTGACCTACGATGCACAGCGCGGTGAATCGCGTGGCCCTCGTAAACGTAAGCAACAAACAAGCCTAAATGAGCCTACTTTGGGTGACTGTGTTGACTGTAATTTATGTGTTGAAGTATGCCCAACAGG
The DNA here is from genome assembly GCF_900156405.1 of Shewanella morhuae. Taxonomy (GTDB): domain Bacteria; phylum Pseudomonadota; class Gammaproteobacteria; order Enterobacterales; family Shewanellaceae; genus Shewanella; species Shewanella morhuae. The sequence continues at coordinate 63,888 of NZ_FTNN01000014.1, forward strand.
CATAGATATTCGCAACGGTTTACAATATGAATGCATCAACTGCGGCGCCTGTGTTGATGCTTGCAATGAAACAATGCTCAAATTCGATTATAAACAAAATCTTATCGGTTATATGAGTGAAAATGACATAAAAGGAGTGCGTTACACTTATTGGCGCTCACCGCGTTTCTTAGGTTATGGGATTGCGGTCATCATCATGTTAATTGTCATCGGCTTAGATTTACATGGCCGTAGCGAAATCCAGCTAAATGTTATTCGCGATCGACAAAGTCTGTACCGCGAAACGGCAGACAATAAGATTGAAAATACTTATCAGCTTAAGATCCGCAACAAAACCCAAGAGACTAAACAATATCAACTCGCCGTTGATAGTGAAATGCCCTTTAGCCTTATTGCCAATCCAATTATTACCCTAGCCGCTGGTGAACAACTCGACTACCCAGTCACTGTGTTAGCCGATAGAGATAACCTCGCCTCGGGGCGTAAAATAATTCAATTCTCAGTGACTGATATTAAACAACCCGATCAGCAAGTCAGTCAAAAAACAGGATTTTTTAGCCCTTAAAACTTAACCTTTAATGAATAGTATTAACCGTTAAATCAGCACTGAAGGAACCAACTTAAGTGCTGATTTATGCCATCCATTTAACATCACTACCGATAAACTCACCACGCCATCGATAGTCAAACCATGATATTGATTATCCACGCTATCTTTTGATACCGTTGCAATAAAAAATTAACTAAAACTTAACTCATTGTCGTACAGAAATTCACTCAAGCCAATATTAAAGCACAGCTAAAACACAATCAAAAAGTTCAAACTTAAGCTACAGTTAAGCCCTAGGCTTTAGAGTAAAAATACTTTTTTTACATAAAGATAGCATTATTGGCATCACGATTGTTTCGCGATAAGCATTGACCTTAAGTACAGACAACCTCTAATCTAAACACCTGTTTAACCCCAAAATAATAACAACTAATAAACATCATCTTTGAGGTAGTTCAGCATGGCATACGATCAAGATTCCCAACTTAAACTAAACTACAGCTCACTTGTCGATTTGATCGAGAAAACCAGTCTGCGTTACGGCGATAAGCCTGCCTATGTTTGCCTTGGTAAAACCAGCAGTTTTAATGAGATAGAGCGCGATTCTCGCTACTTTGCCGCCTACTTACAAAATGAAACAGCACTCAAACCCGGCGATCGCATTGCGATTCAATTACCTAACATTACCCAGTTTGTCATTGCAGCCTACGGTGCAATCAGGGCGGGGTTGATTCTGGTTAACACCAATCCCCTATATACCGAACGCGAGTTAATTCATCAGTTTAATGATTCTGGCGCTAAGGCGTTGGTAGTGCTGTCTGACTTATTACCAACCTTAGCCAAAGTTATCGACAGCACCCAAATAGAACTGGTCATTTCCACCCATCCATTAGATTTAATTGCCCCACAGGTACAGCCAAAAACAAGGCTTAAAAATATCGAGTTTTGCCAAATACTTAAACAAGGTGCTGAACTTAGTTTTACGCGCATAGCCCCTACATTGGCGACTCTCAGTGCATTGCAATACACCGGTGGCACCACTGGATTATCTAAGGGTGCCATGTTGACCCACGGTAATATGCTTGCCAATGCCGCGCAGGTAAAATCCCGCATTGGCAGCGTCATCACCGAAGGAGAAGATATCTTCGTTGCACCACTACCGATTTATCATATTTACGCGTTTATGGTGAACTTAGTCTTGTATTTCGAATGTGGTGGTTGCTCGGTACTTATCCCTAATCCTCGGGATATTAGTGGCTTAATTAAGACGTTAGCTAAATATCCTTTTACGGGTTTTGCGGGACTTAACACTTTGTTTGTCGCCCTATGCCATCAACCCGAATTTACCGCGCTGAATTTTAGCCATTTGAAAATCACTATATCAGGCGGCACTGCGCTCACTGCAGCTGCAGCAAATATTTGGCAAAAGACCACAGGTAACATGATTAGCGAAGGGTATGGATTATCTGAGACCTCACCAGTTGTTTCACTTAATGCGCCTGGTTATCAAAAGCTTGGCACTATTGGTAAACCCGTAATTGGCACTGAGGTTAAACTGTTAGATGAAAATAACCTTGAAGCCCCCCTCGGCATCGCCGGAGAATTAACCGTGTGCGGTCCACAGGTAATGCAAGGTTATTGGAACAATCCACAAGAAACGACGAATGCTATGACAGCAGATGGCTTCTTCAAAACCGGTGACATCGCTATTGCCACCGAAGAAGGGTTTCATCAGATTATTGATCGCAAAAAAGACATGATCATTGTCTCTGGTTTTAACGTTTACCCTAACGAAGTAGAAAACGTATTAGCCAGCCACCCCAATGTGATCGAATGCGCGGTCGTCGGGATAAAAGACGAGCATTCGGGGGAAGCGGTCAAAGCCTTTATCGTACTCAAAGATAATGGTGTTGACCAAGAGCAACAGAAAAGTGACATCCTACTCTATTGCCGCAAACAATTAACCGCCTATAAGCTACCTAAAGTGATTGAATTTAAGAGTCAATTACCTAAAAGCACCGTCGGTAAAATTTTGCGCCGCGAGCTTAAAGACCACGTATGAGCCTTAGCTATTCCCAGTGAATGAAACATGTCACTGGATTTTACCCTTAGGCAAAACTGGCATTAGCCTCTTCGGTTAACAATTGCAAACTGGCAAACTCACGATATAAATCATTCGATTGCATAAGTTCTTGGTGACGACCACAGGCAATTATTTCCCCTTTATCAAATACAAAAATTCTGTCTGCATTAATAACCGTTGATAGGCGGTGGGCGATAATCAAGGTGGTTTTACCCGCCATTAAAATATCTAACGCTTGCTTCACTTTTTGTTCACTCACCGCATCTAAAGCGCTGGTTGCCTCGTCGAGCAATAATATCGGTCTATCCGCTAAAATCGCCCGTGCAATGGCGATACGTTGTTTTTGTCCGCCAGAAAGCCGTACACCACGTTCACCTAAATAGGTTTGATAACCGTCACTAAATTCACTAATGAACTCGTGGGCACGTGCCGCAATACAAGCATCAATCACTTCTTGCTCACTTGCATCGACTCGTCCATAACGCACATTTTCAAGCACACTGGTGGCAAAAATTACCGAATCCTGCGGCACTAAGGCAAATTGGGCGCGTAAATCTTGGGGCGTTAGATCGGCAATATCAATTCCATCTAATCGAATACGCCCGTTAGACGGCACATAAAAACGCTGTAACAGCTGGAATAATGTACTTTTACCCGCACCACTAGGGCCAACTAACGCAACCCGCTCGCCCGCAGCAATGATCATATTGAGCTGTTTTAAGACTGAGGTATCGTGTTCTGGGTAGGAAAAGCTGAGGCATTCTATCGCGAGCTCACCACGAATATTTATTGGTAATGTCACAGGATTTGCGGCGACAGGGATATCGACTTGCGTTTCAGCCAGCTCAATTAACCGCTCGGCGGCGCCCGAGGCTCGCTGAATATCGCCGATAACCTCACTGATGGTGGCTACTGCGCCTGCGACCATAACTGCATAAAACATAAACGCAGACAATTCGCCGCCAGTCATCTTGCCAACCATCACATCTTGCGCCCCCACCCAAGTCACCAGCACGATGGCTGCAATACTTAAAAACATGACTGATGAAATCAACAAAGCGCGATATCGGATCCGCCCACTGGCTGCCGTCATGACGTCTTCGACGCGGGAGTTAAATAAGCTGCGGTCTTTATCCTCATGGCCATAGGCTTGTACTGTATGGATCTCGTGCAGCGTTTCATCCACATAAGCACCAAGATCGGCAACTCTATCTTGGCTTTCACGTGCCAGTACGCGCACTTTACGACCGAAAAATAATACAGGCCCTAATACTAAAGGCACTGCTAATAACACCAATAATGTCATCTTTACACTGGTAATCCCCATCATGACCAAACCACCAAGCACAGTAACACTAGAGCGCAAGGCCATAGAAAGGCTTGACCCCACTACGGTTTGTAGCAAGGTTGAGTCGGCGGTAAAACGAGAGATCACTTCACCCGTTCGCACCTTGGCATAAAATGCAGGCGATAGTTTAAGTAATTGGTTATAAACAGTAAGGCGGATATCAGCACTGACGCGCTCACCTAGCCAAGTCATCAAATAAAAACGGCAAAACACAGCAGCACCACTCAGCGCGGTGATCCCCAGCACGAGTAATATGATCTCATTAAGCCTTTGCGCGTTATCACGCACAAAGCCTTCATCGACCATCAGCCGCACACCTTGACCAAGGGACAACCAAGCAAGTGAACCTATTATGAGAAAAATAATCGAGGCGACGACTTTCATTTTGTAAGGCTTGAGAAACCCCGCAATCCAAGGTAGCACTGACCTTTGTCTGTTAAAGATGTCAGCTTTACTCTTTGCCGTTACATTTGACGTAATGTTAGCAGTGACGTTATCTGTAATATTATTTGTAACATTAGCCGCTTGATGAGCGCATTCCTGCGAGCGGTTCAATGGATCGGCAACAGATTGAATCGGTTCAGGCGGCTGAGATGTTGGCTCGTTCACTCTTGATATCCTTAAGGTAGAATTGCAGGTCAAGCATTACATCGGCATGAATAAAAGTGCCTGCTGCGCGATATTATATAAGGCATATAAAAGAGATGCTGGCAGTGAATGCTAAATTCAAGCGCTTACAGAATATTATAACTAAATAATAAAAGCCAAACCCGCATCAAGTGCGGGTTTGGTTAGATATACTCATTAAAGTAGTGACATTGAACGTTAAGCAGACTGTGTGTTTTCAGTCAGCTGGGCTGAACCATGGTGCCCATCGCGCTTCCAACCCACATCTAATAACTCTACACCACTAAGAACAAAAGCTTGGCCGAAACCTTTTACATATAATCCCTGATGGGGCGCGAGTTTGTATAAGTTAAAATCGGTTAATGCGGCAAGATTCTCAGACATTTCACCAAACCGCGCTGACAATACGCCAACCCCTTTGCTAAAGGCTGGACTGCCACGGGGAACCACTTCGGCAATCGCATCAAAGGTTAAACGTTTGCGGGCAAAAACTGATTTAGCCACAGTTTCATCTTCAACCAACATGACCGAGACTTTAGCCGAGTGCTTAAGGTTATGCCCATGACGAGCTAAATCACTGACCAAGATGTAAAAACCATCATCGGCCAGCGCAAAAGGTGCGTAGCTCGCATTTGGCTGTCCATCAATACCAAGCGTGGCCAGCTGCAAGCTTTTATGTTGTTGTTTAAAAGCTTCTATTTCAGGTAACAGCTTGTCTCTTAAACGCTTTTCTTGTTCGGTTATTTCAGGCTTCATGAGTTATGTTCCTTAAATATAATAATTTAATTCAGCGGCTTGATTGTGATTATGTAAAGGCCGTTGCCAGCGCTTTAAATTGGCGAACTTGCTCAGGAAATAACGCCCTTTGTTTATCGCGGCCTAAATACACTTTAAATACCACTTCGCCAGCACTGCCAAAAAAGTTAATCGAGTGGCTTTCACTGCCTCGAAATGGTCGACTGATTAATGCAATGGCACGCATGGTATCGACGTTAAGGTGCCCGTGTAAACCGTCGCCCTTGCAGTAAAGGTTGTAATAACCGTGGGCATATTTCCCCTGCGGAAAGTCACCTTTAAATTCAAACACACTGCCTGAAAGCATCACAATCGTAGTTAATTTGCCCCACTTGGGTAAGGCTTGTAATAATTCATCTAACTGAGCTAGAGGCACAAATATCACTTGTTCCGGCGGCAATGCAGCAACCACATCAAGCTCGGCAATACCGAGTTCACTGGCGAGTTGCGCCGGCATTACATCGGCTTGTTGCTCAAATCGTTGACGTAATTGCGCCTGTTGCTCAATTTGCTGAGCGGTTAAGTCTGACGCAACATCAAGCTCGGTATCGAGTGTCATCTTCATTAATGTTCTCCAAATAGAGTGGCTACTAAGTGGTCGCAGATAAAAGACTTGCGCACCGATATAAATGTATTGGCCGCGTTGATGGGTTTTAACGCCATCAACACGAAGATCAAGCCTCTTCAATGTGCTACTTAGAACATATAGCGCGCCGATAACTTCATGTTACGGCCCGGTTGTTGTAATGTTTGCCACGCTTGTAAGTACTGTTCATCACCGATATTTTCAATGGCGAAATCGACTCTAACGCCAGCCATAGCGCCCATAGTGGGCTCCCATGCGACATACACATCCCATAGAGTATAATCATCGTATTTTGCCACTTTAAAACCATCAGGCGTATTCGATTGACTCGCTACATACGTGACCCGCGTGCCGAGTTTCATGTCGCCATCCATAATGCCTTGGGATAAATCGACATTGAATTTATTGGCGGGTATCCCCTCAATATCATCATCGCTTTTGCGATCTTCACCGTGTGTTTGACCATAATTCATCGCCAAATGAGTTTGACCAATACGATAACGTCCGCTAATTTCAAAACCAGTTAAGCGCGCATCTTCAACATTACTCCACGAGGTCGTTTGCTCGAACCCAGGAATGCCGCGCCAAGGGTTAGATACCTGCTGCACGATAAAATCATCCACATCGTTACGGAAGATATTAAAGGTTAACGCCAGCTCATCATCGCCCGCTAACTCACTGAAACGTAAGTCTGCTTTAATTTCTTTATTACGCGCAGTTTCAGACTTTAAATCAGGATTAGTCGCAAACGTATTACATAAACCTTGGGGTAAAAATCCAGGAATAGGCGGAATGCAATAGTGGGTACCACTAGAAAACATCTCTTCTACCGTAGGCGCGCGAAAGGCTTGATCGTAACGGGCACTTAAGGTTAACCAAGATTGAGTTTGCCAAATTAAACCCAGCGAAGGTGATAACTCATTGTCATCGGATGAGAGATTAAGGTTATTACTGTCATTTTTATAGCGATCATAACGCAGACCGGCATCGAGATTTAATGTCTCAGTCAGCTCAATATCTGCGCGCGTAAAAGCACCCAACACTGTGGTTTCACCATCAATATCCCCCGGACGTTGGCCCACTTGCCCAGAATCATCACGCTGCGTTTCTATGGTATCGCGATAGCCGTCAACACCATAAGTCAGTAAAGTGCTGCCCAAGCGCGAACTGTTATTGAGGTTAATGCCCACAGTGCGATACTCAGTGCTGTCTTGCTGGCCTTTAGTAATGCGGTCTTCATCGTAGTCAGTACTGTTCCAGTACACTTGCATCTTAGTATCCAGATACGGATTATTAGCAGGATTAAAACTGTAATTTACGGTGATATTTTGATCGTCTGTCTTGCGGCGCACCAAAGGCACTGAGCTACTCACGGCAGCAGCAGGATTACTTGGCACTAATTCGTTGGTTTTATTCACTCTTGCTGATAATTCCAACCGTGACGCTTCATCGGCCTGCCAACCCAATTTGGCCAAACCACTACTGCCGTTAGATGCACTGTTATTTAGGGTTTCGTCATTGCCAGTTTTTATATTATTTGAGTCGGTGTAAGAGCCGTTCAATAACCAATCGATGCTGTCTTGTTGACCATAAATAGCACCACTGGTTTTAGTGCGCGAGCCATTGGTTTCATAACCTTGTTTGAAATACCCACCAAAAGTCTCATTGGCCGCTAAAAAATCCTGTGCCGATTTAGTGTTCTGCGCGACAACGCCACCCAAAGCTCCGCTGCCCCATAAGCTACTCGCGGGACCACGTAATACTTCTATAGATTTCAATAACTCTGGATCCATAAAATAAGATCCTCGGTGGCCAGAGCTAGTGTTTTGCCTTGCACCGTCTATCGTTTGTAATACTCGATCGCCACTTAAACCACGGATCTCAACCCCTTGTGATGATGCTCTTGGGCCATTAGTCAGCGTGATGTTCGCTTCGTTTTTAAGGGCATCGGCAACGGACGATGCTTGAGCAACGGCGAGTTGTTCTTCACCCACCACAGCAACACTGCGACTGGTTTCGGACGCTTTTTCGCTGACTCTTGTTGCGCTCACTAATACTTCATCAAATTCGGTTGTGATTAGCTTTTTTTGCACATCCTGTTGAATAATAGGCGCTTTGTTTTCTTCAGCCGCAACAGTAAAACTGAGCGCCGTTAAACCAAGGGCCGTACCATTGAGTGCTATCGCCATGGCGATCACTAACGGCTTTTTCTTCATCTCTTCATCCTCAAGTGATAATCAGCGGTTACTGCGTAATTTAATGCTGAGTTTATAGATTGTTATCAAACAAACTCATGGCCAATTAAGTGGCGTAAATTAGCAGCTTAGCTGTTTTTTTAAGCGCTCAGTCGAGCTATTGCAGGCACTCTACCTGAGATAATAAAATAGATCAAATGCTAATCATTATCATTTGCGATCTTGTTTATATTGCAGTATCTTAATTAGCGAAATGTTTTTATGGATAAGAGATTGCTGTGACACCAAAACGATATCTGGCTTTTGGCGCCTTGACGATTGCGATACAAACCGTAGTTATTGCCTCACAGCCTTCGGCCGCTATGTTACAAAACTCGCTGCTATCTAGCGCGGCAAAGCCATCCGTAGACACGAATCAAAATCGTGTCACGCTGAGCTTTATCACGCCGAGTAAAAGTGTCAGCGCCGCAGCAAACACCACGAGCACCACGCCTATACAGCAATCCACATCCAGTACGAAAAATATTAACAACGCGGCTAAACCACGATTAAGGTCAAAACCAATAGATAAGTCGATAGTTGCTGCGGCGGATAACGCTAAAGTGGCGAAACAAATTGAGCAGAACCTAGCAACACCTTCAGCTTCAGCTTCAATATTAAATAAAGCTTTGGCGGTACAAGATGTTGCTGCCGATTTAGTGGATAAAAACATCAATATAGAGCCAATAGAATCAACCACCAGTACGGCCAAACCTGATACCTCGAGCGCTAAAACCAACATAGTGGAATTAACAAAGCCACTTTTTGCTACGCAACCACCTAAGCCTGAATATCCACGGATAGCGCGTAGAAAAGGGCTAGAAGGAACGGCAACAGTAGAAGTAATGTTTAATGAATTAGGGGAACAACTGGCGCTAACACTGGTTAAAAGTTCTGGATTTAGTTTGTTAGATCAAGCGGCACTACAAGCGGTTGAGACTTGGCAGTTTGAGGCCCCTGCGCCAAAGTTAGCGAATCATTACAAGGTCACAGTGCCTATACGTTTTGCACTCAATTAATAACCTCAACTAATAACCTCAACTACTGAGCATCTCATTGAACGATTGTACTAAATTGAATAATTGCCCTAAAAACACAAATGTAAGCAATCTCAATCCCCAACATATACGCGTTCATTGCTTAATGTTGACCCAATAACTTATGTATTGGTTGATGCCTAGATACTGAAACACCTAGATATTGAAATTAACATAGATTGGAGAGGCTTAATGCCCATAACTGATTTTTCGACTTTACATTTTTCGGCTTTACATAATCAGCTCGGCGTACTGACATGGCCGCTATTGTTATGTGCTTTTCTGGCTTTTATGATCTGCCTTGAGCGTGGTGCTTTATTTTTGCATCAAACGCTATTGTCACTATGGCCCAAAAAACAAGCTTGGGTAAAAACGCTACGCCAATCATCGTCAATAGCCACCACTGACAACATCAACACACTGTTAATACAGACGAGCACACAGCAAGATTTACTCTCACGCGGTGCAACTTTACTGCTCAAACAAGCCCACCAGCCTAAAATCTTACGGGAAGAATTAGTCAGTCTGTGGCTGAATAAACAGCAACGAGACTTACAGGCTGGGCTCAAAGTATTACAAGTCATTGGCATCATTAGCCCGTTACTTGGCTTACTCGGCACCGTTTTAGGTTTGATTGAAATGTTTAATCAGCTCGGTCAATCGCAAGGTCCGGTCACACCCGCACAATTAAGTGCGGGGCTCGGGCTCGCAATGAATACCACTGCTGCGGGGCTTATTATCGCGGTTCCCGCCATCACAGCAGCACATCTTTTTGGGATCTGGGCTCAAAATCAATGTCAACGCACCAGCCATGTACTCAATCAAATTAACCTTTGGTTAGCCGGCATTAAAGACGACTCTCACGATGCACCTGATTATCAAGCATTTGAGCACGTCAGCCAGTCGAGTGTAGAGCCTAAACAGCCACTTAATAACCACTTTGAGACACTGAGATGATAAGCACAGATAAATCTTCGCTGTCGCATAATGGCATATCTTCACCAGAACAACTGCCAAGCGTTGATTTGACCGCATTAATCGACATTATTTTTATTGTATTAGTCTTTTTACTGCTCACCGCAAACAGCCAATTACTTAGCTTACCCATCGCGGTGCCGCAAAGCCCAAGTTCAGCCATTACAGCGGTAAAAAACCAACCTTCTATCGCCATTAATATTATGGCAACGGCCCCCTATTGGGCTATCGATGGCGAGCAATTTATGGATTTAGCCCGTTTTACCACTGTATTGATACAACGTTTACAAGTAATGCCCGAGGCAACTGTGGTTATCGCCGCAGATAAAGCTGCGCCCGTTGAGCCACTAATGCAACTGCTTGCGCTATTACAAACACAATCCATCAGTCAGACACAAATATTGATGGAACACTAAATATTTACACGACGTTAAGTTAACAGAACGTATTTAACCATCTGTCTATAAACCCAAAGTCTGAGCCTAATACTGTGGCGACCCAGATTTCATAGGAGTTAAACCATGTTGTTTCAAGCCACTAAAGTGCCGATAAAAATAGGCTCTCGCATGTTAAGTTTTTTACCTCACCGTATAAGTAAATCGCTGAATAAATGCCTATTTTTTAGCGCTGCTATCACTATGTTAGTTGCGCCTAATGCCTCCAGCGCTGAGCAACAAATACGTCTAGTGAGTGCGGGGGCGGGAGTCACTGAGTTGGTACTAGCCCTTGATGCCGGCAATAAACTGGTTGCCATCGACTCCACTAGTTACGTCCCTGAAAATTTGAGCCATATCGCTAAACTTGGCTACCACAGAATGCTCTCCGCCGAAGGCATTATTGCCCTATCGCCAACCGTCGTAGTGGGTTCTGATGTGATGGGGCCAGAAACCACACTCAAGGTGCTAAAACAAGCCAATATTCAAGTAGTGCAATTACCGACTACCACCGATGAGCCGCAGCTAATGAACAATGTGGATACTTTAGGTCAGTTACTCAATCGCCAAGATAAGGCAACCAAGCTTAAACAAGACCTACATCAACAGTTGCAACACCTAGCAGATAAAAAACAGCAAGTACGGGATGGCGGCACTCAACCCAAAATCCTCTTTATGTTATTGCAAGAAGGTCGCGGCGCACGGGTTGGCGGTAAAGGCACTGCCGCAGATACCATTATTGAGCTATCAGGCGCACAGAATGTCGCCGATTTTGAAGGCTATAAAAGCATGTCCCAGGAAGGGATATTATCCTTACAACCCGATCTTATTTTGCTGTCAACACGTAGCGAACAAGCCTCCGAGCAAACTCACAGTCAAATAGCCCAAGAGTTAATAAAAGAAATGCCATTACTCGCCCATACACCAGCAGGTAAAAATAAACATATTCAAACTCTTGCTCCACAAGCCTTATTAGGCGGTTTAGGATTAAGCGCAATTAGCGCCGCAGATACGCTTGCGAGCACGTTATTAACTCTGCATCAGTAAGTTGTTGCGCCAACACTAGCGGAAAATAGATCAGCAAATAAATATAGGAATTTAACCATGTTACTTAGCCGCTGGCTGTGGCCCAGTTTACTCACATTGTTAGCCTTGAGTTGTTTACTCTCGGTGAGCACAGGGCCCGTCAGTATTAGCTTGATTGACTCCTTAAGCGCGGTGATGAACTGGGCTACCCAACAAAACATGGGTAATATTGCGCCACACGAGCAACTGGTGATCAACACAGTGCGTTTACCTCGCACATTATTAGCCTTGGCGGTCGGCGCCATACTGGCCCAGTGCGGTGCAGTGATGCAGGGATTATTTCGTAATCCCTTAGCCGATCCTGGCATTATTGGCGTGTCGTCTGGTGCAGCACTTGGGGCCGCGATTTGTATTGTGCTATTACCCAATGCTAATGCGTTATTCATCCCCCTTGCAGCGTTTGCATCAGGACTTATCACCACATTGGTGGTTTATCGCCTTGCCAGCAGCCCAACAGGAACATCAGTCGTATTACTGCTACTCTCGGGCGTTGCCATAGCAGCACTCGCGGGAGCGGGTATTGGCGTGCTGACTTACCTCGCCAACGACATGGCACTACGTGACTTAACTCTATGGCAAATGGGCTCTATTGCGGGCGCGCAGTGGATTTATGTCAGCTTAAGCCTGGCAACGTTAATCTTGATCAGTTGGCGCTTTCGCCAAGATGCGGCAGCGCTTAATGCCTTACTGCTCGGCGAGGCTGAAGCACGCCATCTAGGGATTGATGTAGATAAACTCAAACTCCGGCTGATTTTACTCTGTGCTTTAGGCGTGGGGGTCAGCGTTGCCGCAACAGGAATTATCGGTTTTATTGGTTTAGTGGTGCCGCATTTAGTCCGCATGATGTTAGGGCCAGATCATAAACAACTATTACCCATCAGTGCATTATTGGGCGCAGCGTTATTAGCCTTGGCCGACATCGGCGCCCGCGCATTATTACCGCCCGCCGAATTACCCGTTGGGCTAGTTACTGCACTCATTGGCGCGCCATTTTTCATCTTTTTATTGCTGCAACAGCGCAGCAAATTAACCTAAGCGAATATCTATGGCCGTCACCTCTGATTTAAATATAACCGCTCACCCAGCTAAGGCGCACATTGAGCACACCCAGCTAAGCATTTGCCAACTTAATGTGGCCATTGGACAAAAAACGGTGCTTAGTGATATCAATGTGCAATTTAAGCCGGGCGCGGTCACCGCCCTTCTTGGCCCCAACGGTGCGGGTAAATCCACTCTACTTAAAGCGTTATGCCAAGAAATCAGCACACTAAGGCAAAGCATACGCTTAGGTCATCGCCAACTGGCTGACTGGCCGAGGGCTGAACTCGCAAAGTCCTTAGCGGTACTGCCACAACACGCCAGTTTGACGTTTCCCTTCACGGTAAGTGAAGTCGTCGCCATGGGTTTGTATCCCTTAACCATCAGTAAAAAAGCAGGCGAGATTTTAGTGGCTAACCAAATAGCTGAAGTGGGGTTAACCTCGCTGGCAAATCGCAGTTATCCAACGCTATCGGGGGGTGAAAAACAGCGCGTACAACTCGCTCGCGTACTAACTCAACTGAGCCAATCACCGTTTGCGCCCATACTGTTATTAGATGAGCCAACATCAGCCCTAGATCTTGCACAGCAACATAAAGTGCTCGAATTGGCTCGAAGTTTAGCCCACCAACAGGGGTATACCGTCATCGTCGTACTGCATGATCTTAATCAAGCCGCTCGTTATAGCGACCAATTAATTGTGTTAAAACAAGGACGAATTGTAAGTGAAGGTGTTCCTGCTGAGGCATTGTCAGTTGATACCATCCGCCAAGTCTGGGACTACGAACCAATATATGTACCCGCTCCGCAGGGCGGCCATCCATTGATTTTTTAACACAATGAAACTACTAGCCTGACGTTTTTGAGTCTGAATATGGGTATAATCAATAACATATACTTTTAGTACAGCCGCTTTAACTGAGGCAGATCCAAATGAAACCCACCATCTCGACAGAAACACAGCAAAACGCACTCGCAGCGGCAAAAGCCATCCAAAAACCGGGGCAAAACAAAGAGCAAACTAAGCTCATTGCCCAAGGGATTGAAAAAGGTATCGCGGAATACAAAAAGCTCCAAAAAGCCAAATCTCGTGAACGGGATAAAGCCCGCAAACAACAATTAAAAGCTAAATTTCAAGCAACAAATAATATCGATGATACTGACGAACTTGACGATAATAGTGAACCCCAAAGTCAGTTCACTACCACGACTTGGATAGTCATAGTAATGCTGCTGTTAAGTTGGGTGGGGTTCGGTGCCTATATTATCACCGCTTGATTGGAACACTGGGCAAGCATTGGGATAATGACTAAGCGGTTATGCACTTAAGGATTAACAGCTAAATAATTAGCTAAGCCCGACTGCTGACTCGATATCAGCAACACTGGCGAGTTCACGCACTCGCCGCGTTATTATCAGCCACACCAATCTGCTGTTCTATTTCAGTGATATGCGTATCAACCCAAGCACTACTGATAGGCCCCCAGGTGACGATACGATAATAACCTGAGTTGTTACGACTCCCATCCTGCACAAACTCAACTCTAATACCAATATCTTCAAAGGCGGCAATAGCATCTTGTAAGGTGCGACGTGGCATACCGGTTAACCTATTGAGTGATAATATATTATGCCGCTCATCATCCATTAAATGTGCTAAATACAGCTTTCGAAGAAACGCCTTATGTTGCTTTGAAACGGCTTGCGGTGTAGGTATGGCAAGTGACATAAAATAACCTGGCGAATGACAAATTGAATTAGCATTAAAATTACTTGATATTCAGTTAATAAGGCAAGAGCCAGCACTAAATAACCTTCATTCAAGAAATCACGACATTGTAAGGACTTGAAATTTGCTGTCTAACATGATTATGTTTAATTTAAAGACATTGAATATTTCAATCCAACGGCATACTACACTGACTATCGAGACTCATTACTTTGGCCTCTAGCCATTGCAAATTGAAAGCAGGAGGTATTGATAATTTATGTTCAATATTGCACATAAATCCGCTAGAGCAGCCATTTGGCATAATCACTACCGGTATCACTATTGTCAGTATAAGTGGGCAGGATTACTTACATTGTGCTGCGTTCAACCGTGCCAAGCACTAGAGCTTAAAATTGGAGCGAGCCAATCTATACCGCCCTATGTCATTCAAGAAACCAATAGTGGATTAGAACTGGAATTACTCTTCAATGCACTGGCGGTTAAAGGGCATACTGCCTCAATTCATTACCTACCATTAGCACGTACTTTTCACGAGTTAAAAGAAGCTAAACTTGATGGTGTTATTAATATTCAAGAAGGTATGGTTAAAAATGTCTTTTATTCCGATGTGGCAATAACGTACCAAAACTGCGCGATCAGCCTCATGTCAAACCAATATAATATCAATAGTATCGCTGATTTAAATCACAAACATGTCGTCACTTTCCAGCGCGCATCAAGCTTACTTGGGGATGAATTTGCCCAAATGGCTAAGAGCAACAAAGGTTATCAAGAGCAAGCACAGCAAATACAACAGGTGTATATGTTAATGAAGCACAGGGCCGATGTGATTGTGATGGATAAATATATTTTTGAATACTACTTAAAGCAGGCTTTTATTGAAGGCAAGCTGACTCCACAAGATTTAACACAACAGACTGTTTGCCATCCCATATTTGCCCCCACTCAATACCGTTTTGCGTTTCTGAATGCACAAATTCGTGATGATTTTAATATTGGACTCAAGCAAATTACTGACAATGGGACTTTGTGGGCACTAAAAGAAAAATATCGACGCCTCATCTCTTTTGATAATCATACTGAGACGTCACCGGATTTAATTGTCCCCAAGATGATCAAGCACGATCCCCTTTAGGTTTACTGTTGGTGTCGAACTATTTCACCACTAACACCGGACATTTGGCATATTTCACAATATCCTGCGTGACATGAGGCTTTAAAAAATCAGCTAAGCCACTACTGCCATGACTAGCGATTACGAGCATACCTACATCAACAGCTTCTGCTAAAATTTCATCAATTGCATCGCCATGACGCACCACGAGTTTGATATTAAGCCCTTCGGTAAGTCCCTGCTGCATTTCTTGCTGCAAACTTTGCATCTTTGCATCAACAAATGCCTTGAGTTCACTTTCTAATGTGGATGGAATATCAACGGCAATACCATAACAATGAGCGCCACGGGCAGGACTTGTCACATGTAATAAGCGGATATCGACATGGTAAAGATTTGCCATTTCAACAGCATATTTTAGCGCGAGCGCCGCCGTTGATGAAAAATCCGTAGGACATAACACTTCTTGAGTACGCATAAGCTTATCCATTATTTGAGTTTTAATCAGCTGATTATCAGGCTTAACGATTTATTATCAATCTAAAAATACCATTAACTTATAGCCATTAGCTATGCTTCTTGCATTCTCAGACTAATTAATTATTCTTTATCAATCAAAAAGAAAGGACGCATTGAGCGTCCTTTCACCTTGTCAGTCATGCCGCTAACTTACTTCACCACAAGTACAGGGCAAGCGGCACCGTTAGCCACCGCTTCGGCGACATTGGTGTGCAAAAAGTGCGAAATACCCGTGCGGCCATGGCTCGCAATCACCACCATGCCAGTATCTTTACTGTTAGCCTCATCTAAAATCTCATTAACGGGATCACCGCGACGGATCAAGGTAGTGACAGGTAAATCAGTATGTAGCTTTTCTAACAGTGCCTGCATTTTGGTTGCGGCAGCTTGCTCCATGCTCTTGATAAGCTCCTCAGGAGTGATAGACAAAATCATAAAGTTCTCATCACCGATCGGCTGCTCTACCACATGTAAAATTTTTAAGCCTACATGGTATAGATTTGCCATTTCAATGGCATAGCTCAGTGCATGGGCCGCAGTTTCCGAAAAATCTGTGGGCCAAAGTATTTGACCTGTACGCATAATCTGTACTCCTTTAAGTGCTAATCGATGACTGAGCAGTGTTAGCTGAACTGTCCTGACAGAACCCAATTAATGCTATTCGTTTTTTAGCCAAGCAATAGCGTCGCCATTATCGACAAAGAATCTAACTTCAGCAGGCGTAAACCAATTCGCCAATTTAGCTAATACTTCCTGCAGCGTTGTTTTACCGACGATAGCAATCTTTTCAAAATGTCGAATATGTTTAACCCCAAGTTTAATATCATCCCAAGCGGCTTTTAACTCCATACCTTCTAGTTCAGTAACATCCACTAAGGCAAAAATATCGGGATCTTTGACTCCTTCCAGTGCAGATTCCAACACAGGTACCATCATCTCGTAGTCTTGATGCGTCAAAGTACCAATAGCTTTAACCGCAACAAAAAAGTCATCGTCACCATGACGCTCAATACCAATCGAAATTCCATGCTTTAACAGTGCCATACATCCTCCTTATGTAAAATTGATCATCAATCGGTTAGTAAATATCTGACTTCAGTTTAAAAGTTAACCCTAGCATATGCCGTGACCATGCTCAAAAATGCACCAAACGACTTGTATCATCAGACTAAGCACGCTAGAGTAAACCGACTAATCAGTCGGTTTTTTATTGGTGAATTAACCAACTGTTCCAATACCCGTTGTTAACATCTAACACTTACAATCACGGCGATAAATATGACCACAGAACAAGCAAAAATATCCCTTTTAAGTGAATTATTTCAACGACAACGCAGCAGTTATTTGGCAGCGCCTAATCCAGATCACGATATGCGCCGCGAGCGATTGAACCAACTTAAAACCGCAGTACTACGCTTTAAAACCCCTTTAGTTGAAGCACTAAGTCAAGATTATGGTCACCGTTCGATTGATGACAGCTTGATTTCAGACATTATGCCGGTCATCAACAACATCAATTACAGCCTAAAAAATCTGAAAAAGTGGCTCAAGCCTAGCCCTCGTCATGCGGGTATTTTACTCGCGCCCGCTAAAGTCACAGTGCATTATCAGCCCCTAGGGGTTATTGGCATTATCGTGCCGTGGAACTTCCCCGTGATGCTATCCATTGGCCCGTTAGTGACCGCCATTGCCGCGGGTAATCATGCCATGCTCAAATTGTCTGAGTTTACCCCTGCTACCAATCAAGTGATAAAACAGCTATTAGCAGAAGTCTTCGATGAATCCCATGTTGCTGTTATCGAAGGTGAAGCAGATGTGGCGGCGGAGTTTTCTGCCCTACCCTTCGATCATTTACTCTTTACCGGCTCCACCACAGTGGGTCGTCATGTGATGCGCGCCGCAGCCAATAACCTAACCCCTGTTACACTCGAGCTTGGCGGAAAATCCCCAGTGATTATCGCCCCCGATATGCCGCTTGAGATAGCAGTAGAACGAATGATTTACGGCAAGTGCCTCAATGCAGGGCAAATCTGCGTTGCCCCCGATTATGTGTTGTGCCCTAAAGCCAAAGTCGATGATTTTATCGCCGCCTATCGAGCTAAGTTTAATACCATGTATGGCGCCATAAATAGCAATAAGGACTACGGCAGTATCATTAATACCCGTCAGTTTGACCGTATTATCACAGTGTTAACCGATGCTAAGGCCAAAGGCGCACGAATTATATCGGCGACTGATGAAGCCATTGATAGCCAAAACCGTAAACTCGCGACTCAGTTAATCACTAATACCAATGAAGATATGCTATTAATGCAAGAGGAAATTTTTGGCCCATTATTGCCGATAATTGGCTATAACTCCCTAGATGAAGCGATTCAATATATCAATCACAGAGCAAGGCCTTTAGCGCTTTATATCATGAGTTTTGATGAGCCCAGCCAGCAAAAAATCCTCCTACAAACCCATTCTGGTGGCGTCTGTATTAATGAGACCGTATTCCATGTGGCCGCCGACGACGCTCCCTTTGGCGGTATTGGTCCCTCGGGTATGGGGCATTACCATGGTAAAGAAGGCTTTTTAACCTTCAGCCATGCTAAAACTGTACTCAGCCGAGGTCGATTCAATACAGGTAAGTTTGTACACCCGCCCTACGGTACATTTATCCAACGTATGTTGATGAAGCTGTTCTTGCGCTAGTAACGGGGATAAATAGTGAACACACCGTTAATGCAACAACCCATAAAAACTAAGACAGACAAGCGCCAAGCCATTCTCGATACTGCTTTGGCGCTGTTTGTCAGCCAAGGATTCCATGGCACTTCAACCGCCTCAATAGCAAAGCAAGCTGGTGTAGCCACGGGCACCTTATTCCATCACTTCCCTTCTAAAGAAGCCCTGATGGAATGTTTGTTTCTGACTATAAAACAAGAGTTTGCTAATGCTTTACTGTTAAATGCACAACAAGGCAGCAATCTTAAACACAATGCCAAACAACTCTGGCAAAGTGCGATAGATTGGTCGCTTGAAAACCCAATTAAGCAATTGTTTTTCCAGCAATACTCAATGTCGCCTATGATTGCAAAAAATGTGCGAGATCAAGCCATGAACAGTATTTTAGGCTTTATTAGCGAACTGATTAAGCAGGGGCAAATGATAGGATTAATCGCTCACTACCCTGTGGAGCTGATGCTAGAAAACTGCCATGGCCAGTATCTAGCTGCCACACGCTTTTTTATTGATAACCCACATTTAGGCCGTGATAACCAATATCGCAATGCCAGTTTTGAACTGTTTTGGAAGGCCATGCAAGCCGATTAACAAAAAGGTGCTTTACAGCTTAGAGCGAGATAACCAGAAAACCGAGCCAGATTAAATGGCTCGGTTTTCTGGTTAACTCTTGAAGATTAAATCCCTTAACTCTGGCTAAAGCGAAACCTAGCGCTGACTGAGTTAAAACTTAGATTGCTTTAGCTCTAGCTTAACTCTGGCTTAGCTCCTGCGCTTTTTCAGCAGGTTGCGCTATTTGAGTTGGGTTCCAATAGCCTTGCTTAATTCCCTTATCAATCAGCTCTGCAACCGCCAGTTCAATGGCCTGCAGCACGCAAAATTGTACAGGCTCGTTAGTAGTAAAACCGACTTCAGCCTCTGCGAGTCGATTTAAACTGGTGTAACGGAATAAACCCGCGCGCATTTCTTGGGATAAAACCCGTTTGCTGGTTGAAACCGACATCATCACTTTGCCGGTATGCACATCCACAGCGCGTAAATAAATGGTCACTAGATCTTCACGATACATTTCTGATGCGCCAATACCATAGTATTCGACACCGCTACCGCCAGTGCTGGTGTTAGTCTCATAACTAATTACGCCTCCTTCGAGTAATAATCTGGCGGTGGATAATACGGGAACTTCATCACCCTTACTGCCACTTTGTTTGTTGCTAATTTTGCGCTCGGTCAGCAGGTTTTGTAGCCCTTCACGTTCAACGGGAGTAAACCATTTCGAGTCAAGCAAGGTCTGCATCAACATCGACGTCGCGCCCTGAGTCACAGCGGTCGAAAACGAACTTACGTTAGCCTGTGGTTTATATTGCCCCGTCTGATCGCGAAAAGAATATACCGCCACGGGTATAGGAAACTTAGGCCCAGGCTGAGCTTGCAGCCCACGCATTACTTCACTAATGGGATTCACTTCTGCAGTGGTGATATTGAGATCTGGTTTTGAGATTAAACTACACGCCGAAACACTCATTAACATCAGGCTGATTAATACTAAACGGGCCATTAGTTGATACCTCCAAATGTTGGCATTTCAATGACCGTGACTTCACCCGTTTCAATATTAGTAATCGTTAACATTACCCCATTGCCGGTCGCTGCCACTTCAATACGAAAATCACCAGTATCGTAAACACCATCGGTGATTTCCCCGTCGGCCACACCTCGGGTAATCGAGTTGATAATATTACGCTCTAAGGATTCCTTAAAACGAGTGACAAAGTCCTTCTCGCTCGACATTGATTTATTATCATTTTGCGCTTGGGCTTTATTTAATAAAAAGGCCCCATTTTGCGGATTGCCACCAAAACTGGGGTTAATGGGGGTATATATCAATTCAGTGGCTTGAGCACTACCTGCTACGCATAGCGTAACAAGAGCAAATAACGTCCTGTAGGTCATTCTTATTATCCTAAAAATCATCCGATGTTTTTGAAAAATCGCCTGTTACTGCATTGGCTCTCACTTGCGCTAAATAATCAATCGTGAGTAGAATTGCCTGCTCTGCGCTCTCTTTTATCGGATTTGCACGACGACCAAAATGGGTGGTGTAAATCCGTGTACCGTTTACCTCTAAAGTTAAAACAGTCCCGGCCTGAGGGAATACCGTCTCATACAGGGTGACGTTAAAGCCTTGCGTAAAAGGCAGCTCGCGCCAATAGCTTGAATAATAAAAGCCAAAGTCTTTACCAAATCGAGTTAAGGTTCTATCTATCACTAAACCACTAATTTCAATATCGTTATCGGCAAGTGCGATAGGGGAATTCAGTAGCAGGAATGGGCATAAAACGCAGATCAGCAGATGCTGTTTTAACGGTTTCACTGGTTCATCCTTTACCTTTGTAAGCGTGCTTTAAAAATCATTGCCGCCTCAGTTAACGTAACCAGAGTGATGACACTAATTTTTTGATAGAGCAGGTTAACAGGGTTGAAGATCTCCCGTCATTACGTGCAAGGTCAAATTAGCTCTAAAAGCTAAGGTGAAAAAGCAAAAATAGCCCATTTGGGTAATACGGGATCCAGCATGATATACGCTCGTATCACGATTAAATCGCTAAAACGGTGGCTAAGATAACTTATTGCTCCAAAATACTGAGTTTCCCTTTACAGTAAAATCCTTGCCACATAAGATCCTACCACCCTCGTAGCCAAAACAATCAAAAGATAAAACCCTATGACGACAATAACGATCACTCGCCCAGACGATTGGCATATCCATTTAAGAG
The DNA here is from genome assembly GCF_900156405.1 of Shewanella morhuae. Taxonomy (GTDB): domain Bacteria; phylum Pseudomonadota; class Gammaproteobacteria; order Enterobacterales; family Shewanellaceae; genus Shewanella; species Shewanella morhuae. Next base: position 85,550 of record NZ_FTNN01000014.1, read on the forward strand.
ATGGTGCCCAACTTAAAGATACCGTGCGTGATATTAGCCGCTATATGGGCCGCGCTATCGTTATGCCAAACTTAGTGCCGCCCGCTATCGATACGCAAACAGCATTAACTTATTACGACCGCATTAAAGCCAAGGTGCCCACAGGCTCACAGTTCGAACCTTTAATGGTGTTGTATTTAAATGATAAAACCAGCCCCGATGAAATCCGCAAAGCCAAGGCATCGGGTAAAATTGTCGCTGCAAAACTTTACCCTGCGGGCGCAACAACCAACTCAGATTCTGGCGTGACCACGCTTGAAAACATTTACCCCGCCCTTAAAGCCATGCAAGAAGTCGGTATGCTTTTTTTAGTGCACGGCGAAGTCACGGACTCATCGATTGATATTTTCGATCGCGAGCGCGTTTTTATCGAAAATATCCTCAGCAAGATTGTTGCCGATTTCCCAAATCTTAAAATCGTGCTTGAACATATCACCACTAAAGATGCGGTCGATTTTGTCACTCAAGCCTCTGATAATGTGGCCGCAACTATCACAGCCCATCATTTGCTGTATAACCGTAACCACATGTTAGCTGGCGGTATTCGTCCGCATTTTTACTGTTTACCGATTTTAAAACGCAACACCCACCAGCAGGCGCTATTGGCTGCTGCGGCAAGTGGTAGCAAGAAGTTTTTCCTCGGTACCGATTCAGCGCCACACGCCCAAGATAAAAAAGAAGCCGCCTGTGGCTGCGCGGGTTCGTATACCGCCCACGCCGCCATTGAGTTGTATGCCGAAGCATTTGAATCAGTGAATGCGCTCGATAAACTCGAAGCGTTCGCCAGCTTCAATGGCCCAGATTTTTATAATCTACCACGCAACACAGACACTATTACGTTGGTTAAAAAATCATGGGATGTACCTGCAACCTATCCGCTGGGCGACACCAACGTCGTACCAATCCGCGCAGGTGAAGCCATTGATTGGCAGGTTGAATAAGCGCTTGAGTTAAGCTTGAGTTAGGTAAGTTTTCCTCTTGCTATTGAGCAAAAAACATCAGGCCAATACTATCAAAAAGAAAGCTGCATCTGCGGCTTTCTTTTTAGCCGCGCACATTCAATCAAGGGGAAATTAACGGCAATACTCTTGTTAGTTTAAAGAACTATTCATGACTTAATACATAGGGTCAATCACTTGCATTTCAGTGACACGCCATACACGCCTCCCTGAGGACTCGACGGCGTTATCCATCGCTGCCAACGGTCACAGACATACAAGCGATTCATTTCATAAATATTTTAGTATGTCCGTCGCTAAACGACTTATGTTTGCGGTAAAAACTTACTCCCAACCTCATCCATTAATAAAAATTGCCTAACGGCTCAAATGGCATATCCATGTACAAACACTGTACTAAATCTAATTAACCGCAGTTAGAAGGCAAATTCTTCGAGGATGTTCTACTCTAATATAACCAATTTACAACCATTTACATTAGCCCAACGTGAATGAGAGTTTTTTAATCGACTCTTAGCGAACGCAATACTAATAATGAGTAGCTACTTTCATTGATACGAACATTTTTAGGGTTGACTTTAGCACTAGCCTAATTAATAACCCCCGATGAAAACACATTGTAAATAGAGTATTAAATCCAACGTTTCCATAGGAATAACGTATATGTTTCACAAGAAAAATACTTATAAATGGCGATTAATCGGTTTAACTAATGGTAACATTAACCAAATGGTTATTTAGCCTTATCTTGTTGAGAAACAGCCAATATACAAAGGAGTGTGGCATGAGAAATAACCAACCGATTACCCGTCAAGAAAGAACTTTCCCCGAATCGATAAAACTCATTTCTGTGACCGATTTGCAAGGCACGATCCTCGAATGTAACGATGCGTTTGTCGATGTGAGTGGTTTTAACAAAGCGGAATTAATCGGACAACACCATAATATTGTCAGGCACCCTGAAATGCCTTCAATTGCATTTGCTCAAATGTGGTCTTATCTCAAAGCGGGCGAACCTTGGATGGGTGTGATTAAAAATCGCTGTAAAAATGGCGATTTTTATTGGGTAGATGCCTATGTTACGCCAGTCACTACCGCTGGCAAAGTGGTCGGTTATGAGTCAGTAAGGTCATGTCCTAGGCGAGATGACGTAGCAAGGGCCGATACTTTATATCAACAAATTAATGCGGGTAAATCTTTTGCCACATCACGGCGCATTTCTGTTGCGAACTTATGTCTTATTTTGGCCTTAATTTCAGCCGGTGCACTTTATGTCGCAGGATACCCAACTCTGTTTACTATTTTACTGGTGAGCGCCGCAATCTTATATGCTATTTCAATGACATACAAATATACATCTACAGTTGAGTCGCTAAACTCCATGTTGAAAATGAGCTTTTCTAACGAACTTGCCGCCAGAGCTTATACAGATTCAAGCGGTACACTCGGTTTATTAAAGGTCAGTATTTTGAGTCAGAATGCCCATCTAGGAACAGTCATTACTCGGATTGAAAATGCGGCATTAAATGTGGCTAAAGAGTCAGAAAATGGCTTTCAGTTAACGCTTAACACTTGCGCCGCAATTGAGCAGCAACAGGCAGAAACTTGCCAAGTGGCTACAGCAATGAATCAAATGACCACCACAATTGCCGAGGTTTCAATACACGTATCAGAAACCGCAAACCATGCAGATACCGCGAATAATTTAGCGATCCAAGGTAGAAATATGGCCGAGGTTACCCAACAGTCGATTCAAAAACTTAAAAGTACCGTTAGCGATATCAGTATTTCAGTGACCGAGCTTTCAGATCAAACGGTTCGTATTGCACAAGTGGCACAAATCATTGAGCAAATTGCCGAACAAACTAATTTACTGGCATTAAATGCGGCCATTGAAGCCGCCAGAGCCGGAGAGCAAGGCCGAGGATTTGCCGTCGTTGCAGATGAAGTGCGTAATCTGGCGCAACGAACACAAGAATCAACCCACAGTATTCATGGGATCATTAATGAGTTAACGGCAAAAGCCAAGCATGCTGTTGATGCCGCCCATTTTGGCACTGAAGCAGCTAATGAAGGACTTGAAAAGGTCGTTGAAAGCGCTGCTATGCTTAACGGTATTTCAGACGCCATTGGTCACATCGCCCATATGTCGACGCAAATGGCGGCGGCAGTAGAAGAGCAAACCCATGTTGCTGAAGATATTAACCGCCAAGTGGTAAGTATCTCTGATTTAGCAAGCACTAGCTCTGAAAGTGCTGTAGATACCTCAACATCCATTACCAAGCTTAAAAATACCGCCGATGATCTGCACGAATTGGTGGTTCGTTTCAAGCGTTAGAAAAGCACTGCATCATTGAGATGTCACCGCTCAAATATGCTAAAAAGCCTGAAAAAATATGCCGAAGGCGCTGAAAATAGCCACAAACCATGAGAGGGATCTTAAGGTGCCTTTGTTGGCAAGATACAAGATGTGATACACAAAACGGGCTGCTACATGGCTGATGGCAAGCCATTCTGCAGTCGGTGTCACTTTGCCAGTGGCGATGACCACTAATACCGCTAGGCCAAAAACTAAGAGTGATTCGAAGGCATTTTGATGCCCTGCTAAAGCGCGGGCACCAAAACCGGTCAGCTGCGCCTGCTGGGCACGAGGATGGTTATTGTCATAACCACCCGTTTTCGCCATTGCCCAAGCAACTGGGCCTTTGGCTAAATACGGCAATAACATCGCAATAAATAAACAAATGAGTAAGGTATTCATGGGCGGCACTTCCTATTATTTTAGTATTTGAGTGTATTCAGTAGGTTGAGCCTATGAGTGTATGTCCACAGCAAGATTATTTCATCCAATACCTGATGTGATTCACAAAATGCAGCCGTATCATTAAATCACTCACTGTCCTATACCTTTGCCATAGGCAAGATATCAACCCAAATACTCACAGCATTAGTGCACCCTTAACCTATCTTTGGCGGCTTTGTTGTCGCGCCAACCCTACTTAACTCGGGTTGTTTAACAACACGCTCCACCCACCCAAAACGAAAGTATGAAAAGCCTAAAAACAAGGCTGATATCTACATCCCTGTGATCCGACTCACATCGCTATCTAATTAGAGTGAGTAGAAAGGTAGGTGATTAATCCCTTACCTTATCTATCTTCAATGACAAAGGTAATGACAAGGGCGATGGTAAATAAAGACATTTATCCCTAATGCCAAGGCTTGGCATTGACACTCTATTCGTTGAACGCTTGGAGGAACATATGGCTTATACAACGATCAATCCCTTTACGGGAGAACTCATCAAAGAATTTCCCAATGCAACAGATACCGAAGTCACGCAGGCGATAGACTCCGCCCATCAGGCATTTTTGGCTTGGCGAACCACTCCCTTTGCCGACAAGGCAGTAATACTGTCTAAGGCTGCAACCATTCTCAGAGATAACAAGCGGCAATATGCTAAGTTGTTGACGTTAGAAATGGGCAAAGTAATTGCAGAAGCCGAAGCTGAGGTCGAGCTTTCGGCGCAAATTCTCGAATATTACGCCGAACATACCGAGCGACTGTTAGCTCCGCAAAAACTGCCAGTAGCCGATCCTGCAGAAGGTGAAGCGATACTGGTTCACGACCCCCTTGGCGTGTTGCTGGCTATCGAACCTTGGAACTTCCCTTACTATCAAATTGCCCGAATTTTGGCGCCGCAGATATCCGTCGGAAATACTTTACTGCTCAAACACGCATCCAATGTGCCGCAATGCGCAGCGGCCTTTGAAGGCCTGATGCGCGATGCAGGGCTGCCACAAGGTGTATTCCAAAACCTGTATGCAACACGCGATCAAATTGAATATATTATTAATTCCCCCAAAGTACACGGAGTAGCACTCACAGGTTCTGAGGGTGCAGGCGCAATTATTGCCGCACAAGCTGGTAAAGCGCTGAAAAAATCCACCTTAGAACTAGGCGGGGCTGATGCTTTTATCGTGCTTGAAGATGCCGAGCTGCCAAAAACCATTGATTGGGCAGTATTTGGCCGTCACTGGAACGCTGGTCAGGTTTGCGTGTCGTCCAAGCGGATGATCTTAGTTGAAGCCATTTATGATGAGTTTATGCAAGGTTATATCAAAGGTGTCGAAGCGCTAAAAGCGGGCGATCCTATGGATCCCACTACCACATTGGCCCCGTTATCTTCTCAGGCTGCTGCCGATGAAGTGAAGCAAAAAGTGCGTGATGCGGTAAAACATGGTGCAACTGCCACCGAAGTAGGCCCTAAAGTGCCAGAAAAAGGTGCCTTTGTGCAGCCGACGATATTAACTAATGTCACGCCAGATAACCCCGCCTACTATTGGGAGTTTTTCGGCCCTATATCGATGATCCTCAAAGCGAAAGATGAACAAGAAGCGATTGATATCGCCAACGACTCACCCTTTGGTCTGGGTGGCTCAGTGTTTACGGCTGATAATAAACGCGGTTTAGCGGTCGCTAAGCAGGTTTCAACCGGCATGATGTTTGTTAATCATCCGACTATGGTCAAGGCCGATTTACCTTTTGGTGGTGTGCGCCGCTCAGGTTATGGCCGCGAGCTCATTGGTTTAGGCTTAAAAGAGTTTGTAAACCACAAACTGATTAATGTGGTTGATATTAACGCACCGTTCTAATCTATTCATTAAGACATGCGACTAAAAGCTAGGCAGGATTATCTGTCTGGCTTTTATTTTTAACGTGCTTTATCTAATGCACTACAGAAAGCTTGCACGCCAAGTAACGCTCTGGGCGTAGCACGGTGCAATAAATCGGCATTGATTTGATAGATATGTTGTTTTTTAACCGCTGGGATCTCGGGCCATTGACTCCAATCAACACCTTTAACATTACCTTCTTCTTGGCTTTGTAAAATCACCTCGGGCAGAGTCAACAACACGTTTTCTAAACTCACCTGCGGATAATCGCTGGCGGCAGTGTAAAACACATTTTCACCATGGCACACATCCATAATTTGCTGGATCCAACTGTTTTTAGAAATCGTCATCAAGGGCGATGACCAGAGTTGATAAAACACCTTGGGCGCTGATTTTTCGGCATTCTCTGCCCGTAAACGGCTCAGCTCAGCACGATAAATAGCCGCGGCGTTACGCGCTTCTTCAACGTGTCCGGTTAATTGCCCTAACTCTTCAAGTTCCTTAGCAATTGCGTCTAAGGTCTTGGGGTCGCTACCATAAAGATTAAAGCCAAGCGATTTAAGCTGATTGATATCTTCGGCTTTATTACCCGAATCCCACACTACAATTAAATCAGGGTTGAGCTCGAGCACCCGCTCCATTTGAATACCATAATAGCCACCAATCCGCGGGATTTTTTTAGCTGCCTCAGGGTAATCTGCATAATCGGTCGCCGCCACAATCGCATCACCCGCGCCTATGGCATAGAGCATTTCTACCGCGTGGGGCGAAAGCGCAATAATACGCTGGGCAGGTTTGGCTAATGCCTGCTGAGAAAGCAAAATACTCAGACCCAATATGCAGCCAACGTAATAGCGTTTCATCGTCATCCCTTTAATGTTAATCCTACAATCATAGGCACCATAGATATCATTCCATGGCTATTTGCTGAAGGTAGCCTTTAATCAAATAGCCATATACTTATTAGCCATTGTCGCTGACACCAAACCATGACATAGCAGTATACCTAGAAACAATTACTTAGCTAAATAATGTAACCATACACTGACATAAAATATGCCCATAGCCTGACAAAGAGGAACGCGCATAAATACTAGGCATTAGGATGGGAGTTAAAATGCAGTCAAAAGGAAGAGGTCAGTTTCATGTGGTTTATTAATTAACCAAACAATTTATGCATACGAGTATCACAGTCAGAAATGCACCTTTGGTAAACATAATCGCTACGCATCGTATAATATTCTGGTTTATCAGCTCGCAAATTTGCTAATGGCTCCCTTCAGACCAATCCTCACGGGTAACCCCTTGCTATGCACTAGTAGTTAACGTTTAATAACGGCATGTTATTGAATGGTGACTTCCTACTAAGGACTGTCATCTCATTAACTCATTCCCATATTGAGCAATCACAAACGCTAGCAAACTGGGTCGATTCGCTACGCTAGTCCGTGTTAACAGCGTTAGTATTTTAGGAGAAAAGCATGTTTGGATTTTTATTATTACTGCATATTATTTCTGCGACAATTTGGACCGGAGGGCATATTGTTTTATCTATCGTTATTTTGCCTAAGGTGCTAAGAGACAAGTCACCAGAGCAGTTATTAGATTTCGAATCAGTTTATGAAAAAATTGGCATGCCTGCCTTGATAATCCAAGTTATTACAGGGTTGTTATTGGCATATAGATTGGTACCTAACATTAGTGAATGGTTTAATATGAGCAATCCTATTTCTCATGTTATTTCAGCTAAGTTGCTACTTCTATTTTTAACTGTTTGCTTTGCCATAGATGCTAGGTTTCGCGTAATCCCTGCTTTGTCACCAAGCAACCTTAAAGTCATGGCTTGGCATATTATACCTGTGACAATTTTTTCAATACTATTTGTTTTCGTTGGTGTTTCATTTAGAACTGGCTGGTTATATTAGAATGCTAACAAATAAGGATATGCCGCGCGTAGCCGCACGAAAACAGTTTTCATTGGATTCGAACGGACGCACTTTTAACCCACAGTGAGATAGAAAAGTATAAAGTTGTGGCCAATATAACTCAGCCACAACAGTTCAGCGACAAAACCATAAATCAATAATCAAAACCTTGCTGCGCTTTTATACCCGCTTCGAAGGCATGTTTCAGCGGCTGTACTTCGCTCACCGTATCGGCCAGTTCAATAATGGCACGGTGACAAGCGCGGCCGGTGATAATCACATGTTGCATTGGCGGGCGATTACGCAGCGCAGTGAGCACGCGCTCCACATCCAAATAGTGATAACTCACCATGTACGTCAATTCATCGAGCATCACGCAATCTATGCTCTCATCTTGTAATAATTGCTCGGCAACTTCCCATGCGAGCAAGGCGGCTGCGGTGTCTTTCTCTTTATCTTGGGTTTCCCATGTAAAACCTGTGCCCATTACATGAAACGCAACCCCAGCACCTTCAAGTAAATTGCGCTCCCCGCACTCCCAAGTGCCTTTAATAAATTGCACTACCGCCGCTTTTTTACCGTGACCGACAGCGCGGGCAACGGTACCAAAACCTGAGGTAGACTTACCTTTGCCATTACCGGTTAACACCAGCAGAATGCCCTTTTCTTCTTGGGCTGCTGCAATTTTGGCATCAACACCTTGTTTGAGTTTCTGTTGACGCTCTTTGTGGCGGTCGGCCTTGATTTGCGTTTGCTCGTTATCGGTTTGTGCTGTCATGGTCTTTCCTTCGCTCTGCTGCTAAAAACTTATGATTCTAAAATAGCCTGTAATTTTGGCATGTCTAAATGTTTTGCTAACACATCGGCTAAACGGTCGAGTTGTTGCTCACGTATTTGATTGATATCTATCGCCTTAGCATCACTTAATCCCGCCCAGTGCAAAATAAGTTGGCAGGCATCAGGACTATCAAACAAGCCGTGTAAATAGCTACCTAAAATTTGCGCGTCAGCACTTTGCAACCCATCGGCAAAACTCACCGCAGGCACTTTTACACTGGTAAAATCTGGGGTTAACTGTAAAAGCGCATTATTGTATGCATGTTGAGGCGTGAGATAGCTTGATTCACCACAGTGGATTTCATATCCCTTCACATCAACAGTTTGCCCAAGCAGGTTAAGCTGTCCACTGACCCGCCGTAATTGTTTGTCGGCTTTAAGTTCAGTGCTTAGCGGCAAGTATCCAAGCCCAATGCTATCGCCGGCACTGCCTTCAATACCTAGGGGATCAGCAATGTACTGGCCTAGCATTTGATAACCGCCACAAATGCCCAGCACTTTTCCGCCATAACGCAGATGTGTGGCGATATCATTATCCCAGCCTTGCTGGCGTAAAAAGGCCAAATCGGCGCGCACATTCTTACTACCAGGCAAAATCAATAAATCGGCAGCGGGTAAATGAGTGACGTGATTAGCGGCTTGGGTTTGCAGCGACACATAGTCAAAATCGATATCAGGATGTAACCGCAACGGATCAAAATCGGTATGATTACTGATCCTTGGATACACTAGCACCCGCACTGTTAAGCGACGATGGGTGTCCTTAATCGGCGCACTTTGCAGCGCATCCTCGGCATCTAAATGCAGATCATGTAGATAAGGCAACACGCCTAAAACAGGCTTGTTTGTATAGGCTTCAAGCCAATCCAGCCCCGATTGCAACAAGCTAATATCGCCACGGAAACGGTTAATCACAAAGCCCTTTACCCGCGCTTGTTCAGATACAGATAACAGCGCCAGCGTCCCAACCAAATGTGCAAATACACCGCCTTTATCGATATCGGCAATAATAACCACCGGACAATCCACCGCTTCGGCAAAACCCATATTGGCAATATCGCCCTCACGTAAATTGATCTCAGCCGGACTACCCGCACCTTCAACCACAATAGTCTGATATTGGCCGGATAATCGCTCGAAGGATCCCAGCACGGCGCCAAGTGCCATTGCTTTGTAGTCCTTAGACTTAGGCCCAAAAAAGGCCGAAGCTTCGAGCGTTGTCAACGCTTTACCCTGAACAATAATTTGCGCGCCCGTGTCTGAGCTAGGTTTAAGCAAAATGGGGTTAAAATCCGTATGTGGCTCAAGGTAACAAGCCGCAGCCTGCAATGCTTGTGCGCGGCCAATCTCGCCGCCATCAACGGTGACGGCACTATTGAGTGCCATATTTTGCGGTTTAAAGGGCGCGACCTTAATACCTTGACGGGCAAATAAACGACATAACCCAGCCACTAAAGTACTTTTGCCAGCGTCTGAAGTTGTGCCCTGTATCATCAATACCTTAGCGCGATGATTCATGCCTGCCACAGGCGTAGTACTGCTCAAAGGCACAGTGCTCAACACCGTTGTTTGGGTATTATCGAGTGCATTCGCACAGGCTGTGCTGTTGGTGTTTGAAGAGGGCATAGGTTAAAAATTTATTCTCAATTTGCAGGAGTTAACATAAAAACTCAGCTGAACATCATTTAAGCCACTAAAGTCTCAGACTATCTAAGACAACCTAAGACTATCTAAAGCGGTTTTAATGCTAGGGGTAAGCCCGCAACGACTAAGGTAACATTATCCGCTAAGGCAGCAACGGCCTGGTTTAACCAGCCAGCTTCGTCAACAAATTGTCGGCTCAACTCACCTAAGGGCACTATGCCAGAGCCGACTTCGTTACTGATCAAAATCACTACACCTTCAAGCTCAGTCAGCGCATCCACAAAAGCGGTTTTTTCTGTCTGCCAATTCGCTAAAGCTTTATCTGTTGACGTTGCAATGGCAAAGTCTGAGGCATTCCACTCGGTCGGCGCGGGTTCATTATCAACTTGCGGATTGGATGCGAGTAATTGATTGGTTAACCACAGGGTTAAACAGTCGACTAAAATCACTCGCCCAGGTTTGGCTAAGCGCGCTAATGTGGCCGTCAATGCCAGTGGCTCCTCAAACAATTGCCACTCAACGCCATCGTCAGAACGGTTCACTTGATGCTTGGCAATGCGTGTTGCCATTTCATCATCTAGCGCCTGCGCCGTTGCCACATAACAGGCATCAAAACCCAGCGCTGTATATTGACGCACTAAGGCTTCACCGTAACGACTTTTTCCGCTACGGGCGCCGCCTAGCACGAGGTGGATCACTGTATGCTACCAACAACGAGCAATACAAAATAACACACTATTTCAGCCACTTGCTGCGCAGCACCTAGGGTATCACCTGTGTAACCGCCAATTTGACGTCTGAATATCACGATGATCAAACGGCGTAATCCTATCATCACCAACAATAATGACAATGCCGCTAATCCCTTGAGGAATAACAGTACTAGCACGCCACTGGCGAGCAGGATAAACAGATCATTAATGCCTTGATGTTGCGATAACGGCTTTGACTTACTGGTCTCATCATCGCGAACATATTTTTCGCTAAAGATGATACTCGCCGACACCACACGGCTCACGGTATGCGCCACGATAAGCGCCGAGCCCGCCACCACAGGATCGTACAGGGCTAACTCGACCAACAACTGCCATTTCAGCAGCAGAGCCAACATTAGCGCCAAGGCGCCATAGCTGCCAAGGCGCGAGTCCTTCATGATCCGTAGCTTATCTTCGACCGTCCAACCACCACCAAAACCATCAAAGGTATCGGCGAGGCCATCTTCATGGAATCCCCCCGTAAGCAATACGCCAACGAGCATAGCCAACAGCACAGAAACGCCAGCGGGGAGCCAGTTCTGCGTCAACCAAAACACAATGGCACTGAGCAGGCCGACTAAAAGACCGACCAGACCGAAATAACGGCTGGCTTTATTCAACTTATCGCCATCGACCTCAACCCAGCTCGGCATAGGAATACGGGTAAAATAGCCCATGGCAACAAAAAACAAATCTATCTCTTTGTGCCAGCTTTCGCGTTCTGACATAAAGCATCCTTAGTGAATTCACACTTGCTATACGATTTAAGATTAAAACAGTTGGCTAACAGTTATTATTTTAAATAAGTAAAATAAGAGACTTAGCAGAGTACATCATACAACAGCCTCAATCCCTGCATCACTAAAACTCGCCATTTGGTTGTAAAAATTTACTGCAGCTTGAATAAGCGGCAATGCCAAGGCGGCACCCGTACCTTCGCCTAATCTTAACCCGAGGGCCAACAAGGGTTTAGCCTGTAAAAAATCTAACATGCGCAGATGCCCTTGTTCGTCAGATTGATGGGCAAAAATTAAATAATCGCGCACATTCGGCGCAATTTTTACCGCCACTAGCGCCGCAGCAGTCGCGATAAAACCATCTATCACCACCAGCATTTTGCGCTCAGCCGCGGCTAATATCGCCCCTGTCATCTGCACAATTTCAAACCCGCCTAAGCAGGCTAACACGGCTTTGGGTCCCGTTAAGGCGCGTTGATGCAACTGCAAAGCTTGCTCTATTAACGCCAGTTTACGCGCTAAGGTTTCAGCATCAATTCCCGTACCGCGCCCCACGCAATCAGCCACATCAAATTGCATCATTGCCGCCATAATCGCTGCTGCTGCCGAGGTATTACCTATGCCCATTTCGCCAAAGGCAATCAAATTACAACCTGCTTGATGGTGGCGTTCAATTAAATCTCGCGCCATGGCAAAGCCTTTATCAACAGTATTTAGCGCCATGGCGGGCGCCAAATGAATCGCCTCAGTCCCGGCGCCAAGACGTTGATTAATAATGCCATCAACATCTTCAACTGGCGTTAAAATACCGCAATCAATCACTTCGAGCTTAAAGCCCACCTGCCGACAAAATACATTAATCGCCGCGCCGCCATGGGCAAAGTTTTGCACCATTTGGCGCGTGACTTCGCTCGGCGCAATCGACACTCCCTGCGCGGCAATACCATGATCTCCCGCAAACACTAGCAGAGTTGGATGAGCGATTTTTAGTGTATCTTGTGGCAACATTGCGCCTTGCACACGGGCAATCTGTAACGCCAAGGATTCAAGCAGACCTAAAGCGCCCAGCGGTTTAGTTTTAAGATCAATCTTCTGCTGAATCATTGGATCCTGCGCGTTACTCACTGAGCTTATTTGAAAAGATACAGCTGATTGAGGCATCCCTACTCCGCTTATACTTATTTAACTTTATTGAACTTAATTTAACTTAATGGAATTGAACTAGGTTGAATTACATGATTTAAAATCATCTCGCACAGGCTTACCCCACCACCCTGCGCCTACGCAAAATCAGTAAAAAGAATAAGCTACCAATAGCTGCAGTAATAATCCCTACGGGCAACTCTTGATTACCCAACAAACAGCGCGCTAATACATCAATCCATACCATAAACAATCCACCCACCAACGCCGTTAATAAAATCGGCTGACGACCAGGAAATAGCATGCGCACAGTATGGGGGATCATCAAACCTACAAAACCAATACCGCCACAGGTGGCAACCAAAACGGCGGTAATTAACGAGCACAGTAACAACATGCTGAGTCGTAACTTAGGTACATTTACCCCTAAGGTATGGGCAGTTTCATCCCCCGCTTGCAGCGCCATAATCTGCCGCTTCATGCCTAAGATAATCAATAAGCTCACCCCAACTACCAGAGTCGGCAAAATAAGTAACGACCAACTGGCCTTGGCAAAACTGCCTAAACTCCAAAACAATACCGAAGCCGTGGCCTGCGGGCTGGCAAAATACAACAATAAACTGGTCAGTGCGCCAAACATAAAAGAGGTTGCTACGCCCGAAAGCAGCATGCGCTCAACTTGACTATTAAGCCCAAGACCCGATAACGCTAACACAATCAACACCGACAAACTGGCGCCAATAAAAGCCCCTAAAGGTAAGCTAAACCACAACAATCCCGATAACGCGCCCGAACCGCTAAAAATCCCCGAGTGCGCCGCCATGGCAACGTTGTCAAAAAAACCTGAGCTGGTAAACAGCGTCAACATCACTACAGCGCCAAAGGAAGCCCCAGAGCTAATGCCAAACAAATAAGGGTCTGCCAGTGGGTTACGGGTTACGGTTTGTAATACACTGCCCGCCAGTGATAAACCCGCCCCCGCCACAAATGCTAGCAAAATACGCGGCAGTCTTAGCTCCATCACAATGCGCTCAGTCATACCGCTTGCCTGAGTAATGTTGGCAACCTTATTAGTAAACACGTGAATAACATCCATAAAGCTGATGTTTGCCGCGCCAAAACTGGTCGCGGCTATCGGTGTCATTAATGTCAATATGGCTAACGCCAGCAGCATAAACTGTTGTCTTGTTAAAAGTGTCACCATAGACCCCAAGTTTGAGATGAAATACAGCTTTGCTTACTCCCCTTAATCATTCGCCCTCGCCTCGTTCATCCGCGTTATGAGTGGCATCATAGTAACCATAAAAATAGCTAATTAACGGTTTTTTATGTTGCGGATGGACGGACACCTGAGCGCAAACACCGAACACATCGCCGATACGCGCTTCAGTTAATACCTCTGTCGGTGTGCCCATAGCACTAACTTCACCGTTGTGAATGAGCAATAAACTGTCACACAGGGCGCTGGCCAAATTGAGATCGTGGATGGAGGCTATCACGCTAATACCTAAACTGCGTACCAGCTCAAGAATTTGAATTTGATAGCGCACATCAAGATGATTAGTCGGTTCATCAAGAATCAGTAATTGTGGCTGCTGCACTATGGCGCGGGCAATCAAAGCGCGTTGTTTTTCGCCGCCCGATAACCGCTCATATTGCTGGTGCATTTTATGGCTGAGGCCGACTTTTTCGAGCGCCTTGGCAATGCGTTCGCCATCTTTGCTAGAGTTAGTGTCAAACATGCCCTTGTGCGGCGTTAACCCCATACTGACTAATTGCTCTGTGGTCATGTCGAAATAATGCGGCGTATCTTGCTGGACAACGGCAACACTACAGGCAAAAGCCTTGGACGATAAATATTCAATATCTTGATCAAATAAGGTGATTTTGCCCTGAGTCGGGCGCACAAAACGATACAAACAGCGCAGTAAACTAGACTTACCCGCACCGTTAGGCCCAATCAGCCCAAGCATCTGCCCCGTCGGCAACGCAAAGTTAATATCGGTAAGAATAGTTTTGCCATCAATGCTCCAGCTTAAATGGCTCACATCAAGCGCAACTTGTGGGCTGGCTGGAATGGTCTCCTTGCTGTTTAACCCATGGCTTGTTTGGATTGCAGAGAGTTTCACCAATGTGGCGCTCCTAGCGAGTCCACACCTGCATTTAAAAAAGGGATATACATAGTTGCTGTACACATAATCGTTATACACATAATCATCTGCTCCCTCGAGTCACCCGCTCAAGAATTTAAGCTGCACGCAGCGATAACAGAAATAGGCAGGTCTCCTGACTCGTCACTTTTTATATTTAAAGCGCTATAAAGTGACTCACAGTTGCGGGCACAGTTCGGGCTGACTGGCGAGCAGTTCCCCGATTCCCTATTATGTTGAAATTAATCTTTAATTGGCAAAGAGGCTTAGCCATATCAGCCTAAATCTTCCCACACGACTAAAAACTTCCAACACCTATTTCTGTGACGTTAGCCGCAACGCTATAGCAAGGCCGTATGCAATCAGTAACGTCTGAAGAAGGCATTATCCTATATTTACTCTAATAGGCAATCGGCAATCACGCCGCTAAGACGATAAAAATCTTCAACTTAGCTGGCGGTTCAAATGGCGAACTATATGACTAAAATATGTGACTAACTATGACTACTCGCCGCTGTTACTAATGAGCTTACTAACTGTGTGTTAGCCGCATGATTGGCAGCGGTTAAGAGTAATCTGACTGCGCCGTTACTCGCAGCGACCGCTCGGCCAATCTAAACGCCAATAACGGCTGCCTTGCTCATCTTGCAGCACATTAATTTTTACCACTGCGGCGACGGGTAAATTAAGTTGACTGAAAAATCCTACTGCTCGCTCAACCCCCAGTGCTCGCGCCATTAAATGGCGTATAACGCCGCCGTGAGATACTAACCATATTTTAGCAGTAGGCGTGAGCGTACTGTCTTGAGCCTCATCTTGATTGAAGGCTATTGAATCCAAGGCAATAGATAATTGTTCAAACTCAGCGGCAAGTATTTGCTCAATAGCATGGTTCACTCGCGACTCAAAACTGGCCATAGTCTCACCGTTGGGCGGTGGTGTTTGCCACGGGTTTTGCCAATAGGCGGCTAAATATTCGCCCTCTTGTTGATAAAGCTCATCAAGCCTGCGCCCGTCCCAGTCACCGAAATCTATTTCCTGTAAATCTGATAAAAACTGTGCCTGTAATGGTTTTTTATGCTCAGTCAATATAGTGCTTGCTGATGTCAAGTTTGAAGATAGCGGCACAGTTGAATGCAGCTCGGCGGCCAGAGCTTGGGCAAAGTCAGCACAGCGGCGTGAGGTTGAACTATAAATAGCGCTACAGACGCTGGCCTGCGCCGCAACCGCCGTCGACATTTGTTGCCAACCCGTTTCACTCAACGGCACATCTACGCGCCCGCGTAAGATGGTGCCGCCTTCACACTCGCCGTGGCGTAGCAATAATAGTTGTATTTGTTTCATCGTATTCCTTGGCTAATATTCAAGAGCGAATGTTCAAAAAACACATCATTCAGGCGGTGATACTTAATATTATGGCCATTATGTTGTTAAAAAATAGCTTAATGCCAATGAAAACAGCCCTGTTACTTTGCCATTAAAACATTCACTCAATAAATCACCGCTAAAAGCGCTCAAAAACCTCCGATGAGCAGGGTAAATCGTCAGGTGATTTTGGCCTTGCACTGACGATCACAAGTCGCGTACTATGGACGTCCATACGTTTAAACGTCCACGGTGAATATCTAATAATATCGACTGCGCAGAATAAAATGCACTGAGCATAATAAAGGTCGATAGTTAGGCAGTGCTGTGAACCGAATCCTGTATTTAATCCTAGGCTTAATCATGGGCTTAGCTTAGCTGTATTTAAGGTAGCTATTTATGACGATACCCTCTACAAAAGCCAGTCAAATTTTGGCAGACATTCGCAAACAGCTTGCAGAACGCATTTTGATCTTAGACGGTGCTATGGGCACTATGATCCAAGACCACAAGCTAGAAGAAGAGGACTATCGCGGCGAACGCTTTAAAGATTGGCACACGGATGTTAAAGGTAACAACGACTTATTAGTATTGTCGCAGCCACACATCATCAAACAAATTCACACCGACTATTTAAACGCCGGTGCCGATATTATTGAAACCAACACCTTTAACGCCACCCCTATCGCGATGGCCGACTACGACATGCAGTCGCTGTCTGCCGAAATTAACTTTGCAGGCGCCCGCCTCGCCCGCGAAGCCTGTGATGAAGTCGCCGCAGCCACAGGTGTCCCGCGCTACGTTGCTGGCGTATTAGGCCCCACTAACCGTACCTGCTCGATTAGCCCAGATGTAAACGACCCAGGCTATCGTAATGTGAGCTTCGACGAGTTAGTAAGCGCTTACCGAGAATCCACTAAGGCACTGATTGACGGCGGCGCAGATATCATTATGGTCGAGACCATATTCGATACCCTAAACGCCAAGGCCGCACTGTTTGCTATCGAATCGGTATTTGACGACTTATTTGGTCAGCATTCTGAAAACAGATTACCCATCATGATTTCGGGCACGATTACCGATGCCTCAGGCCGCACACTGACTGGCCAAACCACCGAAGCTTTTTATAATTCCCTGCGCCATATCAAGCCGTTATCCATCGGTCTTAACTGTGCTTTGGGACCAAAAGAGCTGCGCCCCTATGTCGAAGAATTATCGCGCATTAGTGAGTGTTATGTGTCGGCGCATCCGAATGCAGGCCTGCCAAATGAGTTTGGTGGTTACGATGAAACCCCAGAGGATATGGCGAGCGTTATCGAAGATTGGGCGCGTGAAGGCATGCTCAATATTATTGGTGGTTGTTGTGGTAGCACGCCAGAACATATCCGCGTTATTCGAGAAGCCGTTGATAAACACAACCCACGCGCGTTACCTAACATTGCCGTCGCCTGCCGTTTAGCGGGTTTGGAACCACTGACTATCGACGCGCAGTCTTTGTTTGTTAACGTGGGCGAACGTACTAACGTCACAGGTTCGGCTAAGTTTTTAAAGCTAATTAAAGAAGGCAAATTTGAGCAAGCGCTCGATGTTGCCCGCGAGCAAGTTATCAACGGCGCACAAATAATCGATATCAACATGGACGAAGGCATGATCGATGGTGCTGAGTTTATGCATAAGTTTTTAAACTTAATCGCCTCAGAGCCCGATATCAGTCGCGTGCCGATTATGATCGACTCCTCTAAATGGGAAGTGATTGAAGCTGGCCTCAAATGCATTCAAGGCAAAGGCATAGTTAACTCGATTTCGTTAAAAGAAGGCGAAGCCAAGTTTATTGAACAAGCCACCTTAGTTAAACGCTACGGCGCGGCGGCCATTATCATGGCGTTTGACGAACAAGGTCAGGCCGATACTAAAGCGCGTAAAATTGAAATCTGTACCCGCGCCTATCGGGTATTGGTCGATAAAGTCGGCTTTCCGCCAGAAGATATTATCTTCGACCCGAATATTTTTGCCATTGCCACCGGTATTGATGAGCACGACAACTATGCCGTCGACTTTATTGAAGCCATTAAAGAAATTAAAGCCACCTTGCCACACGCGATGATCTCGGGCGGCGTATCGAACGTGTCGTTTTCGTTTCGCGGTAACAACCCAGTACGTGAAGCGATTCATGCGGTGTTTTTATACCATGCCATTCAAGCAGGCATGGATATGGGCATTGTTAACGCTGGTCAGTTAGCCATTTATGACGATATTGATCCTGCGCTCAAAGTGTTAGTCGAAAACGTGGTGCTTAACCTACCTTGCCCCATTGCCGATTCGAGCAACACAGAGCAGTTACTTGAAATTGCTGAAAAATACCGTGGCGATAACGCGCAGGTCGGTAAAAAAGAAGATTTAGAATGGCGCAGCTGGCCAGTGAGCCAACGTTTGGCCCACGCGTTAGTGAAAGGCATTACCGAATTTATTGATGAGGACACCGAAGCCGCTCGCCAAGAAGCGAAACGTCCGTTAGATGTGATTGAAGGCGCCTTGATGGACGGCATGAACGTGGTCGGCGATCTATTTGGTGCTGGTAAAATGTTCCTGCCACAGGTGGTTAAATCGGCGCGGGTGATGAAAAAAGCCGTCGCTTATTTGAATCCGTATATTGAGCTTGAAAAGGTCGCTGGCCAATCTAACGGCAAAATATTAATGATGACGGTAAAAGGTGACGTGCACGATATCGGTAAAAATATTGTTGGCGTAGTGCTCGCCTGTAACGGTTTTGAAGTATTTGATTTAGGCGTAATGGTGTCGGTTGAACGTATTCTCGCCGCGGTTAAAGAACACAATATTGATATTATTGGCATGTCGGGGTTAATCACCCCAAGCCTTGATGAAATGGTGCATAACGTAAAAACCTTCCAGCGCGAAGGCTTGACCATTCCAGCCATTATCGGCGGCGCTACCTGCTCTAAAATCCATACTGCGGTAAAAATTGCGCCCCATTATCCCCACGGTGCTATTTACATCGCCGATGCATCACGGGCTGTGCCTATGGTTAGCAAGCTGATTAATAACGAAACTCGCCAAGCCACTATAGACGCCGCCTATGTGGAATATGACGAAATGCGTATTAAGCGTTTGTCGCAAACCAAACTCAAACAAATTACCACCATTGAGGCTGCGCGTGAAAACCGCTGCCAACACGATTGGGGAAACTACACACCGTTTACACCCCATGTACTTGGCCGCCAAGTGTTTGATGATTATCCGTTAGAGGATTTAGTCGAGCGCATCGACTGGACCCCGTTTTTCCGCTCGTGGGAGTTACACGGGCATTACCCTGAAATCCTCACCGACAAAGTGGTCGGTATTGAGGCGCAAAAGCTGTTCGCCGATGGCCAAGCGATGCTCAAACAAATCATCGACGAAAAATGGCTTACCGCCAAAGCCGTTATCGGTTTATTCCCCGCCAATACCGTTAATCATGATGATATCGAGCTGTATACCGATGAGTCGCGCACCACCTTAGAAATGACCACTCATCACCTACGGATGCAGTTAGAACGAGTCGGTAACGACAACTTCTGTTTAGCCGATTTTGTTGCCCCCAAAGACTCAGGCGTCGCCGATTACATGGGCGGCTTTGCGGTGACTACAGGCCATGGCATAGACGAACATGTGGCGCGTTTTGAAGCCAACCACGACGACTACAACGCCATCATGCTCAAGTGCTTAGCCGACCGTTTGGCCGAAGCCTTTGCCGAGCGGATGCACGAGCGGGTACGTAAAGAGTTTTGGGGTTATGCGGCCGATGAGCAGTTAAGCAACGAAGCCTTAATCCGCGAGAAATACAAAGGTATACGCCCCGCACCGGGTTACCCAGCATGCCCAGATCACACAGAAAAAGGCTTGTTATGGGACTTGCTCAAGCCCGATGAAACTATCAACTTGAACATCACCGAAAGCTACGCCATGTTCCCCACAGCGGCAGTATCGGGCTGGTATTTCGCCCACCCGAAATCCCGCTACTTTGGTGTAACCAACATCGGCCGCGATCAAGTGGAGGATTATGCTATTCGCAAGGGGATGAGCATTGAGGAAACAGAAAGGTGGTTATCACCAATATTGGATTATGATCCTGAATAATCAGGATCTTTATTACGCTAACGCTGTAGTGGCACACTGAATTTGGCCACCTAATAAGAAATGTTATGATCTCATTCATAGCGAATTTAGGTGACAAAATGAATAAAAGTAAACGTGCACGATATAGCGCAGCGATTAAGCTCGAAACTGCCCAATTAGTCATTGACCAGGGCTATACACAAGAAGCGGCAGCCAAAGCCATGAACGTAGGTAAATCAACGGTCAGTAAGTGGGTAACGCAACTTCAGATCGAACGCAAAGGGATTGCTCCTAAAGCCTCACCCATGACGCCTGAGCAGATTGAAATAAGGGCACTTAAACGAGAAATTGAGCGGATTAACCTTGAGAAAGAAATCCTAAAAAAGGCTACCGCTCTCTTGATGTCGGACTCGCTGAACACTTCTCGATAATCGAGAAGCTCAATGAGAGCAATAAATA
>NZ_FTNN01000016.1 GCF_900156405.1 Shewanella morhuae
AATAAGAAGCCAATCAGCGGCTCAATGAATTCTGATTTTTTTGTTTCCACATCCCTATAAAGGAAGCAGAAACAAACTGTACATATTGCTATGAACACTCATTGTTACATTGATTTAAATTTTTGACTGCCAACCCGAAGGCTAAGCAGTTTCGATTAACTCAACACCTGTGAGTGTCCACACAGATTTGCTTGATAAATTGTTAAAGAGCGTTGACCACACACTGATTTCTCAGCGGGTCAGGGCTGCGTATTCTACGCATTCCCGTTAGTGCGTCAAGTAGTTTTTTCAACTTTCTCAACACCCATCGTTAGCTTGCTAACAGATGAACTGACTTAGTTTGATTTGCTTAACTTGCGTTACGCTCATCGCCGTGTCAGTGGATGCGCATTATAGGGAGATTGAGAAAGTCCGCAAGCGCTTTTTGTAGTTCATTGAATTGTACGTTGATATTTTAAACGTTATGCCTGTTTTTTAGCTTAAATACCCCTTTCATAATGAATAGATGTGCTTTTTTAGCTAATAATTGATAATTCACGCTCAATATTTCAGCAATGCTCTAGTGTAAAAGTAAATAATTCATTACCATATGACTTGCTGTTAACAGTTATTTATCAATTTTCCATTCATCAGAGAGCATTCTTATGCAAAAGTCATTTCTTATTGTTTTGATAGTCGCCATTGTTGGCGCATTTGTGCTATTTCAGTTCGCACCGACCCTGCCGGCTTATATTGCCTTTGTTGCAGGTGTTATTGTGACTAGCCTTATTTTCAAACTTGTTCCAGAGACTTCATCATCTCATGTTACAGAAGAACAATATGTTGGTCCTACTATGACACTATATGTAGGTAACCTGCCTTATCGTGTACATGAAGGTGAAGTAAAAGTATTATTTGGTGAGTTTGGTCCGGTGAACTCTGTGCGTTTGGTCAGAGATCGTAAGACTGGTCGCCGTAAAGGGTTTGGTTTTGTCGAGATGTCAGAATCTGGTGCTCAGAAAGCTATGGTTAAACTGAACGACTATAGCTTCCAAGAAAGAACCTTAAAAGTAAGAGAAGCAAAAACACAAGATTCAGAAGCTGCTGATCGTACTACTGAAGAATAGCCTTACCGTTAATCGATTTTGTGTGACGTTATAAGTTTAGTTGGTTGTGGTGATTCGTTCGATAGTAGAAAAGCCACAATCAATTAATGTTCTTATTAAACCTTCACTGATTTCCGCTTTAGTATAGAACGCCTGCATTACTGACGGCCCTACAACCTCTCTTCCATCAGTTACTCTATTCCCTTCTACAATTAGATTTTGTTGTGTTAGAAGCGTAACAACTCGTTTTGCAATCGCGGCGCCAGAATCCAATAGCTTTACACCCGCTCCCAGCACTTGCTGTAATTCTGCTTTGATTATAGGGAAATGAGTACAGCCCAACACCAGAACATCCAAATTCGCAGCCACAATAGGGGTAAGTAACTCTGTTAGTCTTTGCGTGTTGATCACACCTGTCGCCACTTTTTGTTCCGCCATCATGACTAATTCAGAACAACCAAATAATTCAACATGGCAATCATCAGCAAATTGGCTAATAAGCTCGTGGGTATAATGACGCTTGACGGTACCAGGTGTAGCTAAGAGCCCAATACGTTTACTTTTTGATATTAGTGCGGCAGGTTTAATCGCGGGGACTACACCTACAACTGGGATAGTTAAATGTGTGCGTAATACCGGTAGTACGACTGTGCTTGCAGTATTACAAGCCACAACAACTATCGCAGCATTGGTACGCTCGACAAGTTCACAGACTAATTTTACGCAACCAGCAATTAATGCCTGTTCCTCTAACTCCCCATAGGGCAATCTCGCATTATCAAAAAGATAACAATAATCACTATGGGGTAAAATGTTACGGATTTCTGCCAATACAGATAAGCCGCCAATACCAGAATCAAACACTAATATAGGTCGCGACAAGCGAGTCTCCCGTTTTAGATAACAACGAATAGGTAATACAGATTAAAACGACCATAACCTCAACCATTCGATAGCTTATTTACCGATTGAGTTCAAGAAAACCAATAGAGCCCACTCAAACTCGCGGATTTTCCCATAGCTTTGCGAAAAGCGCAAAAGCAAGATACTGGACATTCGTGTCACCTAGTATAATATTTGCGCCCCAATTTACAGCAACGGTGAATCAAACAATGAACTTAGCAGCAATGGACCCTCAGACCTATGATACGCAATTAGAAAACAAGCGTATTAAGCTAGAACAAGCCTTTGCCCAATTTGAAACACCGAATGTTGAAGTTTTTGCCTCAGAGCCGGCCAACTACCGTATGCGCGCCGAGTTTCGCATGTGGCATGACGGTGACGACTTATACTATTACATGTTCGACAAAGTATTGAATGAGAAGGTGCGGTGCGATCAATACTTGCCAGCGAGCGAGCTCATTAATCAGATGATGTCGGCTTTGATTGCCGAGCTAAAACCAAATCCAAGTTTAAGGCATAAGCTGTTCCAAGTGGATTTTTTGTCGACGTTAAGTGGCGAGATCCTCGTGTCACTGCTTTACCACAGACAGCTTGATGAGCAATGGCGCACTGATGCCACTGCACTAAAAGCTAAGTTAAGCAGTCAATTTAACGTCAACATTATCGGCCGAGCCCGTAAACAAAAAATTGATTTAGATAAAGATTTTGTAGTTGAGTCATTACAAGTCAATAATAAAACACTCTTATATAAACAAATTGAAAATAGCTTTACTCAGCCCAACGCTAAAGTTTCTGTAAAAATGCTCGAGTGGGCTATCGATGCAACTCACAACAGTGAAGGGGATTTACTGGAGCTTTATTGTGGTAATGGCAACTTCTCTATCGCACTGGCGCAAAATTTTAATCGCGTATTAGCCACCGAGCTTGCTAAGCCTTCTGTAGATGCGGCGCAATACAATATCGAAGTTAATGGTATTGAAAACTTGCAGATTATTCGTATGTCAGCTGAAGATTTTAGTGATGCAATGGCGAAGAAACGCAGCTTCAGACGTTTAGAAGGTATCGATCTTGATAGCTATGTTTGCAACACTATTTTTGTCGACCCACCACGAGCGGGTATCGATCCTGATACGCTAGCATTAGTGCAAGGTTACGAACGTATTTTATATATTTCCTGTAATCCTGAAACTTTAAAAGACAATCTGCAACAGCTGAACCAAACCCATAAAGTAACCCGTTTTGCCTTGTTTGATCAGTTCCCTTACACGGACCACATGGAAACGGGGGTATTGCTAGAACGTCGTTAACCGCGTTAAATCTACTCAATCGAATATCGAGAACTTTCGAATATAACAACAAAGGAGCCTAAGGCTCCTTTGTTGTTATGAAATAGTTTTTATCAGATAAGTGTGCCACCCAAACTAGCGGTGCTCTACCTTATGTTGTAATGCCTCTGCGCCTTTAGCAACCATGCGCAACTGCATAACTAATTGATCGGCCAATATTTTACGATCGACTCGTTTCATATCTAATGCTGCAGCGCCTGCGTTAAAAACTAAAATTACTAAAGCCTCAGCCTGTGCACGTGCTAGCAATGGAGTCCGTCCCGCTTTTGCTTCAACATAATGAGCAAGTTCAGAAATAAAATGTTCAATTTCGCGGGCAACTGCCGCACGAAATGCTGCCGAAATCCCCGAGCGTTCATGCAATAAAATGCGAAATACGTTTGGATTAGAATCCAGTACTTCCATAAAAGTATCAACTGAAATGCGGATCACGCTGCCACCAACTTCGGCGCGCTGTCGCCCTTTGCGCATCATCTGCCGCAGCGTTAGCCCGCCCTCATCCACCATAGTCAGCCCAAGTTCATTCAGATCTTTAAAATGGCGATAAAAGGAGGTCGGAGCGATATTGGCTTCTCGAGCAACTTCTCGCAAACTTAAACTTGAGAAACTGCGCTCAGCACTTAACTGACTAAAAGCTGCATCGACTAACGCTCGGCGAGTTTTCTCTTTTTGCTGTGCTCGAATACCCATTATTAAATCCGCTAACTGAATGTAATGGCGCGATAATACCGCTTTTAAGTATTAAACACAGCCCTATCGTCCTTGACCAAACAATATAGCTAAGTTAAATTAGCTTACAGATGTACGCTCAAAAGCGAATTTTGGAAACCTATTATGAAAAAACCCCCAATCATTTGGCTCAATGTTTGTCTGTTTGCGATCACTTTCCTCAGTGCAGTGATTTTAGTTCCGTGGCGCGGTATTGTTCACGGCTATGGCGCCAGTGAGTGGATTGCATTTATTGTTTTAGCCTTCGCCAGTGGTTTATCGATCACAGCAGGTTACCACAGACTGTGGTCACACAAAGCTTACAAAGCCCATCCAGCAGTACGTTTTATATATGCACTTGGAGGCGCTTTAGCCTTACAAAACAGTGCATTACACTGGGCATCAGATCATCGCGTACACCACAAACATGTCGACGATAACGACAAAGACCCGTACTCAGCCAAAATGGGATTTTGGTATAGCCACATAGGTTGGATGCTGCGAGAGTATCAATCACAACGCTACCACGATTATCAAAATGTGCGCGATCTACAAAATGACCGTATCGTAATGTGGCAACACAAGCATTACCTTGCACTGGTGTTACTAATGAACATTGGCCTACCCGCATTGCTCGGCTGGCTCAATGGTGACGTACTGTCCATGCTATTAATGGCGGGATTACTGCGTTTAGTGGTGGTGCATCACTGTACATTTTTTATCAACTCTTTAGCCCATGTATGGGGTAGTCAGCCTTATACCAATAAAAACACCGCGCGTGATAATGGTTTTATCGCCATGTTGACCTACGGTGAGGGCTACCATAATTTTCATCACATCTTTGAAAATGACTATCGCAATGGCATTAAATGGTGGCATTACGACCCCACTAAATGGCTAATTAAAGCCTTATCATGGGCCGGTTTAGCTAAAGACTTACGTACTAGCCCGCAAGAGCGTATTGAAAGTGCACGATTACAAATGCAGCTGTTACGTACTAAAAATAATGTCGTCCACTTGCCAAATGCCGATGAGATTATCGAAAAAATTCAATTTGAGTACGAATTAATGAAAGAGCACTTAATTGAATACTATCAAGCCCAAAAAATCTTATTGGAAGCGAAACGCAAGCAACTGGTAGATAAACAATTATTGCAACAGGTTGCTGAGTTAAAAACCCGTTTCTTAACTCAGAAAAAGAACTGGCAAAGCCTAACTGCAAGTTATAGCTAGGCCACAATTTTACGCTAAATTCGAACGGCCGCCTTGCATGGTGGCCGTATCGGATTATCATGATGCCTCAATCACTTTATACAGGATATTGAGTTCATGTCATCTTCCACTGCTACTCTCCCCGAAACGATAAAACTCACAGAATACAGTCACGGTGCAGGCTGCGGTTGCAAAATTTCACCCAAAGTACTGAGCACTATTCTTGCCTCGCAACTTCCTGTATTCACAGACCCCAATTTACTTGTGGGTAACCAGAGTCGCGACGATGCTGCGGTATACAAACTCAACGACGACGTTGGTATCATCAGCACGACCGATTTTTTTATGCCGATTGTTGACGACCCTTTTACCTTTGGCCGCATTGCAGCGACTAATGCTATCAGTGATATTTATGCCATGGGCGGCACGCCAATTATGGCGATTGCGATTTTGGGTTGGCCGATTAATAAACTGCCAGCCGAGATAGCTCAACAAGTTGTAGATGGTGGACGCCAAGCCTGTATGGAAGCGGGGATTATGTTAGCCGGTGGCCACAGTATCGATGCACCTGAACCTATTTTTGGTCTCGCGGTGACTGGCCAAATTGCATTAAGTGATTTAAAGCAAAATGATACCGCTAAGACTGGCGATCGCTTATATCTGACTAAACCTATTGGTATTGGTATTCTCACTACCGCGCAAAAACAAAAAAAACTCAAAGATGAAGATAGCCTCATTGCAGTCAATGCGATGTGCCAACTCAACACTATCGGCGCAAAAATTGCCAAAATCAGCGGCGTAAATGCGCTGACCGACGTCACAGGTTTTGGATTGTCTGGGCACTTGCTCGAAATGTGTCAAGGCGCGAAACTAACGGCAAAACTCAAATTTGATGCTGTCCCATTACTGCCACGCGCTTTAGATTATTTAGCTTTAGGTTGTGTTCCTGGCGGCACCCACCGCAATTACGATAGTTATGGTGAGCACCTACCCGAGCTGAGCGAATATCAGAAAGCAATCCTATGCGATCCGCAAACCAGTGGTGGCTTATTAGTTGCCGTTTCTAGCGCTGCCGAAGCTGAACTTATCGCGTTGCTCGAGGCGCACCAGATACCACCAATTTGCATTGGAACACTTGAAACACCCACCACTCAAGCTAGCGTGGTGTTGTGTTGATACCTAGTCCTATTATTACCGCTGATCAATATCGAGAGATTTTTCTCAATCAACATCCAATCATGGATGCGAGGGCGCCTATCGAATTTGCGCGAGGCGCTTTTCCCAACTCGACCAATTTACCGCTGATGCTTGATGAAGAAAGAGAAAGTGTCGGCACTTGCTTTAAAAAGTTAGGTCAGCAAGCTGCAATTGCATTAGGCCACTCACTGGTAAATGGCTCAATCAAGCAACAAAGAGTCGAGGCTTGGATAAGTTATTTTAAAGCGAATCCCAATGCCTACCTTTATTGTTTTCGTGGTGGCCTGCGCTCGCAACTGACGCAACAATGGCTCAAAGAAGCTGGCTTGGAGGTGCCCTATGTTCAAGGCGGCTATAAAGCCATGCGTCAATATTTAATGGGGGTGATTGAAACAACGCCAGCACAACAGCCTTTTTTAAGTTTGAGCGGGATGACGGGTAGCGGTAAAACCGATTTTTTATTACTGCGTAAAGAAGCGGTTGATCTTGAAGGAATCGCTAACCATAGAGGCTCAAGTTTTGGTAAGAACATTGACCCTCAACCAACGCAAATTAACTTTGAAAACCAACTCGCTATCGCCTTACTGCAACATCAAAGCAGTGCTGTTGACTATTTATTACTTGAGGATGAAAGTTTTCTTATTGGTCGTTCAGCGTTGCCACAAACGTTTTATAATGCCATGCAAACCGCGAGTGTTATCGTATTAGAAGAAACTGACGATGCTAGGCTAGAGCGCTTACGTAATGAGTATGTGCATAAAATGCATAGCGGATTTTGTGAACGCTTTGGTCCTGAAGCGGGCTTTACCGCTTTTAGCGAATATTTGTTGCAAGGATTAGGCAGTATTAGTAAGCGTTTAGGCGGTAAACAGCATCAAGAGCTGCAAGATTTAATTCAACAGGCCTTAGATCAACAGATCAGCACTAATGATACTTCCCTGCATTTCAACTGGATAAACCTCTTGCTGCATAAATATTACGATCCTATGTATCAGTACCAATTACAGAAAAAGTCCGAACGGGTGCTCTTTAAAGGTTCGCATCAAGCCGTGCACGAATGGTTAGATAGCTATCAGCCTCAATCATAATCTTCAACAGTAATAATCCTCCACAATAGCCATCTTTAGAGCAATCACCGCGAGGGTAAGATCCGCGGTGATGTCTTTATTGATATTGAATCTAACGGGTTATCACTTACCCAGCAGGCTCGCAATTTTAACTCTTAGCGAATCCTTATTTGCTACATGGCCATCAATAGCCTCTGCGAGAGTCACCGATACTCTTGAGCGAAATCGTATGGGTATTGTCGTTAATGCCTGCTCATCTTTATGACTAAAATAAGTACCCAACAACCCTTTTAGTGCCATAGGGATCACTGGCACCGGATCTCTAGCTAAGATTTTATCGATATCCACATAAAACTCACCCAATGTACCGTCTGATGTAACTCGTCCCTCAGGGAAAATACACACCAACTCGTTATTGGATAACGCCTCATGGATTGCCTCAAAGGCGTGGTTATAGGTTGTTTCACTCTGTTTAGGTGAACAGATGGGGATCACACCTGCGTGACAAAATACAGATTTAAGTAGAGGCTGCTCGCTCACGGATTGCTCCATCACAAAGCGGATTGGCCGTATTGAGGTCCCCATAATAATCAATGCATCCACATCACTCACGTGGTTACAAACTATGATACCCGCCCCCAGCTTAGGAATTTTTTCGCGGCCTGTTACTGTCACGCGATATATAACATGACTTAGCAAGTAACTGATAAAGCGCAGGGTAAATTCAGGCACTTGTGAATAAACGTAAAGAATCATTCCGAAGTTCATCACGGCAAGTAGCAGGAATAGCTGTGGAATGCTCCACCCAGCAATACCAAGCAACAACATAGATAACAGTGCAGAAATCACCATAAATAAGGCATTCATAATGTTATTTGCCGCAATAGCCTGAGCACATTCCCCTTTGGCTGAGCGCGATTGTATAAAGGCATACAAAGGGACAATAAATAAACCGCCACTGACGCCAATCATAAAGAAATCTAACATGACTCTAAAATGCTGCGACTGGGTAATAAAAGCGTTAACACCGTAAACAACACTGGCATCAATAGGTACTGGCGGAATAGCCCACAACAAATCAATACCAAAAAGGGTCAACCCGAGTGCGCCAAATGGCAATAATCCTAACTCCACATGGCCGTAAGAAAATCGCTCACAAACAAAAGAGCCCACTGCAATTCCAATTGAAAACAGTCCTAATAGTAACGACACTACAGCGGCACCAGAGTGCAAATGCAGCTTGGTAAAATTGGGGAACTGCGTTAGATAAGTCGCACCTAAAAACCAAAACCAGCTAATAGCAATTATCGCCATCCAGATTGATGGTGTTTGGCGGACTTTTTGAATACTGCGCCAAGTACCTGACAATGGTCTAAAACGAATTTTTTCGATGGTGCCTTGCGGGGGCAATGCAGGAATAGCACGACTGGCCAAATACCCCAGCAATGCTAGTAAAGCAACAATGATGGCCGACCACTGCGTACCATTGTCTTCAAAAATAAGTATACCGGCACTCAAGGTGCCGATTAAAATTGATAGAAATGTACCCATTT
This sequence comes from Shewanella morhuae, assembly GCF_900156405.1. Lineage (GTDB taxonomy): Bacteria > Pseudomonadota > Gammaproteobacteria > Enterobacterales > Shewanellaceae > Shewanella > Shewanella morhuae. The sequence goes on from NZ_FTNN01000016.1 coordinate 9,072, forward strand.
CAACCCAAGCATTGCCTGAAACTAACTCGTCCTCTTGTAATGCTTGGGGTAATAAAGAATATTTAACCGGACCAAAGTAGGCTGACTGGCTACCAGTTAAAAACAACAGTAATAACATCATCATGTAATTCCCGTTCAAGATTGCGATAGCGGCACTGAACATGATGATGACTTCGAGTAATTTTAATTGGCGGATAAGTTTGGCTTTATCCATATTATCGGCGACCACTCCCGCATGAGCCGAAAATAGAAAAAACGGTAAAATGAATAACCCTGCCGCTAAATTAACAAATAAATCGACACTTATAGGCAAATCCTGCACTTGGCTAAAAGTCACCAATAACAATAAAATATTTTTATAGAAATTATCGTTTAAGGCACCCAGACACTGCGTGACAAAATAAGGCAAAAAACGTTTAGTTAACAACATGGTATTCCCTCTAACCGTCGATTGCCGTTAAGTTAATGCAGTATAAGAGTTTTCATGGTGACAAAATCGGTTGATATGTAGATGGCAACGTACTCACACTCAGGAGCGACGATACTGCATCACCATTCTATCCATGCCAATACCAAAGTAATCGGCTTCAAAATTTATGTCACGAAAACCCAGCTTTTGATACAAAAAATAAGCGGGATTATTAGGGTCAACGGTTAAATAAACTTGTTGTATCGATAGAGGTAACTCAGCTAAACATCGCTCGATTAAGCGCTTACCCAATCCTTGCCCTCGGGTATTCTCACTCACGGCAACGGATAAAATCCACATACATTGAGGATCGCCACTCTGAGCACAGAGCAAATAACCTCGTAGCTGATGACGATCATCTACAGCGACTAAAAATTGCTCTGGCCAGCAATCAAAGCCCTGACGGAAGAAGAAGTCAGGATAGCTATGCTCACCAAAAATGGCCTGCTCAAGTTGGTACACCGCCAGCAGCTCTGACTTTAATACCGGACGTATACATTGCATTGGTCGATTATTCACCAATTAAAATCTTATCCCATTCTAAGTTAGGGGCGCCCACAACGATAAAATTAGGGTTCTCTAAGGATTCACGCTCATTATATGTTAACGGTTGCAGCTCAGTATCCATTAGCTGCCCGCCCGCTTCCTCGACGATAATTTGCGCCGCTCCCGTATCCCACTCACCAGTTGGGCCAACACGCACATAACAATCGGCTCGACCTTCAGCCACTAAGCAGCTTTTCAATGCTGCGCCGCCCATGACCACTAACTCGCAGTGCTTAGGATGATTGAGTAAGGTTAATACTGATTGCGGATCTTGACGGCGACTCACAGCCAACCGCAGCGAGACTTGGTCTCGATTGGCAATTTGACGACTACTGATGCGAACTTCTTGTTTATCAGTACGTTTGTAGGCACCTAAACCCGCAATGGCGTAATAACACACTTGGGTCATCGGTACATACACCACGCCCATAACCGGACGGTTGTGCTCCACCAGCGCAATGATCACAGAAAAATCACCACTGCCAGCGATAAACTCTCCCGTACCATCGAGCGGGTCAACTAACCAATAACGCTTCCAAGATTCACGCACACTGAGCGGAATATCGGCAGCCTCCTCAGATAACACCGGAATATCAGGCGTGAGAGCGGTTAATCGTTCACAAATGATCTTATGCGCCGCTAAGTCAGCGGATGTGACGGGGGTATTGTCAGATTTAATTTCTCGTTCAAAATTACCTTTGAGATAGATATCACGGATAGTGATCCCCGCTTCAGTTGCTATTTCAATAATTTGATCGATCAACTCTTCTGGCTTCATAACAACTCCAATCGCAACCTTTGCGAATGTTTTGCAAGCATTCATCGAATACTTAAAAGGAAAAAGATTATTTATGTTGTAAATATTTTTGCGCTAAAAATAACGCACTCACACTACGGGACTCGGAAAAATCGACATTATCGAGTAAAGCTTCCCAATCGGCCAGCGCCCACGGCACCACATCGATTGGCTCTGGCTCATCACCTTCAAGGCGACTCTCATACAAGTCTTCTGCAATAAAAATTTGCATCTTACTGGAGAAATACCCCGGCGCTAGGCTAAGTTCTTTCAATAGCGTGAGCTTATTCGCCGCAAAACCAATTTCTTCCTGCAATTCACGGTTAGCTGCTTCGATTGGCGATTCACCAGGGTCGATAAGCCCTTTAGGGAAACCTAACTCATAATGATCGGTACCTGCGGCATATTCGCGCGCCAGTAGCATTTGTCCTTGATGAATCGGTACTATCATCACGGCGCCACGACTACCACCTTTCATACGTTCGTATTGACGCTCGACACCATTAGAAAATCGAAGGTGCACTTGCTCAATTTGAAATAATCGACTTTTTGCGACAACTTCGCTATGCAATATTTCCGGCTTATTGTGCCGCTGCGACATAACTGCCTCTGGATAAGAAATAATAAAATAAATAAGACAAGCGACAATCTTACTATCCTGTCTTTAATCTACAACCTGAATTTATTGCATATTCCTAAAGACAAGCCGTAAATGCTTTGCGAGATACATCACAAACCAAGCTCAGCGTAAGTGGGCTAGAGCAAAATATGCCTAAATATATTGCGACTCATAAATAGCAAAAAGGGGCAAAGCCCCTTTTAAATTTGGTTTACGTTTAGAATTGATAACGTAAATTGAGCTGGTAACTGAGAAAATCATTGGGCTCAATATCCACATATTGATACCCCAAGCCAACTGACCAAGCATCGCTCACTTGATAGCTAAACCGCACCCCCACATACCAATCAGTGCCATCGAGTTCTGTGGTTAAACGGCTATTGCCCATAGTGCTACTGATATCCGCTTGCCATCTAAACAATCCGATAGGCACTTCAAAGCGCCAAGCATCATGCTGCAGTAAGGTAAAACGCAATCCCAGCATCACGCCATCGGCCAATACGGGGGTCACTGCTTTTACCTGCTCGTGGTATTGTGCCGGAGTCAGACTCGCGCCTTCAATCCGCGCACTCCCATTACCAAAGTCGGCATAGCCTAATTCGATTGCAACCAAAGGAGTCCATTGGTAACCCACACTCACCCCAAAAGCGCTATCTTTGTCATCAATCGATGTCACTACGCCAGCGGCAGCTTTGGTTTGTAAATCTCGCCTGCTGCTATCAACCTGAGCTTGCCCGATAAAGCCCTCGACGTACCAGTTATCAACAGTCGCATTCGCTTGATTTATTGTGCCTGCGAGCAGTACAGCACCCAAGACCACTTTTTGTAACTCTCGCCGGCGGATTAAGCCCGCCGTAATGATTAATCCTAATACCCACAAGGACATACTGCCTCCACCTGACTCGTTATCAATCACCACTTCTTGGTAGGCCTTAACGGTAATTAACACTTGTCCTGTTGCGTCACCGCCCACACCATCGCTAATTCGATAACTGACAGCATCGACTCCATCAAACCCCGTTTTAGGGATATAACGCAGCTTGTTATATTCAACTGACACAACCCCTTGCTGCGCGGTAGCGCTGACTAAAGTTAAAATATTACCGTCTGGATCGCTGTCGTTACTCAGCACATCGAGTAGCAAGCTCGTTCTATCGTCGGTAGCAGCGCTATCGTCTACTGTCGTTGGCGCGGTATTGCCACTCACTACCACAGTCAACTCACTACTCGCAGTACCACCTTTACCATCGGTAATGCTATACACCAGCACATCCGTACCGATGAAATCAGTTGCTGGCGTGTAACTGAGCTGCTGATTAGCCAAAATAACCACGGTGCCGAACTCACTGGTCACTTGCGTAACGGTCAGCGTATCACCATCACTATCGGTATCATTAGCGAGCACATCAACATCAAGACTCTGATTCCAAGGTAAAGAGGCGGTATCTGGATTAGCGACAGGTAGATGGTTGCCATTGAGTATCACAGACACGCCACTTGGATCGACGATAGTACGGTTAGCGACGCCATCGTCATCGTTAGGACCACCATCCTCTAGGGTTAACTGCACACACCAATGACCTTCAGTCAATCCAACAGTCCAACGACTATCTCCCGGTGGAGGACAGAAACCACGTTCACCTTCGCTACTGGCGACACTGTTGCGCGCATCAATCACAAAATCTTTCCAACCATTTTGTGCTTGATACTTACGGTAGACCGCATTTGCAGGGATCGGTGAGCGCTGTGGCATTACTAAACTGTAACTCTGCCCTTGTTGTGGTAATCCCGTTGCAATGAAGTCAAAAATACCACCGACATTAGCCGCAATATTATCTTCAGGTACTAAGCTCGGTAATAGTTGCATGCCTGTTTGCCCTTGTCTGAGAGCAATATTGCCTAAACGCAAACATACGCCAGCCTGACCCTCGGCCAAGAAGTACACAGGCTGTAATTCACCTTCAGGCATAATGTTACAATCGTTAATTGCATCCAAATAATCAGGAATACCATCACCATCTGTATCGGTAAAGCCTTCTTGAACATCAGGGATCAAATCACCGTCTGTGTCTGCTCCTGTTAATATAGGTAAACTTGAACGCACCACAATATAGACTTCCTCAGTGGTAGACAGCGCTGGTAAACCATTATCAGTGACAGTTACACTCACAGGATAAATGCCCGGCAAGACTGATACCGGAGAGAAGAACATACCCACATCATCGGATTGCAAGCTCAGCGTTCCGCTTGCCCATGTTGACGTTAAGCTGTCCTGCATATTGGCGTCACTGATACCAGCATTAATACGAACATCACCGCCATTTTGCGCCACGATAAATTGGTATGCTCCCGCTTGAGTAACATCCAACGTCACCTTAGGCGCAATATTCGCTTCGGTAATCAACACCTGAGTTTGCTGCTTACTGCCCAAGTTCAAGCTAGGGTCTAGACTTATCAGCACATCCTCATCCGCTTCGACCTCACCATCTTCAAAGGTGCTAAAACGGATCTGAGCCTGTTGACCCGATGTCACCTCGACCACCCCATCAACCAAATCATGATCACTGCTACCTGCAGAGCCTGAAACGGTATAAGGCACAGAAAGTGGATATACGGGTGCGACGCCATTAAGGTACACACTCACCACTACCTCATTGCCCTCACCCACAAGCTGATCTTTACTCAAGGAAATCAGTGGATGTACTTTCACTTTTTGAGCCTTGATCGCCTTATTACCATCGCGATCTACAGCTTGCCAGTAAGCTAAGTAGCTGCCTGGCGCAAAGAACAGACTCTTATTCACTAAAGAAACCGGCAATGGATGACCGTTACGGTCAACCGCTTTAGCAATGCCAAGCTTAGCGCGAGTGAATAGCCCCGTGGCGTTCATATCGACATCGTCTGGCAAAGTGATCACTGGCTGATTTTCCGACTCCGCGCCTTCAATCAGTACATTCACTTTGGCACTGGCACGCCCCTTGTTGCCATCGCTAATGGTATAGCGAAGCGCCACAGGCCCGACATACGCTTCAGGCGCAGTAAAGCTCAAGCCATCACTGGTGATTTGCACACTACCGATATCCGCAGCCGCACCATCAATCGTTAAAGTACCCCCATCGACATCAACATCGTTCGCAAGCACCGCAAGCGCATAAATATCGTTGGCGGTACTTGTTAAGGTGTAATCGTCATCAACCGCCTGCGGATTATCATTCACTGGCGTGACGTTAATAGTGACAGTTGCAGGCTCTGAACTCAGCTCGGCATCTTTAGCAATAAAGCTAAACACGTCTGTTCCATTAAAATCTTTCTCAGGGGTATACAACCAAACAGTACCATGTTGCTCTAAAGTGCCGGATTCTGGCAGACTCACCACTTCATAGGTAAGAGGATCGTTATCCGCATCCTCTGCTGCAAGGGTGATCATTACAGAACTATCTTCTTCTAAGGTCACTGTTGCACTTGTCGCTACAGGCGCATCGTTGACGTTAGTCACGGTAATGCTGAACGATTGGTCGACAGTTAGACCATCTGTATCTGTTGCCCTTAACGTGACTGCATGGGAACCAACGTCTGCGTTCGTCGGTGTACCACTTAATACGCCTGTTGCCGCATTGAAGCTTAACCAACTCGGTTTAGTCACCGCGCTTAAGGTCAGTACATCACCTTCATCGGTATCCTCGGCCATGAATGTGTAACTGTATGCAGCATCTTGAGTTGCAATTGTGATGGCAGTTGAACTGATAGTCGGGCCGTCATTGACGTTCACCACACTTAAATTAAATGCGGGTAAACTCGCAGACAAAGTGCCATCAGAAACACTGATAATAATCCCGTTAGTTACACCAACATCTTGATTAAAGGGAGTACCTGACAGCGTTCCTGTTGTTGTGTTAAATGTCGCCCATGTAGGTTTATTAGCAATACTAAAGCTAAGTACATCTCCCACAGAGTCAGACGCTGTAGGCGTAAACTGATACGACGCATTTTGATTAACACTTAAGGTCGGCGTACCACTAATGACTGGGGCGCTATTTGGCGTTACCGAGTTACTCGCCATTGACGCACTACTGCTGCCAATCGCGTTCGTTGCTACGACACTAAAGGTATAAGGACTACCGTTTGCAAGCCCAGTTACTGTAATAGGGGAAGCTGCACCCGAAGCGTGGAAACCTCCTGGGCTTGAGGTCACTGTGTACCCCGTGATTGACGAACCACCATTGAATATCGGAGTGGTAAAACTCACTCTCGCTTGACTATCACCTGCACTAGCCGCTCCTATGGTTGGCACGCCTGGAACGACAGCATTCACAGTGAATGAGCGACTTACCTGAGTCGCAGCTAAGTAACTACCATCTCCCGCTTGATTCGCATCAATGGTACACGTGCCAGTGCTACCGAACGTTAAGGCACCACCAGCGGTAATAGTACAAACTCCTGTAGTCGATGGTGTAAAAGTCACTGTTAAGCCAGAGCTTGCTGACGCAATGAGCGTCGGTGCGGTACCAAAACTTTGAGCACCAGGGTCTGCAAAATTGATGGTTTGTATCGCTTTAGGCGTGGTAGAGCTAGTTGCAGTAGAAGCGGCTCCCGTCCCCACCGAGTTAGTTGCCGTGACGGTAAATGTATATGCTACACCATTAGTAAGACCAGTTACTGTCAGCGGTGAGCTAGCACTCGTCCCAGTGAAGCCACCGGGATTTGACGTTGCTGTATAACCAGTAATAGCTGCACCACCGGTAAAGATTGGCGCACTGAAGGTAACACTGGCTTGAGTATCGCCAGCAGTCGCACTCGCTGCAGTTGGCGCACCCGGTACAACCGCACTGATACTAAATGAGCGGCTGACAGTCGTCGCTGCTAAATAGCTGCTATCGCCCGCTTGATCAGCATCGATAGTACAAGTACCCACGGAAACGAAGTTTAATAACCCGCCAGAAAAAATAGTACACACTCCCGTGGTTGATGAAGTAAAGGTCGGGGTTAATCCTGAGTCTGATGTAGCAGTCAAGGTTGGCGAGGTACCAAAATTCTGCGCCCCTGGATTGGCGAAGGTAATTGTCTGCGGTGATGCTGGTGTGACGGAATTAGATGCTGCTGATGCAGCACCTGTACCCGCCGAGTTAGTCGCGGTAACAGTGAAGGTATAAGCCACTCCATTGGTTAATCCTATCACCGAAATGGGTGAACCCACGCCCGTACCGGTAAAACCACTGGGGTTGGACGTAACTGTATAGCTAGTAACTGCAGTACCACCATTACTTGCGGACGCAGTAAAGTTAACCGATGCCTGGGCATTCCCTGCCGTTGCGGTGCCAATCGTTGGGGCACTTGGCACTACGGCATTCACCATAAAGGTTTGACTTACAGTGCTTGCAGCATTGGTACTCGCGTTACCACTCTGATCTGTATCGATAGTACAGGAGCCCGTTGACAAAAAGGTCAGGGTTCCACTGCTCGTAATCGTACAAACTGCTGGTGTCGATGAACTGAAACTGACAATTAACGATGAATCTGATGTTGCAGTTAACGTCGGACTAGTGCCGAAATTTTGCGCCCCCGGATTAGCAAAAGTAATTGTCTGGTTAACTTTGGGTATCACTGAATTTGAAGCACCTGATGCAGAGCTTGTTCCAATGGTGTTAGTTGCCGTCACAGTAAAGGTGTAAGCCGTACCATTTGTTAGGCCAGTTACCGTTATCGGAGAAGTTGTAAATCCATTACCACCAGCACTAATGCCATCAGGGTTAGATGTCACTGTATAACCCGTTATGGCAGCGCCACCATTATTTGCAGGTGCGCTAAAAGCCACAGAGGCTTACCCAATACCTGCCGTTGCAGCGCCAATAGTAGGAGCATATGGGGCTGTCGGGATAGCCACAGTATGAGTTGAGCCGCTGGTATAGGCTGCAGGGTCAGCGTTACCCGCTGCATCGCTGATATTGGTCGATGCATTCAGGTTGAGTTTGATGGTGCCATTGCCCGTAATACCGCTCACTGTCACATTCACGCTGGAGCCTGAACCCGCGGAGACGCTGACTATAGTGCCAGTCGCGCCACCGGTAGTACCCAAGGAAAAATCATCGGTAGAAATGTTGCTGACTGATTCGCTGAAGTTAACGGTGAAATCAACACTGGTATCTGTTGATACTGCACCACCCGAAGGTGCGGTGCTCGTCACAGAGGGCACAATGCCGTCCACTACCAGCGCTTTATTATTGCCCAGTGAATTAGCTGCGCCAGGGGACGCCAATGTGAGGGTCGCATTGTTAGTAGCGGCATCGCGGATGGTTCCGCTATTCAATGCCAAGGAGTTAGTGGCGACATAATCTAGGTCACTGGACGTATCGCCGGACTGAATGGTGTAGTTGAATGTCAGCGTACTGGTACCACTACCGCTTGCGTAGTTCGCGGTGCGATCCGTTGCGCCTGTCTCAAGTGTAAATTGCGGAGTACCTGTAACAGTTACAGCCTCGCTGAAGTCGACTTGAATACTAATACTATCGCCGATCTTATAAGTGCCATTCGCGGTACTGGAAGTCACTGATGAAACTGTTGGCGCCACACCATCAATCACAATACTTTTATTCGCCCCCAAAGAGTTTGCGGCACCGGGAGAAGGCAAGGTCAAAGTGGCGTTGTTACTTGCCGCGTCACGAATAGTGCCACTATTTAGCATTAGCGAATTGGTCGCAACATAATCTAAATCGGCCGAAGTATCGCCAGACTGAACGGTGTAATTGAATGTTAACGTACTGGAGTTACTACCGCTGGCGTAGTTAATGGTGCGATCAGTGGTGCCTGTTTCAAGTGTGAGTTGAGGTATACCAGTAACCAATACTGCTTCATCAAAATTCACCTGCACACTAATAACATCCCCAACTTTATAAGTGCCGTTTGCAGTGCTGGCTGTGATAGAACTTACCGTAGGGGCAACAGAATCGGTAACAAATGCACCCGTTGCGTTATACCCGATACCGCTGCTAGTACCTGTTAACATGGAGGAATTAGTCTGGCTATCGTTGACTGTCGTACCGCTGGCTTCATTCAGCTTCCAATACCCCAGCAGACCGGATTCATTGCCTACCAACTCGATACTGCGGTTATTTTGAATCTGCACTTGCGTGCGCGCACTACTCCACATACGTATATCATCGATACTACCGACGAAATCATCTACCACTCCGCTGTTCTGCAACCCAAACACAAGATTGGTCACTCCAAATCCCGTATAATTAGGAACGCTACTACGGGCGCCTTGATCTAAAACGTTTATTCCCTGTGCGACGCCATCAACATAAAAATCCCAAGTTCCATTATCAAATACAACTGCAATGTGATACCAGGTTCCTGTGCTTAACGACAACACATTACTTTCTGTCAGGCAACCAAAATCACACTCAAGATCGACAGTTAGTTTACCTGAGTTCAATATGAGGCCACCGGCATCAGCACCGCCAGTGAAATCCACTAAATTGATGGTCCCACTGACGTTAGTAAATTTGGCCCAAAACTCCAGTGTAAATGTTGTTCGATTAGATAGCGCAGAGCCCGCATTTGTCAGCGTTACGGTATCACCAGTTGTGAAGTCAAAAGAACGGTTTTGTGCGCTAGCATGGAGGGAGGTCATCGCAAAAAAACTGCCTACAATGAACATTTTCAAATAAGAATGACAGAATCTAGTCATAATATGCTTAAAAGCATGAATCATTTTGTAAGCATGTTGCAGCATGACACATCCCCTAAATTAGCTTGTTTTAAATACAAGTAGCGCACAATCCTTGCGCTCATTTGCACTTACAGATTTAAACCATATTGTTTCAGATTTAATTACGAGAAGGGAAAAGCCCCTCAAGAGCAATAATAAAACTAACAACTTGGTAAGGTTGTACGATATGAACTGGCATATTGTTACCGGCAATACCAGTATTTCCATTTACGTTAACCGTTGTGGTGGCAGTCGCAGGCGACAGTGTGGTGTCCGGTGCAGTAGTGCTAAAAGCATTAAGAGCAGTTAGCCCACTCATCACTTTGGCGGGTACCGTGGTAGGCCCTGGAATAGCGGTATTACCGTTAGCGGAGGAAGCTCCCAATGCAACGCTCGTATTTCCTGTTCCATTTAGTGCCACGGAATGAAAATGCGCGGGTAATTCATTGGCAGTCAATGTCACATTTTCAGTCCCACTCGTTTGTCCCAGTGTATATTGACTGGTACCTGGGCTTTGGCCTTGATGCACTGGCACACGGCCTTGCAGGTTTGGCAAACCGAAAGTGGTAGTACCATTCCCACCATAAGTAGTACCTATTATTGCAAACAAAGCCTGATTGTTTGTAATGGGCAATAATTGCCCATTACAAAAGGCCCAACCACGGGGAGCGAAATTACCAGCGAACATGGAAATTTGACCGATAAATGGATCTGACATTGTTTTTCTCCTTAAAATCACGATTTTGTCTATTTAACGTTTTTCAACGAAATGATTACTCACGACATTTAATCGACAGCGAGTTCCTTTTACTGATTACAACATCATCAACATCACACGATGAGAGGACTATCTAGATAACTTAAATCAAAAAAAAAATTGATTACAATTAAACATAGGTTAAAAATCAACAAACACAATTGTACAAAAATAAATCAGTGTGAATTATCACTCTCCACTTAACGCCATAGCATAGATTCATAGGCGCCAGAGTAACTTTCGTGCTTAAACCCATGCTGTAGATAAAGCTTTTTAGCTTGAGTATTTTCACTCTCCACAGATAAACCGACAGGTAAATGCCGTTTCATCGCTTCTTGCTTAATGGCCGCTAAAATGGCCGAACCCAAACCTCGTCCCCGCATACTTGGTATAATAATAAAATCAACAAGATGAATCCTATACTCACTGATATCGAGCATCACTTCTCCAACGGCTTGTTGGTGAAAAAACAAGATATAAGTGTTGGCATTGGGATATTGTTCCCGATAAGAGGCTTGCTGCAGTCGGTATTGTTGCTCCAGCATGATTTCAACGACTTCACTGGGTAAACCAAGTTCATAAAAAAGCGTTTTTGTGGAATAAAAAAGCTGTGCCATAAATGGGTTATCATTTGTATTAGCAGCTTTAACACTCAAGCCTATTGGTAGATTTAACTCACTTAGCATCATGCCTTTTATTCCAATATAAACGCTGCAAAAGTTGGTTATAGGTGATTAATAATTGCTGCCACGATGAGCTTTGACATTCACGGAGTGGGACGGGCTCATTTGACACAACAGGTGTAAATAGTTGCCCTTGCTGCTTCGCATCAAAACGCCAATGGTGTTGCCAGCGCTCAATCTCACCTTCAGATAATGGCCATCCTAAGATGGTAGAGAATATTGTGGGTTTAAAATCTTTTAATTGATGATAATCCAGTAGAATAGCTCGAGAAGATTGATGTAAAGCAACAGATAATTGCGCTAAATTCTGTAAAACGGTGGTGCGAAATTCATCTAAGCTAGGCTCAGTATTTTCCATCTGTTGAGTATGCAGTTCAGTTGGAAGTAAACTTTGCCCTCCAGCCATATGTCTTCCAGCAACTCGTTGATGAGACGCAATAATATCCTTAGGATTGCGTATCAAGCATAACACTCGGCTCTTAGGGTAAAGTTCGAGCAACATCGGCCAGCAAGCCAGATCCCATGCATTCCACTTGATCACTAACTCACGCTCGCCCAGCCTCAATCGCCCCTGTAGTCTTAAGCATAAATCGACGAGCTGAGGTTTTAGTGCCAAAGGCCAATGGTCATCATGCATAACATCGCTGCAGAGCATAGATTCAGAGAGCACTCGGCAAGTTTCGAGCAGGGCAAAGCTGCTCGAAACTAGTGTCGAACCACAACGGGACCAATGGAAAATCATCAAACTAAGATTTACGACAGGCAAACTTTCGCATTGGGATAAAAGGGGTTCGAGCAAGGTTTTAGGTTGAATAAAACTGGCGAGTAAACAACGACGAGCATCACTGATATCGTCCTCTAGGAAAGGCTTGGATAACTGATGAAGTGCGGGAACCCAACTGACCGTTTTATGTTGTGAGTGATAACGACAAGGGAACCAGGCTTGGCTGAAGCGATCTAAATCTGGAATAAAGGTTTCTTGCTGCAAAGCAATGAATGCGAGCATGTGTTCCAAACTAAGCTCAGGCCAAGCAAGAAAATCAGCCATCAGCGCAATAAAATGCTCCACATCATTCGCTCGATGCAGTAAAAATAATGACTCTGGTTGATGTAACAATTGCCAATAGCGTTGCTCCTGCTCTTTAAAATCAACCATTAGCAAGCCATAGGATAAAAGTTAATGTATTGCACCATGCGTGGTAACTTGGCTCGATTCGGACTGGCACCATGGGGCAAGGCATGGTGCCAAATGATTAAATCACCTGCATTTGCAGCTATGGATTTAGCAGGCCACTTGCTCCAATCCTGTTGCTGCAGCTCGATATCCGTCTTGTTTTGCTTTTTGTTTTGTTCGAGAAGCCATTCTTCTATCTTGAGATGAAATCCTGGGACACAAGAAAATGCGCCTTGGTCAACACTGGTATCGGTTAAGTAAATTAACCCTTGAGTGCCAAACTCAACGGGTAGCTGTAGCAGCATATCCCAGTGCATATTTGGCCCGGGAAAACGCCAAGTTGGCGTTTCAGGTGGATTAAAGCTGACTCTATCGGTTGTCATGACTAAATCCGTTCGCTGCCACAACTGTTCAAACACTTGACGGATTTTGGGGACTTGTCGATTCGCGTCCAGTTGCGGATGGCGAAACAGTTGTAGCATTATTTTCTGCATAAACTCATGAGCTTGATACCAAGTGGCTGGATCTTGTTCATTGGCACCTAACTGCTGCCAAATAAAATCTCGAGTTGCGGCGCATTGCTCTGCCGTGAGCACATGCGGGATCACTAAGTAGCCTTCACTACGCCAAAAATTGAGTTGTGACTCGCTGAGTACTGCAGCCGGATTTGAGTCTTCAACCTCTATTGAATTTAAATCATCGACTTCTGGCATTGTGAGCGAAAGCGTTAATCCATGGGAAATAGTGCTTAATTGCTGATTAATCCCAGCAATATCCGCGGCTGTCAGCTTGGCTATTTGCTGAATGTAAGCAACAAAAGCTGACTGATGATCGTTTTGGTATAAAGCTCTTAGACCCGGCTCTAGCCCTATTCCACAAAGATCCAGCAAGGTTTTATCTAAGTGCCATTCATTTACCAATTCAGTGTATGACTCTCCCCGTTTGCGTAGCTGTATCTTTTGCCAAAGCCGCTGCAAATGATAAATGCCTAAGCAGCTCAGATCGTCACTCGACACCAGCACTGGTTTTTACTCTATAACATCAAACACAAAATCGGGATGAGTACCCTGCTCATACCGAAAACTTAGAGTTGAAAGAGGCTTAAGCCAATGTTCACGTCGATATCGAGGCAGAGTGAGTTGGGATTGGTTTTCGCTCAGCGTGGAATGACCATAGACTTGAATGGAAGTCGTGAACTTAAGCGTTACCGCACTCGGGCTGAAATCGGGGAGCAGTAAAGTACCAGCCAAGAAGCTACGATCTCCATCGGCAAGTAAGCGCGCAGTTTGCAGGTTGAGTGCAAACAAAGGCCCTAAATAATGCGTCTCAGCTAAATCCTGCACAGTACGACACTCAAGCCAAGCGTCTAGCTCAATGTTTTGCGGAATCAGCACGCCGCCATCCGCAAGATACGCCTGTAAGTGACTGAATATCTGGACTTGAGGCTCCTGTTGTAGCAGATGCTTCATGGTTTCAGAGACTATCATATCGAACTTTACTGCTGCTTCTGGTTGCCAAACTGTGGCGTCGGCGCAGACATACGTTGCCACACGATCTGCTAAATCAAAGTGTTCAATAAGCTTGGTGACTTTATCTAACGAGGCAGGGTGAATGTCGAGCAAGGTGACTTGAATCTGACTGGCAGAAAACAGCGGCAGTAATGGTAATAACAACCAGGCAAAAGGTCCTGTACCCGCATACAAAATCTGTATTGGCCGTTGCGGATTTAGCGCCAACTTATCCTGTATGGCCTGATAAATGCCCTGAATAAACACTCGCCCACGCTCAGGGTCTTCAGCACACTGCGCCGCAGTAGTGAGCGATACAGCTTTACCAAAAGGCGTAATACTCGCCTCAGTATCCAAAAAATACTCGGGGTGCAATTCCACCGCGGTTATTTGGCATAACTGCTCCAATATGGGATCGATTAGCCGTTTAGACTCCCCTGCCGAGATTGACAGCAATAGCGCGTTAACAAACAGAGTTAACGCGACGACATCCAAACTCTGTTCTAATTCACGCTCTGAACTTTGCCGCATTGATTAACTCCCTTAACCAAGTATTCACTTCGCAATCAATCACTAAGTTGATCCGCGCATTCTGCCCTTTATTTTCAACCCAATGGACTTGGTCGGCATTGATATACCAAAGCTCTCCGGCCTGCATAGGTACACGTTTATCGTCCACGTAAAAATTGAGCTGTTCATTCGTTTGCAGTGACAAATGTAATCTTGCCTCACCTTGCTCTAGGCAGAGTCCTTGATCTCTATGGGGTTTGATTTCTGCACCTGCGTGTAAGCGCATCAAACGCACGGATTTCACTGGGCAGGCTAGGGATTGCAGAAAACGGTATAACGCTGGGCTCGATTCGAGACTAGGCAGATCATGCCAGTGATCCGGTGTAGAGATTGAGAAGGCTTGCAAGATAGGATGTGCTGTTTGATACTCAGCAGCGCAGCGCAAAGGCAACACATCCCAACCGCCCAGATCCCCTTGACGATAATCACGTTGATTTACGTGGGGTAGCCAGTCTTGCAACAGCAAAGCATTCAGCTCTTGCTGTAAACTAAGGGAGTTTGGAACTTGAGCTAATAGGGCAAAAGAACAGATATCCATATCTAAGCGCTTTATTTTTAGACAAAACATTAAGTCAACCAAGCCTAGCACAAAGATGTACGCACACAAGGCGCTCAAATTTCAATCATGCCGACTACACGGTTCATCCACCAACTGCAGGTGTTGCTCAAACATACAAAGAATAGGAAATACCCAATGTTTAACTGGAAGACTATCGATACGGTTCTGCTCGATATGGATGGCACCCTGCTCGACTTGCACTTCGATAATCATTTTTGGCTGAGTGTAGTACCGCAGGAATTAAGTAAACAACGGGGTATGGGCAAGGATGAAGCGCAGCAGTTAGTTGTGAACGCCTATGAGAAAGTTGTCGGTACGCTCGATTGGTACTGTCTCGATTATTGGCAGGCGCAGCTACAACTCGACATTATGGGCTTACACCGCACTTTGGTGGATCGCATTCAACTGCGCCAAGACAGCATGCCGTTTTTAGCAGCCTTAGCCTCTGCGGGTAAACAGCGCATTCTGGTGACTAATGCCCATCCAAAGAGCCTCGCCCTCAAGCTTGAACATACCGAACTCGCTTTAGGACTAGATAACATGATCTCGAGCCACGAGACAGGTTACCCAAAAGAGCACCCGCTATTTTGGCTAGGTTTGTTTGAAAGGTTTCAACTTGAGCCAAGTCGCTGTCTCTTTATCGACGACAGCGAGCCCATACTCACGGCCGCTAAACTTGCTGGCGTAGGCCATCAATTGGGGATAGCTAACCCTGACAGTAAAAAGCCAGTAAAAGTCTTTCACGATTTCCCAGCGATTACCGATTATCGTTCGCTGCTGAATGATCTCACCCAATAAAAAGGCCGTTAAAAAAGGCACCCTAAGGTGCCTTTGTCTTCACAAACATCAGCTCTATCATCGAGCGAAAATAGCCTTATAGCCCAGGAATTCGTCCCTGATAAACCACAGGAAAATAGCCATCACTACCGCGTTTACCTAAAATATCCAGCGACTTACGCATATCTTCTGGTTGCTCAGCGGTTGCTTTAATCTTAGCGTCCACTCTCACCATATTGCCTTCGTCCAACTGTAAAGTGCCAACGATACCGAGTTGATTCTTAGCTTCATCGGTCGCCAATTGCGCTTTGCCATCGATACAACTTAAACCGAGTTCAATATTACCGAGCGGATAATTGCCAAACTGGTTTTTAACATTGGTTTGATTCAAAAATAGCTTGCCAGATAGCTGTTCGCACCAAGGTTTACCTTGCTCTAACGTCTCAACTAATAGACTGACTTCACCAGATATTTCAGTTCTAAAGGGTAGTTTTGCATTACCCAGCAAAAAGCTATCTGGCGCTTCAAAACGTAATCCCTGCGCACTTACGCCACCCAAAGACCAAGACACTAGTCCCTTTGCACTAACAGGAGTTGCGCGGCTACCAACTTGGAAATCAATTTTCACTTTACCTAAAAATAATGCCCAAGGACTCAGTTCCCAACGAATTTGCTCTAACTGGCGCTGCGGCATACTTAAGGTTTCTATGCTGCCAGACCAAATACTGCCATTCACTCCTGAAACACTGGTGTTACTCGGTAAAGGGGCTAATGCTATCGCAATCTTAGCGGGAAATAACACCACTAAAAATACTAAATAAATCAGTACACCTATAATGATTTTTTTTATCAAACTCACTGCTACACCTTAACCTATTGCGCTAATTGAATACGTCTTACTTTGACATAGCCAGGCGCATCGGCCTCTGCTAAATCAACACTTTCAAGTGATAAACCTTTTTTCTGCACTAACTCACCCAAATAACCTAACAAGGCATCAAAAGGCACATCGTCCATCCATACTTGGATTTTATCGCCTTGGGGCTGCATACGCGTGATCACTAGCCCATAGTCGCCTGCGGTTTGGTTAACCACAGAGCTTAAACTGCCTGATACTGTCGGTTTTGCGCCGCTCTGCTTGAGGCTAGCGATTTTATTCGCTGCTTGTTTTACATAACTTAAGGTTTGTTGTTGGGCATTGAGGTTACGTAGTGCATCGGCTTCAGCATTAGTAATGGGTGTCCAAATACCCCAATAAAAAATACCAATAACTAAAAATACTGAACCAAAACCCACTAACTGCTGCTCGCGCGATGCGAGCCCTTGCCACCAAGTTCGCAAATTATCCATTTATTTGCTCCTCAAGGTTAAGGTGCTGGTGACTTGATTTTCGCCGCTATTCATAGTGCCACCTTCCATTTGAAAACGACGGCCGACGATGTCTTTAAACTTCTCAATTTGAGCGTAGCCCTTAGCCGTCACTTGCATGCGGATCTCGTTACGAGCGCTTTCAAATCTTAAGCTATTGGGTTTAAGTTCAGGCACTTGCTTAAAGGCATCCTGTAAACCCTCGAGCATAGTAAAAAACTCGGCACCGCTACCTTGGCCTTGCAATGCACGTAACTGACTGTCCATTTGTGAGCGAAGGTTAACAATGCGCGAATTTCCCGGCACTACTTGTTGATAAATAGATTCGCTCTGCGCTTTAAGTTCGGCAACTTGTGCATTTATTTGGTGAATATTTAAACCTTTATTCACTAGCGCCAGTACACAGGCAATGGCGATAACGATGGCGGCACTTTTCCACATCACCAGCTGTTTACTATATTCACGCTTAGGTGTGTAAATGCCATTCAATAAGTTAATCGGCGCATGCAGAATACCGCGAGCGAGCACTAACATAGGCAGCTCAAGTGGCTGCGGCTTAAGCTCGACACCCTCGAGTTGCATGTCGGTATAACTGGCGGCAGAGACTTCGCCCTGTACCGGTTTTAGCTGTTGCAGCGCAATCGGTAACCAAGGTAGCGGTAAACTTTGCCCCGTGGCTAATCCGGTACGTAGTAATAACTCATTGCCCATTCTCATTGCTGCCCATTGGCATTCTTGCAATGGTAAGGCTAAGCAATCGGGTACGATACGTTTTACTTTTAAACCGGCTTCAGTTAAACAACTCAGCCAGACTTGCATTTGCTCATGGGCCACAGCAACCACACTTAAAGCATCACCATCACGCGGGCCGACGGTAAAATGCATCGCATCAACATCTTCGGCTAAGGCTTCTTCGAGCATAAAGGGTAAGGCTTTTAAGGCTTGGCGTTGGCCTTTTTCGGGCAAATGCACACTCGTGAGCGTCATTGCCGCAGCGGGCACTAACACATCGACTGGGCGATTACCCGCGCGCTCAGTTAAGGTCGATAAACCTTGGGCATTGGCAAGTTCGCCAGAGGCAATAATTTCTTGTTCTTGCTCAGACCAAACTAGCCAAGAGCACGCTTGCTCTGCTGTTCTGCCTAAGCGAATAAATAGCCGTTCACTCACAGTTTTTCTCCACCAGTCCCAGTCAAGAAAGCGTGACTGAGCTCGTTGCTATTATTTTTGTCCACCAGATTCTGCCGGGTGAGCACTGCCATTATTGTTGACCACCAACATCAACCCCTGACGGGTGAGCACCGCCATTATTTTGCCCACCAACATCAAACCCTGACGGGTGAGCACTGCCATTATTTTTGTCCACCAAACTGACGGGTGAGCACTTCCATTTTATTGCCGCCGCTCTTTTTGAGCACGCTTTCCATTCTAAATACGGCGTTATCAACTTTCGCCCCCGAGGCCAACAGAAAATATTGGCTATCGATGACAAAGCTCGATTTCATGGCGCCTTCCCATTTGATCGATCCCATAGATGAGCTTTCATAAAAATCCTCTATCTTGGCAAAGCCATCACCGGGACGCTGGTTGATAATACTTTCTGCTTCGCCGACTGAAATCTGATTATCGAGCATGCCAGCGAGCAGTGCCGCTTGTTCAACTTCCAAAGTGTTGACGTTAAGTAATTGCCTGTCGTTGCCTGGGATCACACAAACATAGGGCAGTAATTTCACATAAACACTTTGGGTGTACCCCATAACGGCTCGTAATTCACTACGATGGTTCATCAGTGTATTAGCCGCTCTATAAGGTACATTACGCGCTTCGTATTCTGCATCTTCGGCGCCGTAAGGACTGGCCGTGGTATCGTCGTCGATATAGTCTTTCAAAGTTTGCGTCAGGCGCTCTGCGCTAAAGTCATCTATCCCTAAACTCACTAACAAGGCCTTATATTGTTTTGCGGCCAGCGGGAGTTTAGGTTGGCCATTTTCAACCTCTTTGGTGGTAGCGGATAAAGCGTTCAAGTTAAAACAAGCGCGCATATCGGTGATCTTACCCGCGATTTCACCGTATTCTGCCGGAAACACCACATCGGCCATCGCCCAATATTGTTGCCTATGGACTCGGCCTTCTGAATCATCTAAATCTTGTTTTAAAGTTTTTTTCGCCAATTCTTCAGCAGAAATCGCATACCAATAGGCTTGATCGTATTGAGCCAAATTCAAGGTTCGGCGCATCGATAACTGATTACGGCCAGTAATGTTAGTTGCGATAATGACCACCATAGCCACAATCAACAACACTACGATTAGTGCAACGCCGCGTTGCTTAGAACGAGGCTGAATGCCGGTTATCATTCGCGGCCCTCATCTTCAGGATTACCGTCACCGGGTTCGCCAGTATCGTTCCCAGAACCATCATCGGCATCTTTATCTTTGTCGCTATTATCCTGATGATCATCTTTATTATCGTCATCTTTAGACTTTTCAGGTGCTACAGCACCTAACGGTAATAAAAACTTACGTTGGATTTTACCTAAGCCTTCAATCTCAATCTCAATAGCGATAGCCTTAGGCAACTTAGTCGCCTCTACTTTGCGCTCCCACTTGTCATCCATGAAGAAGGAATACTCCACCGACAACACTTTATCTATCACTACCGTCTTAATCGGTTCGGCGCCAAATTCAGGCTCAGGATAAGGAAAATACCAACGCTCTAACCGCCCTTCGCGCACCACATACGCCACAGACTGTAAGCTGCCTCGCGGCAATAACCCGTCGGGATTTAACCAACCTAAACGGTAAAACACTAAGGCTTCTGATTCTGACTCTAAGATATCATTGCCCGTTTGGAAGACGGTCGAACCACGGCCACCTTCGAGTAATCTGGGTGCGCGCGCCACCATTTGTGCGAGATCACGCTCAATCGCGCCAAAACCTTGTTGCAATGCTTTAAGCCGAGTCGAGAAAGTACGCGTCACTTCGTCATTAGTCAGCACAGTGCTGAGCACGGCATTAGAAGCCAAGCCTATCATGGCAAAAATCGCGATGGCGATCAGCATTTCTAACAGGGTAAACCCGCGCTGCACACTAATCCGTTTTAAGGACATAACTGCTCACTTGTGCTGCAATACGCTGATATCGCTCGTCTTCACTTACGCTAATACGGATCATACGAAAATTATCGTCGGTGGTTTTCACCACTTCTTTACGCCAGTACCAATCTTTTCCTGCCAGCTCAACTTGGCCTTCTTTTTTACCGACGCCAGGAAACTGCGGCTCAAGTCTGGCATCAACCATCTGATTATCAGCTACCCATTGGGCCAAAGTGCGTGACTCCAGAATCGGCATATTAGCCATCTGCTCGCCTAAACTTTTAGTGATCGACACAGCCGCAATCGAAAATACGGCAAGGGCCACAATCACTTCGAGCAGCGTCATGCCCTTAGCGCGTTTCATCGGGACGCCCTAGGGTTAATCGGCCCAATGCGTCGCCAGCCACTAGCGCTTCGGCCTGTTGACGCTTGTCAGTTTTAGCGATAAATGTCAGTTCAAAAGCACTCATTTCACCACTTGGGAATAACATGATCTGTGGTTCTGGATGTTTTTTCTTATCGTCAGATGAAGGTTCTATCAATGGTTCTTCGAACCAAGAATCGTCTTCTTCATCCTCTTGTACTAAAGGCAAGCCATCGAGCACTAAATTCATCACCACGCCCGGCTCCATTTCCTTTTCAGACAGGAGCCGGTCTTCATCCAAAGGCTGCCACTTACCGTCTTTATAAAAAACAAACTGATAACTGGTTTTTTCAATCACAATGCCCATAAATTGACCACTCAAAACGGTCTCATCGAGCACCATTTCAGTGGCTGCGATAAACTGCTGCGCTGTTCTATCTAGGGCCTGTTGTGGCCCCGAATTGCCGATAGACATAGTCACTGCCGCGGCTGTGAGCCCCATTAGCAAAATCACTAGCATCACCTCCATTAAGGTGAAACCAGCGTGGCGCAGCTTTAACATCTTATTGGAAATTCTGTAAATTCCAGTTACCGATGTCATCTTCGGTACCTGGTTGACTATCTTGGCCTGCACTGAATATATCTAGCTTGCCGTTTTCGCCAGGGCTTAACAGCAAGTACTTATTGCGCCATGGATCTTCCGGCAGACGTTTTACATAACCATCTTCACGGTAGTTACGTGGTTCAGGCGAGATCGTTGGCTTTTGCACTAAGGCTTCTAAACCTTGTTCAGTCGTTGGGTAGATGCCGTTATCTAACTTGTACATGTCTAAGGCATTTTCGAGCGCGACTATGTCGGATACCGCTTTTTGTTGATCAGCTTTATCTTTGTTACCCATTAAATTAGGTACGACCATCGAGGCTAGAATGCCTAAAATCACGATAACTACCATCACTTCGAGTAAAGTAAAACCTTGATGTTTTTTGTTCATTTGCATTGACTACTTCTCCTAAAAAATCCTATGCCAATCGACTTGGTCATAATCCATAAATTCAAAAATTAACCGCTAATCAAGTTATTCAAAGCTAAGATGGGCTGCAAAATCGCCATCACGATAAATAGCACCACACACGCCATGCTGACCACCAGCATAGGCTCAAATACACCGAGTGCTATATTGACGTTACCTTCAAATTCACGGTCTTGGTTATCGGCGGCACGCTCTAACATTTGCTCAAGCTGACCGCTCTTTTCACCCGAGGCAATCATGTATAACATCATTGCCGGAAACAACTTAGTATTAGTCAACGCCGTGCCTAGGCTAGTTCCTTCACGTACGCGCGCAGTTGCATCATCCACCGCCGCTCGCACTCGCATATTCTGCAATACTTCACTGGCGATACGCATACCGTCGAGCAAAGGCACTGAACTGGCGGACAAAATGCTTAAGGTTCTGGCAAAACGCGCGGTATTTAAGCCTTTGCTTACGCGGCCAACCACTGGCATGTTCAATAAAAAATTATCGTACTTCATCCGAAACGCTGGCGACTTTAGCATGCGCCGAAAGAGTGTAAACAGCAGCACTAAGGCAATCACCACAAACACACCATAGTTTTGCACAAAGTCAGAGGCCGAAATCAAAAATCGTGTTGAGGCAGGAAGCTCGGCGCCCATATGTTCAAACTGCCCAACCACTTTTGGCACCACCGCCGCTAGGAGGATGGAGATAACGCCTATCGCGACAGTGGTCAAAACCGCAGGATATATCATCGCTTGCGTCAGTTTAGATTTAAGCTGCTGGCGCCTCTCGGTGTAATCGGCCAGTCGATTAAGCACCACTTCTAAGTGACCGGATTTTTCACCCGAGGCCACCATAGCGCGGTATAAATCATCAAAAATATGCGGAAACTCAGCCAAGGAATCGGCCAAACTGTAACCTTCAACCACCCGCGAGCGCACCGCCATAATCATACTTGCAAGGCGATCTTTCTCGCATTGCTGACCAACAGCCTTAAGGGATTCTTCAATCGGCAAACCCGCCGCCACTAACGTCGCAATTTGACGGGTGATCAAGGCTAATTCAGCGACCGAGATACCGCGTTTAAAAAACGAGAAACTACCGCTCTTGGCTTTGGCTTCTTTTTCAGAAACGGGCAGAATCTCTAGCGGCATCATACGTTGGTCGCGCAGCTGGCTACGGGCATGTCTGGCGGTATCCGCCTCAATGACGCCCTTAAGCTGTTTTCCCTTGTTATCGAGCGCCTTATATTCAAATGCTGGCATAAATTACTCCTCGCGAGTCACACGCAATACTTCTTCGAGTGTGGTGATGCCCGCGAGCACTTTGCTCATGCCGTCGTGACGGATGCTGGGTATGGATTGACGAATATACTTTTCGATGGCTAATTCGCCGCGACCGCCGTGGATTAATTCACGCACGCTATCATCAACTTGTAATAACTCATGGATACCTGTTCGGCCACGATAGCCATTATTACCACAGGATTTACAGCCATTGGCACGGAAAATGTGTCTATCATCACTGGCGACTATGCCCAATAGCTCACGTTCACGTGCATCGGGCACGTGTTCGATTTTACATTTTGGGCAAAGAGTACGGATCAAGCGTTGGGCTAATACACCGAGCAAACTCGATGATACCAAAAATGGCTCAACGCCCATGTCTTGTAAACGGGTAATGGCGCCTGACGCTGTGTTGGTATGCAATGTTGAAATCACCATGTGGCCTGTGAGTGACGCTTGCACCGCAATTTGCGCGGTTTCTAAGTCACGAATTTCACCAATCATCACCACATCAGGATCTTGACGTAAAATCGCCCGTAGACCACGGGCGAAGGTCATATCCGCCTTAATGTTAACTTGGGTTTGACCGATACCATCTAACTCGTACTCGATGGGATCTTCTACTGTCAGTATGTTGGTATCTTTTGAGTTAATCTCGGTCAGGCCAGCGTACAAGGTGGTACTTTTACCCGAACCCGTCGGGCCAGTCACCAGAATAATACCGTGGGGACGACGAATAAGATCTTCAAATTTAACTCGAATACTGTCGGTCATGCCCAATTGTTCTAAATCAAGGTTACCGGTATTTTTATCCAGCAAACGCAGCACCACACGCTCGCCATGGCTCGATGGCATGGTTGATACCCGCACATCTACCGCACGGCCGGCGATACGCAGCGAAATACGGCCATCCTGTGGCACGCGTTTTTCGGCGATATCCAGACGTGCCATCACCTTAATCCGCGACACTAACAGCGACGACAGCTTACGGTTGGGCTTAAGAACCTCTTTGAGTACACCATCGATACGAAAACGTACAATGAGCTGTTTCTCATAGGTTTCGATGTGGATATCTGAGGCTTCTTCTTTAATGGCTTCAGATAATAGGGCATTGATGAGCTTAATGATCGGCGCATCATCATCACCTTCGAGCAAGTCTTCGGTTTGTGGCAGCTCTTCGGCCAGAGTGAATAAATCCATCTCGTTGCCAATATCTTCCATCAACTGCTGCGCTTCAGATGAGTTAGCCTGATAGGCTTGCGTCAGTTTGGCTTCAAACTTCGCCACTTCGAGCTTAACCAAAGGCAAATCGACACCCGAATAACGCCGCGCTTCGAGCATGGCCGTTAACGGTGTTTTACTGGTGTAAAACAAGCTCAATTCACCCGTGTCACCCAGCGAGAGCACCACGTCGTGGCGATGCGCAAAGGCAAAAGGTAAACGCTCTTTACTGCTTGAACGAAATACCTCATCACCTTCGGTTTCAAGACCTAGCTCATTAGAGATTTGGCTGAGATCGTCGACTGGGGATAATAGTATTTCACTCATTAGGTTTATCTTTATTTTCGTCCAGCGTTTTAAGGGTTGAGTCAGTTTTGCGCATTTGAGTATCTAAACCTTTACCTTCTTTGTAACGCTCTAAAATGTCGTTAACTTCTGGCGGTAAATACTCTGATTGATTCCACTCATCTAACACGGGCACCTGAGTATTAGGCATTAAGTTCACGCCGCGCTCTTGTTGCTCAAGCTGTAATGCTCTGAAATAGTTATATTTACGCCCAGCAATACCTTCCATTGTAATGCCATCACGAATAATGGTCGGTTTGATAAAGATCATCAGGTTTTTCTTCGTCTTTTTACTCGAGGAAGATTTAAACAAATGACCTATCACGGGGATATCACCTAAGAAAGGCACTTTCTGTACGCTTTCCTGCACTTCTTCATTAATCAAACCACCAAGCACAATGATTTGGCCTGAGTCGGCCATCACTGTAGTCGTCAAGCGACGAGTGGCAAAAGAAATATCCACACCTGTATTACCGTTAACGCCAGACACTTCTTGCTCAATCGTTAGCTTAACTGAGTGACCTTCGTTGATCTGCGGCACGACTTTTAGTTTAACCCCAACCTCTTTACGTTCAACGGTTTGAAAAGGATTACTGTTATTAGAGCTGGCAGTAGAGCCCGTCAGAATAGGGACTTCGTCACCCACAATAAACGAGGCTTCTTGGTTATCTAAGGTGGTAATTGACGGTGTTGCCAGTACGTTAGAATTGGTGTCACTCGATACGGCTTGAATGAGTGCACCAAAGTCACCCATGGCCACACCCCAAGCCATACCATTTACTTTACCTAGCGCTTGAGCCAATAGCGTTACGTCACCTTTAGTATCTGGGTTTTTACCAATTACTTCACCGGTACTCGGATTAGTGATGTAAGTGCCTTCTTTATCTTGCGCCTGCCATACACCGGCACCAATCTCACCGATAGTTGGGCCCAAGTTATTAAACTGTGTACCACCACCCGCTTTAGCCGCCCATTGCACGCCAAAGCCGACACTATCACCCTCAGCAACTTCGACGATAATGGCTTCAACTAATACTTGCGCACGGCGAATATCAAGCTGGTTAATCACGCTCTCAATAGTTCGCATTTGGTCTGGTTCGGCACTGATAACTAAAGCGTTAGTCTCTGCATGGGCCATGATATTGATTTCGTTGCGGCGTTTGCCACCAGCAGCCTGAGCACTTGGATCTTTATCACCCTCTAACTTTTGAGCAAAGCCTGTCAGTACTTCAACTAAATCTTCAGCCTTGGCATAACGTAAGTAACGTACCTTAGTGTTACCTGTGCTAGCTTGTTCAGCGTCAAGACGGTGAATTAACTCGATTACCCGTTGACGGCTTTTCTCATCACCACTCACCACTACGGCATTGATACGTTCATCTGCGACCACTTTAGGCGCTTGGCCCGGAAGTTGTGATTGGTTGGCGGTGGCACGATAAAGCGTATCGATAATTCGCACCATTTCACCGGCGGAGGCAAATTCTAACGGTACAACCTGTACAGAGGTATCACCTTGCTTATCTACGCGGCGAACAATTTCAACTAGCTTATTCACCACCGCTGCACGGCCCGACAACATTAATACGTTAGAAGGGTCGTAGTTAACTACGTTGCCGCCGCCCGCGTTATCATTAAGCTGGCGTAATAGTGGGGCTAATTGCTTGGCCTCAGTGTTATACAAGGCCACAATACGCGTGACCATTTCATCACCCATACCGGGATCAGTATCATTAGCGACACGAATGGCAGCAGTTTTAGCGTCTTTGTCTTTAATGACTTTAATAACGTTATTTTCCATCTCGACAATGGCATAACCGTAAACTTGTAAGACGTTGAGGAAGAACTGATAATATTGTTCATCGTTCAGTAAATCATAACTGCGCACGTTGATTTTGCCGCGAATCGTTGGGTCAACTATGATGGTCTTATTCAAGTTTTTACCAACTATATTGATAAACTCTTGAATATCCGTGCCTTTAAAGTTAGCCGCATACTGTTCTGACCATGCAAATTGCGATGAGAACATAGCTGCACCCGCAACAATCCCAGCAATAAGCTTGCGTCGAATCCTTTTGTTTTTCATTCTTTTTCTTTCCTCTAACGCGTGTTATTGCGGCAAACTAAACATGATTTCAACCAATTGTCCTTCCCGCTCAATCATAATAGACACTTCGGTTAACTCGGAAAGCTGGCTCATCATTTCTAACGCCTGACTCATAACGGTCAAGTCGTATCCATTAATCGATTTAGCTAAATCATTGGCTTTAAAACCCGCCTGTTTAAACAAATTGGCGTCTTTACCCGGATTCAAACGATAGCCCGCAACAGCGTCACCCTGTCTCACAGGAGAGATAGCAATGTAATCGGTGATCTTACTGGGGTCGGCTAACAATTCAGTGCGAGATTCAGCGAGCTCTTGGGAAACTTCGGAGTTTTTCCGTTGGTCGATACGGTTAACCGTTGTATTACTCTTGGCCTGTTGTAGCTGCTGGTTGGCTGGGCTTTGACTAGTGTACACAAGGCCATCAAGCATTAGCGTCTCGTAACGGCCCGCATTAGTGATGATAATACGGTCAGCGTAGACTTCTTTAAGTGATGCTGATGTGCCTTTGATTTTGTCGCCTAGGCTGTAAGTTTCTTGGCTACCATTTGACTCAATAACGGCTAAGCCCTTCTGCTCTGCGGTCGATGCGACAACCCCTGTCAGTTGAATAGAAAGTGAAGTTTTAGGTGCATCAGTTATCGTTTCGACCGCAGCGACTTTAGGTCTATCAGATTGAGTATCTGCCTTACCAAAAAGTCCAAGTTGCTGCAAACTGGCAAGATCAACCTGCCCAGCACTTTTGCCGCTAGCATTAACGGGCGTGGGTGACCAAGCACTGACAGATGCAGTCGTTGGCACTAATTTCCAAGTAATTTGTGCGGCCAATAACATGATAACAATAAACCCTAACCAGAAAACAATCCGACTGAGGGGTTTATGGGGCATACCAATAGCTTTGGCGATAATTTTATCTAATAAATCCATATTTTATGTGGACCCTCGATACAGGTCTCTGTTCTGATTATAATAATTAGGTAATAAGCGCTTAATGCTAACCTAGGCGGCATTTGGCAACAACCCCATAACAGTATTCAAATTGGCGAAAATAGGCCATTTATGCTAACTTTGCCCACCTTTAAAGGGTGTGAAGCATGCCACCCTTTAACATAATAGAAATACGCATCTGACACTTTATTGCTCGGCATGTGAACTCATCGATCTTTTAGCTGGAGACACTATGACTCAAGGTCAAAGCGAAAAAACAGACATTCGACTCGATAAGTGGCTTTGGGCCGCACGTTTCTATAAAACTCGTGCCATTGCCAAAGACATGATCAACGGCGGCAAAGTACATTACAACGGTCAGCGTGCCAAATCCAGTAGGAATGCTGAGATAGGCGCCGTCCTTAAGATACGCCAAGGATATGACGATAAAGAGATCGTCATAAAAAAATTATCACAAATACGTCAATCGGGTGCGATTGCACAAGAATTGTACGATGAAACTGAAACAAGTCTGATTAAACGGGCGGTTAATGCTGAGCAAAGACGCCTCAACATGCTTAACAACCCCATACCAGATCAGAAACCAGACAAAAAGCAACGACGCCAGCTCATGCGCTTTAAAGACCTTTAATAGTGAGAGACACCATGACTCAAGATATTTTACACCGCTATTTGTTTGACAATGCCGATGTCCGTGGCGAAATGGTACAACTACAAGACAGCTACCAACAAGTGATCAGCGCCCAAGAGTACCCTCCCGTTTTACAAACTCTGCTGGGTGAACTCATGGCAGCCACATCACTGCTAACCGCAACATTAAAATTTAGCGGCGATATCAGCGTGCAGTTACAGGGTAATGGCCCGGTTTCTTTAGCGGTGATCAACGGTAACAATCGACAAGAATTACGCGGTGTTGCACGTTGGAATAACGAACTGGCTGACGATGCTAGCTTGGCTGATTTATTCGGTCAGGGTTATATGGTCATCACCTTAACCCCAGAAGAAGGGGAACGCTACCAAGGCGTAGTTGCACTAGACAAGCCAACCTTAGCGGCATGTGTTGAAGAATACTTTAATCAATCCGAACAGTTACCAACTGGCATTTGGTTATTTGCCGATGGCAAACAAGCGGCAGGCATGTTTTTACAAATTCTACCTAGCCAAAAAGAAGATAACATCGAGTTTGAGCACTTAAGCCAGTTAACCTCAACCGTTAAGGCTGAGGAGCTATTCACTCTAGATGCAGAAAGCGTATTACACCGCCTTTATCATCAAGAAGAAGTGCACCTATTCGAGCCTATCAATGTCAGCTTTAAGTGCACCTGTTCTTTGGAGCGCAGTGCGGGCGCGATTAAGACGTTAGCTCAAGCAGAAATCGAAGCCATACTCGCCGAAGACGGCAAGATAGAAATGGGCTGTGAATATTGCCACGCTAAATACACCTTTGATGCCATAGATATCGCCACCTTATTTGCTAACGGTCAAACGTCAACCACACAGCAATAACCTGACTGCTGTAGAGATAATGGGCACCTTTTCGGTGCCCATTTTTTATCCTGCCTATAATCCCTCACACATTACACTGGGCTTAAGCTACAATCGGCTCACTTTATCCTCTGGCTCAACGCGGTTGATAAATAAAACTAAATCGGCAGACGATCGATAATAAAAATAACCTTACAAACCAATGGAGACCTCATTATGGCGGATGGATTAAACCGCGTTTACTTTAACCCCACAACAGCACAACTTGTCGAACTTGCCCTGCTACGCGGCGAAGGCGAATTGACAGCTAATGGCGCATTAGTCGCTAAAACAGGCGCTCGCAGTGGTCGCTCACCGGGCGATCGTTTCATCGTTAGAGAACCTAGCTCAGAAGCCGATATCGAATGGGGCCCTGTTAACCAAGCTTTTGAACCCGGTGCTTTTGAAAGTCTATGGGCGCGGGTTGAAGCTTACCTCGCCGATAAAGAACTGTTTGTCTCTGATCTTGAAGTCGGTGCCGATAGCGAACATTACCAACCCGTACGAGTGACCACTCAATACGCTTGGCATCAACTATTTGCCCGTAATCTGTTTATCATCCCTGAAGCATTTAACCGCAAAGACAAACCCGTGTGGCAAATTATTAATGCCCCAGACTTTGTCTGCGATCCCGCGCGCGATGGCACTAACTCTGATGCTGCAGTCATTTTAAACTTTGCTGAGCGTAAAGTGCTGCTCGCTGGCCTTAAATACGCCGGCGAAATGAAGAAATCGATGTTCTCAGTGCAAAATTTCTTACTGCCAGCCAAAGGCGTGCTACCAATGCATTGCTCGGCCAACGTCGGTAAAGATGGCGACACGACGCTATTTTTCGGTTTATCTGGCACAGGTAAAACGACGCTATCGGCCGATCCAAAACGCTTCCTTATTGGTGACGATGAACACGGCTGGGCGCCGGGCGGCGTATTTAACATTGAAGGCGGTTGCTACGCTAAATGTATCGATTTAAGCCAAAAGAATGAGCCTGTTATTTGGGATGCGATCCGTTTTGGTACTGTGCTAGAAAACGTGGTGATGGACGAGCATCGCGTGCCTGACTACACAGACAGTAGCTTGACCGAAAACACCCGAGCAGCTTATCCGCTGGAACATATTGCCCAACGTAAAGAAGACAACTGCGGCGCCGAGCCACGTGCGGTAGTATTTTTAACCTGTGACGTATCTGGCGTATTACCACCAGTTTCGATTCTGACCAAAGAACAAGCTGCGTATCACTTCTTATCGGGTTATACGGCTAAAGTGGGTTCGACTGAAATTGGCTCAACCTCAGCGATTCAATCTACTTTCTCAACTTGCTTCGGCGCACCTTTCTTCCCTCGCCCTGCGGGCGTGTATGCTGAACTATTAATGAAGCGCATTGAGTCATTCGGTAGCCAAGTATATTTAGTGAACACCGGCTGGACTGGTGGCCCACATGGTGTAGGTAAGCGTTTTGATATCCCAACCACGCGCGCTATTGTCGATGCGATTGTGAGCGGTGAGTTGAAAGACGTTGAAACCGTCCACTTAGACACACTGAACCTCGCTGTTCCCGTGGCGGTAACTGGCGTAGACCGCAATTTACTCAACCCAGTCAATACTTGGGGCGATAAAGCACTATACGCTGAATATGCCCAGAAACTGGCCGAAGCCTTTACTAAAAACTTCGCTAAATACCAAGTGTCAGACGCGATCCGTAAAGCAGGCCCAAAGGCATAAGCGTTTAATTTTATTAAGCTCGAATGTTACCTGTGAAAAAAGCGCCGATTCTGCAATGAATCGGCGCTTTTTTTTGGCTATTTTTTTATGCTTAACTTTCAAACTTAACGCCTAGCATAGTGAATTATCGCAAATGAGAGAGTGGCGAGAGTGGCTCAATGCAGAAAACGATCAACATAACCATTCAGCCACGCTACTTATCCCCAAAATTACTGATTTAACTGCCATCGCATTGTGATTTACCCGCTTGATAACAACTTGGTTGGCGCGGACATACGGCGCCGCGGGAACATATTAAGCGGGCATCATTTTTAATTCCACGCTCTACCCAGTTGATATTAAGGATTTTAGCAACACTCACCAGATCGCTTTTAATGTGCTTAGGGATCGTCACTGAGCCGCCACCAGCAACACAGGCCTCTTTTAAATCCTGGGCAATAGACAAGGCATCTTTACCTTGCGCTTCAATCGCCGGATTTAAATCAATGCCAGCGCAGAGCACATGGGGATTACCCGCCGAATCTTCGACTTTAATCGATTCACAGCAGTAAATTCGGGGTTCATTACCGACATTTAAAATTGAAATTTGTGCCGACGTGCCCACTGTTGGCTCGCTGATCATCCTAAATACGGCCCAGTGCTGACAAGGATCTTCCACTAACCGCATATTACCCCAAGGTAGTGGAATCCCGTTGCCGCGATAAACCGCTTTAAGTTTACCCGGTGCGTAAGCATCAAAATAATGCCAGTGGGGATACGGCGATACCACAGTCATTCGCCGCATTGCTACCGACGCCGATACTTGCAGTTGTTTATGCACTGCAATCTCGTAGCCATGACGATCGAGTAATTGCCGATACGGTACTTTAGGGCATAACAAGGCACCGGCAAAAAAGCTCGACTCAAAGTCACGCCATGCGTGCAAAATATCCTGGGCGTTTAATGTGTTAGATTGCAGCGTAACTTCTTCGTCCATCTCCAACTTTCGGCCTGAAATCATTACACTCTTCAAACCGTCTTTGTTGTGCAGTACACAATGTCCTATGTGTGCGGCTAAATCGTACTTCAATCTACTCGGACGATTTTTAAGCATTTTATTCATATAAATAGTATTGGGTGGCTCAAAAAAAGACGTCACCAGTTGACGAGAGCTACCGCCCATTTCATCGATAACTTCCTGCGGTGTGTTATCTACCCATTTGATTTTAAGCCCTATTCCCTTGGCAATATCCAGTATATCTTCGAGGGATAATGGCATACGTTTAAGGCCAACCTCTTCGGCAGCACGCTCAAGATCGGGAAAGTGGTTTTGGTGATGCTCTTGATGGGCGCGGATCAGTAAATGGGCAAACTGTCTGCCAGAAATTCCAGTCTGCGATAACATTTCAGGTATCGCTATTTGTAAAATGTCATTAGAAAACAAAAAGCTGGGTTCGAGCGCCATGCCGCTAATACCACCACGGCGCCCCTTGTCCGGTGTAATAGCACTTTCTTCAGGGGTATCGTCCAAAAACCAATCGATATCTTTTTGAAAAACCGTCGCGATCACCGCCAGCATAGCCGCACTCGGCACACGCTTTCCACGTTCAATCATCGACAAATATGACACAGAGGGCGCACTTCCCGAATCGACGCGAATACAACGCGCCGACAAATCTTCCATCGTTAAATTATTACGTTTCCGTAGGTTACGTATTTTTGTCCCTAGGAAGTGTGATTTTCTCATCAAGCTCTGGTCATTACGCATTTTGTAAAATTCACAGTGTAAAATTTCTATTGTGAAATTGTAAACAAAAAAAGACTAGACTACAAATCAAGCAATCGAGAAGCGATTCAAGCAAACAACTTGAGTCAGCCAAATTCAAGAAATGCTTAAGTATGAATATTGAAAGCACTTAAAACGAAAGCACTTAAAACGGACACGCCAAGTTGGAAAAAACTGTGAAACACCACCCGTTAAATCGAAACCCTGAACCGTATTTTTTAAATTGAAAGAGTAGAGGAACGAGCGATGACTATGTCAATAATCAGCAATAACCAGAGCAAAGCAAATTTAAACAACCTCATCGCAGAAGAAGTGCTAGCCGTAGTCCATGTTGGGATTGCCGAGCACGAAAAAATCGCCAAGGCAAAACTTTTCATCGACCGACTCTTTCCACTTAGCTCTGGTTCACATCAAGATGTGAGCAGCTACGTCGTTTACTACCAGCATTTGTTAGCCTTTTTTGCCGACGGTAGTCACAGCGGTTTACGCCAACCAAAACAGTTTGTGGCCTTTAATGGCACCAAAGATGCGCCTAGCGCTATCGTGTTACAAGATAAGGACTATCACGTTGAGTTGAGCTTCGACCGTTGCGGCATGATAGGGGCTAAAGACGTGGCAAATTTGGAAGATATCCAAATCGAAGCGTCTTCAAGCATGTTAATGGACACCACCGAGGTGCGCTCAGCAGCCTCACGCCATTGGCTTAGCCTGCTACATGTCGGTATGCCTAGCGCTAACGATACTCAAGATAAGTTATTTACAGCGAAAGATGGCAGTGATTACGATTTGAAAAGCATCGTAAATTTATAAATTCTCATGGGGAGATTAACTGCGCCGCAGTTGATCTCCAACGCTTTACCTCTGTACAAATGTATCCCGCCAAACAATAAATAAAATTGATGATAAAAATAAGTTTAATTGATTTTATTGAAGCTAACACTCACAGCTATAATGTCCCTAGCATCGTTTTCCAATATTAGTCCTTATTGATGGCCATTTTTTATTAGCGGTATTTAATGTAAATAATGGCATTGGAGCGATAATATTTAATCGCTAGTGCATAGGTAGATATGAAACTTTCATCAAAATTACAAGACGTCAGCAAACGTCAGCGCATTATTTTTATCTGTGCGGGTTTATTATGCCTCACACCTTTTATCTCATCTCCTATGGCGTTAGTGCTAGGTTTTACCTTGGCAAGCTTAGGTTGGGTACCGGTGGACTGGAATATCACTGCACTGACAAAAAAACTCCTATCCTATTCAATCATTGGTTTAGGCTTTGGCATTAATGTCACCACCGCCATAGAGGCCAGCACTCACAACTTTGGTTTGATTGTAGGGTCAATTTTTTTCACTCTTGGCCTTGGTTTTGTACTCACCCGCGCCCTCAAGTTTGATCACGTGACAGGCCATTTAATTGCCTCTGGCACTGCTATTTGTGGTGGTAGCGCTATCGCCGCTGTCGCCCCTGCGATTAATGCCAAAAATGATCAAACGGCTACGGCATTAGCTTGTGTGTTTGTGCTCAATTCAGTTGCACTATTTTTATTTCCCGCAGTTGGCCATTTACTCAATATGAGCCAATACGATTTTGGTGTGTGGAGTGCCATTGCAATCCACGACACCTCATCGGTTGTCGGTGCAGCATCAGCCTATGGTGACGAAGCCTTAAAAATCGCCACAACCATAAAACTCGCTCGTGCACTGTGGATTATCCCTATCGCCCTAGTCAGCGCTATGGTATTTGGTGGCGATAAACGCAAAATTAATCTGCCATATTTTATTGGTTTTTATTGCTTAGCGATTGCTATCGCACATTGGTTACCACAATTTAATACCGTTTATGACACCCTGTTTATGCTCTCAAAACGCGCACTCGTAGTGTGTTTATTTTTGATTGGTGCAGGAATTACTGTGCAGAAAATGCGCGCGAGTGGCCCAAAACCTTTACTACTTGGGGTAATGTTATGGGCAGCAATTGGTGTGACGTCTTTAGTATATATTCTTTATTTTCAGTAGTTAATATTTATGATGGCAGAGCTTTACTCTGCCATCGACTTCATTCGCCAAGCCAAACAAAGTACGCCTAAAAAAGCGAATAATTCAATCAATGAGCGTATTAGCCCAAAGGTTTGCGTTGACGCGATTAAGGCTATCAGGCAAAACACGAGTATCAGCCAGTTTTTCAATTGCATCTTCCTGCAAACATAGGGGATGCTTATTATTGTTTAGAACTTAAAACCTCACAAATATCATTTATTAATAACAAATAGCTATAACAGCTAAGTCAAACCTGCGCTTATTGTGCAGCCTTATCGTCTGATGCCGTTTTGTTAGCGGCACTAACTTGATAATCTTAAGTACAGCCCTGCATCAAGCACATACACAAAACTAGCATTAATATCACTACAAAATTGGCGTTGGGCGAGGCACCAAATAACCACTTAGAATCGATAACATGCAGTAAGCGGTAAAAAAGTAAAAACCGTTTTCAAATTGCGCCTGGGTTTTCAGCATTTCCCCCATACCGCCTGAGGCGTTTCCCGCCATAAAGGTGATAATCAACGCCACCACAAACACATCTGCCATCGACCACTTAGCAAGCGCGTTGACCAAAACGTTAATCCTAAATTTTAGGCCAATTGAGCTAACACATTGTTGTACTAACATTAAGCTCAATTTTAAGGCGGGAACAACCACACTGAATAACATAACTAAGCCCGCAACGAGTCCATTACCAGAGTGATAAAGCTCGGTTACTGTCCCCCAAATACTGCGAGTTTTCTGCAGTACTTCGACTTCGCCCTTAAGGCTATTGAGCCCAAGCAAACCACTGACCATACCTAGCATGCCGCGAGCACGATCGCGCTCCGAGTCTGCATCAAAGCTTTGGGCAACTTGCGCTACACCTTGTTCAGCAAGCTGAGCCTTATCGATACTGCCGCTAATACTCATAATAGGCTGAGTCACTCCGGGGATTAATAATGCTAAGGATAAAAGAATGATAAATATAGAAAATGATGATTTCATAGTACGGTTCATTACGCAGCCCATTACATTGTTTGAACAGATAAATTCATTTTATAGTTTTTAGCACAGGCGCTGCAATCGTTCACACCAGCCACTCACATCACCGGCGCGAAGAATAGAATATGAAAATCAGTAGAAAGGTGTTGGGTCAATATCAAGTGAACTCGGCGATACGCCACGCTCAACATAAAGTTCAGATTGTAATAGGTCTACCATAGTGACCTCTGTATAACGCTTAAATTTTATAGAGTAAAAACACTTCACTACCGGATGTAATGCATCTCTATCCTTTGAGGTCCAAACAATCCCAATCTGGCCATCGGATAACTCCACCAGAGAGCCTACTGGGTAAATACCGATACAACGAATAAAGTCATAGACCAACTCTTGGTCTAAATGGAATGGCGTTAAACTGAGCAGAATTTTAAACGCCGCTGCAGGGCTCATGGCTTCTTTATAACAGCGCGTTGCTGTTAAGGCATCAAAGATATCGACGATACAGCTCATGCGACCATGAAGAGGGATTTCATCACCTTTTAAGCCCCTTGGGTAACCACGCCCATCGAGTTTTTCATGATGCATCAAACAGATATCTTTACTTAGTTGCGATAATCCTTTCGCTTCGTTCATGATCGCTAACGCATACACTTGATGCAACTTCATATGCTCAAATTCTTCAGGCGTCAGTTTTCCCGGTTTATGCAGCACTTTATTGTCGACTTTAATCTTACCAATATCATGTAAAATCCCGCCGACGGCCATCTCCCGCAACTTATCACGATCAAATTGTAAATACTTGCCAAAGGTTACTAATAAAAAAGCCACATTTACTGAATGTTCAAGTAGATAAGCATCTTTTGATGCGCAGCGCTGACATACATTTAAGCGCGTCAGCATCTAACATAACAGACTCTATCATGTTGTCTGCTAAAGCCTCGAATGGTCCAACCTCGATAGCCTTGCCCTCAAAGGTCTCGGATAATACTTTACGAATGAGATCTTTAGCCTCAATCAGCATCACCTTTGCTTGATCTTGTTGCTTTTCACGACTGATGGGTACTTTTTGACTTTCTGTTTCACTCGCAATAGGAGTTACAGGGACTACATGAGGATGAGGGTGAGTAATCGTTTCCTTACTTAAACCGCAATGTTCAGCAGAGCGCTGCGCATCAACCCAAACAAACTTAATACCATTTTTTGTTAGCTGAGCAATGGTATCTTTATGCTTAATTTGTCCAGCATTCGTAATGGCAAGCTGGCCCTTATCCGGTTTGTCGATCGCACAGACAAACATGCCTAATGTCAGTTGCGACACAGGTAATTTGATTAGGTCAACTAATCCTGCTGACTCATTCATATCTACAACCCCAAGGATGATTGCCTGCATAATATATCAATTTTAAAGATACGATACTAAAGCGACCTACACTCGCATATTCTGTTGCAGTTATTATCTGAATTCTGGTTTATTCATAATATAACGTAGATGCGAGGCGCATTCTAAGCTGAATATTAGATAATCACTATAGACTTTGCTGCTAAACGACATACGCCAAACTTAAGTGAAGGAAACAAGGTCTTAAATGTTGCTTATGTGAGCAAGACTTTGCCCTTACTCAATAACGCCCTCTGCCAATAATCCATGGTGCAGGCTGAGTTGCCAAGACACAGCACTATGTGTAATGCATCTATGACTACTGAGTAAGATAGCGCAACCTTGAGAGCTTAAGTACTGCAGCAAATACCACGCTTTATCATAGTAATGCTTATCCATTCCTGCTAATGGGTCGTCCAATAACAACACCTTAGGCTGTAAGCAAGCTAATGAGGCTAAAGCAATTAAATGCTGTTGCCCGTGGGATAGTTTATAAGGTGGCAATTCAGCTAAATCCGATAAACCCAGCTCCTCCAACATTTGCGCAGCCCGTTCTTTAGGGAGCTTAAAACGCGTTAAGCTAAACTGCATTTCGGCTAACACGCTAATCTCAAACAATTGTCGACTCGGTCTTTGGATCAGCAGCCCTAGATCAGCACCGTAAACGCCCAGCTTAGGCCTTCGTCCTAGCACCTTAATCGGCAGTCGCTGCTTTAAGTTGAGCACACCCGCTAAGCCCTTTAATAAGCCGGTTTTACCTGAGCCGTTCTCTCCCACTAAGGTCACTATCTCACCCGCTTTAAGCTTAAACCCCTGCGGACACGTAAATAGCACTGGACAACCATCAAACCCAAATTCAAAAGATTCCGCGTTGATCAAGACTTTGCCTGTATGCTCAAACTTAGCCTGATCTCGCCACGTAGACATTTCAATTTGCGCCGCCTCGCTCACCGTATAGATGCCTTCCGATAATTTGCCCGCCCCTAGCTGCCAGTAATGCTGAATAATCCCAGCGAAGGCCAAAGAGTTATGCTCAACCAACACTAGCGCCATGCCCTCTTGGAGAAGATTGCCAAGCACCACCAGCAGTTCACTCACGCCGTGATCATCAAGTTGTGCCCACGGCTCATCAAGCAGCAGTAAATGTGGCTCGCACGCTAACTGAGCAGCAATCATTAAGCGGTATGTTTGACCAACGGAAAGCGTATTGAGCTGCGTATCGAGACGTAAGTACAAGCCGGCACGCCGCAGTGCCAATTGCACTTTAGAGAGTATTTGTTCAGCGGGAATACCGAAGGCTTCTAAAGCGAAGCTGATTTCTGCGCCGACGGTTTTTCGCAATAGCTGTTTCTGCGGGTCTTGTGTGACTAAACCCGTCACTAACTTGGGGAAACGCCAGATCTCGCCTTCATGCGGGCGATTTAACACGCCCGCAAGTAGATTGAGTAAACTCGATTTTCCAGAGCCCGTAGGACCGCTCACACAATGACACTGACCAACGCCAATCGTTAAGTTAATGTCCAGCAATACCGTTGACAACTGACTACCATAGTTGAAGCTAACGCCTTCAAGCGTGATGAGTTTCATGCTCGCCCTGCTGCTATCAGAGGGTCATACAGGCCATCGTTTTCATCTTGTGAGCTCGTCGTAATCATATTTGCAGGTCGCGTATAAAATGTAAGCTGTACTCGCTATTGTGAGTCGCTGCGATTCAGTCTCAATTTAAAAACCATTAAAAACCAACTTAGATCAACTAATTAAACTAAAGAGAAAATGATTCCACAACAAACAGACAGAATGTCTATCAAGGATAATTTTACCGACAAAAAGACCCGCTTAAGTCACGGTTTTTATCGTCATAAAATGAGACCATAGCTAAAGTCACATACTAGAAGCTTACATCTTGACACTCTTGATTGTGGCCTTTAATTTGAGCGAAAGTTTCTTATTTATAAACAACAGCTAATAAAGGTAAATGACTTGAAAAATAGTTCATAAGCCTGAGTCGTGTTTATTGATGCTGGTGACTGATAATGTGACCTTCAGCCCTGCCTTTATTCTTAATTTTGGGAGTTTTATTTGCCTGTTCATGCCCTGTCTGAAGACCTTAAGTCTCTCATCGACAAACTCATCCAATTAAAGCTAACCCCAGTGGTAGAAGGGCTCGTACAGCTATCTGTTAGCACAGTCGCGCTGCCTTTAATTCCATGGCTGGCATCACAGACCCTATTTCCACGTATTTACTGGCATGGGCGCGATAGAATTGAAGAGGTCGCAGCGATAGGGGCGTGTAAAGATATTAAATTTGAAACGGCAATGAGCGATCAGCAACTGGCCACTATCTATCAAGAGCAGCGAGCCTTATCTACCAATCAGAATATCCGTTACTACGGTGGTGTCGCTTTTGATCGCACCATAGACTCTTGGCCCGAGTTTGGTAACAGTCGTTTTATCCTGCCACGCATTGAGTTTAGGCGCAGCGGGAACCAATTTAGCCTATTAGTGAATCTTAACTTTGCCGATAATGATCACCATAGCGAAATAGATAACGCCATTGCTGCCATTGAAGCAATTATGCCAGCCAAACCACTTTCGCCACCAAAAAAAATCGGCTTACGGGGCCGCACAGATACACCCAATTTTACACGCTGGAAAACCCTTGTTGAACAGGTTATCGAGCCTAAGTTTAATCAAGACACGCCAAAAGTAGTGCTGTCTCGGTTAACTCAGCTTGACGTTAACGAACCCGTTGATCCTTGGATGGTACTCGCCTGCTGGCAAGGACGTAATCCTAATAGCTTCCAATTTGGTTTTCAGTTTAGCCCAGAGCGCACTTTTATCTCTTGCTCACCAGAGCGTTTATTTCGCCGTAATCAACAAGAATTATTTACCGAAGCGCTTGCCGGTACAACGATTCGCGGCTTAAGCCAAGAAGAGGATATCGCACTGGCAAACGCCTTATTAGAGGACAATAAAAATAGCGTTGAAAACCAACTTGTTCGCAGCCATATCGTCAATATGCTTACGCCATTGAGTCGTTATGTTGGCGCCGATGAACTCGCCACTATTTTTAAACTCAACCATATTCAGCACTTACACCGTGCAATTCATGCCGAGCTAAAAACAGGTGTCAATGATTTTCAACTGTTACAAGCCCTGCATCCAACGCCTGCCGTAGGTGGGTTGCCCAGACACTCGGCAATGAGTTTTATTCGCCAGCAAGAAGGCTATATGCGTGGTTGGTACGCCGGTGCCTGTGGCTATTTCAATCAGTACGAAAGTGAGTTTTCGGTCGCAATCCGTAGCGCACTTATCGAACCCGGTCGAATTAATTTATTTGCAGGCGCGGGGATTATTGCAGGTTCTGATCCACAAGCAGAATGGCAAGAATTAGAGAATAAACTCGCAACTATTGTGTCGATTCTTTTCGAGCTGTAGAGCTATAGAATTGCCAAACTATCAGCAGTTAGCACTCACCTCCTGAAACGGTCACTAACTATTAGTCGCGTTACCAACGCTCGCCTTAAAGATATCCAAACTGTCAAAGGCATTACCGTCGATAAGCACTTTTAAACAGCGGGCTTGCATCTTAAGACTCGCCCACTATAATGACGACCCCGATTTCAGTGCGCTGTTATCGATGATTTCGTCGTAAACATAATAAAATAAATATTAGCGGGTTCCCTCACCCCGCCCTACACAACTAAAAAGGCCACCTATGTTAATGTTAACTACAGCACAGCTTCGCCGTGCTTTATTCCTATTAGTAGGATTCCATATACTGATTATTTGCGTCAGCAACTACTTGGTACAATTGCCATTTCAACTATTTGGTTACCACACTACTTGGGGCGCATTCAGCTTTCCATTCGTGTATTTAGCCACAGATCTCACAGTGCGTATTTTTGGCCAACAAGCTGCGCGTAACATCATACTTAAAGCCATGATCCCCGCGTTGGTGATTTCTTACGTGATAGGCGTCATGTTCCATCAGGGTAGTTTTCAAGGGGCTGATTCATTGGCACAGTGGAATACCTTTGTATTTCGTATCGCCTTTGCCAGTTTCGCTGCCTATTTAATCGGTCAGCTGATGGATATTACGGTTTTTGCCCGTATTAGAAAAAATCGCTCTTGGTGGGTTGCGCCCGCTGCATCAACTTTAGTGGGCAATCTTGTCGATACCTTAGTCTTCTTTAGTATCGCTTTTTACGCCTCTTCTGATGACTTCATGGCAGCCAACTGGCCCGAGATTGCTACGGTAGATTACGGTTTTAAACTGATCGTGAGTTTAGGGCTGTTTCTACCAGCCTATGGCGTTTTGCTAAAAGTCTTACAAGATAGGATTTTGCGAACCGAACCACAGGGATCTGTTTCCTGAGCCGCTCAAACTCATTATATCGATTATAATTTAATCTCGTTATCGCCAGCCCGACTCAGTTAACACAACGGTTTTGTTAACAAAAGAGTTGGGCTGATTGTTATGAAAAAATGCCAAGATTTGTAAAGATGCATACTTTTTTAAATAAATAGCTTGCAAACACAAATGAGAATGATTATTATTAACTCGCGTTCCAAAACTCATCTTTAATCATGATGACTGGTAATCAAAGTGATTAAAGTGCTTCTGAGTTTGCAAGCACGACATTGCTCACACACTCTTTGTGGCCGGACTCATCATCCGGCTTTTTTTTTGTCTATTTTTCCTCATTACACCTCCTCGAATAACTAACCTAAACTCGGGATAGTGGCTGTGGTAACTGATTAATCTTATTAGCTTATTTCGCAAAATTAACTCTACAGAGGTCGTTTTTCCGTTATCAAGGCAAGTTTGCTACTAATAGTGGGCTATTAGTAGCAAAGTTAACGCAGATAAAGGGAAAAATAACCTGTAGAGACGCAGAGCTTATCCCTAGTTCAGGTTAACTAGCTTCATAGTGGTATTACTTTTGAATAAATAGCTTGCAAACACAAATGAGAATGATTATTATTAATTGCGTTCCAAAACTCATCTTTAACCATGATGACTGGTAATCAAAGTGGTTAAAACGCTCCTGAGTTTGCAAGCACGACATTGCTAACACACTCTTTGTGGCCGGACTCATCATCCGGCTTTTTTTTGCCTATTGTTGCGCATTACAACCACTCGCTTCATAGTGATATCACAATACCCACGACAACCAATAACGTACCAATACCCAAACACGGTATCTTGTCAGGCATACTTTATTCACCCGACATCTCGTTATAATTGCCAGCAAAGTGTAATCCCTCATAAGGGTTGTTCTGTCGCTCCTCTTTAGCTTCGCGATATAGACCCATAGTAAACAAACTCCCTTTTCCTAAGATTGAACTCACTTCTATGGTGCCGCCAATCCGCTTGATAATACCGTAGCTGAGTGAAAGCCCTAAACCAGTGCCGTCTTTACGTGTGGTATAAAAAGGGTCAAAAATGCGCCCTAGCTGCTCAGGGGATATACCAGT
Organism: Shewanella morhuae; assembly: GCF_900156405.1. Classification (GTDB taxonomy): domain Bacteria; phylum Pseudomonadota; class Gammaproteobacteria; order Enterobacterales; family Shewanellaceae; genus Shewanella; species Shewanella morhuae. The sequence goes on from NZ_FTNN01000016.1 coordinate 51,880, forward strand.
GCCTTCATCTTCTACTTCAATTTTGACGCCAATCAACACACCCTGTTGTAGCCAGTCATAGGTTCGTATCCAAATTCGACCTTTACCGTCCATCGCATGGGCAGCGTTTACCACCAGATTGATCAACACTTGTAATAACTGTGGTTTGTTAACTTGCACAGGGCAAGTTGCGTTTAGCTCAGTAATTAACACCACTTCTTGTTTTTGAATCGAATGCCGCACTAACACCAGCATTTCTTCTATGATAGCGGTCATATTGTGCATTTCTAGCGGCGCATTAAATTCACCAGGACGACTGTACTGTAATAAGCTGCGAATTATGGTCGTGATCCGCCCGACTTGTTGAATAACGAGATCAATTTCTTCTTTTACCACATCGGCATTATCGCCCAGCTCATAGCGTAGTAGTTCCATATTACCGAGAATAACCGCCGTGGGATTATTGATTTCATGGGCGATACCTGCAGTCAACTCACCGAGTGCGGTGAGCTTTTCATTGGTGACGAGCTGTTGGCGTGTTTCATTGAGTAATGCGACGTTACTTTGTAACTCTAAAGTTTTGTCATGTAATCTACGGGTACGCTCGGCAACTTTTACCTCTAGTTGTTCTGCAGCCGCTTGAATTTGAGCATTTCGACTCTGTAATAGGTCGAGCATACTGTCGAATTGTTCCGCCAAATTCGACAACTCGCTATCCCTATCTAAGTCTAAAGCGCCAATACGAATATTTCGCCCCGATTGAACCGCCTGCACCACTTGGTGAATACGTTCAATTGGCAACAATAAACTATAGGCCCCGCGATAAACTAATAATCCAGACACCAAGAGCACTAACATTAAAATAGTGCCCAATTCGATAATGTTTAATAGGTAATTATGGATAAAGGGTGCTTCAGAAAAACCGGTATAAATCATGCCAACACGTTGACCGCGAACATCCTCTAAGGGTGCGTAGGCAGAAATAAACCAATCATTAAAAACAAAGGCGCGGTTTATCCACTGCTCACCATTAATTAATACTTTTTCCTTCACCTCCTCCGACACTATGCTACCCAGTGCTCGCCCCGGCATTTCATCATGGGAAGAAAGTTGTAACGGTACGTTAGTCGAAACGCGAATATCATCTAAAAAGATAGTCACTGTACCAATAGAGCGTTCAGGCAGAGTCCCTTTGTCGTACACCAAATCACGAATGTGATCGACAATCCACGTATTGCGGTTAAACAAGATCCCACCATCGAGATACCAAGCCACTTTACCTTCCATATCAGGCACAGGTAGTAGACTACGGCTCAATAAACCACGCCCTTCAACAGTTTGAGTCGTACTCTGTGCCCGCAGGGTTGTCACTATTGGAATGCGCGCAGTCACTGCTAACTCTGGGTCAATACGCGCTAACCGTTCATGCGGCAACACCATTAAGCCAGAATATGGCAGTAAGCCGTTTAATTTAGGCAATATTTGCCGTAAATCCGGATCGTCAGCGGCATCTGCAACACTGATCAAACGTAAATAATCGAGATGAAATTGTTTTTTTTGCTGCAGGAGAAACGCATCGAGACTAGATCGATGATTAATAGAAGTTTCTTTTAAATTGGATTGTTTGTTGCTAAATTTTTCGGCGGTTAATATCGGCCTAAAATCATTCTGAAAAGCCCAAGAGGTTATTACTCGTTCGAGTTGATTCTCTTGGCGCACCTGTACCTGCTGTAGGGTATTTTCAGCAACAGACAAGTCAGCTTTAACCATCATAAACAGCTGCTTACCTGTATAACTAATATTCCAGTAAATAGTGATAAACACTAAACTCACCAGTGTCAGTAAGATAGGTAATAATGTCAGAATCAATATGCGATAACGCACCTTGGCCTGCATTTGTTGCCAACTCACACCAAAAAAATGAGTGAAGAATGACACCCTACAACTCCTGCTCACTGCTAAAGTCAAACCATTCTTTATATTTACGATCTAAGGTCTTACGCGATACACCTAAATCCCTTGCCGCGGCGGACTTATTACCAGAGTGTAAGTCCACCACACTGGTGACATGGTGTTTTTCGACTTCTTTTAATGTCCAATCCTGCGGATAACCCGATGTAGATAAAACGTCACTTTTTAGCTGTTGCTTCCAGTATTCTGCTGGCGGTTTACCCAGTAAAATACAGCGTTCAATCATATTACGCAGTTCACGGATATTACCTGGCCATTCATGTTGCTGCAGTTTCACCATGTCTTCATGGCTCCACACTACTTCCCTGACGCCAAGCTCAGTGGCCAGTTGGCGGGTGAAATGATGGGTTAATTCCACCACATCTTCAGGTCTATCACGTAATGGTGGAATTAAAATATCGAGTACATTGAGTCGATAATATAAATCTCGACGGAAATTTCCCGCCTCGACTTCATCAATCAGAGTACGGTTAGTGGCCGCGATTACGCGTACATCAATATTAACTTCTTTTTCACTACCCACTGGACGAATCGATTTTTGCTCTAACACTCTGAGCAAAGCAGTTTGCATTTTCAGTGGCATCTCACCGATTTCATCAAGAAAAATCGTCCCACCCGAGGCAAAGCTAAATAAGCCTTCACGATTGCCTTTTGCCCCCGTAAATGCCCCCGCAATATGACCAAATAGCTCACTTTCCAATAATTCAGAGGCGATAGAACCACAGTTAACTGGGACAAAAGACCCTTGACGTCCACTGAGTAAATGCAATTGCCGCGCAACTAACTCTTTACCCGTACCAGATTCACCCTGAATAAGTACTACGGCATTGGTCGGTGCGACACGTTCAATTATATATTTCACCGATTTCATCGCTTCGCTGCCACCAATAATGGTCGATGAATAACCAATTGACACCTCGCGGCGCAGCATTAAATTCTCGCGTTTAAGCAAGCGGCGTTCAATACAGCGATCGACTGCCGTCATCATCTGCTCAAGGTGGAAAGGTTTCATGATAAAGTCAGAGGCACCCGCGCGCAGTGCAGTAATGGCCACTTCCATATCGGCGTAACCCGTCATGAAAATAATATCAGAGCGACGACCTTGCTCATCGAGCGCTTCATGCCACTCAATACCTGAGCGACCAGGCAAGCGAATATCAACAATAAGCAAATCAAAATGGCAACGACTACGTAGTTGCTCCGCATCTTCGATACTGCCAGCGGTTTCAACTAAGGCGAATTTTTTCGACAAAGCCTTATTTAAAAAGCTGCGCATGCCGGGTTCATCATCAACAATCAGTACCGATACTGCCGATGGAAGGGGCTTGAGGTTATTATCTGTCTGGTTCATATTGTCTGCTTCTGGACATTTTGACTCATTTACAGCCAATTCTATCATTGAAAATAGATAAACAGGCCACGATGAACCACAAGAAGTGTGCTCTGGGACAATTTGTCTGTGGAGTATTTGCTGGGCTTGGGATCAAGCTCACAAATTAGCTTAAGCTGTGAAGAAAATAGTCGCATTATCAGCTTGGCATCTAATTTGCTTTCAATCGAACGTATTACAATTTATAAGATGTTCCACTCGATAGGTATTTGAGTTGGAATCCTATTTTCTGCCAAGGAGTACCCATGCTAAATATGAAATCACTACTGAGTTTGGTTGTTACAGCCAGCTTTCTTACTGTTTTACCCGCTCACTCGACTGAAATTATCAAATTAGCCACGACCACCAGCACAGAAAACTCTGGTCTACTAAAAGAACTATTACCTAAGTTTGAAAGTGAATCAGGCTATAAAGTTCAAGTCATCGCGACTGGCACAGGTAAAGCCCTGAAACTAGGTGAACAAGGTGACGTAGATTTAGTCATGACTCACGCACCTAGCGCCGAAGCAAAATTCGTTGCCGATGGTTTTGGTGTTGAGCCACGTGGCATCATGGAAAATGATTTCGTGGTACTTGGTCCTAAAAATGACCCTGCAAAAATTCGTGACAGCAAAACTGCCGAAGAAGCCTTTGGTAAAATTGCAAAATCAGGTGTACCTTTTATCTCTCGTGGTGACAATTCAGGCACTCATATCAAAGAGTTAGAAGTATGGAAAGCAGCAAGTGTGACACCAGACTTCAAAGGTTACACTTCAGTAGGCCAAGGCATGGGTAAAACTCTGCTAATGGCAAACGAAATGCAAGGTTATACGCTGTCTGACCGTGGTACTTTCGTCGCTTACAAAACTAAGCTAGATCTTGGTGTTGATTTTGATGGCGGCAAAACCTTAGCCAACCCATACCAAGTCATTTTAATCAACTCAGCTAAATATCCAGATCTGAACCACAAAGGTGCTAAAGCGTTCAGCGACTGGTTGATCAGCAAAGAAGGCCAAAGCATGATCAATAACTTCAAAGTTGAAGGCGAGCAATTGTTCAAGGCAACTTATAGCGAATGAACGACGGCTGGCTAGCACTATTACAGCAGGCGTTAAGCCTGCTGTTTTCATTGGACCCCGACGTTTGGTCCATTATTTCGATCTCGTTTTCGGTTTCTTTCGCAGCCCTACTGATCACTTTAGTTCCTTCTATGGTGCTCGGCTTCGTGTTGGCGTTTGCGCCATTTTATGGCCGATGGGTCATTACTAACTTAGTCCAAACCCTGCAATCGATTCCTACAGTTGTTATTGGCTTACTGGTCTATCTATTACTCACACGTAATGGCCCACTGGGTGATTTGAAGTGGTTATTTACCCAAGAAGGCATGATCCTCGGACAAATGTTGATCTGCGCGCCCGTATTAATCGCACTGAGCCAAGCCGCATTTACCAGTGTAGACCGCAGAGCCTGGGAAACGTCACGCACCTTAGGTGCCTCTTGGTTTAGTGCGGTTTGGACAGTGTGCCGCGAATTGCGTATGCCGTTACTACTGGCGATTGTTGCGGCTTTTAGTCGAATTCTGACTGAAGTAGGCTGCTCTATGATGGTTGGCGGTAATATTTTAAACGTAACGCGTAATATCCCCACCGCCATTGCACTCGAAACCAGTAAAGGTGACTTCGCCCAAGCGATTGCCCTCGGACTCGTGCTGCTCATCTTAGCCTTGATCCTTAACTTTGCTTTAGGTAGTTTACGCGGCAAAGCGATGCCAAGGAGCCATTAAACGATGACTAAGGTGAAACTTATCGCCCGTGACTTAGAAATGTCCTTTGGTACGCGCCTGTTATTCAAATCCGATGCGTTAGCACTCTGCCAAGGCGATGTGATTTATCTGCAAGGCGACAATGGTACCGGTAAATCAACCTTGATGAAGATTCTGGCAGGCCTAATGGCACCAACGAAGGGCCATATTGAGACGGTGGGTTTTGCTAAAAATGCCTGGTGGCGACGTAACCCTTTATTAGGTAAAGCGGTTTATCTACATCAACATCCTTATTTATTCGATGGCACTGTAGAATATAATCTTACCTATGGGCTAAATTTCAGCTCAGAAACCAAAGCCAAGGCGAAACAACGGATTACTCAAGCGATTGAGATGGCGCAGCTAGGCTCGCTATTACACGCCAGAGCCAGTAACCTCTCAGGCGGAGAAAGACAGCGTCTCGCTATTGCGCGCGCTTGGATCCTCCAACCTAAACTACTAATGCTTGATGAACCAACGTCTAATATGGATAAGGATTCCCAAGAGCTAGTATTAAAAATGATCCAACAACTCAAACACGAAGGCACAGGTATGTTACTGAGTAGCCATCAAAATTGCGCGTTAACCGCTATCTGCGAGCAACAGTGGCACATAGAGGGCGAACAGGTGATGACCGCTTATCCACATTCTCAATCTCTGCCAGTACAGGAATCCTTATATGTCATCACAAATTGATGCCGTTATTCTCGCCGGTGGTATGGCACGTCGCATGGGTGGCGACGATAAAGGTCTCGTCGAATTAAACGGCGAAGCCATGATTAAACATACAATTGATAGAATAAAACCTCAGGTTAAGGAGATCCTGATCAACGCAAATCGTAACCAGACACGTTATGCTGAGTTTGGTTTTAAAGTGATAAGCGATGAACACAGTGGTTTTCTCGGCCCCTTAGCGGGTATGATCGCTGCTATGGGTAAGACTGATGCCGAATACTTATTAGTCGTACCCTGCGACTGTCCGTTACTACCGCTTGATCTTGTACCGCGTATGTTAGCTGCAATTGAAGCCGAAGGTGCTGAGTTAGCCGTTGCTAGTGACGGTGAATATGAACAACCCGTAGTTATGCTGTTAAAACCTAGCTTACGTGATTCGATGAAAGCCTTTCTTGAGGCGGGTGAGCGTAAAGTGGACTTTTGGTATGCCAAGCATCACTTCGTAGTCGCGTCGTTCGCCGACCAGCCTAACGCCTTTGTAAATGTGAATACGCCTGAACAAAAACAACGATTGGCCATAGAAATAACCAAAAGCTAGGTTCCAACAACTCAAATTAGAGGTGCAAATGAGTAACCCCTTCGTCAATCCGCTCGCTATTCCCGTTCTCGGATTTTGTGCCTATAGTGGCACGGGGAAAACCACTTTACTCAAGCAGTTAATCCCTGAATTAAATCAGCGTGGTTTACGCTTAGCCGTGATTAAACATGCGCACCATAATTTCGATGTGGATATTCCCGGCAAAGATAGCTATGAAATGCGTAAAGCCGGCGCACGGCAAATGCTAGTCGCCTCCCATGTTCGCTGGGCGTTGATGACAGAAGATGTCCGTGATGGCGATCCTGAGCTAGTCCATTTGCTTAAGCAAATCGAAGCCGACAAAGTAGATATCGTGTTAGTCGAAGGCTTTAAAAAGCTCGCATTACCTAAAATTGAATTACACCGCGCAGCCCACGGCAAACCTTTTATTTATACCCAAGATGAAAATATCCTCGCTATCGCCTGTTGCGATGACACCCAGTTGCCGAGTAACGAGCTTCCCAGTGAACTACGCCGCCTCGACCTTAATAATATCGGCCAGATTGCTGACTTTGTGATGGAATATGCCCAACATTGGCAAATTCCGCGCGTATGTTTACCGATAACCACAGTAGAAGCCTGCACCATTGGTGATAACAAAAACCTCAGCGTGAGCCAAGGCCTAGCGCAGATATTATCTAATGTCTCATCCGTAACAGAGGTTGAAGAAATAGGTTTAGATGCCCTAGATAACCGCGTTCTTGCCTTCGATAGTATTTCGCCCATCGACGTCCCGCAGCAAACTAATTCAGCGATGGATGGCTACGCCTTTGTTTACCAAGATCCCATGCCCACCACCTTAAAGCGGGTAGGTGAAGTCCTTGCTGGTCATCAATACTCAAACACGCTTAACGTTGGCGAAACCGTGCGTATTATGACTGGAGCCACAGTGCCAGCTGGCGCAGATACTGTGCAGCCCCGTGAGCTAGCCACTGACATCAATGGTATAGTTACCTTTGAAGGCCACATTCAAGCGGGTCAACATGTTCGACTCGCTGGCGAAGACATTGCAAAAGACCAAGTGGCGTTAACAAAAGCCACTCGGCTAAGTGCCGCCGAACAAGGTCTACTGGCTTCACTTGGGCTCAATCGCGTCAGTGTATATCGTCGTCCAACCGTTGCAGTATTCTCCACTGGCGATGAAGTGAGCCAGCCAGGTGAAACGCTCAAAGCCAACTGCATTTATGACTCAAATCGCTTTACCATTAAAGCCATGGCAACACGCCTAGGTTGTGAGGTTATCGATTTAGGCATTATTGAAGATTCAGAAGCCGCCCTCGAAGCAACACTCGCCAAAGTAGCAACTCTAGCCGATGTCGTCATCAGCTCGGGTGGTGTATCTGTCGGGGATGCAGATTACATTAAAACGGTGCTTGCTCGCCTCGGTAATATTGATTTCTGGCGTATTAACATGCGCCCAGGTCGACCACTCGCTTTTGGCAAGGTGGGTGATTGCCTATTCTTCGGTTTGCCGGGTAACCCTGTCGCTGTCATGGTATCTTTCCTGCAATTTGTACAACCTGCCCTGCGAAAATTAGCCGGTGAAGCAAACTGGCAAGCGCCATTATTCCCTGCCATCAGTGATGAAACGCTGCGAAGCCGCCAAGGCCGCACCGAGTTTATTCGCGGCATTTATCAACTTGGCAAAGATGGACGCCTGCACGTGAGCAGCACAGGCAGCCAAGGCTCTGGCATGTTGAGCTCTATGGTCAAAGGGAATTGCCTCATCATCATAGGTGATGATGCAGAAGCCGTTAATGCCGGCGAAACTGTTTTTATTCAACCATTTGCAGATTTACTCTAACATCGGGCGAGCTTTTTATAAGCCTCACAATGGATCCCGTTGGCCGTAAGGTTGGATACTTACGGCTGTCGATTATTGAGCGCAGAGATGTTTACTGCATAGATAACATGCGCACGAACTTGGCTTAATGAGGGACAAATCCCGCATTCTATGAACGCGATTGGCGGTTAAACACCACCACTCGATAGCTTGCAGGGCTAGCATCTCAATTTTGCCGTGATAGACTCAAGTTATCGTTCCATATTTAGCAGCGCACATCCCTATGGCTTTAACTCGTAAACAATGGAATAACATTGTCATTATCGCCTGTATCTTTATGGTCGCAGTGCTGACTTTTATTGATAAAAAAACCAATAATGTTCCGAGTGATGCTCAGTTATTATTTGACGATAATGCGCCGCTCGCACAACTGCAACTCGATGGACTATGGCTACATAAACAAGCATCGAAATGGAGTTGCGACACTAAAGTACTTAATTGCGATGAATGGGCCAATGCCTGGCAAACCATACGAGTATCGCCCTTAGCTGCCGCGCCAGAAACCACTGATGCTCCTCAAGAATTAGTGATACAGATTGCTGATATCAGTGATTTTCAACTGTGGATCTATTTCCCTAAGGAAGGCGCCCTTAAATCTCCTGCAGGCAATTGGTACTTAGTACCACCGAGCTTACGAGCTAAGCTGCAACCTATTCTCGATGCGAAACCCGCAGCATAATATCGCTTCCTTTTACTTAAAATAAGACAGAACCCATGCCGGAATTACCAGAAGTTGAAGTTACCCGTCAGGGTATTGCGCCATTCCTTGTCGAGCAAACCGTGGTTGATCTTGTGATCCGTAATGGTTCACTGCGTTGGCCTGTACCTGAAATCGCCAAGCAGATTATTGGTCAAGTCATACGCCAAGTGCGCCGCCGCGCTAAGTATCTGTTAATTGATACCGATGCAGGCACCAGCATAGTACATTTAGGCATGTCGGGAAGTTTACGAATTTTGCCCCACGACACCCCTGTAGAAAAGCATGATCATATCGACTTAGTGCTAGCTAACGGTCGCCTATTACGCTTTAACGATCCAAGACGATTCGGCGCTTGGTTGTGGTGTGAACTCCCAGAAGAAGCTCATCCATTACTCGCTAAATTAGGGCCTGAGCCACTAACTGATGCCTTTAATATTACCCAATTAGCGGCCGCTTTAGCGGGCAAGAAAAAGGCCATCAAACTTTGCCTAATGGACAATCATATCGTGGTGGGTGTTGGTAATATTTACGCTAATGAAGCTCTGTTTGCGGCGGGTATTCACCCAGAAGCCGAAGCGGGTAAAATTGATATTGAACGTTTAAGTGTATTAGTCGCCGAAGTGAAGCAAATCTTAGCCCACGCCATTAAACAGGGGGGCACAACACTGAAAGATTTTACCAATGCCGATGGTAAACCGGGCTACTTTGCCCAAAAACTGCATGTCTATGGTCGCGGCGGTGAAACCTGCACCAGTTGCGGTAATCTGTTAAGTGAAATCCGCTTAGGCCAACGCAGCACAGTATTTTGCGGCATTTGCCAAACACGCTAACGCTACCTCAAGGCAAAGCGGATAAAAAAGCCTGCGATAATGCAGGCTTCTTTAATCATGAATGCTAGAACCGATACTCAAAACTGCTAAAGAGTGTGGCATTGGTATCACTGTCTTCAACCTCAAATTCTGATTTAGACACAGTACCACCTAAGCTCCACATGCCTTTCCACAGCGGCATCCGATAGGAAAGCTCAAGCATTAACAAATCTTCTTTAGGTGGTTGTGGTGCCCAAGTTGTCGCTACGTTTGAACCATCTTTATTCAGCTGCGCATAACGTAATAATGAGGTAAACCCACGGCTATTGGTCAGTTGCCCCACCAATCCGACAACAAATACTTGCGCATCACTGTCATAGGTTGAACCCAAAGCGCGGCCATAGTAACGAGAGCCACTGAGATAGACAGGATCTTCATAGAAGCAATTGGCACTATCACCATCACACTTGATATAAGTATCTGAGTACTCGATAAAAAACTTAAACTGTTTAACCGTTGTGCCAAAGTGCGTATCGATACCCCAAAGTGAACCGCAGTCACTGCCATTTTCACAACTACGTTCTAGGTATAAGCCAACAGGAATATTGCCCAATGTGTCGGCATAGCGCATATCGATACTTTGGCTTCTGTGGCCTGCATCTCGTCGCTGATCTGGCGCGCAATTACTAGCGCCATCTATACACACAGAACTACTCGTCACCGAGTCCCACCAAGAGTCAAAGTTACAATCTTGGCCGTCACCACAAAACAGCGTTGACCAAGATAGACCAATTTCCAGTTGTTTAATCGGTCTGGCGCTTAAACGCATATCCCACTCAGCCGTTTTAGGCACGGCGCGATCAGCCTCCATCAGGCTAAACCCGGTTTTAAATGCCCAAGGGCCAATCCAAGATAACCATGGCGTTTCAAAAGCAGATGCATTATTGCGACTCAAGGTCAGCGACGGCATAGAGCGCGCATTGTTAGAGCGGTGCAACGCAGAATCAAATCCGGGTCCCCACCATTGCTCGACCGAGCCTAGGGTTGCAATCCAGTTACCAAAAATGATCGCAAAATAGGATTCATCAAGACGAAATTCTTCACTATCCTGAGGATCATAGGTTTCTGCCACGGTCGTTTTATAAGCAATACGTGAACCTAAGTACTCATACGAGCCCAGCACTTCGCCTTTTTCACGATAGTCAGAGCCATAATGTCGAAAGCGAGTAGGATCAGACGCGGCCGTCACTTTTATACGTGCATTAGCGTGATTATCAACGGCATTTTGATAATAAAAATTCACTCGCGCAAAGGCTTGCACTAAAGAGGCAGAAAGTAACTCAGGTTCAACTTTAGCTAAATCACCACCGATACCTGACCACATCAAAGGATACGTATTTACAGGCACTGTAATGACGCCCGCATCAGCCAGAGCTTGAATATCCGTTCTAAGATAGATATCAGAAGCATCGACCCAAGGCGCGGCGGCAAGTACAGAAGAAAAAAGCAATCCCGTGGCCACGCTAGTCGCGAGCAGAGTTGGAGTGAAAACAGCCTTCATAACATCCTTTTAGGTATCATCGCGAGGTAAAACTCGCCTCAAAGTTAACACGAAATACTGACAAACATGGACAAATTTAAGGTTGTGCCAGTTTAAGCTTTGCGTTTAGTGCCATCGCCACTTCAGGGTGAACAAACTGCCTTACATCACCACCATGTAAAGCGACTTCCTTTACTAGGGTTGATGAAATAAAGGAATTTTCTTCAGCGGGTGTTAAAAATACACTTTCCAGATTAGGGCTCAGCCTACGATTCATATTCGCTAATTGAAATTCATATTCAAAATCAGAGACCGCACGTAGACCACGTACCAGCACACTCGCATTTTGTTTTTTAGCAAAATCGACTAGCAGGCCAGAAAAACCAACCACTTCAACATTATCCAAGTGAGCAGTGACACGATTAACCAATTCAACCCGTTCTTCTAGGGTAAATCTTGGCTGCTTAGAAGGATTGGCTGCAATACCAATAATCACATGCTTGAATAACTTAGCTGCCCGCTCGATTAAATCGGCATGGCCATTAGTGATTGGGTCAAACGTCCCTGGATAAATCGCTCTTGTGTGCATAGTAAAAGTATATTCCCACTTTTATCAATTCAATAAGGGTATAAAGCATCCCGTTACTACATCATAAAACGGCTTTACGACTACAGAAAACCAGCCTTTCAAAAGATCAATTAACTTTAAAAATCAAACAAGTAAGCAATAAAGCTAACAATGATACTGGCGCGTATTATATACTAGATCCAATTTAGATATCTGACGATCATAATTCAAAGCGCAATAATTGAAAAATGGCTTTCGACAGAATCAGTAACTGGATGTCGGTCACACCCAACAAGAAAAATAAATTTAACTTGAAGATTAATGTCTTATGTGTTTTTGCTATATGTAAAATAGATTCATCTTCAAAAGCAGAGTCAATTATTAAAAATGCTAGCCAAACATCACGCGAACAAGATAAACATTATAAATCAATTACTTATAGTTAAACCGATCCTATTTTAAGGTTAACGCTTAGCATCATGAACCATTAAGTGTTTGCTATAATTTTTAGTATAAAGGTATTCCAATGATAGACAGTTCTCTTAAAGTAAAACTTCACACTCATGGATGGTTAATACTTTTTAATTCACTCATTGCGATGATGATTGCTAGCCGCTATTTTACTTTTCTACCTGAACTACCAAGCGATAGTCTGGGGATTTTTTTCATATTTGCCAGTACTTTTTCACAAATGAGTCTACTCGCGGGGATTGCGGGATTAGTCACACTGCCACTCATTTTCTTACCAACGGCATTAAGACGATGCCTTCAATCAGGCACGGCCGCGTTAGGCATTAGCATATTAATCATTGATACTTTTGTCTTTGCTCAATATCGCTTTCATATTAATGCAGTGGTACTCGATTTAATTCTTTCTGGCCAAATCGTTAGCTTTCCATGGCTAACTTGGTTAATAGTCGTGATTGGAGTGAGCGCTCTTTGGTTGGGCGAATGGCTAATTATTCGTCGCTTAGACGCAACTCCTCTACAGCAAAAAACATTGAGTCGCTATTTTTTAGCATTAGCGATTATGACGCTGCTATCAACCCACATTGTACATATTTGGGCGGCAGCGAATGCATACCAGCCTGTCACTCAGTTAAAACGCTATTTGCCACTCTTCTATCCAGCAACGGCAAACAGCTTGATGCGTAAATATGGATATATTAACGAATCAGCAATCGCTCAACAAAAAGCTCTTACCTTAAAAAGTAAAAGTGATCTGCGCTACCCAATCGAACCGCTGAATATGGTACCTATATCAAAACCCACTAACATATTATTACTGGTGATTGATTCTTGGCGTGCAGATACCTTTAATGCGGATAATACGCCCAATCTATGGGAAATAGCACAATCTGGAGTCGTATTTAACCAGCATATCGCCTCAGGAAACTCAACAAGGGCAGGTATTTTTGGTCTTTTTTATGGCATGCCGGGTACTTATTGGCATGCCATGCTAGCAAACCAACAAAGCCCGCTAATAATAGATAGATTGCAGCAACTCAATTACCAGATGGGTATTTTTACTTCGGCACAGTTACATAAGCCAGAGTTTGACCAAACTGTATTTGTTAATATTGATAACTTACGCATTAGTTCATCTGGTGAGAGTCCATCATCGCGGGATGCCAATCTCGTTGCAGATTGGACAACATGGTTTACGCAACGCGATACTCAGAGGCCAGTCTTTTCATTTTTGTTTTTTGATTCACCCCACGGTTATGATTTCCCCAGTGATTACCCTCATCGCTATGAACCAATGCTAAGTGAAATTAACTATTTACAGTTAGATGATGACTCAGATCCACAACCGTTCTTAAATCGCTACAAAACCAGTGTTCATTATGTTGATAGTTTAGCTAAACAGGTATTACAAACGCTGAAGTTATCTGGTGAGCTTGATAACACGCTAGTGATTATCACCGGGGATCATGGCCAAGAAATAAATGACAATAAATTAAATTATTGGGGTCACAACAGTAATTATACTGACGCTCAAGTAAAAGTGCCGTTTGCGATAGTGGCGCCTAACATGAACGTTGAAATGGTATCAAAAAACAGCAATAAGCTTACAAGCCACCAAGATTTAGTCCCCACGTTAATGGAAAACTATCTGGGCGTAAAAAGTCCGATTAATCATTACTCAGTAGGCGAAAATCTTTTATCTGAAATACCAGAACGCCCTTGGACCATTTCCTCAGATTATAACGGCTTTGCCATAATCACTAACGAATCAATTTTAGAGGTGGGTGCCGGAGGCCAATATGAGCTGCTGGATAAAACGAATCGACCACTAAAAGATCAACAACCAAATTTTGACTACTTACAACAAGCGCTGGAACAATTAAGTCGCTTCAATCGATAGAAATACAGAGCCATGAATTAGCTTAAAAAGCGTTGTTGACCTATCATCGAAAAATGATAGGTCAACAACGGGCTAATATGGTTGAAACTTGCGTGAATTTATTAATTGCAAGCGCTTACAGATGCCGATTACGCTTTGGAAGCGAGTATAGACTTAATGAATATTAACGATTATTTTCAAGCAACCATAAGCCTACGTATTTGTTAAAGCTCACCTGTGCATAGGTCATAGCAACAATAAAGCCAACACTGCCATCTAGAAAGCCACGCCGTAAAAAGTAAATATGAAAAAATGTCCACACTCCCCTGAGTAAAGCTAAGGGTAATCCATGGGATTTTTTACCTTTGCGAAAGTATTTCTGTGAGCCAAGCCAAGCATATTGCGCCGCTTTATTCAGTCCATGACCGTAATCACGATGGGTATAATGCAATAACAGTCCTTTTAGCTTACCGATATTGCCGGCCGCTGGGATTACGGTCTCATGGACTTCATCAAGGGTATAGCGTGCGCCATCACGTTTAAATAAACGTAAAACTGCCCGAGCGCTGCGCCCATGCTTTAGGGTTTTACCATACAGGGTAACACCCCATGGTAAACAAAAAGCGGATTCTTTAATCTCTTCCTGCGACAACGGCGCAATAAGAGCATTTCGCATCGTCTCATCCAGCGCTTCGTCAGCATCAATGGACAGCACCCAATCACCACTCGTTTGCTCTAAAGCTCTCTGCTTTTGTTTACCAAAACCAGGCCAATCAGTAACTGTGACTTTATCGGTATATTTCTGGCATATCGCCAGAGTATTGTCTGTCGAACCGCTGTCGAGCACGATAATTTCATCGGCAATATCCGCAACCGACATCAGGCAGCGCTCTACACGATCCTCTTCATTTTTGGTAATTAACATGACAGACAACGAGTGTTTTTTCACTTTTTTACTCCAATAATATTAGCAAGTTGCTCGATTACTACCGCCAGCACTTTAATTTCCAATAGCCTAATTTTCGGCGTAACTTAAACATCCGTACCAAATTATAAGGCTTACGCACTCTTTCCCTATCAGGGTTATCAATAAGCGCATTAGTTGCAGCTAAGACTCTCTCACTGGATTTACCATCATTATATGGATGCATTTGTTGGCAAAATGCTTCAATACTTGCCATCAGCTTTGGTGGGTAAGTTAATGCATGCTCGATGGTTGATTCAACTTGATCTTCAGTATCTACATTTAATAAATAAGCGGCATTGGTTCGATTTCTAAAAGTCACAACGGGTTTCTTCAATAAGAGAAATATATTTAAAATTGAAGAAGTATCACACAACATAACGTCCGCAGCTTGAAGCAAAGGGATCACATTATCAGTTTCAACAAATGTTAAGTTATCACTGACAATGCCTTTGTATTGATTAACTATTTCACTCGGCATTTTAGGGTGAAATTGAACGAGGATACGCCAATTCCCTTTTGCGGCAAGACGACTCATAAGGGTAAATAAGTGAGGTGCACAGCTTAACTTTTGTGAAAAAGTCGAACACATCAGTACCGTTTTACGCGTATCAGATGGAACGATATAAGGGTTATCGACTACCGGCATAAACAGCGGATCGAGCATAGGCCAGCCCGTTTCTTTCACCACAAAATATTTATGCTGCGCCGCTAGAGCTTCAAATCTTTGAGTGGTATTAGGACCTTGAGTACAGTACAAATCAAAGCAGTCACGGATTTCGAAATGATCTTCACGACCTTTACGATTAATTTTACCCGCATTAAAGCCATGAAATACTGCAACTTTAATACCTGGAATAAAGTTTGGCACCACGTTACCAGGAACAAACACCGCATCTGACTGCCACGAATTTACCGCATCAATACTGAACAAACGCTGCTCATCCGCTTTTAAGAATGCAGAGTTAACCTCATTACCCTCTAAAAACCAACGAACCTCACCACCCTGAGCCAGGATTACAGCTTGAAGTGGCCGTAAAATCGCATAAGAATAGTTTTGTGAAATGTACATCAAATAGCGTTTTGCGATCATATCGTATATTTTATCCTTGATGTAAATAAACTAGCTAATATATCAAGAGTTCAGTAGCAAGCACTGAGATAATAGTAATGATAGTTCATCGAAGTCTTCTTATTGACTCATATAGCCTGAATAGCTCGGCATATACCTTTCTATAAAAGCTTATATTATTTTTGTTTTTTCGGTTATAACCGATTGTTGATGGAATTTTTGCGCGATAGCAAATAAATGGGTTTAAACTAAATGTTTTTATACCATGCAGCCATGGTTTTTCCATAAAATCATCTACTGGCTCAATAAATTTTTCACTTGCATTAATAAACTTTTTTGCTGCACAGGGAGTAAGCATATATCCAGTAGTATAACAAACCGGTTTGGCATAACATCCAATAACATGATTCTCATCCACAACCTTTTTTTTAATGAACTTTGAAAGCTTAAATGGTATCGATAATTTGATATAGTTAAATTCTGATATATGTGTAAATGTATTCTGTAGAGTTATTTTAAAATCATCGGTAAGATCAGCATGATCTTCAAATATAACAATAGGCTCATCGATCTCGACACATTTTTCCCAAAGTAAAAAATGACTGGCATAACATCCAATTTCACTATCAAGTAACTTGTAGCCCTTTCTTTTTATAGTGATGTCATTAGCAGCTCTTTCTGATAATTTAAAACCTAATAAAGAAGAGTCAACGGCATTAAAGAATTCGAATTCAACATCTGCTTTATTAAATTTAGCCATCATTTGGGCTCGTCGTTCTGTTGAGCGCTCTAAACTGATTACAAATATCTTCATACAAATCTCAATACTAATTATATACGGTCATGTATCTAAATTAACTACGCACTTTCACACAAAGTTAAATGTGTCTTAAGTGAGTGTCTGCTGAACTACAAGATCAAACTTCTCAATGACGGCTTCAACACTAATCAAAGCCATCAGCTGTCCACCTTTAGCGCGAGTTCCCCACTTCACCTGGTTGCTGTGCGAAGATGCGATGGCCGCGTCATAGACGCTCACCACATATTGCTGCGATAAATAAGGCCCTGTACGCCCAGGGTTTGAATGGGCATATAAACCGATCACTGGCGTACCTTGGGTAACGGCCATATGCGCAGGCCCAGTATCAGGTGCAAGCACTAGGCTTGCGCGTTTTAGCAACGCTAATAATTGAGTTAAACTCGTTTTACCCACTAAATTATCAATTTTAGAGGGGCAAGCTTGCAAAATTTGCTCGGCCAAATTCTTTTCAAGTGCCGTTGGCCCACCACAAAGTATCACCCTAAATCCTTTGGAAATCGCATGACTCGCGACAGCAGCATAACGCTCTGGCAACCAGTTTCGTTCCGCCTTGCTAGCTGCAGCACATATGATCAAGACTTTTTCATTATCTTTAATCTGCGTTTGGGCAAACTCAGTGTCAGCAATCGGAACTGGAATATGCCATTGAGGAGTAAGATCCTTAACACCAATCGCTTTAGCAAACCCCATAAAACCTTCAAGCACATGGGGTTTCGTTAAAGGTTCAACCCTGTGATTTGTCACTAACCACTGGCCTTCTTTAGCGCGAGCGCGATCAAAACCTATGCGTGTTTTAGCTGAAATAGCTAATGATGCTAACGTTGCACGCAGCGCAACCTGCATGTGCAGCAATACATCAAAATGCCGCCCCTTTAAGGTTTTACGTAAATTAAAATAGCTACGCCAACCTTGAGACTTATCAAAGATAACAAACTCGATATGGGGTAAATGCTTCAATAATTGATATTCAAGTTTACCGATCACCCAAGTGATTTTTAGCTCGGGATATTGTCGCTGTATTGCCTGCACCATCGCCACGGCGTGGCATACATCGCCGATAGCTGAGAGCCGGAGCAAACAAAGTGAATTCATAGTATTAGGATTTAAACTCATTGGGATTAAAGCTAATCGCTCTTAAGGTTATTTGGCGCAAGCTAAGGATCTTAATGTAGAATGGCCCGAGGTGCCACGCTTAAGTCAACAAATCTCCGATGAATGCTGATATAAAGATCATAAAAACGCCGCAAGGCCACATGGCTCTTTGCCAAGATACGCCTAACGATATCGTTCCGACTTGGTTCTCGGTAGACTTTTGGCGCGCGAAAAATGCGGTTGTCGGCTCGTCTAAAGGCCGTTATACCACTTGGTTTGTGGCATTAGAGCACAACCATTGGGTGTTACGTCATTATTGGCGCGGCGGCTTAATGGCCAAATTCAGTAAAGATGCTTACGTTTATACGGGTTTGGAAAACACCCGTGCGATGGCTGAGCTACGTTTATTAGATATTTTGTATCGCGAAGATTTTACAGTGCCTAAACCGATTGCAGCGAACATAGTGCGTACTGGATTATTTTACCGTGCCGATATCATTATCGAACGAGTTGAGGGGGCCGAAGACTTAGTTGCTAAACTTAGCAAAGGGATGATGAGCACAGAGCAATGGCAGGCTTTAGGCGCCACTATCGCCCAATTCCACCAGCGCGGTGTGTACCATGCCGATCTCAATGCTAAGAATATTTTATTCCAACCAATGCAGACTGAACCCATAGCACCGGAGCGCTTTTATCTTATCGATTTTGACCGTGGCGAATTAAAAACACCGAGCCCGCAATGGCAAAAATCGAATCTAGATAGACTGTTACGTTCCTTCAATAAAGAACAAGGTAAACTCCCCCACTTAGCCTTTACCGCTAATAACTGGGCATCTCTGATAGAGGGATATCAAACGGCAATGCTCAGTATGTAAACTCACTCATCTTATCCATACAGTAAGATTACCGCTTAATTCACTCGTATTATTAAGTGGTTAATAAAGATTGCACGAGAGTAAATTGCCGCTGTAACGTACCGCGATTAGCCTCAACCACAGCCAGTCCAGCATTAGCCGCTTGCTGGCAGAGCTCAGGTTTAGCAAAATATTCAATTAAGTTATTGCCTAGCGCTTGTGCTGAATCAACCACTCTAAGCGCACCTGCACCTTCAAGCATTTGGGTAATTTGAGCAAAATCTCTATGATTGGGCCCCACCATCACGGGGACACCCATAGCAACGGGTTCCAAGGGGTTATGCCCGCCGTGATAAATCAATGATCCCCCCACAAAAGCTTGATCCGCAGTGCCATAAAAGGTCAATAATTCACCCATGGTATCGCCCACCAGCACTTGTGTCGTAGCTGTTACGGGAAGATTATCGCTACGGCGAACGGACTCAAAACCTTGGCTGGCCACAACGTCAGCAACGGCAGCAAACTGTTCAGGATGACGCGGCGCAATAATCAGTAAAGCATCGGGCCATTGCGCGAGTAGTTGCCTATGGGCTGCCAGCATGGCGTCAAATTCACCGGGATGCACACTGCCAGCAACCCAAACGGATGATGATTCGCGCCCCCAAGCTTGGCGTAACTGTTTTGCCTTGGCTAACTGCTCAGGCTTAATACTGAGATCAAACTTCAAACTGCCGCAGACTGTCACTCTATTTGGTAATGCACCTAAGTCGATAAAACGCTGCGCTTCCACCTGAGTCTGCACTGCAATCACATCTAAGCGTTGCAACATAGGTCGACTAATTTTAGGATACTTAACATATTGCGCTGCCGATTTTGCCGATAGGCGTGCATTAGCCAACATCAAGCGTACACCTTGTTTTGCTGCATTAGCGACTAAGTTAGGCCACAGCTCAGTCTCCATGATAATGCACCACGTAGGCGAGATTTGGCGTAAAAACCGCCGTATACACCAAGGTAAATCAAAGGGCAAATAGCAATGTTGTACGGTATTACCAAAGGCTTTACGCACCTCGGCAGAACCCGTTGGGCTAGTTGTAGTGACAGTAATACTTAACTCAGGGTGTGATTGCATAATCATGCGGATCAAAGGAATTGCCGCGAGCGTTTCACCCATAGAGACGGAATGGATCAATAAATCTGTCGATTTGAGCTTTGTTAAGCCAAAACGCTCAGCCCAACGGCTGCGGTAATCAGCACTTTTAATCGCACGAAAGACGAGATAAACGATTAGCAACGGGGATAATAAATATAATATCGTGGAATAAAGGAAACGATTCATTAAAAACGTGCTTATGAGTTTTGCCTGATGAATAGCGGCAATGTTAGCATAATACCCATAGTATTGAATGGTTGTTCGTTCGGCCCGGAATACGAAGATTTAATGTGGTAGAAAATTAAATTAGGGATAATTCACCAGCAGTATTGTGGTCGTTGGTTAGCTTTCTCAATTATGTGGCGTTCACTCGCAATTTGGATGACTTATGAAAACCCGCGACAAAATAATCTATGCCAGTCTAGAACTGTTCAATGAGCATGGCGAAAGAAACATCACCACCAATCACATTGCTGCTCACCTGAATATGAGTCCCGGGAATCTTTATTATCATTTTCGCAATAAAGAAGACATTATTCGCTGCATTTTTAGCTTATATGAGAATCATCTCGAATCGGGTTTTCAACCCTATGAAGATAAACAAGTGGATGTGGAATTATTAATCGGCTATTTCGATGCGATGTTCTATACCCTATGGCAATTCCGTTTTATGTACGCCAATCTTGCGGATATTCTTGCCCGCGACGAAGTGCTAAAAAAGCGCTATTTGCACGCCCAGCAGCAAGTATTAACGCGTTCAAGTCACGTGTTACATAAACTGAAACAAGATGGTTTTTTAAACTTAGATACCGATAAAATTACGCCACTTGCCGATACTATCAAGATGATTGTCAGCTTTTGGATTGGTTATCAACTCACGCAATCCAGCACTTCAACGATTACTAAAGCGACGCTTTATGAAGGTGTTTTAAGGGTACTGATGATTTTTAAAGCCTATGCCACGCCGACTTCCGTCGCGACATTTACTCGCCTAGAGCAGCATTATCAAGTCTTAGCCACCCCAGAACCGCACTAGAGTTATCCAAAAAATCTATATTAAGGCACTCGCATTTAACACTAAAACCAAAGCCATCATAGTGTTGAGTGCGAGCTATTTTTCGTTATAAATACACAAAACTATCTGCACTCTTGTTATAGAAACTTATGTTATTCATTAGTTTTGATAATGTAACAATCACTTTATCCCTGAACACATTTATCTTACGAACCTGCATTAAAAAAAGGCTGTAGACCGATTAGCTTTAGAGTTAGAATGCCGTCACTCCCAAAATCAGAATAAAGTTAACTAAGGAGATATCAGGTGGCCTCTACCTCATTCTACACACAGATTAATCAACAACTTGCAGATATAAAAGCTGAAGGCTTATATAAAAGCGAGCGTGTTATTGCCTCACCACAACAAACAGCTATTCAAGTTAATCAGCAAGAAGTTGTTAACTTCTGTGCAAATAATTATTTAGGCCTAGCCAATCATCCTGAACTGATCAAAGCCGCCCAACAAGGCTTAGAAAGTCACGGCTTTGGCATGGCGTCGGTGCGCTTTATTTGCGGCACTCAAGATATCCATAAAAAGCTAGAAATGTGCCTCAGTGAATTCCTCGGTACGGAAGATACGATTCTTTATTCTTCATGCTTTGATGCCAACACAGGTCTGTTTGAAACCTTGTTAGATGCAGAAGATGCCATTATCTCCGATGCGCTAAACCATGCCTCTATCATCGATGGTGTGCGTTTATGTAAAGCGAAGCGTTTTCGCTATGCCAACAACGACATGGCCGATTTAGAAGTCCAGTTAATTGCCGCCAAAGCCGCTGGCGTGCGTAACATCTTGATCGCCACTGACGGCGTATTCTCGATGGACGGCGTGATTGCAAACCTGCAAGGCGTATGTGATTTAGCCGATAAATACGGCGCACTGGTAATGGTCGATGATTCACACGCGGTGGGCTTTATCGGCGCCAACGGCCGTGGCACCCACGAATATTGCAATGTGATGGACAGAGTCGACATCATCACCGGCACCTTAGGCAAAGCCTTAGGCGGCGCATCGGGTGGTTTTACGTCAGGTAAAAAAGAAGTCATCGATTGGTTACGCCAGCGTTCACGCCCTTATCTTTTCTCTAACTCATTAGCGCCGTCAATCGTCAGTGCGTCTATCCATGTGTTAGAAATGCTCAAATCAGGCCAAGCACTGCGCGAAGCCGTATGGGAAAACAGCCGTTATTTCCGCGAGCAAATGTCAGCCGCAGGTTTTACCTTGGGCGGCGCTGACCACGCGATTATCCCCGTAATGATTGGCGATGCTAAATTAGCGGGCGACTTTGCTAACCGCTTATTAGCAGAGCATATTTATGTTATTGGCTTCTCTTTCCCTGTGGTTCCTAAGGGGCAAGCCCGTATCCGTACACAAATGTCAGCCGCGCATACGCGTGATCAAATTGACAAAGCCATCGCCGCCTTTACCCGTATTGCCAAAGAAATGGGCATTATTTAGGACTCATCTTTAGGACTCAAAACAATGAAAGCACTAAGCAAGTTAAAAGCTGAAAAAGGCATTTGGTTAGTCGATGCGCCTAAGCCAGTTATGGGCCATAACGATTTACTAATTAAAATTAAAAAAACCGCGATTTGTGGTACCGATATGCATATCTACAACTGGGACGAATGGTCGCAAAAAACCATTCCAATCCCTATGGTAGTTGGCCACGAATATGTGGGTGAAGTGGTTGATATCGGCCAAGAAGTTCGTGGTTTTAACATTGGCGACCGTGTTTCTGGCGAAGGCCATATTACCTGCGGCTATTGTCGTAACTGCCGCGCGGGCCGCACGCATTTATGCCGTAACACCTCGGGTGTGGGTGTAAACCGTGAAGGGTCATTTGCGGAATACTTAGTCATCCCTGCTTTTAACGCCTTTAAAATCCCTGATGACATTAGCGATGATTTAGCATCAATCTTCGACCCGTTTGGTAATGCTGTGCACACAGCACTGTCGTTCGACTTAGTCGGTGAAGACGTATTGATCACTGGTGCAGGCCCGATTGGCATTATGGCTGCGGCCGTGTGTCGTCACGTTGGTGCTCGCCATGTAGTAATCACCGACGTTAACGAATATCGCCTAGAGCTGGCCCGCAAAATGGGCGCAACTCGCGCGGTGAACGTATCGAAAGAAAACCTGAAAGACGTAATGAAAGAACTGGGCATGACCGAAGGTTTCGACGTCGGTTTAGAAATGTCTGGTGTACCATCAGCCTTCCACGCCATGCTAGATACCATGAATCATGGCGGTAAAGTTGCTATGCTCGGTATTCCAAGTGGTGAAATGGCCATCGACTGGAGCAAAGTGATCTTCAAAGGCTTGGTGATTAAAGGTATCTACGGCCGTGAAATGTTCGAAACCTGGTACAAAATGGCCAGTCTTATTCAATCAGGTTTAGATATTTCACCGATCATCACTCACCACTTCAAGATTGATGATTTTCAACAAGGTTTCGATGCTATGGGCTCGGGCCAATCGGGTAAAGTGATCCTCAGCTGGGATTAATCCTGCCGAGCATTACTTATACCCAAACGACCTGAAGATGCAGGATTCAGCGGGAATTTAACGCACTTTAGGCAATGCCATTTATTGCTCCTGCATAAATGGCATTCACGCCATCCATGGCGATTGCGGTTATTTGCAGACCTAGTGGACTAAGTTAAAAATAACCAACACAGCATAAAGTGCATTAAAACCCGCCGGAACGGAGTGCCTAGGGCACCTCACTTCCGTGTTGCATCAATTCAAAAGGTAGCCGACATTCTGTCATTGATGCGCCTTGAATTGATGTACCCTAGGCGCTCTGAAACTCGTATCTTCAGATAGCTTGGGTATAGATAGGGGCTGTACACTCGCAGCCCCTTGTTGCACACTTATCCCATCTTGCTTTTCACCCCTTAGTTTTGTCAGGTTTTATTATGTCTTCCTTTAAACACTTAAGCGTTAATCAATTACTGCAAATGACCGAAGCACAAACAGTGCAAATCGTTGATATCCGTGATGGCAATAGCTTTACCAATGGCCATATTGAAAGTGCAACCAATCTGAATAACGAAAACCTAGCGCAATTTATTAGCCAAGCCGATATGGATGCCCCACTCGTCGTTGTTTGTTACCACGGTATGAGCAGTCAAAATGCGGCGCAGTATTTATGCGAGCAAGGGTTTGATGACGTTTATAGTCTAGATGGCGGCTACAGTGCTTGGCATGAGGCAAATGCATGATAGAAATAGGTAGACTCCCCAACAGTAGAGCCGCGCAAGCATTTGTTGATTACCTCAAGGGTGAACATATCGACTGCCACATCGAACCGCTGGAACAAGGGGTCGCCATTATTGTTATCCATGACAAAGATGTGGATCAAGCGCGTAAAGAGTTTGCCCATTTCATCGCCCACCCCTACGACAGTAAATATCTACAAGCCTCGTGGGAATATGGCGATACACATACCAAGCTAGATTACGGCGCACCTTCACTACAACTGTTCAGCCAATTTATTACCGGCGCAGGCCCCGTCACACTGATTGTATTTGCGGTTTGCGTAGTTATTTTTGCTGCAATGAACTTAGGGTTTACCAACCAAACCTATGGCGCATTAGCCTATTTTGGCGCGGTACCTAATACTGAACTCAGTCAGTTTTGGCGTGTTTTTACGCCGAGTTTGCTACATTTTTCCGCCATGCACGTTATCTTTAACTTACTCTGGTGGTGGTATTTAGGCGGTAAAATTGAAACCCGTATCGGCACTGCGCCCTTGCTAATTTTGCTATTCGTGGCGGGAACACTGCCGAACGTTATCCAATATTATGTCAGTGGCCCTAATTTCGGCGGCTTATCGGGCGTTGTATATGCCGTGGTGGGATACACTTGGATTATGGGAGTACGCAAACCCGCCGCTGGCATAGGCTTACCGCCGTCATACATGGGATTTATGATGATTTGGCTGGCATTAGGATTTACGGATATTCTAGGCGTATCCGTTGCTAACGGTGCCCACATTGGCGGCTTACTGATAGGCTTAGCTCAAGGTTTATTCGATAGCCGTAAGTCTGCAGCAGCTATCTAGCCAAGTTATCAGGCAAAATAAGTACCAAGATAAACCATTAATAACCAACCGATTTATCTTGGTACACTAGCTCATAATCACACGGCTATCACACAGTTAAAAATCGCTACAAACCACTTAAATTAAACGGGCTCGCCAACCATCTCTAGCACTTTAGTGACTAACTTCTCGATGCCTGCATGCGCCTCAGCGATACTTCCCGCCAACATATAAGCGGGAGTGGTTACTATTCGGTTGGCATCATCTACGACGATCTCATGCACAGTAGCAACTTGATGCACACCACCCATCAAATTAAAGGCAGCAGCGGTATCGCTATCATTACCGATAGTGCCTTTTACACCGTGGGGATATAAACGCGGGATCATCATTGGGGCGATACAGATAAAGCCAACAGGTTTTTTCGCTACAATAAACTCATCGATAAAATCTGCCACCAGCGGATTCACTTCACACTCACTGCCATTAGTCGCAAAGTTACATAGATTTTTCGCCGCGCCAAAACCACCAGGAATGATCAAAGCATCAAATTCAGCGATATCTAATTCAATAGTCGATTTAACTTCGCCACGGGCAATACGCGCCGACTCCACCAGCACATTACGACTTGCCGCAGCATCGACCTCACCCGTTAAATGATCAACTACATGCATCTGTTTGATATCAGGTGCAAAGCATTGGTAGTGAGCCCCCGCTCGAGATAAACATAAAAGCGTTAAAACCGATTCATGGATCTCTGTGCCGTCAAAAACACCGCATCCACTGAGTAACACAGCAACTTTTTTCATTAAAAATACCCCTCTTATATTATTAAGTTTTAACAAAATACAAACAAATTGGTTGATCTGATTAAAAATCATGCTAACTTAATTCGTCGATTCTGACAGGTGCCGAAAATTAAGCCAATTCTTAGATGTATTTTACGGAGTCAATAAAAAATCCACAAATTAGGAAGATTTTTTAAGAAACAGTATTGAACTCACACAATTCTTTTATAAACATAAAAAACAACAACTTAAAAATATCGCATTAAGCCGTAATCATCGCCATAATTCGTAGTTGACTTTTTCACTCACAGACTTATCCACAGGCTGAGCGTCATTTTGCCGTGGCTGAAATAGTGCATCTGTGGCATGCTTAGCGCCATCTACGTCATCGATAAACGAAAATACTTATGCCGACCGTCGCTAAAAACCCACTTGTGCTTGTGGATGGATCTTCTTATTTATACCGCGCTTATTATGCGCCTCCTCACCTAACAAACTCAAAGGGCGAAGCCACCGGTGCCGTTTATGGCGTAGTGAATATGTTACGTAGCTTATTGACTCGCTATCAGCCGAGTCATATCGCTGTGATATTCGATGCCAAAGGTAAAACTTTTCGCAATGACATGTATAGCGAGTACAAAGCTCAGCGTCCACCCATGCCAGATGATCTACGCTCACAAATCGAACCGCTACACCGCATCATTCGCGCACTGGGTTTACCGCTGATTTCCATTTCAGGCGTCGAAGCCGATGACGTAATTGGCACTATTGCCCGCCAAGCCAGTTTAGAAAACCGTGCCGTGCTCATCAGCACAGGTGATAAGGATATGGCGCAATTAGTAGATGAAAACGTCACGCTCATCAACACCATGACCGACACAATCATGGGCCCAGAAGAGGTTGCGCTTAAGTTTGGTGTTGGTCCAGAGCGTATTATAGATTTACTGGCACTGATGGGTGACAAGGCAGATAACATTCCTGGTTTACCTGGCGTCGGGGAGAAAACAGCGCTCGCTATGCTTACTGGTGCAGGCAGCGTGAGCAACCTATTAGCAGAACCCGAGAAAGTGGCCGAGCTTGGTTTTAGGGGCTCTAAAACTATGGCGGCGAAGATCATTGAAAATGCCGACATGCTTAAGCTTTCTTATGAACTGGCCACCATCAAGACCGATGTCGAACTCGAACAAGATTGGCACGAATTGACCATTAAGCCTGCTGACAAAGATGAACTAATCAAGTGCTACGGTGAAATGGAGTTCAAGCGTTGGTTAGCCGAAGTTTTAGATAATAAAATCACGGCTAATTCTTCAGTGAATACGGAGTCAACAGAAACACAAGAAGACGCATCTCCCGTCGAGGCGATAGCAACACAGTACGACTGTATTCTCACCGAAGCAGAATTAGACGCTTGGATTGCTAAACTTAAGCAAGCCGACTTGATGGCATTGGATACCGAAACCACCAGCTTGGATTACATGGTGGCCGAATTAGTTGGCATTTCGTTTGCCATTGAGGCAGGAAAAGCGGCTTATCTTCCTTTAGACCATGACTATGTTGGCGCGCCGACTCAAATCGATAAAACAGTGGCGCTAGAAAAGCTACGGCCGTTACTCGAAGATCCAAAGATCAAAAAAGTCGGTCAAAACCTTAAATACGATATCAGCATCTTAGCCAATGCGGGGCTCAAACTGCAGGGCGTCGCTTTTGATACTATGCTCGAATCCTATATATTCAACTCAGTGGCTTCGCGCCATGATATGGATGGCTTAGCGCTCAAATACTTAGGCCATAAAACTATCAGTTTTGAAGAAATCGCCGGCAAAGGCGCAAAACAGCTGACCTTTAACCAGATCCCACTGGAAACTGCTGCGCCTTATGCTGCAGAGGATGCTGACATCACACTGCGGTTACACCAACATTTATGGCCAAGGCTTGAGAAAGAAGCAGAACTTGCTGCAATGTTTACTGAAATCGAATTGCCGTTAATTCAAGTATTGTCAGATATCGAACGCCAAGGTGTATTAATTGACAGTATGTTGCTTGGTCAACAAAGTGATGAACTAGCGCGTAAAATCGATACTTTAGAAGAAAAAGCCTATGATATTGCAGGTGAAAAATTTAATCTTGCTTCGCCTAAGCAACTGCAAGTTCTATTTTTTGAAAAGCTCGGTTATCCGATCACCAAAAAGACCCCCAAAGGCGCCCCATCGACAGCAGAAGAAGTGCTAGTTGAATTAGCCTTAGATTTCCCACTGCCAAAGGTGATCCTCGAACACCGCAGCCTATCTAAACTAAAGAGCACTTACACCGATAAACTGCCACTAATGGTCAACGCTAAAACCGGTCGCGTGCACACTAGCTACCACCAAGCCAATGCGGCAACAGGACGCTTATCATCGAGCGAGCCTAATCTACAGAATATTCCTATCCGCACCGAAGAAGGGCGCCGTATTCGCCAAGCCTTTGTCGCCCCTGCGGGCCGTAAAATTTTGGCTGCCGACTACTCGCAAATCGAACTACGGATCATGGCGCATTTATCCCAAGATGATGGCTTGTTGACTGCATTTTCCGCAGGTAAAGATATCCATAGAGCCACAGCAGCTGAAGTTTTTGGTACCGACTTTGATGAGGTGACCACAGAACAACGTCGTCGTGCTAAGGCGGTTAACTTCGGCTTAATTTATGGCATGTCAGCTTTTGGTTTAGCCCGTCAGCTTGATATCCCACGCCATGAAGCGCAAACCTATATTGATACTTACTTTGCCCGTTACCCTGGTGTATTACGTTATATGGAAGAAACACGCGCGGGTGCTGCTGACTTAGGTTATGTATCGACTCTGTTTGGTCGTCGCCTCTATTTACCCGAAATCCGTGATCGTAATGCGATGCGTCGCCAAGGTGCTGAACGCGCCGCGATTAACGCCCCAATGCAAGGTACGGCCGCCGATATTATCAAAAAGGCCATGATCAATATCGCCCAGTGGATCAAAACGGAAACCAAAGGCGAGATCACTATGATCATGCAGGTTCACGATGAACTGGTGTTTGAGGTCGATGCAGATAAAGCTGAGGAGCTTAAAAAGACAGTTTGCAGCTTGATGGCACAAGCCGCCAATCTTGATGTTGAGCTGCTTGCTGAAGCGGGCATTGGTGATAACTGGGATGAAGCGCACTAATCTATAAACATCCAAATTAGCACTATTAATATGATTTAAAAGTAAATAAAGCTAACCTGAATTCAATATTTTTAGCTCAGGTTAGCTCTCTCCCGTCTTTATAATCTCTAAGCACATCAATATTGAGCCCCTTTTATCACTGTGCGCAAATTATCTTTTCACAATACATTAAGTTAATAAAAACTGAATCGGCAGCACAATGTATGACTCATAGCCAAACAATCTGTATTCCGAACACGCTAGTTCGTTAAGCGCAGCGCAACTTAACAGACGACACAAACCATGACTCACTACCAAACAATCTTTACCTGATTCATTTAGCAGTAGAGCTCATCGATACACTGCAGCAGCAGATGGAGACTCAAGGGTGTGACTACACGAATCGAAATGGCGTTAAAGCCAGCCATATATGTTTAAAAATGTCATAACGGTTGTTCTCTTACGCGTACACTAAAACGTTAAGCTAGATTTAGAGTAAAAACATTAAATTTCAAATATTGATCTATTTTGTATTAAATTTTCTAATTACCTCGCTAAATCAGCTGATTGAGCATTTTTAATGAAATTTCAAGATCAATTACAGGTGCTTTTTTACTCTAGACTTGAGACCAACCGCACATAATTAGCTCTTTTTTGGAAAAACTGTTTCTCATTTAAAGATAAATAGCGTATTATTCTCTGCGTAGGGTACAGAGGTTAAGATGTTCTATCTTTCAGACCTTTATTTCACTTATAGTGATGAGCCAAATTCTGGCGCCTCAGCAACTTGTTTGCTGAGGCTTTTTTTTGCTCTTTTTTCAAGATTAAAGTAAATTTTAGAGTATTTACTTTAATAAAGACTTAATAGACTGTATGCTAAAGGTATTAAGAGCCATTGAAGATAATTTAGTGGTGCTTGAGTCTTGTTGAATTTAGCTTCTCCCCAAAAGAGCTAATATTTTGGCCGTTGACACTGTCATCGGCTATTTTTTTGCCTGAAATTGACGAAAAGTAATGGGGATAAAGCTTAAAAAGAGGAAAATAGCACAAAAACAGAGGAACGACATACACAGTCAAACTCGACCATGTATGCCAAAGCAGGTGATATTATTCGGCGTTATTCATTGCAGCGAGCTCATCAGTCAACCATTGTGGGTGACACCATTCATTTAGAATCGCTAACACTTTAGGCTTTCCCGTTCCTTTCAGTGATGAGAAAGGTTCAACTTGTACCCAGTCACCAAACTCACTCAACGTAAGACGTACTTCATTGACGGTTTTCATCTTAGCACTTTGAGCTAATTTGTCTGATTTTGTCAGCAAAGCTAACACTGGAATCTCACTCGCTACCGCCCACTTGATCATCTGCATATCTAAATCTTTCAGCGGATGACGTATATCCATTAGAACCACTACACCACTTAAGCAAGCACGCTTTTGCAAATATTCACCCAATGCTTGCTGCCATTTATTTTTCAATGCAAGTGGAACTTGTGCAAAACCATAGCCCGGCAAATCAACTAAACGGCGCTGAGCATCTAACTCAAATACGTTAATCAATTGGGTTCGACCAGGCGTTTTACTCGTTCTAGCCAAACTTTTTTGTTCCGTTAATGCATTGAGGGCACTAGACTTTCCAGCATTAGAGCGGCCAGCAAATGCAATCTCAACACCAACATCGCCGGGCAGATATTGATCCAAATGTGCAATGTCAGGTGCACTGATTAAAAACTTCGCCCTACGAAAATCTATACGAGATTCAGTCACTATTTACTCCAAAATTTTTTACGCAATACCATAATTTATGAAGAATTACTTACTTTCCCACGTTTTCGTGTAAAATATTACTCCGATCACATTAATCATATTTTACCACGCTTGCGGGTCACCCTAGTAAGCTCAGGATAATAATCTTAACCAGAAGTTGGAACGCCATGAAAAAGCTAGCTCTTGCGCTGTCTGTTGTAATTGCCGCCATATCTTCACCTGCGATTGCTGAAGGTAATGCTGAAGCGGGAAAAACGAAAATCATTGTCTGTTCAGCCTGCCACGGTATGGACGGTAACAGTATGATCGATATGTACCCTAAACTTGCGGGCCAACACGCCACTTACCTCCAAAAGCAACTACATGATTTCCGTAGTGCAGCACAAACGGGCGGTAAAGATGGTCGTATGGATCCTATCATGAGTGGCATGGCAATGCCTCTAAGCGATCAGGATATTCTCGATATTAGCGCATATTTTTCTAGCCAAGCGATTCAAGTGGCTGAAGCAAAAGATGTCCCTGAGTTAGGCGCTAAACTTTATAAAGGCGGCGATGTTTCTCGTGGTATCACTGCTTGTATGGCATGTCATGGTCCAGATGGTAAAGGCGCTGAGCTTGCTGGTTTCCCGACATTAGCAGGCCAGCACGCTAGTTATATCAAAATCCAGCTAACAAAATTCCGTGAAGTGGGTCGTCATAACGATCTGAACGGTATGATGCAAGATGTCGCTAAAAAATTAAGCGATAATGATATTGATGCTTTATCTAAATACCTTTCTACTCTGAAGTAATCTTAGTTTAGTAATTTTAAAAGGGTGTACTGTCACCCTTTTTTTACACCACCAAGTTGACGTGGACGTAAACTGCAAAGATTCGTGCTTGACATAGATCACAGATTTCTGTTTAATAAGCCCCGTACCGAGATAAACCCATCTGTTTGTATAAAAAGATTAATAATAACTCACAGGTTTCGGTATCATTGACATTCAAGATATAAGAATAAAGACAACTAATAACAATAATATACTTAAGACCACTCTATATAATAATAACAAGAGTCGTGATTTCAACTTGAGATCCAGGTCAGTACTATTTTGTAAGGGATGGCCGATAACGCCAATTTGCTTCTAGCAAAACACCTTGCACTCAGGGTAACTTGCCCCCATCAGGACATCAGTTTACACGATGTAAACTGTAGCAAAGGAAGCGATAAGCTTAGGATGCACTGGCTGGATGCTTGTTATCACTGGAAGATACTTAAGTAACAAGGATGGTTAACTAAACGTCAAAGACGACGATGCTATAAAAGATGTGTCGCGAGACTATCTACGGAAACTGTGGTCAGGATGGCAACAGAAAAAAATAAAGTGTCTGGAAGACCATTAACAATAAAATGCAGGGAAAGCAGTAAAAAAAAGAAGGATACCGACCGGGAAAGTCGCATAGCAAGTATGGATACTTGGAATCAGGATAAGGTGCTAAAGCACCCTTTATAAGGCGGCAGTTTAACTGCCGCCTTTTTTCTTTGGTGCAATACACCGCCAAAGCCTAAAATGTGCACTCAACCAATATAATTGGTACAATCAAAGCCTTAATCACCATTTCAGCAGACTCAATGCGCAGATGCCCTCTTTGTCATAACAGTCAAACACGACTCCTTTATCAAGATAGAAAGCGGAGTTTTTATGTCTGCAAGACATGTGAGTTAACCTTTGCCGATGCTAATAGCCATTTACCTCCAGCGGCTGAGAAACAAAGATATGGCCGCTCACGTATTGCATCAAAGCAAAAACAGTTATCGCAATTTATTTTGCCGCTGTTAGCACAATTAGAGCAGCAACAGGCTGGCAGTTTATTGGGGCTGAATTTTGGACGCACTCTCGATAACAAAAGCCTAGCAACCATAGAAAATGCGGGCCACAAATTAAATCAATATGATCCCTTTTTTGCTCCTAATCATGATGCTCTAAAGCAACAATATGATTTTATCTGCTGTTACCGGGTTTTTGAGCATTTTCAGTATCCAATAAAAGAGTGGGCTTTACTCACTCGACTACTGCGTTGTGGTGGTTGGTTGGCGATAAGCACGCCATTACTGACTGAATTGGATGGTTTTGCTAAGTGGCATTATAAGAACAACCTTACCCATGTGAGCTTTTACCAGCGAGAAACCTTCGAGTACCTAGCAAACAATAGCGATTTTGAGCTATTATTTGCCGCAAAGGATCTCGTTTTGATGCAAAAAACATCATAATCTGGTATAACACTCGGCCTAATTTCGCACCTTGTAGATAAGCTCAACCTTAGTCTGCAGGGCCATACGTTGTAAACAATTGAGAAGACCATGTCTCGTAGCAAGAAAACACGCAAGGGCGGCGAGAACAGCCCTAAGTTGCAGCCAAGAGTGAAAAAGCAAGATCGCGCAGTGGCTACTGGCAAACGCAAAGAGAAAGAATCAGGTAATAAATCAGGTAGTCGCCATAATGAAGGCTTAATTTTAGCGCAAGCGCCGCAACAGCAGGCAGCTAAGAAAAAAGATCCTCGTCATGGTAGCAAAAAACCGGTGGCATTAGCGATTCCAGTTGCAGCGGTAACAGATAAAGCTACTCAGCCTAAAGTAAAGCAAGCTAAGCTGACTGACGAACAAAAACTGCTGAAATTGGAAGAAGATCCGAGACTTAACCAATTACTAGATATGCTAGAAGAAGGTCGCGATCTTAATGATGTTGACCAAAAATGGTTAGATCAACAGCTAAATAAAATTGAGACTCTAATGGTTAAGCTTGGAATTAGCGACGATATGGATGCTGATGTGCCTTCATCTCCAGCTAAATCTTTGTCTGACGATGAGTTGTTCGATAAGTTTGAATCCGGTGCGGACTTGCTCAAAGATTATCAAGACAAGTTCTAACTGCTAAGCCATAGGGGTTGTAGTATTTGTACTATGACCCTTATGCCGTTCATATAAGGAGTCTTTGTGCCTACCGCTATTATTATTCTCGGTTTGATCATCATCGTTGCGCTAAGTAGCTATGCCGCCTTCTTAATTTTGAAACTCAAACAGCAAAAAAAACGTCAACAGACCGAACAAGCGGAGCGAGAAGTCACTGCGAACGCGAAACGAGCTAAAGTTTTAGATGATATCCGCTATATTGCGACGGCAATGATTGAAGATCGTTGTGAAATCTCTGAAGGCGTTGTTCGGATTGGTCGATTATTTGAAATTTTATCCTTAAGTGAACGTGTGGCTCCTGAGTACCCTTCACTATTCCAACACTTTGAACTCATCAAAGAACATCCCATTATGGATGCCCGACAAGCCTTACCAAAGCAGCAAAGAATGAAGTTAGACTTAATCAGAATGAAGTCTGAAGCGGCATTAGAGCAAGGCATTAGCGATGATGCGAAAAAACTTTCAGACTACCAACCCAAAGCAATGCATTAAACGACTACTATCTCAGCCTCAAAACGGCTTAATTAGGTAGTTTTGAGGTTAGCTTTAACGTTATCTTAGCCACTACCTCCCCCCTTGGCTGCTTTTAAACATTCATCTCACCCTGCGCGCAAAATAACCTATCAGCTACAGATAAACGTCATGGTTTAGTCAATATTGTGTCATTTCTAAAAAAACAGACCTCATTTTTACAACATAGATCAAGGTTATTTACTAAAGAACCTTGCATACTTCGCCTGTTGCTAATTTACCCCTCGGAGGACACATCTTGAAGCAGCCCACTCAGATTAGCTGGGATCAATCGATGATCGAAAAATATAACTACAGCGGTCCCCGTTATACCTCTTACCCAACGGCACTGGAGTTCGATGATGCATTCACCGAACAAAACCTGCTCACGGCTATTGAACATAGCAAAAGTGATAAACTGTCGCTGTATATTCATATCCCGTTCTGCGCCAAGCTTTGCTATTACTGCGGCTGTAATAAAGTCATTACTCGTCATCAGCATAAAGCCGATCAGTATATTGAATACTTAAGCCAAGAAATTATTAAACGTGCACCGCTGTTTAAGCATTACAGTGTGACACAAATGCATTGGGGCGGCGGCACACCAACTTTCTTAACCCCAGAACAGATTCTTACGCTAACGGCATTAATTAAAGCCAACTTTAATTTTGCAGATAAAGGCGAATTTTCGATTGAAGTCGATCCCCGTGAAATTGAGCTTTCTATGCTTGATACCCTTAAAGAGGCCGGCTTTAACCGTATCTCTATCGGCGTACAAGATTTCAATAAACAAGTGCAAATTGCCGTTAACCGTGAACAAGATGAGCAGTTTATTTTTGATCTGATGGCCAAAGCTAAAGCCATGGGCTTTGTGTCAACCAACATAGATTTAATCTACGGTTTGCCTCATCAAACACCAGAGACGTTTGCGGTCACTATGCAGCGTGTTTTAGATTTATCGCCTGACCGTTTATCCGTATTTAACTATGCTCACTTACCTGCGCGTTTTGCTGCTCAGCGTAAGCTCAAAGATGAGCATATGCCTTCCCCAAAACAAAAACTCGAAATGCTACACCAAACTATCGAGACCTTAACTGGTGCAGGTTACCAATATATTGGTATGGACCACTTTGCGAGACCCGATGACGAGTTAGCCAAATTACAACGCGAAGGCAAACTGCACCGTAACTTCCAAGGTTATACCACCCAAGAAGAATGCGATTTGCTAGGGCTTGGCGTTTCGTCTATCAGTCAGATTGGTGACTGCTATGCACAAAACCAAAAAGATATCCGTCCTTATTATGACGCTATAGAAAATGCGGGCCATGCTCTGTGGAAAGGTTGTAGCCTAAACCGTGACGATGAAATTCGCCGCGTAGTGATTAAGCAGCTGATTTGTCATTTTGAATTAGATATGGCGAAAATCGATGAGAAGCTAGGGATTAACTTTGAAACCTATTTTGCTGAAGATCTTAAGTTGATGCAGACATTTATCAATGATCAGTTAGTTGAAATCGTTGATAGGCAGATCACTATCAGCCCAACAGGCCGTTTGTTGATCCGTAATATTTGTATGTGCTTTGACCTTTATTACCGTCAAAAAGCACGTCAGCAACAGTTTTCGCGCGTGATCTAAAGCACCTATGGCCGCAGTTGCTAATATTGATGATAAAAATCCGACCTAGAGTCGGATTTTTTATTGACCAATTTTTCAAATACTTAAAACTGACTTACGCCTTAGCGGCATACAGCGCTTTGCGCTCACTGTCTGATAAAAAGGCCATTTCTACGCCATTGCGTTGCACCTGTGCGAGCTCAGCATCGGTTAATTTGAGTTCAGATTTAGCAATACGATACTCGTGATTAATATCGATAGCGCTCACACCAGGATCATCAGTATTAAGGCTTATTAATACACCGGCATCCATAAAGGTTCTAAAAGGATGTTCAGCATAAGAGGCCACTGTAGAAGTATGCAAGTTACTGGTTGGGCAAGATTCAATACCGATACGATGCTTAGCAAGGTATTCCATCAGCTTAGGATCGTGAATTGCGTTCACACCATGACCAATTCGCGTAGCCCCAAGTTCTTGAATCGCTTGCCACATACTTTGTGAACCCGCCGCTTCACCGGCATGGGCCGTAATCGCAAGGCCAGCATCACGCACACGCTTAAAGTGATCGTTAAATAACTCTCCAGGGAAACCTAATTCATCGCCTGCCAAGTCCATCGCCACGAGATGTTGTTTATGGGCGAGTAAGCCTTCAAGTTCTTGAGTACAAGCAGCTTGACCGAATGAGCGTGACATTATACCAATCAGATTAATCTTCACATTGTAGTCTTTGATGCCCGCTTTAACGCCGTCGATTACCGCTTCAACAACGCCCTCAATCGGTAACTTATGGTTCATGGCCATATAGTAAGGACTAAAACGTAGCTCAGCGTAATCTAAGCCAGACAACGCCGCATCGGCGACGTTTTCATATGCAACGCGTTTAACCGCATCCAAATCTGCAAGTACGGCAACCATCCAATCGAGCTTCTTTAAGAAGGCGACTAAGCTAGTTTCTTTGCCTTGAATTTGCACAAAAGGAGCAAGAGCCTCTAAAGAATCGGCAGGTAGCGCAATGCCGTGTTGGTGTCCTAGTTCCCAAATGGTGTTTACTCGTACATTACCGTCTAGGTGACGATGCAAATCTACCAATGGAATGGATGTATCAATCATATTTAACCCCTATTTGAACTACCCAGCCAATGCTTTTGTTATTTGGTCGCGGGCGGACACTAAGTTTAACATGCATTTTCAGGGGCATTTATGCGCCAAACGCATTTAAATTCACATTCAGTCACAATTCTGCTTAATATCCATACAAGGCACTGCTGTATCCATCAGGCATAATGACTTGAATAACTAAAATATCAGGGATCTTACATGCACAAACTCTTAACCCCCAGTTTATTGATATGCGCACTCAGCGCCTGCAGCGCCACTCAAACCACAAACAATATTCAACCCGTAGCGCCACAAACAATATCGGCAGTTCAATCGCAAGTTGAGCCCATTGCTCCCGCGCTACAGGCTATTATCGACCAAAGCTGGCAATTACAGCTCAGCGCGAGCCCTGAAATGGCTTACAGCATGGGTAATGCCAGTGCAGCAGGAAAGATAGCAGATCTTTCGCCAGCGGCGCTCGCTAAGCTCAATCAAGGCCAAATCGCAGTATTAGCGCAGCTCAAAGCACTCGACCACAGCAGCTTGAGTAAAGAAGATAGGATTAACGCGCAAATACTGGAAGATCAGATCCAAAACGATGTCGACCTGTATCGCTTTAAAGATTATTACTTGCCCATTACGGCGGAAAGTGGTTTCCACGCTTATATCACGTCAATCGCACAAGGTAGATTCAACACCCTTGAGGATTACCGCAACTATATTGCCAAACTCAATGCACTCCCCACTTATTTCGCCCAGCAAACTCATTGGCTAAAACAAGGATTAGCCGAGGGAATAACACCGCCTAAAGTGACACTTAATGGCTTTGAAGACAGTATCAGTGCTTATATCGTCCCTGTGGAAAAGAGCGGTTATTTCAAACCTTTTACGCAATACCCCAGCTATTTCACTGAGGCACAAAAAGCTCAGCTAACCCAAGAGGGTCGCGCCTTAGTTGAACAAAAAGTGTTACCGCTGTACCAAAACTTTTATAACTTCATGACCCAAGAGTACATTCCTAATGCTCGGGAAAATATCGCCGCCAACAGCTTACCTAACGGCGCAGAGTTTTATGAAAATCGGGTACGCTACTATACGACCTTAAATATGACATCGGCGCAAGTGCATGAGCTGGGGTTAAAAGAAGTACAGCGTATTCGTCAAGAGATGGAACAAGTCATCAAGTCCGTTGGCTTTAAGGGCAGCTTTGCCGACTTTTTACATTTCCTACGGACCGATCCACAGTTCTACACCACCAGTGCCGAACAGTTACTCAAAGAAGCAGCCTTTGTCGCTAAAAAAGCCGATGCAATGCTACCTAAATACTTTGGTAAACTCCCACGTAAAACTTATGGTATAGCGCCGGTTCCCGCTGAAATTGCGCCAAAATACACCACAGGACGGTATTCAGGTTCTAATAGCGATGACGAACCCGGTTACTATTGGGTTAACACTTATGCGTTAGATAAGCGCCCACTCTACGAGCTAGAAGCGCTAACTTTGCACGAAGCTGTACCCGGTCATCATCTACAAATTTCACTCAACTCTGAGCTAACGTCACTCCCTGACTTTCGTCGTTATGGTTATATCTCTGCCTTTGGTGAAGGTTGGGGACTATATTGCGAATACTTAGGCTTAGAGGCGGGTTTCTATCAAGATCCTTATAGTAACTTTGGGCGTTTAACCTATGAAATGTGGCGCGCGGCGCGCTTAGTTGTTGATACCGGCATGCATGCCCAAGGGTGGAGTCGTCAGCAAGCTATCAACTTTATGGCGAGTAATACCGCGTTATCATTGCATAATGTTACCACTGAAATTGACCGTTACATTTCATGGCCAGGACAAGCCTTATCCTACAAGATTGGTGAGTTAACCATCAAGCGGTTACGCGCTAAGGCTGAACAGGAACTCGGCGATAAATTTGATATTCGTGCCTTCCATGATGCAGTGCTCGAAAATGGCTCAGTACCTATGCCAATTCTCGAACAGCAAATTAATGATTTTATTGACTCTAAGAAAGCGACGCTCTAATTAGTCAAAACCATGGGAGTCGGTATTTTCAGACTCCCATGGTTGTCTGTTACACTCTAGCAAACCATTCAAACCAAGTGATTTCGACTGAGTATGAGCCAAGCCAAAGCGATTTTTTCAACTGAACACGATTTAAATACCTCAGAGCAACAAGCTTTCTGGCAAAGCGTTGTGCAAGACACACTGATCGCAGCCGATGGTATCACGCTGGCTTATATGATGGTTGAGCACCCACAAGCACATGCCACTATCGTCATCAGCAGTGGCCGCGTTGAATCCTATTTAAAATACCAAGAATTAGTCTTCGACTTATACCAACAAGGTTACTCGGTTTATGCTATTGATCACCGTGGCCAAGGCCTATCGGATCGGATGACAAGCAATCCTCATATGGGTCATGTGCAAAAATTTACTGATTATGTCGATGATTTTGCGTTGTTTATACACACAAAGGTATTACCACAAAACAACAAACCATTACTGCTGCTCGGCCATTCTATGGGTGGGGCGATTGGTACACTCTATTTAAGACAGTATCCTAAAATTTTTACGGCTGCTGCTTTTTCTGCACCCATGTATGGCATCAAATTACCGATGCCAAAAAAAATCGTGCGTTGGTTAGCTAGCAAACTTGATAGCACACTCAATGGTGGTGAGCCTAACTATGTGCTTGGAGGGCAAAATTATAAACCTGTATCATTCAACAATAATGAGCTAACTCACTGCCAAAGTAGATATCAAGCTTACCGAGAGTTATATGATGCAGTGCCTAAATTGCAATTAGGCTCCCCCACCAACCGTTGGTTAATTGAAGCCCTAAATGCGGCAGATGCCTGCGTTATAGCTACGGCAAAAATGGACACTCCCATACTGGTATTACAGGCTAGTGAAGATAGAATTGTTGATAATGCGGCTCAAAATCTCGCCGTAAGTGCCCATTGCCAATTAAAGGTCATTACTGGTGCCGCTCATGAGATTTTTATAGAAAAGGATGCCTATCGCAACCAAGCATTAAATAATGTACTTGATTTTTTTACACACTACGCCGCTGAAGGAAAGAATTAACAAGCTGAATAAAATCTGTTTGGTTTAGTGCTCGGCTAAATAAATAGCCCTGATAACTATCACAGCCAAGTTCAGCAAAGGCTTGATATTGCTCAGGAGATTCGACACCTTTAGCGATAACCCCCAAATTGAACTGCCGTGCAGAGACGATTAGTGCATTCACTCTTTGCGGCATGCTGATTAACGACTCAACACAACTTATATCCAACTTAACCGCCGCTAATGGCTGGTTAATAAGGCAGTTCAAGGCACTCGAGCCAGAACCAAAATGATCGAGTACGATACTCACACCTGCATCAACTAACTTACGAATTCGCTGCTCAACAAACTGTGGCTGCATCAATAGTGCCGTCTCGTTGAGTTCAATACCCAATTGTTCGTTGGTAACCTCATATTCCTTCACGAGCGTAACGAATGCATCGATAAAATCTGCCTGACCAAAGGAGAATGTACTGATATTTAGCGTTAGCGTAGGCAACGATCGGCCTTGCTGCTCCGATTGTTGAATAAATTGGCATACTCTTTTAGTGGCCCAAAGATCAAGCTGAGTAATTACCCCCCCCTTGCTCTGCTAACGCAATAAATTCTGCAGGAGCAATATACTCTCCATCAGCGCGATACCAGCGAGTAAGCACTTCGGCAGAAATCAGTTCACTATTCACATTCATCACGGGCTGAAACATTAACGTCAGACTTTCTTTTTTTAATGCCTCCTGTAACTCTCGTAACAATTGTTCATCGCGGCTCTGATGTAAGTCCATTTCTGAATGATAAAAAGCGCATCCTGCTTGATCGGTTTTCTTAGCATTTAATACGGCTAATTCAGCTCGATACATGACTAGAGCAGAATCTAGCATTTCTATACTATCCAATAAACAAATACCGATATTCGAGTTAAGCTCAAAGTAATGACAGCCATAGTGAAACGGTCTGGCAATCACTTGGCGTAACTCGCTGGCAATCGCTAAAGAGCGACGCGCAGCAATAGCAGCATCTATTGCTAAATCCTTCGCAAGTAACACAAAATGACCTGATTCTAGCAAAGTCACAATAACGTTTTCAGTGAAATAGCTCGATAACCTAGCAACAACTTGCGTCATTAATCGTTCTAATTCATGTGAACTCAATGTTGTAACCAAACCTAAACTATCAATCTCAACAAGGAACAATGCACCCCACTGACCGGCACTATTTCCTTCGATTAAAAACTGCGACAAACGCGCCATAAAGACATCAGGTAACATCTTTCGACCCGCGACCGATTGATCGACAAGCGCAGTAATTGCGGCATGATTCTTTGCACTTTCAGACACGTCGATATGAATGCCTATCATACGTGTAGGACGGCCTTGAGGATCCCAATCGACCAGCATTCCTCGATCCAGTACCCAGACGTAATGCCCATCTCGATGTAGCAAACGATGCACACTTTCAAACTCTTTACTCTTACCACTCACGTATTCTTGCAAAGCATCTAATACACTATGTTTATCGTCCGGGTGTAAACGAGTTTCCCATGTCAAAAATACCTCCGCCAATTCATCTGGTGCATAACCAATCATCCCCTTCCAACGATCAGAAAGAAAAACTTCACCAGTACTAATATTCCAATCCCAAATACCATTGCGTGAGCTTTCCACCGCAAATAGCCAACGCAGCTCACTGTCATTGAGTTGCTGAACTGTCCGCTCTAACCGCTGATGTGCTTGCTGTAAACTTGATTTTAATGATAAAACCTCCGATGACCCCCAAGGAATCAATACAGAAAAAGCAGATGTTCCAACATTTTTTGCAGCCTGACTCAATATATGTAATGGACGAATGACTAAAAAATATAGCATCAAGGTGAAGCCGATTAATAGCAGACCTCCAATCCCCCAAATCCGTATAAAACGTTGCTGCAATTTTGAGGATGCTTCAATTGCCAAAGGAGCTAAATCAGACTCTAAATAGATCAAATCTATCGCTCCACCATACTGCGGGATAACGGGATAGTAAGCTTGAATCGTTAAGCGTTGAAAATTAACTAAAATCTGGGGAAGAAAAGCCTGAGTCACTACTTGATGTCTTGCGGCATCAAAACCATCAATAACTTGTATCGCGTTGCTGTCACGCCACACAGTATGGTTTGCAAAACGAATTCGGCTCTCTGCATCGACTAGGATATAAACCATAGTGTTCGTATCAAGCCCAGTCAAAGCAACCTCTTGCTCAATACGCTCTACATCCTGAGAAGATTGCGCTGATTGAACCACATTCTGCATACGAAATAATTGTTGTTTAATTAATGCTGACTGTCGTTGAGCAAGCTCCACCAGTACCTGCTCACTTTCAAACAGGTATTCACCTATGACTAACACTAAATATAGCGTTAGCATGCAAAGGGGAAGTAGTACCGCGAGTGAAAGCTTACGAAACATAACTGGCATAAAGCCTTTAATAGGAATTGGTTTTATATGCTAACGGGAAATTAATCACTAAGCAAAAGGACTTATCGCTGTTAGCGAGATCTGCATGTAAATAATTAACTGGTTGTATAAAAATAAGAATTAGTAGCCTAAAGAAACGATTAACAACAGTTCAATTTATCCATAAAAAGCAGGTAGAATAACGCCAATTACTTTAATTATATGATCTAATAAGTCGTCACTTTCTCACCTTACAAAGTATGAACTAAAGCATTCGTACAGCAACGAAGCCTCTCTAAGCAAGGCGGGAGACTCATGGCTAAGGATCTCAGCCATTTTATTCAGTCTGAATTTTGCGTGATATTCAAACAAGCTAATATCTACTGTTTACTTCATCAATTGGGTTTTTCATGGATAACCACTCGCTCTCGCCACCCGAAACAATCGGAAGCTGTGCAAGAAGCTTTTAAAAAACTTCCTAATGGCAACGATCCGTGACACCCCGGGGCATGTTGCGCTCGATCGCATTGATGTTTGGTTTCAAGATGAAGCCAGATTTGGTCAACAAAATACTACTACCCGTATTTGGGCCAAGAAAGGGACACGTCCACGCGCAGTAAGGCAGCAACAAGTTTGAATCGGCGTATTTATATGGCGCAGTCTGTCCTGCAACTGGCGCAACAGAAGCGATTATTGCCCCGCATGCTAACAGCGAATACATGTACCAACATTTGAAGTTAATTTCTGCTGCTACGACATTTGGGCGCCACGCCCTGATCATCATGGACGGCGCTGGCTGGCATCAACAAGCGTTAGCCGACGACTTTGATAATCTGACCGTCCTCAAGCTGCCTCCTTACTCACCCGAACTCAATCTCATAGAGCAAGTCTGGCAATGGCTACGCCAAAATGTGTTGGCCAATCGCTGTTTTAGTGGTTATGACGATATTGTTGAGCAATGCTCCATCGCATGGAATAGCTTAATTGAGAAGAAAGAAAGGGTGAGCAAATTGTGCTCAAGACAATGGGCAATGTTGACCAGTTAATTAATATAAATGGTATTACTATGGAATTTTAAAAAGTAGATGTAGTTGCCTAGACGCTTACTAAACATCGGATAAATAGGTAAATTTGTTATTAAAAAACATAACGAAAAAAGCCTCATCTTTCGATGAGGCTTATCTCTTTATGTTGGCGGAGCGGACGGGACTCGAACCCGCGACCCCCGGCGTGACAGGCCGGTATTCTAACCAACTGAACTACCGCTCCTTTAAGTTAACGCTTACACATTAACCTAAATTAGGCGCTTGGCGATGACCTACTCTCACATGGGGAGACCCCACACTACCATCGGCGCGTTTGCGTTTCACTGCTGAGTTCGGGATGGGATCAGGTGGTTCCACAAGGCTATTGTCACCAAGCAAATTCTGTTTATTACCGTGTCTCTTTGAGACCACGTTAATAATAATTCG
>NZ_FTNN01000025.1 GCF_900156405.1 Shewanella morhuae
CTATAACAGTGAACTGCTGAGAAATTATTTAATCGCGTATTATTAAGATGCTGTAGTTCTAACGCCAACAAAGGAAATAGTCTTAATACAGCAAGAAATCTTTCTGCTCAGAGTACGGTGTCCTTAGCAGAGCCTTTATAGCTAACCACGCACCCTCTCCACTCAATGTGACTCAAGGCACTTTTAAAAAGCAGCTTAACATCCCTCCAGAAATACTTGACCATTACATGGGCCGCGAACACATTAATATGTGGTTTCAAGATGAAGCCAAATTTGGTCAACAAAATATCACCGCCCGCACTTAGGCTAAGAAAGGGGCACGTCCACCCAGTAAGGCAGCAACAGTTTGAATCGGCGTATTTAATGACGCCATTCCCTGCATGTGGCGCAACCAAAGTCATTATTGCCCCACATGCAAACAGCGGATATACGTACCAATATTTGAAGTTCACTTCGGCTG
The DNA here is from genome assembly GCF_900156405.1 of Shewanella morhuae. Taxonomy (GTDB): domain Bacteria; phylum Pseudomonadota; class Gammaproteobacteria; order Enterobacterales; family Shewanellaceae; genus Shewanella; species Shewanella morhuae. Next base: position 461 of record NZ_FTNN01000025.1, read on the forward strand.
CGACGGCATTTGGGATCTACGCACTGGTCATCATGGACGGCCCTCGCTGGCATCAACAAGCGTTAGCCGACGACTTTGATAATCTGACCGTCCTCAAGCCGCCTCCTTACTCACCAGAACTGAATCCGATAGAGCAAGTTTGGCAATGCCTACGCCAAAATGTGTTGGCCGACCGCAGTTTTATTGGTTATGACGACATTGTTGAACAATGTTCCATCGCATGGAATGTCTTCATTGAGAAGAAAGAAAGGGTGAGCAAATTGTGTCCTAGACAATGGATAGCGCCGACCACTTAATGAATAGAAATATCATTAATGGAATTGATATAGTTTGGGATTAAGTCATGAAAAGAAGGCATAAAAAAGCCGGGCGATGCCCGGCTTTTTAAAAGTGTAACCTTAACTTACTCAGCTTCAACATCAACAGCTTGAGCAGCTTCTGGGCGACCAACTAGCTCGATGTAAGCCATAGGGGCTTTATCACCAGCACGTAAACCGCACTTAAGGATACGGGTATAGCCACCAGGACGTTCCTGGTAACGTGGACCCAACTCAGTAAATAACTTACCGACGACTTCAGCGTCGCGAGTACGTGCAAACGCTAAACGACGGTTTGCAACGCTGTCACTCTTAGCAAGTGTTATCAGAGGCTCAACTACGCGACGCAGTTCTTTCGCTTTGGCCACAGTTGTCTTGATGATCTCATGACGAACTAGTGAACCGGCCATGTTGCGAAACATGGCTTGGCGATGACTGCTGTTACGGTTTAGTTGACGACCACTCTTACGATGGCGCATGACCTAATCCTTATAACCTAAATCTGTACAAACCTGAGACTTATAGGTCATCTGCTAAACTAGCTGGAGGCCAGTTTTCCAGACGCATACCTAACGACAGTCCGCGAGAAGCTAAAACATCCTTAATTTCAGTAAGAGATTTCTTACCTAAGTTAGGGGTCTTCAGCAACTCAACTTCAGTACGCTGTACCAGATCTCCGATGTAATGAATCGCTTCGGCTTTCAAGCAGTTAGCCGAACGTACAGTTAGCTCTAAATCGTCGACAGGACGCAGCAGAATCGGATCGAACTCCGGTTTCTCTTCTTTCAACTCTGGCTCAGACACGTCACGTAGTTCAACAAATGCATCTAGCTGTTCAGCCAGAATAGTTGCAGAACGACGGATAGCTTCCTCAGGATCAATAGTACCGTTTGTGGTCATATCAATAACGAGTTTATCTAAGTCAGTACGCTGTTCTACACGTGCTGCTTCTACATTGTAGGCAATTCGTGCAACTGGCGAGAAAGAAGCATCAACCAGCAAACGGCCGATTGGGCGATCATCGTCTTCGGTCTGTGCACGAGCAGATGCAGGTACATAACCACGACCACGCTCAACGCGAATACGCATGCTGATATCATTATTACCTGTCAGATGACAGATAATATGATCAGGATTCACGATAGTGACATCACCATCATGCGTGATATCTGCTGCGATGACAGGGCCTGCGCCGGACTTGCTCAACGTAAGCATAGCCTCGTCTTTACCCTCGATAGTCACTGCTAACCCTTTCAGGTTTAACAGTATTTCAAGGATATCTTCTTGAACGCCTTCCTTACTGCTGTATTCGTGCAGTACACCGTCAATCTCGACTTCGGTAACCGCGCAGCCGGGCATAGACGACAATAGGATGCGACGCAACGCGTTACCTAAAGTGTGGCCGAAACCACGCTCAAGTGGTTCCAATGTAACCTTGGCACGTGTTGAGTTAACCTGCTCGATATCAACGAGACGCGGTTTAAGAAATTCTGTAACAGAACCCTGCATTGTGTCCTCTCTTGTTTGTTAGCTTTACTTAGAGTAAAGCTCGACGATCAGCTGTTCGTTAATATCCGCAGACAAATCGCTACGTTCTGGAACGCGCTTGAAAGCACCTTCCATTTTCGTATTGTCTACTTCAACCCATGTAGGCTTCTCGCGTTGAGCTGCCACTTCTAAAGCCGCTTTGATACGAGCTTGAGTGCGTGACTTCTCGCGGATGCTTACAACATCATTCGCAGACACTTTGAATGATGGAATGTTAACAACACGACCGTTAACCATAATTGATTTATGGCTTACTAGCTGACGTGATTCTGCACGAGTTGCACCGAAGCCCATACGATAAACGACGTTATCGAGACGGATTTCTAAAAGCTGAAGCAGGTTTTGACCTGTGTTGCCTTTAGTACGTGCAGCATCTTTGTAGTAGTTACGGAATTGTTTTTCTAACACGCCATAAATACGACGAACTTTTTGTTTTTCGCGCAACTGAGTGCCGTACTCTGATAAACGTGGCTTACGAGCGCCATGTTGTCCAGGTGCAGTTTCCAGTTTACACTTTGAATCGATTGCTCTCACACCGCTTTTTAAGAAAAGGTCTGTACCTTCTCGGCGGCTGAGCTTGAGCTTGGGACCCAAGTATCTTGCCATGATCTTTCTCCAACTATCCTAACGAAACGGCGTTATACACGACGCTTTTTAGGAGGACGACAACCATTATGAGGGATCGGCGTCACATCGGTAATGTTAGTTATTTTATAACCAACAGCGTTCAGCGCACGAATGGCTGACTCACGACCTGGACCTGGACCCTTCACAAACACTTCAAGGTTTTTTAAACCGTAGTCTTGAGCAGCAGCACCTGCACGCTCAGCAGCCACCTGTGCAGCAAATGGAGTAGATTTACGTGAACCACGGAAACCTGAACCACCTGAAGTAGCCCATGACAACGCATTACCTTGACGATCTGTAATGGTGACAATAGTGTTGTTGAAAGATGCATGGATATGAGCCATGCCATCTGCAACCTGTTTACGTACGCGCTTACGCGGAGAACGTGACGGAACTTTAGCCATTGCTTTACCTTCCCGTTACTTTCTAATGGGTTTACGTGGACCTTTACGCGTACGCGCATTGGTCTTAGTACGTTGCCCACGGAGAGGCAGGCTACGACGATGGCGGAGACCACGATAACAACCAAGATCCATAAGACGCTTGATGTTCATTGAAATCTCACGACGCAAGTCACCTTCTACAATGTATTTGGCGACTTCTTCGCGTAGTATATCTATTTGAGCTTCGCTCAATTCCTTGATCTTAGCAGTTTCAGCTATTGCTGTAGCCGCGCATATTGCTCTAGCGCGAGTACGGCCTATGCCGAAAATTGCAGTCAATGCGATGACTGTATGCTTTTGATCAGGAATGTTAATGCCAGCGATACGGGCCACTATGCACTCCTTAAAGTTAAAGGCCAACTGCGAAAAGCCCGAAAGGATACTCGACAGTCAACAGATTTGCAAACAAAATTTTGTCCAGCCCAATTCATGGGCTGAACAAATTACTTTTTAGCCTTGACGCTGTTTGTGTTTTGGTTCAACACATATAACGCGTACAACACCACTACGCTTGACGATCTTGCAATTACGGCAGATCTTCTTCACGGAAGCTCGAACTTTCATTTCATCACTCCGTAAAGCTACTTAGCGACCAAAGCGATCTAAATTCGCTTTGTTTACTAGGTTAGCTTTCTTCATCACAGACTCATATTGATGAGACATCATATGCGTCTGAACCTGAGCCATGAAGTCCATGATTACGACTACCATAATTAGTAGCGAAGTACCGCCAAAATAGAACTGTACTTTCCACGCAATTAACATGAACTCCGGAATTAAGCAGATAAAGGTTATGTATAACGCGCCTGCTAATGTCAAACGGGTCATAACTTTATCAATGTAACGCGAAGTCTGTTCTCCAGGACGGATCCCAGGGATGAATGCACCACTCTTCTTCAGATTATCTGCTGTTTCGCGTGGGTTAAACACCAACGCAGTATAGAAGAAACAGAAAAAGATAATCGCTGTTGCATATAATAATGAGTAAAGCGGTTGTCCAGGTGACACAGCAAGTGAGAAATCACTTAACCATGACATAGACTCATTTTGACCGAACCACTGAGCCAGTGTTCCAGGAAACAAAATGATGCTTGACGCAAAAATTGGCGGAATAACACCTGCCATGTTTATTTTAAGCGGTAGATGGGTACTTTGCGCAGCGAATACCTTACGGCCTTGCTGACGCTTAGCATAGTTAACGACGATTCGACGCTGACCACGTTCCACAAATACTACAAAATAAGTCACTGCAAACACAATTACCGCGAGCAACAACAATACTAACACATTCAAGTCACCTTGACGCGCCTGCTCAGCCGTTTGGCCGATAGCGGAAGGTAATCCAGCAACAATACCTGCGAAAATCAATATCGAGATACCATTACCTATACCACGTTCGGTAATTTGTTCACCCAGCCACATAAGGAACATAGTTCCAGTAACCAAACTCACAACTGCAACAAAGTAAAACCCAAATCCAATGTTGACCACAAGGCCTGGCACTAAGTTTGGTAACCCGGTTGCAATACCAATCGACTGGAATGTACCCAGCACTAAGGTACCCCATCTCGTATATTGACTGATCTTCTTACGTCCTGATTCGCCTTCTTTTTTCAATTCAGCGAGCGCAGGATGTACCACAGTCAACAGTTGCATAATAATCGATGCTGAAATATACGGCATGATTCCTAATGCAAAGATAGAGGCACGCGAAAGGGCGCCACCCGAGAACATGTTAAACATGCCCAGAATGGTCCCTTTCTGCTGAGCAAACAGCTCTGCTAATACAGCTGCGTCAATACCAGGAATTGGTACAAACGAACCGGCCCTAAAGACGATAATCGCACCAATCACGAACAGGAGGCGAGCTTTCAATTCAGAAAATCCACCTTTCGCGCTTTTTAAATCAAGTCCTGGTTTTGCCATCGACGTATTATTCCTCGATCTTACCGCCGGCAGCTTCAATAGCTGCACGTGCACCTTTGGTTACCTTCAGACCTTTTACAGTCACAGGGCGCTCAATGGTACCTGAAAGAACAATTTTCGCAAACTGGATGTTGCGAGTAATAACGTTCGCATCTTTCAGAGCGTTTAAGTCGATAACATCACCGTTAACTTTTGCTAGTTCGAGTACACGAACTTCAGCTGTTACCATAGCGCGACGCGAGGTAAAACCAAATTTAGGTAAACGGATCTTCAGTGGCATTTGACCACCTTCAAATCCTGGGCGCACACCGCCACCAGAACGAGACTTTTGGCCTTTATGGCCACGACCCGCTGTTTTACCTAGACCTGAGCCTATACCACGGCCTACACGCTTTGGCGCATGCTTAGAGCCTGCAGCTGGAGATAGAGTATTTAAACGCATCTATTAATCCTCCACTTTAACCATGTAGTAGACCTTATTGATCATACCGCGAACTGAAGGAGTATCTTCTAGCTCAACAGTGTGACCAATGCGACGCAGACCAAGACCCGTTAGGGTTGCACGGTGCTTCGGTAAACGACCGATTCCGCTTTTAGTCTGAGTAACTTTTACAGTTTTAGTTGCCATGGTGCATTACCCCCGAATTTCGTCAACATTCAGGCCACGCTTTGCTGCGATTTGCGCAGGTGACTTCATGTGCACCAGTGCATCTACAGTCGCGCGAACGATGTTGATCGGGTTAGTAGAACCGTATGCTTTTGACAGAACGTTATGCACGCCTGCTACTTCCAATACGGCACGCATTGCGCCACCGGCAATAATACCAGTACCTTGTGATGCAGGTTGCATGTACACAAGAGAACCTGTATGACGACCTTTAACTGGGTGATGCAGAGTACCTGCATTCAACTCAACGGTCACAATGTTACGACGAGCTTTTTCCATAGCTTTTTGAATCGCTGCTGGAACTTCACGTGCTTTACCATAGCCGTAGCCAATCTTACCGTTACCGTCACCCACTACTGTCAGTGCTGTGAAGCTAAAGATACGACCGCCTTTAACTACTTTAGAAACACGATTAACTGCAATCAATTTCTCTTGCAGATCGTCTTTTTGCTGAGCTTCTAATTTAGCCATTTTATAACCCCTTAGAACTTCAGGCCAGCTTCACGAGCGGCATCTGCTAAAGCAGCTACACGACCATGATACTTGAAACCAGAACGATCGAACGCAACTGAAGTCACGCCTTTTTCGATCGCGCGCTCAGCAACAAATTTACCTACTGCTTTCGCTGCGTCTACGTTACCGGTACTCTTCAGTAGCTCTTTAACCGCTTTTTCAACGGTTGAAGCAGCTGCCAACACCTGAGCTTCAGGATTAATCACCTGAGCATAAATGTGACGCGGTGTACGATGTACAACCAGACGATTCACGCCCAGCTCTTGGATCTTCTTACGAGCGCGAGTAGCGCGACGTAAGCGAGATGTTTTCTTATCCATATCGCGTTACCTACTTCTTCTTAGCCTCTTTACGGCGTACTACTTCGTCGTCATAGCGAACACCTTTGCCTTTATATGGCTCTGGTGGACGATATCCGCGAATCTCAGCAGCGACTTGGCCAATTACCTGTTTATCAACGCCACGTAGGACGATGTCAGTTTGGCTCGGACACTCTGCAGTTACGCCTGCGGGCAGTTTGTGTACTAACGGATGAGAGAAACCTAAAGTAAGGTCAATATCAGTACCGACGATTTTCGCACGGTAACCAACGCCAACTAACTTTAATTTACGCTCAAAACCTTGAGATACACCAACAACCATATTGTTTACTAATGCACGAGTTGTACCAGCCTGTGCCCAAGCGTTAGCAACGCCTTCAACAGGGAGGAACTTAACTACGTCAGCTTCAATAACAACATTGACCGCATTGTTGATTACTCGAGTCAGACTACCTTTTCCGCCTTTGACGGTAAGTGTCTGTTCGTTCAAGGTCACCTCTACGCCAGCTGGAATAGATACTGGTGCTTTTGCTACACGAGACATTCCTAGCTCCTTAAGCTACGTAGCAGATAACCTCGCCACCCATGCCTGCAAGGCGGGCGGCACGATCAGTCATCAAGCCTTTAGAAGTGGACACAATTGCGACACCCAGACCGCCCATCACCTTTGGAAGTTCGTTTTTACCTTTGTAAATACGAAGACCAGGGCGACTTACACGCTGGATAGTCTCAACGACTGGTTGGCCTTGGAAATACTTTAAAGTAACTTCCAGTTCAGGCTTGGCTTGATCTGCTACGGCGTAATCAGCGATATAACCTTCATCTTTAAGTAGTTTCGCAATTGCGACTTTTAACTTAGCAGAAGGCATCGTCACCGATACGTGGTTAGCAGCTTGGCCGTTACGAATACGGGTTAACATATCCGCAATAGGATCTTGCATGCTCATATTAGCTTACTCCGTGACAAGTGCTTACCAGCTGGCCTTACGCAGGCCAGGAACTTCACCACGCATGGTTGCTTCACGTAATTTGATACGGCTTAAGCCGAATTTACGTAAGAAGCCATGAGGGCGACCAGTTTGATTACAACGATTGCGTTGACGCGCAGCGCTGGAATCACGTGGTAGAGCTTGCAACTTAAGTACTGCATCCCAACGGTCTTCGTCAGAAGAAGCTGGACTTGCAATGATAGTCTTAAGAGCAGCACGCTTTTCAGCGAACTTAGCTACGAGCTGTGCACGTTTAGCTTCACGTGCTTTCATTGATGTTTTTGCCATTACGCTACCCTTATTTCTTGAATGGGAAGTTAAAAGCGTCTAACAAAGCACGACCTTCTTCATCATTCTTCGCAGTAGTAGTGATAACAATATCCATACCACGAATCTTATCGATTTTATCGTAATCGATTTCTGGGAAGATGATCTGCTCACGCACGCCCATTGCGTAGTTACCACGGCCGTCAAACGCTTTAGCGCTTAAGCCACGGAAGTCACGAATACGTGGGATTGCGATATCGACTAAACGCTCTAAGAATTCCCACATACGCTCACCGCGTAGGGTCACTTTACAGCCAATAGGGTAGCCTTCACGGATTTTAAAACCAGCAACTGACTTACGAGCAACAGTCACTACTGGCTTTTGACCAGCAATTGCAGTCATATCACGGACAGCATGGTCCATAACTTTTTTGTCTGCAACAGCTTCGCCAACACCCATATTCAGGGTGATTTTCTCAATCCGAGGGACTTGCATGACACTGGAATAACCAAACTTTTTAGCAAGTTCAGCGATAACAGTCTCTTTGTATTTATCATGCAGTTTCGCCATCGTTTACTCCAATTACTTAATGAGTTCACTATTCGATTTGAAGAAACGCACTTTTTTGCCATCTTCAAAGCGGAAACCAACGCGATCAGCTTTGCCAGTGGCAGAGTTGAAAATCGCTACATTTGATGCTTGTATCGGTGCTTCTTTCTCAACAATACCGCCAGCTACGCCCAGTTGTGGGTTTGGCTTTTGGTGTTTTTTGACAAGATTGATGCCTTCAACAATTAATTTACCAGTAGGAAGGACTTGAGAAACTTTTGCACGTTTACCCTTGTCTTTACCTGCTAATACAATTATTTCGTCTTCGCGACGTATTTTTGCTGCCATTTTGAAGCTCCTTACAGTACTTCTGGTGCCAGCGAGACAATTTTCATAAATTGCTCATTGCGCAATTCACGTGTCACTGGTCCAAAGATACGAGTACCAATCGGCTGCAGGTTGCCGTTAAGCAATACCGCTGCATTCCGATCGAAGCGAATGACAGAACCGTCTGGACGACGTACGCCTTTCTTAGTACGGACTACCACCGCGTTATACACATCGCCTTTCTTCGCTTTAGCGCGAGGAATCGCTTCTTTAACAGAAACTTTGATGATGTCGCCGATACCGGCATAACGACGATGAGAGCCACCCAAGACCTTAATACACTGAACTCTGCGTGCGCCGCTGTTACAAGCAACGTCAAGAGTCGATTGCATTTGGATCATTTTAAGTGCTCCGCTATCGTTACTACACAAATCCCACTATGGGACAATAAACACACTCATTTTTGCTACTAATTTAGTCAAAAATGGCGCGCAAATATAACACCATAAAACTGGAATGTATAGTATTAAAAAACAAACGGCTCCATGAACTGGAGCCGTTTACCTAAATACCTAATTAACTTAGGCCTTTGATACTACTTCAACCAGGGTCCAAGACTTAGTCTTAGACAAAGGACGACATTCGCGAATCGCTACTAAATCGCCTTCATTGCACTGATTAGTTTCGTCATGTGCATGGATCTTAGTCGTACGCTTAATGTATTTCCCATAAATTGGGTGTTTCACTTGGCGTTCGATAGCAACAGTAATGGACTTGTCCATCTTGTTACTCGTTACACGACCCTGCAAAGTACGGATTTTATCAGACATTACGCACCCGCCTTAGAAGTAATAATGGTCTTAACGCGCGCAATATTACGGCGCACTAATTTCAGTTGATTAGTCTGAGTCAACTGACCAGTGGCGTGTTGCATACGCAGGTTGAACTGCTCACGCAGCAGACCAAGTAGTTCAGCGTTCAGTTCTTCAACGCTCTTTTCTCTCAGTTCGCTCGCTTTCATTACATCACCGTCTTAGTTACGAAGGTAGTCTTGATTGGAAGCTTGGCAGCAGCTAAAGCAAACGCTTCACGAGCGATTACTTCAGATACACCATTCATCTCATACAGTACCTTACCAGGTTGAACCTGACATACCCAGTATTCAACGTTACCTTTACCTTTACCCATACGCACTTCAAGAGGCTTAGAGGTAATCGGCTTGTCCGGGAAAACTCGAATCCAAATTTGTCCCTGACGCTTAATATGACGTGTCATGGCACGACGTGCAGATTCGATCTGACGTGCAGTTAAACGGCCACGGCCGACTGCTTTCAGACCAAAAGTACCAAAGCTAACTTCGGTACCGTTCGCTAGACCGCGGTTACGGCCTTTGAACATCTTGCGAAACTTCATACGTTTAGGTTGCAGCATTGCCGGCTCTCCTATTTACCACGAGGCTTGCGCTTAGGTTGCTGCTGCTTCGGCTCTTCAATCTGTGGCAGCATTCCGTCCAGAACTTCACCTTTGAAGATCCAAACTTTAACGCCGATCACACCATATTGGGTGTGACTTTCAGATGTTGAATAGTCGATATCAGCACGCAAAGTATGTAAAGGTACGCGACCTTCACGATACCACTCATCACGCGCAATCTCAGCTCCGCCTAAACGGCCACTAACTTGTACTTTGATACCTTGAGCACCAATACGCATTGCGTTTTGAACTGCGCGCTTCATAGCACGACGGAACATTACGCGACGCTCTAATTGCTGTGCAATAGAGTCAGCAACTAACTTGGCATCTAGCTCAGGTTTACGGATCTCAGCGATGTTAATTTGAGCAGGAGTGCCAGCAAGTTTTGACACTGCAGCACGCAATACTTCAACGTCTTCACCTTTCTTACCAATCACAACGCCTGGACGGGCAGTGTGAATCGTAACGCGGATGCTTTTCGCTGGACGCTCGATAACAATCTTAGATACTGAAGCAGCTTGTAATTTCTCTACAAGAAACTTACGCACTTCCCAGTCGCTGTTCAGATTATTTGCGTAATCTGATTTATCTGCGTACCAGGTAGAGATCCAAGGCTTAGTGATACCCAGACGGATACCATTAGGATGTACTTTCTGTCCCATTGCTCTCTCCTAGCGATCTGATACAACCACAGTAATGTGGCTGGTACGCTTCATGATACGATCAGCGCGGCCTTTGGCACGTGGCATGATACGCTTCATTGTTGGGCCTTCATCTACGAAGACGGCTCCAACTTTAAGCTCATCAATATCCGCACCTTCGTTGTGTTCGGCGTTTGCGATAGCTGAGTCAAGTACTTTTTTAACCAGTACGGCGGCTTTCTTGGGGCTGAAAGTCAAGATTTCGAGGGCCTTAGCAACAGGCAATCCACGAATTTGATCAGCAACCAGACGGGCCTTCTGCGCAGACGTACGGGCAAAACGATGTTTAGCTAAAACTTCCATCTTATTCCTCCCGTATTAACGCTTCTTCGCTTTCTTATCAGCGGCATGGCCACGATAAGTGCGAGTTGGTGAAAATTCACCAAGTTTATGGCCAATCATTTCGTCAGTTACGAACACAGGAACGTGCTGACGACCATTATGGACAGCGATGGTCAAACCAATCATATTTGGAATGATCATAGAGCGACGTGACCAAGTCTTAATAGGCTTTTTGTCACCGGCTTCCATCGCTTTCTCTACCTTCTTCAGCAAGTGCAGGTCAATGAAGGGACCTTTCTTGAGAGAACGTGGCATGGCGAATCCTCTTACTATTTATTACGACGACGTACGATGTACTTGTCAGTGCGCTTGTTACTACGAGTCTTATAACCCTTAGTTGGCACACCCCATGGAGTCACTGGGTGACGACCACCAGAAGTACGGCCTTCACCACCACCGTGTGGATGGTCTACTGGGTTCATTGCAACACCACGCACTGTTGGGCGTATGCCTCTCCAGCGGTTAGCACCTGCTTTGCCTAACTGGCGTAGCATGTGTTCGGCATTACCAACTTCACCAAATGTCGCGCGGCAATCAACTGGCACTTTACGCATTTCGCCAGAGCGAAGACGTAGAGTGGCATATGCGCCATCACGAGCAACAACTTGTGCATAAGCACCTGCTGAACGAGCGATCTGAGCACCTTTACCAGGCTTCATTTCAACTGCGTGTACAACAGAACCTACTGGGACGTTGCGCAGCGGCATTGCGTTACCGGTTTTGATTTCTGCATCAACACCAGACTGGATCTTATCGCCAGCTTGCATGCCTTTGGCAGCAAGAATATAACGACGTTCACCATCCGCATACAATACTAACGCGATGTTAGCTGTACGGTTTGGATCATATTCCAGACGCTCAATCTTTGCAGGGATCCCATCTTTATCGCGTTTGAAGTCGATTAGACGATAATGCTGCTTATGACCACCACCTACGTGACGGACAGTGATACGGCCAGTATTGTTACGGCCACCACTTTTAGATTTTTTCGCCAACAGGCCAGCAAAGGGTTTACCCTTATGCAGGTCAGTGTTCACCACTTTAACTACGTGGCGACGACCTGGAGAGGTTGGCTTACACTTAATAACTGCCATGATAATTCTCCTTTGCTTACTCAGCGCCGCCGACGAAATCGATGTCAGCACCAGCAGCTAGAGTCACATAGGCTTTTTTCCAATCGCTACGACGACCAGTACGGCCACCTGTGCGTTTAGTTTTGCCTTTGCTGACTAAAGTGCGAACTGAATCAACTTCAACTTCAAATAGCATAGCAACAGCAGCTTTAACTTCAGCTTTAGTTGCATCGATAGCTACGCGGAAAACAACAGTGTTGTGCTTCTCAGCGTTCACAGTGCTCTTTTCAGAGATGTGTGGAGCGAGAATGACTTTTAGCAAACGTTCTTCGCGGATCATCATGCTAGCATCTCCTCGATTTGCTTCACTGCGTCAGCAGTCACAAGCACAGTGTTAAACGCAATCAGACTAACTGGGTCTAGACCCGCTACGTCACGAACGTCAACCTTGTACAGGTTACGAGCTGCTAAGAATAAGTTCTCATCAACTTCTGCAGTCACAATTAGAACGTCTTCTAGGTTCATTGCTTTTAATTTAGCTTTCAGCTCTTTAGTTTTAGGAGCTTCAACGCCAAATGATTCAACAACAACCAGACGCTCTTGACGTACCAATTCCGACAGAATGCTTCTCAGCGCGCCGCGGTACATCTTTTTGTTAACTTTTTGGCTATGATCTTGGGTTTTAGCAGCGAATGTTACGCCACCGCCACGCCAGATTGGGCCTTTAACAGAACCAGCACGAGCACGGCCAGTTCCTTTTTGGCGCCAAGGCTTTTTGCCTGAGCCAGTTACTTCCGCACGAGTCTTTTGAGCACGAGTGCCCTGACGCGCGTTTGCAGCGTACGCTACAACTACCTGATGAACCAGTGCCTCGTTAAAGTCACGGCCGAAGGTAGTTTCGGAAACTTCAAGAGCGCTTTGCGCGTCTTTCAATACCAATTCCATTACTATCTCCTCAGACCTTAAGCTTTAACGGCCGGCTTGATAATCAAGTCGCCATTGGTAGCGCCAGGAACAGCGCCACGGACTAGTAGCAGGTTACGCTCAACATCTACACGAACAACGACTAGATTTTGAGTTGTAACACGCTCAGCACCCATATGGCCTGACATTTTTTTGCCTTTGAATACGCGACCTGGCGTTTGGTTCTGACCGATAGAACCATTCGAGCGGTGCGACAAAGAGTTACCGTGAGTCATATCTTGAGTACGGAAGTTCCAACGCTTAACGCCGCCTTGGAAGCCTTTACCTTTTGATTGACCAGTAACGTCTACTTTCGCTACATCAGCGAAAATATCAACATTTAGCTCAGCACCAACTTCAATGCCCTCGCCTTCACCGTCTACCAAACGCATTTCCCACAAACCACGACCGGCTTCAACGCCGCTCTTAGCAAAGTGTCCTGCTTCTGGTTTAGTGATGCGATTGGCTTTTTTGGTGCCAGTTGTAACTTGAAGTGCACGGTAACCGTCAGTTTCTAAAGTTTTCACTTGAGTAACACGGTTGCCTGCAACTTCAATTACAGTAACTGGTATTGAAACGCCATCTTCGGTGAAGATGCGAGTCATACCAACTTTACGACCAATAAGACCGATAGCCATCTCTCAAACCTCTTCTTACTAGGATCTCAATTAACCCAAGCTAATCTGTACGTCGACACCAGCCGCAAGATCTAAACGCATTAACGCGTCTACAGTCTTTTCAGTTGGCTCTACGATGTCAACCAGGCGCTTGTGTGTACGTAATTCGTACTGGTCACGAGCATCTTTATTAACGTGCGGAGAGATCAAAATGGTATAACGTTCTTTACGCGTAGGTAGTGGAATTGGACCACGTACTTGAGCGCCTGTACGTTTAGCAGTTTCAACGATTTCCGCTGTAGACTGATCAATTAAACGATGATCAAATCCCTTTAAGCGGATACGGATTCTTTGGTTCTGCATTGACCAGAGCTCCTAAAATGGACATATAAAAAATCACCCTCTAGCTTCTTCCAAATGGAAAAGCAGAGCGAGATGATTTAACCGTTCGACTCCCAATCGGAGCCGCTATGATAATGATTAACTTAAGTGACTAATCATTTAATTCGTCAACCTAGGTCGACGAGGGGGCCATTATACCTATGTAAATCTGGATATCAAGCCCGCTGTGTAAATAGTCATCAAATAACTATTTAACTTCAGAGTGAGGCGCATTCTACACATTTTTACTTATAACGCCAGCCCTGTAATAAAAAAAGGAAGCCTTAGCTTCCTTTTTTAGTGTGTCACTAAATTTTGCTATTAAGCAAAAATTTTCGCTACTACACCAGCACCAACTGTACGGCCACCTTCACGAATTGCGAAGCGTAAACCTTCGTCCATCGCGATTGGACAAATCAAGGTCACTTTCATCTTGATGTTGTCACCAGGCATTACCATCTCTACGCCTTCTGGCAATTCGATAGTACCTGTCACGTCCGTTGTACGGAAGTAGAACTGTGGACGGTAACCTTTGAAGAATGGAGTGTGACGTCCGCCTTCTTCTTTTGACAGAACATAGATTTCTGATTCAAAAGTTGTGTGTGGGTTGATTGAACCTGGTTTAGCCAACACTTGACCACGTTCTACGTCATCACG
>NZ_FTNN01000008.1 GCF_900156405.1 Shewanella morhuae
GAGGCGTTGAGCTAACATGTACTAATGACTCGAGAGGCTTAACCATACAACCCAGATGGGTTTTATATGGCCTTAGACGAATAGTGACACTTAATAAAGTGGTCATAAAATGCTCCTGCATTTATGACATCAAGTACCTCCTTGTACTTGTCGAACTCAAGTAAGAAATCAGCTTTCCGAATTATTATTAAAAGGTTAATTACGCAGGTAATTGTTAGGCTGACAAAGCCGTGACGAGCGAGGCGCGGAGTGTACGTTAGTACATGAGCACAGTAGCGAGGAGACAATACCGTCAGACGGACAATTAACCAGTAAGAATTTGCTTGGTGACAATAGCCTTGTGGAACCACCTGATCCCATCCCGAACTCAGCAGTGAAACGCAAACGCGCCGATGGTAGTGTGGGGTCTCCCCATGTGAGAGTAGGTCATCGCCAAGCGCCTAATTATCTCGATGAGATGTAACGAAGCCAGCTGAATAAGCTGGCTTTTTTGCGTCTGTGATTTTAGATTCAAAGCCTCAAAAATAATTCAACTGTTTAAATGCTATTGAGCTATATGTAGAGTCACCAGTTTCACACGAAGCTCGCGGTTTGACTATTGACTGTTGAAACTGTGTTCGTAGGGTTGTGGATTAGCTAGCCTCCACAACGCTAGTATATTATTGAATGAATCACTTTTGATTGATTTTAGCCTTGAAGCTGGCTTTAGTATTGTCGTTGGCTTGTTTATACCAATAATCAAGTATCTGGCTGATTTCAGTTTGGCTAGGCTGGGTAGCTTGCTGAACCTTATCATCGACCGCAGAGACTGTTGACGTCATCACTGCTGGTGCGAGCAAGTTTGTGGATGCGATGGCAGGAGCTTGGCGCATTTGTGGCTGGCCTGCTGATAGTGTTTTGGTTGACGGTGGTACCATGGCATTACCCGATTGTGACATCGTGATGTTCAATGATGCGGGGCGATCGCTAAGGTTGTACTGCAGTATTTCGTGCTCAAAATCCCGTCCCAGTTGAACCCCATTCTTAATCAATTTATCGCTGGTAAAACTCACCGCTTCATCTTGAGCATTTAATAGCGTCAACTCGGCTGATTCATTAAATTTTTTTGCGTCTTTGGCTGAGTTTATAGCAGCAAGTTTAAGCGTCAATATTTGCTCAGAGGCATCAAAACGGATAACTAACACGTCAGATAGATAATGTACTGAATCAGCCTGTTGTCGGTATTGTGCAGCATAACGAAAGGCAATTTGATTCATACCATCGGCTAAGATGAGTTCGCCACTCTTTACTGCTGGTTTACCATTGACTGTTAGCACTTCAGTGTTTTTAGGTAGCTTTAGATTCACATCGGCGGTAGCGGGTTGCACAGTGCTCAGCATTAACGCTGTGGCACATAAGATTGATTGATATTTCATACGTTTTCTCAGTTGTTACAAGAGCGCCGCTAAATAATAAGGCTAATATCTGGCGGCACAAAGCGGGTAATGCTCAGTGTGGTTTATGATAACCCTAATGGCGATAAGTCGTTTATATGAAACGCTGATTAGCGTTAATTTTATCTGCAGGGAATAAAAAAAGGCTCATGAAGAGCCTTTTTGAGAGTGATATTTGTTATTGAACGTCTATTGGGTTAGGTCAATGCTATAAACGGCGAAGCCAAGACTGTCTTTGCTAATCTTCTTCATTGCACGCTGCTGATTATCTTTGATAAAGGCTGCGGCTTTGTCGCTATCTTGGGTTTCGAAGCGAATATCTAATGTGACGTTAGTGGTGATCGTTTTGAAATCCCAGTTGTAATCGGCACTTGGATTAACCATGGCGTCGTACTTGCCCGTCACTTCGTTGAACTTAGACTGCTCTGTGATATAGGCGGCTAATGCTTCGCGGTTGGTGTCTGGTAGCTCCAGAACAACATGATCGCTACCTGTACCTGCAAATTTACCGCCAAAAGCGCGGTAGTTATTTGAGGTGACGATAAACTCTTTTGTCGCAAGCTCTTCACCTGTAATGACTTTACCGTTTTCGTCTGTATAGCTTAAATCTACAATACGGTTTGCACTGGCATTAACCACCGCGCAATCACTGTCAAATTTACTCGGTTGTGTAACATCAATCTTATAAGTTAAGCCATCTAGCACGTCAAAGTTATAGGTTGGATGACCATCCCAGTTAATTAAACCCTGCGGCGTAGTTTTTGTGGCATCGATTTGATTAAACTGGTTGGCTGAGCACTCGAGCCAATCTTTCAATTCGGCGCCATTTGCTTTGACTGCCACCATAGTATTGGGATACAGGTACAAATCTGCAGCGTTTTTAAAGGTCAGAGGGCCTTTATCAACTTGTACAAATTGGTCTGCATCGCTACTTGTGCCATGGCGACCGCCCGCTTTAAAGGGGGCTGAGGCTGACAGCACTGGTAGCCCTTGTAATGCTGCGGGTAATTTCGCTTTCACGTTAGCGATTTGCGCATCGGAAACGATTTGCACCGTTGGGTCGTCCTGCACTAAGGTGAGAAAGCTATACATATCTGCCGCAGCGACACCGATAGATTCATCCACAAAAGCGAGAGTGCCTTGGTGCTCTGCCGCAACGGCATCATGAATAGCGGCATCAGCTTCGACCAGAGGGACTTTTTTGGTGCCATCATAAATCGGACGAGCCTCAGTTTTTGCACTGATAACAGTCCATTTTCCGTCTTTACGTTCAAGTTTAAAGTCAACCACGCCTAAGTTATCACCCCAACGGCCTGGCATTACTGCGGGGACACCGTTTAGTAAGCCGTTAGCCACATCGGTATTCGGTAAGTCAGCATATTTCGCATCTGGGAAGATGGAGTGGCTGTGGCCAAATAAAATCGCATCGATACCGTCAACGTAAGTCAACGCGTAAGTGGCGTTTTCAGCCATAGGATCGCCAGGATTTTCAGACGAACCAATACCTGAGTGAGGGATTGCGATAATAATGTCAGCCCCTTTAGCCTTCATTTCGGGGACATATTTTTTCGCTGTTTCAACAATATCTTCAACCGTTACTTTGCCTGTAAGATTTTGTTTATCCCACAATAGAATTTGCGGTGGTACAAAGCCAATATAACCAATTTTAATGCTTTGGCTATTGCCCTCACTGTCGATAATTTGTTTTTCTTTAATGATATAAGGGGTAAATAAATTTTCACCTTTCTTAACTTCATTCCAGCAGCCATTATCGTTAGCGCAATAAACGTTTGAGTTGATATAAGGGAAACCTGCACCACTAATAGATTTATTTAAAAAATCTAAACCATAGTTAAATTCATGGTTACCTATATTACCGACTTCATAATCTAATAGGTTCATGGCTTTATAAACAGGGTGAATGTCGCCCATTTGCAGGCCAACTTTTGCCATATAATCGCCCATTGGGCTGCCTTGCAGTAGATCGCCGTTATCGACTAACACACTGTTTTTAGCTTCGCTGCGGGCCGCATGGATCAAGCTTGCGGTGCGAGCTAGGCCGATAGTTGGGTCATCATTACCACTGTAGTAATTGAAATCCATGATATTTGTGTGTAAATCGGTGGTTTCTAGTACCCGTAAATCGGCTTGAGCGAGTTTGTTATCAGGTTGAATAATGGTGTCATCATCTGAGTTACAGGCACTCACACCAAGGGCTGCAGTGATCATCACTGCAAGTATTTTCTTATTTAACATAGTTATCTCTATTTATATTTATTTGACCCCAACGCATGTCCCGTAAAGAACATGCCCATCATCCCGTTAATTCAGCGTAATTTAACTGTTAGGTTAATTCGTCACCAAGTTAACGAGTAAGAATTATAAAGACATTTTATGATCTAAGTGTGACATTAATTCGATAAAGTAATGTTAAATTGTGATTGATAGTGTATTCGTCTAAATAACAAACTATTTGTTCTGTATGTTTGTTACAGCCATGTCTAGATTACTACAGTGAAAAGTATATTAAGAATAATTAATCTACTTTATCAGAACGGCGTTTTATTAACGGACATAGGTATCCACGTTGAGAATATTCGGCTTGAAATATTCAATTGAGTTGAGTTAAATAATTCTTTTTCCATCAAATTTTAATCAGTGCTCATCATTCCTGCTTGCATATGCATAACCCTTATTGAAGTACATTCGATTTAACTTAAAATTGGCATAGGCACATTTAGGCAGGAAACACACATAAAGTGATACAAATTAACGGTTAACTATGCAGGTAAAACTTGGCTGAAATAGGCATAAGTTGTTAAGGTAGCTCATCGAAATTGACGTAAATATCATACGTGTTCGTTAAACAGGACGGCTTAAAATAGAATGCGTTAGACTGATTATTTTAAACCGCAAGCTAAAATTCATTAACACGCACCTTTCACTTTAAAAATACAATCGAAAGGGCGACAACATTGAAGGGAGTTAATATGCGTAAGTCCGTTATTACTACAGCCGTGGCTGCAGCTTTATTACTGAGTGCTTGTTCAGACAAGCCTACAGCAAATACCAATGAAGCCAAAAATGCCGTTGCCACGCAAACAGCCACTAAAGCTGAGGCGACTAATGTGCTACTGAACAAGAGCCCACTGCAGGATCAAGCGCCGCAATTTAATCTGATTAATACGACGGATTATGCGCCTGCCTTTGAGCAGGGCATGAAAGCCCATGATGTCGAAATCGCGGCAATCGTAAATAATAAACAAGCTGCTAGTTTTGACAACACCATTCTGGCAATGGAAACATCGGGTGAATTATTAACCCGTGTATCGCGGGTTTTCTTCAATCTTGCGGGTTTGATTTCAAATGATGATTTTCAGAAAACGGAAGCGGATCTTGCGCCTAAGTTATCTGCCCACCGTGATAATATTTATCTCGACCCAACGTTATTTGCCCGTGTTGAAGCCGTGTATCAACAAAAGAGCAGCTTGAATGCAGAAGATCAGCGTTTAGTTGAATATTATTATGAGCAGTTTGTCCGTGCTGGCGCGAAATTGTCCGCCGAAGACAAAGCCAAGATGCGCGACTTTAATGCCGAGCTTGCGACCTTAGCGACGGATTTTTCACAAAACAGCTTAAAATCATTTAAAGATGATGTGATTGTTGTAACCGATAAAGCGCAGTTAGCTGGTTTATCTGATAGCGAAATCGCCACCTTAGCCGCAGCGGCTAAAGCTGCCGGAAAAGAGGGTTATTTAATTACTCTCGTTAATACTACGCGCCAGCCTGTGCTGGCGAGTTTAGATAACCGAGAGCTGCGCCAGAAAGTGTGGCAAACCTCGGCGCATCGTTCGGTGGCAAGTAATGGTCCATTGATTGTCAAAATGGCGCAAATACGGGCTAAAAAAGCTAACTTACTGGGTTTTGATACCTGGGCGTCCTATGCGGTTGCAGACCAAATGGCGAAAACCCCTGCAGCAGTGTATGAAATTCTCGATGATTTAGCCCCTAAAGCGCTGGCGCGCGCTAAAGTGGAAGCGGCTGACATTCAAGCTGAGATTAAAAAAGCGGGCGGTGATTTTGAACTACAACCTTGGGACTGGGCTTATTACGCTAATAAAGTGCGTCAAGAGAAATACTCCCTCGACGAGAGCACTATCAAGCCCTATTTTGAGTTTAATACGGTATTACAAGACGGATTATTCTTCGCCATGCATAAACTGTATGGCATCACTTTAAAAGCGCGTACCGATTTACCCGTGTGGGATCCCAACGTATTAGCCTTTGAAGTGTTTGATAAAGATGATAGTTCTATCGGGCTATTCTATCTTGACCCCTATGCCCGTGAAGGCAAAGGCGGCGGCGCGTGGATGGATGAGTTTGTCACCCAAAGCGGCCTACTTGGCACTAAACCTGTTGTTTACAACGCGCTTAATATTCCTAAGCCAGCCGATGGTCCAACCTTGATGACCTTCGATGAAGTGACCACTATGTTCCATGAATTTGGCCATGCGGTACACGGTTTATTCTCGCAGGTGAAATACCCAAGCGTTGCTGGCACATCAGCAGCGCGTGACTTTGTTGAGTTCCCTTCACAGGTTAACGAAGATTGGAATATCGATCCTGTTGTAATTGCTAACTATGCCAAACACTATCAAACGGGTGAGCCAATTCCTAAAGCGCTGCTTGATAAAATTCTAGCCGCAAATAAGTTTGGTCAAGGTTTTGATACTGTTGAATATCTTTCAGCGGCCTTGTTAGATATGGAATGGCACTCTATCAGCGCAGACACACAAATTAGTGATGTTGAGCAGTTTGAGCACCAAGTATTAGCTAAACACGGCCTTGATTTTGCGCCTATTCCACCACGTTATAAGTCGAGCTACTTTAGCCATGCTTTCTCTGGTGGTTATTCCGCGGGATATTACGCCTATTTGTGGACTGAAGTGTTTGCCGCCGATGCCTTTGCTTATATGAGTGAGCAGGGCGGTTTAAAAACCGACAATGGTGATAAATTCCGTCAAGAAGTGTTATCTAAAGGCAACAGTGAAGATCTTATGCAAGATTATATTCACTTCACCGGTAAAAAACCGACAACAGAGGCACTGTTAAAGCGCCGTGGTTTAGTCGACTAATCGGTTGGTTATTTAAAATGAAAGGCTTGCTAGGGAAACCTAGCAAGCCTTTTTATTACCTTCTATAAAATATGACGCACAGCTAGAGTCACTGGCTAATCTGCTGCGCGGCAGCTTGCACGGCTTTATAATCTTCTGCGACATTCAGTGCGATTTTTGCACGTTTTAATGCTAATTCACTATGGTATTCAGCGGCGGCGCGTATATTTTTATCATGGCTCGATGCTAAAGAACTGAGGGCTTTTTGGAGTCGTACCGCCACTTCAACTATGCCAGCGCCATCTCTAGCAATTGCCGTAAAAGCATCATCACACATATCATGAGGGCAGATTTCAGGCACTTCGATACGATTGTACTCGGGTGCTTGGCGGTCATTATCTGTCAAAGGCTCATCCCATAGCGTAAACAATCGTATTAGGGTTCCTATAATACAAATAGCTGTTCCGGGATCGTTCACCGCAGGCGACAGCGCGCGTCCAGCAATCTCCGACAATACCACTAATCCAAATCGTGGATCATCATCGAAAAGACGCACGTCACCAATCTGGAATGCTGCTAAAACGGGGGGATTATCAAGCTCGGTTAAATCGCCTGAATCGGCACGAATGTAGGCTAATGGTCGATTTTGAGCAGCAAAAGTGCCCGGTAATGCCGCGATCACCACGCGCATTTTATGTTTTTCAGCCCAGTTTTGCAGTGCCGCAATGTTGATGTATTGAACATAACCGACATTAACCGCATGTACCGCGCGTCCGCTAGCCTCTGAGCTCACTGATACGCCGCAAAGGGTGGGCGCATGCTTTCGCCGCTTTAGCGATGCAGCGGTCGCTATTTCTACTTTCTCAATCGTTGTGCCCATACGTCCGAGGCGAGCAATGCTATCTACCCAGCGCACAAACGTAAAAATCACTACGCTGAAGATCAGCGCTGTTAGCAGAAAAAGGATAAATAAACCTGCCGTTTGAAAGTAACTATTTTTTACCGCAGTAAGGGCTACTATGCTAAAAATAAAAGCACCGACAAAAGTCGAAAGTGCATTTTGAGATGCATCGTCGGCAACAACTAATACGAAGGATCGTGGTGTTGCTGTTGTTGCCGCAGAGGCATAGGCCGATACCATAGAACCCACGGAAAATGTGGCAATCACCAGCATGCTTGATGCCATGATGGATAAGAGTACCTCAATGGAGTTTAATGAAATCTCAGGTGTGATCTGTGCTAATCCAGTTCCATCAGCCAATTTTGCGATTAAGGCTGCCATTATTGAAAGCAGGCAAACGATCAGTGGTTTTACCCACAGTCGGTGGCGAAACTGATTGAGAAAAACTCTGACGCGGTCAGTTAATAGGGTAGAGCTCATTTCAGTCTCCGCAGTTGTGATCTTTTGCTAATACGCACACATTGTTGAGTAGAAAGATAACATGTGTGGCTAAGTTTATTTTTTAAAAAACGGATTAATACCTACGTTGTCATTATAGATAATATTCATCTAGTAATACTGGGCGCATACTATTTTAAATGGATAATATAAAGGTTAACTATCTGATTTTTTAATTTATTAAATCTAATTCTTTATCAGTATTCTCAATAGTTAAATTCTAACCGAATGAACATAGCTCTATTTATGCTGTAATATCAAAAATAACGGGAGCCTATGCTCCCGTTATTTATCTTACTGTTAACCCTTATTGACGAGGTTACTCGGCCAGTAAGCCACGACTACGCAGTAGCGGCTCTATGCCCGCTTCTTTACCGCGAAAGTTCTTATACATCAGCATTGAATCGTCGCTACCGCCTTTTGAAAGGATATTATTACGGAAGGAATCTGCCGTAGCTTTATCGAAAATGCCATTTTCTTTAAAGGCTTCAAAGGCATCTGCGCCTAAAATATCCGACCAAAGGTAGCTGTAGTAACCTGCAGAATAACCGCCCGCGAAAATATGCGAGAAGTAGGTGCTGCGGTAGCGTGGGCTAATTTGATTAATTAACCCCATGGCCGCTAATGAGTCAGCTTCAAACTTGGCGGCATCCTTTGGCGTGGTGTCAGTCAGTGTGTGCCAATCTAAATCAAGCTTAGTGGCCGCGACATATTCAACCGTTGAAAAACCTTGGTTAAACTTACTCGCCGCTTGGATTTTTTTCACTAATTCCTGCGGGATCACTTCGCCAGTTTTATAATGTTTGGCAAATTGCGCTAACACTTCTGGTTGTGTCATCCAGTTTTCATTCACTTGCGATGGGAACTCCACATAGTCGCGTGGTACTGCCGTGCCGCCCTGTGAGCGATACTCTACCTTCGATAACATGCCGTGCAGCGCATGACCAAATTCGTGGAATAACGTACTAGCCTCATCGAAGGTTAGTAATGCTGGCTCATTACCCGCAGGGCGAGGGTAGTTGAGTACGTTAACAATAATGGGTTTAGAATCAACGCCATTCATATTGTACTGCTTGCGATAGGAGTTCATCCAGGCGCCGCCACGCTTGCTGTCGCGGGTAAAATAATCGCCCATAAAGATAGCCATTAATGTGCCGTCTTTATCGTAAACTTCCCATGTACGCACTTCTGCATTGTATTTGGGTAAGTCGGTACGTTCCTTAAAGGTCAAACCGTACAAACGGTTCGCGGTGTAGAACACGCCTTTAAGGGTGCTATCAAGTGAGAAATACGGACGAGTTTGTTGTTCGTTAAAGCTGTATTTCGCTACACGAATTTTATCGGCGTAGTAATCCCAGTCCCACGCTTGCAGCGTAAACTTATTATCTTGGCTATCGATCATGGCTTGCATATCAGCCATTTCAGCTTTGGCTTGGGCAAGCGCGGCTGGCCATACTTTATTGAGCAAGCCGTAAACGTTTTCGGACGTTTTAGCGGTGCGTTCTTCTAACACAAAATCAGCATGGGTTTTATAGCCCATCAACTGGGCGCGTTCTGCGCGTAGGGCTGCAATTTTAGCTAGGATGGTTTTGTTATCGTGGGCATTATTGTTATTGCCACGCTCTGTATAACCTTTATACAAGATTTCACGTAATTGACGGTTATCGGCATAGGTTAAAAAAGGCGTGATAGAAGGGCGAGAAGTGGTAAATACCCACTTACCTTCGTGGCCACGCTTTTTAGCGGTTTCAAAGGCGGTGGCAATCACATCATCGGGTAAGCCAGCTAAATCCGTTTTGCTATCGATAACAAGTTCAAAGGCATTGGTTTCAGCGAGTAGATTGTCACCAAAGGTGAGATTGAGTTTACCGATTTCTTCGTTTAATGCGCGCAGTTTGGTTTTATCTTGCTCACTTAAATTAGCGCCGCCACGGGTGAAAGATTTGTAGGTATCTTCCAGTAATTTTGCTTGCGCGGTATTGAGCTTTAAGCTGTCTTTTGCATCATGAACCGCTTTGACTTTTTGAAATAGTTTGTCATTGAGCAAAATGTCATCTTCAGCGGACGATAACATCGGCGACACTTCTTTCGAAATCGCCTGCAACGCTGGGGTGGTGTCGGCGCCTGTTAGGTTGAAGAAAACATTCGATACCCGCTTAACCAAATCGCCAGAAAACTCCATTGCTTCAATGGTATTAGCGAAGGTAGGCCTAGCTTTATTATCAACGATGGCTTGCATCTGTTCGTGTTGCTGGGCAATACCCGCTTTAAATGCGGGGAGGAAATGTTCAGGTTTGATTTTATCAAAGTCTGGGATTTCCATAAAAGTATCATAGGGTTTAAAGAATGGATTGGTCGCATTCTGGCTGATAATTTGCGCTGAAACGGCATTAGGCGCTGCATTTGCTTGCACACTGGCATCGGGTTGTTGTGCGCTGCAAGCACCTAAGGTTAAGGCTAAAGCAATGGCACTTAGTGTGAGTTTAGCGGTGCGTGGCTTGAGGGCTTGCGTTTTAAGGGTTAGTCCCTTCATTATTGGTTCCCCGTTAGGTCGATTATTGTTATGCATGCTGGAATAGGTGATAGCCATAGATTTTGATAACCATAGATTTCAGGAAGTGAACAATCTGAGAACGGCTAAAACAATTAATTATTAAGGTGATTGTTTAACATGTATCGCAGGTTAGAACCTATTGGTTTTGTGTTTTATTTGTAACAAATGTTTTATTTCAGGTATTTAAGCAAACCAATATGGCAAACTAAATAGGCTCAAACCATATTGCGAATTAGCGTGTTGGCACGTGAGCTGAGTTAAGTCGTGCACTTATATAGAGAATATAAGTCATGCTAATCACGGCAACACCAACCTTTTCATTCCTTTTAAAACCGTCTCTTGCAGTACGGTCCTAACACTAATAACAATAACAGGATCTAGTATGTCTCAATCTTATATTCCACGTATTTCCGTGCGTTTGGCTTTATCCTTGGCGTTACTGACAGCCTCCAGTGCTATTATTCCGCAAAGTCTTGCCACAGATGTTGCTGCAAACACTAACATTCCCCAGTTAAGCTCCAATGCCGTTAAGGTCGCCGATTATGCTGTCGCTAAATACGATGCGGCCATGGTGCAAAGTTTGGCTGAGTTAGTTAGCTTTAATACTCAAGCCGTTGAAGGGCAAACCCCAGACACAAATCCAGCCTTTGTGGGCTTTAAGTCGAGCTTACAACAACTGAGTCAAACACTGGGTTTAGATTATGTCGATCATGGTTATGTCATCTTAATTGGTTTAGATGCGACGTCATCTAGCACGGGCGAGCCTAAAAAATTAGGAGTTGTCACCCATGGCGATGTGCAGCCTGCCAATCCTGCGTTGTGGGCGCAAAGCCCTTACTTACTCGATAGCCAATCTGAGCCGGGTAAATTGATTGGTCGTGGCACAGAAGATGATAAAGGCGCCATTGTTACTGCCATGTATGCGATGAAGGCGATTAAAGATAAGCAAATTAAGCGAGATAGACGCATTGAATTGTTAGTTTATTTAGCTGAAGAATCCGATTGGGAACCACTTCAAACCTTTCTCACCCATTACACACCTGCGGATATGAACATTACTATTGATGCCGAATACCCAGTGGTCACCGCCGAAAAAGGTTGGAGTAAGATTGCGTTTACTGTACCCAATATTACGATCTCCAATAGAGACGCTAAAGCAGAGGCTGCAACTCAAACTCCCACGTTAACAGCTTTCTCTGGTGGTTATTTTGCCAGCCAAGTACCGCAGCAAGCCGAGGCGCAAATTGAGGCGGTTTCACCCGCATTGCTGGCTAAATTGCAAACCAAAGCCGCAGCGCAGCAAGGGATGAAATATCGTTTTGAAAACCACTGCGTCGATAGCCTGTGTAAGCTACATATTTTTGCCGACGGTAAAGCTGCACATTCGTCAACCCCAGAAGATGGCGTGAATGCGGTAACTCATCTTGCAGCATTGTTAAGTAACAATCTGAGCCATGATCTAAGTAATGATCTGAGCAATGAACAAATTCATGCGCCTTGGCCACAAACAGCGGCATCCTTAACGGTTGCCGTTATTAATGAATTAGTGGGTTTAGGGATTTATGCTGAGCAGTTTGGTGACTTAGCCTATAAAGATGATTTTATGGGGCCTTTGACATTGGCACCCACAGTTGTAAGTGAAACGCAAAAGGGCACTGAGGTGATTATTAACTTGCGTCGCCCTGTTGGTAAAACACCAGAGTTACTCACTAAACAAGCCCGTGAAGCCTTAACCCTGTGGCAGGATAAACACCAAGTGCAGCTTGTTGATATTGAAAGCTATTGGGGCGAGCCTATGGTGATGGAAGGTGCACCGCAGCAACAAACCCTGCTCGACGTGTTTGCCCACTTCACGGGTATAGTTGACCCCAAACCCGTTGCGATTGGCGGCTCTACCAACAGTAAATTATTCCCCAATGCCTTAAGTTTTGGTCCAGCCATGCCGGGCGTGGAATACACAGGCCATACCGAAAAAGAATTCATCACCCACAAGCAATTTATGCAGAATCTAAAAATGTATACCGCGGCATTTATCGAACTATCGGCGGTTAAATAATTACCCTCCAAATGGTATAAAAAACTACCGAGAAAAAGCAAACTCCTATAGCATCATTTATACGCATTGAAATGTATGTGGCAGTCGCTAAGTCCAATCAGTGATTTACGCCCTACAGACAGCGCATAAATACTAAGACATTAGCAGTCAAACGGAGGTGGCATGGAAAGCCTAGATAATGTAAAAGTTCTAACACGTGGAGAGTCCGTGATTCTTGCAGGAGTTTGTTCAGGTATTGCAAAATATTACAATTTGCGAAAAAGCAGCATTAGGTTCGCATTTTTGTTGACTAGCTTGTTTTTTGCTATTCCTGTATTTGCTTATGTTGTTTTGTGGTTAGTTTTACCTAAATATCCGACGACAGAAGCGATGGCTCGTCATTTAAGACGAAATAAGCTACAAAGAAAATATGGCAGTTAACAGGAAATAAAGCGGAACAGTTACCAGTTTACTCGGTTTAGCTTCGCAACACACTTTAGCAAAAAAACTATTAGTGTTAGATCTGTCTTTATAACCAATAAGTTACGCTAATGCTCGAAAGATGAGCCATAGCGATTTGTGAGACGACCGTCCACCTCATGGCCACTTTTTGGCATCCATACCATCTCGGCATTTGTGAATCCTTTCACATCAGAAGGGGAGGTTGAACATCCAAACGGACTTGAACAATATCCTTGTTTAACGGCCAGTTCGCCATGGCTCTCGTTCATAAGCTCAGAAACCTTAGGTTTGTATTCACCGTGTCGATGAGTGAATGCCATGGCAAGCCTATATGAGTCGATACCAGCCAACGTTAAGATCCCAATAACTGAAATAACTGGTCACCCAGTACAGTTTGCCTAAACTATTAGGTCAAAAAGTTAGCTAGGTTCAGTACGATAACTTGTTACTCACACAATAAAAATCCCTGCTTATACAGTGATATATAGCAGGGGTTTTTAAATTGAGAGTTTGCATTCGCTGAGCTGCGAGACAAGCCTTATTCAGGGTTTATGATCTATATCGAATAGGTCATTCCTTCCTCTTATCTCTTAACACTCATCTTTTTCACTAAAATCGGCGTCATAGATATGCTAATAACCGATGGCTTCACTACCTGCATGGCGAGGGTCGGAAGACCCAAAAATTCCCTGTTCATTTACCATAATTGACTGGGTGCTGCCCATGGCAGATTGTACTTTTACTTTGTGACCTTTGGCTTCGAGCAAGGAAATGGTATCGCGGTTTAAGCTGGACTCAACGCGCAGTTCATCGGGTAACCATTGATGGTGTACCCTTGCAGCATTACTGGCTTCAGCGATATTTAACCCATGATCAATCACATTCATGATGATTTGCAAAGTGGTGGTGATAATGCGTGAACCACCTGGGCTACCGGTGACGAGGAAGGGCTTACCGTCCTTCATTACTATGGTGGGGCTCATTGAGCTCAGTGGGCGCTTATTGCCTTCAACCGCATTGGCATCGCCGCCAACTAAGCCATAACCATTGGGGACACCAGCTTTGGCTGAGAAATCATCCATTTCGTTGTTGAGTAAAATGCCAGTACCTTTGGCGACTAAACCTGAGCCATAGCTAAAGTTTAGCGTGTAAGTATTTGATACCGCATTACCCCATTTATCAACTACTGAAAAATGAGTGGTTTGATCGCTCTCATAGGGCGCCAGTTTTCCCGGTTTTATGTCGGTACTTGGCGTGACTTTATCCATTGAAATTTGGCTGGCAATTTTTTGGGCGTAATCTTTACTGGTTAACGCTTTGACTGGGACGTTGTAAAAATCAGGATCGCCCAAATATTCGCTACGATCGGCGTAGGCACGCTTCATCGTTTCTGTCATTAAGTGGATTGTTTGCGCCGTATTTTGGCCGAGTTTATCAATTGGGAATTGCTGTAATACATTGAGCATTTCAATAATGTGCACACCACCCGATGACGGTGGCGGCATAGAAACCACCTCATAACCTCGGTATTCGCCGCGCACAGGCTCACGTTCGACAACCTTGTATTGTTTAAGATCGTCCAAGGTCATAATGCCGCCTGCATCTTGCACCGCTTTGACGATTTTTGTCGCAGTTTCACCTTCGTAAAAACCTTTAGTACCCTTTTGGGCAATAAGACTTAATGAGTGGGCCAATTCGGGCTGTTTAAGCACATCATCGACTTGATAGTCACTGCCGTCGGCTTTGTAGAAGATAGCTGCCGTAGTTGGCCATTGGCTCATACGGCGTTTAAGCCCTGCAAGGGATTGCGCTAAATCTGGCGTGACGCTAATGCCTTCTTGCGCCATCTCAATGGCGGGCGCCGTGACTTGTTTTAGTGTCATGGTGCCATATTTTTCAAGGGCTAAGCTCATGCCCATAACAGTGCCCGGCACGCCTACAGCAAGGCCATGCTCACGGCTCAATTTTTCAACCGCATCGCCATTTTCATCAAGGAAAATATCTTTATTAGCTTTAGAGGGCGCCATTTCACGGTAATCAATTGCGATGGTTTTGTTTTCTTTGGCGATATGTACCAGCATAAAACCGCCGCCGCCAATGTTCCCCGCGCGAGGTAATGTTACCGCGAGGCTAAAGGCTACGGCCACTGCGGCATCAACCGCATTGCCGCCCTGTTTTAAAATTTCAATACCAGTGCGACTGGCGAGTGTTTCTTGGCTTGCTACCATGCCATGCTTGGCCCACACAGGTTGCGCTGTGGCCATCTGGCTAAAAATTGATGATTCATCGGCGAGTAAATTAGGTGACGATACTAAGGGAAGCGCCATCGCAATAGCGAGAATCAAGGGTCTAAATTTTTTTGTTGGATGCATATCCAATCCTGTATTTATTTTCATTAGGGCTATGCAATGTGCCGAGAATTAGGCTTAATTGCAACCGTGTATCGTTTATTAGCCCCATAAAGGACGAGAATTTACCCTATGACTCAGTTTATCCTAGCCTTTGCGAGTGCTATTGCTGATATCCCATCCCGCGCGTGGAATAGCGTAATGGGGCAGGCTAATCCCTTTTGTCGTCATGAGTTTTTGTTAGCGCTTGAGCAAAGCGGCTCAGCTTGTATTGCAACGGGTTGGACGCCAAAACATTTATGTGTGTTTGATGCCAGTCGCGTATTAAGCGATGAAATGGGAGACGATAGGCATTTTCAACCTTTGGATGACGGGGCGTTTATCAGTTTGCAAACCGCCGAATATTTTAATGCATTACCGCTGGTTGCCGTGATGCCCTTGTACCAAAAAACGCATTCCTATGGTGAATATGTGTTTGATTGGGCATGGGCCGAAGCCTACGAGCGCCATGGTATTGATTATTACCCTAAATGGGTCAATGCCACTCCCTTTACTCCCGTTCAAGGGCGACGAATGGGCATTAAGCCCGAATTGACAAATATCGAGCACATGCGCGTAGCGGCATTAATGCTATCGGCATTAAATCGTCAGTTAACGCAAAAAGCGGCTGATTCGCCGATTTCTTCATGGCACAGTCTGTTTGTGAGCGCACAGCAAACACTGTTATTTGAACATTCCCCCCATTCGCACTTAAAGCGTTTAGGTACGCAGTTCCATTGGCATAATCGTGGTTATCGGGATTTTAATGATTTTTTGTCGAGTTTTAACTCTCGTAAACGTAAAAATATCTTAAAGGAGCGGGCACAGTTACAACCTTTTAATCTTAAGTTTCAATTTGTCGAAGGCGAGCAAGTCACCCGTTCGCAATGGCAAACATTTATTCAGTGCTATCAACTGACCTACCTTAAACGCTCGGGTCATCGCGGCTATTTAACGCCCGCGTTTTTCTATCAATTAGCTGAGCACCTCACATCGCAAATACGCTTGCTGGTGGTTGAAGACGCAAAAGGAGAAATGGTGGCGGGTGCCTTATATTTAAGGGGCGAGAATACCGAAGGACAGAAATGCTTATATGGCCGTTATTGGGGCACAACAATTGAGCTTGATGGCTTACACTTTGAGGCTTGTTACTATCAAGGGGTTGAATATTGCATTGAGCATGGGTTGGCACTGTTTGATGCTGGTGCTCAGGGCGAACACAAGGTGTTGCGTGGTTTCGAGCCCGTAGAAATGTATTCCTACCATGACATTGCCCATTTGGGCTTTAAGGACGCTATTACGGATTTTGTCACGCAAGAAACCCAACAAGTACAACAATATATGGCGCAGATGAGCGCTGTGTTGCCCTACAAAAAAGCGCCCGAGTAAAGCCTTAAAATAAGACTTTATTGAGCGCGTATTTAACAGATATTATTGTATGGGATTATTGACTCGCTGTGAGCGAATTCACAGTGAGCTAATCCTAAACGAGTTAACTGACGGCAAGCCAAATCCCTACGCCAATCATTAAGCTGCCTGCAATACGATTCAACCAGCGAATATTATCGCCACGGCTAAGAAAAATGCGCAGGCTCTTGCCGCCGCTGGCGTAGGCTAACATTGAAACAAACTCGGTCACCATAATAATACTCAGTAGCGCAAGCAGTTGCGGCGCGACATCGCGCTCAGCATTAATAAAGGGTGGCAGTAGCGATACCATAAATGCCCAGCCTTTAGGGTTGGCAATGGCGGTAATAAAGCCTTGGGTGATTAAGGTTAAGTTACTTGCTCTTGGATTAGTATCCGTATCGCTAGGTAAGGTCATCTTGCCCCGTGCGCGCCACATTTGCACACCAATATAGCCTAAGTAAATCCCACCAACCCATTTAAAGACTTGAAATACTTCTGGATAATTAAGCATGATGCTAGCTACGCCCATAACGGCGGCGGTGGCGACGAGTGCGACTCCAACCAGTTCACCTAACATCATCCATAGGGTGCGGCGCACACCAATGCTCATGCCGAGCGTCATAGCGAGGGTCATACACATGCCCGGCGTAATCGAAACAAAAAAGAAGGTCGGGATAAACACTGCAAGTAATGCAAAATCTGGCATGGTTTAGTTAGTCTTGGTTGAAAATAAGAAGGGCGCTAGTGTAATAAAAATGACGGGGTTAGCCAATGTGTGAGTTGCGTATTTCGCTTGTGGCATTAATTTAGCCTGTAAATAAGGGGTTTAGTTGAAACGATAGCCATACCTAAACGATGCGAGTTTTCGTATTTTACTTGTTCTTTTAACTGTTGATAATTTAAACAACACTGGTGCTGGTTGTATTGTGAATAAGATCATGCCTGCTTGCTGTATTGCGTAAAATAGGTAGGGTTATTAAACCCATTAGTGGAATAATCCTAAAAAACTCGGAGCTGATTTTTTGTGTAAATACAGATGATTTAACACTGGGAAAAGAAAACGGTACGCAGGGCGCACCGTTTTTTATAGGCGAGATAAACGTTACAGCACGCCGCGGCGCATTTGATCCCGTTCAATTGATTCAAACAGAGCGGTAAAGTTACCTTCACCGAAACCTAAGTTATTCTTGCGTTGGATTATTTCGATAAAAATCGGTCCAAACAGGTTTTTAGTAAAGATCTGTAGTAAATAGCCGGATTCATCGCCATCGACCAATATTTGGTGGTGTTTGATGCGCTCACGGTCTTCGGTCACATGGGGTAATTTCTCGAAAATGGTGTCGTAGTATTCGGGAATGATGTCTAAGCATTGGATTGAACTGCCTTCCATTGCATCTAGAGACTTAATAATGTCGCGGCTTCTGAAGGCTAAATGCTGCACACCTGGGCCATTGTATTCTTTCAGGTATTCATCTATTTGGTTTTTATCGCTGCCTTTACCTTCGTTAATCGGGATACAGAAACTGCCATCTGGCGAGCGCAGGGCGTAGGACACCAACGCAGTTTGTGCGCCGCTGATGTCAAAGTAGCGTACCTCAGTAAAACCAAAAATGTTTTTATAGAAGTTTGCCCAATGCTCCATTGTGCCTTTATAGACGTTGTTGGTTAAGTGGTCGACTTCGATAAAGCCTTTCTCTTGAGTAATGACTTGTTCATCTAAATCTTCAAAATCAGTAGCATAGATATTGTTATCGGCACCAAAGGTGTCGATAAAATAAATTAAGCTATCACCAATGCCGTAAATGGCAGGGTAAGGTAAATCTTTATTCGCGTCATCAGCGGGCTTTGCACCACGCTCAACGGCAACACGATAGGCAAAGCCTGCATCTTCTACACGCCAGCCCATAGAGCATATTGCTGGGCCGTGGCCTTTGGCGAACTGAGCTGAAAACCCTTTGCGCTCAGTGTTAAGCAGAAAGTTAATATCATTTTGTTTGTAATATAGGATGTCTTTATTCTTGGCTTTTTTCAGCAGTGAAAAACCAAAATCGATAAAGGCTTTGTGCATAAAATCAGTATCAGGGCTAGCGAATTCTGTGAATTCGATACCTAATAAGCCCAGTGGATTTAGTTCGCTTGCCATGATGTTTTCCTCATTATTTTAATTCAACTGTTGCCACTCTCGTAGTCCCTGAATTGGAGCGCTGGTGGCTTTTGGCTAGTTTTCTAGCCAAGAACGGTTGTAGTCTTTGCTCATGCAATGTTGTACATGTTCGGTTAATTTCAGTGGGGCGAAGGTGTCTACCATCACTGCATATTCATAGGTTTCTTTTTTGCCGATAGAGGCTTCGGTACGACCCGGTTGCGGCCCATGGGCGACCCCTTTTTGATGGAGAGTCATGTAACCTGCCTCAATGCCTGTACGGCTCATAAAGTCGCCATCGACATAATATAAAACTTCATCACTATCAATGTTGTTGTGGTAATAAGGGGCTGGAATCGATTTCGGATGGAAATCGTAAGGGCGCGGTACAAAGTTGCAAATCACAAAGTTATGGGCGGTAAAGACTAAGTGTTCTGACGGTGGTAAATGGATTTTTCCCACCTTTGGTGCGTATTCGGTGATATTAAATGCCCAAGGGTAAACGCAACCATCCCAACCCACTAAATCAAAGGGATGCCATTCGAGCGTGGTGAGTTGGTACTTATCGCCAAACTTGCACACTAAGGGAAAAGCGCCACGTTCAACCACGGCATCTAGCAGCGTCGGCACGCGCAAATCGCGTTCGCAATAGGGCGCTGATTCTAATAACTGGCCATACTCGTTACGAAAATGTTTAGGCACTTCCACCATCGAGAATGACTCTATGACGAATAAACGCACATTGCTGTAATCATTAAACTTTAGTTGGTAAGTGGTGCCACGGGGGATCACTAAATAGTCCCACTTGAGTACCTTTATCGTGCCGTATTCACTGTAGAGTGTGCCTTCGCCTTCGTGGACAAACACCACTTCATCGGCATAGGCGTTGCGGTAAAACTTATCAGTATTGCTGGTAACTTTAGCGGTATAAAGTGCTAAATCATTGTTATAAAAAATTTTGTTACGGGCGCTGAAAAAATTACCCTCACGGTCGGCATCGCGGGAATCAAGTTTATAGTTTTGAACCAGCGAGTCTTCCCAATTTGCACCGTGGCTTAGGTTGTAAAGCGCAACATCCAACGTTTTGGTTGGCATGTTGTGGTGATATTTATTGGAATAAATATTAGAAAAACCATGGGTTGAGAACAACTCTTCGCGGTAAAGCTCGCCGTTTTCCTTTTCAAATGCGATATGGCGCTTATGGGGGATTTGGCCTTGTTTCACATAAAATGGCATGGAAGCATCCTTGGTTTACAGTGCGGCAGCATCATTTGCTGCCTTGTTTTTCGTTATTGTTATGTGATCTTGTTATCAATTTAGTGGTTTAGATGAACAAAAAAAAGAATAATTAATGCGCTATCATAATCTAAAAAATAGATGGTATTCTAATCTTTACGGATTTGAATGTTAGCGTGACATTTTCATTAGCGCCAAGGAGTGACTATGCGTATCGATATTGATGCCTTTAATGTGCTGCAAGTGTTGGTGGAAGAAGGCAGTTTTGCTAAGGCGGCGGAGCGGTTACATAAGGCGCAATCAGCCGTGAGCTATCAAGTTAAAAAGTTGGAAGAGCATTTAGGAGTGCAGCTTTTTAGCCGTGAACAATATCGTGCTGAATTGACCCAAGAGGGGCGCGTAATTTTGGCTGAAGGGCGAAGATTACTGCAACACCTTGCAAACATTGAACATCTCGCTAGTCGCTTTAGCGAAGGTTGGGAGCCAAAGCTTGAATTAGTCATCGATGGTGCTTTGCCGATGGAACCAATTATGAGCGCCTTAAAGCGTATGGCAGAGCATCAGATCCCCACTAAAATTCAGCTCAATATGGAGTTTTTAGGCGGCGTGCAACACAGATTTGAGCGTGATAACGCTGACTTGATGTTAGTAAAAGATTATCGCACTGGCCCCTATTATCATCCGCAGCCTTTGCCTGCTATCACCAGCGTGCTGGTGGCCAGTGCTTCGCATCCTTTATCTTTTATTCGCACAATTAGTTTGTCTGAGCTGCAACAGCATGTGGAATTAACCATTGAAGACTCATCACCCAATAAAAGCTATCGTGATGAAATGCAATTTGGCGGAGATAAAGTGTTTTATCTGTCCGGTTTTATCATGAAAAAGAATGCCCTTTTAAAAGGCTTAGGTTTTGGCTGGTTACCGGACTTTTTAATACAAGAAGAGTTGGCCAAGGGTGAGTTAGTTGAAATCGACTTTGTTGGTGGTAGCCGGTTTACGTTTACTCCACAACTTGTTTCGACATTAGAGCGTCCGTTAGGCCGTGCAGGACAGCTGTTTACGGAGTTAATTTTAGAAGAGTTTGCTAAGACAGAACAATTTGATGGCGTTGGTTTGGGTTGAAAAACTGCCATGTTTCATCGCTTAAACCACGTTTTTGCTAGATAGGTTTTTAGGCTAGTTGGCAGGGCCCTTCTGTATGGTTAATGAGTTTTTTAATCGTTTTTAATTGTTCGCTGAATACGTCTTTCTATTATTTTAGCCATCAGATACATGACTAAATAACCCGTACCTAAAGCTAAAATAACGGCGACAACATTCTCTGTGTGGAGGCGATAAAGATAAAAAGTGCCAACCAGCACCGCGATACCGGCGAGCCGAATGAGTAGACTTTGGGTAAAATAACCGTGGGCTTTGATATAGGCCAACTGGTAACCATTGAGCATCATAAAAATAAAAAACATAGAGAAATGCAGTAATACGGGCGCCGCTTTAAGGTATTGCTCGGGGAATAACCAAGCAATGAGAGTGTTGCTACCAAACAGCATTAATATAAAAAATAAGCCGCTGACTAACAAAGATATTTTAATAAGCCATGACTTAATCTGTTGCACCTCAATAACACGTTTTTCTCGCACGCACACTGCAATTTCGGGCAGTACAAAACGATAAATCGGAAAGACAAATAGCAAGGTGAGGTAAGTGATCATTGGTCGCACCACGACTTGGAAATCCCCTAATTCATCTATGCTGAAATAGGCAATAGTCAATAATACTGTGATGTAAATCATCAAGATACTGGCACCGGCCTCCATAGACGCCGTTAGGCTTTTTTTCATAAAACTGCGTAAATCGGTATCAAAATGCACAGCCCCTAAGGGCGGTGTTGCGATATCCTTACGTTTTTTCAAATACATATATAAGGCAATGATAAGCGATGATAGCGTCATGCTATAAAAGAGTGATGCGATTGCAGTTTGCTTTAAAGCATAAAAACAGATCAAAAAGCTGACGACTTGCGCGAGGGGTTCTAACCAAGTGACTTTGTTGGATATGGCATAGAGCCGATACATCGCAATTTGATTAGTAAAGTAAACCTTAAACCCCATGCTTAATACTATGCCAACCAATTGAAAATATTCTACATTAAGTTGAAGCGTATGTTTGATGTAAGGTAGAACTAAACCCCAGGTTAACAAGACAATCGCGATAAGGCAGTAGCGAAAAATATTGGTGATGTCCATATCTTGTTTAGTTTGTGAGTAGGCCACTACCATAGAGGAGCGAAATCCGGTCATGAGGATTAACGACAACGAGATGATATCAATAACCGTGTGATACAGCGCTAAATCAGCTTTGGCAACCCATTGGGCCAACCAAAGTTTAAATAGAAAACCCACAGAAATACTGGCCAGCGATGCCCAGAATCCCGCAATCACTGCTTGCTTAACCCGTTGAAGTGAGGTGCTTTCCATTGTTCAAATCCAGCTTTAGTCTGCGGTCATGATAGGGATGTTATGGGGGCTACTAAGTGGTAGCTTTAGTCCGTTCAGTTTTTTGGCTGCGCGAGTGATAGCACATCTCTTATTCGATTCGATGTAACGTACTGAGTAAAAATGGTTTTAAGGTGCTTAGCTTCCGTATTGGTTAAAACGCTTAGCACTACCCAAGAAGTTTAATTGCAGTTAATACGCATATTAATTAGCAGAGTCTAGCATTCAGCTAATCGCTGACCAAGTATCAGATAGTAAAGATATGATAAATATCAACATGTAATTTTATTGTAATTATGGTCGTTAACCTGCGGCGATTTGGGGGGAAAATAGAAATACAGATAGAAAATCGATTATGAAAATATTATAGGGATAATTGCACGCCCGAATAAGAACTGAGCGTGCTCGTAAAAGTACATTTATTAGCCATTCAACCAACGTCTAGTGTGACTATTCGGTAATAATATTGACGATATCGAGAATCTTGCGACTGTTGTTATCGAGTTTTATCCATGCGTCTTCAACTTGAATTCTCACAATGCCATCTCTGTTTAAAGGCTCTACAATGTGGCCGCGATGATAAATATCATATTCAAGCACATCACCACGATGAAGTCTTTTATACCAGCCGGAAGGGAGAGGCTTGCCGTAGTAGACTTTTTTGTAGTGTTTATGCCCATTGTAGTGTTTGTGTTTATGTTTGTGGTCATCATCATCATCATCGTCATCATATTCATAATAGTGTTTATGGCCATTGTAATGTTTATGCTTGTGGTCATCTTTAGCGAAGGCTGTAATAGATGTCATTAAGCTGAGCACGAGTCCTGTGATAACAACAGCAGTTAATTTATTCATATGTGGTTCCAAATACATTGATTTAATGCGGTGACGATAGTGTATTTAAAATGAACCCTAGCTGAACGTTTCTGAGTAATGGTGCTTAATTCAACGAGTAAGCATGAGCACTGCATGCCATTGTTCAGCTGTTACAGGTTGAATACTGAGCCTTGACCCTTTAGATACTAAATACATGTCAGCTAATTGTGGGAGTGATTTTATTAAGCTTAATGGAATAATGTCGTTAAATTTTTCCACAAAGCGAATATCAATGCTTACCCATCTTGGTTGAGCGGGATCAGATTTAGGATCAAAATATTTAGAATTAGGATTAAAGGCAGATCTATCGGGATATGCACGCGTAACCACTTCGGCAATACCAACAATACCCGGCACTTTGCAGCTTGAATGGTAAAAAAATGCTTGGTCGCCAATCTGCATCATATCGCGCATAAAATTACGCGCTTGATAGTTACGTATACCATGCCAAGCCTCCGTTTGGTTTGGGCAGGCCATAAGATCATCTATGCTGAACTCGTCCGGTTCTGATTTCATAAGCCAGTAATTCATCTTGTATCCTTCTATATCAATTATCAGTAAAGCGTCTGAATCGTGTGAGTTTATCTTAATTTAATGGCCTGCCACAGTTAAGTGCACTGCGGTCTATATGGATATGATTAAGTTGCGGTTCAGATTACAGGGTTTACCTTGAATTTATTGATTATGTAAAGTCGTTTGCAAAGACAAAAGTATTGTACTGATGTTTTGTTAAAGTTGATGGCAACCAAGACTCATGGGGTATTTATGGGAACGTTACCAAGAGTGACCGATTGCGGTTTATACACTAAATATTGTCAGGATTTTACCGCGGGTGAGACCAATGTAAGCCATGGTCGCATGCTGGAATTTATTAATGATCTGACAACAGAAGGTTGGCTATTAGGCAATTTTAATTGGGATTATTGGTATAATAACAGTTACTTGGTGGCCAAACCCGACTATATTCGTGATGCAACTATTGCTCAGTGCCAATTGCTGTTAACGGCAATGACACGATTGGAGGTGTTTAGCCCTGGGGTACTAGAAAACATGCGTCGCCAAGGAATCTTATTAGCCATTGTTGAACGGCTGCAAAACCTCAATGTATCTAAATCTCCCATACCTGTTGAGTTGATGGCTGGTTAATTGTAGATGTTAAGATATTGTATTTATATGGTTTATCTTACTCTTTAGTCTAATAATGTACTTTTTTACTTGTGACATGCTATATGCATTGGTTAGTTTAAATCTGCTAATCATAATAATAAATGCACGGAGGCCTTCATGTCAGTCCTAACGACCAGTACAGTTACTAGCCCGCTCAACCTCAGTGAGTTTCACGGTGTGTTATCGCCTAAACTCGTTGAAAAAACGATAGGTCAATACCTTGACCACATCGCTGCAACTTATCCAGAGCAATTGGCGGTTGTCGTTCATCATCAACATATTCGCTGGAATTACCGTCAATATCTTGCACAAATTGACGCTTTGGCCACCGGGCTATTAAAACTGGGTATTAAGACCGGAGATAGAGTCGGTATTTGGTCACCCAATAATATTGAATGGTGCCTAACCCAATATGCGACCGCTAAAATTGGCGCCATCATGGTGTGTCTTAATCCTGCTTATCGCCCAGAAGAATTGCAATATGCGCTCAGTAACGTGGGTTGCCGCGCAGTAATTTGTGCCGATAAGTTTAAATCCAGTAATTATCTTGAGATGCTCTATGAATTAGCGCCTGAGCTAACCATTTGTTCCGCAAGTAAATTACGGGCAAGTGCCTTACCTGAACTTGAGTTTGTGATCCGCATGGGGGCAGATAAGTCTGTTGGGATGCTTAACTTTAATGATTTGCTCGTTGATGTGAGCGCTGATGATAGGGCGGCACTTGAGCGTATCGGTAAAGAGTTAAGCCCATACGATGCCAT
This sequence comes from Shewanella morhuae, assembly GCF_900156405.1. Taxonomy (GTDB): domain Bacteria; phylum Pseudomonadota; class Gammaproteobacteria; order Enterobacterales; family Shewanellaceae; genus Shewanella; species Shewanella morhuae. The sequence goes on from NZ_FTNN01000008.1 coordinate 25,470, forward strand.
TAATATTCAGTTTACCTCTGGCACCACAGGTAGCCCGAAAGGCGCGACCTTATCCCATCATAATATTTTGAATAATGGCTATTTAGTCGCAGAGGCGATGAAGTTTACCTGTAACGATAAATTGTGCATTCCGGTGCCTTTATATCACTGCTTTGGCATGGTGCTCGGCAATTTAGTGTGTTTGGCCAAAGGTGCTGCGGCAATTTTCCCGGGTGAATCCTTTGATCCGCTGACAACCTTGCAGGTGGTTGAGTTAGAGCGTTGTACAGCTCTGCATGGCGTCCCTACGATGTTTATTGCCGAACTTGAACACCCTGATTTTGCTCAGTTTGATTTACGTTCATTACGTACTGGTGTTATGGCGGGAGCGACGTGTCCTGAAGAAGTGATGCGCCGCGTGCAAAACCTCATGTTTATGCAGCAAGTACTGATAGGTTATGGTCAGACAGAATGCAGTCCACTCAATCATATTACCGAAATTGATTCATCGATTGAGAAGCGAGTCCTCACTGTTGGCCGTGCTTTGCCCCATACAGAAGTGAAAATTATCGATGAATTTGGTGATGTGTTACCGATTGGTCAACCCGGTGAAGTGTGTAGTCGTGGATATTGCATTATGCAGTGTTATTGGAACGATCCTGTAAAAACCGCAGCAACAATAGACAGTGCTGGTTGGTTACACTCGGGTGATATTGGCCAAATGGATGAACAAGGCTACGTACAAATTGTTGGCCGTATTAAAGATATGATTATCCGCGGCGGCGAGAATATTTATCCCCGTGAGATTGAGGAGAAACTTTACACCCATAAAGATGTGCAAGATGCAGCGGTTTTTGGGGTACAAAGCGATAAATACGGTGAAGAGGTGTGTGCTTGGATTAAAGTACGCGCCGGAGCGACAATTACTGAGGCCGATATTCGTCATTTCCTCACTGAGAAATTTGCTTACTTCAAGGTGCCACGTTATATCAAGTTTGTTGATCAGTATCCGATGACCGTGACGGGGAAAATTCAAAAGTTCAAAATGCGCGAGCTAATGTACCAAGAATTATATCAAGATATTAATGGGTAAATTGGCTTAACTTGAGTGAAATAGGCTCAATAATATTTATAGGATTTTTACGATATAAGCCGCATTATGCGGCTTATATTTTAACCGAGTTTGTTGTTCAACTTATTGCCCAGCTTATTGCTAAAATAATCGGTCAACACGATCACCATTTCTAGTTTATTTCTCACATTCAGATGCCTATGTAGCATTATTGTTAATTTCAGTTCCTCATCTTTAGCTTCATGGTTATAATCATAAAACGAATAAAAAAGTGTTAACTCATTAACGTTAAAACCTAAATTACCTATGGTTGATATAATTAATTTTAAGCTGACTAAGGAATTACGTATGGTGTGGCGGCGCTCAATGGCGATGTTATGTTGCCTCATTTTGATGGGGGTAAGTATCACCAAAGCGGATACGTTAAAGCTCACATCTTTACTCTGGCCGCCTTATTCTGGACCAATACTCGTGGAGCAGGGCGCGAGTATTGCCGTGGTGCGAGCAGCATTAAAAGTGATGGGACACCAACTAGAGGTAGATTTTTATCCTTGGAGCCGAACGGTTAAATTAGCCTCTATGCCTCACTCTGATTATCTAGGCTATTTTCCTGAGTATTATTATGAGACTGAAAATTTTATTTTTTCTAAGTCGATTGGTGTCAGCTCTTTGGGGTTAGTTGAGCAGAAAGCGCATCCAATGAACTGGAACGTTATTGAAGATCTCAACCGTTATACCTTAGGTGTAGTGAAAGATTATGTGAATATTCAAGCTTTTGATTCTATGGTTTTATCAGGGGTTCAACCGATTGAAGCGGTCACATCGGATGAGCATAATATCAAAAAAGTGGCTGCTGGGCGCATCGATGCCGCAGTAATGGATGTGAACGTATCGCACTATTTACTCAAACAAAAATCGTTACAGCCTTTGGCGGATAAGTTGCAAATTAATCGACATATTCTTGCGAATAAACAGCTTTATATTGCCTTTCGTAATACTGATGAAGGCCGTCGCTGGCGAGATACTTTTGATCAAGGATTAGCGCAAATTGATGTTGAGAAAGTTATTGAAGCAGCGCTCTATAACCAACATTAGTTTTTAATATAAAAATGCAATCCACTCTTAAGAATGAATTGCGTGGGTAACAACGTATAAATAGTTAATAAGTTGATGTATTAAACTTTTGCGACTACGGTTTGGCCAATGGGTGTGAGGCTAAGCAAGGCCAGTTTAAGATGTTGGATCCCAAAGGGAATACCAATAACCGTAACAAAACAGGCTAAAGCATGGGCTAGGTGGCCGATGGCTAACCATATACCAAATAGTAAAAACCAAATAATATTACCTAGCATACCGAGGGTCCCAGTACCCAAATCCTCCCGCCCTGTTAAATGACGACGATTGATTTGTTCTTGACCAAAGGGCCAGAAGGCCATTTCACCGATAACAAAGCAAGCGCGGCCAAAGGGTATACCAATAATGCTGATAAAACATAGGATCCCAACGAACCACCATGCGAGTCCCATCACAAATCCGCCCAGCACAAACCAAGCAATATTAAATATTAAGCGTAATAACGACATCGTAAATTCCTTATTTTTACCTTGTTAAATCACATAGTAAGCGCAGATAAATCAATCATGAGTTTAGAAGTAGCGAGAATTGTGCCAACTATTAAGTATAATTAAATCATTGCCTTATAGGTGTCCATTTTGAGAGTTTAGTATGTTTCACTAAATTTTAGTGAAACATTGCATTTATTCGATGAATAATTACACTAGCCATCAACTTTCATGGCTTAAAAAGCCTGAGTATCACATTGTTTGAGTGTCTTATGTTTGCAAATACTCCTGTTGATATTTTTTCTTTTGCTGATCGAGAGATTTTTCTCAAGCGTGATGATCTGCTGCATCCAGCATTTAGCGGTAACAAGGCGCGTAAATTCGCTTATTTTTTAGATCATGATTTTGCTGGTATCAATAAAGTAATAGGTCACGGATCGCCCTTAGCTAACTCACTGTATTCTTTATCTGCGCTGGCAAAACTAAAAGGTTGGCAGTGTGATTTTTATGTTGATCATATAGCAAGCCAAATTATTAAACATCCTACGGGAAATTATGCTGCAGCATTGGCTAATGACGCCCATATTATCGATTTAAGTGACATTATGGCGCGAAGGCCTGCTTTGACTCCGCAACTTGAACTTGATACAGGCTCGCTGATTAATACTCGAACAACACTCGTAGATAAAGACATAGAAGCGCATTTAAGCTGTCAAGATTATATCGAAAAAAATGTGTTAAAAAATGAGCCTACAGCATTGTTTATACCTGAAGGTGGGCGTTGCTCTTATGCTGAATATGGCGTGAGTATATTAGCCAAAGAGATAATGCACTTTGCTCAAGCTAATAAGTTGGACGATTTAACAGTATTTTTACCTTCTGGCACAGGAACCACTGCATTATTTTTAAATCAATCTTTTATTCGCCACCACACTAATATTCGAGTGAAAACGTGCGCAGTTGTTGGTGGGGATGATTATTTACGTTTGCAGTTTTCGATGCTTAATGCCGATATTAGTGAACATCCACAAATTATTAATACCGGTAAGAAATATCATTTTGGAAAACTTTATGCTGAATTTTATGTCATGTGGCAACGAGTGTGTGCCTCTGGTGTTGAGTTTGAATTACTCTACGACCCTTTAGGTTTTATTGTGCTTGAGGATTATTTACTACACGGTCATCGAGGTCCGCTGATGTATTTACATCAAGGTGGCTTACTGGGAAATGCAACTATGCTACCGCGTTACCAACGTAAATATGACAGAAATAATATTTAAATATTAAATATAGTCAGTATCAACATCATTATTTATTAAGGAACTAAACGATTTCTTTTGAGAATTTTATAAGTGCGTTCGCTGATATTTTGCAGATTTTTTAAATCCTTTAAGCCCGGTTCAGTATCGCTACATTGCCAATAGCTAATTTCGGTATCGAGCATCTCTAACATTTTTTTTGAGCATCCCAGACACTCACCTTGGCACATTTGTGCTTCTTCTAAATTGAGGGGGATTTTGTCTTTGATATTGCCGATCATGGTTTGCATTGCGATACGAGTAGTTGGCTTTGACATAGACTTGACCTTGAATTCTAAGCATACGCGTGAATATTCGCGTGAATATTAGTGGATGCTGGAATGGTAAAGTGTGATCTTAGTCTTGTTTTTTCATTTGGTTCGGCAGATATCTGTGTGAGTAGAGATACAGCCTGAACCAAATGATTGTGTCATAGTGACATAGAAGGGATAGCGTATTTGTGACATTCGGCTATCAATTTACTGAAGTGCTCGGTGTTGTGAAAAGAATGGAAACCGATATTAAATACACTTAAGTAAACAATTACTGCGGTACTGGTGACTTATTTGTTAGCTGACAATAACCACTTCATAAAGCTAATGGCTTCTGTACGCTTAGAAAAAGTCTGTCTGTTTTTACCTTGTCTATCGGTAAAAGCAATTGATGTTTTATTTACTGAGATTGAATCTACAGGGAAGTTTACTGTAATTTCATGTCCATTAATTTTGTATGACATATGCCACACTCCTTTTTATTAATTCACCCTTGGGTGAGATAGTTGTTGCTATAAAATATCCTTAGCAATGTGCGAAAGATTTGTTCTATTGAGTATCGAGGTTACCCCATCTTTGATTCATTAATCAAGAGATGCTTAATCGATAAATAATTCACGCTACTAATTACGTCATGGAATAACTTAATTCTAGCAGTTGAACATAGTTTAATGACAATACTATGACAACCAATAGAACAGTAAGTTCACATGCATAACAACATGATTTTTATGCTATCGAACAGCTTAGTTTAGGGGGTTTTGCTTGTAGTAGGCTTTCTTTATGAGGACCGAACTCTGATTGCTAAATATCAGGCTGGGTTAAAAAGGTAAACAACAAGGTGTATCTCAAAACAGTGCGCAGTATATCAACAAAAAAGGCATATGCAAGTTTAATTTTAAAGAAATGTAGCTATTTATTTTTTATGTTGATTATAAGTGAATGAGGTCTATATATTACTTTGATTTATAAGATAAAAATTACATTAAGGGTGATGTTTTTTTGTATGTGGCCACTATCGTTCAAGCCCCAAATGATGGTTTTGTTGATACTGAGGAAATTAAAAACCCATTTAAATAGAGTGTTTAAATGGGTTTTTAATCATCTGTGTGGCTAAATAACCTGAGCTCGGGATAAGCTCTGCGTCTCTACAGGTTATTTTCCCCTTTATCTACGTTAACTTTGCTACTAATAGCCCACTATTAGGTACGCAAACTTGCCTTGATAACGGAAAAACTACCTCTGTAGAGTTAATTTTTCGAATAAGGTAATAAGATTAATTAGTTACCACAGCCACTATCCCGAGTTCAGGTTAAATAGCTATTTGCAACGCTTAATCACTTAATAAATTAGTTCACCAATAGGATTAAGTAGCTTACTTATGCCCTTAGTAAAATGCAGTGGTGCATCTAACACTGTGTAACATAGGCATCCGTTAACCGTTTTCGGCGAGTGTTGATGCTGGCCATCGAGCACAATAAAATCTCCTGGCACATAGTTGCCATTTAGATCTGCAAACTCTCCTGCCAATAGGAGCGTTAATTCATACCCTCTATGGGTATGTTGGGGGATTTCACCTTGGGCATCAATATGCAGCAAGCTGGCACGGGTATTCATTTCATCAACATCAAAACGCATACGACTAACTTTACCCAAAATTTGCCATGGTCGGCTCAAATGCTGTCTAAATGCTGACGGAACAGTGTAATGCTGTTGTTTTATCTGAACCGCTAACGGTGCATTATTCGGTATATTTGTTGCAACTGGCTGAGCCATGATGTGTGCCATCATAGCGTCCATATCCAGTGCAGAGTCTTGAGTGGTGACATCAACGACCTCACTTGTCATCGTTTCTTCACCGGGATAAGCGTCGTAAATTTTAGGTTGGGCTAATACTAAATCTGCAACCTGTGCTGTTAACTGTTCAAGTTGTTGTCTACAGGTTTCGCATAAAGAACTGTGAGCTGAAACAGCCATTGCCATTGATAAAGGCAAATTGCCATTAGCATGGTTGACGAGTAGGTCTTGAGTGGGATGATGCTTAATCATTGTGTATCTCCAAAAAACTTTTCAACTTTTCTAGTCCTAGCCTTAAACGCGACTTTATCGTACCGATAGGCACTTTTAAGGCGTCAGCAAGTTCTTGTTGAGTGAGTTCTTGCATGTAGATACCTTGCACGACTTGCTTTTGTGCTAAGGGGAGGGCATCTAGATGCTTTAGGAGTTGAGCCGTTAGTTTATGATCGGGCTGTATATCGTATTCTAAGGTTGCATCACACAAAGGCCAAATATCATCGCCGAAGGTATCTTCCCTGTTGTGCTGTACCCGTCTTAGCATATCAAAACATTGATTACGCATGATGGTAAACACCCAAGTGGTCACCGCCCCTTTTTCTGCATTGTACAGATGAGCCTTAGTCCAAACGCTGGTCATGGTTTCTTGAACCAAATCCATAGCCAAGCCTTGCTGATTTAATCTTTGTAAACCAAAAGCACGGATCTTGGGCATAAAATGCTGGAATAGTTGTCCAAAAGCGGCTTTGTCTCTGTTGTCTGCGATTTGTAGCATTAACATCGCCAAAGCATCTACTTGTGACTCTAAGTTTGTGTGAGCAGGAGTGTCGTTATCCATAGCCGCGTTAGTCAGAGACGTAATGCGTCCATGATACCGATTTTGCCTGCTTTGTGATTGAATATTTTCCATTTCTCGCTCGTACCCCAGAGGCTAATGCTGAGTTTGATATTCGTAACGACAATATTGAGTGGCTTGGTTAACGTTTATAGCAACCTTTGCTGTCAAACTTCCAATCAATACGGCATGGATTATATAAAGGATCACTCACAGGATTATTTAATCACAGAACGCAATAAATCTCGGGCCATAATATGGTCAGATGTATTAATACAACTATATTTTTCAGATGCTTGCACCGGCAATATTTCTAACCAGCGCTGGCATGCCCAGGCTATATCATCAAACTGTTCGTCTTGATAATGCTTAAGGTGTTGCGGATATTCTTTAAGGATATTTTGTAACATCTGACTTAAATAACGCTCATCACTGGCAATGTGCGCGGTAGGCCAGTTGTCTATTAAGCTGACATCACCGCGTTTCAAACCATCGCTTTCGATGCTAATTTCATTCAGCTTAAAGCGTTGTGAGCCTTGAATGCTGACGCCTAACAGCCCATCGGCTAAGGTTTCAAAATCAATAATATGCACTAAGGTCCCAATGGATTGTATGGTGTTATTATCTTCTTCAAGCATACACAAACCAAAGCCTTGGCCGGACTTTAACGATTCGGCAACTAAACGTTTATATCTAGGTTCAAATATCCGTAGTTGTGTATAACCTTCGGGTAATAAACAGATAGGTAAGGGAAAAAGAGGTAATTTCATTGTGGCCTCTGGTGAACTTATGTTTCTATCATTACGTACCATAATGGCAGTTCGATCAGTAAAATTATTCAACAATAATTTATCCATAGTTAGAGGATGGCATGAAATTAAATCCATTTGAAAAAAAACTGGTGCAACATCCGTTACGTTTTTGGCTACAAAATCATGTCGAAGCACGCCTATTGACCTCGATGATGCCAAAACCTATGCCTTCTTGTGAGCGCGCATTAGAAATTGGCTGTGGATTTGGTAACGGTATTCAGTTGATCCGTGAGCATTTTGGCGCAGGCCATATTACGGCTATAGATATCGATGCTGAAATGGTCGCAGCCGCTCAATCCCGCTGGCAAGCTCGTCCGCAGGTGATAAAAGGGCTGAGTTTTTCGGTTGCTGATGCCACTCGTTTACCGTTTGCTGATAGTGAGTTTGACATAGTGTTCGATTTCGCCGTATTCCACCATATTCCAGATTGGCAAACGGCTATTAAGGAGGTCGAAAGAGTAATAAAACCCAACGGATATTTCGTGGTAGAGGATTTGTACCGCGCCGCAATTTGTAATCCGTTGAGTCGGCGCTTGTTTGAGCATCCTCAGCAGCATCGCTTTAATCACAGTGAATTACTCACTGTGATGCGCAAAACTGGTTTTAAGATTGTATGTGATAGAAATGTCTTTAATCTTGCGGGTATGGTGTTAGCGCAGAAAGTATCAGGTTAATTCATCATGGCGAGAGTTATGGAGTGCGGGCGGCAATTTTTTGTACGTGCTCATGCGATAAAATGGTATTGAGTGGATATCTGTACGGATAATCACGAAGTGAGAATCGCGCTTTGCCATGAATAAAGGTCATTTTTATATAAAATAGACCTTTAGCATAGTTCTTCATGTGAGTTTACCGCTATAATTTGGATTAATTCGTGGCATGTGGGGAAGGCTTTCCTCAATAGTAGAGAAGCAGCATTATGGCAAATATACTTGCAAACGTAGATCAAAGAACCAAGCTTGTGGGTGAAAACCGACTCGAGTTATTACTTTTTAGCATTAATTCGACACAATTATTTGCCATTAACGTTTTTAAAGTTAAAGAGGTGGTCAAACTTCCACCGCTTAATGCCATGCCAGGTAGCCATCCACACATTTCAGGTATTGCGAATATCCGGGGTGTTTCTATTCCTGTGATTGATTTACGTTCAGCTATTGGTTTTCGACCCGTGCCGCCAAATGATGATGCCAACATGATTATTACTGAGTATAACCGCAGCGTGCAGGGGTTTTTAGTCGGGAAAGTTGAGCACATTATTAATATGACATGGAGCGATATTTTACCGCCGCCTAAAATGGCTGGTCGTAATAATTATCTGACAGCGATTACACGTATCGAACATCAAGGCCATTCACAGTTAGTGTCGATTATTGATGTAGAGAAAGTGCTGGCAGAAATCATTCATTATGATATTAGCTTATCCGAAGGTGTACTCGATGAAACTTTAGCCCATGAAATGCCTGGCAGAAAAATTTTGATCGTAGATGACTCTTCAACGGCGAGACGCCAAGTGCGTGACACCTTAGGGCAACTGGGTATCGAAATTATTGAAGCATCCGATGGTCTGCAAGCATTGACGCTATTACAAAAATGGCGCGATGAAGGCAAGCAAGTCTCAAAAGAATTATTAATGATGATTACCGATGCTGAAATGCCAGAAATGGACGGTTATAAACTGACCTCTGAAGTGCGTAGCGATAAAGCGATGGCAGGTTTGTATATTACCCTCAACACTTCCTTAAGCGGCAGCTTTAACCATGCGATGGTTGAAAAAGTCGGTTGTGATAAATTCATTTCTAAATTTCAGCCAGATTTATTGGTCGAAGTAGTACAAGAAAGATTAAGACAAATTATTAATCTTTAATATGGTTTAAGCCATCAATGGTCGACGATAAAAGGATCGTTGGTGGCATTGGTTTTGATTGTTACCTTGCCATCGTGCGAATACAATTTGAAGCCAAACTTAGCTTATCAAATTGTTAGTCTTTGAACAGTTATAGATATGTTAACTAAAACATTTTACTAAGCTTTTCAAGCATAGACATTTCAATCAGAGGTTTAAGTCGGCCTCGACATCTTGTAATACTTGGCGTTTCATTTCTTTGGCAGCTGCAATATGAATACGGGCGAGCCTTAAGGCGTAGTTGAACCTTGCTCGGCCGACTAGACGGACAAGTTCGGCAAAAAACTGGGGATCTAAGGTGAATTGAGTTGAATAGTACTGAATGGCAGTATGGACTGAGTTGAAGGTTACGCCATCAAACTCAAACCCAGCATTGTAGCCTTGGTCGTCAATTTCTTCGCCTTCTAATGCCAACGGCCAACCAGGCGCATTGATACGGTCGCGGGCAATTAAATACATCATCCAAGCGCTTTTCTTAAAGCCTTCAAATACTTTACAGGAAAACTCAGACTCAGCGAGTTCTTCTTCGGTCCAATTAATTCCAATAGCGAGATGTTTTGCATAGATACGCATTAGCGCATCTTTAACGGCCATGCGGCAATCCCAAATTGAACTCAGTGTATGTTGTTTGGCTAATCGCAGGCATTCACTACAAGCAGGTACCGCTAAAGAAGGGTGCGGCGTATGTGCATGCTGAATATATTCGAAGTGTTGATAGCTAGGTTCGCCACAAAACCAACAACTATGGCGTTTATCGAAAGGGATATCAATAAGTGGGATAGCAGACATCAAGGGTTGAGCACCTCAATCCTTGATGTGTTTAATGGTGTATTGAAGCAATTAAACTTCTTCAACATCAACCAAATCTTTCGCTAAAACAATAGGGTCAAGCTCAAGACAGTCTTCGTCAGTCTGCCAGTCGACACCGATCAACACACCATCATCGTTGAGATCAGATACCCAGTATTCTAAAAACTCTTCTAATGGGATAGCAATTGGCTGGTAGTCTTGCCATTCATCGCTGCAATGGGATTTTGCAGTTGCTTCGCTTGACCATAATGGCATCACATCCGTGTCTTCAAATTCTGAAGAATCACAAACGACCCAGCCTTCGCCAGTTTCATCCATTAGACCCCAAAGCGTCTGATGTTGTTTTACATTTTTGATAAAGCCAGCCAAAGCCGTATTGATTTCAGTCATGATAGGTCTCTTTGATGTGTGCTGTTAACAAACCTATTATACGGTAACATGCTGCGATACCAAGGGATTCTTTATTAAGATTTTTCTGCTGTTTGATATCTGAGCAATATACCGCTGGTATAAGGTATTTAGCGTGATAAGGATTGTGTTACGCGCCGCTATGGGTCAGGATTATCAGCGATTGGTAGGTTTATCTTAATGAAGATAATCTAAGGGCGTTTTAATATGAAAATTTTTAAGGTTATTGGCCATTAAAAGAGACGGCTTATTGCTCACCTTTTATCTTGTTATGCCAAAGCGAATATTTCCTGAAGGTTAGGCCACCTTAAAAAGGTAAATGATTGTGTTGCTGTCACAACACATTGACGGTTGTGAAATCAAGTATTGGAGTTATTGATTTGATTAAAATTAAAGGGTTAACTTATTTGTTTGCGAGTATTGCCACCTGCGTGAGTTTGAGTGCTTGTTCTAGTGCGCCATCGGCGAATAGCAATACTAACGTAACGACAAATACTACTGAAACCAATCAACTGCCCGATATCAGTGCTAGCGTACAATTGAATGAAGAAGCCTTTCCCATGTGCTTGGCCCGGTTGCAAACACGTGCACGTGCAGAAGGATTGTCAGAGGCGACCATTAATTCGACCATTGCCAATTTACAATTTGTTCCGCGGGTGATTGAGCTTGATCAACAACAACCTGAATTTAGTCAAACCTTCGATAATTATTTCAGTAAACGCGCAACCGAATGGCGCGTTAATGAAGGTCGGCGTTTACTACAAAAACACCGCGAGTTACTCGATAAATTAGCCCAAGAATATGGGGTGCCGCCACAATATATATTATCTTTCTGGGGACTTGAAACTAACTATGGCTCCTATAAAGGAAAAATGTCGGTACTCAATTCATTGGCTACCTTAGCCTGTGAGCCACGCCGTAGTAATTATTTCACCATAGAATTAATGCAAGCCTTAAAACTGAAAGAAAAATATCAGTTTGATGATGACACTATGGTGGGATCATGGGCTGGTGCTATGGGTCACACCCAATTTATGCCGTCTGCCTATGCTAAATATGCTGTCGATGCTGATGGTGATGGTAAGGCTGATTTATGGAATAGCACCACCGATGCGCTCACCTCTGCAGCGAACTTTTTACAACATTTAGGTTGGCAACGTAACCAGCGTTGGGGGCGTGAAGTCCTATTGCCAAAAGATTATAACTACAACTATTTAGGTGCTAAACAGCCTTTACCGCTATCACAATGGGCGGCATTGAATGTGACGCAAGCTAATGGTCAACCTTTGCCTATGGTTGATATCCAAGCAGCGCTATATTTACCCGCAGGTCATACTGGCCCTGCATTTTTAGGTTATGAGAATTTTAATGTCATCATGCGTTGGAATCGCTCCGAGTTTTATGCCATTACAGTGGGTCACTTAGCTGACAGGATTAATGGCGGCCCTGCGTTAACTGTAAATCCACCAGAGCAGGCACGTTTAAGCCGTGAACAAGTTAAGCTACTACAAGCCAAACTCAATGAAGTGGGTTTTGATGTGGGCAAACCCGATGGCGTATTGGGGCGTAACTCTACCGCGGGCATTCAAGCGTTTCAGCGCAGTAAAAACATGATTGCCGATGGTTTTCCAAGTCCAGAGGTTTTTACTGCATTAGGGATAACGTTGTAACTTGAGTGCGCCGGCATGTGGGCGGATAAAAAAGTGGAGTGAAAAGCCCAGTTTTGTTAAGCTCGGCCCACAATTGAAATCGAAGAAAATCAAAGGATATTCGATGAGCATTAAAGACGATATGGTTGTGCAGTTTAATTACACACTGCGTGATGAGAAAGGCGATGTGATCGAGAGCAACGAAGGACGTGATCCCATTGCTTACTTACATGGCCATGACAACATGATGCCTGGCGTAGAAAACGCAATTAATGGCAAAGCGATTGGCGAGAAATTTACCGTGACGTTACCTGCTGCAGACACCTACGGTGAACGCGTGGCTGATGCGGATGCACACCAACGTGTATCGGTTAAGCATTTAATCGGTGCCAACGTATGGAAACCGGGTATGGCTGCCGTGGTCAATACAGACCAAGGTCAACGCCAAGTGACTATCGTTAAAGTGGGTAAGTTTATGGCAACTGTGGATGTTAACCATCCATTAGCGGGCCGCGAACTGACATTTGATATCGAAGTTGTCGGTGCCCGTGACGCGAGTAATGAAGAAATTGCCCATGGTCATGCCCATGGTGCTGGTGGCCATCACCATTAATTTTTAAGCTTCGAGTTTGGCTCCTTTCTGTACACTAAGTTCAGAATGAGTGAATAAATCGATGTTGAAACCCATAAAACAAAAAGCCCAAACCTAGGTTTGGGCTTTTTGTTTTATGGGTTTCAACACTTAACGTTTATCGAAACGGCTAATAACGTCATATATCACTAATCGTTCTTACTAACGCTAATGGCTATGTTCGTGCTGGAGTGGTTTGTCAGCAAACATGGCATCGAGGCTTGCTTGAGTTTGTGGATGGTAACCGGGGCGAGCATTGATATACACGTTTTTAGCCCAGTCATATTGTTCGGTACCAGCAAGTTTTTGGTATAAAGGTACAACTAAACGCATGCGGCCAATATTGGTTAAGTGTTGTTTTAATGCGGGTAATACCGCGTAATAACCATTGTCTAGTGCGAGTGAGTACCATGCAAAAGCAATCTCACTGTTGCCAGTACCAGTAAAATGGAACGCCTTATCTAGTTCGGCAAGTTTGGTTTGGTCTAGATTGATTCTTGGCATTTCATTAATGAATCGTAACCACTGATGAACAGACCAATTGCTGGTTTTTAACTCGCTTGCACTGTGTTTACCATCTAACCACGTTTGTCTTTGGGCATCAATATCGTCAAAAGCATGGGAATTTGGCGGCACTAAAAATGACGGTAAACCTTCACCTTCAATCCAAGTGTCGATTTCAGCTTCGCTGACAATGTTGGGGTATTTTTGGAGTAAATTTAAAGATAAATATTCACGGAACTGCGCTGTAGTAATACTTTGAAATTCAAAGTGATTAAAATAATTTTTGACAAAGGCATCAAAGCGTTCACGGCCAAATTTTTGTTCAAGAAAGACTAAAAATAACTGGCCTTTTACGTAAGGCACACCACTAAAAGCCTCATCAGGCGATCGCCCGCCAAGATCTAAATGCAATACAGAGTCGCTAGAGTCTAACTCTGCTAATTCGGCAATCAGCCCAGAATAGCCGATCGTTTGCTCCATTAGTGCTCGGTCGCTGCCATAGAGATCTTCCATAATACGATTCTCAACATAGGTCGTAAAACCTTCATTAAGCCAGAGATCGCGCCATGTGGCGTTGGTCACCAGATTACCCGACCAAGAGTGAGCAAGTTCGTGGGCAATGAGACTCACCAAGCTTTTATCGCCCGCGATGACCGTTGGCGTGATAAATGAAAGGCGCGGGTTTTCCATGCCACCGAAAGGAAAGCTCGGTGGCAGAATGAGCAAGTCATAACGTCCCCAACGATAATCGCCATAACGCTTAGCAGCGATATCGATCATCTGTGGTGTGTCAGAAAATTCTTGACTCGCCTTATCAATAAGTTCAGGTTCGGCCCAAACACCAGAGATATCATTCAAGGGCGAAAACGTTAAATGCCCGGCCGCAATGGCAATTAAATAAGCTGGAATAGCCTGCGGCATAGTGAATTGAGTTTGGGTGCTAGACAGAATTTTTCGATCGGCACTCATCACCACAGTAATAGCTTTATCGGCGGTAATTGTTGCGCTATAGGTTTGGCGCACGGCGGGCGTATCTTGCAGTGGGATCCAGCTGCGAGCATGAATTGCCTGACTTTGGCTGAACATAAAAGGTAACTGTTTACCTTGGGTTTGCTCTGGAGTTAACCATTGAATACCAGAAGGATTATCCGATGTATGGTAATTTATTTTAACCTTTTGAGTATTTTCTTCAGTAAGGTTGATGCTCAGCGCTGCACCTTTAACGCCATCTGTTTTAGCTAAAGTGAAGGGCACACTGTGCCATTTACCGGCTGTATTCACAGCGCTTACACTACTAATGGTTAAATCTCGGGTATCTAAGATGAGTGTTTTACCCGCTTTATGCCAAGCTAAATCGAGGGTAGCTTCACCGGATAAGCGGTTTTGCTTAAAATCGACAGTGAGGGCAAGCTCGATATGACTCACGCTGACCTCTGTGTAATTAGCATAGGTCAACGCATCTTGGTTCTGTGGTATTTCTGTTGGTGCTAATGTGACTGCGAGCTCTGAGGCTGAAATATTAGGTGCGTTATTAGCGTGAGCAATGGGAACTAGTTGCAGCGCAAAAAGAAGCGCACTGCTAATGACCGTACGGTGAAATGACAACATTATTTTACAGCCTAATGATTAAGTGTTTTGGTTTTGGTTTGAATTTGGAGTGACAACCAATAGCAATTCTGTTTGGTTTTTATCAGCCCATGGGTTAGTGCACAAAAGTTTACCTGATAATTCACTCGATTTGTTATCTCACTGTTAGCTCAAATGTAATCAAACTTTAATCGCTCAATTACTGATAGGGAAATGGCAGCGGTAAAGTACAACAAGTTTGTTATGATGGCGGCGTTTTCACATAGGGCGATTATAAAAATGGTGTTAGATTTTTCACAGGGTAAGTTAATTGTCACTGAGTTTGAAGTACAGGTGCGGCTCAATGTTGCCAGTATCGTACTGCAAGTGAGTGCGGAAGATATTAGTTTAAGACGTCAGCCCCCTATGTTAATTGCCGATGGTGGCGGTGTGCGTTGGAGCTTAGTATTAGACTCAAATGCTCAGTTACGTGCGATTCAAAATGTGCTGGGAATGGATGCAGAATAAAGTACGCTAGAGTAGTACGGCGTATTTAATTTATAGATTGATCATCATTTTTAGTTGATGAATATTTAATATCGAATTGGGGATTTTTTAGTATGTCAGTTTCTCTTGAGCGTATTGTGGTTGAGCCTAAAACACCAGCAACGGCCGTGGTTATCTGGTTGCATGGATTAGGGGATTCGGGCGCCGGATTTGCCCCCATTGTGCCAGCACTGGGTTTACCAACCGATCATGCTATCCGTTTTATTTTCCCCCATGCACCAGAGCAAGCCGTGACCATCAATGGTGGCTATGTGATGCGCGCTTGGTACGATATTAAAAGTATGGATCTGCACGACAGAGCTGATATGCAGGGGGTTCTGGTATCAGAAAAAATGGTTGCCGCATTAATCAATGAGCAAATCGCAGCGGGTATTGCGAGTCAGCGTATCGTATTAGCAGGATTCAGTCAGGGTGGGGTAATGAGTTTATTTTGTGGACTACGTTTCCCTGAATCGTTAGCGGGTATAATGGCATTATCGTGCTATTTGCCCACAGGAGATGTGTTGCCTACTGAATTAAGTACGGCTAATCGCAATACACCTATATTACAGCAACACGGTTTGCAAGATGATGTAGTGCCATTATCCGCTGGTACATTAGCAAAAGAAGCCTTAATCGCGGGTGGCTATAATGTTACGTGGCAAACTTATCCTATGCCGCATTCTGTGATCCCAGCGCAATTAAAAGAGATTTCTAAGTGGTTACTACAGCGATTTGAAATGTAGATATATCTAATTGCTGATAAAACAAGCATGCGGTAACGTTATATTTCCACGTGCTTGTTTTTTTAACGGGACAATTGTTTTATATTTAAATGTTTTTAAGTCACTTATAATAAAGGGTTTTTGCTCTTCGGTATTGTTTTTTAATTGTGTTATCTGAATATGTAGATTTTTAAATAAAAGCTTATTTCCTGCACAAGACAAACCCATCTAAAAAAGTTCATAAAACCCCATGTCGACATCAAATTTTTAATAAAAGTGACACATATTGTCTTTATTATTTGTTATTATTCTTGACGCTGAGCTTGATGGAGTTCAGTAAAAAAATCATATGATAAAATAATTAAAATTAAGGGTTGATCTAATGAGAAATATGCTTATTAAAGGGCTCGTTGCCACTGCTGTTTTAGCGGCGCTTGCGGGTTGTAATAATAATGATGATGACAATAATGTGGCAACGACTTGTGCAGAAGCTGGCAGTGCCTGTACGACTTTTACGATTTTACACACTAACGATAACCATGGCCGTTTTTGGGAAAATAGTGATGGCGAGTACGGCATGGCGGCACGTAAAACGCTAATTGACAGTATTCGTACCGAAGTGAGTAAGAATGGCGGGCAAACTTTACTGCTTTCTGGCGGTGATATTAACACCGGTGTACCTGAATCAGATTTACAAGACGCAATCCCTGATTTTACGGGTATGAATAAAATTGGCTACGACGCTATGGCAGTGGGTAACCATGAGTTCGATAATCCATTGTCTATTTTAGACATGCAGCGTCGTCTCGCTGAATTTCCTATGTTAGCAGCCAATATTTACCGTAAAAATGCTGATGGTACTCAAGGCGAACGTTATTTTGAAGCCTATAAAGTATTTGATATGAATGGATTGAAAGTCGCGGTGATAGGTTTGACCACCGAAGACACGATTAAAATTGGTAATCCCGAGTATGTTAGCGATCTAATTTTTACTGATCCTAAAGTGGAAGTTGCTAAAGTCATTAAAGAAATTAAAGATGCCAAAACAGCTGACATTATTTTTGCCACTACGCATATGGGTCACTATGCCGATGGGCAAAATGGTAGCAATGCTCCTGGTGATGTTGCTATGGCTCGCGCACTGAAAGAAGGTGATTTACAAGTCGTTATTGGTGGCCACTCACAAAACCCAGTGTGTATGGAACCAGGTACTGACAACAAAGCCTATGCAGCATTTAATCCGGGCGATGATTGTGCACCAGATAAACAAAATGGGACTTGGATCATGCAAGCCCATGAATGGGGCAAATATGTTGGTCGTGCAGATTTTGAATACTTTAACGGTGAACTGCATTTAGCGAGCTACAAGCTTGTGCCTGTTAACATGCGCAAACTGGATGATGCAGGTAAGAAGACAGCTGATTTAGCCGGGACTAAAATAGAACCTGACGCTGAATTAAAGGAACTTTTGTCTTACTATCAAGAAAAAGGCCAAGATAAGTTAGGCGAAGTGATTGCGACGACCGATGCCCTGTTAGATGGCGAGCGCGCAAACGTGCGTTATAAGCAAACAAACTTAGGCCGTATGTTAGCGATGGCTCAAAGTGCCAAAGTGACGGCTGATTTTGGTGTGATGAACTCAGGTGGCGTTCGTGCTTCTATCCAGCCTGGCAATATTACTTACCGTGATGTGCTGACCGTTCAACCATTCGGTAACATGGTGACTCTGAACGAAATGACTGGCACTGAAATCGCGACTTATTTAGGTGCTGTAGGTAGTCTTCAAATAGATTCAGGTGGTTATGCACAAATCACTGGCGTTAAAATGACTATCGACTGTGTGGCTAAAACAGCCACTATTAGTGATATTGGTGGTAAAGATTTTAGCCCTACAGCCACATATAAATTCACTGTACCTAGCTTTAATGCTGCGGGCGGTGACGGTTATCCTAAACTAGAAAGCCCAATTCAAACGGGTTATGTTGATGCTGACTTGTTATATAGCTTCTTAAAAGAAAAACAAACGATTGTTGCCGCAGATTATAATCCAGTAGGCGATATTGTTTATGAAAACTCAAAAAATGTTGAAGGTTGCCAACTCTAACGAGTAATAACTTTTTAAATAAAATGCCACTCAATAGAGTGGCATTTTTTATGGTTATTATTTAGTCGCATATTAAAATGTGAAAAAACGTAGCTTAATCCACGATTTTAAATAAAGTTAGCAACAAATGAAACTATATGTATCCCATCGCTGTATTGTAAGTTATTTTGCCAGCTATCTGTTAACAGGCTGATATACAATATCTATTCCTTTAAAACACTCATCACCTTTCTTTTGATATGTATCAATTTGTTTATATGTGAAGCTGTTTGTTTTTTATTTGTTGACTTAAATGTGGCTCGTTAACATTATTGTCGCAACGAAGTTAAGTTCGTGACAAAAATATAAAAATTAAAAATAGCTTTTATTGGAATCAAGGAGTCATTGATGAGTTGTTTAACCTTAACGGCTAAAGCCGTGCGCGCTAGTTTAATTACTGTAGCAACAAGTAGTTTAGTTTTTTCTGGATTAAGTTTTGCAGCTGAAGAAAATACAAAAGTTGAACGTATTGAAGTTACCGGTTCTCGTATCAAACAAGTGGATATGGAAACAGTTTCACCTGTTACAGTTATTAACGCTGCCGATATTGCCATGACGGGCGAAAAAACCGTTGCAGATGTTTTGAATAACTCTGCAATTAATAGTTTTGGTTCTTGGCGTGGTATTTCCGGCTATGGTTCGGGAGCGAGTTCGACCAGTAATGTCAATTTACGAGGCTTAGGATCTTCAGCAACATTGGTATTACTTGATGGTCGTCGTATGCCGGGCACTAGCTCGAGCTCAGGCTCTGTGGCAGATACATCTTCAATTCCAATGGCTATTGTAGAACGTATTGAAATTCTTAGAGATGGCGCTTCAGCTGTTTATGGTTCTGATGCGGTTGCTGGCGTGATTAACATCATCACCAAGAAAGAATTCCAAGGAGTGCAGCTTGATTACAGTACTGAGCAACCGAGTGTAGAAGGTGGGGACGCCAATCGTTTATCAATTGCAACGGGTTACAATACAGACAAAGGCAACATTACATTAACCTATGAATATTATGATACTAAAGCTGTAATGGATCGTGATATTTGGAGAGTTAACGATCCAAGTTATAACTCTTTGAGTAGCTTTAGCTCGGTGCCTAATGGTAAAGCGGCTTCGAGTTGGGTCAGTAATGCGGATTTATGCCAACAAACCGAAAATACATCAATGGATGATGCGAGTGGTCGTTGTTTATATGATCCTGGCAGTGTGACTAAATTATTTGGTGACCAAACTCGTAATTCTGTTTTATCTAATTTCAACTATGAAATTACAGAAGATATTAAATTTAGAGGTCGGGCATCCGCTTCATTAGCAGAAACTGAGTCTCGTTATGCGGGCACGCCAGTATCGACTAATTACCCTGTAATGGATGCCGGTAATAAATTTAATCCTATCGGTGAGGATATGACGCTTTATATGCGCGGTGCGCAACTTGGCGAGCGTGACACGTTAACTGAAACCAATAATTTTGATATTTTAGCCGGTTTCTTGGGCACGATTAATGTTGGCGACGGGATTGATTGGGAATTAAATGCTCAGCACGCTGCATCGACAACTAATAGCTTTAATTATAACTTGCTAAACGACGATATCATTCAACAGGGAATTGATTCAGAGCAATATGATATTTTTAATACCTCTGGTATGAATTATGAGCAGTGGAATCAGCAGATGACAGAACTGTATCGTAAAGCGGCGCATACAGGAGTTTATCAAGGCAAGTTTGAAAGTACACAGTTTGATGGATTGGCTTCTGCTTTGTTGATAGAAGAAGACGATTTTTCTGTGGCTATGGTGGGTGGACTTGAATATGAAATGATCAAGTTCAAGCAAACCAGCGATCCAGAGTCAGCTGCGGGAATTATTTCTGGTGGTTCAGGTGGTGATGATGTTGATGCCACACGCGATCGTAGTGCGGCGTATTTAGAGTTTCAAGTTGGTTTACCCGCCAATGTTGAGTTTTCTGCGGCAGTGCGTTATGAGCGTTATGAGCAGGAAGGTGCGTTAACTGGCCCTCAAGGTGCCGTGGTTAACTCATCAACTTTCGATGCCGTGGTGCCTAAGTTTGGTTTGAGCTGGCGACCAGTGGACACTTTACTGTTGCGTGCGAGCTATGGTGACTCATTCCGCGCACCTAATATGAGCGAAATGTTCTCGTCTCAGTCTTTAAGTTTTGAGAAGAGTGTTGATTCTCTCTGGTGTAATCAATCTGGTAATGTGGATGCAATATATTGTAATACCAATAACCAACATAAAACTTGGTACGGCGGTAATCCAGATTTAGAAGCGGAAGAAGGTAATTCATTAACCTTGGGTGGCGTCTGGAACGTTAGTGATGCATGGAACTTAGAACTGTCTTATTACTCAATTACCTATGACAATAAGATTGAATCTATTGATGTCGATGATATCTTACGTGATGAAATCAAAAGTGGTTCATCTCCCTATGTTACTCGTGGCCCAGATGGCAAAATTGAATATATTGAAGCTGGAGTTCGCAACTTAGCGACAGTTGAAACCTCTGGTATTGATTTTGTGACGGCATACAACTTTGAGACCGGTTTTGGTGATTTCAATTTTAAGCTGGACTTGACGCATGTGCTTGACTTTAAAAAGCAAGATAATGCCGATGCTGAAATGATTGATTATGCGGGTCTGACTGATACTCCAGATTGGCGTGGTAACTTTGCCACAAGCTGGAAATATGACGATTTCTCAGCCGCTTGGACAGTTGTATATATCGGTAGCCAATCAGCGGGTTATTATAATGAGTTAGAAGAAACCGACCGTTATGTCGATTACTCTAGCTACTTTAAACATAATATCCAACTTGCTTATAGTCATGCTTATAACGGTTCAATTACAGTAGGGGTTAATAATGTGTTTGATGCTGAAACACCACACAGCTACAACTATGCCGATTATCGTGATGTGAACGTAGGTTTATATGATGTGTTAGGTCGTACTTATTACCTGAGACTTAACCAAAAGTTTTAAGTTATCCGCCTCCCTGGGTAACCCAAACCTCCGCTTGCGGAGGTTTTTTTGCACAAAAATTCATATACTTTCTTCAATTCTAGCGATTAATTTGCAGTTTTAATGTGGTTGAGGCTTTAAAGCTTGGTTGGTTGTAACCGTCAATTTCAATGGCCTCACCCGTTTGCGGATGGCAACCGGTTTTAGCTAAATGGTATCTCAGCTCAAAAGTGCCAAATTGTGGCAGGAAGATTTTTTCGCCTTCACTCAAGGCTATGTGGATCTGTTGCAATATCTGCTCAACCACAGGTTTAGTGCTCGCTTGTGAGGCATTAAGCTCAGCTGCAATACGTCGGACAAGTTGTGCTTTGTTCATACAAACCTCTGAAATCAGCTTAAGTTCAATCGAGGGCAAGTTATAACAAGCGTATTATCATATTGGAAGTCATAGCGAGTGCAGAGTGCGAGAGTGGTTATTTATTGGCAGGTTTGTAGTGCGTAAGATAATTGATGTTTATAGTTTGTCGTAAACATTGTTGGTTTTAGGTTTTTATTTTAAGCGTTATCGCTTAAACGCAAAGTGTACTGCGCTTAAGCGATAAGTGTTTAACCTACGAAAATAGGGTTTCTTCTAACGTGCGACCTTTAAGGAGCATTTTATATTGCCATTTATGTTGGTTGAAGAGGCTAAATAGATGCATTTCAATATCGCTGTCCTGAGATTTATCTTCATCAATGGCAAGCTGGATAATAAATACATTGCTCTGTTTTGAGCTAATGTTGACCACACCCGCCAGTTTGGCCACTTCCGCTTGCAGTAACTCACTATCACAGCTTTGCATGGTTAAGGTGAGGTAATCGCTACCGGTCGATGCATGCATCGATACGGCTTGGCTTAGCTGGCCTTTATCTAAATACAACACTTGATCGCATAGCTTTTCGAGCTCATCAAGATTATGGGAGCTGATCATAAAGGTAGTAGTGGGCGATAAAGCTTTGACCAGTTCGCGGACTTTTTTTGCATTAGCAGGGTCGAGTCCCGCGGTCGGCTCATCTAATAACACTAACTCGGGTGAGCCAATTAGCGCCTGTGCAATCGATACCCGTTTACTCATGCCGTGGCTGAGGCTCGGTGGTTTTTGTTCTGCAACATCGGCTAAATCAACTAAAGCCAATACGCGAATCGCTTCATGTTTGGCTTGTTCTGCACTCATACCTTGCAGCCGCGCGAAAAAGCAGAGTTGGCTCACAATCGTCAGGTTAGGATCCAGTGCAGCATCTTGCGGCAGCGCGGCAATTTTACCCAGTAGCTTAGGGCTGTTAGGCGCTTCGCCGAGTATGGTTATGCTGCCAGCACTTGGGGATAAATAACCGCATAACAGACTAAATAGGGTAGTTTTACCCGCGCCATTTGGACCTACAAGCGCGATAGGTGCTCCTGCTTCTAGGCTAAAGTTAACATTATTCAGCGCTTTTTTACTGCCGTAAAATTGTGATAGTCCTTGGCATTGGATCAGACTCATAGCGAGCTCCTTTGCATATAAATTCTGCCGAGCAAGAGGGCTGCAGCGGTTTGTAACAGTGGAATAGGTGCGTAGACTAAGCTGTAAAGACCATTAGTATTGAGCATATTCGATAACTGAGCACCGGGTAATATCCATTGTAGCTGTGCCAGTACGCTCGCTTGACTGCTTAATATCATGATAGCAATAGAAATCACAGTCCATAAGATAGTGGCAAACACCATTGCTTGGCGCGCCGTGCGCGCATATAAAGACAATAAGGTCATCACTGCCGTGTAGGGCAAGATCACTATGATGAGGTTAAGGCCAACTAAGGCGCCAGAGCTTAATGCTGGTAACAAGAGTTGGCTGTCACGGCTGAGCGCGAGTACGACTGTGGCGATAATCGTTAATAGGATAAGCAAACTCTGGATTAAAATTTGGCCGAGAAAACGACCAAATAATAAGCTGTCGCGACTGGTGCGTATGGTTAAAAACCGCAGTGTGCCACGGGTTTTATCCGAGGAAAATTGATCCGCAGCAATTAAAATACTAAACATCGGGAACAAGTACAGTGCAAAACACCAAAACACGGCCATTTCTGCTACCGGCCACTCAAAGAGTACATTGAGGGTGTTGACGCCAAATAAGCCATCAATGATATCTTTCACATTAGGCTGCAACAACATGGCTGATGCGCTTTGAATGGGATATAGCAGTAATACGCCCCAGACTAAAGCGAAGGCAAGTAAGGCGATGATCCCTCGGGTGTTGAATAAAAATTTTCGCAGTTCAAACATGGCGATGAGAAGCATGTTGTTGAAACTACTCGGTGGATTATGGGTCATGTGCTTTCTCTATTATTCTTGGCGCTAAAATTTAGGGAGGTTAAATATCTGCCCTTGGGTGAATACGCATCGATAGACATGCTCAGGTAGACAATGGCTCAGCCTATTAGTGCCATTCGACTTAGATGTAAATGGCACATGTTTCCACAATACTTAGCTCAACGAGGCGATTAGCTCATCGAGTTTTTGTGTTAGCTCATCGAGTTTTTGTGTTAGCTCGGCGACTTGCTGCTCAAGCTCGGTCACTCTTTTGACTAGCGCAGGTGGCTCAGACTCGGCAGATATATGGGGATTGCTTGTCGTCACATGAAATGATGAGCTAACACTTTCTAACTGCGCAGAAGCTGCTGAGAACAATTCCATATAGCGGGATTCGCGGCGGCCAGCTTCTCTGGGCAATTGTTTTAAAAACGGTTTTTCACGGCTCATCAATTGGCGGATACAATCTTCTACTTCGACAACGTCTTTAAACTCGTGCAAACGATTGCTGCGAGTGCGTAACTCTCCGGGTGTTTGTGGGCCACGTAATAACAGCAAACAGACAATGGCGAGCGCTGCGGGTGACAGTTGCAGTTCGCTGAATTCAGTATTGCAGAATCGATGCTTATATTTGACCACACGACTGCCAAATCCCGATTGTTCACTAAGTAAACGCTTTTTAGTGAGGGAATCGAGGGCAATTTGTACTTGGGTTTCGCTAAGATCGAGTACCGGCTCGCGACTGGTTTTTTGATTGCAGGCTAAGGTGAGTGAGTTTAACGAGAGTGGATATTGCTCTGGGGTGGTGATTTCTTTCTCAAGCAGGCATCCGATGACTCTGGCTTCGTGTAACGTGAGTTCCATATAAGCTCCAAAGAAAAAAGCATGGCTTTGTTTATAACAGAGCCATGCTTAATATCCTAGGAGTTGTCAGTCGAACTCTGCCTTAGTGGCGCTAAACTGTACAACTTTAATGCTAAGTGCTGAATAGAGTTAATTATTCTGCCGTTTCAGTTAAACGCAGACCGTCATTATCGATACTCAGTCGGCTACTTTTAAATAGACCGCCTATTGCTTTTTTGAAGGCTTTTTTACTCATGCCAAGCTGATCGTAAATGATTTCAGCATCGGTTTTATCGGTCAGGGGTAAAAAGCCGCCAGCTTGTTTGAGTTTAATTAAGATAATGTGGGCGTGTTTATCTAACTCTTCTTTACTGCCTTGTTGCAGCACAAGATCGATTTTCCCATCGTTGCGCACTTGTTTGATAAAGCCTTTAACTCTTTGGCCAAAACGCAGTTTTTGGAATACTTCATTTTCAAAAATCACTCCCCAATGGGCATGATTAATAATGGCTTTGTAGCCTAAGTCTGTGGTGCCGCCAATATATAAATCAACTTGCTGACCAACGGTATAGTCTGGTTCAGTTTTATCGAGAAATTTATCGATTTTTGATGAGGCCATGATGCGCTCATCAGCGCGGTTTGCGTGTACATAGACCAGATAAGAACGGCCTTCTTCGATAGGTTTGTGTTGCTCACCAAAGGGCAATAATAAGTCTTTATCTAATCCCCAGTCTAAAAAGGCGCCATAAGGACCCGTTGCGACGGCTTTTAAGTAAGCGAATTCGCCGACCTGAGCCAGTGGGCGCCGCGTGGTAGCAATCACGATATCTTCAGAATCTAGATACAGAAACACGTCAAGCAAATCACCGACTTGGCAGTCCTTAGGGGTGACTTTGTTTGGCAGCAGTACTTGCCCTAATTCGTGTGCGTTTAAATACACACCAAAGTTGACTTGTTTTACAACCTCAAGTTTGCAGGTTTTACCTATCTGTACCATGTATCTCTCTGTGCATAATGGAATGTGATTCGGCTGCGATTATATATGTTTTGCTGCTGAAACTGCAGCATTATTGTTTTTAGGTTTTATCTTCGCCTAATTAGGTGGTTAATCCGCGCAGATTTGACTTAAGTCCAGCGGTGATGTTGGGCGAGCTATAAACGCTTTATTACTCACTGCGGATTTACACACAAAATCTAGGGCTATTTGTAAGGGGAAATACTAGAAATTGTTACAAGTGCCATTAAAAAATATTGAACAGGCTTGCACTAGAGTTATCCTCGTAAGTCACTGATAAATAATGTGGTTATTGCGTGATGCATCTAGGGTTTGTTGCGTGAGTGTTTATTATATTTTAATGTAAAAGATTAAATGAGATTGTTACTTGCATTCTAAGACATAGCGCGGTTTAATTGCGCCGTTCAGCGACATTGCTCGTTGCAGACTCGAAAAATATTACGTGAGTAATACGCTTTTATGGTTCAGTCGTCATTAACCATGTAGTTAACAAATATCAAGTTACATGGGGTTAAGAGGGTTTTTATTAGCTAATGCACAAGCATCCATTTTTTACACTTTGCCTCAAAGTGTCACAATGCCAACACTCGATTGTTGTGCCATATGATGATACCGGCCTTAAGCATCTCACGTTGATCCGCATCAATTCTGGCCGCGAAGAAGCCAATAGTCCCCTGTTAAAATAATCTTGCCTAGAGATAAACTGGTTTAGCGTTTTCGCGAGTTCAGTGTTATCGGTTGTCGTTTTCTATTAGTGTTACCCGTTTCTGAAGGTCTTAACTTCTTGCGAACGTCTTAAGCTGCTTGTTGGTTTGATGTTTTAAGAATATGGCTGAGGACTTTATTTGGCTTTTTGGCGCTATTTGTACTGTTTAGCCTTAGGGTCAATACACATGAAGCAAGTAAAGATAGCTTTACTGAAGCAAGGTAATTATTTTACCTTCAAGAAGATACGATAAAATGCGCTGAGGTGAATTGTCTCTTGCGCGTTAATGAAAATCGCGGCAATGTCACTTACAATAACGTGACGTTGCGGCATTAAGGAGAAGGTGAAATCCACCTTCGTGTATGTCAGGTAAGGTGTCCCTTTGCCTGGGTTTGTCGAACGGGCGGTTGTGCTATAAAGCCATAACCGTTTAACCCATTTTTTACTAGACGGGCTAAATAATAATGAATGATTGGTCTATTGATGATGCTCGTGCTGGGTACAATGTTACTCACTGGAGCCAAGGTTTTTATGGGATTAGCGATCAAGGTGAAGTAACAGTATCACCGGATCCACAAAATCCTGATTACAAGATTGGCTTAAATGAGCTAGCCAAAGACATGGTTAAAGCGGGCGTCGCTTTACCTGTGCTAGTTCGTTTTCCGCAAATTCTGCACCACAGAGTGAACAGTTTGTGCCAAGCATTTGACCAAGCGATACAAAAATATGAGTATCAGGCGGACTATTTGCTGGTTTACCCAATTAAAGTAAACCAACAGCAAACCGTGGTAGAAGAGATCCTTGCGAGTCAGGCATCAAAAGAAGTGCCACAACTGGGCTTAGAGGCGGGCAGTAAGCCTGAGCTGATGGCTGTGTTAGCCATGGCGCAAAAAGCCAGTTCAGTTATCGTTTGTAATGGTTACAAAGATAACGAATATATCCGCTTAGCACTGATTGGTGAAAAGCTGGGTCATAAGGTTTATATCGTTTTAGAAAAACTGTCTGAGCTGAAGATGGTGTTGGCTGAGTCTAAGCGTTTGGGCGTAACGCCGCGTTTAGGTTTGCGTGCGCGTTTGGCATTTCAAGGCAAAGGCAAATGGCAGGCGAGCGGCGGCGAAAAATCTAAGTTTGGTCTATCTGCTGCGCAAATTTTGCTGGTGGTTGAACAGCTTAAGCAAAATGATATGCTGGATTCGTTGCAGTTGTTGCATTTCCACTTAGGTTCGCAAATTGCCAACATCCGCGATATTCGCCAAGGTGTGAGTGAAGCGGGTCGTTTTTACTGTGAATTACGTAAATTAGGCGCGAGCGTTAATTGCTTTGACGTCGGCGGTGGTTTAGCGGTGGATTACGATGGCACACGTAGCCAAAGTAATAATTCAATGAACTATGGTCTGACCGAATATGCTAACAATATTGTTAATGTATTGACTGACATCTGTAATGAATACGAGCAGCCTATGCCACGTATTATTTCAGAATCTGGCCGTTACTTAACCGCGCACCACGCAGTGTTGATCACCGATGTTATCGGTACTGAAGCGTATCATCCTGAGAATATTCAAGCGCCAGCAGAAGAATCACCACAGTTATTACATAATATGTGGCATTCATGGTCTGAGATCAGCGGCCGTGCTGACCAACGTGCGCTAATTGAGATTTATCACGATAGTCAAAGTGACTTACAAGAAGCGCATTCGTTATTCGCTTTAGGTCAATTAACTTTGGCTGAGCGTGCGTGGGCTGAGCAGGCTAACCTACGAGTTTGCCATGAAGTGCAAGGGTTATTGAGTCCGAAAAACCGTTATCACAGACCGATTATTGATGAGCTCAATGAAAAGTTAGCTGATAAGTTTTTTGTTAACTTCTCATTATTTCAATCATTACCCGATGCTTGGGGTATTGATCAAGTATTCCCAGTATTGCCGTTATCAGGTTTAGATAAAGCCCCTGAGCGCCGTGCTGTGATGCTCGATATCACCTGTGACTCTGACGGTATTGTTGATCAATACGTAGATGGTCAAGGGATTGAAACCACACTACCAGTGCCAGCGTGGAGCGCCGATAGTCCATATCTTATTGGTTTCTTCCTTGTGGGTGCATACCAAGAAATTTTGGGTGATATGCATAACTTGTTTGGTGATACAAACTCAGCGGTTGTTCGTATCGAAGAGAACGGTGTCACTAACATTGAATCGGTATTGGAAGGTGACACGGTTGCCGACGTATTGCGTTACGTTAACTTAGATGCGGTGGCCTTTATGCGTACCTATGAAGAGTTAGTGAATATGCATATTGCCGAAGATGAACGTGCACAAATTTTGGAAGAACTGCAAGTTGGCCTCAAAGGCTACACTTACTTAGAAGATTTTTCTTAAGATTTAGTGTGTTAACATAAATCAGTCTAAGGTCACTTAGGCTGATTTTTTGCTTTCTAGCGCCCATAAAAGCTGACCCAGTTTAATGACGAGGTATAGCAAGAATAAGTTATCAATATCAACGACAAATGGGGTAAGGATTTGATGTTTTTTGAAGGCTCAGAAAAAAAACTGGAGATTATCGTGACGGCATCTACGCCGAATTTACGCGAACTCGATGTGAGTTTTTGGTCGGCCTTAGTCAACTGCGCCCATGCTGAAATACTGTCGCACATCAGTAACCCCAAGTGCGATGCCTATCTATTGAGTGAGTCTAGCTTGTTTGTGTGGCATGACCGGTTCCTTATACTTACCTGCGGTACTAGCACCTTAGTGGACGCCGCTTGTTATTTTATTGATGCGCTTGGTTCATCCTCAATGGCGCTGGTGAGTTACCAGCGAAAAAATGAATACCAAGCACATTTGCAAGCCAGCAGTTTTGCTGATGATATTAGCAAGCTGCGGCAACGTATTGCAGGTAATGCGTGTCGAGTGGGGCATTTAGACAGTCACCATCATTATTTTTTCTGCTCTGATAGCGATTATCAAGCAGCAAAAAATGACTGCACGAGTGAGCTATTGATGTACCACATTCGTGGCGAGCTCGCCGACTATCTTAATGGTGGCCCACACAGTTGTGATGAGTTGTGCGCTGCATTTAGATTTAAGTATTTATTTCCTGAATTTGAGATAGACGCGCATTTATTTACCCCTACAGGTTTTTCGATGAACGGCTTGTGGGGAAAATATTATGTTACTTTGCATGTTACGCCACAAAGCGACAAGACTTGTGCAAGCTCTTACGTGAGTTTTGAAACTAATCTTGATTTAGCGCGGTATTCTCACCATCTGTTGGGGCGATTATTAACGCTGTTTGCCCCCGAGAGCTGGGATATTATCAATTTTAATACTGATTATTCAACGCAGGAATTTCCTGCCCATTTATGCTTAGCGAGTGGCTCATTCACGACTGAGCAAGGTTATCATATCGGTTTTAGTCACTATCAGCAGTTGCAAACTGAAGTGCTGATCCCTGAACTCATGTAAATTTTTGGCGTTTGCTTTTGGGAGTGTGTATGACCACGATTGCTGATAAAC
Source organism: Shewanella morhuae (assembly GCF_900156405.1). Lineage (GTDB taxonomy): Bacteria > Pseudomonadota > Gammaproteobacteria > Enterobacterales > Shewanellaceae > Shewanella > Shewanella morhuae. The sequence goes on from NZ_FTNN01000008.1 coordinate 55,354, forward strand.
CAGATTATTCACTGTATTCCAACGCGTTTGGTTATTTACGCCAACCGCTTAACTTCAAACCACTGGAAAGTGATGCTAACGTTGTTGTGATTGGTTTACCATTTGATATGGCAACCACAGGACGTTCTGGCGGCCGTATGGGCCCAGATGCAATCCGCCGTGCATCGGTTAACTTAGCCTGGGAAGACACTCGTTGGCCTTGGGATTTTAGCCTAAGTAAAAGTATTAACATTGTTGATGCAGGTGACCTAGTCTTTAACTGTGGTGATGCTGAAGATTTTACCCAGCGTTTAGAAGCCTTTGCGACTCAAGTGCTGGATGCTGGCAAAACCCTGTTAAGTTTTGGTGGCGATCACTTTGTGACGCTGCCTTTGCTGCGTGCCCACTATAAAAAATACGGCAAAATGGCACTATTGCATTTCGATGCACATACCGACACTTATAGCCAAGGTAGCAAGTACGATCACGGCACTATGTTCTACCATGCACCACGTGAAGGGCTTATCGACCCTGCGCATTCTGTGCAAGTGGGTATTCGTACTGAGTACAAGCGTGAAACCCATAGTTATCAGGTCATTGATGCCGCCACCGCTAACGACATCACCGCCGATGACATAGTGGCACAAATTCGTGCTCGGGTAGGTGACATGCCGTTATATGTAACCTTTGATATCGACTGTTTAGACCCAGCATTCGCCCCTGGTACTGGCACGCCTGTATGCGGTGGTTTAAGCAGCGATAAAGCGATGAAAATCATCCGGGGTTTACGTGGTATGAACATTGTGGGTATGGATGTAGTAGAAGTCGCGCCCGCTTATGATTCTGCCGACATTACGGCATTAGCCGGCGCAACGCTGGGCCTTGAAATGCTACATGTGTGGGCCGTTGGCAAAGGCTTAGTTAAAAAGTAACTAAGTTGAACGGTTACCATTAACCGCTGTAATGAGCACTTATCAATAAGTCGATGTTCGCGTTCAAGTTAATGATAAAAGCCAAGGCGTATGTCTTGGCTTTTTTCTTAGCATTTTTATGGATTATTGATGCCGAGAAAGGCTACGCTTTCTATTATGCGTGATAAACTTATGTCATTAATGCGATGACCTTTGGATGTAATTAAGGTTATTGTCACGATTGGACTGCCCGTTTGCTTAAGGAAACCTGATGACAGATCTGAGTGATATTCGCCGCGAGTATGCCAAAAGCGGCTTAAGACGTGCCGATTTACCGCAAAATCCGATGGATTTATTTGAACTGTGGATGGCGCAGGCAAGGGATGCGGAGCTTAGCGATCCAACCGCCATGTGCGTAGCAACGGTTGATGAGCACGGCCAACCCTTTCAACGGATTGTGCTACTTAAGCGTTTTGATGACACAGGTTTTGTGTTTTTTACTAACTTAGGTAGCCGCAAAGCCCAGCAGATCGCTGCTAACAATAAAATCAGTTTGCATTTCCCTTGGCATCCTTTAGAGCGTCAGGTATCAGTATTAGGTGAGGCACTGGCGCTTTCTACCGCCGAAGTGCTTAAATACTTTCTAACTCGCCCCAAGGACAGCCAAATTGCCGCTTGGGTGTCGCAGCAGTCAAGTAAACTGAGCGCCAGACAAGTACTCGAGGGCAAGTTCTTCGAGATGAAGGCTAAGTTTGCCAAAGGTGATGTGCCATTACCCAGTTTTTGGGGGGGCTATTTAGTGCGGCCTTCAAGTATCGAATTTTGGCAGGGCGGTGAGCATCGGCTGCATGATCGTTTTATTTACACCCGTCATCAAGCTGAGTGGGATATTGACCGTTTAGCACCATAGCTTAGGTTAAACCAAATATGATACTCCACTGTCAGTCAGCATTAACGTATTGAGTAAATAACATTGAGTGATTATAAAATTTGGGTCGATGCCGACGCTTGTCCCAATCCTATTAAAGAAATGCTGTTTCGGGCGGCTGAGCGCAAAGCCTTGCCGCTAGTGCTGGTGGCCAATCAAATGATCCGTATACCGCCATCGCCCTATATCAGCCAAATTCGCGTGGGTGCAGGTTTTGATGTGGCGGACCAATATATTGTTGATCATGTTGAACCAACGCATTTGGTGATTACCGCAGATATTCCTTTGGCGGCGTTGATCATTGAAAAGGGGGCGTTGGCTCTCAATCCTCGCGGCGAGCTCTATACGGTCGATAATATAAAACAAAAACTGACGATGCGGGATTTTATGGAAGACTTGCGGGGTTCTGGCGTGCATACCGGTGGGCCGGATACCTTTTCTCAAGCGGATAAACAGGCTTTTGCCAATAGTTTAGATAAATGGCTAGTGCGAGTATGAAGTATAGTTTACTGGTCGCTAATGGATAAAAAGAGTATCTTTAGTGGCAGTTAGGTGGAGCAGAATACAGTTAACTGAGTTGTATTGTTATCCGCCACGCTTGTCGATTTACTTTACGGCATGACTTTTAAACTCACTTTTAGAGGATTGAGACGATGAAAAAATGGATAGGAATAGCGGCGTTATCTGCTATGGCCAGCTTTAGCTGCTTTGCCCAATGGCAAGTGGACGAACAGGATTCTCGAGTCAGTTTTGTGTCGATAAAGAAAGGTGATATCGCTGAGGTTCATCACTTTAAACAACTCAAAGGCCAGCTTAAAGATAATGGACAATTTGAATTAACTATCCCGCTCATCGGTGTTGCAACCGGCATTGATATTCGCGACGAGCGGATGCAGAGTCTGTTATTTGAAGTGTCTTTATATCCTGAACTCAAGTTGTCGTCGCAAGTTGATAATAAGTTAGTCAAAGAACTGGGCATTGGCGAAAGTAGAATAGCGGAAATTGAAGGCAAAATTTCGCTGCATGGCAAAATGCAGACTAAAACTTTTTCAGTGCTGATCACTAAAATTACGCAAAATAAACTGCAAGTCAGCAGTTTTCAGCCAGTGATAATTAACGCAAATGAGTTTGGTCTTGACGCTGGAGTGGATAAATTACGTGAAATTGCAGGTTTATCGAGCATTAGTCAAGCCGTACCTGTGTCATTTGTACTAACCTTAACTCAGTAACTTTTACAAGATTGGCGTAGATCACGATATTGACTCGTTAATATGAGATAGAGTTAGCAACGTTGTGTCAGTGGGATCTCGATAAGAAGCCGAATTATCGGCTTCTTTGATATTGATAGATATGATATAAATAGCATCGCGCTATATTCTAAGTTAATGAGTTTTAAGGGTAAAGAATGGTTACAGATAAAGATGGTTACATACATTTGATCCAGTATTTAACTGAACATCTTGGCTTATTTGAAACACCGAGCTCACAGGTTATTTCAGATGATACTGTGATGGAATTGTTTGAAGAACAATTGTCGGCGCAGATTATTATGGTGTGTGGTCAAAATCCGTCATTATCATTCATACAGCGTAATATTATTATCCGCGAGGTTGATGCCATCGTTTACGATTTAGAGGAAATTTTAGCCTTAGTGGCTAATTACAAGGCAACACCCGCACAAACCTTATTTATAACCGAGTTTTCCAGTTTAATTAAAAACTTGTTCGATCAAGAAATTGCAAAATTACAAGCCATTGCATAGTTAGGTAAATTGTATTATTTGAGCAAATAGTTGTCATAAATGATGATGGTGAAATAACTTTACTCAGCAGGGTTCGCTATTTTAGTCTTGTACACTATGCGTTTCGTTATATGTTTTCATCATGAGTGGTTGCTTCTGGTGGAAAAAATAGTTATCGCTACAACTTGTTATAGGCTTTTTTCTGTATTTCTAGCTCAATTTTAATCCAATGCCTCGAACCGTTTCTAAAACTCAAATATTGCTAAGGAGTGCTCAATGCTAGCAGTTTCTATGGGTCATGCAGATGACATATTAGTGATTGTTGCATCGGGTTGTGTTAGCCGCGAGGATGTTGAAAGCTATCTTATTCCCGCGATTGAAACCAAGCTGCAAGACCATGCCAGTATTCGACTGTGGTACGAGTTTACGTCAGAATTTGAGGGGATATCTGTTGGAGCCTTGTGGGATGATGCGGTTTTAGGCCTATTTCATTTTAGCGACTTTTCAAGGGCCGTGATGTTAGTCAATGACGTTAGAATGAATACTATGGTTGCCACGCTCGCCTGCATGTTGCCTTGCCCTGTCAAAGTATTCGCCATCCATGAAAATTTACCAGCTAAAGTATGGTTAGACCAATCGCCTCCAAATTGATTATGGCATTATCGCCAGTCATTATTTACTGAGCTAAGCAAAGGCACATGCTGTGTTTTCTGTGCCTTATCTGATGTATGGATGTTTTCTGATGCACTTAATATCAATTGTTCTCTCAATTAGTCACTTGCGATAGTGTCATTTTCTTAGTTACCAGCACTTTATTTGTATAGAGAAGGTTTAGCTGAACCACTCACAATAGGCACGATAAACAGCAGCCAAGCGACTAAAAACCCACTGAAAGCAACGACCATCCATTCAGCCATTGTCACGCCCATAAAACTCCACGGTGTGTCTGTACACATGCCAGTAGGGAGCATTATCGAAGGAAACCATTCATGCAGTGGCATCCAAGTCGGGAACTCTGGTAAAAATGAGCAGGTTGAGAAAGGGGATGGATTAGTTTGCATATCCACGAGTGACAAGGCCAGTTTTAACCCCCAAGTTGCACTCACTGCCCAAAGCAAGGCAGCTAAGAGCCGAATAATTCGATATTTCGGCGCTATCATACCGATTAAGCCTGCAGCTAATAGACCAAAAACCGCCAGCCTTTGATAAATACACATGACGCAAGGGTCCAATTTCATCACATGTTGAAAATACAATGCGGTTAGCTCTAATCCAAGGGCTGTGCCACCAAGAAGAAACCAAGACGAACGAGAATGGGCAAAGCGGGTTAGTACAGTCAAAATGAGCTCCGTATCAGCAAAAACGCCCTCAAATATGGGGCGTTTTTTGGACTCTACTTATTAAATAAAGTTCAGTCAATAAACAAAATTAATGGCCATTTAAATTAGTGACTACTCATGGAGCCCAGCACTTCTTTAGCACTATGATGCATAATCATTTGCGAGTCATAAAAATACTGAGTGGCTTGTTCGAGGAAACCGATTTCAATCGCCATCACTCCTACGATGGAAAGTACAATAGTGTAGGGCAATGCCATCCATACCATTCTTCCGTAGGATAAACGGATAAGCGGCGCCAGGGCAGAGGTTAATAGGAATAAAAATGCGGCCTGACCATTAGGTGTTGCAACTGAAGGTAGGTTTGTTCCCGTATTAATCGCCACTGCAAGTAAATCAAATTGGTCACGGGTAATTTGGCCATTGATCAACGCCGCTTTGACCTCATTAATATACACAGTGCCCACAAAGACGTTATCGCTCACCATAGATAAGAGACCGTTAGCAATATAGAAAATAACTAACTGTGTATTACCTTGGTAGCTCAGTGCCCACTGGATCACTGGAGCAAATAAATGCTGATCAATAATGACTCCCACTACGGCAAAAAATACGGCGAGTAGGGCGGTAAAAGGTAGTGCTTCTTCAAAGGCTTTACCAAGCGCATGTTCATCTGTTACGCCGTTAAAAGCAGTGGTTAAAATAATAACGGAAAGACCAATTAAGCCAACAGAGGCTAAATGTAAGGCCAAGCCTGCAATTAACCATATACCCACTAAAGCTTGTACGATTAACTTCATGTTGTCTTTATTGGTGCGGCGTGAATCCTCATGTGCAGCGTAATCACATAGGATTTTATGTACTGCATCGGGAAGCTTTGCGCCATAACCAAAAATATGGAATTTCTCGACTAAGAAACAGGTTAAAATACCGGCCAGTAATACAGGGACCGTTACGGGAGACATACGAATGGCGAATTCGCTGAATTGCCAGTTTGCTTGAGCAGCAATAATTAGGTTTTGTGGCTCACCAACCATAGTACACACGCCACCAAGCGCAGTACCTACGCCAGCATGCATTAGCAAATTACGTAAAAAACCACGGAAAGCATCAAGTTCTTGTTCGTTTAGTTGATCGTCACCGTTAGCATTTTTTCCTTCGGAGGTATGATCGTGATCGGCGGAAAAATCTTTGCCTGAGGCTACTTTATGATAAATAGAGTAAAAACCAACACCAACAGCAATAATAACGGCAATAACCGTGAGTGCATCTAAAAAGGCAGATAAAAATGCTGAGGCCAAGCAAAACATCAATGACACTAAAATTTTAGAACGTACTTTGGTAATAATTTTAGTAAAGCCAAATAATAATAACTGCTTCATAAAATAAATACCGGCCACCATAAAGACCAGTAACAATAATACTTCGAGGTTGGCTTCTATTTCGTGCAGAACTTGACTTGCGGAAGTCATGCCTATTGCGACTGCTTCAATAGCTAATAAACCACCTGGCTGTAATGGATAACATTTTAATGCCATGGCTAGAGTAAAAATAAATTCAAGGACTAACACCCAACCAGCGACAAAGGGGTCAACATAGAAAAAGAGTATCGGGTTGATAATTAAAAATGACAGTATTGCGATCTTGTACCATTTAGGAGAGTTTCCTAAGAAGTTTCCAATAAACGCCTGACTCATTGTCACGGGCATGTCAGTCTTCCTTTTCATGATGTTAAAAATTGCACTATATGTATTAATTAAAATTTTATTAATACCTGCGTTTGTGAAATCAGTCTAGCCTAAAGAGAATGCTAATGTAACGATATAATATTGATGACATTTCAAAAAGCGGAGCTAATCGGCAGAAATGATTAAATCTAGCTTGGTCTTGGTTGTTTTTTTGAACAATCACATCACATTTACGCTGTGGTAACGTGATGAGTTTAAGTGAATGGTTTCCATTTTTTCCGGCTCTGGTATGATCAGTCACCATTAAGGTACACAACAACTGGATAAGTGGCTGATGATAATCAACGCCAAAGGACCTGCAAGTTTTGCAGAGAAGTATATTGTGAGATCCATATGGGACAATAAATTTCCCCCAGGATCCATTTTACCGGCTGAACGTGAACTCTCCGAGTTGATTGGTGTAACTCGTACCACCTTACGCGAAGTGCTGCAGCGCTTGGCGCGCGATGGGTGGTTGAAAATTCAACATGGCAAACCGACTCGGGTGAATAACTTCTGGGAAACCTCTGGTTTGAATATTCTTGAGACTATTGCCGATCTCAATCCTGAGGGATTTCCGGTGTTAGTTGACCAGTTGTTATCGGCCAGAACTAATGTGAGTGCTATCTATTTCCGTGGTGCACTGCGTTATAATCCTGATACTGCAGTGGACGTACTCGCGAAAATTCATCAACTAGAAGATACGGCTGAATCCTATGCTGAATTTGACTATTTATTGCACCACACCTTAGCATTCTCATCTGGAAACCCACTTTACGTGTTGATTTTAAATGGTTTTAAAGGTTTATATAGTAGAGTCGGACGCTACTATTTCACAAGTGCAGATGCGCGATTGCTGGCATTGAACTTTTATAAAGAGCTTGAGCTACTGGCACAGGCTAAAAATTATCTCGATGTATCCGCATTGATGCGTACCTACGGCATGAATAGTGGCAAAATGTGGTTATTATTACGTGAAGATATGCCTGCTTCTATCGCGCAAGATAATTAATTGCCGTAATGATATAGGCATTATAGATATCGTATTAAGCTAGAAGTACGTTCTGTATAAAAGCCGTTACTATTATAAAAATACTTATTTTAGTAACAGCTTTTTGGTACATACTATTCCAATTTAGTGATTTCAGGGCAGGATGATAAGGTAATAATACTCGCGTCTTCATTTATTTGTTCTAGAGTGACAGTGAATCCCCATAATCGATGTAAATGTTTTAATACCTCTTTATGATTATTTGCTAATGGTATTTCATTATTAGGTACATAACGTAGTGTTAACGATCTATTACCATTGACCTCTACATTATGCACTTGAATGTTGGGTTCTATATTAGACAGATTATATTGCTGTGATAATAACTGACGAATATCTTGATAACCCTGTTGGTCGTGAATTGCGGATACCGATAGGTAATTACGTTTTTCATCATCGTGGATACCAAATAATTTAAATTGGCGTATGACTTTAGGTGAGAGATATTGGCTAATAAAACTTTCATCTTTAAAGTTTTGCATAGCAAAGTGCAATGTCTCTATCCAGTTGCTACCAGCAATGTCGGGAAACCAGGCTTTATCTTCATCGGTTGGAGTTTCGCAAATTCGTCGAATATCAGTAAACATGACAAAGCCTAATGCATAAGGATTAATGCCATTGTAATGACGGCTGTTATAGTCAGATTGGGCAATTACGCCAGTATGGCTCTGCAAAAACTCCATGATAAAGCGATCTGTAACGAGGCCATCGTCATATAAGTGATTTAAGATAGTGTAATGCCAGAAAGTAGCCCAGCCTTCATTCATCACCTGCGTTTGTTTTTGCGGGTAAAAATACTGCGCCATTTTACGCACTATTCGAATGATCTCTCGTTGCCATGGCTCTAGTAATGGTGCATTTTTCTCGATGAAATATAAGATATTTTCCTGCGGCTCAGCGGGAAAATGGCGTGTTTTTGCCTGCGACTGATCCATGTGCTGGCTTGGAATAGTGCGCCATAAATCGTTCACTTGGCTTTGAAGATAAGCTTCACGATCCTTTTGCCTAGCTTGTTCTTCACTGAATGAAATATCAGAAGGGCGCTTATAACGATCAACGCCGTAATTCATCAGTGCATGGCAAGAGTCAATGATACTTTCAACTTGTTCTACGCCATGTTTTTGTTCACAGTCGCTAATATAATTTTTAGCAAATACCAGATAATCAATGATCGAACTGGCATCGGTCCATGTTTTGAATAGATAGTTATTTTTAAAAAAACTATTATGCCCAAAGCAGGCATGCGCAATGACTAATGCCTGCATTGTGATGGTATTTTCTTCCATCAGATAGGCAATACAAGGATTTGAGTTAATGACAATTTCGTAGGCCAGCCCCATTTGACCGCGCTTATAACCTTGTTCTGTCTCAATAAACCGTTTACCAAAAGACCAATGAGTATAACCAATCGGCATACCGATACCTGCATAAGCATCCATCATTTGTTCGGCGGTGATGACTTCAATTTGATTTGGATAAGTGCTGAGCTTATAAAGCGCAGCTACCCGCTCAATTTCCTTAAGGTAGTCCTGCAACAAGTCGAAGCTCCAATCTGGGCCATCGCTCAGTGGCGTCCACGGTGTTGATTTAATTGTCTCCATATTTCCCCCTTAAACCGCTTGTTTCTTAAATAGCTCCCTAAAGACAGGGTAAATATCTTCGGCTTGACGTATATGTTGTACGGCAATATTGGCGTATTGTCGTTGCAGGGATTCATACTCGTGCCACAGGGTTTGATGGGCACGATTGGTGATTTCGATATAGCTGTAGTAGCGCACTAATGGCAATATTTTTTGTTCTAATAGCTGTTTACAGGTAGGAGAATCGTCGGCCCAGTTATCGCCATCTGAAGCCTGTGCGGCATAAATATTCCATTCATTGGCGGGATAGCGTGCCTGTTGAATTTCGTGCATTAATTTTAAGGCGCTAGACACAATAGTACCGCCAGTTTCTTGGGAATAAAAAAACTCGTGTTCATCAACTTCTTTGGCTTGTGTATGGTGACGAATATAAACCACTTCTAGATTTTTATAGGTACGGGTTAAAAACAGATACAGTAAAATATAAAAACGTTTTGCCATCTCCTTCGTGGCTTGATCCATAGAGCCTGAGACATCCATTAAGCAAAACATTACCGCTTGGCTAGAAGGAATTTCTCGTTTAGAAAAGTTATTAAAGCGTAAATCGAAGGTGTCGATAAACGGCACTCGTGCAATTTTTTGCTTTAGCTCTTCGATCTGATTTTTTAAATCTAGGATTAATTCAGCTTTAGTTCCTGGCATATTCTCCAGTTCAATAAGCTTTTGCTCTAATTCCTTTAATCGCTTTTTTTTGCCGGCAGACATGGCAATACGGCGCGCCAGTGATGAACGCAATGAACGGACAATATTGATGTTGGCAGGCACGCCATCGTTGGTAAAGCCCGCACGATAGACTTGATACTCAACCAATTTATTCAGACGATTTTTTTGAAGATTAGGTAGCTCTAAGTCTTCAAATAATAGCTCGAGGTATTCATCCTTGGAAATGTCGAACACAAAATCATCGTCACCTTCACCGGAATCTGAGGCTTCACCTTTACCTGAGCCACCACCTGAACCCGCGGGTGGACGGTCAATTTTATCGCCGTGGGTAAATTGATCGTTGCCGGGGTGTACTCTATCCCTAACACCACCTTTACCTTGGCGAAACAGTGGTTCACTAATATCCCGTGTGGGAATACTGATTTTTTCGCCTTTATCGACATCGGTGACACTGCGCCGAGTCACTGCATCGCTCACCGCTTTTTTTATTTGTTGCTTATATCGATTGATAAAACGTTGGCGGTTGACTGTACTTTTCCCTTTCGCATTCAACCGTCTATCAATAAAGTTCGCCATACCTACCTCCAAAAACTTAGCGTAGGCTTTGGCAATACCAAAGCCTTGTACTGAGTTCGCGCAAGTTTAAGAAGATTTACGAACCCGTAAGTACCACTCTGATAAGAGTCGAACTTGTTTTTTGGTATAGCCCTTTTCCATCATGCGATTGACAAAATCATCATGTTTGCGCTGATCATCGTTCGAGGTTTTGGCGTTAAATGAAATCACAGGCAGTAAATCTTCGGTGTTGGAAAACATTTTTTTCTCGATAACTGTGCGAAGTTTCTCGTAGCTAGTCCAAAGTGGATTATTGCCCTCATGGTTAGCACGGGCGCGCAGTACAAAGTTGACAATTTCATTACGGAAATCTTTAGGGTTGATGATCCCGGCGGGTTTTTCAATTTTCTCCAGTTCGGCATTGAGGGCTGCGCGATCGAACAGTTGACCTGTTTCAGGGTCGCGGTACTCTTGATCTTGGATCCAAAAGTCGGCATAGATGACGTAACGATCAAAAATATTTTGACCATATTCAGAGTAAGATTCTAAATAAGCTGTTTGGATCTCTTTGCCGATAAATTCGACATACTTGGGAATTAAATACCCTTTTAGAAATTCAAAATAACGCTCGGCGGTGTCAGTGGGGAACTGTTCTTGTTCAATTTGGCGCTCGAGTACGTAAAATAAATGCACTGGGTTTGCAGCTATTTCGGAGTGGTCGAAGTTAAATACTCGCGATAAAATCTTAAAGGCAAAGCGAGTAGACAAACCATTCATACCTTCATCGACGCCCGCGTAATCGCGATATTCTTGGTAAGACTTGGCCTTAGGATCGGTGTCTTTTAAACTTTCGCCATCATACACCCGCATCTTAGAATAAAGAGACGAGTTCTCAGTGTTTTTCATGCGTGATAGTACGCTAAATTGTGCCAGAGTTTCTAAAGTGCCAGGCGCACAGGGAGCTTTGGATAACTCAGAGTTGAATAACAACTTTTGATAGATTTGTAGCTCTTCTGAGACCCGTAAACAGTAGGGGACTTTGACGATATAAACTCTATCGAGAAACGCCTCATTATTTTTATTATTTTTAAAGGTTGTCCATTCTGACTCGTTTGAGTGAGCTAAGATAATGCCGCTATAGGGCAAGGCTGATAAGCCTTCAGTGCCATTATAGTTACCTTCTTGTGTGGCTGTGAGCAAGGGATGTAGCACCTTTATAGGCGCCTTAAACATTTCCACAAACTCCATCATGCCTTGGTTTGCACGGCATAAAGCACCCGAATAGGCGTAAGCATCGGCATCATTTTGAGAGAAATGCTCAAGTTGACGAATATCCACTTTACCGACAAGTGACGAAATATCTTGGTTGTTTTCATCTCCAGGTTCCGTTTTTGCGATAGCAACTTGGTCTAAAATGGAGGGAAATACTTTAACAACACGGAATTTGGCCAGATCTCCGCCAAACTCATGTAAGCGTTTTACCGCCCAAGGCGACATAATCGTTTTTAAATAGCGGCTAGGAATGTTGAATTCATCTTTTAATAGCTGACCATCTTCATCTAAATCAAATAGGCTAAAAGGGTGGTCATTGACAGGGCTGCGTACCCCATTTGCGCTCAGGATATAAATGGGTATTTTTTGCATCAGGGCTTTGAGTTTTTCGGCTAATGATGACTTACCGCCGCCGACAGGCCCAAGTAGATACAGAATTTGTTTTGATTCTTCTAAACCTTGAGCTGAGTGTTTAAGGTAAGCCACTATTTGCTCTATGGCATCTTCCATACCAAAGAAATCTTTAAATGCGGGATAACGTGAAATAAGTCGATTCGAAAAAATACGGCTTAGTGTTGGATTTTTTGCGGTATCAATGACTTCTGCTTCACCGATGGCAAGTAGTAGTCGCTCCGATGCTGACATGTAAGCGCTGCGATCGGCTTTACAGATGTCGAGAAACTCCTGTAAAGAATATTCTTCATCGAGTTTTTGCTCGTAGCGCTTTTGGTAATGCTCGAAAATGCCCATATAAACCCCCTGAAACGCCAGTGATGTCATGGAACGGAGCTGACTAACCAGCTTCCTACTCTAATCTTAGACACTTATTCAACACTTGCGACAAAAAATATCAAATAAAACAACAACAAATAGTTGCAAACGCAATTATTGCACTTGTTGTTTAATAAGCTGAATTGAATGTAACAAAGTGAGGGTACTGAACTAAAAGCATAAAAAAAGAGCCACAAGGGCTCTTTTTCTGGGTTTACTTAGTTTCACTAAATAAATTAAGCAGTGAAGTTTTTATTCACAAAGTCCCAGTTAACTAACTGCCAGAAGTGGGCAAGATAGTCAGGACGCACGTTGCGGTAATCGATGTAGTAAGCGTGTTCCCACACGTCAACTGTCATGATTGGCGTTACAGTGCTGTCAGTCAGTGGTGTTGCTGCATTGCTAGTGTTAACGATAGCAACAGTGCCATCGGCTTTTTTCACTAACCATGTCCAAGCGCTACCGAAGTTGTTTACTGCTGAATCAGTAAATTGTGCTTTGAAGGCATCAAATGAGCCAAATGCAGCTTTAATCGCATCAGCAACTGGGCCTGTTGGCTCTCCGCCAGCATTAGGTGCTAGGCAGTTCCAGTAGAAAGTGTGGTTCCACACTTGAGCTGCGTTGTTGAATACGCCACCTGTAGAAGTTTTGATGATATCTTCTAAAGATTTACCTGCAAAATCAGTTCCTTCGATTAAGCCGTTTAGCTTAACAACATAAGTGTTGTGATGCTTGCCGTAGTGGTATTCAATGGTTTCTTGAGAAATGTGTGGTTCTAGTGCGTTCTTTGCATATGGTAATGCGGGTAATTCGAAAGCCATTAGTATCTCTCCATGGTCTTAGGTTATCGTTTTTAAACGTGCTCACTGTGACTATTGTACCGATAAAATTTGTGATGTGAATCATTGTTTACTCGATAGCGGCATCGAAAAAACAAATGTCGGCATAACCTTACAAACTATGGGATTTTGTTCTGAGTCTAGCTGTCGTACAATAGTGCTATTGTGTCAATGTCAGCCTACTTAGGAATCAAAATGGAAACAGTAGAGAAAATTAAACAGCAGATCACCGAAAACCCAATCATTGTTTATATGAAAGGTTCTCCTAAGTTACCGAGCTGTGGCTTCTCGTCACAGGTCGCCCAGATTATGATTAACTGTGGTGAGCAGTTTGCATTCGTGGATATTCTTCAGCACCCAGACATTCGCGCAGAATTACCTAAATTTGCTAACTGGCCGACGTTTCCACAATTGTGGATCGAAGGCGAGCTGATTGGTGGCTGCGATATCATCGTGGAAATGTTCCAAAAAGGCGAATTACAACCACTGATTACAGCGGCAGCCGCTAAGCATAAAACTGAAGAATAAGCACTAGCTTATTTTCGATAAAAAAGCCGCTACGATTAAGTCGTAGCGGCTTTTTTGTTCTTAATATCAATGGATTATTTACTTGATAAAATGCTGCTTGAGAAAACTATTCTATTTTGATGGTTACGCTTTAATCATTGCACATAATTTTCTCTACTGTGTAGCCTAATGCGCTGATGTATCTTGTCCATGCTCTTTAGTGGCTGGCAATATTAGGTTCATCACAATAGCCACAATACCGCATAAACTGATACCGGTTAGGCTAAACGAACCAATACCAAACGCCATACCGCCGATGCCAAACACTAAAGTAACACCGACAATACTTAGATTACGCGGTTCGGATAAATCAACTTGATGGCGAATTAATGTGCTTAATCCTACTGCCGCAATGGAGCCAAATAGTAAACACATAATGCCGCCCATTACAGGCACTGGAATAGTTTGCATCAGCGCGCCTAGTTTGCCAACAAAGGCTAAAGTGATGGCGGTAATGGCAGTCCAAGTCATAATTTTAGGATCGAAATTACGAGTTAATGTGACGGCTCCCGTCACTTCAGAATAAGTGGTGTTTGGTGGGCCGCCAAAGGCCGCGGCTGCTATAGTGGCAATGCCATCGCCTGTCAGAGTACGGTGTAAGCCCGGTTTTTTCATAAAATCTTTACCAGCAACATTGGATATCGCCAGAATATCGCCAATATGTTCAACCGCAGGCGCAATAGCAACAGGGATCATAAAAGCGATGGCGTACCAGTTAAGTTCAGGGGCAACAAATTTAGGTATAGCAATCCAACTTGCTGCCGTCACTACTGCAAAATCAACAATACCGAACGCGAGGCTCAGGCCATAACCGACAATAATGCCGGCTAAAATGGGCATCACTCTTAATAAACCCTTAGCAAAAATAGCCACAGCGATAGTGGTGCACAGCGATGCGAGCGAAATAAATAAGGCTATATTTGTGGCAACTAAGGTCACACTACCATCACCACTTTTACCTAAAGCCATATTCACTGCCACTGGCGCCAGACCTAGACCGATAATAATAATCACAGGCCCAACCACCACAGGAGGTAATAATTTATGAATAAACTCAGTGCCGCGCAGTTTAACTAATGCGCCGAGCATAACGTAAACTACGCCTGCCGCCATAATACCGCCCATGGTTGAGGGAATGCCCCAAGTTTGCACGCCATACAATATCGGGGCAATAAAGGCGAATGAAGAAGCAAGAAAAATGGGCACTTGTCGCTTAGTAATCAATTGAAACAATAGGGTACCGATACCTGCGGTAAATAGTGCCACACTGGTATCAAGTCCTGTTAGCAGCGGCATTAATACTAAGGCGCCAAAGGCCACAAACAGCATTTGTGCGCCCTGTAGGGGGATAGCAAGTCGTCTCATTTATTATTCTCATTAATTTAGGGTAAACCGCGAGATGATAACAGCTTGTTGGGATTTGAGCAGTGGAAAATAACCCGCTTTACCGACTCGGATCACTGTTTAGGTTTTCAATACTACAACAGGCATAGAAATAGGGCTAAATTTTGCCAAGACTCGCTTAAGGCGTTAACTATGGTACAATTTACGCTATCTAACGTTACTTCAACTACTCAAAAATGCTGAAATTCCTATTGAAGTCGAGCTTAATTGCATTTCTATATTGTCTATTCTCCATCAATAGCGTGAACGCTGTTGAAGTGAGTAAATTAGATGAGGCCAATGTGCCTGTGTCTTCTCGGGCGGTTGCTGAACGTGACAAAGCCTTAAAGAGTACGCTTGAGCAAGTGATTATCAAAAATACCGGTACGGCACGTTCTTTAAATAATAGTCTTATTCAGTCTCAACTTCGTAATCCTGATACCTTGTTGAGCCAATATGGCTATATTGAACAAAATGGTCAGTTGTTGTTAACGGCCAGTTTTGAACACCGTCGCATTGTGGCTTTGCTGCGCCAAGCGCAATTACCTGTATGGGGGACTCAGCGTCCTCTAACATTGTTTTGGGTGGCGATGCCTGGAGAGGGGGACACTATCATTTTAAGTGATTCGTCGACCTTAGCTGAACGTAAACAATTTAGTGATTTTTCCGATGCCCGTGGTATTCCAGTGCTATTACCAATACTCGATCTTGACGAGCTTATGGGCATCAATCCTAACGATATTAAGGGCATGTTTGCCGATATTGTGGCCAGTGTCTCTGGCCGTTATCAAGCTGATTTTCTGGCATTAGTGGCGATTGATGCCGCAGGTAATCAAGTTCGTTATCGTTTAAATTTATATAATAAGGCGACGGTTGATTCTTTAACGCCACCTATATTTACCTTTAATGGTACGGCTGAAAACTCCGCTCAAGCGGTGACGGCTATGATGACGGCGCTAGGCGAATATTATTTTACCAAATATGCCATTGCTGATACGGGCGCGCAGCAAGGCGCGAGCGTTACCTTTGTAAATATACAAAAAATGGTGCAATTAGTTGAAGTTGAAAAGTATTTAAAACAGCTCAGTGCGGTTAAAAATGCCACGTTAACTCATATCCAAGGCCATACTGCGACATTCTCATTAGATTTGTTTGGTTCAGAAACAGATTTAGAGCGTTTATTGAGTTTAGAGCCGCGTATTTCTGTGGTCGCCCCTGTGAGTGCAGGCGAGTTTAGTCCAGTCGTAAATAAGGCGGGTAAACCGGTTTATGAGTGGCGTTTACCCTAGAATATTATTGGCAATGCTAAGTTTACTTAGCATTGCCTTGTGTTAATTTGAATTGAGAACACCGAGTGCCATTAAACTCACCTCTACAACTCTCGCTGCCTGTGCATTTGCCAGATGACGAAACCTTTAACAGTTATTATCCGGCTTCGGGTAATGATGAACTTATTCAAAAACTAAGAGCCAGTGCTGAAGGGCATGGTGAAGCCGCCATTTATTTTTGGGGCCCAGTGAAATCTGGCCGAACGCATTTAATGCACGCCGCTTGCGCCCATGCCAATGAAGTCGATCGTCGTAGTTTTTATATCCCCTTAGGCATACATGCCAGTATTTCAACAGCCTTGCTGGAAGGTTTAGAGCAGCTAGATTTGGTGTGTATTGATGATGTTGACGCCATCGCCGGCCATCCCGTATGGGAAGAAGCGATTTTTGATCTTTATAATCGAGTGGCAGAACATAAAAATTGTGCTTTAGTGGTCAGTGGCAGTTCATCACCGGTTGACGCAGGATTTCTGCTACCCGATCTTGTTTCACGCATGCAATGGGGCCTTAATTATCAGCTACAACCTATGGCGGATGATGAAAAACTTGCCGCATTACAACGCCGCGCCGCCATGCGTGGGCTGCAACTACCAGAAGATGTTGGGCGTTTTTTATTGAACCGTATGGCGCGGGATTTACGTACCTTGTTTGATGTATTAGATAAATTAGACAAAGCCTCGTTAGTGCATCAGCGTAAACTCACCATTCCCTTTGCTAAAGAGACACTGCATCTTTAGGTGAGTGATAGTTTTGTTCTAACCGATATGGAACAGTGAATAACAAAAAGCCCGTTGTGCTGAATGCAGACGGGCTTTTTATTATTGACAACATGAAAATTTTTCATAAAAAAGGCTCTATTTTAGAGCCTTTGTCGTTATCAATTGCTGATTATTTATTCAAGTGAATCACGTAGATGTGCCACTTTTATACAAACTTCAAATCGGATAGTCGATAAAGTCAGTATATTTGGCTATTACACTTAATCAATTAACCTGCAATTTTCGCGAGTACAACTTCATGGTGATCTTTGGTTTTAAACTTATCAAACACATGGGCGACAGTGCCGTCAGTATTGATAAGAAAACTTAATCGATGAATGCCGTCATAGATTTTACCCATGAATTTTTTCTCACCCCAAACTCCAAAAGCATCGGCAACGCTGTGGTCTTCGTCACTGAGCAAGGTAAAGTTGAGCGCTTGTTTTTCAGCAAACTTTGCCAGTTTAGCCACAGGATCTGGGCTAATGCCTAATACAGTCACATTATGGTTATCAAGTGCGGCTTTGCTATCACGTAGTCCGCAGGCTTGTACAGTGCAACCTGGCGTTGACGCTTTAGGGTAAAAGTACACTAAAACAGGGCCTTGCTTAAGGCTATCAGCCAATGACACTGAGTTGCCATGCTGATCTTTAAGGGTGAATTGAGGCGCTTTGGCCCCTGCGGTTAAGGTGTTCATCTTTTATCCTCTAATATTGCGGTGCCTTCCATACGACGAATAATACAATTTAAGGTCATATCTTGGGCGAGTTGATAGATACTCTGTTCAAGCTTTTCTAGTTCAACTTTTTCAGGAATATTAATGGTTAATGACACATTTTGAGTCTGTTCACCATCAGGAAGTTC
The DNA here is from genome assembly GCF_900156405.1 of Shewanella morhuae. Classification (GTDB taxonomy): domain Bacteria; phylum Pseudomonadota; class Gammaproteobacteria; order Enterobacterales; family Shewanellaceae; genus Shewanella; species Shewanella morhuae. The sequence continues at coordinate 73,668 of NZ_FTNN01000008.1, forward strand.
TTCAGAGTAGGAACGAACTGCAGCGAGATCTAATGATCTGTCAGCCAAGAATTGCGTGATACGTTTAATGGTGCCGCGTTGGTCTTTACCTGTGAAGCATACTTCAAGGCGAGAGAGGTAATTTTGTGGCGTATGTTTAGAGGTACGCTTCATTACTGTCATCAGTTCTAATTCGACACCAAGACTTGGGAGCATGCTTTCTATTTTAGTTATAGATACCCACGAGCCTGACAACATCATAATTAGGGTAAATTCGTTACCAAATAATGCCATACGGCTGTCGACGATATCGCAGTCACAGTCACTGGCAAGCCGAGCTAGTTTACCTACGAGCCCAGGACGGTCGAGCCCCATTGCTGTTACGACCAGGAAATTGGTCATGAATTCTCCTCACTTTTCGATATCATAGAGCGAAAACTCAGGGTTAAAGTTGAGTTTTTGTGCGGGATGTAATGCTACCATAACTAATTCAATTTGAGAGCCCTGTTAATGCTTGTCATTAATGGTTGGCATCAGTACCATAGCAAATCCTGAAATCTTGGGGAAAGTCAGATGATAAACGGAAGCATCGTAGCCTTAATCACGCCAATGAACAGTGATGGCTCAGTAGATTTTGCAAGTCTTGAAAAGTTAGTCGAATTCCATATTGACCAAGGTACAGATGCCATTGTAGCCGTTGGTACCACAGGCGAGTCAGCGACTCTGCCTATGTCTGAGCATGTAACGGTGGTTTCACAAACTGTTAAATTTGCAGCAGGCCGAATTCCGGTTATTGGTGGCAATGGTGCTAATGCCACATCTGAAGCCGTTGAGCTCACCAAGTCCTTATCTAAGGTGGGTGTCGCCGCTATGCTTGGCGTCACGCCATATTATAATAAGCCAACTCCTAAGGGATTGATTGCGCATTATAAAGCTGTGGCTGCCAGCACAGATATTCCACAAATTCTTTATAATGTACCAGGCCGTACTGCCGTTGATATGTTGCCAGAAACCGTTGCCGAGTTAGTCAGCGTTAGCAACATTATTGGCGTTAAAGAAGCAACCGGTGACTTATCCCGTGTCAAACGCCTGCGCGAATTGTGCGGTGATGACTTTATGCTGTACAGCGGCGATGATGCCACTGCCAGAGAATTTTTACTCTTGGGTGGTAACGGCGTTATCTCAGTGGCGAATAACATCGCGCCAAAAGCTTTTAAAGCAATGTGTGATGCCGCACTTGCGGGCAACGCTGAGCTTGCTCTTACGATAGACACGCCGCTGCGCGGTTTATATAGCACACTCTTTTGTGAAGCCAACCCAATCCCCGTAAAATGGGCAGCCCATCGCATGGGTTTGATTAAATGTGGCCATATTCGTTTACCTTTGACTGAACTTTCTGAGCAATGTCATGGTCTGTTGATAGAAGCAATGACTCGTGCCCAGATAGAGGTTAAATAATTAATGTTAAAGAAAGTCACTCCACTGATCTTAGTTGCTGCTGTTGCAGCGTGCAGTTCACCACTTGAGCGTCGCCAAGCAAACGGTAGTGAAGACTATGTTCAGGCTGAGCAAACGCCTTTGCTGAAAATCCCCGCAGGATTAAATACACCGCCCTACAATAAAGAATTCGATGTGCCTGCGTTAGGGTCTAAAGTCAACGCTACGCTGTATGGTAAAAATTTAGATATCCGCCCACCACTGCAAGTACTGCCGATGGCAGAGGGTACTCGTGTGGAAGAGGGCAGCGATAATATTAAAATTGTTATTGAATCTATTGATAATAGTGTCGATTTGAAACAAGAAATATTTGCCAACTTAGATGGTTTTTTTGCGCAAAAGGGCATCGTGATCCGTAGCCGTGATTTTGACAAAGGCAGCATAGAAACCGATTGGATTGAAAGTCGTGAAGTGATCGAATCGAGCATGTGGGGTTCTGATAATGTTTATCTACTTCGCCAGCGCTATCGTTTTGATGTTGAAGCGCGTCCGCATGGTCGTACTGCGAATATCGTTATTCATTTAGTTGAACACGAAGAATTTTTTGACGATAAAGCGCAAAAAGTATTGTTAAATGGTGAAGATAAACAAAGATATACGATTGATATGCTTAACAGTGCTATTGCCTATATCAGTATTAAGCGCGAACAATCGATTCAAGCTAATCGTTTGAAACAAACCTTAGGTATTAATGTCGATCTGGTTACACCGGAAGACGGCAAAGCTTACTGGTCTGCTAAAGCGCCTTATAAACAAGTGTGGGATCGCCTGCGTATTGTGCTGCCTGAAATGGGCTTTGAAATTGCCGATATGGACAGTAGTAAAGGATTGTACTTTATCAAGTTTGACGATAACTCAGGTTTCTGGAGTTCATTGTGGGGCGAAGATAAGCTAGCGCTGAAAGAAGGCAATTATCGTTTACTGCTTGAAGATGGCGACACGCCTGAAGAAACTAAAATCTTCTTACGCGATGGCGAAGATAAACCATTGAGTGATGAAACAGTCACTAATGTGTATAAGTCACTGTCAAACCTGATGAAAGAAGAACGTAAACTACGTTAATATTATTCATCATTTAAAAGGGCGAATTATCGCCCTTTTTTATTGGCAAATTTTTAGCTTTTGCAGTTTATTTAACCGAATCATGCTTTGGTTCTTTATTCGGTTATAACAATGTAATTTGTAAGAAAAAGTAAAACGTATTGCTGCGATGATGTGAGTGAGTAAACTAGCCGTTAACAATGCGAGTCATTCTTGGAAGCCCGATGAAAAAAATAATGATATTAATCGCCCTTGTGGTCGCAGCTTGGTTTGGATACCAAGCTTTGCAACCGCAAGAGGTTACGACTGCCCAGATTAAGCTCATGCCTAACGTGGTGATTGCCACAGCGGCCATGGCACCCATTCGCGATGAAGTCGAGGCTATCGGCACCAATAAGGCCTTTGAGTCGGTGACGATTACGCCTAAAGTGACCGATATAGTCACCGCACTTAAGTTTGATGATGGCGACATAGTGAAAAAGGGCACATTGCTCGTTCAATTGCAGAACGCTGAGCAAATCGCAAAAGTGAAAGCCGCGCAAGTTAAAGTCAGCGATAACCAACGTGAATTCGCCCGAATTAGCTCATTAGTGACAAGCCGCACGGTGGCAGAGTTAGAGCGCGACAGATTACAAACGTTAATTGATACCACCCGCGCTGAGCTAGAACAGGCACAATCATCACTTAACGATCGCAGCATTCTAGCGCCTTTTAATGGTCGCCTAGGGTTACGACAAATCAGCATAGGTAGTTTGGTTTCCCCTGGAACTGTGATTACCACATTGGATGATATCGCCAAGATTAAACTCGATTTTTCAGTACCTGAACGTTTTATTCAAGATTTAGTCCCCGGTAAAAAGGTCGAAGCTAAAGCTGTCGCATTTCCTGATATTATTTTTAAAGGTGTGGTGACATCGATTGATAGTCGCGTGAACCCCACAACACGTACAGTGATTGTCCGCGCTGAAATCCCCAATCCTGAACTGCGTTTATTACCGGGTATGTTGATGAAGGTGAAACTTATCAAACGTAGCCGTGAAGCCTTGATGTTGCCAGAGTCCGCCATTATCCCAATTCAGAATAACCACTATGTTTATAGCGTTAATAGCGACAAGGTGATTGAGCGTAAACAAGTGACTATTGGCATTCGTACCCGTGGTTGGGTAGAAATATTAGACGGTCTAGCCTTAGGCGAAAATGTGGTTATTCGTGGTCTACTAAAAGTCCATCCTGGGGATGAAGTGCAAACGGAGTTTGCTGAAAAGTTTAGTTATCTTGCGGATTCAAGCGCGGAGCCAAGTGTATGATACTTACCGATCTCTCGGTTAAACGGCCCGTATTTGCCTCGGTAATCAGCTTGTTACTTGTGGCTTTTGGTCTGGTGTCCTTTGGTAAATTACCGCTGCGAGAATACCCAAACATTGACCCACCGGTGGTGTCTATCGACACTAACTATCGCGGCGCCAGTGCCGCAGTGGTTGAAAGTCGAATAACCCAATTAATAGAAGACAGAATAAGTGGCGTCGAGGGCATTCGTCATGTGAGCTCATCGAGTAGTGATGGCCGCTCATCAGTAACCTTAGAATTTGATATTAATCGTAATATTGAAGATGCGGCTAACGATATACGCGATCGTATTTCAGGTTTACTCGATAATTTGCCCGAAGAAGCTGATCCCCCTGAAGTACAAAAAGCCAATGGTGGCGATGAAGTGATCATGTGGCTCAATTTGGTGTCAGATAAAATGACCACCTTAGAATTGACTGATTATGCCAACCGTTACTTGTCGGATCGCTTTTCGGTGGTCGATGGCGTGGCGCGGATGCGAATTGGTGGCGGAAAAGTTTATGCCATGCGCGTTTGGCTTGATAGGCAAGCTTTGGCATCGCGCAGTTTAACCGTTGCCGATGTAGAAGCTGCGCTCAGAGCCGAAAACGTCGAATTGCCCGCAGGTTCAATAGAATCAAAAGAGCGCCATTTTACCGTACGGCTTGAGCGTGGTTATCGCACCGCCGAAGATTTTGCTAACTTAGTCATTACCGAAGGGGAAGATGGTTATTTAGTTAAATTGGGCGATGTGGCGCGGGTAGAAATTGGCTCAGAAGAAGAGCGGATTATGTTCCGCGGCAATAAAGAGGCCATGATAGGTTTAGGTGTGTCTAAGCAGTCAACCGCGAATACCTTAGAAGTCGCACGGGCGGTGAATGCGCTGGTCGACAAAATCAATCCAACTTTGCCTGCGGGCATGTCGATAAAACGCAGCTACGATAGCTCAGTGTTCATCGAAGCCTCGATTAAAGAAGTGTACCAAACCCTGTTCACCGCAATGGTCTTAGTGATTATTGTTATTTATCTGTTCCTTGGTAGCGTGCGGGCTATGTTGATCCCGGCGATTACCGTACCAGTGTCCTTGCTAGGCACATTTATCGTATTGTATGCGCTCGGCTATACCATCAACCTTTTAACGTTACTGGCGATGATCCTTGCCATTGGTATGGTGGTCGATGATGCGATTGTGATGCTCGAAAATATTCATAGGCGGATTGAGGAAGGCGATTCGCCGCTCAAAGCCGCTTTTCTGGGCGCGCGCGAAGTCGCCTTTGCGGTTATCGCGACCACTTTAGTGTTGGTCGCGGTATTTATGCCAATTACTTTCTTAGAGGGAGACTTAGGTAAGTTATTCAAAGAGTTTGCCGTGACTATGAGTGCTGCCGTACTGTTTTCTAGCGTGGTTGCATTAACTCTTACGCCGATGATGTGCTCTAAGTTACTCAAGCCAAGCTCGCAGGATTCTTGGTTGGTACGTAAGGTTGATGGCATCATGACCAAGGTATCAAACCGTTATCAATTATCCTTAAAATCTGCCATGGCCCATCCGTTATTAATGTCGCTTCTGGTGTTAATTGCGTTAGGGTGTAGTGCTTATTTAGTCCAGAAAGTACCACAGGAATTTGCGCCACAGGAAGATAGAGGCTCGTTATTTTTGATGGTTAATGGCCCTCAAGGTGCGAGTTACGAGTACATAGAATCCTATATGAATGAAGTAGAAAACCGCTTGATGCCATTAGTCGATACGGGCGATATCAAACGCTTACTCATTCGTGCCCCCCGTGGTTTTGGCCGTTCGGCAGATTTTTCTAACGGTATGGCAGTTGTTGTCCTCGAGGATTGGGGGCAGCGTCGTCCAGTCAAAGAGGTGATAACCGATATCAATAAACGTCTTGCTGATCTTGCCGGAGTACAAGCATTTCCGGTTATGCGTCAAGCCTTTGGCCGCGGCGTGGCTAAACCTGTGCAGTTTGTGATAGGTGGTCCCAGTTATGAAGAGCTTGCCCGTTGGCGCGATATCATGATGCAAAAGGCCGCTGAGAACCCCAAATTACTGGGTTTAGATCACGACTATAAAGAAACTAAGCCTCAGCTAAGAGTGGTGATTGATAGGGACAGAGCGGCAAGTCTTGGGGTGTCGATTTCGAATATTGGTCGTACGTTAGAGTCCATGCTCGGTTCACGCTTAGTTACAACCTTTATGCGTGATGGTGAAGAATACGATGTCATCATTGAAGGTGAGCGTAGTAATCAAAATACCGCCGCAGATCTGCAAAATATCTATGTTCGTTCTGAACGCAGTCAAGAGCTTATTCCGCTATCTAACTTAGTGACGGTAGAAGAGTTTGCTGATGCGAGTTCGCTTAATCGTTATAACCGTATGCGCGCTATCACCATTGAAGCCAGTTTAGAAGATGGTTATAGCCTTGGTGAAGCCCTTGATTATATGAACCAATTGGCACGTACCTATTTACCCGCCGAAGCAGTGATAAGCTACAAGGGCCAGTCCCTCGATTACCAAGAGTCGGGTAGCTCTATGTATTTTGTGTTCTTGCTGGCGCTGGGAATTGTATTCTTAGTTTTAGCGGCGCAGTTCGAGAGTTACATTCACCCTATGGTGATTATGCTTACTGTACCACTGGCCACAGTGGGTGCCTTGGCTGGTTTGTGGTTCACCGGGCAAAGTCTTAATATTTACAGTCAGATAGGTATTATTATGTTGGTCGGGTTGGCGGCTAAAAACGGCATCTTGATTGTCGAGTTTGCCAACCAATTGCGCGATAAAGGCGTTGAATTTGATAAAGCTATTATTCAAGCCTCAGCGCAGCGCTTACGACCTATTCTCATGACAGGTATCACCACAGCCGCTGGCGCTGTGCCTCTGGTCATGGCCGCAGGCGCGGGTGCTGAAACCCGTTTTGTGATTGGTGTGGTGGTGTTGTCAGGGATTTTATTGGCAACCCTATTCACTATCTTCGTGATCCCCGCCGCTTACGGACTGTTCGCCCGTAACAGCGGATCGCCTGAAGCCATAGCTCAACAGTTAGAAAAGGAATTAGCTGAGGATTAATGTTCATCCCGAGTTCAGGTTAAAGTAATGAAATAAGGCGCTTGATACTCATCAAGCGCCTTATTTTTCGCCATTTGAACCTCGTTTTACCCCTTACCCTTGAAATGTCAATTTGGAGCCCCATTTAAGTAACCACTAAGCGTTACTTTGCCTAATTGCGTAATAAATGAGGGAAACTTTCATGTCACAACAAGAAACTCATGGTTTTCAAACTGAAGTCAAACAGCTGTTGCATCTGATGATCCATTCTTTGTATTCCAACAAAGAAATTTTCTTGCGTGAATTGGTCTCCAACGCCGCCGATGCAGTGGATAAGCTGCGTTATCTTGCGCTGACCAATGACGCTCTATACGAAGGTGATGGTGAACTACGAGTTCGTATCAGTGCCGATAAAGAAAAAGGTACTGTTACCATCGAAGATAACGGTGTGGGTATGACCCGTGACGGCGTGATTGAGCATTTAGGCACAATCGCAAAATCAGGCACTGCAGATTTCTTTAAAAATCTATCTGGCGAATCTTCAAAGGATTCACAGTTAATCGGCCAGTTTGGTGTCGGTTTTTATTCAGCCTTTATCGTGGCTAAAAAAGTCACAGTTCGCACTCGCGCTGCCGGTCATAAGGCCGATGAAGCGGTATTGTGGGAATCAGAAGGTGAGGGTAACTTCACTGTTGAAAACATCACTAAGACGACTCGTGGTACTGAAATCACTTTGCACCTACGTGATGAAGAAAAAGAGTTTGCTGATGATTGGCGCCTGCGTTCAATCATTACTAAATACTCAGATCATATCTCTGTACCAGTTGAAATGTGGCAAGAAGGCACGCCAGAGAGTGATGGTGCTGATGGCGAAAAAATTCCAGCAACTGAAGGTTCTTGGAAAGTCATGAATAAGGCTACAGCTTTGTGGATGCGTAATAAAGCCGACATCAGTGATGAAGAGTATCAAGAGTTTTACAAGCACATTTCCCACGATTACACCGATGCGCTGATGTGGAGCCACAATCGTGTAGAAGGTAAGCAAGAATACACCAGCTTATTGTATATTCCCGCTAAAGCGCCTTGGGATATGTGGAATCGCGATCGTAAACACGGCCTAAAATTGTTTGTACAGCGCGTATTCATTATGGATGACGCCGAGCAATTTATGCCATCTTACCTGCGTTTTGTGCAGGGTTTGATTGGCTCAAATGATTTGCCGTTGAACGTATCCCGCGAAATTCTGCAGGATAACCACGTAACTAAAGCAATGCGTACTGGTATCACTAAACGTGTGCTTGGCATGCTGGAAAAACTGGCAAAAGACGATGCAGAAAAATATCAACAGTTCTGGGCTGAATTCGGCCAAGTACTAAAAGAAGGCCCTGCGGAAGATTTCGCAAACCGTGAACGTATCGCGGGCTTATTACGTTTTGCCTCGACTCATACCGGCAGCGCTGCACCAACTGTGTCACTCGATGACTACATCAGCCGCATGAAAGAAGGCCAAACTAAGATTTATTATATTGTTGCTGACAGCCATGAAGCTGCCGCTAACAGCCCACATTTAGAGTTACTACGCAAAAAAGATATCGAAGTATTATTGATGTCAGAGCGTGTTGACGAGTGGCTAATTAATCACTTAGCTGAGTACAAAGATAAACAATTGCACTCAGTAACCCGTGGTGATTTAGAGCTGGGTGAGCTTGAAGATGCATCAGAGAAAGAAGCACAAGAAAAGCTTGAGCAAGAATCGGTAGCTTTAGTTGAACGTATTAAAGCAGCGTTAGGCTCTGCCGTTGCTGATGTGAAAGTCACCTCACGCTTAACGGATACTCCAGCCTGTGTTGTAGCGGGTGACGGCGAAATGTCGACGCAGATGATCAAGCTGATGCAAGCTGCAGGTCAGAGCGTACCAGAAGTGAAGCCAACGTTTGAGATCAATCCAGCGCATCCATTAGTATCGCGCCTAAATGATCTTCAAGATGAGGCGGCCTTCACCGATTGGTCAAATCTGTTGCTGCAACAGGCGCAATTGTCTGAAAAAGGTAGCCTAGTAGATCCATCGGCCTTTATTAAGCTGATGAACCAAATGTTACTGGCTAACATGAAGTAAATAAATATCGGGGCCTTCTTTTAGAATGGCCCCGATATTGTTTTAATGGCAGTAAGATGTAATTAAGAGTCTAGCCTGTCATAAAATACGTTTGTGTATGATAAAGGCCTTAAGCACTAAGGGAATACTATGGATCATATCCTCAGCCTGACTAAAGACAACATTCAGCAAGTGGTTGATGCCTCGATGCAACAAATCGTGGTGTTAGCATTTTGGGCGCAGCCGCAAGAAGATAGCGTGACTATGCTACGCACCTTAGAGCAAATCGCCACGCAAAATGCAGGTCGATTTGTGCTGGCAAAAGTCGACTGTGAAGCTGAATTAGAAATCGCCAATTACTTTCGCATCCAGAGCTTGCCTACCACATTAGTATTGGATAAAGGTCAACCTATTGATGGCTTTGCGGGGGTACAAGATAGCGCGCAAGTGATGGCAATGCTCGATAAACATTTGCCGCCCATGTGGCAGTTACAATTAGCCCAAGCTAAAGAGTTACTCGCTTTGAGCCAAGTCAGTGCAGAGGATCTTGCTACCGCCACCGTATTGTTAAAAGAAGCTCATTTGGGTTCAAATCAAGCGGGTGAAGTGAGCTTAGTGCTTGCTGATATATATTTAATGCAGGGCGAATTGGTGTTAGCGCAAACCATGCTTGAAAAAGTAGGGTTAGCCGACCAAGACGGTTATTACCAGAGTTTGAAAGCTAAACTGGCGCTTGCCTTAGATGCGGCAGACACCCCAGAAATTCGTGATTTACAGCAGAGATTTGAGCAAAATCCAACTAATTTAGTGTTATTACTCGAACTGAGTAAAGCATTGCATAGTGCTCACCGTGAAGATGAAGCATTAGCAATGCTATTTTCTGTGCTCAGTAAAGATTTAGATGCTGAAAATGGCGCAGTAAAACAAGTGTTTATGGAAATATTAACCGCACTTGGGCAAGGTAATCCTATTGCAAGTCAATACCGACGTAAGCTTTATACCTTGCTCTATTAATGATAAAAATAGCGGTGAAAGTCGCATCTATTTGCGCTTTCTGAGGCTAAAGTCGAAGCTAAAACTCTTCTCAATAGCGGTTAGATGTGCGAATATCGCTGTCCTAAGAAGAATATCAATGCGAAAAGAGGACTTTTCAGATGCGCATTATCCTACTAGGTGCCCCAGGCGCCGGTAAAGGTACCCAGGCCCAGTTCATTATGGAACAGTACGGTATCCCACAAATTTCCACTGGTGATATGTTACGTGCCGCAGTAAAAGCCGGTACACCACTGGGTTTGGAAGCAAAGAAAGTGATGGATGCTGGTCAACTGGTTTCTGATGATCTGATCATCGGTCTGGTTAAAGAGCGTATCGCACAGGAAGACTGTGTTAAAGGTTTCTTATTAGACGGTTTCCCACGTACTATCCCACAAGCGGATGCAATGGCGGCAAACGGTATTAGTATTGATCACGTGATTGAAATCGATGTGCCAGACGAAGAAATCGTTAAGCGCATGAGCGGCCGTCGTGTTCACCCTGGTTCTGGCCGTGTTTACCATGTGGTTTTCAATCCACCTAAAGTGGAAGGCAAAGACGACGTCACTGGCGAAGATTTAGCCATCCGTCCCGATGACGAAGAAAGCACAGTGCGTAAACGTCTGGCTATTTACCACGAGCAAACTAAGCCGCTAGTTGAATATTACGGTAAAGTCGCTGCTGCAGGTAAGACACAATACAACAAGTTTGACGGCACTCAATCAGTTGCGGCCGTGAGTGAGCAACTTGCTAGTGTGCTGAAGTAACCTAAAAAGGTTAATTTACGAGAACCAGTTCTCATATTAGGAAAAGCCTGCCGATGCAGGCTTTTTTTACGCGCATCTCAATGTTAGCCTCCGAGTGAACTTCATTAACCATGAGCCTAACGTTGAATCCTTCCCCTGCTTTTGGTGTGCTATTGGTAAACCTTGGTACACCTGATGAACCTAGTCCTAAAGCTGTTAAACGATTTTTAAGGCAGTTTTTAAGCGATCCGCGCGTAGTTGATTTATCGCCGTGGATTTGGCAACCGTTACTGAACGGCATTATCCTTAACACTCGTCCCGCTAAAGTTGCGAAACTCTACCAAAGCGTGTGGACGGCTGAAGGTTCCCCTTTGATGGTGATTAGTGAGCGTCAAGCACAAAAACTCACCGTGGACTTAAGTGCAACTTTTAACCAGACTATCCCTGTTGAGCTCGGTATGAGTTATGGTAATCCATCAATTAATGCAGGGTTTGAACGCCTAAAAGCTCAAGGGGCTGAACGCATAATCGTGCTGCCATTGTATCCTCAATATTCTTGTTCGACGGTGGCAAGTGTATTTGATGCGGTGGCAAGTTATCTCAAAACCATACGTGAAATACCGCAAATTCGTCTTAATAAGGATTATTTTAACCACAGCGCTTATATAGCCGCACTGGCTCACAGCGTGACGCGTCATTGGAAAACCCATGGTCAGGCCGATAAGTTACTGTTGTCGTTTCATGGTATTCCGCAGCGGTATGTCAAAGAGGGCGATCCTTACCGCGAGCAGTGTTTTACTACCGCAAAACTATTAGCACAAAAACTTGCACTGCATGATTCGCAATGGCAAGTGTGTTTTCAGTCGCGCTTTGGCCGCGAGCAATGGCTCACTCCCTATGCTGATCAGTTACTGGCTGAGTTACCTGCCCAAGGGGTAAAAAGTGTTGATGTGATTTGTCCTGCTTTTGCTACCGATTGTCTTGAAACCTTAGAGGAAATCTCCATCGGCGCTAAAGAAACCTTTTTAGCTGCAGGTGGCAGCGACTACCGGTTTATTCCTTGTTTGAACGATGATGAGTTACACATTGAATTACTACGGCAATTAATCCAAGAACAAGCCATCTCTTGGGTATAATGGCACTGGCTTCAAGCTGATTTTGTGGTAGAATTTGCGCCCTTCCGGCTAAGGGGTGGTTTTTTGTCTCGCTAGCCTAGACTCAATATTTTAGGATGCTGGGTGGTCTTATCGCCGCGCCAGACGCCAATTAGCATGGATGCCAGGAAAAGAGAACCACTATGAAATTTCCCGGTCAGCGTAAATCAAAACATTATTTCCCGGTTAAAACCAGAGATCCGCTGCTTGAGCAGCTGACTCAACAGCCTCAGCCGTTTGCGACCTATATCAGCGGTATTGATCAAACCTTAGTGGATATCGAAGCAAAAGTAGAAGATGAGTTGCTCAGCCGTTATGGCTTGCCCAAAGGTAACTCGACCCTGATTAATGATGAACAAGCCCACAGGCTCTACACAGAGTTAAAAATTCATGGCTTGATTAGCGATGAGTTTGCTGGTGGCACTATCGGTAACACAGTACACAATTATTCTATTCTGGCTGATGATCGTTCTGTATTGTTCGGGGTGATGAGCCAGAATATCGAAGTAGGCAGTTATGCTTACCGCTATTTATGCAATACCTCTTCTAAAGTTGATCTTAACTATCTACAGCCTGTCGATGGCCCTATCGGTCGCTGTTTTACGCTGATTTCTGATTGTGGTGAGCGCACTTTTGCTATTAGCAAAGGCGCGATGGACAAACTCACGCCTGAATATATTGATAAAGACGTGATACAAGGTAGCTCAGCTTTAGTGTTGACCGCATATCTGATGCGCGCCAGCGGTGGTGATCGTATTACCGATGCAGCCATGTGCGCTATTGAATATGCTAAAGCTGCGGAAGTGCCCGTAGTGCTGACATTAGGCACCCGATTTTTGATTGAAGAAGACCCACAATGGTGGCAAAACTTTATCAAAGAACATGTCACTATTTTGGCCATGAATGAGGACGAAGGTGAGGCATTAACCGGTTCTCGCGACCCACTGCTTGCCAGTGAAAAAGCCTTGGAATGGTGTGACATGGTATTAACCACCGCTGGTCCTATCGGACTTTATACTGCAGGTTATACCGAAGACTCCGAGAAGCGCGAAACCACCCACACCTTATTACCTGGTGCTATCCCCGAATTTAATCGTTATGAATTTTCTCGGCCTAAATTGAAGGTTGACTGTGAAACACCGATTAAAGTGTTTGCACACATTTCACCTTACATGGGCGGCCCTGAAAAAATTGGTAACACCAATGGGGCCGGTGATGGCGCATTATCGGCGTTATTGCATGACCTTGCTGCTAATACGTTCCATAAAACTAACGTACCAGGCTCGAGTAAACATAAGCGTGATGGCCTGTGTTACTCGTCGTTCTCTCAAGTGTGTAAGTACGCCAATCGTGTGGCTTATGAAGTGCTAGCCCAGCATAGTCCACGCTTATCCCGTGGCTTACCTGAGCGCGAAGACAGCCTAGAAGAATCCTATTGGGGTAGGTAACTATCTATCGGCTTTAGTTATTTATTGATTATTAAATAGGGCAATAACGGCGCACCGTTGTTGCCCTTATTTTTATCGATGAAGTTATCATCAAGCGGATAATCGATAATTTTAGCTACAGGCGGTTACGAATAAATGTTAACGTAAGTGAGTCCTGATACAGCGATTATTAAGGTGGAATTTTCGGTGAAAGCGCAAATCTTAAGAGAAATGAAAGTGCTCTCGGCCATAGAGCCAGAGTTTGAAGTACAACGTCGTGTCGCATTTATTAAAACCAAACTAAAAGAAGCACGCAGCAAGACGTTGGTATTAGGCATCAGTGGTGGTGTTGATTCTTCTGCCGCTGGGCGATTGTGCCAATTAGCGGTAGATAGCTTGAACCATGAGGATAGCCAAGGGGGATACCAATTTATTGCGGTACGTTTACCCTATCAAATTCAGCAAGATGAACATGAAGCTCAGCTTGCTTGTCAATTTATTCAACCCTCTAAGTTAGTGACCATCAATGTACACCAAGGCGTCGATGGCATACATAGTGCGACAATTGCAGCGTTAGCTGAGGCAGGCTTGCCACTGCCTGATTCGGCTAAGGTTGATTTTGTTAAAGGTAACGTTAAAGCACGTATGCGCATGATTGCCCAGTATGAGCTCGCTGGTTTGGTTGGCGGGCTGGTGGTGGGCACTGATCACAGCGCTGAAAACATCACTGGCTTTTATACTAAATGGGGTGATGGCGCTTGCGATTTAGCGCCTTTATTTGGCTTGAATAAACGCCAAGTGCGCAAGCTTGCGGCCTATCTTGGAGCTGATGACATCTTAGTGAATAAAGCGCCCACCGCGGATTTAGAAGACAATAAGCCGTTACTCGAGGATGAGGTCGCACTAGGGCTAACCTATGCACAAATCGATGATTTTCTTGAAGGCAAAGATGTCGGTAAAGCGGTCGAAGAGAAGTTAATCGGTATTTATAAGTTAACACAGCATAAACGCCGACCTATCCCCACCATTTACGATTAATATTTTGCTGTCACTCCATCAGCACTCGTTTGAATTTTTCGCGAGTGCTTTTTATTGACTGAAATTTCATGCTGTGGATGCGCTAGCAGAGTTGATTACAGCGTCATTATTTGCTGGCGAGTGAGTTCAATAAGCTGATTCGGGTATTGGCGATAATCTAGATAAGGCGTGAGTAGGCAATACTGTGCTGGGTGTGTCGGGTGTTTAATGAAGGTAATCGATTTATGTTGTATTGATAGCAGCTGTGCAGCGTTAGTGTAATCGATAGTTGCCAAAGAGAGCCCTAAACGGTGAGCGGCCATTTGCCCCGCAACGATATGAACCTTAGCGCTTGCAATCAACTCAGTGCCGCCGATGCAGATCATCTCATTACGTTTTAGTAATGTTTGGTCGCGGTAATGACGCCAATCCCCCTCAGGTAGGCTAATTTTTGCCATAATAGTGAATATCTTACGCCAATGATTACCGTTTAGGGTGATTAGCGCCGCGATAGCTTCTACTTGACTGTAATGCCAACCGTCAGGTATCAGTGGTGGGGTAGGCAAGTAGTAGGCGAATTGGCTTTGCGGATGACCGATTATCATGTTGTTTTAATTATCTAATCCAAATGAAGGGGAAACCTATGTTAACCTTATTTTTTGTAATGTGTTGAGTAGGCTGACAAAAGTTTTGTGTATTTGGGTAAAAATCTTGCTAGTTGTGTTTATCTAAATCTAACCGTTTCATTGAATGACTTATTTATTCTATTTGAAGGACCGCTATGAAGGCCATCATCATAGGCTCGACAAAACACGTATTTTTAGCCGCGGTGTACGCGAGTATTGGCATAGTATTGGCGTTACTCGTAACTGGCATTTATCTTCTTAATGCACGGCCAGAACTGTCGCTTTGGCACACAGTTGAGCTTAAAAATGAGTTTCATTATGATACTAAACTGACTCATTTTGATGAATATTTAGCATTAGAAGATAAATTATTCGCCGAAGTTGAACGTAAAGTAGTACAAAAAATTCCCGCCAGTGAATTTTCTCCTGTGAATCGCTACGTTAAACATAGTTTGTCAGATCCTGCTCATTGGTCACAAAATTGGAATCGTAGTTTTGAATGGCCTGTGGCAAATGCAGAATTTGGAGTATTACTGCTCCACGGTATGTCTGATTCGCCCTATGCTTTATCCAATGTGGCGGCGCATTTTAAGGGTAAAGCCCACGTGCTGGGTTTAAGATTGCCAGGGCATGGCACTATTCCTAGCGGATTAACTGAGTTGTATTGGCAGGATCTCGCAGCAGCAGTGGACTTAGCTACAGCGCATATGCACCAAGCACTTAAAGGTAAACCGTTATTTGTGGTTGGCTTTTCGACCGGCGCTGCAGTGGCGCTTAATCATGAATTAGCACGCGTCCGCCAAGATAAAACCGCAGATTATACTGGGATGATTTTTATCTCTCCCGCGATAGGCCTTGCGCCAATAGCCGCCGCTGCACGTTGGCAAAGCTGGATAGGCCGATTGCTGGAGCTGGATAAATTACAATGGAACAGTCTTCAAGTTGAATATGATCCCTTCAAATATAACTCTTTTGCGGTTAATGCAGGGGATGTTGTGTATCAATTGGCGCTGCGTAATCAAGGGATGTTAGCAGAATTAACTGCGGCGCAACGCATGCAAATTCCATCGATACTGACGTTTCAGTCAGTCGTTGATGCCACCGTGTCCTCCTTGGCAGTGGTTGATAATCTTTATCAGTTGTTGCCAGATAAAGGCCATGAACTGGTGTTGTTTGATATGAATCGACTCGATATTAATGTCAAACTGATCAGCAATGATCCTCTGACTTTTTTGCAGCATAGCATCAACAGTGAGCAGCTACATTATCGTGGCACCGTGGTTGAAAATGTCAGCCATGACTCCACACAAGTACAAGCGCGCGGCTTTGGTCTAAACCAACAAGGTGAATGGCTTACGCAAAATAATAAACAAGTCCAAACACTTAATTTGTTTTGGCCTGCGGGCGTGTACTCTTTGTCCCATGTGGCACTGCCATTTGGTATAGAAGATGGCCTCTATGGGGCTGTTATCAAATCAGATCATCGTCGAATTCAAATCGGCGCGGCCGCTTCGCGTGGAGAGCGAGGGTTATATAGTGTGCCAGCATCTGAAATGTTGCGACAAAAATGGAACCCTTTCTTCCCCTATTTACTAGAACGGATTGATGAATATCGGCTCGCTCAGATGCAGTAGCTTATTTTACGCCCCATATTGAATAAATCTTTATCACACAGGCCAGAAACTAAGCAGTTAATCAAAGAGATGTCATGAATCCCTTGCGCAGTTGCAAGGCAATTGCTACAGTTCTGGCTCACTTAAGGTTAACCCCACAAATAGTATCTTAAGTGACAAGTGATAAAGATTAATTTAGTGATAAAACATGCTAAGTTACAGCAAGTTAAATACGAGCTGCTATTTTAATGCACTTAATAATTTCGGTATGTAGCGCAGCCCGGTAGCGCACTGTCATGGGGTGTCAGGGGTCAGGAGTTCGAATCTCCTCATACCGACCACATT
The DNA here is from genome assembly GCF_900156405.1 of Shewanella morhuae. GTDB lineage: Bacteria > Pseudomonadota > Gammaproteobacteria > Enterobacterales > Shewanellaceae > Shewanella > Shewanella morhuae. The sequence goes on from NZ_FTNN01000008.1 coordinate 90,618, forward strand.
CTCTAGGAAAGTCAGTTATTTGAAATATAGTAACTGGCTTATTCTATATACAATCCTCGTGCATGTACACACCTCTCTTGTACACGCTTACACGCTAATTATTAAGCCGTCCTTGGCTTGTCAATCGTGATTACGTTTCATACTTTGAAGTTAGCAAGGCATACCCCTTATAGGTTTCACGTAGAAGCGCCTAACCGCATGACTTTACCATCGTATCCATTGACTCAAATTGAGCTACGGCCTCAATCGAACTTAAGCGGACCAAGCTGTGATACCTGCATTGTGCTTTGAGCATGTCCGAATAAGCCTCTAAGAAGCTTTCAATACGCCCAACGAAGTAACCTAGGCGATATGAGTATGCTTCCTCAGGTGTCTTGAATGTATGCTGTGTTTCTTTCCCGTCAATGCGGTTGGATACTGAATAAGGTTTAGTCCTTTGATTACCTGTTAGTTGTGACACACCCGCTAGGCCTGTAGTGTTTCGTGATGTACAACCCAGCTTAGCCAATAAAATATTTACCTCAGGTGGTAACAGCGTGCAATCATTTGATGAGTACATTAGTCCATTTTGGCAATTCAAGTCTTTATCCAACTCTAACTTACCTTGGTATCCAGTTGCGCGAATACGCTCTGAGGTGACCTCATACCAGCTTTTGAAGTTAGAATAGGTTAACCATTGCTTGCACACTATCGCGCCTGAATTGAGCTTATAGCAGCGTTTAAGCATATTGGACCATGCTTTATAGGTTGAGTTCTTTGTTGATTCTTTGACATCATTAATCCCAATTCCATATACCTTACGCATGTTTACTCGCCTCCTGTATTCTTTTAATTAACTGCTTTGAACTATCTAGCTTAGAGTGATATCGTTCACAACTTTTACAATTAGAGTTCATCGCATTCTTGCTATTATATGACTTATTAATATAAGGTTTGTGTCGTTTTCTGTCTCAGTGGGTGACTTTTATTTCCATAGGTATTTTCTCCAAATTAGTATTCCCTGTAGCTATATAAGATAAGCTGTTAGTTAAGTTTTTCAAATTAAGGATGATGTTATGTGGTCAAATAAATTTTTAGCTGTCATTTTAATGCTATTTATATTTTATTCTGGCAGTTTGTTTGCTAAGGAGAAAGTTAGGGTTTCTGATGTAATTGCCGCTACACCAGCGTGTTATGTAATTACTGAAACGTTGAATATATACAGTCCTGATAGTGGCGGTGCCCTTGAGAATTTATTTTTGAATTATTCGAATGCAACAATTTTTTTTACTAGGGGAGATGTTGAACAAACAATTATATCTTTATTGTTTAATGAGTTTTCAGCTAAGCGTAGAAAAGATGTGGTTAAACATATTGCCGATCAAGGTTTGGATATGAAATTCTTTCGAAAAATGTATGAGGAAATTAATTGTGACTTATATGTTAAGGTTATTGGCAAAGAAAGTTTCTCTTTGTAATGTATCTTTTTTGATTGCTTATTTATAATTATAAAAAAATTTATGAAAATAATTGGATATGCTTTAACTGTTTTTTTTCTTGTTGTTAGCCCATCAATTAAGGCCGTAGTAACAATCGATAATTGGGCAGTAAATACATCTCATGGTTTAACAATATTTACTACGCGCGGTGCTACAGTCTATAGCCATGATCTGGGGATTGCAAAAATGCCTGAGGATTGTTCAATAGATCATCTGATTGTCCATTACACAAGCTATGATAAGTCTATTAAAGACATTGAAGGTAAAAATGTCATTGTTAAATTTAGCAATAAACAACATTCATTCGATGCAGAATTACTTGTTGTAAATGTAAAAAATGCCACAAAAAGGTTATCAATAGTCTCATTAACCACTTCGGATGGGTTAACATCGAATATGAAGAAAATGCTTAATAGTGAAGAACCTCTTACTGTTGAAATTGTGTCACCTTTAGACATAGCTAATAAATTTGATATCGCCGAAGAATATTTTGTATTGGAGAACTATAAAAAAGCATATGCATTAGCTAATAAACAATGTCTAGGGGTTAATTGAATATAAGTATGGCATGTCAAATGTACATGCAGTTTATATAATTACTTGTCTATTATTGTTAAGTCTATCTTATGTATTAGTTTGTTGTCGTGATATGCTGAGGTCGTAGTTTACTTTAACATAACAAAATGGTGATGATGTTAAAAATGTTTTAGGTAGGCCTATTTGATTAGCTAATAAAGTATACTTTAGTTAGGGGTAAGTTAATCGATATCAACGACTCAATAGGCCCAATAGGATGCTTTTACCTAACTTCTTTATATCTTTAAAATCTCTTACTAGAGGCCTCTTAAGGTCTTAATCTTTTAAGAAGATAATAAGAAATTAAACTAGGAGCCTTCTATTACCTTCTTTAGGCCTTTATCAAAGACTTTGTGGGCTGTAACTTGAAGATAATCTCAGCGCCAACCCTAAGGCCATAGGATGGCGAAATACTGACCTTCCACCAGCCAATCACTTCATCTAATTAAGTTGTTCACTACGGCCTTGATAGTGCTTAATTAAATTACTGGGATTGACTGGTTTGCAATTGAATGCAGGAAGATGAGTATCGAATGCCCTGAGGAGGCAATCTTAATCTGTTAAATGAGGTGTTTTTGGGTGTCTAGACGGCTAAATGTCTATTCAATAGTGGTACTAATTGATTATTTAATAAAACCAGTTACTTACGTTGATGTTGCAAGCTCTAGACTTTTATTAACAAATACGTGTCAAGTAATTTCTATAATTATTTTCTAAGTGGCTTGATATAAAAACTTGTACTTAGGCTTTCTGTGTTATATGATTTATAATGGGATTTTATATCATTCCTTCAATAGTGGTGCTAATTAGCCCCTAACTACGTAGCTGGATTTAACTAAGTAATTGATAAATAAGGAAATACCCTAGTGAATCCCGACAGTTTAGTATCGGGGCTGACTTTAATCGTTGAGTGTATTAGTAGGTTTTCTAGGCCTCGGATTGCTTCTTTACCCGTTGAACCGTTGATACAGAACAACCTAATAATTCTGCTGTTTTCCTAATACTCATGGTCTGCAAGTAAGTAATGATAGCCTCATGTAACTGAGCATCTTTATTCTGCCCTCCCCAAGTTTTACCCTCAGCCTTAGCTTTTGCTATCCCTTGGGCCTGTCTAGCCCTTCTGGTCTCGTAATCGTCTCTAGCCATACCAGCGGCTAGGTCTAGCATAAAAGCCGTTAGAGCGCGTTGTATGAAGCCTGAGTTACTATCAGTTGTGGTAAGGGCTGAGTGTGTCTGAGGTTGGTCAACGATAACGATGATTAGCCCCTTAGCGGCTATCTTGGCTTTAAGTGATTGCCATAACTCCCAAGGTAAACGACTCAGTCTGTCCATCTTTTCAATCAATAATATGTCGCCCCCTGAGGCTTCCTCAATGAGCCTGTTAAGCTCTGGACGGTTTGAGCTAGTACCTGATACGTTTTCTTGATAAAAGGTTGTAACGGCCATCCCATGAGCTTTGATGAATGCCATTAACTCAGGCTTAGCCCGACTGCTATCTTGCTCGCTGGTGGACGCTCTCAGGTAAGCTCGAATGATAAGCTTAGGTGTATTCAGCATGTGGTATCTATCGTTATCTGATTTAGGTGTATTCATTTGGTATCGTAAACCTAGGTAATTGGGTGGGTAATGCTGTGTTCATTCAAGTATACTTGTTGAATACATTTGGTCAAGTAGATATTCTTATTCTGTTATAAGTTATGGGGGAGGTAACAAGTTATGCTATTCACACTTTCAATCCTAAAGAGTAAGGAGCTAATAAAACTGGCAAGCCTCTAATAATTGGTTCGAATAGCCTTGAGAGGGCAGTAAGCCCCCCTATGGGGGAAACTAGACAAGTCAACTCATGCACTAGTTGCCGTACATTTTTCCCTCATTTTTTGAAATTCCAATATCAACGGCTTAGTGAACCGATTGCAATTACTCTAATAAACAAACTAAATCACTCGCCTTGATGTGGGTATATCTCGCTAACATACTTATATCTCTATGTCCTGAAATCGCCTGAAGTTGAAGTGTATTGAGCTTACGATTTGCATAACGGGTAATGGCCGTGTGCCTCAATGAATGAAAACACAGTGCCTTAGGTAGTTTTAAACGGTCACAGGAGCGCCTAAATGCTTGGCTAACTGTATAGGGCTTGCTTTTGAATAGATAACCATCCTGAACTAATGAAGCAGCCTGCTTGAGTACAGCTAAGGCTCGACTGTTTAAGGGAACATCCCTGTCAAAACCGTTTTTAGTATCGGTCAGTCTCAAGGTCTTTGATTGCCAGTTAATACATTCAGTGGTTATGCTTAGGCACTCGCTGCGCCTCATAGCTGTTTCATAACTTAAGACCACCAGAGGGGCAATCTTAGGCGCTATATCATTAAGTATCATCTGGTATTGAATAGGGTCGATTACGAGTTCTCTAGGCTTGCCAGCTCTAGGTAATTTGTATCCTTCAAGGATATTAGGTAGATGGTTAAATTTGAGTATACGGCTGAGTAATTGAAGCTCTAAGCGGATTGTGGAATCGCTAACTAAGGTCTGCCTTTCTTGTGTATAGGCCGCAATGTGTTTAAGCGTTATCTCCTTCGCTTGGAGTGGAAGCCCCTTGATTAAGTTAGTCGCCCTGTAAGTGGTTGCCTCTGTGCCTCCTCGACCTTTTAGTGTATTTAAATATAAGTTTGAACAATGCGCTAGTGAGCCTGCGATCAAGCTATGGCCTTCTACTTGGCTTACCCAAGCCTCAGCTTCAGCTTTTGTTCTAAAGGTCTTGGTGATTGCCTTTTGACCTTTTGGGCGAATCATTGCGTTGATATTTCCACTTGGTAATAGTCGATAAGTTGCCATGTACATATCCTTAGTGTGTACACAGACTTTCCTTTTATCTTGCAAATACTTAGGCCTTAGCGTAGGCTAAGTAGCTGTATTCATGGGGTGTCAGGGGTCGGAGGTTCGAATCCTCTCATACCGACCAAATTCTAGACTTGATTGTGACATTATTTTAAAATTTAAAGTAAGACCACTGTTAAGTTAAAACAAAACCCCGTGTTAGCATTGCTAAAACGGGGTTTTGTTTTATGTATTGTTTATGGGTAGAAACACCCACATAAACATACCTTACGAGCCCAGTATTAAAAACTTCATTGAGTGGACATTTATCTATGCGCGCTTTTGTTTTACGAGCAAGATCTGCACCGACTGACAGTCAGTTGCTTTTAGCATCCGTTGGCCAAGAAGCGCACACCGAAATTTTAGCGCACACTTTGATGAATACGATTTTTGTGGCTCAGTCACATCGTAACGATGTTGTCGTTTATCTGGTATTAGAAAGTACTAACGATTTCTCCCGTACTATCTGTTTCGATACTCGAAATATTTGCCATATTGGTGGTTTTCACGAGCAAGCCTTGCTCGCAAAAATAGCCAAAGCGTTAGATATTTCAAGGGGTATGACCAAAGAGCAAACGCGTATTGTTGACCAAGGAATTAGTGTAAGCACCATTAGTTTTGAAAAATTGGTGCAAGAACTCGCGGTCGATTATCAATTGTTTATGATGGATAAAAAGGGCACCTCGATCCGTGAGCAAGAATTTGTGGGAAACCCCTGCTTCTTACTAACTGACCATATTCCTATGCCGAAAAAAAGCTTTAATACCCTAAAGCGACTTGGGGCACAAAAAATCAGCCTTGGACCAAAAATGTTGTTTGCTTCACAGTGCGTGGTACTTATTCACAATGAATTGGACATCAATCAATAACCACTTAATTTTATTGAGCTATCGCTAATTTTAGTCTTTAGTCAGTAAGCCCCATTTTTAAATGGGGCTTTTTTGTTTTTAAACGATTCATCACGACGTATTGTTAAACGGCTTTACCAACTGTTGTTAACTATGGTTTCGATTCTATAAATAAGAGTTTTAATATAAGGGCGTTAGCTTTTACTACAATAGCCACTAAAGAGGCGTTATATTTTACCTTTTAAAAATTCAATGGCTTTTTGTGCTCGCAGTGATAAAGGCCATTCCGCTCGGTGGATAAGCCAAATGGTGTCTACGACTTGGCTACCACATTCCACAACATAAATATCTTCTTGGCGCTCAAAGGCTTTTCGGGCGTATTGTGGGATCACGGTAAAACCAAGCCCCTTTGCGACAGGTTCGAGGATCAAACTTATCTGGTTTGTAAACCCATGGTAGGGGATTTCTTGAATACTGGGGCTATCGGGGCATTTACGGCTAAGTAGGCGAGTGGCCATCGCTTCACCATCTGGGTGAGATATAAAGCCGAGTTTTTGTAAATCAGGCCATTCGGTATTTTTCTGACTGGCAGGCACCACTAATTCCAAGGGTTCTTCAGTAAAATAGGTACTCGTAATGCGTGGATCGGTGGGCTTTAATGTCACCATTCCCAATTCATGTTCGTTCGCTAAAATAGAGGCCACTATCTCATTATCTGGCGCAAAACGATGGCGGACATTAAGCCTAGGAAACGCCTCTTGTAACTCCAGTAATAGCGGATACAGGGTTAGCCCAATGCTGCCTGGTGTAATAAGGCTTATATCGCCTGTATCTGTGTCATCGTGGATAAGCTTTTGTTGTAGGCGTTTTTGGGCACACTCGACTTCTTTTACATAGGTGAGCAGATTTTCCCCTACGGGAGTGATCTCAAGCTGGCGGGTACGGCGCAAAAATAGTGTGCCATATCTATCTTCTAAGCGACTGATATGTTGGCTCACGGCCGCCTGAGTAATCCCGATAGCTTCCGCCGTGCGAGTAAAGTTGCCTTTCTCGACCAAAACAGCAAAGGTATGTAGCCACTGTGGATTTATCATAAGTAAACTTTATCAAATCTATAATCTATATGTGCTTTTAATTATGGCACGATGGGGCTAGTCTGTCGCCATTGAATTGTAGCGACAACAGAAACAGGAAATCCCATGGTCGATTTATTTTCATCTTTTAAGTTCAAAGATATCACCCTCAAAAACCGTATTGCTGTAGCGCCTATGTGTCAATACCAAGCCACTGATGGCCTCACTAACGAGTGGCATCAGGTACATTACGCTAGTCTTGCCAGAGGCGGCGCTGGACTTGTGGTGGTTGAAGCCACTGCGGTATCTCCAGAAGGACGCATTACGCCAAAATGTCTTGGATTATGGAATGATGAACAAGCACAAGGTTTAGCTAAGATTGCTAGCGCGATTAAAAATGCGGGCGCTGTGGCAGGGATTCAAATTGGTCATGCCGGCCGTAAGGCGAGTGCCCATATTCCGTGGGAAGGCGATGATCATATTGCTCATGATGATCCACAAGGTTGGCAGCCTATTTCGCCCTCAGCGACGGCGTTTGGTGCTAATTTACCGGTTGTACCTACGGCCATGACGGTTGAAGATATTGAGCGTGTTCAAGCGGATTTTGTTGCGGCAGCGCAGCGCGCTTTAGCGGCTGGCTTTGAATGGTTAGAATTGCATTTTGCCCACGGTTATTTAGCCCAGAGCTTTTTCTCAACTTATGCTAACCAACGTACCGATAAATATGGCGGCAGCGCAGAAGGGCGTGGCCGCTTTTTATTAGAAACGGTTGCAGCAGTACGGGCAGTTTGGCCCCAGCATTTACCTTTAACTGCGCGATTTGGCGTGATTGAATTTGACCATAAAGATGAAGAAACTCTTTGTGAGTCAATCGCCTTGGTAAAGCAATTTAAACAAGCCGGTTTGGATATGCTTAATGTTAGTATTTGTTTCTCAACACCGACCGCCAATATTCCTTGGAGCCCTGCATTCTTAGCGCCTATTGCCGCGCGTGTTCGACAGGAAGTCGGCTTCCCTGTGGCCACATCGTGGGGCATGGATAATCCAGTACACGCTAATAGCGCAATTGAAGATGAACAAATGGATCTGGTAATGATAGGAAAAGCCTTTTTAGCTAATCCGCATTGGCCATATCAAGCGGCGCAAACGTTAAAAATTACCCGTCCATCTTGGGTATTACCGGCCCCTTATGCACATTGGTTAGAGCGTTACTCAACAGTCAAAGCCGATTAGTCGATAGCAGACTCAAGCTTGAGCTTATTTTTAAAGCCACTATCAATTGATAGTGGCTTTTTGCGTTAGCGGCAAAGATATGATCTTGAGATCCCAAATACAAAAAAGCCCCGCTCTTGGAAGAGTGGGGCTTTTCAGTTGAGCTCATTGCTAAGCTATAGATGATATTAATGGTTATAGAAACGCCGGCCTTCACGCATCACTTCAATAAGCTCTGGCGCACTCATTTTTTTATTGAGTCTATGTTGATAATTTTCATCATAAATACGGTACTTTCCGTGGCGGTCAATCACGGTGACTTCAGCCTGTTGGTAAATGGCGAAGATAGTACTATCCCCAATATAAATCCACGTTTCTTTACTCGGTTGCAGTAGGCTGCGACCAGCGCTGTAATCTGTAGTGTGATTAGTACAACCTAAAATATGAGTCATCAGTGTGGGGACTAAGCCATAATGACTGGTTCGGTATTTGACCTTGCTCGCACTCGCCGCTTTGGGCCAGTGAATAACTAACGGCACTTTGACACTCTGTGGGGATAAATTGCGGTAAGCTTCATCAGTATTACTGGTAAATATTTTACCATTCACACCAGTGATAATGACCAAGGTGTCGCTCGATACCTGCGCCAAAATCGCTTTAAGTTGTTGATCAATAAAATACAATGATTGGCGATACTGGTTAAACAATACTTTTTGCGCCGGCGTTAAGGCTGGATCCGCTTTTATTGTTTCTACGCCGAGAAATCCTACTGGAGTATCGAAATTTTCTGGTGCCTTTAAGTTGAGCAGTGCAAACCAAGGTTTATCTTGAACACTGTGCCACTGGTTAAAATTGGCTACAGTTTGCAAGTCAGCATCGGCACTACCATTGCTTTCGTTAGCAACCACTGGCGAAAAATCATTAAACATCGCCTGTGATGAGCGTAATTTGAGATTCGTTTCGGGTATAAAGAGTCCCAGTTGATAACCTGCTTGCTGAAAGGTTCGGGTTAATACTGGGCTGGTGCTATTAAAAATGCGGGCATCTCCATAGCTGCCTTGTAGACCATAAAGCAGCGAGAACATACCGGTTCTAAATTGGTTGCCACCACTAAAATGTTGGGTAAAAGATTGATTGATTTCAGTGTACTGGGATAAGAATGGCATGTTTCTATTATCGACCATATCAGCGCGTAAACTGTCGATGGTGATCATTAACACATTCGGTTTCGTGTCAGCTTGGCAGGTGAGCGGTTGCTCAGGATAATTCAATACACTGGTATTGTGGTTTTCGTCTTGGGATGAACCGTCTATACCATGGCTTTCCATAAAGGAGCGCGCTGTTGCTGGGTAAGATAGCGGATAAATCTCGTCTAAACGGGTAATTTCGGTAACATCGGCTGCATCGGCCCAAATGTGGATCAAGTGGCTACTAATAAAGCACACGCCAACTAAGGTAATCACTTTATTGCCTAAATTTAGCTTTTGAATTTTATCAATGCGTTTCCATAAAAAGTTAGCCGCGGTAAGTTCTATGGCGATAATGGCTAACGGCGTGACGATATAAGAAGTGCCATGGAGCAAGGCATTAAGATCTGCCCAAGCTAAATCAAAGGCAAAAGGACTTAAGTGCATACCATAATCGGCATAAACAATGGTGTCGTATAATAAAATACATAGACTTAACGTCGCAATTACTGCCGCAATACCCCTTAATATCTTTGAATAGGGCAAGATAAAGGTCAGTGGGAATAGACAGATTAAGTAGGCAATAAAAGCGAGAAAGCTAAACTGACCAATAGTGCTGACACCAAGGTAAATCCAGCCATACCAGGTTTCAGGATAACCCACACTGCCAATATATCGGCAGCCAACTATCATGGCTAATATGCCATTGAAGAAGGCGAACCAATGTCCCCAGTTGATGAGCCGTGAGACTCTGTCTCGGCTCATTTGCTTTTTCCGCTCGACCATAGTGATCCGTTTATTCCTAAAAGACCTTGTAACTTATCTGCTTTTGATAACGATTACCCAGTTAACTTACTGGGATTTAACCGATTGTGCGAGTGCTTTTGCAAATTGTTCAGCTACGGTTTTACGTGATTCACTGGGCACTTTACGTTCAAGCAGGTTAGTCACGCAGTTACCCAATGCCATGAGGCTCAGGTCTGTCGGTGCTTTATGCTTTTCTAACACCGCCAATATTTCGGCGATTAATGATTCTACTTGAGTGTTTGAGTATTTAGATTGGATTGCCATAATCAAAAAATGTTTCACTTTGGAATGGATTAGCGGCATATAATAGCGGAATTATCCCAGTATCACTATCAGGGCTTATGAGTATTAACATCGAACACGCAATTATTCACGAGATTTCCCAGGACAGTCAGGGGCAATTACGCTGCCGTTTGCGTCCTCAACCTCTGCTGAACGGTCAGGCGGTCGAGATGATGCTCGACGAATTACACCAGACTTATACGGGCAAAGCCGGTAAAGGTTTTGGCTATTTTGGCATTCAGGGTGATGACGGTGAGGCTAACCCCGCTTTTGCCAATGCCTTAACTCAATACCGTAGTAACGATTTAGGGTTTGTGGAGTTTTCAGGCCAAGCCAGTAAATTACTACAAGAAGAGTTGTCGAAATATGACTTTAGCCAAGGCGGATTTTTGCTGATGTCTTGCTACACCAGCATCACTAGCGATTATCTGTTCGTGGCCTTGTTAAGTGCTAAATCGTCGATGACAGTGTTAGATGATATGGAACTGTCGCAAAATAACCACTTGGATTTAAATAATATCCAATTGGCGGCGCGTATTGATTTGACCGAGTGGCAAGCAGATAAAGAATCCCGTAAATATATTTCCTTTATCCGTGGCCGTGCGGGACGTAAAGTCGCTGACTTCTTCCTCGATTTTATGGGCTGCGTTGAAGGTGTAAACACCAAAGCGCAAAACAAAACCCTAATGAATGCGGTTGAAGATTTTGTTGCCAGCAGTGAGCTGACTAAAGACGAGCGCCAGCAGTGCCGTAATAAAGTGTTTGAATATTGCAGTGAGCGCTTTGATGAAGGTGCTGATATCGAAATTAAAGACTTGGCCGATGAGCTCGCTGATGAAGGCATGGACTCTTTTTATGATTTTGCCCGTGGTGGTAATTATGATCTTGATGAAGAGTTTCCAGCTGATAAATCAACCCTGCGCCAACTAAAGAAATTTTCGGGCACTGGTGGGGGATTAACTTTAAGTTTTGATGGCGGACATTTAGGCCAGCGGGTGATTTACGATCCCATTTCTGACACAATTTTAATTAAAGGTGTGCCAGCAAACTTAAAAGATCAGCTCGACCGTCGTCTTAAAGGCGAATAGCGACTGATTAAGCCATCGCTTTAATCTAGACAGTGAAAGGCCGAGCGTAGTTACGTTCGGCCTTTTTGTTGGGATTAACGCTATCTATATCGATTTAGTGAACCGCGCTGCGATTTAATGACTCGTTTGGTTAAATGGCTCTGGGCGCGGTGTGTTCTTATTTGATGGTGGCAATATAGGAAGTACGATTTGGGGTTGATCGCCCGTCAAGCTGACAAGAAAGGCCAGCATTTCTTTGATTTCTTTATCTGACATTTTCTGGCCGAGTTGAATGTCCGCCATTGTGTTAATCGCGTCTTCAAGTTCCCATACACTGCCATCATGGAAGTACGGATAGGTCAACTCAATATTGCGCAGTGTTGGCACTTTAAACACAAATTTATCTGCTTCTTTGCCCGTGACGCCTTTGCGGCCTTCGGCGGGATTGTTGGTGTGGAAGGGTTTAATTAAGCCCATTTTCATATACATAGTGCCACCAACGGCGGGACCGTTATGACAGCTCACACAACCCTTATCTTTAAAGAGCTGGTAGCCTGCTTTTGCATCCACACTGATAGCATCTTGCTTGCCCAATAAATATTGATCGAAAGGACTATTTGGTGTCACTAAGGTTTTTTCAAAGGCGGCAATGGCATCGGTTAAACGGTCAACATTGACTTTTTCATCACCATAAACCTGAGCAAAACGAGCTCGATAGGCGGGTATAGAACTGATCGTTTCTGTGGCAAGATCGTGGGTAAATCCCATTTCCATCGGGTTAGCAATAGGGCCTGCAGCTTGCTCTTTTAAATCACTGGCGCGGCCATCCCAAAATTGTGCCAGCATAAAGTCGGCATTAAGCACTGTGGGTGAATTAATTGGACCTTGCTGCCAATGGTGACCAATAGATGTGGGGAGTGCATCAACACCACCTGTCGCTAAATTATGGCAAGAGTTACAAGAGATAAAACCAGACTTAGACAGTCTTGGTTCAAAAAACAACATTTTACCGAGTTCGACTTTTTCTGGTTCGGTAATCTTCACGGCCTTTATGACTTCGATGGGCTCGGCAGCGACGGCGTGGGCATTCACTAAAATGCCCGTAATGATAATAGCAATAGCGGTGAGTTTGATCATGTTGCTTCCCTCTATATAACCTTACTTAGATTGTGGTTTATAAGGAGCTTAGCGACTAATGTTGTCAAGTGGTAACGCTTTATTTCGATTGGGTCTATCGCTGTTGCGGATTAAGTATTTGCGATCTAATGCACTGTTTTTATTTACTTACTCAGTTAGGCTTGTTGTTTGACTCAAGATGTTGCCCACCAATCGTCAGGCTCGATACATCATCATTATATCCCTTACTTGTATTTGTCCATTTGACTATGTTATCGATTAGTCATCCTTCAATAATCCTGTTTCTGTCATCAATACCTGCATATATATAACCCCAAGTGGATTCATGTGTCGCGGCAATAGACAGAATTGATTAGAATCCCCATTCAATATTGAGTGCTTCATTGTTGGAGCCTCAAGTGAGTACGCTTAGCCATTGCTAAGTCGTGCTATTAAATAAATAGGCGGACTGTTTTCTGCTGAGGAGCATCAATGCAACTATTTGTAAAAGATTTAACGGTAATCGACTTTTCTTACTTGTGCACTAAGCGTGGCATGGTGGGGGAGAGTTGGATTGTTGATGTACTGCTTGAAGGCGGATTAGACGAGCAAAATATGTTGCTCGATTTTGCAAAAGTGAAGCGCACGATAAAACAAACGATTGATATGGTAGCCGATCATCGTTTATTAGTACCCACTGCGTGTAGTAATGTGCGTTGGCAGCAGCAGGGCGATCGAGTATGGATGGATTTTGACAGCTTATTGGGCCCAATGCATTTGGCCTGCCCGTCGCAAGCATTTGCTTTAGTACCGAGTGAACAAATTGATCTATCAAGCGTTAATGCATTTCTGCAAAAAGCGTTACGTGAAACGTTACCGAAAAATGTTGAAGGGATTACTCTAACGTTGAGGCACGAAATCCTCGATACGCCTTATTATCATTACAGCCATGGTTTACGTAAGCATGATGGTAATTGCCAACGTATTGCCCATGGACATCGTAGCCCTATTCATATTTTTGAAAATGGTCATCCGGCACTCAAATGGGATCAGTATTGGGCTAAGCGGTGGCACGATATTTATTTAGGGAGTGAGGAGGATTTAGTGTCTGTTGATAGCCTTAGCCTATCGGCGCAAACGCGCGTCTGTGACGACACGCACTATGGTTTCCATTATCAAGCGCCCCAAGGGGACTTCCAATTAGCGATCCCAAAAAATTGTTGTGATTTAATCCCGCACGACACCACGGTGGAGTTGTTAGCTGATTTTATTGCGACGACCTTGGTTGCAAAAGTCCCCACCAGCCAGTTTAAAGTGGTAGCGTTTGAAGGAGTAGGCAAAGGCGCGATAGTGACTAAGGGATAAACGTTAAGATAGGTTGCTTGCTTGAGCGCACCACAGATGCACGACTGACTTAATCAGTGGTCTTATTGATTATAGTATTATTTGGCTGCAGATTAGTTGATTACAGATAAGGATTTTTTGTGAAAATGTTTGAAACACATATACCGCCACGGTTATTTCATCGTGTATTCATTAGCTATTTACGCTCTGCACGTGGCTTATCGGCATTATTAATTATAGGTTCAGTGCTTACGCCTCAGGTGCAAGCACAAGTGAATTTACAGGGTAAGCTAGAGCAAGGCGCATTAATGCGGGGTCACGTGCCTGCGGGGACTCAGGTTGCCTTAAATGGTGAAGCTATTAAGGTAACCTCTGATGGTAATTTTGCCTTTGGTTTTGATCGTGATGGTGAATTGAGTCAGCAGTTAACTTTGGTTTATCCGAGCGGCTTAACTGAGGTTAAACCCTTGACCTTGACTAAGCGTGAGTATGATATTCAAAGTGTAAAAGGGATCAGCTCAAAAATTATGAAGCCCGATCCCGTAGCACAGCAAAGAGCAGCAAAAGACAGCGCGCAGGTAAAAGCCGCGCGAGCGAGCTTTAGCAATCAAACCGCATTTATGCAGGAGTTTATTTGGCCATTAACGGGCCGCATTTCAGGCGTATATGGTAGTCAACGTATTTATAATGATGTACCAGGTAATCCACACTTTGGTGTAGATGTGGCGGCAAAAACCGGCACAGTGGTGGTCGCGCCGGCTGATGGTGTTATTAGTCTTTCTGTGCCTGATATGTTTTATTCTGGCGGGACTATGGTGATCGATCATGGATATGGCGTGAGCTCGAGTTTTTTACATTTAAGTAAGCTTTACGTCAAAACAGGTGAAGTGGTTAAGCAAGGCCAAGCTGTGGCAGAGGTTGGCGCGACAGGTCGAGCTAATGGCCCACATCTAGATTGGCGGGTAAACTGGTATCAAATGCGCCTTGATCCCACAACCATAGTGCCGCCAATGGCAACGGTATTGGCAACGGTATTGGCAAATGAGAAAGCGAAGAAAACGGCTGTAAAAGGTTAAGTTTAACACTATATAAAAATGGCGCAATGTTGCGCCATTTTTGTGTGCTGCTTACCGTTAAAACTTCGTGTTACTGAGCATTAAGAGCAAGTGTACTAGCAAATTATTTTAGCAATGGATGATCGGCTGGCAGTTGGCGGGTGATCCACAAAATTAGCTTGTGTTTCATGTTTGGCCCATCTTCTTTATCTTTAGCCAGTGGTTGGATTAAGTTATCTGTGACTAATAACCGGTAAATACACTCAACCTTATCCTTAGGTGAAATACCTTTATCAAAATCAGCATAACCGCGTTTTTTGGCATAGCCAACGCCAATTTCCATGGCAAATTTCAATATTTGCGCTTCATTTTTATGTGGCTTCATTAGCGTTCCTCTGGTTGCACACCGAGCCTACTATGCTTGCATTAATGATTGCAATTAGCAGCTTACCTTATGGCTCACTTTGGAACCGCGCGGTATATCAATTATTTCTATTGTTTATGTTTGCTGTTCACTCGCAATGACCGCTTTTATGCCATGGGAGTGCACTTTAATGCACACATTATCGTGTTTAAAAGCGATCGTTGGGTTGGCTAAACGTTCCTTATCGCCTTTTGGCGAGCTCATCTTAACCTTGATGGCTTGGTAGGGGCTAATCTCTGGGGTTGATGGTGTTGGTTGCAACAATGGCTTTAATGTAGGGCATAGAGTTAGTAAATCTTGGCTAAGGGTTTGGCAATCTTCAGCCATTGATTCAATCACCAGTTCAATATGTTCCCACCCTTCTTGTGGATAGACTTTATCGCTGGGGTAGGGTAATTCAACACAGTCAATGCGAAATTGTCCGAGAGTGAGTGGTGTATCTAATTCGATAATAAGGATCGTGCGGCCGTTAATTATATTATCTGAAATAATATTTCCCACGCGACTAAAAGCCTCTCGCAGTGCATCGGCGCTGGTGATGGAATTAACCCGCAGTGCCACGTGATCGCAAAACAGGGCTTTATCCGCTAAATCTAAGGTGTCGAGTAAAGCCAAAATTTGCGTTTCAAAGACTGGCCAGTGTTGCGTTAATTGCTCATAGCTGATGCCGGCAGTTAACGGTGCAGTGAGTTCATTAGATTTAGCCATAGAGACTCCAAGGGATTTTATTGCTGTTAGTTTCTATTCTTTAATTGAAATAAGTAGCGATAATTCAACTAACAGCATGATTTAACGTTAAATAAAAACGCCCATTAAACTGGGCGTATTGGATATTCTGTTCATGCTTAATCGGTATATTGCGATAGGAAGCGGGCTAAGATTAAGGCCAAATCTCAATCGGGGTGCCTTCATCGACCACTTTCCATACTTCATCCATTTCGGCGTTGGTAATTGCGATACAGCCGTCAGTCCAATTGTATTGTTGGGCTTGCTGTGGCGACAATGACGATTTAGGATTTTGGCCGTGGATCATGATCATACCGCCAGGTCTAATGCCCAGGGCTTTTGCGCGCAATTTATCTTCTTCATTGGGGTAGGAAATATGAATCGATTTATAATAAGCACTATCTGACTTTTTATAATCAAGGGTATAGCGCCCTTGAGGTGTGCGTTGGTCACCTTCCTTTAACTTATGTCCAGCGGGTAAATCACCCATAGCGATGTGATATTGCTTTAGTATTTTGCCATCGCGCAGTAAAGCCATGCGGGATTCAGATTTAGTGATCACCACCAAATCCACTTTACCCATGCCAGAAGCGCCTGAGGCATGTAATGTGGGTGAAGCCAGTGCCGCGATAGTCACAGTGAGGTATGTCAATGTGGAAAGTAGGGTGGCGCGCATTAAAGTCCTCGGAAATAAACTCATGGGTTGAATGAGATGGATTGTTAACTTTTCGGCATCATACCGTAATTTTACCGCGCTGTGAGTAGATTATTTTGAGCTGAGTGCAATTGCATGGCAGACTCGTGGCATATTTATGTTGTAACCCCTCTGTTAATACGTTAGTTGCAAGGAAGTGTGTATCTGTATGCCTGAGAATATTCAATCCGAAAGTCCATTAAAGCGTCAATTACGCCTCATTATTTTTGGTACAGATACTCCCGCAGGTCGCTATTTCGATATCGGCTTAATGTTGTGTATTGTGCTGAGTGTCGGCTTGGTTTTCCTCGATACAGTTGAAATGTTTCATCGCGAATATGGTCAAATTATTCGTGTATTAGAATGGGTTTTTACTGTCATATTTACGATTGAATATGGTCTACGTTTATACTGTGCCACCCATCCTGTGCTGTATGCTCGCAGTTTTTATGGGCTAATAGATTTGTTATCGGTATTACCCACGTATTTAGCGCTGTTATTCCCCGGTGCTAACTTTACCTTAGTCATCCGCATACTGAGGTTATTCAGGATCTTCAGAGTGCTCAAACTTCTGCGTTATTTAAGCGAAGGTAATGTCTTGCTTAAAGCAATGATGCAGTCGAGCCGAAAGGTTTTTTTATTTTTCTTCTCGGTCAGTTTGATCGTTATGGTGCTCAGTGCAGTAATGTATGTAGTTGAAGGGCCTAATAATGGCTTTAGTTCAATCCCTAAATCTGTGTATTGGACGATTGTGACAATTACCACTGTTGGCTACGGTGATATAACTCCTCAAACCGGATTAGGGCAGGCTATTGCGTCGTTAACTATGCTCATTGGTTATTCCATTATTGCTATCCCCACGGGTATTTTAACGGCTGAAATTTCCCATGAGGTGAGGCGAAGTCGAGACTTACGCAGCTGTAACCAATGCCACAAAACTGGCCACGATCTTGATGCCATGTATTGTAGCCGCTGTGGTTGTGAGTTAGATAAATTAGATGTTCCCGCTGAAAAAGGCGATAAATAATGGCAGTTGCTGATTTTTTTATTCTTATAGGTAAAACACACGTATGACGCAAGCCAAGTTTGTTGAAGGGCCTATTTTACGCCATATCTTAGTAATGAGCTCGACCTCTGCGGTAGGAATTTCTGCCTTATTTGTGGTGGATTTACTGGATATCTTTTTTCTCAGTTTGTTAGGCGAAAATGAGCTTGCCGCTGCGGTGGGCTATGCGGGCAGCATCTCGTTTTTCACGACATCTATTGGTATAGGGCTATCAATTGCATTAGGCGCGCTAGTGTCTCGCTCTATTGGTGCAAAAGACGTAGTGCTGGCAAAACGGCTATTACTCAATAGTGCAGTCGTCACCACCTTAATTAGCGTGCTGGTGGCTGTGGTTGTGACTAGCTTTATTCCTGAGCTAGTGGCATTAGTTGGCGCCCGTGGAAATACGGCGGTGCTTGCGGCCAGTTATTTATATATTTTAGTGCCTTCGCTGCCTTTTATTTGTTTAGCGATGGCGCTGGGCGGGGCTTTGCGCGCGGTAGGCGATGCCAAACTTTCTATGATGTCTACCTTAGCAGGCGGTGGTGTTAATGCCGTGCTAGACCCTATTTTTATCTTTATGTTCGCGATGGGCATAGAAGGGGCTGCATTGGCATCGGTACTGGCACTAGTGGCAGTGTTTGTAATTGCCGGTCGCGGGGTGGTGATCAAACATCAGTTACTGGGTCATTTTAACAAAGCGTACTTTGTCGCAGATCTTAAACCTATTTTTGCGATTGCTGGGCCCGCGATGTTAACCAATGTGGCGACGCCCATTGGCAATGCCTTTGTTACGCGTGCGATTGCCGATTTTGGTGATGCTTATGTGGCGGGTTGGGCCGTGTTAGGGCGTTTGATCCCAGTGGCTTTTGGGATGATTTTTGCCCTTTCTGGCGCGATTGGGCCAATCATTGGGCAAAACTTTGGTGCGGGACAGTTTGATAGAGTAAGGGAGAGTTTGACCAGAGCCATCCAATTTTGCACTGCGTATGTGCTGAGTATGTCGTTATTGCTGTTTGTGCTTAAGTCGCATTTGATTAATGTGTTCGATATGAAAGGTGACAGTGCTGATGTTATTAACTTTTTTTGTAGTTATATCGCGGTGTTCTTTATCTTTTCGGGGATTTTATTTGTAGCGAACGCGTCATTTAATAACCTGGGTAAGGCCAAATATTCCACGTTATTTAATGTTGGCAAAGCCACATTAGGCACAGTGCCTTTTGTGTATTTTGGCGCGCTGTGGGGCGGGGTTTATGGTGTGCTGATTGGACAAGTGATAGGCTCTATACTCTTTGGTATTTTAGGTGTGCTAGTTGCCTATCGCTTGGTGGATAAAGTGGCTACGCAAGCACAACAGCTATCTTCGTATACAGTGAGCGACACATTAAACAAGCAAGATGAGATTGCTAACTGCGTCGCAGAGCATTCACCTAGCGCGGTTAATCCACTGTCATCAGTGCAAGCGCAAATGGCACAATTAACCGAAGAACAAGAAGTCGATGTTACTTTGCGGGTGATAAGTGGCGATGACAATGAATTAGCTCCAAAATCCCTTAAGTCTGATACATAATCTTTTGGCACAGCGTAAACACGAATGTGTTTTGGGGATTGACGATTAATCTTAAGGTTGATTAACGGCTAATACATACAAAAAATGCCACTCGATTCAGTGGCATTTATGCATTTAAAACTTAACATCTTGGCGATGTATTCAGCCTATGTGAGGCGTATCGTTGGTATTATCCGTACTGGTCTCAGCAATTTCAGTGGCTTCTAAGGATTCAAGCTTCGCACGCTCGGCCTTAGAGACATAACCAGATTTTGCGGGCAAGCCAATTGTGGCAGGGTCGACTTTATTTAGTCTAGCCTTGGCGCGCTTCGCTATTTTCTTGATGATTTTTTGTTTCTTGTTCATGACGTCTCTAATTTCGTTTCGCACCCGCTATGCGCAGGAATATGAGGCCAAGGGCTCAATTGAGGGCGGATTCTAACTCAATCTGAGCGAGCTGACCATGCTTTGCTGTATTTTGTCAAAAAAGAAGCGTGCATTCAACGTCAGGCGTTAGCCCTTTATTTAGTACAAGTCGTTTGGTACAAGAAATAAGCATAAGCGTTTTGAGTTGGGGTTATGCAATAGAAGGTGCGTATTTTTCGATGTGTACTGACAATACGTACTATTAGTGCAGGTCAAAAGCCATTATATTACTTGCCGATTATTGATGTTGAAATGACTAAAGTGAGCGCTATCGCTCATAGCTTGCACAGAGGAATACGCTTTGCTAACTAAAATGACCTTTTTTGAACGCTTTGAGCGTGACATCTTAAGTGGTGCTAAAACTATTACGCTGCGTGATGAAGCGGAATCCCATGTTGAGTCAGGACAAATATTACCGGTTTCGACCTTTGAAACAGACCGCTGGTTTTGCGATATCCAAATTGTTGATGTGACGCCCGTGTCACTCTCCGAGTTGACAGATGTACATGCCGAGCAAGAAAATATGACATTAGCGCAATTACGTAATGTCATTGCTGAGATTTATCCTGGTCTTGAGCAATTATTTATGATCCGCTTTAACGTGTTACCGCAGTAAAATAGTCAGCTTAATGGGGCATAAAAAAAGCGTAAAAGGCAGCACGGCAACTTTTTACGCTTTCACTATTTTAATCGGATACTTGACGGGGTAATTATCGCGCCCAAGGTAACAGCTTTTGGGCGAATTGGTCAGCTTGGCCTAAACCAATCGCGGCGCGATGGCGCATCCTATATAAGGCTTGATAGCACAAAGGCACCAAATATAAGCTGGTAAGAGTCGAGAATGACAAGCCTCCGATAATCGCAATAGCCATGGGCGAATACGGCGGGCCGCCGCCACCAATTTGGGTCTCACCCATTGCCAGCGGTACTAATCCCAGCACCGTAGTGCCGACTGTCATTAATACTGGGCGCAAACGCGTGATACACACATCTCGAATGGTAGTGGATAATTTGTCGAGATCTGGCGTCATCTGATTAATCTGATCCACCAGAACGATGCCGTTATTTACCACTATACCCATTAAAATCAATATGCCTATCATGGCCATCACCGAAATAGGCGTACCTGTGATAAATAGCGCCCAAAATACGCCAGTAATAGAAAATAAAATCGAGGTAATAATGGCTGTCGGTAATAACAGTGATTCAAATAAGGCTGCCATTACGATATAAATCATTGCGATAGCCAATAACATATTGGTCGTCATAACACTTTGGTCTTCATCTTGTCGCTCAAAACCACCGCGCAAAGAATAATCGTAACCCGTCGGGAAATGGATATTCTCCATTACTTGCTTGATCTTGGTTTGTGCCTCTTCTGTGGTGAGGTTTTCTAAATTAGCACCAATCGACAAAGCCGTTTGGCGATTAAAGTGTTTGATTGTGTCAAAGCGCGGTTGGATCTTGATGTTTGCTAAGTTATCTAAGGTGTATACCCTTTGATCGATACGCACTATGGGTAACTGTTTGAGTTTTTCTAAGGATTGTTGCCATTCTTGGTCGTAGGCCATTTCGATACGTAGCTCGCCATTGGGATCATGACGGAAGGATCGCAGCGGCGAACCGCGTAGCGCCATAGCAATACTCGAAGCAATTTCATTGAGCTTTAAATCTAACCGTGCTGCCATTTGTCTGTCGATGCGGATAACGACTTCCTGCTGCGCGCCGTTTAGCTCAGAGCGAACGTCTTGTAATCCTTTGATATTTTGTAGTAAAGGTATTACCTGTTCGCTTAAGTTAATCAGCTCAGAGGTTGAGCGTCCTGTGAGCGTAACGCGCACGCCAGAGTTATCATCCCCCCAACCAAATTGCGGTTTGGCGATAGCATACTTAGGGAAACCACTGCGGATGTTCTTTTTCAACTCATCCAGTGGTATAGGTAAATCTTTTTTTAGCAAAATAACTGACGAACCATCGTCGGGTGCGTAATAGCTGTAGACAGAGTCAATATGAAATTTATCTTTATTATTATAAAGATACTCTTCCATTTGGTTAACCATCGCCTCAGTCACATTGAGGTTATGCCGACCTTCCACTTGATAGTTAATGTAAATTCGCTCCTTGCTCTGGCTGTCCTCTTGATCCTGTTTAACCATAGATAGCGGCAGGGCGGTGGACGCGAGAATAGCCACGGCGATAAAGCCTGAACGCCAAGGCCTAAGTAATACCCAATTGAGGCTCCTGTTGTAAAACCGCTGCAACTTACTGGGGCCTTTTGAGGGCGCTATATCAAAATGCAACTTAGTCAACATCAACGGGATCAAGGTTTTAGCTACCAGTAGCGATGCGGCAAGGGAAATACAAATCGCGATGGCAACATGCTCAAGGAAAATCGTCAGCTCGACTTTCACGCCAAAAATATTAGGTAAAAATACAATGGCGGTGGTCATAGTACCTGCTAATACGGCGAGAGACACTTTATCGACCCCCGTCATGACTGACTCTTCATTATCCTTAGGGTGTTTACCTTGTTTTTCCTGCAGCACGCTCTCGGTCACAACCACAGCGTTATCAATTAACATACCGATGGCGAGTAAAAGTCCCATCATCGACAGGATATTTAAGCTGTAACCGAGCAAGTACATGGCGGCGAGTGTCATACCGATTGAAATCGGTACAGATGACACGACCACTAAAGTCATTTTTAAATTACGCAGAAATAAGTACAGCACCACAAAGGACAGCAGTGCGCCGATTAAGCCTGAAAGTAGCAAGTCAGCCAGCGATGACTTTACGCCAGAAGCTTGATCCTCCATGATAAATAGCCGAATACCTTGAAACTGAGGATCTTGTTTGGCTTGAGAAATCACCTTTAATACACGGTCTGATACTTCTACTAAGTTAGCGCCGGATTCTTTAAACACATCTAAACCCACAGCGTAGTGTTGATCTAAATGGCGACCTTCGACGCGTTCAGGCAGGGCAAACTGCACCTTAGCAATGTCGCCTAAGGTCAAACCAGGACTGAGTATGAGCGCTTTAATATCTTCAAGGTTTCTAAACTCACCTTTTGGCGAGACTTGGTAAACAAGGTTACTGGCTCTGAGTGTGCCAGCGCTAATGATAAAGTTCTCTCTGCCAAGGCGTGCTTGCAAGTTAGTTACTGAAAAGCCACTGGCGGCAAGTTTATCGGCATTAATGCGTACCTCAATCTGTTTTTGTTCAACGCCGTAGAGGCTAACCTTAGAGACGCCTTCAACACGTTCAAGCGGACGTTTAAGCTGTTTATCGAGTAAGTCGAATGCACCCGACAGCTCGCGGTCGCTCGATATGCGTATGGTGAGCACGGGCATATCGGCGGTAGAAAATTGGCGGATAAACACTCGCTCAACATCTTTAGGCAGTAAATGGCGCACCGCATCGATTTTTTCCCGCGCTTCTAGGCTCTTTGTTCCGACGTTTTCCCCCCACTTCATATTGATTTCGATTTCAGCGCCTTCTTGAGACGATTCTGACTCAAGCTCGTCAATGCCGCCCATTGTCGCGAGGGATTCCTCCAGCACTCGGGTGATATCGCGCTCGATTTCTGCCGGAGTCGAGCCTTTGTAAGGCACTTGCACCACAATTTGCGGTATATCGATACCGGGGAACATTTCTAGCGGTAATAGACGACTTGAAGCCAGACCAAATAGCAAAATAGCCAAGAAGAACATGCTGGTGGTCACGGGACGCTTAATGGCTAAACGAGTGAGGTTCATGGGCGAGCCTCCTGTGTATCATGCTCAATCTGACAGCTTTCTACGGTATATTCCTTGCGATCGAAAAGCGCATAAAGCACTGGCAGCACAATTAACGTCAGTAAGGTTGATATACTGAGTCCAAAAATGACTGTAATCGCCATCGGTGCACGCACCTCTGAGCCATCGCCTAATCCTAGCGCCATCGGCAATAAACCTAAGGTAGTGGTGAGTGTGGTCATCATAATAGGGCGTAGGCGTGACTTAGCGGCGGCGCGAATAGCCTCGAGCTTTTGGGTGCCTTCGCGGCGCAGTTGGTTGATGCGATCAACTAATACAATCGCGTTGTTCACTACAATTCCCGCAAGCATGATAAGACCGATAAATACCACCACACTCAAATGGGTTTGGGTGATATAAAGTCCAAGTACGCTACCTGCCAAAGCCATCGGCACGGCAAACAGAATTAGGAGTGGATGCAATAGCGATTCAAACTGACTTGCCATCACCAGATAGACTAAGAAAATGGCTAAAACAAGCGCAATTTTGAGTGATTTGAATGAATTTTCCATTTCCTCATTCTGCCCACCAAAACGAGCTTGCACCGATGCGGGTAACACTTGTTGCGACAGTATTTGCTGCGCCTGTGTCACGGCATCACTTAAGTCTCCGTAGGCGATATTCGCCGATACAAGTGCGACGCGCTGTTGGCTGATACGGTTAATCGCCGAGGGGCCTAATTGCAGTGAAACTTCGGCAACAGCACTTAACGCAATAGGCTGGCTGCTGTTTGGATTAATAATTAAAGCATCGATATCGCTAATTTGATCGCGCTCAGCAAGTTCGCTGCGTACCAGAATATCAATTTTACGGTCACGCACAGTGTACTGGCTGGCAATAGTGCCGCCAACGCGCTGGGCAATGCGGTTGGCAACCGTTGGCGCATCCATTCCGAGCGCCGCTAATCTTGCATGGTCAAAGCGGATACTGAGCTCAGGTTGACCATCGCGCAGGCTGGTATTGACGTCAGCAAAACGATCCGATGCAGATAATGCTTTGACTAGATTATCGGCGCTGTGCTTGAGCAAGTTTAAATCGTAACCCGTGAGTTCTATTTCTAACGGCGTTTTAAAGCTAAATAATTCAGGTTGTTCGATTTTAGCTTCAAGTTCAGGAATGCGGCGCGCGGTATCTCGCAGCACTTGAGTGATGGCGTTATAGGCACTGTGATCTGTGAGTACCACTTGCAAACGGCCCCAGTTTTCACCTCCGCGAGCGGTGTCTGATGTCATCAAACCACCACTACCAGCTTGGCTATAAGCATGGTTAACTTCGGGTTTGTCCTTGATGGACAACGCGAGTTGTTGTAATACCTTATCGGTTTCACTCACCGCAGTTCCTGGCGGAAGCAGGATCTCTACATAAAACTCACCCTGATTCATCGGCGGAATAAGCTCCATACCTAGGCGAGGTAACAGGCTAATACACGCGCTCGTTATCGCAATAGTGAGCAGTAGCGTGATTATTTGTTGGCGCAGCGCTAAGGCTAATAGTTTGTGATAAACCTTCTCGATACTGTGGTAGATAAAGTTAAACCCTGAGCTTAAAGGACGCATGACTAGCCCAATAAGCCAAGAAAATAAGCGGCTTAAAATAAGCACTAAGGTTAATAGTGCTCTGGGTAAGTAACTAAATATAAGAAGAATAGGGAAGCTAGATGCTGTCTTACTGTAGTGCTTAAACTTACCCATTTTAGTGGTAGGTTTATCCGTAGATGGTTTTTTTTCCAGTGCGGGTAAGGTTTTAACACCTTCGCGAGATGCCAACATAGGAATAGAAGTGAGTGCAACTAACAGCGATGCTAAAAGCGCAAAGGTAACGGTTAGCGCTTGGTCTGAGAACAGAGCGCCAGCAATACCATCGACAAATACTAATGGCACAAATACCGCAAGAGTGGTGAGGGTTGAGGCAAAAATCGCCCCAGCTACTTCCTTTGTGCCTGTTACTGCGGCATCTAACTTACTCATGCCTTCGCTACGGCAACGGTCAATGTTCTCTAATACTACAATGGCATTATCGACCAATAAACCAATGGCCAGCGCAATTCCACCTAATGACATGATGTTTAAGCTGATATCGGCAAAATACATCATATTGAATGTGGCGATGACGGAGAAAGGAATCGAGATAGAAATAATCAGTGTTGGGATGATGTTACGCAGGAACAAGTAAATCACTAGCATAGATAATACGCTGCCCATTAGCGCTGAAGAGGTCACTTCACTGATGGCACTTTCGATAAACTCAGATTGGTCGTAAATCACTTCGAGTTTGTTTTGTTTCGGATCTTGATTGATTTTAGCCAGTTCATCACGCAGTTTTTTGGCAACGGCCACGGTATTAGCATCACCTTCTTTATAAATGGCCAGCTCAATCGATTCTTGGCTACCGATGCGGGTGATATCACTGCGCTCTTTATAGGCATCAGTGATGGTAGCAACTTCAAATAAACGCACTAAGGTTTGTTCATTACGATAGACAATAACTTGGCCAAGTTCTTCCAATGAATTGAATTGATTGAGTGTTCTGACTAAATATTCACGATCACCTTGGATGACTTTACCCGCAGAGAGGTTAATGTTTTCTTCGTTAATGCGACGTTTAATGTCATCGGCATTGAGATTGAGCTGCGATAGTTTTTCTTGATTGAGCAGAATATGCACTTCTTGCTCTAAACCACCCGATAAACGCACCGCAGCCACACCCGAAAGGGCTTCTAGGCGCCGTTTAAGCTCTTCTTCTGCGTAGGTACGCATTTGCTTAAGATTGGCTTCTGAGGCATTGGGTACCGATAAGGCCAGACGCATAATTGGGTCAAGGTTAGGGTTAAAACGCAGCAATAAAGGTTTTTTAACATCTAATGGCAGGGCGATAGTGTCGAGCTTTTCACGCACATCTAAACTCGCCATGTCCATCGTGGTGCCCCATTCAAACTCAAGCACCACATCTGACATGCCCGATCGTGAAATAGAGCTAATTTTGCGTAAGCCTTTGACCACGCCAACGGCTTCTTCAATTGGTTTTGAGACGAGTTGCTCGACTTCTACAGGCGCTGCACCGTCATACATAGTGCGAATAGTTAACGTGGGATAGCTCAAATCTGGCAGTAACTTAACCGCCAAGCGTGAAAACCCCACCATACCGAATAACATCACCGCCAGCATGAACATCCACACTGTAACGGGTCGTTTAACTGAAGTGCTGATAATTGACATAAATGACTCCAATCAGTTTTTAGCAGAAATAAGATTGAGTGGAGTGATCACTTCGACTAATGATTGATCTTTCAGGTTTTGCTGGCCACGAGTCACAACTTGCTCTCCGGGTTTAATGCCAGTAATAACTTCGACTAAATCCCCTTCACGGTAGCCAATTTCAATTTCTCGGCGATTAGCGTTCGCCCCATCAATCACATACAACGCTTGTTTATCATCTTGGTTAATCAAGGCGCTGTAGGGGATAGTGATAACATTTTCATGGGTATCATATTTAAGTTCAACACGGGTAAACATGCCCGCTTTAAGACGTGCATCTTGGTTAGGTACAGCGAGTGTTACCTTAAAAGTGCCGCTTTGTGGGTCAACAATTGGGCTTATCCGCAACACTTTGGCATGAATAGCACGCTTGCTTTGTTGATTGCTAAACACTTGAGCCTCTTGGCCGAGTTTTAAACTTGCCAGTTGTTGCTCTGGTAAATGTACGATGCCGTGCAGCTCATCTTGGTTAACGATGTAAAAAAGATCGCCGTATTCCTTGGCCATATTGCCCGCTTTTACATAACGCTTAGCGACTACGCCACTGATGGGTGACACCACTTGGCTTTCTGTGACTTGCAGCTTGGCGAGATCTTTTTTTGCAATAGCCGCTTGCAAGTTATATTCGAGCTTGGCCATTGAGTCGGCGCTAATAAATTCTCTGTTGCCCATCTTTTTAAGACGGTTTAATTCTTGCTCAATAATTTTTACTTCAGCTTCTGAGCGGTCTAAATCGTATTGTTGCCTTTTTGCATCGATAACAGCGAGCACTTGACCCTTTTGAACACGATCGCCTTCTTCAACAGTAAGTGATTCAATCAATCCAGAAATACGGCTGACGACATTGGCTTCTTGCGGCGCTTCTAAAGTGGCGGTCGTGCTATAAAAAGAGGAAACGTCTCCTTGCTTCACTGTAGTGGTTTCGACGGGAATGGCATATTTTTCTTCTTTTTTGGCCACTTCCTCTCCACCACAGGCTGCCAGCATTGAAATCATAAATAATGGCAGAATGAATTTAGCAACTTTTGACTTTCTCATAAGAGTATTACCGGTTGTATTTATCGTGATGACATGTAAAAGCACAAAATATGCCAATGTTATAATTTGTTTTATTTCAATTACTTATTCTGGATGTTGATGGCGTGCTATTAGTGGATACCATCAAATGTAGCCAAAAAGTTTAATAAATGATGAAAATAACCATGCATAGTTAATGGTGTGATAATTTATAACAATATGTTTTGTGTGAGGAAGGGCTGATTTAAGGGGAATTGAGATATAAAAAAAGCGCCCTGAGGCGCTTTTAAATGCATAAAGTCTGGGATTTAACGTTTATCTAAATCAACAAAATTACGCGTTTTTTCGCCAGTATAAAGCTGACGAGGACGGCTGATTTTGTGCCCTGGTTGATCTAACATTTCTTTCCAGTGAGCAATCCAGCCAACAGTGCGTGCCAGTGCAAACAGCACAGTGAACATACTGGTTGGAATACCAATGGCTTTCATGATGATGCCAGAGTAGAAATCGACGTTTGGATATAGCTTCTTAGAAATAAAGTATTCGTCTTCAAGCGCAATGCGCTCAAGTTCCATGGCGACATCCAATAGAGGATCTTTTACTTTTAGCTCTTTCAGCACTTCATGACAGGTTTCACGCATAACTTTGGCTCGAGGGTCAAAGTTCTTGTAAACACGGTGTCCGAAGCCCATTAGACGGAATGGATCATTCTTATCTTTAGCACGTTCAATGAATTCAGGAATACGGTCAACTGAACCGATTTCTTCTAACATTTGTAAGCAAGCTTCGTTAGCGCCGCCGTGTGCAGGGCCCCAAAGTGACGCAATACCCGCTGCGATACACGCAAATGGGTTAGCGCCTGAAGAACCCGCTAAACGCACGGTTGAAGTCGATGCGTTTTGTTCATGATCAGCATGTAAAATGAAGATCCTGTCCATGGCACGTTCAACAATCGGATTAACAACGTATTCTTCGCACGGCACTGCAAACATCATGCTTAGGAAGTTGCCCGCATAGCTTAAGTCATTACGTGGGTAAACGAATGGCTGGCCTGAAGAATACTTGTAACACATTGCTGCAATAGTCGGCATTTTTGAGACCAAGCGATAAGCAGCGATTTCACGGTGACGTGGATCGTTAACATCTAAAGAGTCTTGATAAAATGCAGATAGCGCGCCCGTTACACCACATAACATGGCCATAGGGTGAGCATCACGACGGAAGCCTCTAAAGAAGAAAGCTAGCTGCTCGTGCACCATTGTATGATTTTTTACTGTATGTACAAACTCAGTATATTGTGCTTTTGTCGGTAGTTCACCGTAAAGCAACAGATAACATAGGTCTAGGTAATCGGAGTCAACAGCAAGTTGATCGATTGGATAGCCACGATGTAGCAATATGCCCAGATCACCATCAATAAAGGTAATTGCAGATTCACAAGAAGCAGTCGCTAGAAAACCTGGGTCAAAGGTAAAGTAACCCTTGCTGCCAAGCTTACTAATATCGATTACGTCAAAACCAGCTGATCCTTGCTTTATTGGCAATTCTATCGAGTCGTTCCCTGGTAATTCTAATTTGGCTTTTAAATCAGCCATACCCCGTTCTCCTTACTTAGTTCTTACTCTGTGAGTGCGGTACTTCAAAAACGCCATTACTGTACAGCTATTCTAGATCACATTTCAATTTAAATAAGCGTTTAAATTTGTTAGACCATGGTATAAAACTCTTTACTTTCCTTGCTGCAACTGGCACTTACGAGGATATCTGCACAAAAAAAACATAATTTGCATTCTGTGATGTTTGTATTTGACATTTCCCGCGAGTATACTTGCCTCCGCCTAATAATGGCCGCAAACAACGATTATAAAACACGCTTTATTTAGAAATTAAATAATCTGTGCCCAGATAGTTAACTGTTTGTTTAAACTTTGCTTTTGTGTTTACTTTTGCCTTAAATTACCTATTGGTTTAAAGTTTGTACAAAAGCGGTTCACATAACAAAAAAATGCTCAATGGAGCTGAGTGAGCAGAACGTGAAAAAGCAAAGACCTGTCCATTTAGATCTGCAGACCATTCGCTTTCCTGCAACAGCGATTGTGTCAATTCTTCACCGTGTTTCCGGTGTCATCATGCTGTTCGCAGTTGGCATTCTTATTTGGTTGCTAAATTCATCTTTAGCATCCGCAGAAAGCTTTGCTGGCGTTCAGTCTCTATTTGATCACTTCATCATGAAGTTCATCATATGGGGTATTTTGACGGCATTAGCCTTCCATTTATTTGGTGGCCTGCGCCACTTAGTAATGGATACCGGACGTTGGGAAGAGTTGGCTTCGGGTACCGTATCAGCGAAAGCTGTGTTTGTATTGACGGTAGCCTTTTCAATTGTAGCGGGGATATGGGTATGGTAACCAATGCAGCAAGTTTTGGACGCAGTGGAGTTCATGACTTTATTCTTATACGCGCTAGTGCAGTGATCCTCGCCTGTTATTCTATATTTTTAGTAGGCTTTATTGCATGTAGTTCCCCTCTCACTTACGATGTCTGGCATAGTCTATTTAGCACGCTACCAATGAAAGTGTTTACACTTCTTGCGTTGGTAGCATTGCTCGTACACGCTTGGATTGGTGTATGGCAAGTGCTGACAGATTACGTCAAGTGCACGTCGTTACGTGGTGTTTTACAGTTCATCTTTGTCGTTACCGTATTTTGTTATTTAGCGGCCGGCATTGTTATTGTGTGGGGTGTCTAAGTGAGTATTCCAGTACGCGAATTTGATGCTGTAGTGATCGGTGCCGGCGGCGCTGGTATGCGTGCAGCGCTGCAAATTTCTAAAGAAGGTAAAAGCTGTGCGCTTTTATCAAAAGTATTCCCAACACGTTCTCATACCGTATCTGCGCAGGGTGGTATTACCGTTGCATTAGGTAACGCCCATGAAGATCATTGGGAACAGCATATGTACGATACCGTGAAAGGTTCCGATTTTATCGGCGACCAAGAAGCGATTGAATTCATGTGTAAAACCGGTCCTGAAGCGGTTATTGAACTTGAGCAAATGGGTTTACCTTTTTCTCGTTTTGATAACGGCACTATTTACCAACGTCCTTTTGGTGGTCAATCTAGAAACTTTGGTGGCGAGCAAGCTGCACGTACTGCAGCCGCGGCTGACCGTACTGGTCATGCTTTGCTTCACTGTTTATACCAGCAAAACGTTAAGCATAAAACGCAAGTATTCTCAGAATGGTATGCATTAGATCTCGTTAAAAACGAGGATGATGTCGTTGTGGGTTGTACTGCGATTGAAATTGAAACGGGTGATATCGTTTATTTCAAAGCTAAAGCAACAATTCTAGCAACAGGTGGAGCAGGGCGTATCTACGCTTCTACCACTAACGCACATATCAACACCGGTGACGGCGTAGGTATGGCGATGCGTGCTGGCGTACAAATGCAAGATATGGAAATGTGGCAGTTCCACCCAACGGGCATCGCCGGTGCGGGTGTACTTGTGACTGAAGGTTGTCGTGGTGAAGGCGGTTATCTGCTGAACAAAGACGGCGAGCGATTTATGGAGCGTTATGCCCCTAACGCGAAAGATTTGGCATCACGCGACGTGGTTGCACGTTCAATGATGACTGAAATCCGCGAAGGTCGTGGTTTAGACGGTCCATTAGGTCCACATCTGTTACTTAAGCTTGATCACTTAGGCAAAGAAACACTTGAGGCACGTTTACCAGGCGTGTGTGAATTGTCTCGTACTTTTGCTCATATCGATCCGGCTGATGGCCCAATCCCTGTATTGCCAACCTGTCACTATATGATGGGCGGTTTGCCAACTAAGGTCAGTGGTCAAGTTATTCGCAAGAATGAAGATGGCACTGAACATGACATCATTGGCCTGTTTGCTGTAGGTGAGATTGCCTGTGTATCGGTACATGGTGCTAATCGCTTAGGTGGTAACTCATTGCTCGACTTAGTGGTCTTTGGCCGCGCAGCGGGTCAGCATTTAGGTAAAGCCTTAGATGAAACTGACGATCCAAAAGACGCAAGCGATGCCAATGTTCAAGCATCACTCGCGCGTTTAAATCGTTGGGAAAGCAACAAAGATGGCGAAGATCCTGCGCAAATCCGTAAGGATCTGCAACTGTGTATGCAGTTAAACTTCTCGGTATTCCGTCGTGGCGATGCTATGGCTGAAGGCTTAGCGCAGTTGAAAGTGATCCGTGAACGTCTTGCGAATGCTAAATTGTCTGATAACTCTCGTGAGTTCAATACTCAACGTATTGAATGCTTAGAGTTAGATAACTTAATGGCAACGGCAATCGCAACGGCCTATGCAGCTAACTTCCGTACTGAAAGCCGCGGTGCTCACTCACGTGAAGATTATTTAGAACGTGATGATGAGAACTGGTTATGCCACAGCTTATTTGATCCTGCGACTGAAATGATGGATCGTCGTGCAGTCAACATGGCACCTAAGCTACGTGAAGCATTCCCGCCGAAGAAACGTACCTACTAGGAGTTGCAAAGATGAAATTGACATTTGCAGTTTATCGCTACAATCCTGATGTAGATACTAAACCGTATATGCAGGATTACAACTTAGAAGTGGCTGAAGGCTCAGACATGATGGTGCTTGATGCACTGATCAAGTTGAAAGAGCAAGATCCAACTTTGTCATTCCGTCGCTCGTGCCGTGAAGGTGTGTGTGGTAGTGATGGCGTCAACATGAATGGTAAAAATGGTTTGGCTTGTATTACGCCAATTTCAACCTTTAAAGGTAAGAAATTAGAAATACGTCCATTACCAGGGATGCCAGTTGTTCGTGACTTAGTTGTTGATTTAACTCAGTTCTATAAGCAGTATGAGAAGATCAAGCCTTACCTCATCAATGATGAGAAAGCACCAGCCCGTGAACACTTACAATCACCTGAAGAGCGTGCTCATTTAGATGGTCTGTACGAATGTATCATGTGTGCCTGTTGTTCTACGGCTTGCCCATCATTCTGGTGGAATCCTGATAAGTTTATCGGTCCAAGCGGTCTGCTTCATGCTTACCGTTTCTTGATCGACAGTCGCGACACAGCAACAGAAGAACGTTTATCTGAGCTGGACGACGCCTATAGCGTGTTCCGTTGCCACGGCATCATGAACTGCGTTGACGTGTGTCCAAAAGGTCTTAATCCGACTAAAGCAATTGGTCATATTAAGTCCATGCTGTTGAAGCGAGCAGTGTAATGCGAGAACCCGAGCTGAAACCAATAATAATATAGCTCTCAAAGAGTCACTTTCTGGAAGCAGAAGGTGGCTCTTTTGCGTATGTAATGGATGACAACGCGCCGTATATCTGGATATCTAGGGGCGGCAGAATTATGCGTCGAAGGTAATCTCTACTGACTGCATATTTAATACTATGGCTAAGCACGTGTATAAAGTTTGAAAGGAATAGAAATGCACCAAGGCATCATGAAAGCCTGGCTCGAATCATCTCACTTAAGTGGCGCTAATTCGACCTACGTAGAAGAGATGTATGAAGCCTATCAAGAAGACCCACAATCAGTTGCTGATGACTGGCGTGCGGTATTTGATAATCTCCCTCCTGTGAATGGTGCTGCTGTTGATGCGCCTGAAGCTGCTCACTCAAAAGTACGTGATTATTTTCGCAGTTTAGCGTTAGAAGGACGCCATAAGAGCTCTGCTCGCGTGACCGATCCTGATATGGATGCTAAGCAAGTAAAAGTCCTGCAATTAATTAACGCCCATCGTTTTCGTGGTCACCAAGGTGCGAACCTTGATCCGCTTGAACTGTGGAAACGCGAGCCCGTTGCTGATTTAGATCCCGCCTTCCACGGCTTGACTAAAGAAGATATGGCTAGCGAGTTTAATACCGGTTCTTTTGCTCATGATGGTGAAACCATGAAACTCGCGGATTTGGTAACAGCGCTCAAAGCCACTTATTGTGGTTCTATCGGTGCTGAATATATGCATATTACCGATACCGATGAGAAACGCTGGATCCAGCAACGCCTCGAGCCTTCCCTAGGTAAAGCCAGTTACGATAAAAGTATTAAGACACGCATTCTTGAAGGCTTAAACGCTGCAGAGGGCATTGAAAAATACTTAGGCGCTAAATTCCCTGGTGCGAAACGTTTCTCGCTAGAGGGCGGCGATGCATTAGTACCTATGATGCGCGAAATTATTTATCGTGCAGGCGAAGCGGGCACCAAAGAAATCGTCATTGGTATGGCGCATCGTGGTCGTCTAAACGTATTAGTGAACGTGTTAGGTAAGCGTCCAGCCGAACTGTTTGACGAGTTCGCCGGTAAGCATGCCGATACTCATGGTTCTGGTGACGTTAAGTACCATCAAGGTTTCTCTTCAGATTTCGAAACGCCAGGTGGCAATGTGCATTTAGCACTGGCCTTTAACCCATCGCATCTTGAAATTGTTAACCCTGTGGTAATTGGTTCTGTTCGTGCCCGTCAAGACCGCCGCGGTTGCAAAGATGGCTTACAAGTTATGCCGATTACTATTCACGGTGACTCTGCGATAGCAGGTCAAGGGATAGTACAAGAGACATTTAACATGTCTCAAACCCGTGGCTTTAAAGTGGGCGGTAGTATTCGCATTGTAGTGAATAACCAAGTGGGTTTCACTACGTCTAACCATGCGGACGTGCGTTCGACTGAATACTGTACTGACATTGCTAAGATGGTTCAGGCACCGATTTTCCACGTAAATTCTGACGATCCTGAAGCGGTGGCCTTTGTGTCACAGTTAGCGGTTGATTATCGTAATGAATTTAAACGTGATGTGGTGATTGAATTAGTCTGTTATCGCCGTCATGGTCATAACGAAGCCGATGAGCCAAGTGCAACTCAGCCATTGATGTATGCCAAGATTAAAAAACATGCCACTCCACGTAAGATTTATGCTGACAAGCTTATCGCTGACAATGTGATTGCTGCCGATGAAGTGACAGGCTTAATCAACAATTACCGTGATGCATTAGATCAAGGTGACTGTGTGGTTAAAGAATGGCGTCCAATGACGAAACATTCTGTTGACTGGGCACCATTTATCGGTCGTGAATGGGATGAGACGTATCAAGCTGCTATGTCGGTTGAGCGTCTACAGAATCTTGCTGACAAAATGAGTTATGTGCCAGAAAACCACCCCGTACAGTCACGTGTAGCTAAGATTTATAGCGATCGGGT
Source organism: Shewanella morhuae (assembly GCF_900156405.1). Classification (GTDB taxonomy): domain Bacteria; phylum Pseudomonadota; class Gammaproteobacteria; order Enterobacterales; family Shewanellaceae; genus Shewanella; species Shewanella morhuae. The sequence continues at coordinate 125,686 of NZ_FTNN01000008.1, forward strand.
AGCAATGGCTAAAGGCGAGAAGCTCCTTGATTGGGGTTTTGCAGAAACCTTGGCTTATGCCTCGATTGTTGAAGACAACAAGCGCGTGCGCATTACTGGTCAAGATTCTGGCCGTGGTACTTTCTTCCATCGTCATGCGGTAGTGCACAATCAAAATGATGGCACGACTTACATGCCTCTGCGCAATGTAAATGAAACACAAGGCCCGATTGATATTACTGACTCAGTATTATCTGAAGCGTCTGTATTAGCATTTGAATATGGTTATGCCACGACTGAACCTGGCGGTTTAACCATTTGGGAAGCGCAGTTTGGTGACTTTGCTAACTGTGCCCAAGTGGTTATCGACCAATTTTTATCCTCGGGTGAGCAAAAGTGGGGCCGTTTATGTGGTCTGACTATGCTGTTACCCCATGGATATGAAGGTCAAGGCCCTGAGCATTCAAGCGCTCGTTTAGAGCGTTTCTTGCAGATGTGCGCTAACCACAATATGCAAGTGTGTGTGCCTTCTACGCCTGCACAGGTTTACCATATGTTGCGCCGCCAAGTGGTGCGTCCTATGCGTCGACCTTTGGTCGTTATGTCTCCTAAGTCTTTGCTACGTCACCCATTAGCGGTTTCTAGTTTAGAAGAGTTGGCAAACGGTAGTTTCCAAAACGTGATTGGTGAAATCGATACGTTGGAAGCCAGCAAAGTTGACCGCGTCGTATTCTGTAGTGGTAAGGTTTACTTTGAACTACTGGAAAAACGCCGTAAAGAAAATATCACTAACGTCGCGCTAATTCGTGTTGAACAGTTATATCCGTTCCCACATGATGAAATGATCGTTGCTCTGGCGGATTACCAACATGTGAAAGACTTTGTTTGGTGTCAGGAAGAGCCTCAGAACCAAGGTGCTTGGTACTCTAGTCAACACCATTTCTGGGCCGCGGTTCCTGTTGGTGCACAGTTAACTTATGCCGGTCGTGAAGCGTCAGCTGCGCCCGCATGTGGTTATCCTGAGCTGCACGCACATCAGCAAGAATCTTTAGTGAACAGTGCCCTAAAATTTACAACTGCACTGTAGTAATAGACATTTTATAAAAGGATAGTTTTTCATGAGTATCGAAATCAAGGTACCTGTACTACCAGAATCTGTTGCCGATGCCACAATTGCCACTTGGCATGTCAAAGTGGGTGAGCAAGTTTCTCGTGATCAAAACCTGGTTGATATTGAAACCGATAAAGTGGTTCTTGAAGTGGTCGCGCCAGAAGATGGCTACATTGGTGAGTTTCTATTTGAAGAAGGCGCCACTGTTCTGGGTGAACAAGTGATTGCTAAATTCATCGCTGGCGCCGTATCGGGTAAAGAAGTCACTAAAGCACAAGCTGAAGCGGCAACACCTGTTGTTGCAACAAGCGATGAAAGCAGTGATGCCTTAAGCCCATCAGTACGCCGTTTACTGGCTGAGCACAATGTTGATGCCAGTAAAGTAAAAGGCACTGGTGTGGGTGGTCGTATTACTAAAGAAGACGTTGAAGCTTTCGTTAAGACGGCTCCAAAGGCCGCTTCTACAGCAGCGCCAGCAGTGGCGCCGTTAGCGGCTGGTCGTAGCGAGAAACGTGTGCCTATGTCACGTTTACGCAAAACCATCGCTAACCGTTTGTTAGAAGCTAAAAACTCTACCGCTATGCTCACAACGTTTAACGAAGTGAACATGAAGCCTATTATGGATATCCGTAAGCAATACCAAGATATCTTTGAAAAGCGCCATGGTATTCGTTTAGGCTTTATGTCTTTCTACATCAAAGCGGTGACTGAAGCGCTAAAACGCTTCCCAGAAGTCAACGCGTCTATTGATGGCGATGATATCGTTTATCACAACTATTTTGACATCAGCATCGCTGTATCAACGCCACGTGGTCTGGTAACACCAGTATTACGTGACACAGATACCATGAACTTAGCTGAAATCGAAAAAGCAGTCCGTGACTTAGCGCTTAAAGGTCGTGACGGTAAGCTGACTGTGGCTGACATGACTGGCGGTAACTTCACTGTGACTAACGGTGGTGTTTTCGGTTCACTGATGTCGACACCAATTCTTAACCTGCCACAAAGCGCGATTTTAGGCATGCATGCCATTAAAGATCGTCCTATGGCAGTCAATGGTCAGGTTGAAATCCTGCCCATGATGTACCTAGCACTCTCATATGACCATCGTATTGTTGATGGCCGTGAGTCTGTTGGTTTCTTGGTAGCGATTAAAGACTTCCTTGAAGACCCAACACGTCTGCTGCTTGATCTGTAAGCCAACTCGATAAGAGATTGCGCTTAACGAAATAGCCAGACATACCCTCGTGACTGGCCCAATTGGGCCAGTTGGATTTGATTAGAAGTATACGGATAGATCATCATGAATTTGCATGAGTATCAGGCAAAATCCCTATTTGCCGAATATGGTTTACCAGTGTCAGAAGGTTTTGCATGTGATACAGCCCAAGAAGCTGTAGAAGCGGCAGGCCATATTGGCGGAAATTTATGGGTTGTTAAGTGTCAAGTACACGCAGGCGGCCGCGGTAAAGCAGGTGGCGTTAAAGTCACTGGCGATAAAGAAGAAATCAGAGCCTTTGCCGAACACTGGTTAGGCAAAAATCTGGTGACTTACCAAACTGACGAGAAAGGTCAGCCAGTTGCTAAAATTTTAGTAGAAAGCTGCACCGACATCGCTAACGAACTGTACTTAGGTGCGGTTGTTGACCGCGCGACTCGTCGCGTTGTGTTCATGGCATCGACTGAAGGTGGCGTGGAAATTGAGAAAGTGGCAGAAGAAACGCCAGAACTCATCCACACAGCAATTATTGATCCTTTGACTGGTCCACAAGGCTTTCAAGCCCGTGATCTTGGCTTCAAGTTAGGCTTAAACCCAACGCAAATGAAGCAGTTCACTAAGATTTTCATGGGTCTGGCGAACATGTTCGTTGAGCATGATTTTGCACTCTTAGAAATCAACCCACTGGTTATTACCACTGAAGGCAACTTACACTGCCTAGACGGTAAAATCGGTATTGATGGTAACGCTCTGTACCGTCAACCAAAAATCAAAGGCATGCACGATCCATCACAAGATGATGCCCGCGAAGCTCATGCGGCTAAGTTCGAACTGAACTACGTTGCATTAGACGGTAACGTTGGCTGTATGGTTAACGGTGCTGGTCTGGCTATGGGTACCATGGATATCGTTAACTTGCATGGTGGCAAGCCAGCGAACTTCCTAGACGTAGGCGGCGGCGCGACTAAAGAACGTGTAGCAGAAGCTTTCAAAATCATTCTGTCTGACAGCAATGTGAAAGCAGTTCTGGTTAACATCTTCGGCGGTATCGTCCGTTGTGACATGATTGCAGAAGGTATCATTGGCGCCGTTAAAGAAGTCGGCGTTAAAGTACCAGTTGTAGTCCGTTTAGAAGGTACTAACGCTGAACTTGGCCGTGAAGTACTGGCTAAATCAGGTCTTGATATCATTGCAGCGACCAGTCTGACTGATGCGGCTGAGCAAGTTGTTAAAGCTGCGGAGGGCAAATAATGTCTGTCTTAATCAATAAAGATACTAAGGTAATTTGCCAAGGTTTCACTGGCGGTCAAGGTACATTCCACTCACAACAAGCTATCGATTACGGTACGCAAATGGTGGGCGGTGTGTCTCCTGGTAAGGGCGGTCAAACGCATTTAGGTCTGCCAGTGTTTAACACTGTGAAAGACGCTGTAGCTGCTACTGGCGCGACTGCTTCTGTGATCTATGTACCGGCACCATTTTGTAAAGATGCCATTCTTGAAGCTATCGACGGTGGCATTGAGCTTATCGTATGTATCACTGAAGGCATCCCTACGCTGGATATGCTGCAAGTTAAAGTTAAACTTGAAGAAACTGGCGTTCGCATGATTGGCCCTAACTGCCCAGGTGTTATCACCCCAGGTGAATGTAAGATTGGCATCATGCCTGGTCACATTCACTTACGCGGCAAAGTGGGTATCGTTTCACGTTCAGGTACGCTGACCTATGAAGCGGTTAAGCAAACGACTGATGAAGGTTTCGGCCAATCTACTTGCGTAGGTATCGGTGGCGATCCAATCCCAGGCACTAACTTCATCGACGTATTGGAAATGTTCCAAAACGATCCACAGACTGAAGCGATTGTGATGATCGGTGAAATCGGTGGCAATGCTGAAGAAGAAGCGGCTGCTTACATCAAAGCACACGTAACTAAGCCTGTTGTGTCTTACATTGCTGGTGTTACTGCACCTGCTGGTAAGCGTATGGGCCACGCTGGCGCGATTATCGCTGGCGGTAAAGGTACTGCAGAAGACAAATTTGCTGCACTAGAAGCAGCGGGTGTGACAACTGTCCGCTCGCTTGCTGATATCGGCAAAGCGCTGCGTATTCGCACTGGTTGGTAAGTTAAACCGTTCGATACCAAAAGGCGCCTAAGGCGCCTTTTTTATTGGGCTTAATTTGATTTATGTGACTTAGCTTAAATGAAATAGGACTAAGCTAACATTTTGAAGACTAGATATTTTTCTTTATAAAGGTTAGATTGATGTCTCTCGGAGAGACAATTGCTTTTATCTGTGGCGGGGGTCATCTCCAGTTGAACCATTAACCGTAATCTACATGATTATGGCTTCAGTGCTGTCTCAGAAATAAATCTTTTGTTTAATTATGTCACACGTTTGCAGCCCTTGGCTGCGGGCGTATTTGTTTTATGGATGCTTACTGCATTAAAGCAGGTAAGCCACTAAGTTGATGTTAGCCATAATAATCGGCTTAAACATCACGCTTTTATGAGGGAAAGACTGTGAACACACCTAAAATCATTATTTCTGAAATCGATTTAGAAAGGCTAGAACGATTATTAGAGTCACTCCCGGCAAATGCGTTTCCGGGTAAAGCAGCATTAGAAGCAGAATTAGACCGTGCAGACATAGTACCCGCAGCTCAAGTGCCTGCAAATGTTGTCACTATGAATTCGGAAGTAAAGTTTAGCGTTTCATCCAGTAATGAAACCTTTTGTTTGCGTTTAGTGTACCCAAAAGATGTTAATGGTGCAGGGACGATTTCAATCTTAGCTCCAGTAGGTGGCGCATTATTAGGGCTATCTCAGGGAGAAGAGATTGAATGGCCAGGTTCCGGCGGTTCTGTTATTAAAGTGCGTATTGAAGAAATATTGTATCAACCTGAGCGTAGTGGTGATTTTCACCGCTAAACTTGCATTGGCGTAGCGTCACTGACTTTACGCCATTTTTTTGTGTGTTAATCATTCGCGGATTTTTAAATATTATTTTTAGAAGGTACAACAATGATTACCCAAACTGAACGATTAATTATTCGGCCATTTACCGAGCAAGATTGTGATGCGTTGTTCTTAATGAACAGTAATCCTGCAATGTTGAAATTTATTCCTACGCCAGCTTTTGCATCTCCTGAGCAGGCAGTTGAGTTATTTCATCAGGTTATTAAAGTTGATTACCAACTACATGGTTTTGGGCGTTGGGCGGTAGAACACAAAGCCGATAAGCGAGTGATCGGTTTTTGTGGTCCTAAATTTATTCCAGAATTTAACGAAGTTGAACTCGGTTATCGTTATTTTCCCGAATATTGGGGACAGGGTATTGGTGTTGAGGCCGCATTAGCGGCGGTGGCTGAATTTAGCCGTTTGGGAATTGAGCAATTTATCGCGCTGATCCTAGAAGGAAATATTGGTTCAGAAAGGGTTGCTCAACGTGTGGGGATGCACTGGCGTGAACAAAATCAGTTTATGGGGCATAAGGTTAATATTTACGGCCGATTACTATCACCCTAGTTACGCGATATAAAGTGAATAAAAAACCAGCTTAGGCTGGTTTTTGTTTTAATCGGTATCCAAAGTAGTGGCCGATTATTCGTCGTTATGCTCACAAGTCTCATTGGTGCAGTGACCATAGAGATACAAGCTGTGATTTGATAGCTTGATATTGTGTCTCTTGGCTATGTCATCTTGGCGGCGCTCAATCACGTCGTCTGAAAACTCAATGACTTTGCCGCAACTTAAGCAAACTAAGTGATCATGGTGGTGTTGAGTTGAAAGTTCAAATACGGCTTTACCACTTTCAAAATGGTGGCGGCTGACAATACCGGCATCATCGAATTGATTTAACACGCGATAAACGGTAGCTAAACCAATTTCCTCGCCTAAATCCAACAACTTTTTGTACAAATCCTCTGCACTGATATGTTGGTTTTCAGGTCCTTGCATCAGTTCTAGGATCTTAACTCGTGGCAGGGTAATTTTCAAACCCGCTTTTTTTAGCGCTTGATTTCCGTCTGTCATTGCTAATCTCTTGATTGCAGAACCAATAGGTTCATCCGTGTATAGTGTTTGCCATTATAGGGGCTTGGGTTAGAAACTTAAACCTTTGTTCTGGCTTTATGGCGCTATATGCAGATAAATTGTATCAATAGGCGTTGAATCACAATATTTTACGGCAATTCAAGCATAGTTTTTGTATGGTTATACCAAGGAATAGTATTCACGGCGCTTAGCATCAGTGAGAATCACCCTAATAAAAATTATAAGGAATTAGCATGTACCAGCAAATAGTCGTGTTAACTGGCGCGGGGATCTCTGCTGAGTCAGGATTACGCACCTTTCGTGATCAAGATGGTCTCTGGGAGGAACATCATATTGAAGACGTTGCCACGCCTGAGGGCTATGAGCGTGACGTTGAATTGGTTGAGCGATTTTATAATAGTCGTTGGCAGCAATTACACAGTGGAACGGTTGAGCCTAATGCAGCGCACTTAGCCTTGGCTAGGCTAGAGGCGGAGTTTACAGGACAATTACTCATTATTACGCAGAATGTTGACGACCTGCATGAGCGTGCAGGCTCGCGACGTTTATTGCACATGCATGGCGAACTTTCTAAAGGACGCTGTCCACGTTCGCGGCAAACGTTTATTTTACGTGATCCGTTTGGACCGAAAAATTGTTGTACCTGTTGTATTCCTGCCCAGCGCTTACGCCCCCATATAGTCTGGTTCGGTGAAATGCCCTTAGGCATGGATAGGATCCACGATGCGCTAGATCATTGTGATTTATTTATCGCTATTGGCACTTCGGGTACGGTATATCCAGCAGCAGGCTTTGTGGATGCGGCTAATCATCACGGCGCACAAACGGTTGAAGTGAATATGATCCCCCCCGATAGACACTGTCAGTTTCAATACCATCTTACAGGTAAAGCTGGAGAATTGGTGCCTCAGTTAGTTAATACAATTTTAGCCGGAAGGGTGATTAGTAGTGAGCCAAATTTATGAGTGAAAACATAGCCATCATTATGCGCGGCTTACCGGGTAGTGGTAAGTCACATTGGGTTGAGCGCTTTATATTATCTCTACCTTTAGATAACGCTATTAGTGTGCGGCAGCGCGGTATTTTTTCTACCGATAGTTTTTTCTATCACCAAGATAGATATCTGTTCGACGCGAAGAAGTTACCTGAGTATCACCAATGTAACTTAGCTGGCTTTATTCAAGCGCTGTCATCAAGTGAACCTATCGTGATTTGTGATAATACAAATCTATGTCGCTGGGAGTACATTGCCTATGAGGCTGCTGCTAAGGCCTTAGGTTATCAAGTGAGAATTGTGCTTGTAGGTGAACCTAGTAATCGGGCTCATCAACTTGAGTGCGCAGCGCGAAACCGACATGGCGTTCCCTTGGTACAAATTCAGCGAATGGCAGCAATGTTTGAAGATTTTTAACGGTAACGGCTATTATGCTCAAAATTGCGATGCTATTGGCATAACCGATGTGATACGCACCCTGTGATGTTTTATCCTAATTAAGCCTGTATATTTCGTCTCAATACTTTGCTTCATATGCATCTATCACTGTGATATTTGTCTTATCTCTTTGACGATGGAGCTTAAGCTTGATCCCAAAGACAGTTTATTCACTGAAGTCAGCGTATAATATGTGGGTTCATATGAATAATACTTCAATAACTACAAGCATTTGCATACACGATAGCGCGTAAGTTGCATTAGAATAAGAGGAAAGGGCGTGCTAACTAAAATATTATTAACAATCCTAGTGATTGCGGGAGCTTGGTTTTTGCTGCTAAAGCGTACCCGTCTTATACAACCCCAGGTGATTAACATCGCTGACAAGCCATTGGGCAGCTCTCTGTGGCGTCGATATCTACTCACAGGCATATTTGTGGTACTCGGACTTGGTTTATTGAGCTACAGTGTCTGGTATTGGCGCGATCAACATCGTGTTGTTACAGTAAAAATAGTGTCACCAAATGCGGCTAATAATGGTGAGTATCGTGTGCGAAAAGGTGATATTTCAGATTCTAAAATGGTGACACTTGATGGTATCCATATTCGCTTTTCAACCCAAGAACGGTTGGCCATTATTGAAACGGACTAGGGCACATTTATTTTACTAAATTATCCTCCCCGCCTTTTCATTACCAACTTATGCGGTAAACTAGCGACAATTTTTTAGCCTGCACTTAAGTAGAATCTTTAACTTAAGTTGTTTTCAGGAGGACAAATGATAACTGCTTATGTCTATGAAAATCGTCACCTTAGCGTGACTGAGCTTGGGGTACTGGACAGTATTCCCTCATCGACCATTTGGTTAGATCTGTATAAACCGGATGATGCTGAGCGTACATGGTTAAGTCATTTTTCTGTTGAGGAAGTACCAGACGAAGAAGATATTAATGAAATTGAGGCATCGGCACGTTTTTATCAAAACAGTGATGGGTTACATATCAATTCATTATTCCCCCAGCGTGTCGGTCAGGATGTGCGCGGCGTAAACATCTCTTTTAACCTCAGGGCTAATTTTTTACTCACCATTCGTGAGGATGACGTCGGTTTAATCAGATTATTGCGTAACTATTTGCGTCTAGGACGGCTAGAGGTATCGACGCCACAGGAGCTATTTCTCGAACTCTTTAATCTGAAAGTGGAACATCTGTCTGATTTAATCGAAGATGTCTACACAGTGCTGGAAAACGTCGGTGAGCAGGTATTTGATAATGATAAATTAGACGATGTATTTAAGCTCATTACTTTGCAAGAAGATTCTAATGGGAAAATTCGTTTAAGTTTGCTCGATACCCAGCGGTCATTGCGCTATATGCAGCGTTACTACCGTGGTCAGTTATCCGATGAACACTTGAAAGATTTACGGGAGATGTTGTCGGATATCGAATCCTTGATGCCCCACAGCCAGTTTATTTTCGACAAGTTAAACTTCTTACTTGATGCAGCTATGGGTTTTAGTGGTTTGCAACAGAATAAAATTATTAAAATATTCTCGGTTGCCGCGGTGGTATTTTTACCCCCGACATTAATCGCCAGTAGCTATGGGATGAACTTTGCGATTATGCCCGAGCTTGCGTGGCAATACGGGTATCCTATGGCGATTGTGATGATGGTAGCCAGTGCAGCAGGCACGTACTTTTTCTTCAAACGTAAACATTGGTTGTAAATCAATACCTTAATCTTGCTGGCGGTGGTTGGCGAACATTAGAATAGCAATAAAAAGGGCGAATAATTAATTCGCCCTTTTTATTCAATAATTGGCATGCCTAAATAGCAGAGTTACGCTAGAGATTTGGCTCCAGCCCAGAATATGACTGATTAAAAATAAATCAATTTATCCATTGTAATTAATGCATAACGGCTTTCAATACTTAATATGTGCTAAATATCGAGTAATCTAAGATGAACATAATCTCATTAGTATTACTTTACAATTAGTTAACGAACATGCCAGCATAAGCCTATTATTAATCAATTCTTTGAGTATGTATGGACTTTATTGAAATATACCCCAATGCGTTGCCTGATGATTTGTGCGACCGCCTCATCGCGGCATTCGAGCAACATAACGGCGTTGTCGATGGGCAAACGGGCAACGGTGTTGATCCAGAAAAGAAAATCAGTCGTGATTTAACTTTAGACAATTTTACTGATTTACAGCCTTTGAAAAATGAGCTTTTAGGTCACACCTTAGTGGGGGCTGTGGATTATTTTTCTCAGTATTCGATGGCGTTAATGGGCGCGGTTGCTGTGTCAGTAAATGATGAACAAGGACAGCCAACGACATTAACTCCGGCTAACTTTACTACGCTTGGCGTGCCTAGAGCCGATGGACTGGTAAGATATTTATATCGTAGTGGTAGTATTAATATTCAGAAGTATCAGCAAAATAAGGGCGGCTATCCCCATTGGCATTCTGAGCAGTTTCCACAGAATGGTCATAACGAAGCTTTGCACCGTGTTGTATTGTATATGTTTTATTTAAATGATGTTGAAGAGGGTGGTGAAACTGAATTCTACTATCAACAACGTAAAATATCTCCTAAAAAAGGCACTATGGTCATCGCCCCCGCAGGATTTACTCACTCACATCGAGGTAATAGACCCATCAGTGGTGATAAATACATTGTCACCTCTTGGCTTATGTTTAATCGCGCTGAAAAGTTATATGCCATTATTGCTTGAACCTATTCTAGTTGAATTAGGCAGGAGGAATACAGATCCTAAAGAGTGCCCCTTCTAAACGGCTTTCTTCTATTCTTAAGCTACCACCGTAGCTGTGGACGATTTCATCACATACGGCTAGGCCAATACCTTGTCCCGGTGATTGAGTGTCTGCACGGACACCGCGCTGAATAATTTTTTGTTTCAGTTTTTCTTCAACACCTGGCCCGTCATCTTCGACAATCAACTCAAATTCTCCCAGTGGATTAATGTGCGCACTTACGTGAACTTGGCTAATACATAGCCGAAATGCATTTTCCATGAGGTTGCCACATAATTCCATTAAATCGCCTTTGTTACCCGGAAACATTAAATTAGGGCTGATATTGGCACTAAACTGAACTTGTTTATCGCGGTAAATCTTAAATAACATTTGTGCCAGTTGATCGACTAATGGCGCAATAGCTGTTTGTTCTTGTTTTAGACCTTGGCGACCAAGCATGGCTCGTTTAAGTTGATATTTTACCAACTGATCCATTTGGCTCACCTGTTCCATGATCTTTTCACTCGCAGATTGCTTATTTAAACTGGCGTCGTCAGTAATGGCATGCACCGCGGCTAAGCGAGTTTTTAAGCTGTGTGCTAGGTCATTCATCGCATTTTGATAACGTTCTTGCTGGGCACTGGATTGTTGTAACATCTGGTTAAGTGCTTGGGTGACGCCTTCTAGCTCGACAGGATAACCTTCTGAAAGTGATTTGCTTTTACCTTGGTTAATCGATTGCAACTCATTTTTCATTCGCACTAGCGGCCGCATTCCCCAATAGGCTGCGCTAATTAATAGAATGAGAGCTAAAGCTAAAACCATGGCCAAGCGGATATAGGTACGTTTACTAAATTTACTGTATTCTTGCTCGAGTTTAGCCGCATCTTTCATTACGAGCAGATTATAATGCTCGCCTGCAATATCTACCGCGAGCAGATAAACAAAGTAACCTCTGTCATCAGCCATAGTGAGATAGTAGGGCGGGGAATCATTACGAATTTCGTTAAAACGCTCGCAGGTATCAAATAGGCCGCGATCGACAGCTAATGACGAAGTCCAGACCTGTTTAAACTTTTCATCACAGCTGGCAATCACATAGCGCTCTTGTTTATTATTTTCTTCTAGCCAAGCACTGGTATCAGGGATCAAATCATGCTCGCGTAATTCTGCGGCCACTTGGGGAATTTCGGCAATCAGTTGCGCGGTTTCTTCGTTATAACTATTCTGCGCGTGCAAAATGTTTACCATCCAAGCTAGACCAAAACCCACTAAGGCAATAATCGAGAGGGAGGTGATAAACATGCGCGTCAGTAGGCGTTTTTTAAATTTCACTCTTAATGGCATGGCAGATTAAATTTATATCCTTGGCCACGAATGGTTAATATCGGGTTATCAATACTATCGTGGGTGAGTTTTTTACGTAGGCGGCTGACCATCACTTCAATTGTGTTGGGATCACCTTCCTTGTCACCATAAATAACATCGAGCAAGCGCTGCTTCGCTACCACTTCATGGCAATGCCGCATTAAGTATTCAAGGATTAAATATTCAAAGGCGGTGATTTCCATTATTTCATCACCAAGCGTGACTTGCTTAGCCGCGAGGTCGAGTTTTAATTCGCCACTACAAATAACCGGTTTGACAAACCCTGCACTACGGCGCACGAGAGCATCAAGCCTTGCAACCAGCTCTTCTTTTTGAAACGGTTTTACTAAGTAGTCATCGGCACCCGCATTAAGACCTTCAACTTTGTCTTGCCAGTTCACTCGCGCTGTAAGGATTAATATTGGCGCTTTAAGTTCGGCTGCACGTAATTGTTGAATTAAGCTAATACCATCTTGATCCGGGAGGCCTAAATCGATGATAGCAACATCAATGGGATAATTTGTAGCCTGATAAAATCCTTCTTTGGCGGTTAACGCCACTTGAACCTGATTACCAAGATCGCTTAACTGTACTTTTAAATGATGGGATAAAATTAGATCATCCTCAACGACTAAAATTCTCATATATGCATGCCTTAAAGTGGATGAGTTAAATCTTTGCAAATAAGTTTACGCAAAATCACATCAATAACCAAATTAGAATGCCAGCATATGCCAGCAGAACTTAACCTCTGCTGACCGAGCTGAAGCAATGATTAAAATAAAGACTCTTTGATAACGCAGGCTACATACAAAGGTTAACGTAGCGAAGATGGACCCCAGGAGAACTTTTGTTTTCTAATGCGCAAAATACCATTGACACACATAATCGCTCCAAAGGTAAATAGCATCACCGCCATCATAATAAAAGATAATCTTAGCCAAGGCGTTTCTTGTACTAGCCGAATTTGAACGGCTTCGATGGCTGTAACGCCCCAAACGGCAAACACACTAATAAACAGAACAATTTGTAATAATCTGAGTAAATATAATGATCTGAATAGTAAGGCTAGAGGCGCTAGCGCAAAAGGAATAGCAAAATTAATTTGTTCATAACGTAGAAAATGTGCGCTCAATAACCAGCACGCTAGCAAGATCCAAATAACTCTCCACCACATATTTTTACTCCATTTTGCGTATAAAACTAAAAAAAGATAATGTATCGAAAAATAACTTACCGTTCTATTGGTATGTTCACGTTTTATTAATCTGAAGATGTCGGTTTAATTGGTTATGAAATAAAACGCCCAACATGGTGTGGGCGTAATGTGTATATCAAAATTAAGGTATTTAAGCGAGGTTATGAACCATCGAAATTAGCCGAAATTTTACCAGCTTGAGTATTATTAAATACTGCTTCGTTAAATTCGCCCTCAGATTTAGCAATGATCACCGTAGCCACACAATCACCGGTTACGTTAACTGCCGTGCGCACCATATCTAACAGGCGATCTACACCAATAATCAAAGCAATACCTTCGACAGGTAAACCGACTTGGTTAAGTACCATTGCCAGCATAATAAGTCCTACACCTGGTACGCCTGCGGTGCCAATAGAGGCCAACGTTGCGGTAACTACTACAGCAGCATAATCAGTGAGTGAGAGCTCAATACCAAAAACCTGTGCAATAAATACAGTGGCCACACCTTGCATGATTGCTGTGCCATCCATGTTAATGGTTGCACCTAAGGGCAGCGTAAAAGCGGCAATCTTATTATCGACACCTAGTCTATGTTCTGAGGCTTCTATGGTAATGGGTAAAGTGGCATTTGAACTTGCCGTTGAAAAGGCAAACAACTGCACATCACGCATTTTCCGAATAAATATTAAGGGATTGAGACCAGAGAAGAGTTTTAAAAGTGTAGGGTAAACAATAAAGGCATGAACCAGTAAAACACCGAGAACCACGAAAAAATACTTAACGACACTCTCAAATGTTCCTAAACCGAGCGTTAACGCAAGTTTTGCCATCAGCGCAAACACACCATAAGGTGCAAGCTGCATGATTAATGTTACGACACGCATGATGACTTCATTTAAATCTTCAAATAAAGCAGCTACGCGTTTACCACGCTCACCAATATGTGCAATTGCAAAGCCAAAAATAACTGCAAAAATAATAATTTGCAGCATATTCCCTTCGCTCAATGCCTGCATCGGATTAGTGGGCACTATATTGATAAGAACGCTTGAAAGACTTGGCGCTTCTTTGGCTATGTACTCCATTTTCTCTGTAGCCAGTGAAGCATTCCCTGGATGTATGAGGACGGCACTAACAATCGCAACTACGAGAGCAATTGCGGTGGTGAATAAATAGAAGGCGAGAGTTTTACCTCCTAAACGTCCCAATTTTGAAGGTTCACTCAGTGAGCAAGTTCCGCAAACTAAGGAAATAAAAACTAAGGGAACCACGAGCATTTTTAAACTAGAGATGAAAATAGTGCCAATAACGTGTAAGAAACCTTCAGTAATATAGTCATTAACAATATCACTTTCCGGGAAGGCAATGCGCAGTACGAGGCCCAAAGCAATGCCTGCTCCCATGCCAATTAGAATTTTACTTGTAAGGCCTAGTTTATTTTTTTTCAAAATTGCCATAGAGAGTCCTGTGGGTGCTTATAAGTTTTATTTTTTCGCGTGCCCAAGACTAGCAAGAAAAACTAGAATATGAAATGTCATTTCACGTTAAAGTATTGCGTGTAAAATCGATGGAAAATGATATTAAAATAGCTATGTTATGTGAAAAAAGTGTAATATTAAGCTATAAGTCATAAGCGTTTTGCTTAGGTATTATCATCAGAGTAACAGGGAGCCTGACAATGAAGTCAGCGTATAAAGTTTTTCTCGCAGGAATGTGTTCACTTTTCTTATTTGCATGTGGTGGTGGAGGCAGTATCTCGGATGATGGCACTGGTAATGGCACTGAGCCTAAACCAAGTGTTGTGACAGTTACTCTTAGTATTTCTAATAGTGATAGTGTTTCTGTTGCGACGCCTGCTGAAGTTAAAGCAACAGTTATTGACTCCAAGACTGGTCCCCTAGCTGGCGTTGTTGTTTCATTCAAGTTAGATAATGAAGATTTAGGCTCTTTTACCCCTTCAACAGGGACGCAGTTAACGGACTCATCTGGAGTTGCAACACTTAAACTTAATACTGCAACCTTAGCGGGGGCAGGTAATATAACGGCAAGTGTTGCGAGCGGGGCTTATATAACTAAGGGCTTTTATTCAAAGGGAGATGGTGTTGTTCAGCCGGGAACGGGGAATAAACTTAACCTATCTCTTTTTAATGCTCAGGGACAGGCTATTACTGACATTAGTTCCGCTATACAGGGAACCGTGAGTGCAATATATACAAATAGTACCGACGAACCTCTTGCTGGTAAGGTTATTACTTTTACCTCAACATTAGGTAAATTCATACCTGAATCAGGTACCGCGCTAACTGATACAAACGGCCTAGCTACAGTAATCATCACGGCCGGAACAGTCGCTGGTGCTGGTAAAATAATTGCGAAAGTAGACGATACAGAGTCAAAACCATTTGGATTTAATACTACAGGTGATGAGGTTGATGTTAAACCAATCGATGCATATAGCATTGCATTAATAATTACTGATTCACAAGGTCAAGAATTAAGAACGATTAGTCATGTTGTTCCTGGTACCGTAACGGCTTCGTTATTGAAAGACGGAGTACCTACCAGTTATCAAACTGTCTCATTCAATTTAACTGGCCAGGGCATATTAAATCCTTCATCAGGAACCGCTCTCACTGACTTAGCAGGTAATGCTTCGGTAACATTAGTGACTGGTACTGATGCAGGTGCTGGCACTGTAACTGTTAGTTTTTCACTTGAAAATGAAATAATCACCGATAGTTTTAATTTTGACGTCGTGGGTGATGCACCTGGTGGAAATGGCGAAGCTAATTCTTTATCAATACAGTTGACAAATAGTCAGACGAGTTTGCCAACCACGAATGTCAGTGCAGCACAACCGAGCAAGGTTACGGTTACTTTAATAGATAAAGATGCTACTCCATTGGTTGGTAAAGTGGTGAGTTTTAGTAGTACCTTAGGAAACTTCCTTCCAGCCAAAGGGACTGCTCTAACAGATACAATTGGTCGTGCTTCTATTATTTTAACCGCTGGTAGCATTGAAGGTGCTGGTGAGGTCACTGCAAGTTATGGTGCCGCGAAGGCTATTGTCGGTTTTGTTACCGCTGGTGATGATATTGATCCTGTAGAAGCAAGCCCTGAGATCAATTTTAATATATATGATTGTAATGGTGTTGCTGCTTGGGACAAAACACTAAAGAACTTTGAGGTTTGTAATCCAACCGATCGTATTACAAACGATAAACCTGGCATTATTGGTGCTAAAGTGACTCGTTCTGGCAGTACGCAAGCCCTAAAACAAGTTCTTGTTACTGCCGCGACAACATTAGGTGCTATTAGCCCTAATTCAGGTACAGCAATTACGAATGCTGAGGGTAAAGCTATTCTCGACTTGTACGCGAATAGTAACGTTGGGGCTGGCGAAGTATCCTTAAAAGTCAAAGAGACTGTATCTACAAAAGCGTTTGATATTGGTAGAGTAAATATTAGCCTCGATATAAAAACAAGTGTAGGCAATAACTCTTTACCAGCAGGTGGTTCTACTATTGTTGAAGTCACGGTTTTCAATCCTGATGGTTCATTATCGACAGGCCAACCTTTCACTATAGAATTTTCATCAGAATGTGTTGCTGCTGGTAAAGCTGTCATTGATTCGCCGATAGTTACTAACGCTGGTAAAGGCTATTCGACCTATCGTTCAACAGGATGTAGTGGTTTAGATACAATATCTGTTTCAGCTGTTACTGGTGGCGGCTCAGTGTCTAAGACGACTCAAATTACAGTTGATACAGTAAAAGTTGGAGCTATTGAGTTTGTTTCTGTAACACCTAATCAGTTGGCTCTGAGTGGCACTGGTGGAATTGCAGGAGTAGGTGCACGTAGTGAGACATCTGTTGTTCAGTTCAAGTTATTAAATGAAATTGGCCAACCGGCTAGTCAGCAAAGAGTTTGTTTTGAATTGAGTACCGAAGTAGGAGGCATGACGTTATCACCATCACCTCTTGCTGAGGATTATTTGGCATGTAGCAATATGCCTCAGCCTGGAGATGCTGAGTACCCTTCAGACCTGAGTTTACCGAATAAATATGCAGTGGCTTACACGGATGCATTTGGCCAAGTTTCTGTTACGGTAAAAGCTGGTGATATTCCTACACCTGTAAAAGTATTTGCTTTATGGTCTGGTAGTACTGGCAACGGTCATGATGCAACTATTTCTAATATTTCAGATGAGTTAGTTGTATCTACAGGACTTGCTGATAATGAGAGTTTCTCTTTATCTGCCACCATTCTTAATCCTGAAGGATGGGATCATGATAATGAACAGTCAATAATCAATGTGTTAGCTGCGGATCATTTTAACAACCTTGTACCTTCTGGTACTCGAATCAGTTTTAGAACTGAAGGCGGTGGTATTGACAGTTCATGTGTTACTGGCTCCAAAGATAATGGTGCAGGTGTATTAATACCTAATGGTGGTTGTTCTGTGACTTGGCGAAGTCAAGATTCTCGTCCTTTCAAAGGAACGACTGTGATTTGTCCTAATGGTGGATTTAATGGAATTATCACTCCGCCATGTACGGGTAATAGTTATGCTCGCTATCTTGACGGTACTAATTCCGTTATTGCAGAACCACGTCCAGGTAGAACGACAATTACGGCTTACGCGATAGGTGAAGAGAGTTTTGTTGATTTAAATGGAAATGGGTTATTTGATAAAGATGAAGATTTTAGTGATTTATCTGAAGCGTTCACAGATCATAACGAAGATGGTAAATATCGAGGTTCACCATTACCAGCAGGAGCGGTTAAAGAAGAATTTATTGATTACAATGTAAGCGGTTCTTTTGATGGTGCAGATGGTAAGTATACTGGTTTACTTTGTGCGCAAGGTTCTGAGGCAAACTGTACTGATACAGGGAGTGATAATTTTAAAGCTCAGTTGAATGTATTTAGAAATCTTCCATTAGTCATGTCTGGCAGTACTCCATTCATGAGACTGGTGAATATAGATGCAGTAACTGGAAATATTACCCCAGTGCAACCGATTGATTTAACAGTCGATGCATCACAAACCGTTTATTTATTCCTTTCAGATTTAAACAATAATACGCTTCCGTTTGGAACTACGATAACTGGAACAGCAGATAATGGCGTATTAAGTTCAGTGACCTCAACATATACAGTAGGACATAATACCTCTAGTAAACCATTGCTATATCCTTTTACTATTGGTTTAGAAACATCTCCAAATAAGAAAACAATTGGACCGCTAACGATTACGGTTAAAACCCCTTTGGGTGAACCATTAACTGTGTCTGTCAACGTGATAGATGCTGGTTGATGATTTACTCTAGTTAGTACAGCGAAAACGCCCGACTAGCATTCGGGCGTTTTTCTTTATTATGTTTGGTTAGTGTAAAATATAAATTGCCAGCGTTATTCTATCTCTGAAACTGATAAACGCTACCTAGTTTCATGATCTGAGTCAGTTCATCTAATGCGGTGCGTGATTCATTAATCAATTGCGGATCGGCTAAGTCTGCTGTGGTTAATCTGTCGCGGTAATGTTTATCCACCCAAGTATTTAAGCGCCCAAATAAGCCCTCATTCATTAATGTATGTTGATTTACTGCAGCAACTTCCATGTCATTCATCGCTACTCGTAAACGCAGGCAGGCGGGGCCGCCGCCGTTTTGCATACTCTGTTTTACGTCGAAGTAAAGCACTTGCTTAATGGGGGTGTTTAGCGTCAGTAGTTCATTCAAATAGGCAAATACTGCGGGGTTTTCTTGGCAATCTGTTGGAGCAACAATAACCATTTCGCCAGAGGGCAGCGTGATGATTTGAGTATTAAATAAATAACTTTTTACGGCATCATTAATACTGACTTTTGCAGTTGGCACTTCGATGAAATACAGTTCAGTATCAAGCTTACGTTTAATTTCATCGATTTTATGTTGTGTATTTAAGAAAGCTTGTTCATGGTAAAACAGCACATTCTGGTTACCAACCGCAATAACATCATTATGAAATACCCCTTGGTCAATTACATCGGGGTTTTGCTGAATAAAGACACAATTATCCTCTTCAAGTTGATGTAAACGCGCCACAGCCATCGACGCTTCTAAGGTCTGTCTTGCTGGATATTTTTGTGGTTTAGGTGCACTGGGGTTGGTGGCTTCCTGCCCGTAAACAAATAGCTCTACGCCAGCATGACCATATTCTTTACAAAGCCTTGTGTGGTTTGCCGCACCTTCATCACCGAAGCTATTATGCTCAGGTAGATGACTATGGTGATGAAAATAGTGGGGATCATTGAAAGTTGCTGTTAGTATGCGCCCCGTTGTGAGGGGCTCGATGCTGCGATGCAGCTTATCAACTAAGTTGGCTGGGGTAAAATGCAGTTTTCCGTCACGAGTGTCGGCACTCGGTGAGACTGTTGCGGCATTGGCTGTCCACATACTGGATGCACTGCAACAGGCATTAAGCAACATAGGCGCTTCTTTCGCGGCTTGTTGTATAACATTAGCATCTGAGCCAGAAAATCCAATTCGGCGCAATGTATAAAGGTCTGGGCGCTCTTGAGGGGCTAACATACCTTGAACCATACCCATATCAGCAAGGGCTTTGGCTTTTTGTAGCCCTTGTTTCGCAGCGGCTTTGGGATTAGAGGCTAAAGCGGCGTTGCTCAGTGACGCAACATTGCCAAAAGACAATCCTGCGTAATTGTGTGTTGGTCCAACGAGTCCATCAAAATTCGCTTCAAAGTGCTTCATTGCTTATCCTTGTGATAGGGAAGGTTATTATTTGTTTAGTGTCCCTGAGGGGGCCAGTATACTGTGAAGCTTTTTGGGCGCACAAGCGCAGGTTTTTGTGCTTAAAGCAGCTTTTTGGCCATAAATGCATAACTATTTCTTGCTTGCTGGCCAATAATGAAATATTAGTTTTTAATTACGCATATATATTTTTACATTTTTTCAACTTTGATTAAAAAGTGACTCGCTGGCACATATAAAAGAGGGATTAACTTGAAACTATTCACACAACCCTCTATATATGGTGCCAATTTCCACCTTCTTGAGATTTTTTGGCGCAAAGTAAACTATGGGTAAATCGCTAGTAATTGTCGAATCACCGGCCAAAGCTAAGACTATTAATAAATATCTTGGCAAAGAATTCATCGTTAAATCGAGCGTAGGTCACATCCGTGATTTGCCGACATCATCGACTTCCGAAGGCAATGAAAAGGTTAAATCCGCTGCCGAAGTAAAGAAAATGTCGCCAGAAGAAAAAGCTCAATATAAAAAGGTGAAAGATCAGCAAGCGCTGGTATCTCGCATGGGCGTAAATCCCGAAAAGGGATGGGCGGCCAAGTATCAAATACTTCCTGGTAAGGAAAAAGTAGTTAAAGAGTTACAGGCGCTGGCGGATTCTGCTGACACCATCTATCTCGCAACCGACTTAGACCGTGAAGGAGAAGCTATCGCCTGGCATTTGCAGGAGGTGATTGGTGGCGACCCTTCGCGGTATCAACGCGTCGTTTTTAATGAGATCACTAAAACAGCAATTCAAGATGCTTTTAGTAAACCGTCAACACTCGATACCAACATGGTTAATGCCCAGCAAGCTCGTCGCTTTTTAGACCGAGTGGTGGGTTTTATGGTGTCACCTTTGTTGTGGAAAAAAGTCGCCCGCGGCTTATCTGCAGGACGAGTGCAATCGGTAGCTGTTCGCTTAGTGGTTGAACGCGAAAGTGAAATTAAAGCCTTTGTGCCAGAAGAGTTCTGGGATGTCCATGCTGAGCTCAGCACGCCCGCTCAAGAAGCCTTGCGGATGGAAGTGGTTAAGCATTTAGATGCTGCCTTTAACCCTGTCAATGAACAACAAGCAATGGCCGCGGTTCAAGCGTTATCAGCAGCAAGTTACACAGTGCTTGCCCGTGAAGATAAAGCGACCCAAAGTAAACCATCAGCTCCTTTTATTACCTCTACATTACAACAGGCTGCGAGTACACGTCTTGGTTTTGGTGTGAAGAAAACCATGATGATGGCCCAGCGACTTTATGAAGCTGGTCATATCACGTACATGCGTACTGACTCGACTAATTTAAGTCAAGAGGCGGTAGAGAACCTACGTGAGATGATTGCCAAAGAGTTTGGTGATAAGTATCTCCCTGCAGAGCCTATTCGTTATGGTTCTAAAGAAGGTGCACAAGAAGCTCACGAAGCGATTCGTCCATCTAATGTGCATGTGCAAGCTGCCACATTATCAGACATGGAACGTGATGCTCAGCGTCTGTATGAGTTGATTTGGCGCCAGTTTGTGTCGTGTCAGATGACACCAGCGCAATATGATGCAACTAAGTTAACTGTAAAAGCGGGTGACTATGAGCTTAAAGCCACCGGACGTACCTTACGTTTTGATGGTTGGACTCGCGTGCAAACTGCACTTAAAAAGAAAAATGAAGAAGATAGTACTTTGCCATTTGTAGCACAAGGCGATGTATTAGCATTAAAAGAGTTGCAGCCTAAGCAGCACTTTACTAAGCCGCCAGCACGATACAGCGAAGCGTCTTTAGTGAAAGAATTAGAAAAACGTGGTATTGGCCGCCCATCGACCTACGCAACAATTATTTCAACTATTCAAGACCGTGGTTATGTGAAGGTTGAAAATCGTCGTTTCTATGCTGAAAAAATGGGTGAAATAGTCAGTGAACGTTTAGTCAGTAGTTTTGCTGATTTAATGAGCTATGATTTTACCGCCAGTATGGAGCAAACATTAGATGATGTGGCTCGCGGTGAACTCGATTGGAAGAAAGTTCTTGATGGTTTCTATGCCGATTTTACTAAGCAATTAGAAAAAGCAGAGCTCGATCCTGAAGAAGGCGGCATGCGTCTTAACCAAATGGTGATGACGGATATTAAATGCCCCACTTGTGGTCGTCCAATGGGTATTCGCACCGGTACAACGGGTGTGTTCCTCGGTTGTTCTGGTTACGAGCTACCACCAAAAGAGCGCTGTAAAACGACGATGAATTTAACGCCTGGCGTTGAGGCTATTAGCGAAAACAGTGAAGATGCTGAAACCGATGCGCTACGTGCAAAGCATCGTTGTAGTATCTGTGGCACGGCGATGGATAGTTACCTGATTGATGAGAAGCGTAAGCTACATGTCTGTGGTAATAACCCTCTTTGTGAAGGCTATGAAGTCGAAGAAGGCCAATTTAAGATAAAAGGTTACGAAGGCCCGCTGATTGAGTGCGATCGCTGTAGTAGCAATATGGAGCTTAAAAATGGTCGTTTTGGTAAGTACTTTGGATGCACGAATAGCGAATGTAAAAATACCCGTAAATTATTAAAGAACGGTGAAGCTGCGCCACCAAAAGAAGATCCTATCTATTTGCCAGATCTTAAATGCACTAAGTCTGATGCCCATTTTGTGTTACGTGATGGCGCGGCAGGCATTTTCTTGGCAGCCAGTACGTTCCCTAAATCACGGGAAACTCGGGCACCTCTGGTTGAAGAGCTCGTTCAATACCGTGAACTACTGTGGCCTAAGTATCAATATTTAGCCGATGCTCCTGTTACCGATGATGAGGGTAATAAGGCGGTCGTTAAGTTTAGCCGTAAGACTAAAGAGCAATATGTTGCCACTGAAGTTGACGGTAAAGCGACAGGCTGGTCCGCACATTATGTCAATGGTAAGTGGGTAAGTGAAGCAACAACGAAGAAGGCCAAGAAAAGCTAACTTCTATGAGCTCAGATTTAAAATGAAAAAAGCCAAGTCATGTGACTTGGCTTTTTTTGTAATTACGTTTTTTTATCGTTATTGTAATGATAAACAAGATTAGATTACTAACAAATGAAACACTAACTTGAGCTTGTTGACGATAGAGCGCTGATGCTTCTTATACAACCACAACATGCCAATCGATCACCATTTCTTTTTCGGTTGAAACAGCATATCAATATCATCATCTTCATTTTTAGATTTCGCTACTCGGGGTTCAGATTGTTTCTGGGCGCCCATAATTTCGTCGAGTAATAGCTTGGCTTCATCTACCTTACGAGCAATAAAAGGATCATTAGGTGTCTGTGCTTTGATAGCATGTAAAGTTGCCAGAGCTTTGGTAACCATTTGTTTTGATGAGCCATATTGCTTCATGAAACTGGCAGCTCGTGCGCGAGAAAGCATTGAGTCAACGTTAATTCTGAGCTGCAAGCTATCAATGCGGCTTTCTTCCTGAGCAAAAATATTCGGATCAACTTTGCCTTTATTATGTTCAGCCCTGAGTATGGCTTTTAACTTCTTTAAGGTTTGTACTAACGCTAAAATCTGTTTGTCATTATCTGGTAATTTAAAGTTTTCAATCGGTGGCGTTTGAGGTTGGCCAGATTGCAAAGTCGTTATTTGATTGTTGATATCGGCTAGGCGTCGTTGATAATCCGCTTGCTGCTGACCATTACTTGTTGCCGTAGCAGCTTGCAACGCATCTTGCACTCGACGGTACAATACTAAGACGATATTGGTGCTGCAGGGCATCATACCTGTGTTTGATAAAACAACTTCTGTTTCATCAATAATTGCCCTTTGGCGAGCAAATTCGGTGCGCCGCTCTGCTTCCGCACGTTCTCTCTGTTGTTGTAAAACGTTAATTCCGATAACAAGTAATAAAAGTGCACCGATAAGGATCAGAACCAAGGTGAATGACATAGATGTTCCATTATTTATCCAATTGAACTAATGCTACAATAAATCAATAAACTAGCATAGTTATCTTAGCCTAGGTTATCATTTCTGTCGTATGAATCTGCAGACTTGCGCGCTATATTCCAATTTACTTTAGTTTTTACTATATACTATAACGATTGATTATAGCTGAGCTCATTTATGACTCAGTTGTTAATGGCATTTTTCGTGGTTAGATACAAGGAAATAAAATGAAACTGCAACAACTCAGATATATTGCCGAGGTCGTCAAGCATAACCTTAATGTATCGGCAACAGCTGAAAACTTGTATACATCCCAGCCTGGGATCAGCAAACAAGTTCGTATGCTAGAAGATGAGTTGGGGATCCAAATATTTGGTCGTAGCGGTAAACATTTAACCCATGTCACACCTGCGGGTCTACAAGTGATCAGTATTGCCAATGACATTTTGGGAAAAGTTGATAGCATTAAAAAAGTATCTGAAGAATACACTAAGCCTGATCAAGGCGAGTTAAATATTTCTACTACCGATACACAGGCGCGTTATGCATTACCGACGATCATTCGTCAGTTCATTGATCGCTATCCTAAAGTGAACTTGCATATGCATCAGGGCACACCGTCGCAGATCAGCGAACAAGCGGCTCGTGGTGATGCCGATTTTGCCATAGCAACCGAAGCTATGCATTTGTATTCAGATTTAATTATGTTGCCTTGTTATCACTGGAATCGTTCTATTGTCGTACCTAAAGATCATCCTCTTGCGACGCGAAATCAAAATTCTCCAATAAGTATTGAAGAGTTAGCACGTTTTCCACTGGTCACGTATGTTTTTGGTTTTGACCGCGCTTCTGAAATCGAGAAAGCCTTTAACCATGCTAATTTAGAACCTCGTGTTGTATTTAGTGCAACCAGTGCCGATGTGCTTAAAACCTATGTGCGCTTGGGTTTAGGTGTTGGTGTGATTGCCTCAATGGCGATTGACCCTATTGTTGATAAAGATTTAGTCGCTATTGATGCGGGACATTTATTTGCGCACAGTACGACTAAAATTGGCTTTAGAAAAGGCAGTTTTTTACGCAGCTATATGTATGACTTTATTCAACATTTTGCACCACATTTAACCCGCGATGTAGTTGAAAAAGCTGTAGCGTTACGGGATCAACAACTTATTGATGAAATGTTTGCGGATAAAAATTTACCGATGCGATAGTAAGGTAAATATCGTTCTCGCAGTTAACAAAAATAATCCATAAAAAATGCCGCTGAATAAGCGGCATTTTTTATGGATGGATATTTATAATAGATTGGATATTTATGGATTGTTTTACGACAGAATAAATTCTTCGCCATCAGCTCAAGATAAAGA
The DNA here is from genome assembly GCF_900156405.1 of Shewanella morhuae. Classification (GTDB taxonomy): domain Bacteria; phylum Pseudomonadota; class Gammaproteobacteria; order Enterobacterales; family Shewanellaceae; genus Shewanella; species Shewanella morhuae. The sequence goes on from NZ_FTNN01000008.1 coordinate 150,876, forward strand.
ATTATGGCCGAGTTAAGAGATATCCATTTTATCTAACATTTCCAACTGTGCCAGTGCAATAACGGCTTGTGTACGATTGCGAACGCCGAGTTTTCTAAAAATTGCAGTGGCATGTGCCTTAATTGTCGCTTCTGATACGCCTAAATCATAGGCAATTTGTTTATTCAATAAACCTTCAGCAAACATTTGCAGTACTTTATATTGTTGTGGTGTTAAGTCAGATAATTTACTGGCCATTTTATCAACTGCATCATCTTCAATTGGAATAATTTCAGCGCCTTTGGGCAGCCAAATATCGCCGAATAATACCGCTGTGAGAGCCTCTTTAAGGGCTTCCATGGAGGACGATTTGGGGATAAATCCGCTACTACCGTAATGAATCGCACGGCTGATAGTATTAATGTCTTCGTGAGCTGAAATTACCACAACCGGTAAGTCAGGGTAATGTGAGCGTAAATGGATAAGGGTAGAGTAGCCGTGTGAACCAGGCATTTGCAGATCCAGTAACACGAGATCGTAATTAACATGACGATCATCAAGTACTACTTGCAGTGCATCAGCACTGTCGGCTTCAAACCATTGTGCATGCTCAAAGGCACTTGTGAGTGCTTGACGTAGTGCATTTCTGAACAATGGATGATCATCTGCGATAATTATATTTAAGTTTTCTAGCTTCATGGCTTTTATGATTATGTTCGTTGCGCGTGAAGATTGAACTCAATGTAACAGAAAAGTAATCAAGGATCCTATTGCTTTATTCGCCAAGAAGAACAAAATTTTGATATGTTTCTGGTTGTTAGATTTCGATCGCTATATTGCTAAGCAACATACGCAGCGTAACGTAGCCATAAAAAGCCTAGGATAACGGACTAATCTGTATCTTTATAAGGCTTAAAAACTATCTGTTAGGCCACACTTGAGTAGGATTTCGTTGTTCGTCAACCGCAACAAAGGTAAATACACCTCGTATTGCATGCTCTCGATGATCTTGGTACATATCTTCGACATAAATATTAACTTCTACTTTTAGAGAAGTATTACCTACATGGATCACCCGAGCGATAAGCTCTGCTAATGTGCCGGCAGGAATCGGTTTTTTAAAGTCGATTCTATCTGAACTGACGGTAACCAATGTTTTGCGACAAAAGCGTGTAGCGGCAATAAAAGCGGTTTCGTCCATCCAAGCTAATGCCTCGCCACCAAATAGCGTATTGTGGTGGTTAGTTATTGCTGGGAAAACCGCTTTAATGACTCGAGCTTCTGATTGATTTATCCGTTGTTCGATAATATCAGAATAATCAGTTTGGGTTTGTTCTAGTGCGTTCGACATACATTAACCTAAAGTTATACGATAAAAGTCTAAGAGGGGCGGAGTATAACGACATCAATAAAACTTGCCTAGAATTAGCCAAAACTTATCGATAATCGCACTTTTACGCCCCTGAAAATAACATTTTAGCAATATGCTGAAACGCTTATGTAGCCTAAATTTAATACAGTTGATAGTGTGAAAAAAAAGCGTGTTCTCTTCATTGCTAGATTGTGAATACAGTAAGTGACTATTTTTTCGGATTAAATATAAATTAGACATTTGATATATCATATGTAAAATAGTTATAACCAATGGGTTAACAAAAATGAAACATGAGTATAGGTTGTCAATGTCACGGCTGTTGCCTTGCAGTTGGGGAGTTTGATTTTGGACTCACTTTGGGTAGTTGACATCAATATAAAACAATAAAAATAGTCATAAGGAATTTACCCATGAGTAACGTTACATCCAGATTGTCTACGCGAGCACCGCTTGCGATGGCAATTGGTCTATCACTGTTTGGCGTGAGTTTGCACGCGCAAGCAGCTGCGGTTAGCTGCGAAGGCATTGCGCCTTGGTCAGCAGGTCAAGTGTATGCCACACCAACCCAAGTCACCCACCAAAATGCGCTGTATAAAAACCAGTGGTGGACCACCAATGAATCGCCATCTACGGCTGCGCAGGGAAATGTGTGGAAGAACCTTGGTACTTGTGATTCGGGCGTCGTGAATCAAGCACCTGTTATTACCGTCACATCTCCTGTCGCAGGCGCGAATGTTAACGTTGGCGACAGCGTCGTATTAGCGGCCAGTGCAACAGATGCCGATGGCACAGTCGCAAGTTTAGTTTGGTCGATTAATGGCGTGGCGGTTGCAAGCCCTTGGGCGGCTACAACGGCAGGCACAGTGGTATTTCAAGTGCGTGCAGTGGACGATAAAGGCGCCGAAACGCTGCAAAATATCAGTGTGTTAGTTGCTGATACGCAGGAGGCAAACGTAGCACCTGTGACGACTATTTTGTCACCAACAAATGACAGCGTTGTCAATGTGGGGGAGAGCGTATTAGTACAAGCACAAGCGAGTGACAGTAATGCTGGTGATAGCGTGTCACGAGTGGAGTTGTGGGTGAATGGTCAGCTCAAGGTGAGCGATAACAGCGCGCCATATCAATTAAGTTTTACGCCAAGTGTGGCGGGACAATATCAACTGGCGACCAAAGCCTATGATACCCGCGGCGGAGTAGGCACATCAGCAGCAATAAATCTTGTTGTTAATGCCGCCAACGTAGCGCCAACGGTGAGTTTAAGCGGTATCGAGCAAGGCTTTGTAATGGCGCTCAATACGCCACTGGCGCTCAATGCCACTGCGAGTGATGCCGATGGCAGCATCAGCAGTGTGCGCTTTTGGGCCAATGGTGAACTCGTTAGCGAAGACACCACAGCACCCTACAGCGCTGAATATAGCGCTGTAATTGATGGACCTGTACGTTTACAGGTTGAAGCAATTGATGATTTAGGCTTGAGCGCGATGTCTGGCGCGGTAACAGGTTTTGCTGGCACGCCAAGCACAGATGATGAAAGCTGTCGTCCAGAAGGGTTATTGGGTAATTCACCTTATTGCCAAGTGTATGATTCTGAAGGCCGTGAAAAAATGGGCGCTGATCATGCGCGTCGTATCATCGGTTACTTTACGTCTTGGCGTACGGGTAAAAACAATCAACCTGCCTATTTAGCTAACGATATCCCGTGGGATAAAATCACCCACATTAACTATGCGTTTGCGCATGTTGATGCTAGCAACAAAGTGTCTATTGGCAATCCAACCAATCCTAATAATGCTGCGACTGGCATGACATGGGAAGGGATTGCGGGCGCCGAAATGGATCCGCAATTTGCCTATAAAGGGCATTTCAACTTACTGAACAAATACAAGAAACAACATCCTAATGTCAAAACGCTGATCTCGATTGGCGGCTGGGCAGAAACTGGTGGTTTCTTTGCCGATGATGGTACGCGTGTGGCGTCGGGTGGTTTCTATGAAATGACCAAAACACAGCAAGCCATGGATACGTTTGCCGATTCTGTGGTGACTTTTCTTCGTACCTATGGTTTTGATGGCGCAGATATCGATTATGAATATGCAACATCTATGGCCAAATCGGGTAATCCAGATGACTTTGCGGTTTCCGAGCCACTGCGCGCGAGCTTATTCAAACAATACGATGTATTGATGAAAACTCTGCGTGAAAAACTCGATGCAGCGGGTGTTGCCGATGGTAAACATTATATGTTAACCGTGGCGTCACCGGCTTCAGGCTATTTACTGCGCGGGATGGAAGCGTACCAAATGACCCGTTATTTGGATTACGTTAACATCATGAGCTACGACTTACACGGTGCGTGGAATGACTTTGTTGGCCATAACGCGGCGCTGTTCGACACAGGTAGCGATGCCGAACTGGCATTTTGGGATGTGTACAGCACAGTGCAATACGGCAATATTGGTTACCTCAATACCGATTGGGCTTACCATTATTTCCGCGGCGCTATGCCTGCCGGTCGTATCAACATAGGTATTCCGTATTACACCCGCGGTTGGCAAAACGTACAAGGCGGCACTAACGGTTTGTGGGGCTTAGCGGCTTATCCTAATCAAAGTGCTTGCCCTACAGGTACGGGCGATGGTACATCAAACTGTGGTAATGGCGCACAAGGCATTGATAACCTATGGCATGATTCGGATATTCGCGGTGACGAAATGTTCGCCGGTTCTAACCCCATGTGGCATGCCAAAAACCTTGAGCAAGGTATTAGCGGCAGCTATCTTGCCGCTTACGGTTTAAAACCTGATACCGCTCCTGCTGATGCATTAGTGGGCGTATATGAGCGTCATTACGATAGCGTTGCGGAATCATCTTGGTTATGGAACCCAACTAAAAAAGTGTTCTTATCGACAGAAGATGAGCAAGCCATGGCGCGTAAAGTGCAATACGTTGTCGATAAAGGCATTGGCGGCGTGATGTTCTGGGAACTGGCGGGTGACTTTGATTGGTATCCAAGCCGTAACAACGGTCAAGGTGAATATTTCATCGGCGACACAATGACAACTATTGCCTATAACGGTTTTGCGACGGCAACGCCTTACGGTAATCGCATTAGCAACAGCGCGGCGCCAACACAAACGTTAGCCTTAAGTGCTGAACTTAAAGGCTTTAAAGTGGGCGACAGTAATTATCCAATTACGCCTGATTTGGTTATCACCAACAACAGCAGCGTCACCATTCCTGGCGGCGCGGTGTTTGAGTTTGATATTTCAACCTCAACCTCAGCTGAAATTAGCGATCAATCGGGTATGGGCTTAACTGTGATGGTCGATGGCTCTAACGCCGCGGGCAATAATATTGGTGGGTTGGAAAACGATTTCCATCACATCAAGTTTACTTTGCCGACGTGGAAGAACATCGCACCTGGCGCGAATTTTGAAGGCGTGATCAAGTACTATTTACCTGTGTCTATGCCGTCTAACTTCACAGTAAGCTTTAATGGCCAACGTTATGCATTTGCCAATAAAGACAGTGTGAGCGTAACGCCAACAGACCCTACTGCCTGCGAACTTAATCCAAGCCTGCCAGAATGCGTTACGCCACCTGTTGGCAATAGCTGTGCAGCCAAGGGCATTAATGCCAGCACAATTGCAGCGTATCCTGATTTCCCACAAAAGGACTGGCAGGGCAATCCAAGCCATGCCGCCACGGGCGATAAAATGAAGGATGCCAGCAGCGTGTTTGAAGCGCTGTGGTGGACGCAGGATAAACCTGGCAGCACAAGCTCTTGGAAGTCTTTGTGCAGTCTGTAAACATTCGTCAAATTGTTCATTCTAACGCGGCGCGATAGGATGAATGTCTGCGTCAGTCGTACTTAGTTTGCGACTGGCGCATTTTTTTAGAACAACCATTTATTATATGAATAACAGAAGGAATCTTGTTATGTCAGCAATTTTTTCAGTGCGTAGCCTTGTCAGCGCGGCCATATTAATCGGCATTAGCCAGCAAGCACTAGCCCATGGTTTTGTCGAGTTCCCTAAAGCCAGACAGCAATTTTGTGTTAACGATGGCGGTTATTGGTGGCCAGCCGACGGCTCAGGTATTCCAAACCTTGCCTGTCGCCAAGCGTTTACCGAAGCCGGCACAGTGCAATTTGTGCAAAATAATGAATTTTCAATCAATGTGAGCGATTATAACAATTTAGCCGCCGTTAAAGCTGCGATCCCTAACGGTTTGTTATGTGCAGGTGGCGACACTGCTAAACGCGGGCTTGATTTACCCTCGGCGCATTACCAGCGCAGCACAGTTACGCCCGACGCGAATAACCAAATTGAACTCTTGTTTGATGCTCATACGCCGCACAATCCGAGCTTTTGGCAGTTTTTTTTATCCAATAGCGACTTCAACAGCGCCAATGAATCGTTAAGTTGGGAAAAACTCACTTTAGTCGATGAACTGCAAGATCAGCCGATTGTGATTATCAATGGTAAAAAGTTCTATCGTATTATGGTGACATTACCTGCGAGTCGTAGCGGCGATGCGACCTTATATACTCGCTGGCAGCGTGATGATGTGGTGGGCGAGGGATTTTATAATTGTAGCGATATCCGTATTGGAGCGGGCACAGTTGATCCCACACCTGATCCAATCCCAACACCGACTCCCGATGCTTGGGTAGCCGCTGGCGCGTATGTGCCCACAGGCGTTAATCCTAAGGCTGGCGATGAAATATGGTTTAGGGTATTTTCGGCCCAAGGCGATGAGCGCGTGTTTGAGCGGTTAACCATCACGCCAAGCAATGTGGCAAATTGGGCGCAGGAATTGGCGGGCGTGATTGCCGCAAGTCACAGTGTGCAGGTACAAGTCGGCGTGAAGCAAACCAGTGGCGCAATCGTGTTTTCGGCCACCGACATCGTGACCAACCAAGTGTGGCTGCAAGCGGCAGATCAAAGCTATCGCTTAGATCTTAAATCCGCGCCAAGCGCCATCGTTGCGTTGACCGGGTTAGCCAGTGAATACACTTTGGCCGAAGGAAAAGCACAATTACAGCTGAGCTTAAGTGCCACTAATAGTCCTAGCCAAGCGATTGAAACCCAAGTTAGGGTGCAAACCCTTGGCGCGCCAGCGGGCACTTGGGTGTTTGAGCAAAATCTGAACGTCGGCGAAACAGTGCAAGCACTGGCTATTTCACTGACGCAAGCGGGCGATTATGTGCTGCACATTAACCAAGCTGTTAGCGGTCAAGCGCAGCAGTTTGCTTTTAAAGTGAATGCTGAGGCGACAACGCCGCCAACGGCCTGTGGGATAAGCGATCCACATGCAGCTTGGAATGCCAGTAATGCCTATCAAATGGGTGATAAAGTCGCTCATGCACAATTGGTGTGGCAGGCCAAATGGTGGCAACAAGGTAGTGAGCCAAGCAGCAATAATGAGGCGTGGCAGCTGGTGAGTGTGGTGACTCAACCTTGGTCGGCGAGCATGGGTTATCCGCAGGGCGCACAGGTGAGTTATCAAGACAAATTATGGCAAGCTAAGTGGTGGAGCCGTAATGAAGTGCCGGGTGCAAGCTCTGCTTGGGCAGATAAAGGCGCTTATGTTTGTCCTTAATTATTGTTTGAATGACTTTTTGCATGAGATTATGGCGTTAGCGCTGGTGGATACAAGTCATGTTGATTGAGCTAAGACTGAGTTGCTAGTTGAGTTGAAAGGGCTGTGGCGGTTTATGTCATTATTGTCCTAAGCTTCAAAAATACTGAGTCAATACTAAAAAGAATAATGGCCATAAAGTCGCTGATTAATAGCAGCTTTATGGCCATTTTTATTGCTTTATCGCCAGTTAGATGTTGTTAAGCAAGGCGCGTCTGTCACGTGAGGCGCTGGCTAAATTGCGTAGCAGTTTTTCAGAGTCGTCCCAATGTAAGCAGGCATCGGTAATACTCTTGCCATAACATAATGGCTCGCCAGCAATGACTTTTTGATTGCCTTCCTCAATAAAGCTTTCGGCCATAATGCCGGCAATGGCGCTACTGCCGGTACGCATTTGCGCCATGATTTCATCGGCAACCGTGAGCTGTTTAAGATGGTTTTTCTCGCTATTGCCGTGGCTGAAATCGACTATCATACGTTGAGTTATGCCAACGGATTCGAGTTGCTGGCGTGCTTTTTCAACATCGGCAGCATGGTAATTCGGTTTTTTACCGCCACGTAAAATGATATGTCCGAACGGGTTACCGTGGGTGCGATAAACGGCCATTACGCCATCTTTATCCGGTGAATAAAAAATATGTGGTGCTTGTGCAGCACGTACGGCATCGACGGCGATATTGATGTTGCCATCGGTACCATTTTTAAAACCAACTGGACACGATAATGCAGAAGCCATTTCACGATGAACTTGGCTTTCAGTGGTGCGTGCACCAATCGCGCCCCAAGTTATAAGGTCTGCAATATATTGACCGTTCACCATATCTAAAAATTCGGTGGCAATCGGTAATTTTAATTCGGTGATTTGCTGCAGTAACTCGCGGGCAATGCGTAGACCTTTATTGGGTTCAAAACTGCCATCAAGATCAGGATCTGAAATTAATCCTTTCCAGCCGACTATCGTGCGCGGTTTTTCAAAATAGACGCGCATTAAAATACACAAATCATCTTTCAATTCTTGATGTAACGCTGCTAAGCGCTGCGCATAATCTAACGCTGCTTGAGTATCGTGGATTGAACATGGGCCGATGATGACCAATAAACGCTGATCTTCACCACTAATAATGGCTTCGACTTCACGGCGTTGTTGAACTAGATAATCGGCCGCATCTTGAGTTAATGGGAACTCAGATGCCAGTTGCGCAGGTGAGATGACTTTTGCTAATAAGGAAGTGCGTAGTTCGTCTGTTTTAATGGTCATTCAAAATACCGAGCTTGCGTGCGGCGCTTTTTCGCCAGATTGCCTCGGATTATAACGAATCGAACCGAGTTGCACAGTGCCAATTGCGTTAATTATCGGCAACCGTGCAATGAATTTAATTTAAGTTAGACCTCTTTACGTTAAATTCACTCGGATTATCGGGGTGAGTTTTGTTCTTTTATCTTAAAACATGTGCCGTTCAAGGCCCGTGACATCCAATATCTTGGTCGCTATTTCTTCGACAGAATGATTGGTGGTGTCGATATAGGGAATACGTTCGCGTTTAAATAGCATTTCCACTTCTTTGACCTCTAAACGGCACTGTTTGAGCGATGAGTAGCGGCTGTTCTCCATACGGCTTTGGCGGATTTCATGTAAACGCACGGGATCGATTGTCAGGCCAAAGAGTTTTTTCTTATTGCGTTTAAGCGCTTCAGGTAATTTAAGATCATCCATATCATCTTCGGTAAACGGATAGTTAGCCGCCTTAATCCCAAACTGCATCGATAAATACAGGCTCGATGGCGTTTTGCCACAACGCGACACGCCAAGCAGCACTAAATCGGCTTTATCCATATGTTTCATGGTTTGGCCGTCATCATTATCCATCGCAAAATTAATCGCATCGATACGTGCCTCATAGCCGTGATTGGCTTTTCCATGAGTTCGATGTAGCACTGGAGAGGCGCTAACCCCTAAATGTTGCTCCAGAGGTGCGACAAAGGTATTTAAAAAATCATAATCTAAGCCTTCACTGGAGTAGATGATGTCGCGAATTTCAGGTTTTACGATCGAGTGGAACACTAACGGCCGCTCACCTGTTGTAATAAAACAATCATTAATTTGGCGCTTAACTTGCTCGGCTTTGGTCGGGGTTTCGACGAAAGGAATGGTAAGTGACTCAAATTCTAGTGGAAATTGCGAGAGAACCGCATGACCAAAGACCTCAGCAGTGATTGCTGTCCCATCAGAAATATAGAATACTTTTGGTGCCATACTGACCTCTTGTAGTAATAAAATTACAAATAAAATTATAGATTTACGCGTGTTGAGCTGGAGTGTAAAATGCCGCTGCCCTCGTGTGAAGGGGCCACTGAAATAAACTTGCGGAGATAGAACTGTGCAGCAATACGTACTCTGGTATCAAGAATTAGGCATGGGTGACGTCAACTTGGTTGGCGGCAAAAATGCTTCTCTAGGCGAGATGATCAGCAATCTGGCTAATGCCGGCGTTCAAGTACCTGGCGGATTTGCGACAACTTCCTATGCTTTCAATGAGTTCCTTGAACAAAGCGGAGTTAACCAGAAGATTTATGACATTCTAGCCACATTGGATGTAGATGATGTCAATGCGTTGGCTAAAGTAGGCGCACAGATCAGGCAGTGGGTTATCGACACGCCATTCCAACCTGCATTCGAGCAAGCCATTCGTGAAGCTTACGATAAACTTGCCGCAGAAACGAGCGAAGCTTCATTTGCCGTTCGTTCTTCAGCTACTGCAGAAGATATGCCAGACGCATCCTTTGCGGGTCAGCAAGAAACCTTCCTAAACGTGAAAGGTTATGAATCTGTGCTCGTTGCTGTTAAACACGTATTTGCATCGCTGTTTAACGATCGCGCTATCTCTTACCGTGTTCACCAAGGTTACGAGCACCACGGTGTGGCTTTATCTGCTGGCGTACAACGTATGGTACGTTCAGACAAAGCGGCCTCAGGTGTGATGTTCACTATGGACACTGAATCTGGCAATAACGATGTGGTATTTATCACTTCATCTTTTGGCCTAGGTGAAATGGTTGTTCAAGGTGCAGTTAACCCTGATGAATTTTATGTTCACAAACCTATTTTAGCCTTAGGTCATAAGGCTGTTGTGCGCCGTAATATCGGTAGCAAGCTCATCCAAATGGTGTATTCAGATGACGTTGCTCACGGCAAACAAGTCAAAATTGAAGATGTCGCTGCAGATAAGCGTCGTCAATTCTCTATCAACGACGCCGAAGTTGAAGAGTTAGCAAAACAAGCCATGATTATCGAAAAACATTACGGTCGCGCCATGGATATTGAATGGGCAAAAGACGGTAATGACGGCAAGCTGTATATCGTTCAAGCGCGTCCAGAAACGGTACGTAGCCGTGAAGACGTACAATTGATTGAGCGTTATCACTTAAAGAGCCGCGGCGCTGTGATTTGTGAAGGGCGCGCTATTGGTCATAAAGTGGGTACTGGCGTTGCTAAAGTATTAACGTCTATTGCTGATATGGATCAAATACAACCTGGCGATGTGTTAGTGACTGACATGACCGATCCCGATTGGGAACCTATCATGAAACGCGCTAGCGCGATTGTTACCAACCGTGGCGGCCGTACCTGTCACGCGGCAATTATTGCTCGTGAATTAGGCGTGCCAGCGGTAGTAGGTTGTGGTGATGTGACTGACCGTATCAAAACCGGTCAAATTGTGACGGTTTCTTGCGCTGAAGGTGACACAGGTTTTATTTACGAAGGTAAACAAGATTTTGAAATAATTTCAAATCGTGTTGATTCGTTGCCTGAACTGCCAATGAAAATCATGATGAACGTCGGTAACCCAGACAGAGCATTTGATTTCGCCCGTTTGCCAAACGAAGGTGTGGGTCTAGCGCGTTTAGAATTCATCATCAACCGTATGATTGGTATTCATCCGAAGGCACTGCTTGATTTCAATCAACAAGATGCTGCGCTGCAGACTGAAATTAACGAGATGATCGCCGGTTATGATTCTCCAGTTGAATTCTACATTGCTCGTTTAGTTGAAGGTATCGCGACTATCGGCTCGGCTTTCTATCCTAAGAAAGTTATCGTGCGTATGTCAGACTTTAAGTCTAACGAATATGCCAACTTGGTGGGCGGTGACAGATATGAGCCAGAAGAAGAGAACCCAATGCTGGGTTTCCGCGGTGCAAGCCGTTATATCTCTGAATCGTTCCGTGACTGTTTTGCCCTAGAGTGTGAAGCGATCAAACGTGTCCGTAATGACATGGGCTTGACGAACGTTGAAGTGATGATCCCGTTCGTACGCACAGTAAAAGAAGCTGAACAAGTGATCGGCCTGCTTAAAGAACAAGGTTTAGAGCGCGGTAAAGATGGTTTACGCGTCATTATGATGTGTGAGGTGCCTTCAAACGCGCTATTAGCCGAGCAATTCCTTGAGCACTTCGATGGTTTCTCTATCGGCTCAAACGATCTAACTCAACTAACACTCGGCCTTGATCGCGACTCAGGTATTATCAGCCATTTGTTTGATGAACGTGATGAAGCGGTTAAAATGTTACTTTCTTTAGCGATTAAAGCGGCTAAAGCAAAGGGCGCGTACATTGGTATTTGTGGTCAAGGTCCTTCAGATCACGCCGATTTTGCAGCTTGGTTAGTCGCGCAGGGTATTGATACTGTGTCACTTAACCCTGATACCGTGATTGATACTTGGCTATATTTGGCTGAAGCACACGGGTGATCTGTAGCGTAATTTTATAAAGATGTTAAAAAAGCCGCTTTTTAGCGGCTTTTTTTTGTTTATAATGGCGCTATAACTATAATTGACAGAAGCCAGCCATGTTACCCCTGCTATCACATCAACAAACATTAGAGCCCGTGTATTTGGCGTACCTTGATGCGCTAGAGCAAAGCACCTTTTCCGGTGACATAGACAAACGTTACAGTGCCCGTTTAGTGCAAGCAACGGACAACTCAGTGTATCAATTTCTGCCTCAAGCCGTGCTGTATCCTAAAACCCAGTTGGATATCCAAATTGCCTTAACGCTTGCTGCTACCGATGAGTATCGCAGTGTAACTTTTAGTGCGCGGGGCGGCGGTACAGGCACAAATGGACAGTCGTTAACCCATGGTTTGATTTTGGATGTGTCGCGTTACATGAACCGTGTGCTCGAAGTAAATGCTGAGCAAGGTTGGGTGCGAGTAGAAGCGGGCGTGGTTAAAGATGCGCTCAATGATGCATTGCGTCCCCATGGTTATTTTTTTAGTCCCGATTTATCCACCTCAAACCGTGCCACGATTGGCGGAATGATCAATACCGATGCCTCGGGTGCGGGTTCACTGGTTTATGGTAAGACATCCGATCACGTGCTGGCGCTGCGCAGTGTATTAATTGATGGCAGTGTGCTCGATACTCAGCCTTTAGATGCGCAATTACTATCTAACCTCAATGAAGTGAGTACAAATCCCCTTGGGCAAAAACTGATTTCTGCAGTAGCGGCGGTATGCCACGAAAAACGAGCCCAGATTGAAACGCAATTTCCTAAGCTCAATCGTTTCCTCACGGGTTATGACTTAAAACACGTGTGGAACGATAGCCTAACTCAATTTGATTTATCTCGAATTTTGACCGGCTCAGAGGGCACACTTGCCGTCATCACCGAAGCGAAACTGAATATCACCCCACTGCCGACTGAGCGTGCCATGGTGAATATTAAGTATGATTCGTTTCAATCAGCATTACGTCATGCACCATCGCTAGTGGCTGCGCGCGCGACTGTGGTTGAAACTGTCGATTCAAAAGTGCTTAACCTAGCCCGTGAAGACATTGTCTGGCATTCCGTTGCTGACTTAATTCAAGAAGTGCCAGGTAAAGTCATCGATGGCCTTAATATGGTTGAGTTTGCGGGTGATACCGCGGACGTTGAGCAAAGGCTGGCGAGTCTTGAAGCCGTTTTAACGGCACAAATCAGTAATGGTGAGTGCGGCGTATTGGGTTACCAAGTAACGCAAGATAAGCCCAGTATTGAAAAAATCTATGGCATGCGTAAAAAAGCCGTTGGCTTATTGGGCGCGACAAAAGGCCGACGTAAACCTATCGCCTTTGCCGAAGATACCGCTGTACCGCCCGAAAAACTCGCCGATTATATTATGGAATTTCGCGCAGTATTAGATGGGCATAATCTGCAATACGGTATGTTTGGTCATGTAGACGCGGGCGTATTACATGTTAGGCCCGCGCTTGATATGTGCGATGTTGAAGATGAAAAATTGCTGCGAGTGATTTCAGATCAAGTTGCGGCGCTCACGCTTAAATACGGCGGCTTGATGTGGGGCGAGCACGGTAAAGGTGTGCGCGGTGAATACGGTCCATCGGTATTTGGTGATGAACTTTATAGTGTATTGCAAGATATCAAAGGCTGGTTTGACCCCGATAATCGTCTTAACCCAGGTAAACTGGTAGCACCTAAAAAGGTGGGCGCGCTTTACTACGATATCGATAGTGTTAAGCGCGGTAAGTTTGACCGACAAATTCCTATCGAAATTCGCGATGCATTTCCCGATGTAATGAACTGTAACGGTAACGGCCTGTGTTTTAACTACAGCAGTTATTCGCCCATGTGTCCGTCATTTAAGGTGACAGGTGACAGAGTCCAATCTCCCAAAGGGCGCGCAGGGCTCATGAGAGAGTGGCTAAGGCTACTTGAGGGTGAAGGAGTAGATGTAAACGCACTGGCAAAAGCCAAGCCTCTAGGCTTGTTGCAGCGCGTGCAAAATACCTTTAATGCAAAACGTGATTATGATTATTCCCATGAAGTAATGGAATCGCTCAAGGGTTGTTTAGCCTGTAAAGCTTGCTCTGGGCAGTGTCCGGTTAAAGTGGACGTGCCAAAATTTAGAGCGCAATTTTTTAATATTTACTATCAACGCTATTTAAGGCCAGCGAAGGACTATCTCGTTGCGGGTATAGAAGACAGCTTGCCATTGATGGCCGCTGCGCCGCGCCTGACTAACTTTGCTGCGCAAAATCCACTAAGCCAATGGGTGATTAAAAAAGCTATTGGCTATGTGGATGCCCCCGCGTTATCGGTGCCAACCTTAAAGCAAAGACTCGATGGTCATGCGAGCCGTGGGTATGACTTAGCAGCATTACAAGCGATTCCAGAAGAAGCGCGCGCGCAGTTTGTGCTGGTGGTGCAAGATCCCTTTAACAGTTTTTATGACTCAGGCCTTGTTTATCGATTTATTCAGTTAATTGAAAAGCTTGGTTTAAAACCTGTGTTGTTACCCTATAAACCCAATGGTAAGCCAACGCATATTAAAGGTTTTTTAGATAAGTTTGCAAAAACGGCGCAGTCGAGTGCTGACTTTTTAAATCAAGTGCATACATTAGGCATGCCTATGGTCGGTATCGATCCTGCCTTAGTCTTGTGTTATCGCGATGAATACCGTGAAGTATTAGGGGGCAATCGCGGTAATTTCGAGGTGAAGCTTGCCAATGAGTGGTTACTTAATATCATCAAGGATTTACCCGCAAAAGCTGAGCAAGATAAGCAATACACTTGGTTTAGTCATTGTACTGAATCGACGGCCAAGCCAAATACCGCCAATGAGTGGACTAAAATATTTGCTCACTTTGGCGCTAAGTTAACCGCAGTTAATTTAGGTTGTTGTGGCATGGCAGGGACCTATGGCCATGAGGCCGAAAATCTCGAGCGTTCTAAGGCATTATTTGATATGTCTTGGCAGCAAACCTTGGCAAAAATTGAGCAGCCACAAGTGTTGGTCTCTGGGTATTCTTGTCGCAGCCAAGTAAAGCGCTTTGCGGGTTATAAACCAAAGCATCCGCTTGAAGCACTGCTCGAGTTAGCGAATATATAAGGGGGTTAACCACTTAAATTTACCCTCAAGGTCGTTATTATCCTTGCTGGTATATCCCAGTGAGGAATGTCACACTAAAGCCAGCCGCAAGGCTGGTTTTTTTATGGATGACGGAGACAGCGGATGGAACAAATAACGCAAAGCATTCAACACACACTTACACAATTGGCCTCCGATAGCGTGTTAACGACAGCACCATTGTGTAGTGAAGTGCCATTGTTTAATATTAACGCCTTGGGTGATTGGACCTATCTAGGCACATCGTTGCCGACAAAATTTGCTAAGTTGTTCGCCAGCATTTTACATTGTATTGAGAGCGAGTATTTCTTAATTACCCCAGTTGAAAAAGTGCGAGTGCAAGTAGAAGACGCGCCGTTGTTGATAATCGATTTTGAGCTTTCGCAATGTCATACATGGCTTGATGTGCGAACCAGTATTGAAACTGAGCACCATCATATTGATATCAAACAGATGAAACTCACCGAAAACAGTATTTATTTGCCGCTTGAACGTGGCTTATGGGGAAAACTAGGCCGCGCTTGTTACTATAATTTTGTGAATGAATTTAATTTATCTGATCTAGATGAAGAATAAGTTCGTAGATTAATAGCATCATCATCTGTTTTTGTGTTAGCGAGTTTATTAGGGTTAGGTGATAGTATTAAAACAGGCTTTGGGTTAGGTTATTAGTGTTTTAAGTTAACCCCAAAACAGTAAATTTTTGCTGTAGGAGGTGCAGTTTGAATCGTTATGAAAGCTTAGGTTATCTAGTATCCCACTTAAATATTGAGCTGCAAAACGAGCTTGACCTGCAACTTAAGCGTTATCACCTTGATATAAAGCTGTGGCCTGTGTTGTTTGCTTTATGGCAAGAAGAGGGGATAAGCCAAACTGAATTATCAAAACGTTGTGATGTGGCAAACTACACTATGACGCGTTTGCTCGATCAGTTGCAGGTACAAGGCCTTATTACCCGTCATCAAGAAGTTGATAATCGCCGTGCCTTTCAAATCTTTCTAACCGATGAAGCCAAAGCGTTAGAGCAAGATCTAGTGTGTGAGGCTGAACGAGTCAATGAAAAATTTCTCTCAACCCTTAGTGATGATGAGCAGCAGCAATTCATTTTACTGCTAAATAAAATCAATCGATTAACCTAGAACCATTATAGATAAAATGAGTTTGGCTGGTATTTATCGTTCTACTACCTGGTGGTTGATATAGTGCTTTAAATGCGTCTCAACGTTATCTTTTGCCGGTACCAGACCTGACTAATTCAAGCAGATAAATTGAGTTTTAGATAATAAAAAAGCGACCTAAGGTCGCTTTTAGCATATAAAGAAGAGCGTTAAAATTATTTTTTAGCCGCTTCAATAATGGCCTTAGCCATTTCATCAGCTACTGCACCAGTAGTACGGTTTTGGGCATCGGCTTGGTTGAAAATTTTCAATAATGTATTGTAAATTTCTTTCACTTTAGCGGTTGATTTAGCTACGTCGTAATCTTTCTCGAACGAGACATTAATAATGCCGCCAGCGTTGATCACGTAGTCAGGCGTATATAATATGCCCATTTCTTTCAGTTGTTCGCCGTGGCGAACTTCGGCTAATTGGTTGTTGGCACAGCCAGCTACAATTTTGGCTTTTAATTGAGGCAGTGTCGTATCATTTAATGTGGCACCAAGCGCGCAAGGTGCATATACATCAACATCCTGTGAGTAGATATCCTGTGGTGCCACAACGGTTGCACCAAAGTCTGTAGCGACTTTATCTAATGAAGCTTGATGAATATCGGTAACCGTGAGTAGCGCACCTTCTTCATGTAAATGCTTACATAAGTAATAACCTACGTGACCGACACCTTGAACAGCAATTTTAAGCCCTTTTACACTGTCTAGCCCTAGCTTATGTTTAACAGCGGCTTTTATGCCTAAAAAAGTACCAAGGGCGGTGAAGGGGGATGGATCGCCACTTTTGCCTTCAAGACCTGCCATATAAGGGGTTTCTTCGTGGGCTATCATGATATCAGCAGTCGTGGTGCCAACGTCTTCAGCTGAATAGTAACAGCCACCTAAGCTATTAATTAAACGGCCGAAGGCGCGAAATAGCGCTTCGCGGTCTTGTCTTTTGGGATCGGCGATGATCACTGATTTACCGCCGCCCATCTTCAAACCTGCAAGCGCATTCTTGTACGTCATGCCACGAGAAAGGCGTAACACGTCAGTCAGGGCTTTATCATCCGATTGGTAATTCCACATTCTGCAGCCACCAACAGCAGGACCTAAGTTGGTGTTATGAATGGCGACAATAGCTTTTAAGCCACTTTCTTTATCATGACAGAATACAACCTGTTCATGCTCGTCAAAGGATACATGATTAAATACAGCCACGTGAATTTCTCCGCTATACACAATGAAAAAGCCGACGAGAACAGTCCCATCGACAGTTTGTTATATTTATTGCAGAACCATAGCATTTAGCGATACTCTCAACCACGCATAATGAATGAATAAATACATTATATGTGGCAATTTAGCTTTCCACCTTACGTAAACGTAAGCTTTGTGATCCAGATGAATTGCATTAATTTTGCCGCAATCAATAGAATAAATCGCGCACTGGCCCAAGAGCGGGTTTCGCGTTATAACAATAAGATAGGATGGAAGTATGACTGAACAAGCTGTCGACCAGACTCAGCAACATGTTTCTGCAGAAGAAATGGAAGCACGACGTCAAGAGTGGGTCAGAACTCAATTTCAAAAAGCGAATCGTTTCTTGGCTGAAAAAGGGGTGATCCCAAGTAAAGTGTTGGCCGATGAAAGCCGCTATCTTGTGCCTTATATGGCAATTTGGAAAATTGAATCAAAACGCCCAACCAATAAAACCTACTGGGTGATGTCGGGTGATTTACCGTCCGACTTCGTTGATGTCAAGGTCGCAGCCACTGCCCGTGATGCGGTGCGCCATTTCTCTATGATGTGGCAAATGCAAGCGGAAAACTTAACCCGTTCTGGTGCTACCCGTGATGCGACTCAGGCTAAATTTGCACAGTTGCTGGTATCGCGCGCTGAAAGTTTATATCTTGTGCACAATGACGATAAACTATGGAATGTAGAAGCTTAAG
The DNA here is from genome assembly GCF_900156405.1 of Shewanella morhuae. Classification (GTDB taxonomy): domain Bacteria; phylum Pseudomonadota; class Gammaproteobacteria; order Enterobacterales; family Shewanellaceae; genus Shewanella; species Shewanella morhuae. Next base: position 168,884 of record NZ_FTNN01000008.1, read on the forward strand.
GTTGCCACTGTTTTATCGTTTAAACTTAGCTATTATGCGTTTATAGTCAGGTTGTTACAGTTGACAAATTAAGTGAAATTAACAGCGTAATACGTTAAAACCGAATGTGATTATATATTCGGTTTTTTTTATGGATATTTCTCAAGCTTTAAGTGCTACCGATAATCTAAACGAATGATTATTCGCACTGAAATAGTTCTGCACATTAAATAATGATGTTAAAACATACTGTATTAGATCCAAATCAGTTAAGACTTCATCCTAAAGACAAACCTGTTTATACTGGATTTATCTAAATTATTTTACATTGCGATAAATACTAACCAACAAAATAGGGGCGTGTTCCTTGAGCCGAGAAGAACAATATCTACAAAATGCCAAGGCCTACTTTGCTTCACAGCAATTTTCATCCGCGGGTATGTATGCGCGTAAGGTTATTCGTCGCCAACCTCATAACCTAGATGCATTATTGATTTTGGCGGAGCTTGCATTTAAAGCCAGTGATTTCAAAGATGCAGAATATAAATTTGATGCTATTTTAACACTCGATCCCAACTTTGAGCGTGCGCTGAGAGGTAAATTGCATTTACTCGAAGTAAGACAACGTTATTTTGAACAAGTTGATATGCTTAATCGTCTTATTACTCTCTTTCCTGATGAGTTAGAGCTGCAATTTAAGCAAGGTATGGCAGCATTACAGACTGGCAATATGGCATTGGCAATCGACAAGTTAACGCTTTGTACCGTGAGCCATTATAACCATTCTGCGGTAAAATTAAATTTAGGGCATATTTATAAAGCAACCGGTAATACGCAGCTCGCTACGGATTTTTATCACCAATTTATCATCGAAAACCCAGATAAAATGGCTACCGGATTTTGGAGTCTAGCGGATCTAAAAAATTATACATTTTCAGAAAGTGATAAATCGGTAGTTATCTCAGCCTTAAATTCTCCATCGCTGTCAGATGCGAGTCGAGCGTTATTGCTGTACACCATGAATCGGATTTATGAGCAGTCAAATCAGCATCAATTAGCGTTTGAGGCGATGGCACACGCGAATAAATTGTTGGCGCCACTAAAGCCATTTAAAAAATCTTCATTTATTAATATTGTGCAGTCACTGCGACATACAGAACTGACGGCACGGAAAGTTGTTGCTGAACAAATAGTGCCTATTTTTATTGTCGGCATGCCTCGTTCTGGTACCACGTTAGTCGAGCAGATCCTTGCGTGTCATAGCTTAATAGGTGCTACGGACGAGCTACCTTATATAGAAAGAATTGCGTTAACACTTGAACAAACTGGCGGCTACGCCAAGCAGTTGGCACATTTGAGCCAAGAGAAAATCAATCAATATCAGCAAGAATATTTGCAACAATCGGCGCAGTATTTTTCAACAGTTCCTGATTATGTTATTGATAAAAACCCTAATAACTTTCTCCATATTGGTTTAATTAAAACCCTTTTTCCACAAGCTAAAATTATTAATGTGATTCGACATACGACGGATAATGCGTTGAGTGTGTTTAAACAATACTTTAGCTTTGGACATGATTATTCCTACTCGTTAGAGAACATCAAAGTCTATTGGGAGAATTACCTAACACTAATGGAACATTGGGATAGTCAATTTCCGCAGGATATTTATCATCTCAGTTTTGAGAAACTGGTCATTCAGCCTGATGATGAGATACCTAAGTTACTCGGCTATTGTGGTGTTGATTTTGAAACTGCTTGCCTGCATTTTTATCAATCGACACGGCCGGTTTTAACCCCGAGTGCAAGCCAAGTTAGACAACCCATGAATACTAAAGCAATAGGTCAATGCGAAAAATATCAAGCATTTATGGGGCAAGATTATCTCGATTTTGAACAGATTAATATTAACGTTCGCCATCGTTTATTAGGTCAGTAAAACTAATAGAAAAGGGCTTGTTAACGCCCTTTTCTTAATCCAAAACTAGGTTATTTTTCCATGGCAGTTTTTATATTTATCGCCAGAACCACAGTGGCATGGGCTATTCCGAGTTAATCCGATAGGGATCCCAGTAGTTGTACCAATCCGCTTGTCGGGTAATGGCGTGTCCATCGATTTTTCAACACTAATAGTATGTTGTGGCGCCAGTGCTACATTCATTGATGGGCCTATTATTAACTGCGCCAAAATTTTAACTGCTGAAGTACCATTTGAAATAAACACTTCTTTGTCATACTGACTTGCTTGCTTCAGTGTTTCATCTCGTAAATGATGAAATAAAGGCCAGCCAGTGTTTTCTTCACCATATAAGAACCATAACTCGCGCCAATCAGCGACAAATCCCTTTAACAATTGGCTAAATAATGCTTTTATTGGCGTAGTATTTAGCTGACAAGATTGCACGTCAGCTACTAAGTCATTGACTAACAATTCGACTTCGCCTGGTGACATGATGATTTGGTAATTATGTTTTTCAGTACGAATATTAACGGTGTGCTGCGGTTGATAGTGAGTGAACTTAGCTGACGTCGCAATCTGTTCATCCATTTGCTCAACCATGGCCCAAAAACGACTTGAACCCGCAAAGTCTACGACTAAATGAATGCGAGTTTGGTCGCTGTTGTTTTCAACTTTATGAAATTTCCATGAATCAAAAATCCAACAGTCTCCTGCCGCCATATGTACGCGCTTATCATTACATTGGAACACTACATCTTCAGTCGTTACGATGGGAATATGCACTCTGACGCGCTTATACCAGTGATGGTTAATATCTGAATGTAAAGGCACTTCACATCCTGAATCTAATCGCATTAATCGAGTGCGGCCAATCACCTCGCCAAATGAGGCAATGACTTGCTGCAGGTATTCGCACCGCAGCAATGCCGATGTTGGTAACATGGCACCCTTAAAATCATTGTTGAATTCACCATTGACGGAAATTAGTGGTATTGCCGAATTTCCCGCAAAATTTTCATGGTGTGGTACCCATTCAGCATCGGTAAATTGTGCTATTTCTTGTTGCATTCTTGCTACATCAAACTGCAGCGGAAGTCGGTAAAATTCACGTTTAAGTTTCATTATTATTATCTCGTCATCTTACCGGTTAAATAAATGTGCCATGGCAATGTTTATAACGCTTGCCCGAATGGCATGGGCACAACGCATTTCGACTTATGTCCTGATATAACACTTTGGGATGAATTGACTCTTGATGGTCCTTTAGCGTAATGCCTTCCTCAGATAATGGTTCAATTGCTCGCTCTACTAGTAATTGATTAATTTGTCTTAAAGTCGATTTAATCTTGGGAAATACATGTTGTATTGCAGCTGCATTAGTAAGCCATTTATTGGGTGTCGGCGCTGAAACGGTATATCGAGAGTAGGGTAAGCTAGTTGCACAAATTTGCTGGAATGAGCTATCAAAGGGAATATCACAAAACTGGCAAATCGCGGCCAGTTGCTGGCTAGGTTTCGCCACTAAATCAGCATAAGTTAATAGGTGCCAACGGGATTTAGGCAGCTTGAGCAAACTTGCCATGATGGCATCATTTGCCTGCTGCCACTGAAACGCGGCGATTTCCTGTTGCGTGTTGCCTTTTTGCTGCGCCCAATTCGCTGGCAGTAATAAAGACCAATCACCAAATCCTGGTAATTGGGGATATGTTACAAAGCGATTAGAGCGCCATGCTTCCATGATACTACTGATATTTTCTTTAGGATCTCTGACTAAATAGATAAACAAGGCATCAGGAAATACTTGGTTTAAAAAGTCGATACGTAAACTGTTTTTAGGGGTCTTTTCTAAAAAGCGTATGGGCGCATCAGACAATGAAACACCAGAGCCGTCTGCGTGGCGCAGTTGTGCAGTAAACCCTTCTTGCAACTGTTGAATAATATCTGTCGTTGCATCTTCTTGATTTAACGCATTGGAGTGAAAACCACGTATTGCTACATTTAATTCAGGAATCGTTTCAATAACAGCATGGCTTTCGCCGCCTATCGTACATAGAGCGGTATTCTGGGACAGCACTTCAAAGAGCAAGGTACTACCAGAGCGAGGCGCAGACAGAATAATTATGGGGCGATCAAAACAAGCACTCAATCGTGTTACTCCGTATATAACAATTTGGCTACAGCATACAGGAACACGGTTTTGACTTCAAAATACCAAGTTAAGATGTTGGCATCGTCCTTTTTATAAAATGTTCGGTTAAGCAAGATTTTTTATCGTCAATAATGCAGAGGGATTGATGGCGGGTAACTAAACACGGTTAATGGATTTTCTGTTTTACCTTTAGATATATATGGTTAGGTTTGTGCGGTGGGGCAGGGTGTCGGCTTTTTCTCATCAGGTGGCTTCAAGCTGGCCGTTAATTTGCTAAGACAATAATACAATCTTGGCTAGCCCGATAATCGTATGCTAAAAAACTCATCTTATGCGCACGCAAAAACAAAGCTTTGATGAGTAATTAAATCAAATCAGTTGCAAATAATTAACAAAGATGCCGCTCAGAATAGTGAGCGGCATTTGTTTTAATGCTGTTTTATTTTCAACTTGTCACAGACGAATGCGCTATGTGTATTACTCTTCGCTATCGTTTAAGTCGCTATCACTTAAGTAATAAAAACCTTGATTGATGAGTTTCAATAGTAAGGTTTGGACCTCTTCGTGCTGACATAGCTCTGTTGCTTCATCGGCGTTTAAGCTCACTTTATCGCTTAATAGCGTGATGATATCTGCTGGTGTATTTAGCAGCTCATACACTTCACCATTGATGAATAATCGCGGCACGGAGTCATTTTCAAGGCGCAATACTTTCAAACCACCAATACGGCTGACGCCTGCACCTTGGGCAAACGCATCTTGCAAATCTTCAATGCTGTAAGCTTCTTCGCCTTCACACAAATCAAGCTCGAAACGGTTCTGGCTCAGTAGTTTACCTAACACGATTTGGTAGCTATTGGGATCTTGGCTCAGCTCGCTCAAGAGTGACATGATACCCACTTGATGATCTTGGCTGACGATACCGGCTGAACTCGGTTCAGTTTGCGAGGTGAAACGTTGCTGACCTAAGTTATTATCGAGCAGGTAATCGGCGACTTCACTGACCAATTCTTGCTGGCTTGGTGCACGGAAACCAATCGAGTAACTCATTGCTACTGTCAGAGTTTCACCGCAATGCGGGAAACCAGGCGGAATATAAAGCATGTCGCCTTTTTCTAGCACCACATCGATAATTGGCGTGAAGTCTTCAACCAGCGGCGAGTTGGGATTGCCACCACGGCGTTGTTGCGGCGTGTTGTCGCCCACAGTCCAGCGACGCTGACCTTCGCCTTGAATAATAAATACATCGTAGTTATCAACATGTGGGCCCACACCGCCACTTGGGGTGGCAAAAGATGCCATCAAGTCATCAAAGCGCCAGTCTGGTAAAAAGCGTAGCGCTTCAACCAATGGCTGGGAATCGGGATACCAATGGTTGACCGCTTGCACTAATAATTGCCAATGGGTTTCACCATAGTTGTCGTAATCTTCAAACGGGCCTTGCACCACTTCCCAGTTATCATCTTTAGTGACAACGATACGTGAGGAGATTTCTTCTTCACAGGCCAGACCTGCTAATTCATCGGCGCTGATCGGATCTTCAAACTGCGGGAAAGCATTTTTGATTAGCAGAGGTTTCTTTTGCCAGTACTCACTAAGAAACTGGGCGATATCGAGATTAAGTGTATACATAGTGTTAAAAAAGGCGACCACATCGCGAAGATGTGAGTCGCCTTAATCCTTATTTCTGTTTATGAAAGAGTATTGTCCATCGCCAATTTCAGTTAAAAACTTACTTCAGTTCGTCGACAAACGTTTCGGCGCGGCCAATATAATTGGCTGGCGTCATTTTCTTCAGTTCAGCTTTCACTGAATCTGGTAATTCCAGTCCGTCAATAAATACTGACAGTTGCTGCGCGTCGATACGTTTGCCGCGCGTCAGTTCTTTTAATTTCTCGTATGGTTTTTCAATACCATAACGACGCATTACCGTTTGCACGGGTTCTGCTAACACTTCCCAGTTATGATCTAACTCATCACGCAGGTGCGCTTCGTTTACTTCTAACTTGCTGATGCCCTTTAAGGTCGCTTGATAAGCGATCAACGCATGGGCAATACCCACACCTAAATTACGCAGTACCGTTGAGTCAGTTAAGTCACGTTGCCATCTTGATAACGGCAGCTTAGACGCTAAATGCTGCATTATTGCGTTAGCGATACCCAAGTTACCCTCAGAGTTTTCAAAATCAATGGGGTTTACTTTGTGCGGCATGGTTGATGAACCGATTTCACCAGCGATAGTGCGTTGTTTGAAGTGACCAAGGGCAATGTAACCCCAAATATCACGGTCAAAATCAATCAGCACAGTGTTGAAACGGGCAACCGCATCAAATAGCTCAGCAATATAATCATGTGGCTCAATTTGAGTGGTGTACGCATTCCAATGCAGACCAAGGCTAGTCACAAAACGTTCAGACAGTTCATGCCAGTTAACTTCAGGATAAGCTGAGATGTGGGCATTGTAGTTACCTACTGCGCCGTTCAGCTTGCCCATGATTTCAACACTGGCGATTTGTTTGATTTGGCGTTCAAGACGTACTGCTACGTTTGCCATCTCTTTACCCAGTGTTGATGGAGAAGCGGGCTGGCCATGGGTGCGTGACATTAATGGCACAGAGCGATATTCAATCGCCAGCTCTTTAATCGCAGTTAGCAGCTCGTTGCAGTAGGGTAGCAATACGTGCTCACGGGCTTCAGTCAACATTAAACCATGGCTTAAGTTATTGATATCTTCAGAAGTACAGGCAAAGTGAACAAACTCGCCTACAGCGGCTAATTCAGCATTGCCCGCGATTTTTTCTTTGATGAAGTATTCAACTGCTTTCACATCGTGGTTAGTGGTGCTTTCTATAGCCTTAACACGCAGCGCATCTTGTTCGTTGAAATTATCTTTAATACCATCAAGCACAGCGATAGCTGATTCGCTTAATGTTGGTACTTCTTTAATATCAGGGCAATTGGCTAACAGCTTTAGCCAATTGATTTCAACCTGAACACGGTACTTGGTAAGACCGAACTCGCTGAAAATCCCTCTCAATGATGCGGTTTTACTACCATAACGGCCGTCTACCGGAGAGATTGCCGTTAGTGCGGAAAGATCCATGTGAAGCTCCTTGATGAACGCTAATTTTATTATAGGGTAAGACTTTTCTGAGCTGTATCTATGATGGCTTTGCGGGCGAAAACTAAGTGTCTACGCTTTCCGCCCAGTTGGCGCCATAAGACAGCACTGCGCATGGCTGCAAGCAGCAGAGCGCGAATTTTTTGTTGCACAATAGGGCGTTGCAAACACACCGGGTTGCCAGTTATTTGAATTTTTGGCCCTATATCACTGATAATATCGCTGTATATGCTGGCAAGATTGGCGATCACTTGCTCATCAGTGATTTCAAAATGATGTAGCTGGCGATTCACTTGGTTAATGCGCTCGGCTAGCATAGCTAAGCCGCTGCTTGAGCGAACTAATTTACGCTCTAAGGCTAATACGCCAACTAAATAGCGAGTGATTTCTACATCTTTTTGGCTGCCGTCACCGAGCTGATTCAAGATCAGTTTATAGCCTTTTTGCAATAGCATTTTGTCTTGATAGACATCAGCAGTATTGTCTGGATTGGTGACCAGAATGGTATTTAAGCTCGCCGCAAGCTCGGCTTTATCTAATTCGCCATGACGTGCTAAATGTTGAACTTGGGCAATGGCTTGCAATATACCTGCAAAAGCCATAGTCCGATTAACGAGTTGTTCGTTCACGCTTTATCCTCGGATCAGTTGATCTATGATGCCGCCACCTAGGCAGACTTCACCATCATAAAATACCGCAGATTGCCCAGGCGTTACCGCCGCAACAGGCTCATCGAATATGACTTTTAAGGTGTGTTCATCGCTGTAGGTCAGTGTACAAGGCACGTCTTGTTGGCGATAACGGGTTTTCACTACGATATGGCAGCCATCGACGGGGCCGGTTCTATCTACCCAATGCAGTTGATTAACCGTCATACCCGTAGACATTAAACGAGGGTGGTGTCCGCCTTGACCCACGATCAATACATTGCGTTCAAGATCTTTATCAACCACATACCATGGGTCGTCATTGCTATCTTTCATACCGCCGATACCTAAGCCTTTACGTTGGCCTAAGGTGTGATACATCAGCCCTTGGTGGGTGCCGATGATTTCGCCTTCTGGGGTTTCGATATTGCCCGGCTGCGCTGGTAAATAAGTACCTAAGAATTCAGTAAATTTACGCTCACCGATAAAGCAGATGCCAGTGCTGTCTTTTTTATCATGGGTAATTAAGCCCATTTTTTTAGCAATCTCACGCACTTCATGTTTTTCGAGTTCACCCACAGGGAACAGACTACGAGCCACTTGCTCGTGGCTGAGCGTGTAAAGGAAATAGCTTTGATCTTTATTGCCATCAACGCCGCGCAGCATTTGCGTACTGCCATCGCTATTGTCTCGGCGGCGCACATAGTGGCCCATGGCGATGTAATCGGCGTCGAGGATTTCGTCAGCAAATTCTAAAAATGCCTTAAATTTAATTTCTTTGTTGCACATGATATCGGGATTTGGTGTGCGGCCCGCTTTGTATTCGGCGAGGAAATACTCAAACACATTGTCCCAATATTCGGCAGCAAAATTCACTGTGTGAAGCTTAATTCCGAGTTTATCGCATACGGCTTGGGCATCTTTTAAATCATCAGCGGCGGCACAATACTCGCTATTATCATCTTCTTCCCAGTTCTTCATGAAAAGGCCTTCAACCTGATAGCCTTGCTGCATAAGCAAATAAGCTGAAACAGATGAATCTACACCGCCAGACATGCCGACAATGACTTTTTTTCCTGTATGAGTGGGTTCGATTGATGTCATAAATCCTAAAACCATTGAGTATGTGTGTTGGTTAGGTGGCTAAATTTAAACTGCGCAATAGCACGTGTAACAAAAATGCTTAACCTAACTGAAAAATATGGGTGAAAAATGTATGTAGTGCGAGCAGTTATTAAAATCCGCATTTACGGCCGACGACTCACATTTTTGGCTGACTATTTAGTCACGTTGAGACCGACAGGCACTAGCACATGCATAAGTTTAACGAGCACTTTATGCGGGGCAGTATTCTATCACGCCTTACTCGCTTGGGCTATCGTGAGGCGGTCACTATTAAGTAAGCTGAGGGGGTAACTTTGGCCTATTTGCACGTTATTAAGATAGTCTTTTAGGCAATCGAGTACCAAGGGACTGCGTAGTAAAGATTGCTGCGCTTCAATTTGAGTAAAACTCAACCAATGTGCACTATGGATAGCTTTGTCTTGCGGTGTGGGTGAGGGCATATCATTAAGCTGCACGAAAAAGGTAAAGCGCACAAAGGCTAAGTCTTCACTGGCGCTAAATTGATAGATACCGACGAGCCCTTGGGGCTTGAGTGATAACCCCGTTTCTTCAAATACTTCACGCTCACAGGCTTGAATTATGCTTTCATTCGCTTCTAAGTGACCCGCTGGCTGATTAAAGCGCTGCTCGCCATCAATCCACTCTTCTACCATGAGATATTTGTCCTGTGACGTTGCATGAATAATACAAGCGACAGTCACATTGGGTTTATATCTTTGACTCATAGTGGCTCCTTTGAGTGGATTTCAGCAGCAAAAATATGACAGATATTTAGACTTGATCACCGAGGCGAATACACTTGTGCTCACCTGACGGTAAATTATCTAGACTCCATTGACCTATTTTATAACGGATTAATCTTAAGGTCGGAAAACCGATATGTGCGGTCATGCGTCTAACTTGACGGTTACGGCCCTCATGGATTTGAATCTCTAACCAAGTGGTTGGGATATTTTTACGTTCTCTTACTGGAGGATTACGTGGCCAAATATCGGGCGAGTCCATGATTTTGACTTTAGCGGGTAATGTCATACCATCATTTAATTCAACACCTTGACGTAATTTTGTTAGCACATCTTCGCTTGGAACACCTTCTACTTGCACCCAATAAATTTTAAAGGTTTTCTTTTTCGGCTCAGTCAGTCTTGCTTGTAATTGCCCATCATTGGTGAGCAGTAATAAGCCTTCACTGTCTCGGTCTAAGCGGCCTGCGGCATATACATCAGCGATAGGAATATAATCTTTTAGCGTTTTACGGCCCTGTTCATCGGTAAACTGGCAAAGTACGTCAAAAGGCTTATTAAACAGCACGATAACTGGCGCAATAGTTTGATTTACGACCGGTTTAGCAGCGGCAACCGCACGACGATTAGGATTTTTGAACGGTTCTTTCTTTAAACTGCCATTAGCATTACGCGCCGGAAGTACTTTACTTTCAGCCACAGTGGCTCTGTTAGCTGAGCTTTTGTTAGTCGGCTTTGCCGAAGGCTTAGCAGGGGAGCCTGCACCAGTATTGGCACGTTTAGGTGATAACTTATTTTTGTTGATACTTTTGCTAACAGGAGGTTGAGACACGCTTACCTAACTTGATTGGCGGTTAATGTCGCTCTAGTGTACTTGGCATTCGCCCTTAGTGGAATTTGAATATTGTTGCGAATGCTCTATGATGTCGGCCAGAAAATGTGATCTGTGCCTAAAGTTTTATAGCCAAACTCCCTCATCTAGTATTCAGTGGTGGTTTGGGTATATCGCTTTTAATGAGTCGTTGTAACACGTTTAGCGTGAGCGATTAGTTGACGGGCATTGAAAATTCAATCGTTTTAGGCGTACTCGATTGCCTTGATTGATATTTTTACCGTGCCCCAATTTGATTGCCATGCTATAAAATTATTATAAAAAAATATTAAATTTTACAATAATGTAGGATGTAACATGAAAGATAACTCATCAACAATTATTTACACTGAAACAGACGAAGCGCCAGCATTGGCTACCCTTTCACTTTTACCTATTATCAGAACGTTTACTAACGCTGCAGGGGTTGCGGTTGAAACCCGTGATATCTCGTTGTCGGGCCGTATTATTGCCAGTTTTCCTGAGCAACTGACCGACGCTCAAAAAATTGCAGATCATTTGGCTGAACTTGGCGAGTTAGCTAATCAGCCTGAAGCCAATATTATTAAATTACCTAATATCAGTGCTTCGATTCCACAATTAAAAGCGTGTATCGCTGAACTGCAGCAAAAAGGTTATGACATCCCTAACTATCCGGATGAGCCTAAAACCGACGCTGAAAAATCAATTAAAGTCCGTTACGACAAGATCAAAGGCAGTGCAGTTAACCCAGTGCTGCGTGAAGGTAACTCAGATCGCCGTGCACCGTTATCAGTTAAAAACTTTGCCAAAAAGCACCCACATTCTATGGGTAAATGGGCTAGCGATTCTAAGTCACACGTTGCTCATATGACCGACGGTGATTTCTACGGTAGCGAACAGTCAGTGACTTTGTCAGATGCTGGCAGCGTGAATATCGTGCTGACGCAAAAAGATGGTCAAGAAGTCGTGCTTAAATCAGGCCTTAAGTTATTGGCTGGCGAAATTATCGATGCGGCAGTATTAAGTAAAAAAGCCTTAGTGAGCTTTTATGAGCGTGAAATCGAAAATGCCAAAGCAGAAGATGTGTTGTTATCGCTACATCTGAAAGCCACTATGATGAAAGTGTCTGATCCTATTATGTTTGGTCATGCTGTGAAGGTATTCTTCAAGCCAGTATTTGACAAACATGCCGCGCTTTTTGCTGAATTAGGCGTAGATGTTAACAATGGTTTTGGTGATGTGTATGCCAAAATAGCCACATTACCAGCAGATAGCCGCGCTGAAGTTGAAGCCGATATCGCCGCCGTTTATGCTGCGCGCCCAGCATTGGCTATGGTGGATTCTGATAAAGGCATTACTAACTTACACGTACCAAGTGACATCATTATTGATGCCTCTATGCCTGCTGCGATCCGCTCATCTGGTCAAATGTGGGGACCAGACGGTCAACTGCATGACACGAAAGCCATGATCCCCGATCGTTGTTACGCCGGTATCTACCAAGAAACTATTGCGTTTTGTAAAGAACACGGTGCTTTTGATCCTAAAACCATGGGCAGCGTGCCTAACGTGGGTTTGATGGCGCAAAAAGCAGAAGAATACGGTAGCCATGATAAAACCTTCGAAATCCCAGCTGACGGAGTGGTGAACGTTGTTGATGCTAGCGGTAAAGTATTAATGACTCACAACGTTGAGGCGGGTGACATTTGGAGAATGTGCCAAGTTAAAGATGCGCCAATTCGTGACTGGGTAAAACTGGCCGTGCGCCGTGCTCGTTTAAGCAATACTCCAGCCGTATTTTGGTTAGACAGCAAGCGTGCCCACGATGCAGAAATCATAGCTAAAGTGCAGCAATATCTGCCAGAACATGACACTAATGGCTTAGATATCAGCATTATGTCACCTGAAGAAGCGACTCGTTTCTCTTTGACTCGTATCAAAGATGGCCAAGATACTATCTCTGTTACAGGTAACGTTTTACGTGATTACCTAACCGATCTATTCCCTATTCTCGAACTGGGCACCAGTGCAAAAATGCTGTCAATTGTTCCGTTAATGAACGGTGGTGGCTTATTTGAAACTGGCGCGGGCGGCAGTGCACCAAAGCACGTGCAGCAATTTGAGAAAGAAGGTCATTTGCGTTGGGACTCATTGGGTGAGTTTTTAGCACTGGCGGCGTCTTTAGAGCATTTGAGCCAAACAGTGGGTAATCCTAAAGCACAAGTATTGGCCGATACCTTAGACCAAGCCATTGGCCAATTCTTAGATAGTAACAAATCACCATCAAGAAGAGTGGGCGAGCTCGACAACCGTGGTAGTCATTTCTACTTAGCCATGTATTGGGCACAAGCCCTAGCAGCGCAAGCGAGTGATGAGCAGTTACAAGCGCATTTCATTCCATTAGCGCACGCGTTAGCGGTAGAGGAGCAAGTGATTGTCGCCGAGTTAGCGACGGCACAAGGTGCACCTGTCGATTTAGGCGGTTATTACCGTTTAGATGCGGCAAAAGCTGAAAAGGCCATGCGTCCAAGCGAAACGTTGAACAAACTGTTAGTGGGTTAATTTTAACTGCGAAGATAACGAAAAAGGATCTGTAATGCAGATCCTTTTTTATATGACCGGATGAAGCCGCAGTGGAATATTATGTGCACTAATAAAAAGGCAGGGATATATCCCTGCCTTTTAGATCATTGGCCTCACCAAACGTTATTTTGTTGGTGAAATGGCTGACGCATGCATCCCTTTTGGGCCTGCTTCTACTTCAAAGTGAACTGGCTGGCCTGCTTTTAGAGTTCGATAGCCTTCCATTTCAATGGTAGAATAATGTGCAAAAACGTCCTCACCACCTTGATCAGGGCAAATAAACCCGAATCCTTTGGCGTTGTTGAACCATTTAACAGTTCCGCTTGCCATACTTCAACTTCCTTCTGTTGTTTACTTACCAGTAAGATAGTAAAACTGCTGTAGACGGTTATTCTTTCACCGTCAGAACAACAGAATGTAAGGAGTAAAAGCGGAAGTCAAGCTAAAATTAACAAGTAAGCAACAACTAATTAATTTGATCGGAACAAATTGGAAGAGGCCAACACGAGAGGCTAGTATTAAAAATGGCGAAGATAGGAAATATTGAACACGTTGAAGAACGTATCGAATCAGAGTTGATGCCACCTTCGATGTATAAGGTAGTACTCAATAACGATGATTACACACCAATGGATTTTGTGATTGAAGTTTTACAGGTTTTTTTTCGCAAGAATGAGCAGGAAGCGACCGATATTATGTTAATGATCCATCACCAAGGGAAAGGTATTTGCGGAATTTTCCCTTTTGGGATTGCAGAAACTAAGGTGATACAAGTAAATCAATTTGCAAGACAAAACCAACATCCGTTACTGTGTTCATTAGAGAAAGCATAAAATCGCTTAACTCTGTAGTCTGTTGTTAATTTTTTGGGGGTGCTTATGCTGAACAAAGATCTGGAAGTCACCTTGAATCTGGCGTTTCAGCAAGCCAGAGACGCGCGTCACGAGTATATGACAGTGGAACATCTGTTATTAGCGCTGATCGATAATCCTGCTGCTCAAGAAGCGTTAACCGCTTGTGGCGCAAATCTAGATAAACTCAGAGATGAAGTGGCAAGCTTTATCCAACAAACAACGCCAATCATTGCCGATATTGACGATGACAAAGAAACTCAGCCAACGCTTGGGTTTCAGAGAGTGCTGCAACGTGCAGTATTCCATGTGCAGTCATCGGGCCGCAATGAAGTGAATGGTGCTAATGTTTTAGTCGCTATTTTTAGTGAACAAGAATCCCAAGCCGTATATTTATTACGCCGCTGTGATATCAGTCGCTTAGATGTGGTGAACTTTATTTCCCATGGTTTTGCGAAAAATGACGATGCTGAATCGCCACAAGATCAAGAACGTGTCGAAGAACAGGGCGAAAGCAGTGAAGAGCGCAGCATGTTGTCACAATTTGCGTCCAACTTAAACCAGCTGGCTAAACAAGGGGATATCGACCCTTTAATTGGTCGCGATCAAGAAATTGAGCGCGCTATTCAAACCCTATGCCGTCGCCGTAAAAATAACCCGCTGTTAGTGGGTGAGGCTGGCGTAGGTAAAACTGCGATTGCTGAAGGCCTAGCGTATCGTATCGTTAATAAACAAGTGCCCGATGTAATGTTAGAAGCGACGGTCTATTCCTTAGATTTAGGCTCACTACTGGCAGGGACAAAATATCGCGGTGATTTTGAAAAGCGCTTTAAGAACCTACTAAAAGAGTTAGCCGCCGATAAACATGCCATTTTGTTTATCGATGAAATTCACACCATTATCGGTGCGGGCGCAGCTTCTGGCGGGGTAATGGATGCCTCCAACCTGTTAAAGCCTTTATTATCTAGCGGTAATTTGCGCTGTATGGGCTCGACGACGTTCCAAGAATATCAAAGTATTTTTGAGAAAGACCGCGCGCTTGCCCGTCGTTTCCAAAAGGTGGATATCAATGAGCCTTCAGTGGAAGAAACCACGAAGATTTTGATGGGGCTTAAGTCTAAATACGAAGAATATCATGGGGTTCGTTATACTCAAGCCGCTATCAGTAGCGCAGCGGTATTATCGGCGAAGCATATCAATGATAGGCATTTACCTGATAAAGCCATTGATGTAATTGATGAAGCGGGTGCGCGTATGGTGATGTTGCCGATAAGTAAGCGCAAAAAGACTATAGGCCAAGCTGAAATTGAATCCATTGTGGCAAAAATGGCACGAATTCCTGAAAAATCGGTATCGGCTACGGATAAAGACTTACTGCGTAATCTTGAGCGTAATTTGAAGATGGTGGTCTTTGGACAAGATAAAGCCATTGAGAGTTTGAGTTCGGCGATTCGCTTATCGCGCAGTGGTTTAGGTACAGATAAAAAACCAGTAGGCAGTTTTTTGTTTGCTGGCCCAACTGGTGTGGGTAAAACTGAAGTCACAAATCAACTGGCTAACTGCCTAGGGATGAAACTGATACGCTTTGATATGTCTGAGTACATGGAAAGCCACACAGTGTCACGTTTGATTGGTGCGCCTCCAGGCTATGTAGGTTATGACCAAGGTGGATTACTAACAGACGCAGTGATTAAAAATCCGCATTGCGTTGTGTTACTAGACGAAATCGAAAAAGCCCACCCTAATGTCTATAACTTACTATTGCAGGTAATGGATCACGGTACATTGACCGATAATAACGGTCGTAAGGCGGACTTTAGAAACGTCACCTTAGTGATGACCACTAACGCGGGTGTACAAGAGACCATTCGTAAATCGATTGGTTTTTCTCAGCAAGATCATACCCAAGATGCATTAGCTGAAATTAATCGGGTATTTTCACCAGAATTTAGAAACCGTCTCGATTCTATCGTGTGGTTCAATCATTTGGATATGACGATTATCGCTAAAGTGGTTGATAAGTTTGTGGTGGAACTACAGGCTCAATTAGATGCTAAGCACGTTACTTTAGATGTCAGCGACGAAGCTAGGACCTTACTTGCCGAGAAAGGCTACGACAAGAACATGGGTGCGCGCCCTATGGCACGAGTCGTGACCGAATTGATCAAACGTCCATTGGCAGACGAGATCTTATTTGGTGCGTTAGAGTCTGGCGGTGTTGCACATGTGGATGTGAAAGAGGGCGAGATTGTTATTCGCACTGAACGCCTTGAAAAAACGACGACAAAAGCTTAGTAATTGATTAATCATTATTTTTAGGCATAAAAATGGCTGCAATTGCAGCCATTTTTTCATCTTTCGCAAACAAAAAAACCCGGTCTTTCCGGGTTTTTAAATCTAAGAGGCTATATCAGCGTGCGCGGAAGACAATGCGACCTTTGGTCAGATCATAAGGAGTCAGCTGGACGGTAACTTTATCGCCAGTGAGGATCCGGATGTAGTTTTTGCGCATTTTGCCTGAAATGTGGGCTATCACCACATGACCATTTTCAAGCTCTACACGAAACATTGTGTTTGGCAAGGTTTCAAGGATAGTGCCTTGCATTTCAATGTTGTCTTCTTTCGCCATTAATAATTATCCCATTAGCCTTCGAATATAAAAAACGGGCGTATCATGCCCCAAATTCACCTTGCTGTAAAGGGGAAGTACTTAGCAAACTTGGGAATACTCCCAGCCCTTAGGAGTCAGAATTTGATAAGGACGGTATAAACGCTTGTAAGACATCTTACGGTTTTCATCTATTTGATATCCGAGATAAACAAATTCTTTGCCCATCAGTTTTGCCAGCCGACACTGAATTAAAATTAACAGTGCGCCAAGTGAGCGATGCTCTTCATTAGGGTCAAAATAGCTATAAATCGCCGACAGACTTTGGGGTAATGTATCCGTGACAGCCACTGCCAATAATTTATTACCTTCATAGACTTCGATAAACGTGGGCGGCAGCCAGTCGCAAAAGAGAAAGTGGTTATATTGATCTTCACTTGGCGGAAACATAGGGCCGTCAAAATGTCGCTCACGAATGTAATGTTCATACAGTGCGTATTGCGCAGCAGTTTGCTCAGAGGTCACCCGCCATGTCAGATCTTGGTTTTTGGCTAAAGTCCGTTTTTGGCGCTTAGATGGCACAAATTCATACGCTGGCACACGGATAGGCTGACACGCACTGCAATGTGGGCATCGAGGTTTATAAATGGAGCTGCCACTGCGGCGAAACCCCACCGCGAGTAAACGCTCAAATAAAAGTGGGTCGAGGGTCTCTTCTTGGATAACCAATAATTGCTCTTGTTGACCATCGAGGTAGCTGCAGGGAAATACTTGGCTGATACCAATAGCAATCGATGCTTTATTCGAGTTCAAGAATGACCTCTTTAGTGGTCCAAGTCATTGGGTTCACGGGGTTGTTTCTCAGTTCGCTCAGTAACGTTATAAAATCAATGCGTTTAATGGCTTTCGCCCCCAAACTTTCTAGGTGGGGATTCATGATTTGCGCATCTATTAGTTTAAACCCCATTTTAACTAAATGCTGTTGCAGTGCTGCAACAGCGGCTTTGGAAGCATTGGTTTTACGGTGAAACATCGATTCGCCGCAAAACACTTGGCCGATTGCTAAGCCGTAAAGTCCACCGATTAAACCTTCACCTTCCCAGACTTCAATGGAATGGGCGTGACCGGTGTTATGCAGCTCGCGATAGGCCATTTGAATTTCTTGAGAGATCCACGTTCCGTCCTGTTTTAGGCGGGGCTGAGCACATCCGGCCATCACATCGGTAAACGCTTGGTTGATTGTAATGCGCCAAGGTTGCTTTTTTAAATACTTGCGCAGACTGGTGCTGATGTGGATTTCATCGGGAATGAACACTGCGCGGGGATCGGGCGACCACCATAAAATGGGATCGTCTTCATTAAACCAAGGGAAAATACCGTTATAGTAAGCCGAGAGTAAACGTTCTGGACGCAAGTCACCGCCGATAGCCAATAAACCATTAGGATCAGTTAAGGCGAGTTCGGGTGAAGGAAAAGCTTCAAATTCGTGATTCAAAAAAGACAGAGACTTCACAATTGAGTATGATTTAGTTATTGGCCTTATTACTACGTTAGCGGAAATTCAGATATGTGGAAACCTACTCTAGCAAGCTTTATGTTTATTTTTGCTTTTCTCATCAACCCCGCTATTGCGGGTTATGAGCGTAATCAAGCTGTACCTGTTGAGAAAGTGCTCTATGGCGATATTACTTCAGTGCGTAATATTACTGAACCCCAGTTAATTGAAGATCGCAATCAAGGTTGGAAAACCTTCGGTGGCGCGTTGGCGGGCGGAGTGATAGGCCATCAGTTTGGCGGTGGTTCAGGCCAAGATGTGGCAACCATTCTAGGCGCGTTAATTGGTGGTGGCATTGGTAATCGATATGGTAGCGGCACCACGACGCAATCGTTAAAGCTGGTTGAATTAATGATTAATCAAGAAGATGGTACGCAAGTTATGGTGATTCAAGATTACGACTCTGGCATGGTCTTTAATGCGGGTGACAGAGTGCGAGTGGTCTATCTGCAAAGTGGTGTGCGTGTCGACTTGGCCATGTAGGCTCAATTATCATCCTTAGTAAAAAATTATTATCTTCAGTAAAAATAAGTGGTGCTGCAATGACACGGATAGAACTAATCCAATATTTAGCTGATTTTTTACATGTGTCGGCTTTTAAAGATTACGCACCTAATGGGTTGCAAATAGAAGGCAAGGATGAAATTCGCACCATAGTCACAGGGGTGACGGCATGTCAGGCCTTGATAGATGAAGCGATTCGTTTAAATGCCGATGCGATTTTGGTCCATCATGGTTTTTTTTGGAAGAACGAGCCGGAAGTGATCACTGGGATGAAGCAACGCCGAATCAAAGCGCTGCTCAAGTATGACATCAACCTATTGGGTTACCATTTACCCTTAGACGCTCATCCCATGCTGGGTAATAACGCGACGTTAGGCAGACAACTTGGGATCATCGATGCAGAAGCCATCGAAGAGGTGGCTCAGGGGCTGTTGTGGCGTGGCAAACTTGATCTTGCCGTTAGTGCTAGCGAATTTTCTAAAACCCTCGAAAATGCTTTAGGCAGAGCACCACTGCATATCGGTAATGGTGATGGTAAAATTCAACATTTAGCTTGGTGCACTGGCGGCGCGCAGGACTATATCGATATTGCGGCAAGTTTAGGCGTGGATGCGTTTATCAGTGGTGAAGTGTCCGAACGCACTTTCCACAGTGCGGTGGAGCAAGGCATACATTATTTTGCGGCTGGACACCATGCGACTGAACGTTTCGGTATTCAAGCCTTAGGTCGCCATCTCGCCCGCGAGTTTGGTTTAGTGCATCATTTTGTTGATATTACTAATCCAGTTTAACGCATATCTTTAGACGGCTACGATACCAATCTAACTAGTTGATCTTTAGTAGAAAAGCTGGTTTGGCTTGGTTTCTTTTATTGTCACTAAAACCTATTTAGCAGTTTATACAAACTGCTATTGGCCAAGATTAGCGGTAACTAGGTAACTAGTTAACTAAATCAGCCGCAAAGCGGATAATATAAAGATGCCTAAAGTGCAAGTGACCAGCGAGCAGACTGTGGTTAGGGCTATAATATTGGCCGCAAGGGGCGCATTTCCACCCATGGCACGCGCCATCACGTAGCTTGCGGCTGCGGTGGGCGCAGAACTCATTAAAAAGACCAGTGCTAACTCAATTTCTCGATAGCCCAACAGCAAGGCTCCAATCGTGATAAAAAATGGGGCAAAGATCAGTTTTAATGAGGTCGAGAACCAAGTCGAATGTTTTTCATGCTTGAGTGAACCAATATCGAGCGAACCGCCAGTGCACAGTAGTGCTAAGGGCAGGGTCATATTGGCAAAGTAGTGTCCCGCATCGAGCACCATTTTCGGTACTGGAATAGCAAGTAAATAGAACAACATACCGACCATAATAGCAATGATCAGTGGGTTTTTGGTGATGGTCTTGATGATCACGCCAAATGCACGTTGGCTGGATTCTTCGCCTTTAGGGCTTAGGCAAATAACCGCTTGAATGTTATACAGCAGTGTCATCGAGGCGACATAGACCGCGGCTAAGGCAACGCCAGAACTCCCATAAGCGTTAGAAACATAAGCTAAGCCAATAATGGCGGTATTGGCCCTAAATCCCCCTTGAATGATCACACCTTGGTCTTTGTGCTTGGGAAAAAGCCGCCCAGTTGCATAAGTGGAGAGTATAAAAAACAATAGATTGGCTACCAAACCATAGCCAATCAAGTGAGCGCTGGAGGCAAGACTGTGATTGGAGCTGATGATACTGAGAAACAGTAACGCCGGCAGTGTTACGTTAAAGACTAATTTTGATGCGACATCAATAAAGTTTTCATTGATGATTTGGGTGCGTTTTAGGAGCACGCCGAGTGCTAACATTAAACAAATAGGACCTGTTATTGATGCAGAAAACAGTAACTGCTCAATGATCATTTCCATAGTTATTCCTTGAATTATTCACTTAAAATCCTGTCGATTTTAGACTTGTCAAAAATATGAATACCACACTGCAGCAAATGTTGTGGTGATAGAGATACGCGCATCAACTTAATCCCTTAAACTATGTGTTGTAAACTTGGTATCTTAAACTCAATCTTTACATTCAACAGCTTAAGAAATAAGAGATACTCAGTGCCCACGAACGATAACAACAAATAAGGCCACATAAAATGCGGCCTTACTGATTTTTTGAGTATGGTCTAATGCGGATTACTTAACGCGCATGCCAGGCTGGGCGCCTTCATGGGGTTCTAAAATCCAAAGGTCGCTGCCACCTGGCCCTGCGGCAAGTACCATGCCTTCTGACATGCCAAAACGCATTTTACGTGGTGCTAAGTTCGCTACCATCACCGTCAGTTTGCCTTCGAGATCTTCTGGCGAATAGGCTGATTTAATGCCTGCAAACACTTGGCGTGTTTCGCCACCAATATCGAGTTGTAACTTCAGCAGTTTATCGGCATCAGCAACATGTTCAGCTTTAACGATGCGAGCGATACGCAGGTCGATTTTAGCAAAATCATCAAAGTTGATGGTTTCACTGATAGGATCGTCAACCAGCGGCTCACCGCTAACAACTGAAGCCTCAGCCGTCTTTTCAGCTACTGCTGTCTTTGGCGCATCGGCCGTGACTTGCAAGTTATCCTTAGAATCAGCGACCATAGCATTAACTTTATCTAACTCAACACGCTGCATCATGGCTTTGAATGGCGCGATTTCATGGCCCGCTAAATCTTGGCTCAATGCATCCCAAGTCAGTGGCAATTGGAAGAAGGCTTCCACATCTTGCGCTAAACGTGGCAATACAGGTTTTAGATAAGTCACCAAAATACGGAACAGATTCAAGGCGTTTGAACATACTTGATGGGCGGCTTCCTGTTGGTCATCGTGTTTCACCATTTGCCAAGGCGCGGCATCAGCCACAAAACCGTTAGCAATATCTGCCAGTGCCATGATTTCGCGCACGGCTTTGCCATATTCGCGAGTCTCGTAAAATTCGGCAATCACGTCTTGTTTGGCTAAAAACACTTCAGTTAAGCTGGTATCGCTAATTTTTGCGAGCTTGCCGTCGAAACGTTTAGTGATAAAGCCGGCGGTACGTGAGGCTAAGTTCACTAATTTACCGACTAGATCTGAGTTAACTCGCTGGGCGAAATCTTCAAGATTTAAATCTAAGTCGTCGATACGACTGCTGAGTTTTGCGGCGTAGTAGTAACGTAAATATTCAGGATCCAAATGTTCTAGATACGTGCGCGCCTTGATGAAAGTGCCTTTGGATTTTGACATTTTCGCGCCGTTGACTGTCACGTAGCCGTGGGCATAGACGCTATTTGGCTGGCGATAGCCTGAGCCGTGCAGCATGGCGGGCCAGAACAAGCTGTGGAAGTAAACAATATCTTTGCCAATGAAGTGATAAACCTCGGCTGTAGAATCTTTACCCCAAAACTCATCGAAGCTCAGCTCTGGACGTTTGTCACATAGATTTTTAAATGAACCCATGTAACCAATTGGCGCATCTAGCCAAACGTAGAAATATTTGCCCGGCGCATCGGGGATTTCGAAACCAAAATACGGTGCATCACGGGTAATATCCCACTGTTTTAAACCTTGCTCAAACCATTCGTCGAGTTTGTTAGCCATTTCGACTTGCAGAGCGCCCGAGCGGGTCCACTCTTTTAGCATGCCTTCGAAGGCGGGTAGGTCAAAGAAAAAGTGCTCAGAATCTTTCATTACTGGCGTTGCACCCGATACCGCTGATTTAGGGTTTATCAGTTCGGTTGGGCTATAAGTTGCGCCGCAGGCATCGCAGTTATCGCCGTATTGGTCAGGCGACTTACACTTAGGGCATGTCCCTTTAACAAAACGGTCGGGCAGGAACATGGATTTTTCAGGATCGAACAACTGAGAAATGCTCTTGCTCTTGATGTAACCATTGGCACGTAGTTTAAGATAAATATCGTTCGCCAATACGCGGTTTTCTTCACTGTGGGTGCTGTGATAGTTATCGAAAGCAATATTGAAATCAGCAAAATCCTGCTGATGTTCAGTGTTCACTTGGGCAATCATATCTTCAGGCGCGATGCCTAATTGCTGTGCTTTGAGCATGATTGGCGTGCCATGGGCATCATCGGCACAAATATAGTGGCACTCATGTCCACGAAGTTTTTGATAACGCGACCAGATATCAGTTTGGATGTATTCCAACATGTGACCTAAGTGTATCGGTCCGTTTGCATAGGGAAGTGCGCTGGTCACGAGAATTTTACGTTGTGAAGTTGCCATCTGTTCTCAAATATCGTGGTGGGCCAAAAATATTGGTAGAGATACTAACTGATTACAGGATGATTTTCATCAAAACCTGAGTCGATTGAGCTAAAACTGCGCTAATGTTTTCAGCATTATCTGGTACACTTGCACAAATTTATCAGTGGGGGTAATTCTTTTGTCTTCAATACAAACCGATTATCGTCTAAATGACGATCTTCTCGAGCCTGTTCTGGCTATTCTCGATTCATTTGTTGACCCGTATTTATCAAAGGGGTTAGTGAGCGCAGGATGCGTAAACAAACTTGCGTTGGAAGGTAAGCGTTTGTTGCTTGGCTTAGTTTATCCGTACCCTTGCATGACACAGTATCGCGATACTGTGATGGCGTTGACGAACAAGTTAGCCGTTCTTGATGCTATCGATGAGGTTGAATGCGAAATTGATTTTCAACCTAAAGTCTATTCCGCTTTATCTGCTATTGCGCCTATTGCTAATGTAAAACAAGTGATTGCAGTTGCATCAGGTAAAGGTGGTGTAGGTAAATCAACTACTGCGGTTAACCTTGCTTTAGCGTTAGCAGCAGAAGGCGCACAAGTCGGTATCCTCGATGCGGATATTTACGGTCCGTCCGTGCCTATGATGTTAGGCATTCCTAATTTCAAACCGGTTTCACCCGATGGCAAACATATGACCGCAGCCAGTGCCCATGGCATTGCCGCGCAATCGATTGGTTTTATGCTCAGTGGTGATGAGGCCGCCGTATGGCGTGGTCCTATGGCTGCTGGCGCACTGGCACAATTGCTGAACGAAACCCAATGGCCAGAGCTGGATTATTTAGTGATTGATATGCCGCCAGGTACTGGGGATATTCAATTAACGTTGTCGCAAAAAGTGCCTGTAAGTGGCGCAGTTATTGTTACAACGCCACAAGATATCGCGCTGGCTGACGCCCAAAAAGGCATCAACATGTTCCAAAAAGTGAACATTCCAGTGCTGGGTATTGTCGAAAATATGAGTTTTCATTTATGTCCTGAATGTGGCCATAAAGAACACCCATTTGGTACGCACGGTGGCAGTAAAATGGCCGAGCGTTATAACGTGCCATTGTTAGGGGCTTTGCCGCTACATATTAATATTCGTGAAGCAATGGATATCGGTTCTCCTACAGTGGTAGCGGATCCTGACAGCGAAGTAGCCGCACTTTATCGGGAAATTGCCCGTAAAGTGGGCGCCGAATTGGCACTCAAACAGAGCCAAAAAGCAGTTTCTATCAGCATGTCAGACGACGAGTAAGGTTTAAGGGTATGAATTCTCAGCAGTGTGTCGTTATTGCAATTGCAGGCGCGTCAGCATCGGGCAAAAGTTTAATTGCCAAAACGATTTTTGACGAATTACGTCGCGATTTAGGCACAGATCAAATAGGGGTAATTAATGAAGATGCGTATTATCGCGATCAGAGTCATTTATCCATGGATGAACGGATATTAACCAATTACGATCATCCCAAAGCGCTAGACCACCAACTGCTGTGTACCCATTTACAGTTACTTAAGTCTGGCGAAGCTGTTGATATCCCTTGTTATAGTTATACTGAACACACCCGCACCGCAGAAACGCTTACTATGACCCCTAAAAAGGTCATTATCTTAGAAGGTATTTTGTTACTGACTGACCCTAAGTTACGTGCACTGATGGATGCGAGTGTGTTTATGGATACACCACTAGACATTTGTTTCTTACGTCGTTTAACCCGTGATGTGGCAGAGCGCGGCCGTACTATGGAATCGGTGATTTCTCAATACAAAAAAACCGTGCGCCCAATGTTCTTACAGTTTATTGATCCATCGAAACAATACGCCGACATTATCGTGCCCCGTGGCGGTAAAAATCGTATAGCGACCGATATTTTAAAAACGCGTATTCAACATTTACTGGCGAAATAACGAAATAGCAACTCAAGGAGTAATAGGCAAGATGCGCTTAACTGATATCGAAATTGAACAAGCCCTTGATAACGGCACTATTGTAATAGAACCTCGCCCCGGCATTGAGGCTATTTCAGGCGTCAGTGTTGACGTGCGCTTAGGTGGACAGTTTCGAGTCTTTAAAGATCATACCGCGCCTTTTATCGACTTGAGTGGCCCTAGTGCTGAAATGCAAACGGCGCTCGATCGGGTGATGAGTGAGATTATCGAAATCCCCGATGGAGAAGCCTTTTTCTTGCATCCTGGCGAATTAGCGCTGGCCGTCACCTATGAGAGCGTGACGTTACCCGCCGATATCGTCGGTTGGCTTGATGGCCGTTCATCACTGGCACGTTTAGGCTTAATGGTGCATGTGACTGCGCACCGAATCGATCCGGGTTGGCAGGGGAAAATTGTGCTCGAGTTTTTTAACAGCGGCAAGTTACCTTTAGCCCTACGCCCGCGTATGACCATAGGCGCGCTTAATTTTGAACGCCTAAATCATGCGGTCGCCCGTCCTTATAACACTCGCAAGAATGCTAAATACAAAGATCAACAAGAAGCGGTGGCTAGCCGTATCAGTCAGGACTAAGTCTGGTGATTTGGGTAAACGGCGTAGCGCAGGCGAATATCGATCCTACCGATCGAGGCATTGCCTACGGTGATGGCCTGTTTGCGACCATGCGAACCGGCGCTGAGGGGGTTTTATTTTTTGAAACCCATCAAGCTCGTTTAACTGCAGGCGCCGCAAGACTTGGATTTCAATGGCAAATGAGTGAAGCATTGCAACAACAGCTTCAGGCTTTAGCCATTGAGTATCCACAGCATTGTATTAAGTTAATCGTTACCCGTGGTGTTGGTGGCCGTGGCTACACACCACCAGAAACAGTTAAACCTACTGAAATTGTTTCAGTGCATACTATTCCGAGCCATTATATCCAGTGGCAACAACGGGGTATTTGCCTTAAAACCTCGTCGATACGCTTAGGTTTGCAGCCTTTATTGGCTGGAGTAAAGCACTTAAATCGACTCGAGCAGGTGTTGATAAAATCTCATCCGCTACCGCAGGGCTTTGACGACTGGCTAGTGACTGATATTGAAGATAATGTGATTGAGTCTTCAATGGCGAATGTATTTTTTATCAAAGGTAATTGCGTATTTACTCCTTCATTAGCGCTGTGTGGCGTGGCGGGCGTGATGCGTGAGCAGGTTATGCTCGCCTTGCTTGAACAGAACATCAATATTGAATGTTTGCCCGTTGGCGCCGAGCGTTTAATCGAATTTGACTCAGCGTTTATCACTAACAGCATTTTAGGCATAGTGGATGTGCTAGCGATTGATTCGCTCACATTCACTCGTACTCCTATTACTGCGCAACTTAGACAGACACTTTCACTTATCCTATGAAAAAAATCATTATTATTGCCAGTTCAACCCTGTTGACCTTGCTGACGTTAGCCTGTGTGGGAGCTTTTTGGGGCTATCAAACAGTGATTGAATACAGCCAAACACCGCTAAGTTTAAGTGAGCCTAGAGAGTTGACTGTTGCCCGCGGTACCAGTGTGAATCAATTGGCACAACAACTCGCTGATGACGGCGTGATCCAAGATACTTGGAAACTCAAATGGTTACTAAAGTTTCGCCCTGAGCTGGCGAATATTCGTAGCGGGCTTTACGAAATGTCACCATTACAAACCGTTACTGATTTACTTAATGATTTGATTGTCGGCAAGGTTAAAACCTTCAGTTTAACCTTAGTTGAAGGGAAAACTATCGCTGAGTGGGAACAACAATTAGCCAGTGCTCCGCATTTAAAAATGTCGCCAGAGGTCTTTGTGGCGGTATTGATGGAGCAGGGTGATGACTCCGCGTTGCCCGAAGGTAAATTTTTCCCCGACACTTACCATTATACTGCTGAGGCAGATGTTAAAGTCCTACTGACTCAAAGTTATAAAATGATGGAGCAGGAGCTTGCCAAAGCGTGGGCAGAACGAGCGCCCAATTTACCGTTAAAATCACCCTACGAAATGTTAATTTTGGCATCGATAGTTGAAAAAGAAACTGGTCAGGCCCATGAACGGGAGCAAATAGCGGGAGTATTTGTTAATCGTCTTAATCAAGGCATGCGCCTACAAACCGATCCGACTGTAATTTACGGTATGGGTGAGCGCTATAAGGGTAATATTACCCGTAAAGATTTAGTCGAAGAAACGCCGTTTAATACTTATCGTATCTTTGGATTACCACCGACCCCGATTGCAGCGCCGAGTAAAGCGTCACTAGCTGCAGTGTCTAAACCTGCCAGCGTGAGTTATCTTTATTTTGTATCGCGCAACGATGGCACCCATGTGTTTTCCAGTACGCTTGAAGAACACAATAATGCCGTTGATATATACCAGCGCAAGAAAAAACCAGTAGCGCCAGTAAAGTCACCTAAGTAAAAACAGAGAAATCCCATGTCAGTTCATGCAAAGTTTATTGTTATTGAGGGGTTAGAAGGTGCGGGTAAGTCGAGCGCCATTGCCCTCATTCGTGATTTTATTGAAAAACATAGCGGTCAGGCGCCAACTTGTACCCGCGAACCAGGCGGTACGCCGCTCGCTGAACGCATCCGCGATTTAGTCAAAATAGCCGATGCTAGCGATCCACTATGTGATGAGGCCGAGTGTTTATTGATTTATGCCGCTAGAGCACAGTTGATTGCTAATGTGATTAAACCTGCGCTCGCGCAAGGACTGTGGGTGTTGGGCGATCGGCATAATTTATCGTCACTGGCCTATCAAGGTGGTGGCAGGGGCTTAATGCCGTTAGTGGAGGCGGTGAGCCATGCCACGTTAAAAGGATTTAAACCTGATTTGACTTTGTACCTAGATTTAGATCCTAAGCTTGGGCTCGCACGCGCAGCTAAGCGCGGTGAACTGGATAGAATTGAGCAACAAGCGATTGATTTTTTCGAGCGGGCTCGTGCCACGTATCTTAAACTTGCCAGCGAAGATGACAGCATTATTGTTATTGATGCGAGTCAAACCATGGCCGAAGTTCATAAGGATATTTTAGCCGTGCTACAGGCGATGACATGGTAGCCGAGTTAGCATATACGGCTGAGCAATTGCCTTGGCTTGAAACGCCAAGGCAAGCATTTTTAGCGCAATTAATCGGACAAAAAATCCCCCATGCTCAGCTCGTCGGTATTGATTCTGCCTATGGCGGCGAATTACTGGCTATTTTTATGGCGCGTGCGGCCATGTGTGTGCAACCCACGCGAGTAGGAGCCTGCGGTTTTTGTAAGTCTTGCCAGCTGTTTGATGCGGGTAATCATCCCGATTTTTACCATATTGCCGCTGATGGTAATCAAATTAAGGTCGATCAAATTCGTGAACTGTGCACTCGCCTAACCGCCACTGCACAGCAAAATGGCCGACGTGTCGCTGTTATTCATCATAGTGAGCGACTTAACTCCGCCGCTGCCAATGCGCTACTTAAAACCCTTGAAGAACCCGGTAAAGACACTTTACTCATATTGCAATCAGATACGCCTGCACGTTTGATGGCGACTGTCAGCAGCCGCTGTCAGCGGATTCCTTTTGTGGTACCGAACAGAGAAACGATTAAAAATTGGTTAGCGCAACAGTGCGCCATCCAAGAAGATGTGACTTGGTGCCTTAGCGTAGTGGGTGGGCCATTAAAGCTGGCAGAGAGTTTGCTAACTAACGACGTGCAGCAAAGTCGCTATCAATCTTTGCTACAGTTTCGCAAAGATTGGGCTCAAAGTTTGTCGTCGGGTCATCTGTGTGCTAGTTTGTTAATAATAAGTGAACAACAAATAATTGATGCTCTTAAGGTTTTATACTTACTGATGCGACAAGTTTTATTAAAAAACAGCCATCAAGATGCGTTTATCCAAGCGCAGATCGGGAACTTGGCGGCGAAGATCATGGGAATGTGTCATAGTTTGAGTACAATGCCGAGCGTCAATTATCTGGCCTTGTGTCAAAGTTATGTCTTAGAATATAGAGAGATAATAAAATAAGAAATATACCATGGTAGATCTCGTCGTTAATTTTGATACCTTACATCAGCTATACCGCGCCTATATGCCGTTTATTAAGCCGGCAGGATTGTTCATTGCAACCAGTGAAAGCCATTATCTCGGTCAGCCACTGACGATTTCATATCGTTTGCCGGGCGCAACACTCATGAATGAATTTCGCGGTATCGTGGTCTGGATAAATCCTTTAGGCGCTTCTGGCGGCCGTCCTGTGGGCATTGGTATTAAAATAGTATCTGAGCCCGATAGTCATAAACATCATATCGAAAAGTTACTTTCCCGTGAACTCGCATCTGGCGATTTAACCTGCACTATGTAGGTCTATAACTCATTTGTTAACGCTTACTCGCGGTCAAAACCTGTTGTTAATGTCTATGGAATTTGACCTCGATCCTTTGGCTGGGTATCCTTGTCGTCCTTTTATTACTCTGCTTGGAAATCTCTGTGCTTATTGATTCACACTGTCATCTTGATCGCCTCAAAGCGGCGCCAGATCAACAAACCTTAGAAAATATTCTTGCTAGTGCTAAAGCTCGTGGCGTCGATTATATGTTGTGCGTCAATGTGCGTCAGCAAGGATTTGAGTCGATGCGAGATAAGGTGGCAGCCTTTGAACAGGTATTTTTATCATCGGGTGTGCATCCTTTAGATGTGAAAGAAGGGCTCGATGTTGAGCAAATTCGTCGCTTCGCTACTGATCCTAAAGTGGTTGCGATTGGTGAAACTGGCTTAGATTATTTTTATGCTGATGATACAAAATTACTGCAACAACAATGTTTTGAACAACAAATAGCCCTAGCAGTAGAAGTAAATAAACCTTTGATTGTGCATACCCGTGATGCACGTGAAGACACCATCAATATGTTAAAGCAGGGCAACGCAGATAAAGTTGGCGGTGTGTTGCATTGCTTTACTGAAAACTGGGAAATGGCGAAAGCGGCGATTGATTTGGGCTTTTATATTTCAGTGTCAGGCATAGTCACCTTTAAAAATGCTGGTGAACTGCGTACCGTGATTCGTAAAGTGCCTCAGGATCGCCTGCTAGTTGAAACGGATTCCCCCTATTTGGCACCTATTCCGCACCGTGGACAAGAGAACCAGCCTGCCTATGTGCGTGATGTCGCGGAGTTCGTAGCCGAGCTTAGAGGTGAGCGTTACGAAGAGCTAGCAGAGTACACCAGCAATAACTTCTTTAATTTATTCAAAGATGCGGCGCGTTTGGTTGGCCGATAGTAGTGTGCTTTACCCAAGGCGATATGTTGGCGTGTTTGCCCTATACAGGTATAAAAAAAGGCCCAAAACGATTAAAGCTGTTTGGGCCTAGGGGAATGGCTCATTGAAGAGCCGTGCGCTACAGATGAAAGCGCCATACAGCACGCTTTACAATAGATTCAGTGTAGCTGAGTTTTTATCCTCGAGTTTTTTATCCTTCCCCTTTTTTAGGTTATTTATCGCTAAAAAACAGCGATACTATAACGATTTTATCTGTTCTGGCAGCAGTAACACTTTATCTTTTACTAAGTCTCTGGGCAGGTTGTTTTTTAATTTATTGCCTAAGTGTTTCGCCATGCCTAATGGGGCGCCGCCATAACAAACAATCACTTCACCTTGGGCTTTTACTGCTGTATTTAAAGGAATATCTCGTCCCATTAAATACTCTTTGGCTTCAACATCATTTACATCAACCGTTTTTGCCGCTGGGCTAAGCTGCTTTCCCGCTAATGCAATAATTGCTTCATGGCGCACTTTAAAGCCGTGCTTACTGTTATCGGCGAGTTTAATACCAATACGCTGAAATCGCATACGACCGATAAAGTTGTTGAACACGTGCGGAAATAACCAAAATTCGTCATCGCGAATCATAATGAGTTCGTCCGGCAAGTTTATGCCTAAATCTTGCTGAAAATACTCTTTAATTCCTTGAGCTTGTTTTGCTGAAGCGGGCGTAAAAGGAAAGTTTTTTTGCTGTTTAGGCTCGGGCAGTAAACGCGGCACTGAGGCGGTTTTGGTTAATTTTGCGACGAAAAAACCTTCACTGTCGTAAATCTGTGGCCAGACATGTAAGAAACCTTCAGCAGTTGTGGCCTTTTCTGCACCATCAAATAAATCATGTAAGGATTCAAATTGCACGGCATCGCCGTAGGCTTGTTTTAAATACTCACATACGCCTTGGTTTTCGAGGCGATTTAAGGTGCAGGTCGAGTAAACTAAACTGCCGCCGGGTTTCAGGGCGAGAAAAGCGGATTCTATTAAGGCTTTTTGAGTTTCGCTAATCGCCACCACATCGTCTAGGCTCCAATGCTTTAGCGCATCGACGTCTTTACGCACTGTGCCTTCGCCGCCACATGGCGCATCGATGAGCACAGCATCAAAACTTTCATACAAGTATTCACCAAACACACGGCCATCAAAATGGGTCAGTGCGCAGTGGCTTGCGCCCATACGCAGTACGTTGGCGTGTAAGACTTTCACGCGGCTTGCCGAATACTCATTGGCCACCAATAAACCTTGGTTTTGCATTAGTGCAGCCATTTGAGTGGTTTTTGAACCTGGCGCTGATGCGAGATCGAGTACGCATTGCCAATTTGCATTGTGTGTAAAAAGTGCTGTTGGCGGCAACATAGAGCTGGCTTCTTGAATGTAGAATAAGCCCTGAATATGCTCTAAAGCATTGCCGAGTTGTTCTTCTTCGTCGTAGCTTATCCAAAAACCATCAGCGCACCAAGGAATCGACTCGAACCTCCAACCCTTAGGCTGCATCAGCGTTTTAAAATCGTCACTGCTGATTTTTAAGGTATTAACTCGAATGGAGCGTCTAAGCGGCCTGTCGCAGGCGGCAATAAACTCGTCCATGGATAAATGGGCGGGGAGTTCTTGGGTGATTGTGTTGATAAAATTTTGATTTAATTGAACCATTGACGTTATTGGACCATTGATTTCATTGCACGAGAGGGAAATAGACTGTGTTTCAACGGGCGCAAGTATATCATAATCCCTTATTAGGGCTGAGATTTTCTCCTTTGATACTCTGTGGATGTGGCCACTTAACGCGATAGGCACTGACAATCGTACAGATATTGAATTGAACCACCAAAGTTAACGCACTGCAGCGTTAAGTTTAATAGAATAAAAATAAGTAAAATAAAGGGGATAGGTGTGCTAAATCGTGTGTGGTTAGCTTTTTTTATCACGGCACTGCTCGCAATTGCGGTGCAGTTGTTAAATGGTCACTTTGACGTTTTATCGGTTTCGGTAGCTGCATTATTTGCTAGCGCTAAGCTTGCCGCTGAAATATCCCTTGGGCTGATTGGCGTACTCTCTCTGTGGATGGGATTGATGCAGGTCGGTGAAAAGGCCGGTGTTGTTGGTGCTATCGCCTTTATGTTTGAGCCATTACTGCGCCGTTTGATGCCAGAAGTCCCTAAGGGACATCCTGCCTTTGGCAGCATTACCATGAATTTAACCGCGAATATTTTTGGCTTGGATAATGCAGCCACGCCGCTTGGTTTAAGGGCTATGCATGATTTGCAGAGTTTAAATCCATTAAAAACCGTGGCGACCAATGCGCAAATTTTATTCTTAGTACTCAATACTTCCTCTGTCACTTTAGTGCCAGTAACGGTATTTCTTTACCGCGCCCAGCAAGGTGCTACTGCCCCTGCGGATATTTTTCTGCCGATTTTACTGGCAACCTCAGCATCAACACTAGCGGGCTTGCTGGTGGTGGCATTAGTGCAGCGGATTTCGCTATTGAATTCGGTCGTGCTCGGTTATGGCGCCTTGATGCTCTCTGGCTTAGTGGCGAGTGGGTTTTATTTAATGACCTTAAGTGCACAGGCGATAGGCACTGTATCGACAGTAATGGGTAATGGCATTTTACTGTTACTGGTGTTTACCTTTGTGATTGTTGCTGGTATTCGCAAAGTGGCGGTTTATGATGAGTTTATTGATGGGGCAAAAGCAGGTTTTGCTCAATCAATTCAGCTAATTCCTTATCTGCTCGCTATGTTATTGGCCATTGGTTTGCTGCGCGCATCTGGCGCTCTGGATTATTTGTTGCAACTGATTGCCACTGGCGTGCGTTTATTAGGTTTCGATACTCGTTTTGTCGATGCTATGCCAACTGCACTGATGAAACCTTTTAGTGGCTCAGGCGCCAGAGCTATGATGTTAGAAACCATGGATCACCATGGCGTCGATTCTTTTGCAGGCCGATTAGCGGCGATTTTTCAGGGCAGTACTGAAACTACTTTTTATGTTTTAGCGGTGTATTTTGGATCTGTGGGTATTCGTCATGGACGACATGCCTTAGCCTGTGGATTAACCGCCGATTTTGCGGGTATAAGTGCTGCCATCGCTGTCTGTTATTGGTTTTATGGTTAAAAAGCTTAGCGTTTTAAGATAAGTGCGTTTATGCCATGTATGGTGGAGAAGGGTTGAGATAG
Source organism: Shewanella morhuae (assembly GCF_900156405.1). GTDB lineage: Bacteria > Pseudomonadota > Gammaproteobacteria > Enterobacterales > Shewanellaceae > Shewanella > Shewanella morhuae. The sequence goes on from NZ_FTNN01000008.1 coordinate 202,246, forward strand.
TAGTAATAAAAAATCAGGCGCTAATGTGCCTGATTTTTTTATAAAGGTTTAACTTGGTACTATTACTGACTAGGAGTCCAATCTTGCCATTCAGTTTCGGCTTTATGTTGTAACGTTAATATTGCCCCTGCTGCTAAGCGATTATTCGCTTGAGTCGTATCCTTAGTCGCGACATTGATGCCGCCCGCGAGTAAGGTTTCTAGCGAGCCTGCTTCGATTTGCGCACCAGAGAACAAGCCCACATCAACTTTAATGCCTGAGGCATCCCAGAACTGACTGCTTTGATTCACTAAGTGTTTGTATTGCGGCTCAATATGCGCCTGCATCAGCACGCTATTACCCTGTGTCGATAGGCTGTAGCCATCAATTTGACCGACTTTGATACCACGGAAGAAAATCGGCGTGCCGATTTTCATCGAGCCTAAGTTTTTATCTTCTAAGGTAAACTTAAGCGCATCTTCGACAACATTGGCATAGCTGCTGGCTGTGAGGTTGGCAACAAACTGTGTCGATTTCTGATTACTTTTACCTGGCAGCACACCGATATAGGGGCCCGTTATTAAGGTTGCTGGCGCTTTAATTCCCGCAAGGGAAATTTGCGCGTCTACTAAATGATACTCACAATCACTGCGGCTGAAATGTTCGGCATATTCTCCATATAGATAGGCAGTCGCGGTGAGGGTATTTAGATCGGCATTAAGCTTCACCTGCGATACTTCACCCACTTGATGCCCTTGATAACGGATCGCGGCCTTTGCTGCAAGTTTTGATGATGCGGGTAAGGTGAGGCGAATCGCCTGGGCTTGCGCTAATGCCAGTTGCTTGCTCTCATAGAGCTTTAAGTGGGCTGCACTGCTAGTTTTGTCACTATCATCAAGTAATCCCAGACTAATGCTGCCCTTCAATGCTCCTTGAAGCGGCGCAACCGCCACATCAATACCAGCAAGGCTGGCGCTGATGTCCATGGCGCTGTTACGCCAGAATACATTGGGCTTTTTCAGCAAGGATTGGAACTGTTTATCAATCGCGAGCTTAATGGCAAAGTCTTCGGTTTTGCTTTGCCAGTTCACAGACTCAACTAACCCTATTTGCATTTTTTTATAGTAAATCGGTGAGCCTTGGCTGACATCGGCGCCATCTTGACTGACTAATGTTACATGCGTTTGCTGTTGGCGATCATAAAAATCCGTCGCAGCATCCACAGAACTAAACAGAGTAAGATTGCTGTTAGCGGTTAAAGGAGTATCACCGTGACCTTGGAATAAACTAATAGCACCTTGGGTGAAGGTGGTGAAATCTCTGGTTTTAACGGATATACCGTCTAAAGAGGCATTTACTGTTAAAGCCGATTCAGGCACAAAATAGCTATCACTGCGTAGCAGACTGGCAAATTCAGGTTGTAGCTCCAGTTGGTATTCCACCGCGGATAAATCTTTAGTTAACTTAACGCTAAGCACCTTACCAATAGGAATTTGTTTGTAACGTACTTCAGCACTTGGTGCAATGCCCATGTTTTCACTAGAGGTTAAGGTTAATAAACGCTTTTTTGATTGCAGTAAATCAGGCGCTTTCGATTGCAAAATAAAGCTCGTTGGCATAGCTGTTTGAGCCTTGATGCCCGGTAAGAAGTTGATCACACTACCCGTCAGTAACCGTTCTGGATTCTTAATTCCAGAAAGTGAAATATCGGCACCCTCAAGCCAAAACACGCCATCGTTGGTTAAGAGCGAACCATATTGAGGTTCAAATTTAGCTACAGCCGTTATGCCATCGTGACTAAGTTGTTTATTTAACACACTACCAATATTGATACCGCGATAAACGATGCGAGTGCCTTTATTAACACCACTACCGTCGGCCATTGTTAGGTTGACTTCAATGCCGCCAAGGGCGGTGGTTTCTGAGTCAAAAAGCGTAAACGTATCGCCATTTTGGGCGATAGGTGCTGCATCGTCAGAGCTAAAACTTACACCGCCAGCAAGGATTGATGCCAAGCTTTCAGAGTTGACTTGAATACCCGTAAGCGAAGCATCAATTTTTACGCCAGAGACATTCCAAAAGTGTGAGTTTTTCTTCACTAATCGAGCGTATTGTTCTTGAATAAAGACGCTTATCAGTACTCTTTGATTACCGTCTAAACGATAGCTCGCTACGCTACCCACAGGTATTTGGCGGAAGAATATTGGCGAACCAACATCGAGTGACCCGAGTTTATCTGAAGAGAGTTCAACCATCACACCTTCAGAACCAATTAGCATTGGTGGCGGTTGTCGCTCGGCCTCAAAGAAAGTGGCGTCACTGCCTTTTCCTGGCTGAATTGCAATATAGTTACCCGAGAACAATGCATCTAAACCTTCAACACCAGTTATGCTGGCTTTAGGGGTAACGAGCCAGAATAGGGTTTCTTTATTTAAAAAAGGTTTGGCGCGATAGTCCATCATGACTTTGACGTTCACGCCTTTTAAATCCTCATCGATGCCGATGTCTTTCACTTTACCCACAGTTAAGCCTTGGTATTTGACTAAGGTTTTACCGACATCAATCCCAGTCGCACTCGGGAAATGTATTTGAATTTCAATACCCGATTCTTTAATACTCTTAATACCCAGCCAAGCCCCTAATGCCAACGCGACAATAGGCAGTAGCCAAATAGGCGAGAAGAGTTTTTTCTTTACAACTTTTGGCGATTCAATTTGTGTCATCTTGAGGTTCCAATCGATCCCAGAGTAAACGAGTGTCTAACACTTTGGCGGCTAGCTGAGTTAACAGAATAACCAAGGCAAATGCAGTTGCGGCGGGGGCGGGCTTTGCGTCGAGTAGTTGCCCCATGTTCACTAATGCCACTGTGATGGAAATAACGAATAAATCGAGCATAGACCAGCGGCCAATCCATTCAATAGCATGAAAGCCCACCATCAATTTCTTTTTTGAAATGGGAATATCGAAACTAATTGCACACAGATAAATGGATAAACCGATAATTTTAATCCATGGCACTAAAATACTGGCAGTAAAGACAATCATGGCAATGGGGAGCATGTCAGAATTTACTAAATGTAAAATGCCTGAAAAAATAGTGTCGTGCCGCACTTGCCCTTGGTTTGTCAGTATGGTGATAGGATAAATATTGGCAGGCACTAACAAAATAGCGGCAGTGATCAGTAGTGCCCAACTTTTTTGTAGGCTGGAATAGTCCCTAATATGCAGCTCTGCTTGGCAGCGCTGGCAGTGAGTGAGCTCAGTACTGTTTAGTTGTCGGCACATCTTGCATAAACATAGGCCGATATCTTTACCTTGTTGCTTCATATCAGCAATGACCTTCTAATAATGTCCACATGTGTTCTAAGTGGTATTCTCGTTGTAAGAACAAGGTGACAAGAAATAGCATGGTGAAGCAAAACGTACCCATTCCAAAGTAAATATCTGAAAAATCAGAAAGCTGGAATGAAGACACCAAAAAACTGATCACATAAATTTCTAACATTGAAAGCTGCGATAGTGCACCATGAAATTTTAATAACTGTTTTAAAGATTTACGCCAAAAAACACTATTCAAACCCCATTTGACAATTAAAATTTGTGCCAAAATAGATAACAGTAATAAGCCCGGACCAACCACTGCGGCGGTGAGTACGGCTAATCCTACTAACCAATAACCTTGATCAAATACGGCAAATGCCCCTTGAAACACCGTGGTGGTGCGAATGCTGCCAAGAAAATGGATCTCAAGCACAGGCAGGAAGTTTGCTGGAAAATAAAATACTAACGCTGTAATACACAGGGCTAACATACCATTTACAGAGCAATAGGGTGTGTCATAAAGTGCAGTGCTACAACGTGGACAAAGTGCTCTTACGCCGCTAGGCAAAGCTCGCTTGCGAATTGCCAAATCACAGGAACGGCATAAGGTTATTGAATTTTCTGCTGCGTTTTCATGCATATAAAAATATTATTAACCTAATGTTGAGTAGTAACAGCGAGGTTCATACGTGATGTCGTGTTAATGATCGTTTAACACACGCTAACGTTTATATTATTTTGGCAACGAAAGTAGACCAATAATATCAGATTAATCAGAACACTTGCATCACAAGTTCAATCTATGTCACTCTAGCCACTGTATATAAAAACAGTGCGAGGCAGTCATGGCAGTAATAACACAGTTTGTCGTGGTCAGAGAAGGGGTTGAAAAGATGACATTCACATCTAAGAGGGAGGCTGATGCCTACGATAAGATGCTCGATATCGCCGATAACTTGATCCCTTTTATTCAACAAGCCGATTTGGGTATAGATGAAAGTGTGAGCGAAAAGCTCGCATTTTACTTCGCTAATAATAAAGATGAGCTGACGAACTTGCTTAAAGGGGTCGTTCAGGTTAATAGTACGCCAACGAATCCATCTACTGCGAAAAAAGCGGCTAAAAAGACCGAAGCAGCAGAATAAAAGTGTTAGGAAATGTAATGAAATCGAAATTCTATGAATCACTTAATCGTCAAGTATTAGCTTTGCTGGACGGTGAAGATGACCTTGTCGCGGGCATGGCAAATTTTTCAGCCTTACTTAATGATAACTTAACTGAGCTTAACTGGGTTGGATTCTACGTGATGCGTGGCGAACAACTGGTGCTTGGTCCGTTTCAAGGCAAAGTCGCATGCACGCGTATTCCATTCGGAAAAGGGGTATGTGGTACGGCAGCATTGACCAATCAAACTCAGCGAGTGGCCGATGTTAATCAATTTGATGGTCATATTGCTTGTGATTCTGCCAGTAATTCAGAAATTGTTGTGCCGGTTAGAGCACAAGGCAAAGTGATTGCAGTGCTGGATATTGACAGCCCTATCTTGGATCGTTTCGATGAAGAAGACCAAAAAGGGCTCGAATTATTGGTTAAAAGTTTTGAAAACTGCCTATTTGATTAATTTGCGTACAATAATGCATAATTCATAGTCGCAATCGGTGGCGTGCGCCTTATAATATGTGCCTGCACGCATTAAGCTGGTTTGATTAGCATGCAATAAATAAGCTTAGTGTTTTGAGCTGTAAAAAATTTGTTAAGGTCTATTTTTTAACTTTAGTAAACGCAGCTAGGATGCTAATTTGTACGTTGACTCACTATTGAGTTTAACGAAGATAAATGACTCGTAAGAAGTTGATCAATATCACCTCGAATCGATGTCTATTTTTTGACTGTGGAAGTAATGATGGAATCAACAGAAAAGTTGACCGACACCAATGCAATTTTGGCGTATTTGTATGAAACATTTCCTTTGTGCTTTATTGCTGAAGGTGAAACTAAGCCATTAAAAATCGGGTTGTTTCAAGATTTGGCTGAAAGGTTGGCTGATGATTCTAAAGTCAGTAAAACTCAGCTCAGAGTTGCCTTAAGACGTTACACCAGTAGCTGGCGCTATTTGAAGTCTGTTAAAACAGGCGCACAACGCGTTAATCTGGATGGCGAACCTTGCGGTGAGTTAGAGCAAGAGCATATTGACCATGCTCAAGCTATGTTGAAAGAGAGCCAAGAGAAGGCCAAAGCAAAACGTGCTGCACAAGCACCAAAGCCTGCGGCAAAGAAAGCGCCTAAAAAGGTGACGACTCCTCAACGCCCTAAAACTGAACGTCCAGCTAAGCCAGCACCTAAAGCTGCGCCAGTGATTAATTATGTTCAGGCTCAATTGACTGATTTAACGAAAAAACAACGCGTCAATGTTAAATTAGGTATGACTCCCGTAGCCGGCGTCATTACTGATATTAACAAGGAAGATATTCATGTTCAGCTTGATAGTGGCCTAACGATCAAAGTTAGAGCAGAACATATCCTGCTGTAATCATTTATTAAAACGGAGTAACTTGTTGATGCGAAACCTCACTTTGGCTACCTCTATCGCCACAGTTTTTGTCGGATTTTCGGCTTGGGCCGTACCACCTACTATTCAAATCAGCGAGTTACCCACTCTCAAGCAGGAAGCGCAACATAAGGTTGCTAGCAAACGGGTAACGGATTTATATACTCGCTCGCATTATCACCGATTTAACCTTGATGATGCCTTTTCTGCGCAAATTTTCGATCGTTATCTGCAGCAATTGGATTATCGTCGCAATGTATTAACGCAAGCTGATGTCGATAGTTTTAAGCCTTACGCGACTCAATTTGATGACATGCTCAGTTCTGGTGAACTTGAACCAGCCTATAAAATGTTTGATATTGTTCAAAAGCGTCGTTACGAAGGCTTTGTTTACGCTTTATCGCTATTGGATAAACCGATCGATTTCTCCGTCCCCGGTGATGTCTATGAGTACGACCGTGACGAAGCGGCATGGCCAAAAGATCAAACAGAAATTAATGAGTTATGGCGCCAACGAGTTAAATACGATGCGTTAAATCTAAAACTCACAGGTAAAGAATGGCCTGAAATTGCAGAAGTTTTGCAAAAGCGTTACAACAATGCCATTAAACGTTTGACTCAGACTAACAGTGAAGACGTATTCCAAGGCGTAATGAACGCTTTTTCACGTAGCATTGAGCCGCATACTAGTTACCTTTCGCCCCGCAATGCTGAACGTTTCCAAATGGAAATGAATTTAAGCCTAGAGGGTATTGGTGCACAGCTGCAACTGGAAGATGATTACACGGTTATTAAAAGCTTAATTGCTGGCGGCCCAGCGGCTGGCAGTGAAAAACTGTCACCGGAAGACAAGATTGTCGGCGTTGGTCAAGAAGGTGCAGAGATAGTTGATGTTATCGGCTGGCGTTTAGATGACGTTGTCGAACTGATCAAGGGTCCAAAGGGCAGTAAAGTTGTGCTGCAAATTTTACCTAAGAAAGGTGGCTCGAATGCTAAGCCATTCAATGTCACCTTAATTCGCGATAAAATTCGTCTGGAAGACCGAGCGGCAACCTCTAAAGTGATTGAACCTAAAGACGGTGAGTACGCTAATCGCAAAGTCGGCGTGATCCATATTCCTGGTTTCTACATGAATTTGTCACAGGACGTTGAAAAAGAACTGGTGAAGTTAAATGAAGCCAAAGTTGAAGGTATCGTAATTGATTTACGCGGTAATGGCGGTGGTGCATTAACCGAAGCCGTATTGCTGACGGGTCTCTTTATCGATATGGGTCCAGTGGTACAAATTCGCGATGCAGATGGCCGAGTATCTGCGCACCGCGATAACGATGGTAAAACCAGTTATGCTGGACCATTGACGGTAATGGTTGACCGTTATAGTGCTTCTGCCTCTGAGATTTTTGCCGCCGCGCTACAAGATTATGATCGCGCGCTGATAGTTGGTGAATCAAGCTTTGGTAAAGGCACCGTGCAGCAACATAAGAGCCTAGGTCGTATCTATGATATGTATGAAAAACCATTGGGTCATGTGCAATATACGATTCAAAAGTTCTATCGTATTAATGGTGGCAGCACTCAACTTAAGGGTGTTACGCCTAATGTAGCTTTCCCGAGTGCGTTAGAGCCAGGTGAATACGGTGAAGCGGAAGAGAAGAATGCCTTACCTTGGGATAAGGTGCCTATGGCGCAATATGGTACTCTTAATGATGTTACACCCGAGCTCGTAGCGAGTCTTGAGACTAAGCACTTAAACCGTATTAAAAATAGTGTAGAATTTGCTTATATCAATCAAGATATTGCCGACTTTAAAAAGCATCATAAAGAGAAAACGGTTTCTCTGGTTGAAAGTGAACGTATTGCTTCTCGTGAAGCAGACGAGAAAAAAGCCCTCGATAGAACTAATGAGCGCCGCGTTGCCAATGGTCTAGCTCCGGTTAAATCAATGGAAGACATTAAAGACGACGCCGAATTACCAGACGCATTTTTAGATGAAACAGCCTATATCACTCTAGATATGGCTGATGTGCAAAAACTGGCTAAAACCAGTGCTACTAAATAGGCGCTAGTCAAATCGATTTATCCAATATTAAAACGCGCTTATGGCGCGTTTTTTCTTATTTAGATCAGCGTTAAAGGGATCAAAATGACAGCTCAAGCAAAATACTTAAAAGATTATCAAGCCCCTCTTTTTACGATAGAAACCATTGATTTAGCCTTTAATTTGGCGGGTAACGAAACTCAAGTACAGGCGATAAGCCGAGTAAAGCGCACTGCTAAACATGAACAAGCGTTAGTGTTAGATGGCGATGATTTAAACATTGTATCGTTAACTGTCGATGGTGAGGTTGTGCCTTATCATGTGAGTGCGGGCCAGTTAGTCTTAGAAACGACGCTTGATGAGTTTGAGCTTAACATCATTACTAAGCTCGATCCTGAGGCTAATTCGAGCCTTGAAGGGCTGTATATGTCTGATGGTGCCTATTGCACACAATGCGAGGCCGAAGGTTTTAGACGTATCACTTATTTTCTCGACCGTCCCGATGTATTAGCTAAATATACAGTGCGTATTGAAGCTGATAATGCTGCGTTTCCATTTTTACTGAGTAACGGTAATTTAATCGATCAAGGTGAATTAGAAGGAGGACGCCATTATGTTTGCTGGCAAGATCCGTTTCCAAAACCAGCCTATTTGTTTGCCTTGGTCGCTGGCGATTTTGACTTATTACAAGATGAGTTTGTTACCCGCAGCCGCCGTAAAGTAATTTTGCAAGTGTTTGTCGATAGAGGGAATTTACATAAAGCCCACCATGCAATGGCGTCACTGAAAAAGTCAATGGCATGGGATGAAAGCCGTTTTGATCTCGAATACGATTTAGATATTTATATGATAGTCGCGGTCGATTTTTTCAATATGGGCGCTATGGAAAACAAAGGCTTAAATATTTTTAACACTAAATATGTGCTGGCAGATACCTTAACCGCTACTGATGATGATTATCACGGTATTGAGTCTGTCGTTGGCCATGAGTATTTCCATAATTGGACCGGTAACCGCGTAACGTGCCGTGATTGGTTCCAGTTAAGCCTAAAAGAAGGCCTAACGGTATTTCGTGACCAAGAATTTAGTTCCGATGTGGGTTCACGTGCAGTGAATCGAATTCATGCAATTAAAGTCATAAAAAATCAGCAATTTGCCGAAGATTCAGGCCCTATGTCTCATTCGATTCGTCCAGAATCGGTGATAGAGATGAATAATTTTTATACTGTGACTGTGTATAACAAAGGTGCTGAAGTGATCCGTATGATGCACACTTTACTAGGCGAAGAAAAGTTTCAGGCGGGGATGAAGTTGTATTTTAAACGCCACGATGGCCAAGCCGTTACCTGCGATGATTTCGTGGCAGCAATGGAAGATGCCAGCGGCGTAGATTTAACCCAATTCCGTTTATGGTATAGCCAAGCAGGTACACCAATTGTGACTGCAATGGATAATTTCGATGCACAAACAGGCACCTATCAATTAACCCTTAAACAAAGTCTCGCAAACTGCCCATCACCCTTACATATTCCGTTCAGTATTGAACTTTTAGATGCCAATGGACAGTCTTTAGTGACTGAAGTGCTTAACTTTACTCAAGCTGAGCAAGTGTTTAGTTTTGAGGGATTAACCCGCAAACCGGTAGCTTCATTACTACAAGACTTCTCTGCGCCTGTTAAATTACATTATGACTTTGATGTTGAACAACTGGTTCATTTAATGCGTTTTGCCAGCAGTGAAGTCGCGCGCTGGGAAGCCTCTGTCACTTTAGTGAGCCAAGCTATTTGGCAAAATGTGGCGAGTTTACAACAGCAACAAGCCATGACACTCGACCTTCGAGTGCGCGATAGCTTTAAAGGCGTATTATTAGATACCAAACTCGACCTTGCGTTAATCGCTGAAATATTAGCGATACCGACAGCATCTGCTCTGATTGAGCAAACAGAGTGTGTTGATTTAGATGCCTTAGCCCTAGCCCGTGAATTTGTGTTAACAGAGTTAGCCTCATATTGTGAAGATGAGTTAGTTACCTTATATCGTTCATTGATTGGAGAGGATACAAATCAGGCAAGAGCGTTAAAAAATCAATGTCTTATTTGGCTAGCAAAGGTATCGGATGAGGCTAATAATTTAGTGATAGCTCAGTTTGAGAACGCGAGTAATATGACAGACTCACTCGGCGCACTGACGGCGGCGAATATGGGCGATTTACCTTGCCGTGATGAGCTAATGTCGGCATTTGAATTGCGTTGGCAAGATACACCTTTAGTCATGGATAAATGGTTTATGCTGCAGGCTAACCGTGATTCAGATGAGGTCATTGAATGTCTTCGTCAATTACAGCAACACAAGAGTTTTAGTATGAACAATCCAAACCGAGTGCGGGCATTAATTGGGAGTTTTGCGGCGGGCAATATTTATCAGTTCCACCGTAAAGATGGTAAAGGTTATGCGTTTTTAACCGAATGTTTAATTACCCTTAATCACTTAAACCCACAGATTGCCGCTCGATTGGTGACGCCATTAATTCAGTTCCATAAGTTTGATTTAGGTCGTCAAACCTTGATTAAAGCGTGTTTAGAACAACTTTTAGCCTTACCTGATTTATCCAAGGATATGTACGAGAAAGTGTCGAAGACGTTAGCAAGCTAACCGTTTGTGGGAGGAGGGTGGCAGTGAATGCCGCCCTAATATTATGGAATTACATTTCAAACTTTCTATAAGCTATAGAGATTTTTTACCTTATTATCAAGGTGTTGCTGATAAAATAGAGGTCCATGAAACTCAAGGAAGAATTCTGTGGATTAATGGTCGGCATTTTAGACGTTTCTTGACTGAAAATGGTATTCAGGGCTATTTCAAATTAGTTTTAGATAACAAGGGTCAGTTTGTTTCATTAAATCGTATTTAACGATAATTTGTTTATTTTAACTTAGAGTAATTACTTTAAACGGGCGATTGATTATTACACACCTTCTTGAATACTTAGCTTAAAAGTATGCACATGAATTTAAAGTGTTTTTTAAACTTTTAATGCTTTAATTTATATCCTTCTTTTCCCTAATTTAAATCACTTCTGATAAATCTACAGCACAAATGTACCTACATGCTTAATTCTTTAGAAAATTATCTCTAACAGTGTCTTGCTCAAGGAGAATATTTGCTGTAACAATATTGTTGCCTGTGAGATAACAAGATGTTGAGCGTAATTCCTAAAACAAAAATCCAGCAGGGTACGGAGAGCTAAAATGAAAATTGTTAAAAATAGTTTTAACAAGTCGGCACTTGCTTTGGGGGTGGCGTCGGCATTGAGTTTATTAATGATCCCAAGTGTTAATGCTATATCATTTGATTGGGGAGAAGTTGAGGGTACATTTGACTCAACTTGGACTGCTGGTGCGAGCTGGCGTGTAGGGGAACGTGATTGGGAAGGTCAAATTGGTAAGGTGAATCAACCTCAATTCGATTGGTCTAATTACAGTGCATTTAACAATAATAAATATACTTCAGCTGAAATTTGGGCTCAACCAGGTTCCTATTCAAGCAACAACGATTTAAGTAATTTACTCTATTCTCAAGGTGACACTACCTCTGAAATCGTCAAAGGTTTACATGAGTTATCATTGAAATACGAAAACTTCGGTTTATTCGCACGTGGTATGTATTTTTACGATCGCAAATTGAACGATGGCAACTATGACTACAGCGATCCAATAACGGGTAAAGAGTTTGACCCGTGTGAAGATAGCCGCGCCTCAGAAGTACAATGTAAAGATATTCGTTTATTAGATGCATTTGTGTATGGCAACTTTGATTTAAACAATGGTGCTAACCCACTTTCAATCCGTGTTGGTAATCAAGTGGTGTCGTGGGGTGAAAGTACGTTAATTGCCCACGGGATCAGTGAAATCAACGCGGTTGATTTGAACATACTTAACGCGCCAGGTGCTGAACTAAAAGAAGCATTCAGACCTCAAGGTATGGTGTGGGCATCTCTTGGTTTGACAGATTCGTTAACCGTTGAGGCTTTCTATCAGTATGACTGGGAACCTATTTGGGTGCCTACAGCGGGTTCTATCTTCGCAACGAATGATTTTGTTGGCTATGGCGGTTACGCACAAAATGCGCAGCTAGGATTTAATTCTAACCCTGATATCAATTTAGATTTTATGACGCAGGAATATGAACTTCTAGCGGGCATGATAGCCAGCGGTCAATCAATTCCAACACAGCAGTTAGTGGCTATGGCTTTAGCATATCCAACTAAATTAACACTGGTACAGGATGAGCAAAAACCCAGTGATGATGGTCAATACGGTATCAAGTTAGGTTATTACGCGCCACAACTTGGTGAAACCGAGTTTGGGTTCTATTTTATGAATTACCATAGCCGTCGCCCACTTATTAGTGGTACAGCTGCTGATTTTAGTACGGGTGCGCTGTTATCTGATATGGCAGCACTTGGTCAAAGCGCGGGGGATATTAACCGCGAACTATTATTGAGTTTGAAGAGCTTCTCTAAAGCGCAAGTCGTCTATCCAGAAGATATTAAACTTTATGGTTTTAGCTTTAACACGCTTGTTGGTGATACCTCTGTCGCGGGCGAAATTGCTCATCGTCAAGATGAACCACTGCAAATCGATGACGTTGAATTGTTGTTTGCAGGTATGCCGCAGCAGTTAGCCAATGCAGGAATTCGTCCCGATCTTGATGGTATTTCACAGATTAAAGATGTTCAACCGGGTGAAACCGTCGATGGCTTTATTCGCCTTGACACCACACAGGCACAGGTGACATTGACCCATTTATTTGGCCCAACTTTGGGACTCGATAATTTGACAATGCTGGCCGAAGTCGGTGGTGTATGGATCCACGATATGCCTGGTTTTGATGAATTGCGTCTTAATGGTCCAGGTACATCTCGTTCTGGTGGCAATCCAGATATGCCGGGGATTATTCAAGCTCTGCATAACGGCCCTGAAACTAATCCATTCCCTACTGATTTTGCCTGGGGTTACCGCGTAGTGGCTAAAGCCGATTTCAATAATATATTCGCTGGGGTCAACATGTCACCACGAATGATTTTCTCCCATGACGTTGACGGTATTACGCCCGATCCTATGTTCCTGTTCACGGAAGGACGTAAGTCTGTCGCGTTAGGTGTTAACTTCGACTATCAAAACCGTTGGGGTGCAGATATCTCCTATAATAATTTCTTTGGTGGTGTCGGGACGACAAATGCGATGGCAGATCGTGATTATGTTTCATTCAATATCAAGTATTCGATCTAAAAGGACTCAAACAATGAAGAAACTGACGATATTGGCGAGCGCGGTAATGATGGCGCTTGTGGTGCCAGTGGCTACGGCGAAAATTTCTGAAGCCGATGCCGCTAAACTTGGCAATGAGTTAACGCCTTTAGGGGCTGAAAAAGCTGGTAATGCTGACGGTTCTATTCCTGCGTGGGATGGGGGCATTACTAAACCTGTAGCGGGTTATACCAAGGGGATGCATCATCCCGATCCTTTCCCTGAAGATAAGATTGAATTTACCATCACCAATGCTAATAAAGAGCAATATAAAGACTTTTTAACGCCGGGTCAGATAAAGTTATTCGAGCTTTATCCTGAAACCTACAAAATGAATGTGTATCAAACTCGCCGTAGCGCCTCTGTGCCGCAATATGTCTATGATGCGACTAAGGTGAATGCTACCCGTGCAGAATTGATTGCCCAAGGTAATGGAATTTCAGGTGCCACCATTGGTATTCCATTCCCGATCCCTGCAAATGGTTTAGAAGCGATTTGGAACCATATTTTACGTTTTCGCGGTGTTGAAATTTCGACTTCACGTAGCCAAGCTGCCCCGACAGCCAATGGGAGTTACAGCTTAGTCGAAACAGCCGAAGAAATTCGATTTGAATATTCTCGCCCTGAAATCACCTTAGAACAACTGAAAGCTAACAATACCTTATTTTACTTTAAGCAAGTGGTAACCCAGCCTGCGCGTCTCGCTGGAACCGCGTTGTTAGTCAAAGAAACCATGGATCAGGAGGCATTGCCTCGTCAAGCTTGGACCTATAACACCGGACAGCGACGTGTACGCAAAGCGCCAAACGTAGCATTTGATACACCTGGTACAGTGTCCGATGGTTTACGTACCACAGATGACTTAGACATGTTTAACGGCTCACCATCGCGTTACAACTGGGAGCTTGTGGGTAAGAAAGAAATTTATATTCCGTATAACGACTATAAATTGCATTCAGACAAGCTGAAATATGACCAAATATTAAAACCGGGTCATGTGAATCCTGAATATGTGCGCTGGGAAAAACACCGTGTATGGCAGGTGAGGGCAACGCTGAAAGAAGGTATGCGCCACATTTATAAAGTACGCGACATGTATCTTGATGAAGATTCTTGGCAAGTATCGATTGCCGATCTTTATGATAACCGAGATCAGATGTATCGTGTGGCCGTTGCACATGGCTTGAACTACTACGAAGTTCCGACTCAATGGGACACCTTAGAAGTATTCCATGATTTGCAATCTCGTCGCTATCTTGCTATGGGCTTAGATAATCAAAGTGGTATGTATAACTTCGATGCCAAATTGCCAGAAGCTAACTTTACCCCCGATGCATTACGTCGTGAAGGTATTCGTTAATAAGCCATGTATAAAGGGGCGCTTTGCGCCCCTCATCCGTTTTAAGGAAGTTTGTATGCCGTTTCGCATCCTTCAGTGTGTTGCTGTATTTTGTTTGGGTAGTACTTTTTTTCCTTCTACGCTATCAGCAACTTCATCAGATCTGCTTTTTTCTCAAATTCAACCTCTTGCTGCATCGTCCTTGATTTTGGATATTGCTAACGTTGGCAATGGTTTAGTTGCTGTTGGTGAACGCGGTCATGTATTAGTGTATGACGGTAGTTGGCAGCAAGTAGCGACGCCCGTTAGCTCGCAGTTAACGAAAGTATTTTTTATTAATCAGAAATTGGGTTGGGCTGTTGGCCATGATGCAACGATTTTGCATACTCAAGATGGCGGCCAAACTTGGCAATTACAGATGCATTCGCCCGAGATAGAAAAACCCTTCCTCGATGTGATGTTTTTAAGTGAAAACAATGGTATTGCTGTTGGCGCTTATGGTTTGTTTTATCGCACTAGCGATGGTGGCGCTCATTGGAACGATGAGTTCCATGAAGAACTTTTAGCTGAAGAAGACGTATCTTATTTAGCAGAGTTAAAGGATAGCGACCCCTCTGCTTATTTAAGTGCGCGCACGTCTTTATTGCCACATTTTAATCGCGTTTTAACGTTAACCGATGGACGTTTATTGCTGGTTGGTGAGTTGGGCTTAGTGGCTGTTTCTAGCGACCAAGGCAAAACATTTGCACGTACCAGTTTTGCTTACGATGGTTCGATGTTTAATGCCATAGAAACTCAAGATACTGTGTATGTGATGGGGCTTCGCGGGCATGTATTTAAGGCCGACGTGAGTTTAAACCAGTGGACTGAAATCGCCTTACCAGTGCAATCCTCAATCAATGGCGTCATGTCTGCCGCTGACGATACACTATATTTAGTTGGCAATGCGGGGATCGTTATAAAACTGAATAAGGACGATAGCAGCAGTATTGTCACTCGTCGCCAAGGGGAAAACTTAGTCTCAATTGCGAAGGATAAGCAAGGTGATATTTGGTTATCTGGTAGTCAAGGATTGTTTATTCTTAAGCCATAAAATTTTAAAACAACAATAACAGGGCCGAGAAGATGTTAGAGAAACTGGTCAACGGATTTGAATCATTTTTATTTCGCAACCGCGCGTGGGTTGTTGGTATTTTTATATTTTTGACGTTGTTTCTAGGCTATCAAGCCAGTCAACTCAAAATGGATGCTGCTTTTATTAAAAATATTCCACTGCATCACAGTTATATGCAGACCTATCTTAAACACCAAAAAGATTTTGGCGGGGCTAACAGCATTATGGTGGCGGTAGAAGATACTAGCGGCAATATTTTTAATGCTAATTATTTTGATACCTTAAAAAATGTGCACGATCAGCTATTTTTTATTCCAGGTGTTGATCGTGCGCAGGTGAAATCCGTTTTTTCGCCATCGACTCGCTTTACCGAGGTTGTTGAAGACGGCTTTGCTGGCGGGCCGGTTATCCCCGCTGATTTTTCAACTTCGGTAGAGGGCTTAGAAACCGTTCGCGATAATATCGAAAAAGCCGGCATTGTCGGCCGATTAATTGCCAACGATTATAGTGCGGCTATGGTATCGGCACAGTTAATGGATTTTGATCCACAAACGGGAAAACCGCTCGATACTATTGCCTTTGCGGCGCAACTTGAAAAAGAACTTCGGGGCAAGTTCGAAACAGATAAAGTTAAAATTCATATCATCGGTTTTGCTAAAATGGCCGGTGATGTGGCCGATGGCGCTAAGGGTGTATTGCTGTTTTTTGTGATCGCCATTTTGATTACAGCCGTTATGGTTTACCTGTTTTCTAAATCACTGATCCTGACTATTTTACCCCTCGTCTGTAGCTTAACGGCTGTAGTATGGCAACTCGGTTTGTTGACTGTGATAGGGTTTGGCCTTGATCCTATGTCAATTTTGGTACCGTTTTTGGTGTTTGCCATTGGGGTGAGCCATGGAGTGCAGATCATCAATGCGGTAAGGCATCGCGTTATCGATGGGCAAACTACAAGAGCGGCAGCTGCCTCGGCATTTCGCAGTTTATTAGTCCCTGGCGGCGTAGCATTGCTGTCTGACACTGTTGGCTTTATTACTCTTTTATCTATTGATATTGGTATCATTCGTGAGTTGGCAATTTCGGCATCACTGGGCGTGGGCGTGATTATTTTCACTAACCTTATTCTATTACCGTTAGTCATTTCCTTTACTGAAATCAAAGTCAACAAACATGCTGTGCCGACGACTGAAGAAGTTCGCAGTGATGCCATTTGGCGTTTCTTAGCACGGTTTGCAACACCTAAATATGCAGTGGTAGTCATTATTGCCACCGTGGTGCTGTATTTTATTGGCCTACAACAAGCTAATAAAATGAAGATTGGTGACTTACAAGGTGGGGCGCCAGCGTTACATCAGGATTCACGCTATAACTTAGACACCTTCTTTATTACCGATCATTTCTCGATTACCACAGATGTTATGACTGTGATTGTTGAGGCGGCGCCTGAGGCTTGTACTTACCATGATGTACTGACACAAATTGATGAGTTTGAATGGTTAGTGCGTAATGCTCCCGGAGTTGAATCAACAGTGAGTTTGGCCTCTGTGGCTAAAAAAGTGAATGCCGGCTTTAACGAAGGTAATCCAAGATGGGAAGTGTTGCCGCGCACAACAGCAAGCTTAGTACAGGCCATTGGTCAGATTCCTACCACTTCGGGTTTATTAAATAGTGATTGTTCTGTGATGCCCGTATATCTATTTATGAAAGATCACAAAGCTGAAACCATTGAAACTGTGGTCGCGAAAGTCAAAACGGTTGCGGCTAAAATGGATAACGATAAGTTACAGTTTAAATTGGCATCTGGACCCGTGGGCGTTATGGCTGCAACCAATGAAGCGGTTGCGCAGGCGCAGTTACCTATGATGTTGTACGTCTATGGTGCTGTGTTTGTTCTGTGCTTAATCAGTTTTAAATCTTTTAAAGCGACGGTGGCGGTGATTATTCCACTTTATGTGGTGTCGACATTGGCACAAGCCTTGATGACTCAGCTTGATATTGGCTTAGCTGTCAGCACCTTACCCGTTATTGCGCTTGGCGTAGGCATAGGTGTGGACTATGGTATTTATATCCTTTCGACCATGTCGCCTAAATTGTCAGAAGGGATGCCAGTACAGCAGGCTTATTATGAGGCATTGGTTGAGCGGGGTAGTGCAGTGATCTTTACTGGCCTCACATTAGCAATTGGTGTGAGCACTTGGTTCTTCTCCGCACTTAAATTCCAAATGGACATGGGTATATTGTTAACATTTATGTTTGTGGTAAATATGCTCGGTGCAATCATTATATTGCCGGCATTGTCCGCTGTTTTCTGGCGCCAACCTAAGTAGATACTATCAATGGGGAGCATGAGCTCCCCATTTGCTTTTGAATACTTAGTCTGCTTTATCGATTATTTGGTCATATCTTATTATGGGTTTACGTCAATACTGACTTTAGACAGGATGTACCACTAAAATTTTGCTCGAATTACAGTGAGTTTAGTAATAGACTTTGCCCGATGATCCAGATCACACTAAATTAATCTGAGATTATTAAGCCGAAGCATCCAAATAATGAAAAAAAGCGCTGCCATAGACGCTTAAGGAAACAGCAACATGGCCTTGAAAGATGCAATGCCTTCAGTACTACTTGAAAAGGTAGTCAGTTTAATTCACGCTAAAGTCCCTAATTCACACGTCAAGCAAGTTGAACAGTTTGCCACCTGCCTTTATGCCCACATGTCGAAAGATGATCTCAATGCGCGTAATGACAGTGATTTATATGGTGCGGTTCTGAGTTTATGGAACGCCCTAAATAAAACGCCCAAAGGTAACACTCACCTACGAGTGTTCAACCCTAGCCAGGCCAAACACGGCTGGCAATCTACTCACTCAATCATTGAAATAATCCAACCTGACATGCCATTCTTGGTAGATTCAGTTGGTATGGCATTGAATCGTATGGGTATTACGGCACACATGATGTTGCATACACCTCTGGCCATTGAGCGCTCAGAAAGCAGTGTGAGCAATGTGGCTTATCTTAATCAGAGCCCTGAAAGCACTGAGCATGTTGCCGTTTTTCTGATTGAAATTGACCGTCAAAGCAGTACCGTTGACATTAAAGCATTAGAGCGCGAAATTCAGTCAGTACTGGCCGACGTTGCTGCTTCAGTCAACAATTGGGAAGCTATGTCGGCTAAGTTGAGTGAGACCATCAAGGACTTGCCAACCCGCCCGTTCCCAGGTGATCAGCAAGAGTTAGAAGAAACGATTAACTTCTTAACCTACTTGAATAATCATCACTTCACCCTGCTAGGTTACCGTCAATACGATTTAAAGCGTATCGAGGGTGACGTTGAGTTAGTGCCAAATATCGCCTCTAGTTTAGGTTTGATGAACAAGCACACTAAAGCTCAACCAGAACAAGGTTTATTGCTATCTAGCTTCTCTGATAGCGCTCGTAAAGAAGCGTTAGATCACAGTTTGCTAATCCTTACGAAGAGTAGTGCCAAGAGCCGTGTTCATCGTCCAGCCTATGTTGATTATATCGGCATCAAGCGTTTTGATAAGCAAGGTAATGTGGTTGGTGAAGATAGATTCATCGGCTTATATGCATCAAATCTTTATAACCGCAGCCCACGAGAAATCCCACTGCTGAATGAGAAAGTGCAGCGTGTATTAGATCGTTCTGGCTTAACTCCACGTTCGCACGACTATAAAGCCCTGCTAAACATCTTGGAGAATCTACCTCGTGACGAGCTAATTCAAGCCAATATGGATGATTTAGCGCACATGGCGTATGGCGTGTTAGAAATGCAAGACAGAGATAAATTGAAACTCTTTGTACGCAAAGATGGTTTTGGTCGTTTCTTATCTTGCTTAGTGTATGTTGCCAAAGATCGTTACAACACTAAACTTCGTCAAGATACTCAACGTATTTTGGCTCAACATTTTAACAGCAAAGAAGATGTAGAGTTTACGACTTATTTTTCTGAGTCAACGCTTGCTCGTACTCACTACATTGTCAAAGTTGATAACAATAATATGGATGTAGATGTGGCTGCCATAGAAAACAATTTAATCGAAGCGGCGCGTTCATGGGAAGATAAGTTAAGCACAGCGCTTAATAGTGCACTGGGCGAAGAAGCCGGCACACATCTGACTAAACGCTATTTCAATGCGTTTGAGCAAAGTTATAAAGAAGACGTATTGCCAAGCTCAGCTGTTGTTGACATGCAACAGCTTGAAGCGCTGGATGACGAACACAAACTGGGCATGTTGTTCTATCAACCGCAGGAAGCTGCGTTAAATGACAACAAAGTACGCTTGAAACTATTTCACAAAGATGAGCCTATTCATCTGTCTGACGTGCTGCCAATGCTCGAAAACTTTGGTCTGCGTGTGATTAACGAGCGTCCATATGAAGTGAAAACCTCTGATGGTTCTACTTTCTGGATTTTAGACTTCTTGATGACAGTTAAAGTCGTCAACACAGACAACATCGCCGATAGCCAAGATAGATTCCAAACTGCCTTGTCACAAGTGTGGCAAAAGAAATTAGAAGATGACGGTTTCAACCGTATTATTCTGGCGTCAGGTTTGACGGGCCGTGAAGTGTCAGTATTACGTGCTTATGCTAAATACATGCGCCAAATTGATGCAACATTTAGCCAAGCCTATATCGAAGAAACCTTCGGACGTTACCCACAAATCGCTGATTTGCTAGTTAAAATGTTCGTCCGTAAGTTTAATCCTAAACTAAAAACCCGCACTCTGGGCAAGTTTATGGAACAAATTAATCTACGTTTAGACGAAGTATCTAGCTTAGATGATGACCGTATTATTCGCCGTTATTTAGACCTGATTAATGCCACTGTACGTACTAACTTCTATCAACAGGATGCAAAAGGCGAAGCGAAGAGTTATATCTCGTTCAAATTCATGCCTTCAATGATCCCTGAAATGCCACGTCCATTGCCGAAATTCGAAATATTCGTTTATTCGCCACGGGTTGAAGGTGTGCATTTACGTTACGGCAAAGTGGCTCGTGGTGGTTTGCGCTGGTCAGATCGTCGTGAAGACTTCCGTACCGAAGTATTAGGTTTGGTTAAAGCTCAGCAAGTGAAAAACACCGTTATTGTACCCGTGGGGGCAAAAGGTGGTTTCGTTTGTAAACAGTTGCCTACTGAAGGCGGGCGTGAAGCCTTTTTCACCGAAGGTCAAGATTGCTACCGCTTGTTCATCCGTGCATTACTGGATATTACCGACAACATCGTTAATGGTGAAATCGTCCATCCGCTTGATGTTATCCGTCACGATGAAGATGACCCATATTTAGTGGTGGCAGCCGATAAAGGCACCGCGACCTTCTCTGATATCGCTAACTCAATCGCCATTGAATACGGTTTTTGGTTAGGTGATGCATTTGCATCGGGTGGCAGTAACGGTTACGACCATAAGAAAATGGGTATTACCGCTAGAGGTGGATGGGAATCGGTTAAGCGCCACTTCCGCGAAGTGGGCATTGATTGTCAAACCACAGACTTTACCTGTATTGGTATTGGTGACATGGCGGGCGACGTATTCGGTAATGGTATGTTGTTGTCTGAGCACACTAAGTTAGTGGCTGCATTTAACCACATGCATATCTTTATTGATCCTAATCCAGATGCAGCGCTAAGCCACGCTGAACGAGCGCGTTTATTTGTACTACCCCGTTCAAGCTGGGAAGATTACAACAGTAAGTTGATTTCAAAAGGTGGCGGTATTTTCCTACGTTCATCTAAATCAATTCCATTATCGGCAGAAATACAGCAGATGTTGGCCACAGAGAAAACCTCTATGACCCCCACTGAGCTGATGAAAGAACTGCTGAAAATGCCCGTTGATCTTATTTGGAACGGCGGCATTGGTACTTATATTAAATCGTCTCGCGAAACACATGCTGAAGTGGGCGATCGTGCTAACGATGCTCTGCGTGTTAACGGCGGAGAACTGCGCGCTAAGATAGTCGGTGAGGGCGGTAACTTAGGTTGTACTCAATTAGGCCGTATTGAATACGCGATGAACGGTGGCCGTATTAACACCGATTTTGTGGATAACGTCGGTGGCGTTGACTGTTCAGATAATGAAGTTAACATCAAAATCCTATTAAATGCGTTAGTGCATGATGGCGAAATGACGCTGAAACAGCGTAACCGTTTGCTGGAAGAAATGACGGAAGAAGTTCGTCAAATCGTGTTACAGGATTGTCAGGATCAAACTCGCACACTTTCTGTTACCCAAGTACGCGGTGCTGAGCAGTTAAAAGAACAAATACGCTTTATTCAATACCTTGAAAAAGAAGGTAAGTTAGATAGAGCATTAGAGTTCTTACCATCTGATGACGAGCTTGCTGAACGTTTAGCCAATGGTCGTTCATTAACGCGCCCTGAGCTAGCGGTACTAGGTGCTTATTCTAAGATGGTGTTGAAAGAGCAATTAGTCACTCCTGAAATCACTGAAGATAGCTTGTTAAGTCAATTATTAATTGCTTACTTCCCTAAAAAACTTCAGGAAAAGTATAGCGATAGAATGGCTACACACCCATTACGCGGTGAAATTATTGCAACTTCATTAGCCAATGAAATTGTTAATGATATGGGGCTTAACTTTGTTCAGCGTATGCAAGATGAGACGGGTGCCTCAGTTGCTGATGCGGCGATTTGTTACACTATGGCTCGCGAAGTGTTTGGTTTAGCTGAGTTAACTGAATCGATTAGCCAATTAAATGGTATTGTTCCAGCCGTTGTTCAAGGCGAGATGTTGCACCAGTTACGTCGAAATATGCGTCGTGCATGTCGCTGGTTCTTACGTCATCGTAATCGCGCATCGAGCATTGAACAAACTGTTGCTTTCTTCAAGCCGGTATTTGAACAACTAAAAGCTAATGTGCATTTATATCTAGCAGAAGATGAAGCTGCGGGTATTCAAACTGAGATCAATGCGTTGGTCAAAGAGAATGTACCGCAAGATCTTGCTACGGTTGTTGCTAACATGAGCACCTTGTTCTCCGCACTTGATATTGCACAAATTGCGCAAGCTGAAGACCGCAGTGTTGCGCTTGTTGCTGAAACTTACTTTAAATTGGGTGCGCGTATTGAGCTACATTGGTTCCTAGAACAAATTAGCGCGCAACCAGTCGCTAACCATTGGCAAGCACTTGCCCGTGCAGCCTTTAGAGAAGAGTTAGATTGGCAGCAACGCGCACTAAGTTCAGTGGTATTAAGAACCTGTAGCGAAAGCTGTGATGCGCAAACCGTGATTTCACAGTGGGTTGAAACCAACCAAACGCTGCTTGAAAGATGGTTGCATATGCTGGCTGATTTCAAAACATCGCAAAACCATGAGTTTGCTAAGTTCTCCGTCGCCCTACGTGAACTTAATCTGATGATCCTTCAGTGTGAAGGTCAAAAGTAAACTTTTATTATTATAAAAAGCCCTGGCGATAGCCGGGGCTTTTTTTAGGCTGAGGAAAATCTATGTTCTATAAAATCGCACAGAAAATCATGTTTCAGATGGATCCTGAGCGAGCGCATAATCTCGCCATTGGTGGTTTGCACATGACCAGCAATAGCCCACTAACTTGTTTTTATGGCCAACATATTACACCAGCACCAGTTACCTTTATGGGATTAACGTTTCCTAATCCAGTAGGACTTGCTGCGGGTATGGACAAAGATGGTGAATCGATTGATGCTTTTCATGCGATGGGCTTTGGTCATATTGAAGTGGGCACCGTGACACCAAGAGCACAACCGGGCAATGATTTGCCGCGTTTATTTAGATTAAAACCTGCTAAAGGTATTATTAATCGCATGGGCTTTAATAATAAAGGTGTCGATAATCTAGTCAAAAATTTGCTCGCTAAAAAGACTGATATTATGGTTGGCGTTAATATTGGCAAAAACAAAGACACGCCTGTTGAACAAGGCAAAGATGATTATTTGATCTGTATGGACAAAGTATACTTGCATGCCGCCTATATTGCGGTGAATATTTCATCTCCCAATACTCCAGGGTTACGATCGCTACAGTATGGCGATCTATTAGATGAACTGTTAAGTGCGATTAAAACTAAGCAACTTGAGCTTGCTGAAAAACATAAAAAATACGTGCCTATCGCGCTTAAAATTGCACCTGATTTAACCAGCGAAGAAATAGAAAATATTGCACAAGCTTTAATTAATAATAAATTTGATGGTGCCATTGCGACCAATACGACGTTAACACGTGATGGTGTTAGCGGT
Source organism: Shewanella morhuae (assembly GCF_900156405.1). Taxonomy (GTDB): domain Bacteria; phylum Pseudomonadota; class Gammaproteobacteria; order Enterobacterales; family Shewanellaceae; genus Shewanella; species Shewanella morhuae. The sequence continues at coordinate 226,163 of NZ_FTNN01000008.1, forward strand.
CTTGCTAATGCGAATGAAAGTGGTGGCTTAAGTGGTAAACCGTTGACAGAGCTATCGACTAAAGTGATCAAACAATTAGCGAGCTGTTTAAAAGGACAGATCCCGATCATTGGTGTTGGAGGAATTAATAGCACAGAAGATGCGCTGGCAAAATTTGATGCGGGTGCAACTATGGTACAGATTTATTCTGGTTTTATTTATCAAGGTCCAAAACTAATTAAAGAAATCGTTGACGCTTATCGCCTGAAATAATCATCTTATGATCAATATAACGATCTCAATAAGATCTTTTTAATAATAGCGATCTAAAAAGATCCTTAGATCGCTGTTAGGATCCTGCAACATTTAAACTAAGTGTTTGTTAAATAATTTGTATTTTATTATATTTATTTTGATATTGGATAAAATATCTACTAATATGTCACAGTGTTCAAATATTGGGTCAATGTTATGTTATTAATGCCTCAAAAGGATTGGCAATGGAAATATAACGATTCCTATGGTTTATTAGGCGTATCGTTAGGTTCCGAGATAGAGTTTCTGACGGCTTATAAAGCGAGATCACTCATACCCGATGCATTATCTGGTATGGAGTTTAGTATTGAGCACGCCAAATTTTATATGACCTTGATTGATAAGCTACCTAAAGCCTTATCTTTGACTGATGCTGCAATTGTCCAAATTGCGCTTAATGCAACTGCTGCACATTTTATGTTAACGCCACAAATGCCTAAATCTTGGTTTTTTGATAACAGTGATGTGTGTGTTTATAGCGATGTCGGTAAAGTATTTGAGCTTAAATGCCAAAAGCAACGAGTGCTCGCCTTAGTCATTGAAAATACCCTACAGTCGGCGCTCGTGATGTTATTGTCACCTGAATGTGTCTTGTCGAGTGCGAAAATCATGCAACAGTTTGAAACCATCAAAGTGATGCATAATCGTTTACATCCGCTGCGTGCACAGCGTCATGTGGTTGCGGCATAGTTATATATAGTTATTGTGCATGACGATAATGTTTAACTTATGCTCTTACCCCGTGCTCTTAATCTAGTACTCTTAAATATTAATGCTTAGAGTTACAGCGCTTTTTAATAACGCATTTTATGCATAACCTTAAACCTATTACCTCAAATATGCATATGTAAATGATTTGTGCGTTCTGCGTTTTTTTATTGTTTATTAGTGTGGCTTTTCTAGGTTATTTAGTATGGTAAGAATGAAATATCTATTGATATGATGGATGCTTTATACAGAATCTCCTTTTATCATCAGATCTAATATTAAATGATTTACCCCCCTCTAATTAAAAATTACCATCCTAAATCCTTTTTGATTATTAAATTTTGCCTTGGTTATTACCAAATCTGGCAGGAAGTTGCTTGGCCTCTCTGCGTTGGTCTGTCTAACCATAACTGGCTATGGTGTACGACAGAGCGCCTTGATATGTGCAAAAATCTGCGCATTCAGTTATAAAATAGATTTTTCGTTTCAAAATAATTATTTATAGCATTGATTTAGTTTGTTAAATTTAGTTTGTTAAATTTAGATTGTTAAATTTAGATTGTTCGACACTCGTTATCCCGAGTTCAGGTTTATTAGCAATTGAGATGATAATAATCGTGGGTAAAGCGATTAGTGAAGGGGTATTACTGCTGGCTTAACCCTTATTAGGTCATAAATCTGGCCTAATAAGGGCTATATTCTTAATAAGGGTAACATTATCGCGCGATAAATTATCTAACAGACCTTAGAGGTTAATCGTTACCTTTTCAATCACAATAGGCTCGCGAGGTACGTCTTCGTGACCAGCCACTGTGGTGGTTTTGATTTTCTCAATCTGCTGGATAATGTCCATTCCCGCCGTGACCTTACCAAATACCGCATAGCCCCAACCATTATTGGTGGTGGCGGTGTGATCTAAAAAGTCGTTATTAGCAGTATTAATAAAAAATTGAGCGGTAGCAGAGTGAGGTGCATCAGTACGTGCCATGGCGATAGTGCCTAAGGTATTACTTAAGCCTTTATTGGCTTCGTTGACGATGGGCTCATGGGTCGGCTTTTCTTTCATTTTTGCAGTAAAACCGCCACCTTGGATCATAAAGCCCTTGATCACTCGATGAAATATCGTGTGTTCAAAAAAACCTTCTTCGCAATAACGCACAAAGTTTTTTGAACTAACTGGCGCATGCTCAAAATCGAGTTCTATACTGATGTCGCCTAAATTGGTGCTGAATGTAATCATACGAATATCTTCTGTCTTAGTGAGTTATCACGTTTATAAGTTAAGACTTTTATAGAGTCATTACTTTGTTTTAGGGCCATTAGTCCAAGGATTAAATGGTGCACTGCGACCCGTTTCACCATCACTTATTGGCACCGATGCTGCGCGACTGAGTGTGGCTTTGGCTTCAGGCTTGGCTTTAGCACTACGATGTTTTTTCGCATGAGCAGTTTCAAAGGAGCCTTCTTTAGCTGGACGCTGCGGTTTAGCTTCAGGTGCACGTGGCTTAAAGGTTTTTGGTGTGATATTTTTCGGCACGAAATCGAGGATTGAAATTGGCACCTCTTTACTAGGTACAAAACCTTCTATTTCTTTGCGTACGATAATGTGGCCTAAACGGCGCTCAATAGCACACAGGTTTCTAAAATCATCTTTAGATACAAAAGAGATAGCTTCACCACAGGCACCAGCACGACCGGTTCGGCCAATACGGTGAATATAATCATCGGCTTCATCGGGCAAGTCGTAGTTAACTACGCGAGTAAGGGCGTCAATATCGATGCCGCGTGAGGCAACGCCAGTGGCAACTAAAAAGCGTAATTTTCCGGATTTAAAATCGACTAATAGCTGTTCGCGCACTGCTTGGCTACGACCACTGTGAATCGCTTCGGCGGCAATACCGCGTTTTTCGAGTTGGCTGACGAGTTTGGCAGCGCCTTGTTTGGTCTGGATAAAAATTAGAGCCTGTTCCCAAGCTTGCTCTGTAATGAGCTTACTCAGCAATGCTGATTTTTTGTCTTTATCAACGGTGATCAACCATTGATCAATCTGCGGCGCGTTGGCGCTATCGCGGGCAATTTCAATTTCGACGGGGTTTTCAACGGCAGTTTTCGCTAAAAAGCGTACTTGCTTAGATAAGGTTGCCGAAAACAATAGATTTTGTCGCTCAGCAGGCAGGCGCTCGATGATCTTATTGATATCTTCGATGAAACCCATGTCGAGCATTCTATCGGCTTCGTCTAACACTAAGACCGATATTTCATCAAAATGAATCGCTCTTTGGGTATACATGTCGAGCAATCGGCCCGGCGTCGCCACTAAAATGTCCACGCCTTCGATGAGGCGCTGTTTTTGAGGTGCTGCATCAACACCGCCATACATGGCCATCGATGTTAAGGGTAGATATTTAGCATATTTAGCAATATTGTCTTCTACCTGAACGGCCAATTCACGGGTCGGCGTCAGGATTAGTGCACGCACTCGTTTAGCGCGGATTTTTGGCTCATCGGCGAACATTTGCAGTAGCGGCAATACAAAGCTCGCTGTTTTACCTGTACCGGTTTGCGCGCCGGCGAGCAGGTTTTTACCTTTCAAGATCACTGGAATGGCTTTTTCTTGAATAGGAGTCGGTGTTGTATAGCCGAGCTCTGTGATGGCTCTTAAAATCGGATCGCTTAATCCAAGTTTGGAAAATGGCATTGAATGTCTCAGGTAAAGGGTCAGGTCAATCATTGTTAAACAAACTGAACGCTAAAGCGTTAACAGCGGAGCTGGGCAATATTATAGCAGGAGGTGCAACAAAATAGGCGATTATCATTATCGTCAAATTCTGTTTTGAGTTTATTAGGATATTTGTCCGTATTGATGCGTAATATCTAGAGGATAGATATTGCGTACATTAATATCTCACAAATTTGTAACTGCGCGTGTATTAACAAGTAACACTGCTGCAATTGTTGGAACAATATGCTTAACTTAGGTAGTTTTTGTGCGCCTACTTAATATAAAAAGGATTAATAATAATGAAGAAAACTGCTATTTCCCTTGCGATAATATTATCGCTAGCCGGCCTTGCTGGTTGTCAATCACCAACTGTTCAAACAACGCCAGTGGTCGCAGCTGACGTCAAAGCGGCTTCATTTTCGCAATTTTCAGCGAATTTTATTGATTCTTTGTGGGAATTATCGCCCACTTGGGCTTTATACAGCGGCAAGCACGTCAATGACGGTTATCTTGAAATTCCTGATGCTGCAGGTCGTATAAAAACCCTCGATTTTGTTAAAGCACAGCAAGCGCAACTGACGCAGTTCGAGCAGAAGTCGCTAACACCGAATGAACTGATTGATTATCATCTTATTGATAACTTGCTTGGTAGCATGGCGTGGGAAATTAATAGCTTTAAGTCTTGGCAGTGGGATCCTTCAAGCTATAACGTTTCAGGTGGTTTTGCCCAAATCATTAATGAAAATTTTGCACCCTTGGATGATAGATTACGTTCTGTATTAGCTAGATTAGAAAATGTCCCTGCTTATTATATTGCAGCACAGGCAAACATTAATAACCCAACGTTAGAACATACCGAATTAGCTGTTCTACAAAACCAAGGCGCATTTTCAGTATTTTCTGACGAGTTATTAAAACAGTTGGCAGATTCTGGCCTAACTGATGCTGAAAAATCATTATTTAACACTCGTTTTAACGCAGCAACTGCAGCCATTAAGGGTCATATCGCGTGGTTAGATAAGTTAGTGATTCAATTAAAACAAGATGGCGCCCGTAGCTTTAGAATTGGTGAGGAGTTATACGAGCAAAAATTTGCTTTTGATATTCAAGCAGGCATGACAGCAAAACAGCTTTATCAAAAAGCCATTGCTGATAAAGAGCGTGTTCAAGCTGAAATGGCAAAGATTACCGACGCCTTATGGCCTAAGTATTTTAATACTCCGCAGCCTAAAGATAGTAAGATTGCAATTCGTCAATTAATTGATAAATTATCGACTAAGCATGTACAACGTGATGAGTTTGTAAATGAAGTACGTAAACAAATCCCTGAATTAATTGAGTTTGTGAATAAAAAAGATTTAGTCACATTAGATCCCAAAAAACCGTTGATTGTGCGGGAAACACCAGAATATATGCGAGGTTATGCAGGCGCCTCAATTAGCGCTCCTGGTCCCTATGAGAAGTCAGGTAATACTTATTATAACGTTACACCGCTGGATGGTATGAGTGATGCTTCTGCCGAAAGTTACTTACGTGAGTATAACCACTGGATCTTACAAATCCTCAATATCCATGAGGCTATTCCTGGGCATTACACTCAATTAGTTTATTCAAACCAATCTCCTAGTTTAATTAAAAGCTTATTTGGCAATGGCGCTATGGTAGAGGGATGGGCGGTTTATACTGAACGTATGATGTTAGAAGAAGGCTATGCTGATTTTGAACCTGAAATGTGGTTAATGTATTACAAGTGGAATTTGCGCGTTATCAGTAACACTATTTTAGATTACAGTATTCATGTTAAAGGCATGACTGAAGAGCAAGCCATCGCCCTGATGATGAATGAGGCTTTTCAGCAGCAAGCAGAAGCTGAAGGCAAGTGGCGCCGCGCAACGCTTAGCCAAGTGCAGTTGACTAGCTATTATTCAGGATATCGAGAAATTTATGATTTTCGTGAAGAGTACAAAAAGGCCCAAGCTGAAGCGTTTGATCTTAAAACCTTCCACGAGCAATTCTTGAGTTACGGTAGTGCACCGGTTAAATATATACGTCAGTTAATGCAAGCTAAATAATTTTATGATTAATCCAGAGGCCAGGGCGGGATTAAGCTTTGTTAAATCTTTTAACCAAAGAAAATCTCGCTCCTAAAATCGCCATTCCATGCTGCCTTTCTTATCTTGGTTGGTTTACTGGCTTTTAGCGGATGCTGCTCTAAAAGGTTCAGCACGATACGCCGAAATAGCGCCATCTTCTTCGCGTTTTCACGGTCACCCATTCTTGAGCTGTCTTCCCTAAAGGTGACGTCAAGCACCCAGTGTTGCTGGTTCTCGATGTGCCAATGCTGACGCACCGCTTTGGCTGCAAGTTCGACGTCCAGAGGTAAAGAACTTAAGTAATAATCCGTATTAATGCTTGTAACACCTTTATATGTTCGTTGACGCTCAACGGCAATTAGCGACTTGGCTGATGGCCACTTTTTCGCGAGCGCCTGCGGCAGCTTTGCTGGAATTTGAAATGTCGTGCGACGCTCCTTACGGCCATGCCCCTTGTCATCCTCTTCGATACTCAATATGTCGACGCCGTCGTTATCCCAGTGAGGTTGGAACTGCATCTCTATGGCCTGCCTAAGTAGAGGTTGGTTGCCTTTTACCTGAACAACATAGTCACCTTTAGCTTTGATGATTTGTTGAAGCGTTTCCCGCTGGCAGTGAAGTGCATCAAAGGTTACAACAGCGTCTTTAATGTCTAACATGTGCAACAGCGCTTGAACCGTTGCGATTTCGTTACCTTTGGTCTGTGTATCTTGCTGATACAGCACAATTCCTTGTTCGGTATCAAAGGCCGAAACGAGGTGTAGCGCATTTTTAGCGCCATGTTGATTAACTGCACCCCGCAACGTTTTGCCGTCGATAGCGATTAATGGCTTGGATGAGGCCTCTCTTAAGCTATTTGCCCAACTAAAGAGCGCCAACACCAGTATTTCGGTATCGATGACTTTAATGATCCGAGCAATGGAATGCCGAGTCGGGATCCCTTTGTCAAAATCTCGATGTTTACGTAGCCAAGATAGGTTCTCTTTGCCGAATTCTTCGATAGCTTGCCAGCCATCACAACCTGAAGTGATTGCCGCTAAAACGAGAAAAATAATATCAACTAAATCATGGTCTAGGTTGATGTGAGAGCGAGGGTCTTCGATGAGTTTCAAGTGTTCAAATAAGGACATGGATTAGGTTCAGTAGAATAACATGCCCGATCAGATCATGCAGATACGAAGAAGTTCCCTACTGTTAACAAAGTATGATCCCGCCCTG
>NZ_FTNN01000017.1 GCF_900156405.1 Shewanella morhuae
TGCGCATCCCATAAAATTTAATACCTGCCTTATCCATAGACTTGCGAAAATTCGACCAAACCCCCATCAAATGCCTATGTGCATCCTCAGGAATAGGTCTATCAGCAGCGATAAATTTAGGGTTTAACACGCCATTAGAAACGGCATGAAAACGAGACGGTGACGTTACCGTGGTAAAAACAGCAACATGCCCCAATTCCTGTGCTATCTGCTCAAATCCTTTCAACCTGACAAACATTTCAGCCCGACGGATTTCGGGATTAGAAATTGATTTACGGGAAAGTTCAGACAAGGAAAACGCATTTGATTGATCATCATCATCAACGGCAATAGTATTTTCCAAAACTTCTAAATTATCAGACTGACGTTGGCGATGGCGAACAAGGGCATAATCACTGCAATAAGCCTGCTTACCCTTGTGAACAACACCTAAGTCACGCGCCACATTTTCAACAATACGAAGAAATCGACGTCGTAATTGACGACCTAACCAATGTTCATCACATGCACGATTAACTAAAGAAAAAAGCTCACCAGAGGCGCGTTTTTGTTTAATCAACAATTCATCAAATGAAAGCCCCAAGTAAGCAAGAAACTGTTGAGCAGCCTCAAAGGACGCCTCACTGTCTGTGATAGTAGATAAACGACGACGTAAATCTTGAGACTTAACACGGGCTAATTCCTTAACCTCGGATTCAGTCATTGTCACATTAAAATTCAATGATTTAAGACGTTGAGAAGCAGACTCAACAGCACGAACCCCGTCTAAATAGGATTGTTTGGAACAAATGGTAATAAACGAATTAAGCATTGTCGGAGCAAAATCACCGTGACGACGCACAATATCAAAAACAGGTTTGCGCCAATTAGTTTGGCTGACCTCACGTTCGGCACTGTTACGAACAGGGAAATTAAAGGCGGCTAAACGATTATAAATCCCCGAAACAAAATCAGAATGAGAGTCGGAAACCTCAAAGACTGGCGGTAATGGCTCAGGTGAAAAATCATCAGAGGAATAAACAGTTTTAGAGTGACACGAAGGACAGGCACAAAGTTTGTCAGATTCAAATTCATGACCACATGACAAACAAATTTGATAAGTAAGCTCAACACGAGAAAACGACTCTAAAGCCTCGCCAATCATGCACGAACTCAAAGCGCTAGGAACTGGCCGCAAAGCCGCTTTCCTTGTCATATTGGTATAAAGAGAACCCTTCTCAAAGCTAAACATAAGCTACCTTAGCGATAATCCGTTACATGTTACAAATTACATTAATGAGCAAAATACACTTGTGATATGTTACATGTCAATAGTTACTTGTGATATGTAACCAAAAAACTAAGATAAACACTGGACAAACAGCAGATGAAAAAAATGGCTAAATTAATATCAACATTCAGAGTAAGAGAAGCTCACGCAGAACTACTTAGAGATAAAGCAGTAGAACTCACCATTGGGACAAAAGAAGTAGTGAAAGAAGCAGATATCATCCACTGGATACTGGAGAGGGAAATTGGGAAAGTGGAATTAAATGAATGGATTAAAAGCAATCAAAGTCCAAAAAAATAAGAGTGTTTAAATCAGCAACCAAATAAGCCAATGAATAGATTCAGTTAAGAAACAATACTTTAAGTTGGTTTTGTCTGCGACCGTTTGAGAGCAATAGCGCTATAAGAATTGTGCAAGCTAAGAGAAAAAAGCTTGTCTACAGGGCGGGGAATAAAGCGGGAAAAAGCACCCGCTTCACTTGTTTTAGTATCGCTCCGCTTCTATCAAACCTACGGTTTAATAATCCCTTAATATACCCGAGCATCAATAGAATGGTTTAACCATCAATTGATAGCAAAGCGTGAGTTTATTTGCAAAAAATGCTATCATTTACTTGATTTAATCTGCCAATTTGCTATCATTAACACATGGAAAGAACATTAACTGATAGCAAAAAGGCGGGTATATGAAACAATCAGAATTGAACTACAAAGAGAATGGTTTGTGGTGTGTTTGGGTTGAATTTGAAGGAATAGAGTTTTACTGGGAACGTTTCTCCAGAGAGGTATCCGTTAAGGGGCATAGTTACGATTGTAAGCTATGGATTGACGGAAAATTAGATAAAGAACCCGATGCAAAGGGTGCAAGAAAAACAATAGTAAAATGGTTATCAGAAAATTTAGGAATTTAAAAAATGGCTATCACAGTTAGATTAACAGAAGAACAAGAAGAACAACTTGGTGAGCTTATGAAGCTAACGGGCAAAGCAACCAAATCAGGAGCTGTAGAGTATATGATTGAGAACGGTAAAGATCTAATTGAAAACAACAAGCGTTTTTGTGAGATTAAGAAACTAGAAAAAGAAATGGTATTAATCAAAGAAACGATAGCAGAACTAATAACCGGTAAATGATTTTTGATAGCAAATTAACAGCATCGATACAAAATAATGATAGCAACAGGCGTCATCCTGGCTTTTGTTTTGATAGCAATATAGGTATGCCAGGATGTGTTTTTGATAGACGCGCACAATATGCATTATGTTACGGACTCGAAAGAACTCGAGTGATTCTCGTACCTCGCCCACCCCCTTCATCCCTTCTCGCGGTTAGGTGCTAACGCACTATACCAAACCGTGAATCCTCAACATAACGCTAGGTTACATTGTGCGCAGCTTTCTGTGGAAGGAATAAAACAGTTGGGAGATCAATGCTGCTGCCTTATAACACACTCAGGATGCTATTGTTCTTTAGTTGATATGAGTACTTGAGTTATGCATATGTCTATATTCCTTTTAAATGGTCGATTGGTTTGTTAAATGCACTTTCATGTCGTTCAACTTGGCTGGTATGCAAATACTGCGATGTGGTGTTAATGCTTTCATGTCCGGCATCTGCTTGCACATGGGATAATGGTCTGCGGTTAATATTGATATCGTGTGTGATGCCGGTGTGCCGAATATTATGCGCTGTGAGTTTACGCATTTGTGCACCGTCCTGTGTAAAGCCATCAGTTTCGATACGGTCGGCTGCCAAATTGATAATGCTTTGAATTTCATCACGGACATGACGAATACCTAAATTGGCGTTGAGTATGCCAACATCTCGACCACGCCCAGCGGCTTTGTGGCGTACAAATAAAGGATGGTTTTCATTGGGCCCAGGATAATCAGTTAGTCCAAGAAACTGTCGATATTTAACTAAAGCTTCAAGTAACGCCTTTGAAATGGCCACGTTACGCTTTTTACCTCCTTTACTCAGCGGAATATGAAAGCTCCAAATACCAGTTTGCTGATTATGCTTAAATTGATTCATTACTGGTGAATAACCCGCGCGTGCAGATACATCTGAAATCCGTAAATAGCAACTGTAAATCAATGATATAAGAAACAAACTTCGTTGATGTAATTCAGGAAGTTCCTCAGCCAGTGCTGTTACGGTTGCCATGACGTACGACCACTGTAATTCGGTAAATGCGAGGCTATTTTCATCTTCATGACTTTGCCGTTGATACTGTCGACTAGCAGAAAACCGACTGTGATTAAGCCAGATTTGAGCCGGATTACGCTCACAGTATTCTTCACTTGTCAGATATGAATAAAACGAAGACAAAATGGCCATTTTAGTTTTTAACGCATTATCACTCAGTGCATAAGGTTGCGCTTGACCTAGATATTTTTTTCCAACAAATGGTCGCCATTGCGGGTTCGGAACCCGCTCGTCATACATTTTATCCAATTTGAATTGTGGCACATTAAAATAACCAATCAGTGCTATGGGCGGCGTTTGGCAGTAATCAACATAGCGGCTCATATCTTTACGGGTTACGTCTATTGGCGACATTGAAACAACATCAAAACACCAATGCAGAAATGTCGTTAACTCGCTGCGATAGGCTTTGTAGTTGTTTTCATTGTGCTTTTGCTCAAATAACCAATCACTGGCATGCTCAATAACTAAGCCCGCATCCACCACCTTTTCCATGCTGATTTGGGTGATATATTGGTTAACGATGCTATTGCCAACTTGTATGAATTCAAATGAGTCAAATAATGGAATAACTGGAGGAAGTTGCATATTGCATCTGAATTATAAGGATTTCTTGTATGATAATACTTAAACGCAAATGCCGATAATGTTATTTATCGGCATCAAGAGATATCGGGATTTTAGCACACGCAGAAAATGTACATTGTTGGCAAGTCACTCTTTTTTGGCAGCAAATTAAGCATAACTGCCAAACTTGTTGTTTAGAATGGCTATCTAAGCATGTAAAATCAGCGGCACATAGATGTCCATCATGGATCAGTTTTGCCAGTTTATGCGCCGATATTGATAGATTAATTCGGTCTGCCATCGCCCTTCTCCCACTCATTATCTAACTTTTATTAGAATACACAAATGAGAATTATTATCAACAATAGATTGAGTGCTTCTGTAGCCTCTTTTTAATTAAAAATAATGCAGATTTTCAATGTTTAACTCCATCGGCTTAAAATAGAATAAACTGACAGCCTATTGAATTAGATACTCTATTCCCCTACCTCCACGTTTAACACCACGATGAAAATGACTTATATTGCAGGTGTTATTGCCAGTAAGCTTTGCAGCAGAGCACCTAACACTCACCCATTATCATCTGCTAGAAAATCAACTATTACAGTATGATCTTGGCCATTGAGGCTAAAACTGACAAAGCCGCGCCAAACCATATAACCACTGCTACATGATCCATAAACAAAGTTCCCTATATAAGTCGTGTCATCAGATTGCTGCATTTTGACTGGGATTATTCCCATAAACATGTCTCGCCCTTCTAAGCGAAGGTTAACGTTCGTTATGGGCAACGTCGAAGATAACGTCAATGTTAATGGTTTTTCACTCGGTGCGCTGACGGGAGACAGATTAAATTTAAGCTGAGTATCGCCCACTTTTTTAATACAGTCCCCTGCAGAAAACTGACAAAGTGACGCATCACGACTACTTTTTAAAGGGCTTTGTTTGGCCTCTTTGTTACAAGCAGTAAGACTGAAGGTAAGTAAAAAAAGCAATAAATTGAGTCGCAAAGACATTAGCACAAAGAGTCACCTTGATTAATCAGGATGAACGCATTCTATGGCGTAGAGTGATCTAGATCAACTTTACACGCCCCTCAGCAGGTATCTTTTTTGACATAGCTCAAGTATCATTGCAAAACCTCGTATTTGAGCAAAATATGCAAGGTAACGCATTGACATGGCTCAGCAACCCCAATAGGGGAAACTGATTTTTATGTCGTTTTATAACAGGTAAAGCTTGTCTTTACTCAAAGTATCAGTAATAAGCAGTGGAAGCATGATGATGAACCATTCCCAGCCAACAGGCGCTGATTACAATTACACCATTGTCCGCCAATTTGCCTTAACCACAGTTTTGTGGGGTATCGTTGGTATGTCAGTCGGTGTATTAATTGCGGCTCAGTTAATCTGGCCTCAGCTGAACTTTGATACACCTTGGTTAACGTATAGTCGCTTGCGACCTTTACATACAACTGCGGTGATCTTCGCGTTCGGTACATCAGCCCTTTTTGCAACATCCTATTATGTCGTACAACGTACCTGTCAAACCCGACTATTTGCGCCTAAATTAGCTGCATTTACGTTTTGGGGCTGGCAAGCAATTATTATCTCGGCAATTATCACCTTACCTTTAGGCTACACATCGAGTAAGGAATACGCAGAACTAGAGTGGCCTATCGATATCGCAATTGCTATCGTCTGGATATCTTATGCTACGGTATTCTTTGGCACGATTGTTAAGCGCACCACCTCACATATTTATGTGGCAAACTGGTTCTTCGGTGGGTTTATCCTTACCGTAGCAGTACTTCATATTGTTAACTCAATGGCAGTACCTGTTAGCTTGTTTAAGTCATACTCTATATACAGTGGCGCTGTCGATGCCATGGTGCAGTGGTGGTATGGTCACAATGCTGTTGGTTTCTTATTAACCGCAGGCTTCTTAGGGATGATGTATTACTTCGTACCTAAGCAAGCGGGTCGTCCGGTTTATTCTTATCGTCTATCAATTGTTCACTTTTGGGCACTGATTGCACTGTATATCTGGGCAGGTCCACACCATTTACATTACACCGCATTACCTGACTGGACTCAGTCTTTAGGTATGGTGATGTCATTAATCCTATTCGCACCTTCTTGGGGCGGTATGATTAACGGTATCATGACCTTATCTGGTGCTTGGCATAAACTGCGTACCGATCCTATTTTACGTTTCTTAGTTGTCTCTTTGTCTTTCTATGGTATGTCTACCTTCGAAGGCCCAATGATGGCAATTAAAACCGTTAACGCACTATCACATTATACAGATTGGACTATTGGTCACGTTCACTCAGGCGCGCTAGGCTGGGTTGCAATGGTGTCTATTGGTTCTTTGTACCATCTGATCCCTGTGCTATTTGGCCACGGTCGTATGTACAGCGTCAAGTTAATCAATGTTCATTTCTGGTTAGCAACAATTGGTACTGTGCTTTACATCGTATCTATGTGGATTTCAGGTGTTATGCAAGGCTTAATGTGGCGCGCAGTGAATGCTGACGGCACTTTGACTTATAGCTTTGTTGAAAGCCTAGAAGCTTCTTATCCTTTCTACTTTGTGCGTTTCCTCGGTGGTTGTTTATTCCTTACCGGTATGCTGATCATGGCATATAACGTGATTCGTACAGTGAAAGCCTCTAAAGATTCATTGCCAGCATTGGCTGAACCCACAGCGGCTTAAAGGAGCAAACTCGATGAAATTTAATCATGAGATAGTCGAAAAAAACATCGGTTTGCTGGCGATTTTTACTGTTATCGCTATCAGCTTCGGTAGCCTTGTGGAAATCACACCGTTGATTTTCCAAAAGGACACCACTGAGCCAGTTGAAGGATTAATCCCCTATACTGCCCTGCAAATTGAAGGTCGCGATCTATATGTGCGCGAGGGCTGCAGTAATTGCCATAGCCAAATGATCCGTCCTTTACGGGCTGAAACTGAACGTTATGGTCATTATTCTGTCGCTGGTGAGTCTGTTTGGGACCATCCATTCCTATGGGGTTCTAAGCGTACAGGTCCAGATTTGGCACGTGTTGGCGGTCGTTACAGCGATAAATGGCATGAAGTTCACTTAATGGATCCTCGTGCTGTAGTGCCTCAATCGAACATGCCTGGGTTCCCATGGTTAGCCGAAAACAAGTTAGACGGCGAACTGACGGGCGCTAAGATGACTATTCTACGTAACATGCATAAAGGCGGTTACAAGGGTAATGATCTTTATACCGATGAAGAAGTAGCTGGCGCACAGAAAGCTGTTGCAGGTAAGACAGAACTGGAAGCCTTGATTGCATATCTTCAGTCTTTGGGTCACGCACTCAAATAAGGAGGCAATATATGGATTACGGCACATTACAAGGCATCTTAACCATTATTGTGATGCTGACCTTCATCGGTGTATTTGCTTGGGCATATAGCTCGCGTCGTCAAAAATCATTTGAAGAAGCAGCTAACCTTGTATTTTCTGATGAGGAAATTAGCAAGGAATCGAAGGACTCAGGAGAGAATAAGTGATGAGTAGCTTCTGGAGTGTTTGGATTAGCGTACTGTCGTTAGTTGTGATCGCGGGTTGTTTTCTATTACTACGTGCGTGTTCTAAGAACACCACTGGCGTAAAAGAAGGCGAGTCGATGGGACACAGTTTCGACGGTATTGAAGAACTCAATAACCCACTGCCAAAATGGTGGAGTTATATGTTCTACATCACTATCGTGTTTGGTTTGATTTATCTCGCTTTATTTCCTGGTTTAGGTAACTACAAAGGCCTATTAGGCTGGACGAGTTCTAACCAAAGTATTGGTACTGAGCAAGGCATTAAAGCCGATTCTGCTGCAGCAATTGAACTTGCAGCAAAAGAAGGCCGTTATGTTCAGTATGACCAAGAAGTAAAACACGCTGATGAAAAATATGGCCCAATCTTCGCGGCTTACTTGGCAACTCCACTAGAAGAATTAGTGAAAAACCCAGAAGCATTGAAAGTGGGCGGCCGTTTGTTCCTGCAAAACTGTGCTCAGTGCCATGGCTCTGATGCACGTGGTAGCAAAGGCTTCCCTAATCTCACTGATAGTGACTGGTTATATGGTGGTGAATTAGCCACGATTAAAACCACGATTATGAGTGGTCGTCATGGCATGATGCCGCCTAAAGGTGGTTTGCCGATTGATGATAGCGAGATTGCAGGTTTAGCTGAATACGTTGTTAAGCTGTCTGGCCGTGAGCATGACGAGACTCTTGCCGCTCAAGGTCAAGGCTCATTCATGAAAGGTTGTTTTGCGTGTCATGGTATGGACGCTAAAGGCAATAAGTTCATGGGTGCTCCTAATTTAACTGACGATGTTTGGTTATATGGCGGTAGCCGCGGCGTGATCGAAGAAACCATTAAGCATGGTCGTGCTGGTGTGATGCCGGCATGGAAAGACGTTCTCGGCGAAGAGAAAGTTCACGTGATCACCGCTTATGTTTATAGCTTGTCAAACAAGTAATTACATATAAGTAACGCTAAGGCCTCGAAACTTCGAGGCCTTTTTTTTAAAGTGCTATAACCGATGTTTAACGGTAAAATAGTACAAATTTCTATAATGGGTAACTGACATGAACGAACAACAAGCCTGGTATAAGCAGTTCTGGCCTTGGTTCTTAATTTTCCTACCTTTGTGTGCCGTTATTGCAAGCCTGACAACCTTTAAAATAGCCCTTGATAATTCAGACTCTCTGGTTGCCGAAGATTATTATAAACAAGGCAAAGCCATCAACATGGATTTAAGCAAAGTGAAATATGCCAAACAAATAGGCATGAATTTTTCACTCGAACAAAACGGTAATGATCTGTTACTGACCCAACACGGTGGTCCTGCGTATCAGGCGGCTTTAAAAGTCGAGTTCTACCATCCCACGCTTGCCGACAGAGACATCAAACTCACTGCAACGGCCGATGCCAGTAATGTGTACCGTATTACTGTACCAGCAACACTGACGGGCCCCTGGGAAGTACGTCTTGAAAGTTATGATGGTAAGTGGCGCATTCACCAGCGCGTTCAATTAAAAGATCATGTCCAACTGTGGCTAAACTGATTGTGGTTGAATAAATATTGTTATGACACACCCAAGTTGTTTTCACTGCCAAGAGCCCGTGCTTACGGGCCAGCAGTTTGTGACTCGCATTAACGAACGTGATGAACTCATGTGTTGCCCTGGCTGTCAGGCGGTTTCTCAAGCCATCGTCGATGCGGGCTTACTTAGCTACTACAAGTTTCGTACCGAGCCTGGTAGCAAGCAAAATGCCCTTGTCCCCGAAACTTTAACTCAGTTTAGCGCCTATGACTTACCTGAAGTACAGCAAGACTTTGTCCATTCAGAGGATAATATCGAGTCCGTGTCGCTCTCCATCGACGGCATCACTTGCGCCGCCTGCGCTTGGTTGATTGAGCATAAAGTCAAACAGCTTAATGGCATAGTGCAAGTGCTCGTCAACTCGACCACCCAAAGGGCGATGATTAGTTGGGATAAACGCACGCTAAAACTCAGTGATATTCTCGGACAAATTAGCCGTATTGGTTACCAAGCTGCGCCTTATCAAGTTGATGAACAAGAGATCAACAATAAGCTTAATAGCCGTAAGTTTTTACTGCGTTTAGGGCTCGCTGGCTTTGCGACTATGCAAGTGATGATGTTCGCCCTCGCCCTTTATACTGGCTATTTCACTGATTTAGACGTGCAATATCGAGATTACTTTCGCTGGGTGAGTATGATTTTCGCGACCCCCGTGGTGCTTTATTCTGCGCAACCCTTCTATTTTAGTGCCATTCGTACCCTGTTCAGCGGCAAGCTTAATATGGATGTTTCGGTCTCCATTGCCATAGGTGGTGCCTACATTGCCAGCTGCTTTGCCACGATTAATGGCACGGGTGAAGTGTATTTTGAATCAGTTTCTATGTTCACTTTTTTCCTATTGCTCGGGCGTTACTTCGAGCAAAAAGCCAGACAAAAAGCCTCGGTCAGTTCCAGTAACTTACATAAATTAGTACCACTCACCGCGCACTTAGTCACCGAGAATGGTCAAGACGAAATCCCAGCTAAAAAATTACGCTTAAATGATGTCATTTTAGTGAAACCAGGGGAAATCGTTGCCGCTGATGGCGTGGTGATTGAAGGCCATACGAGCATCAACGAAGCTATGCTCACTGGCGAGCAAATGCCGATTGAAAAACAGCGCGATAGTCAGGTATACGCAGGCACAATCAACGTTGACCAACCGATTAAGGTTAAAATTACCGCATTGGGGCAGGATCAACTCGTCGCGGAGATTATTCGTTTACAGGAACTGGCATCCAATACTAAACCTGCAATTGCCTTATTAGCCGACAAACTATCCCGCTATTTCTCAGGCACTATTCTTACCATTGCAGCTATAACGTATCTGGTTTGGCATCAAATTGCGCCAGAAGATGCTTTTTGGGTGACATTATCGGTATTGGTTGCCACTTGCCCTTGCGCCTTAGCCCTAGCAACACCGACTGCAGTCACCTGCGCGACCGCCCTTTTTACCCGCCTTGGGATCATTACCCGTAAAGCGGGGGTATTTGAAAAACTGCCATTGATCAAACATGTTGTCTTTGATAAAACGGGTACCCTCACCTGTGGTACGCTCTCGATTGGGCAAATACACTGCATGGCTGATATCACTCAAACTCAAGCATTGGCGATTTGCGCCGCACTTGAGGCTGGCTCTCGTCATCCTATTGCGGCGGCATTTGCTGAGTTTGCCGATAACGCGATGGTTGCTGAACATATTCACCATGAAGTGGGTTTTGGCGTGCGAGGCAGTATCGATGGGACTGAATACTTAATAGGAAACGCCATATATACTGGTGCCAATGTAGATAGTCTCGACCCAATACAAAGAATTTGGTTAGCCCGTTTATGTAATGAGCAACTTGAAGTGCTAGCAAGCTTTGAAATTAAAGACAATATTCGCCAAGACAGTAAAACCACAGTTGAGATATTAAAGCAGCAAGGTTGCCATATCAGTATTGCCAGCGGTGATAATTCTGGCCACGTACATCAGTTAGCAAAAGAACTGGGTATTGAAGATGTGCATAGCGGCTTAACGCCTGCGGGTAAACTTGCCCTAGTGACCCAATTACAACAACACACTCGTGTGGCCATGTTTGGCGATGGTATCAATGATGCCCCAGTGCTGGCGGGGGCTGACTTATCCGTCGCGATGGGTAGTGGCAGTGCTATCGCTAAAAACAGTGCCGATCTGATTTTACTGGGCGATCATCTATCCCGTTTCACCCAAGCCGTCGCTATAGCAAAATTGACCACGCGAATTATTAAACAGAATCTGGCTTGGGCACTGGGTTACAATGCCCTGATTTTACCCTTAGCCGTAACTGGCCACGTGGTGCCTTATATCGCTGCAATTGGTATGTCGACGAGTTCTTTGATTGTGGTCGCTAATAGCCTGAGGTTGTTGCGCGTCAAAGTGTAATTATCATAAAACGCTTAACCAAAAGAGTAAAAAGTCATTATGGAAATTATTTATGTACTTATCCCCATTGCCATGATCTTTGTTGCTATCGCTATTATGGTGTTTTTTTGGGCGGTAAAATCCGAACAATTTGACGATCTTGACCGCCAAAGTGTTTCTATATTGTTTGACGAAAATGCGGAAAAACCCGGTCATACACCTGTAGCGCCGTTGTCTGCACAACTGGATGACCCAACACAGCAAGCAATAAAGGATCAGCAAAAAGGCATGCCACTTTGATTGAGTACAATATTCCTGGCGCCTTTTTAGTCGGCCTAATGGGCGCAGCGCATTGTTTTGGCATGTGTGGCGGTTTAGTTGGCGCGTTCTCAGCCCAAATACCGCATCCTAAATCAGGTAATTTGTTGGCGCATCAACTCAACTACCTACTGAGTTATAATCTCGGCCGTATTTTAAGCTACACCTTGGCAGGCGCTTTCGTTGGCGCATCATCGGCAGCACTGGGGCATTTATTCGAGCTCGATATCTACCTTATTATACTGCGCATAATTGCGGGGCTGATGATGATAGCCACTGGTCTATATATCGCCAAAATTTGGGTCGGTATTGTGCAAATTGAACGGGTTGGACAGTGGCTATGGCGATATTTAAAACCCATAGCCCAACGTCTTGTCCCCATTCAAAATCGTCGCCAAGCTGTTATGGCTGGGTTTATTTGGGGCTGGCTTCCCTGCGGTTTAGTTTATAGCACCTTAACTTGGTCAGTGGCTTCTGGCTCAGCCAGTCAAGGCGCCTTAATTATGTTGGCCTTCGGTTTAGGCACATTACCAGCTCTATTAAGCGCGGGCGTGGCAGCAAAACGGCTCGCTACATGGGTACAACAGAAAACCGTTAGATTATTGAGCGGCTTGTTGTTAATAGCCTTTGGCGGACAAACTTTATATATTGCTCTCGCACAGCTGAACTAGCCCAAGTGAGTGAATTGGTTTAACATGGTTGCAGTGTAAAAACTTGAGAATCAACATGACAATCGATCAAAATAAAAATCGTCGTCCCGCCGCTAGCGGATGCACAATTCATTGTCACGATTGCAGTATGGGTAGCCTATGCATTCCCTTTACCCTTAATGCGAGTGAGCTAGATCAGCTCGATGATATTATTGAGCGTAAAAAGCCAATCCAAAAAGGTGAACAAATTTTTAAATCAGGCGATATACTAAAATCGCTGTTTGCTATCCGCTCTGGCACCATCAAAAGTTATACCATTACCGAACAAGGCGATGAACAAATTACCGGTTTCCACCTTGCTGGTGATGTAATTGGTTTTGACGGGATCCACGCCCAACAACATCAGAGCTTTGCACAAGCACTTGAAACATCAATGGTTTGTGAAATCCCTTACAATATCCTCGACGAGCTGTCAGGTGCTATGCCTAAATTACGCCAGCAAATCATGCGCCTAATGAGTAATGAAATCATGAGCGATCAAGAAATGATTTTGTTGTTGAGTAAAAAAAATGCCGAAGAACGCCTAGCGGCATTTATCAGTAACCTCGCCAATCGCTTTGGTAGCCGTGGCTTTTCCCATAAAGAATTCCGGCTGACGATGACCCGCGGTGACATTGGCAACTACCTTGGTTTAACCGTTGAGACTATCAGCCGTTTGCTTGGTCGCTTCCAAAAAGCGGGTTTAATCGAAGTTAATGGTAAATATATAACGATTCTTGATACGTTGGAACTCAATCAATTAGCGGGAAATTCGAGAATTGCAACATAGTTGATGAATGGGAATTGATGGTTCAATGAATCAGGTTATGGCGCTATGAACTAGACAAAAATAAAGTAAGTCGCGATATTAAAGTGAGTTTAGGTTGCATTTGATCTAAAACAATACGGTTAATTGCCAAAGGCTTATGATGATACTGAGCCTATGATGAAAGGAACATACCATGAAGGATTATCAAAAAATACTGGTTGTGGTTGACCCTACCACTGAAGAGCAAGTTGCTCTTGCAAGAGCGGTCACCTTAGCCAGTAAAAGTAACGCTCAAGTCACTGTGTTTCTTTCTATTTTCGATTTCTCCTACGAAATGACATCAATTTTGTCAAATCAAGAGCGTGAATCGATGCGCCAAGGTGTCATAGATCAACGCCTAGCTTGGATCAACGATTTACTAAGCGCCTACACCCATCTGCAACTCAATATTGACACCCAAGTAATTTGGCACAATCGCCCATTCGAAAGTATTATTAATCATGCCATTACAGGTAAATACGATTTGATAGTCAAAGGCACCCATGCCCACGATAAACTCAAAGCGGTGATATTTACCCCAACCGATTGGCACTTAATGCGTAAAGCCCCTGTCCCAGTCTTAATGGTAAAAGCCCACGACTGGCAAGCCGCAGGGAAAATCCTCTGTGCTGTTAATGTGGCAGCTGAAGATAGCGACCATCAAATGCTTAACGGCAAAATCATCGAACATGCTAAAGATTTAGCGCTTAAATTCTCGGCAGAAGTGTATTTAGTCAATGGTTATCCTGGCACTCCAGTTAACTTAGCTATTGAATTACCTGATTTTGATGCTCAATCTTATAATGAAACTATTCGTATGCAACATGAGCAGCGCGTAAGCTACCTTGCCAATGCCTATGGTATTGACCCCAGCCATTGCCATGTTAAAGAAGGTTTACCTGAGGATGTGATCCCTGAGCTTGCCGAACAACTTGATGCTGAATTAGTGATTTTAGGCACAGTCGGGCGTACTGGATTTTCAGCCGCGCTGATTGGTAACACCGCTGAGCATGTTATCGACAGTATCAACTGTGATTTACTTGCCATTAAACCCGACGGCTATAAATCGCCATTAGATGTAACCTAAGCGATACACGGCTCTTTACCACTGGCAAGATAGCTGGAATAATACGCGCCCTGAAACTACGTTACTGGGCGTTTTTTATGTCTGAAATTATGTCTGAAGCTATGTCTGAAATTACGGCACATCCGATGTCTGAAGAATCATCAAAAAAAAATACCTCTCGCCTTATTAAATTACAAAAACGCTTACGCCGTGAAGTCGGTAGTGCTATCGCCGATTACAATATGATTGAAGATGGCGATAAGATCATGTGCTGCCTCAGTGGCGGTAAAGACAGCTATGCGATGCTCGATATTTTGATGAATTTACAGCAACGTGCGCCAATTCAGTTTGAAATTATCGCGGTCAACTTAGATCAGAAACAACCTGGTTTCCCCGAGCATGTGTTACCCGCTTATTTAGATAAACTCAACGTGCCTTACCACATACTCGAAAAAGATACCTACTCGATAGTAAAAGACAAAATTCCAGAAGGTAAAACCACCTGTTCACTGTGCTCCCGCCTGCGCCGCGGTACGCTTTATAGTTTTGCCCAGCGCATCGGTGCAACTAAAATCGCCCTAGGTCACCACAGGGACGATATTATTGAGACCTTGTTCTTGAATATGTTTTTTGGTGGCAAGATGAAAGCGATGCCAGCTAAATTACTGTCTGATGATGGGGCTAATGTAGTGATCCGTCCTATGGCTTATTGCCGAGAGAAAGATCTTGAAGAATATGCCAACTTAAAAGAGTTCCCGATCATCCCATGTAACTTATGTGGTTCACAGACAAACTTAAAGCGTGTAGCAGTCAAAGATATGCTTAACCAATGGGATAGACAGTATCCTGGTCGTATTGAAACCATTTTTACGGCCATGCAAAATACAGCCCCCTCACAAGGTGTTGATCGTGAGCAATTTGATTTTGTCTCGCTAAAACGCGATCCAGATGCCCCTCAACGTGCTGATATTGCCGCTGAGGCTAATTTACCCGCTTTTGACTTTCTTGATATTGTTGACAATGGGCATATAAATGTAGATACCGTAAAACGTATCGATATTGTGCAAACCTATAAGGCCTAACGAATCTCCAAATAAGTCATCGCTATGAGCAAGCTTACAAATCAATAAATTAAAAAGTCCACTATGAGTGTAATGCTGTTCATTTAAGTGTGAACGGCATTTTTATTTGGTCTAATTGGATACTTGTTTTTGCCCATTTTAAGCACTCTTGGATAAGCTCTTTCCCATTTACCATCCAACTTAAATTGCCGGCCATTTCTTTCTGGCTTGAGGCGTGGTGCTTAGCCTTACCAGCTGGCCATACTTACCCAGCGTTCGAACCACTCCATATTAAGTACTTTTCTTCAGTGGCAACAACCAGTGGCTATCAGGTTGCACTTGTTGCCAAGCGCGCAGAGGGCCGAGCGAGTAAAACCCTCGGTCAGAGAGAGCTAGACTGTGATTGGAAATGCTAGGAATGAGCCCAAGCGCCAAGTTCATTTCATTTTCGACAACCGAATCAAAGGCGCTGTTGACCAACAAATGGCTGCTTAATTCCATTAAACAAACCATGCTGATTTGCGGATAAGCCGCGTCACCTGAAGCGTTTGCGATTCGCGCATAGGCGGCTCGATTCTGGACACTATCGGGTGTCCGCCACACAACACCGTCGACACCATACAAGTTAAGACTGCGCCAATGAGGGTGTTCTGCTCTGGCGTGCCAGGTATGTGAGAGTTGCATAAAAAAATCCGATGACAAGAGGTCATCGGATTTTGATCTTTTCAGCGAGCTCGGCAAGCAATCTATCTTAACTGTTCGGCATTACTCACTTGAGGACTTTTTTATTCACATCAGTTTTAGCGATGACGTCTAACTTTGAAAGAATATTTATTGAATCCAAGGGCTCAACACTGATGGTGACACACTAAAACGTAATGATGTGATGTTGTCTAGCTCACTCGCCGCTAATTTAAAGCTACCTGTAATCTCTTGTTCACGGTTATCAATATAAACTACCACTGGTTGATCGGGTGAAAATTCAAAGTTTAATCCTGCTATTGGATCCCTAAAATAACGCATTGGAAAACCTTGCATGGTACCCAGTAGTGCATCCATTTCAGTATTGATTTGCTGTAAACGATGACGGTCGTATTGCGTTAACGTCTGTTTAGCTCTAACTTGCATTGCGATAGCACACCCTGCTGCGCTACCAGCAAAGTTAAGATTCACTAAGGTTCGCTCATTCTTCAAATCATCATCCAATGGAATAAATAACCTTTGAGCATCAGTATAGGTCAATGGCGTTGAAGTTTTTTCATTGGAAATAGTCCCATTTTCAATCAAACAGTTTTGTTGTTTAGGGACGCTAAAAGCAACTTCAACAAGTTGGTAGTTACCTTTATTAACTTGCTTCAATCTATCATAAAAAGCTTTATATTCAAGGGATATAGTCTCAGCATGGGTACTCGCTGCCAATAAACAAAAACAACCTAACCACCATTTTTTATACATCGACATTCACCAAATACTTTTCATTATGACGTAACATATCTAGAAGCTCATCAATATAAGCATCTTGCCTTTCTGAATAATTCACTAAACCGTAAATCAATTGTTCAGCCTTCAGCTCTAGCTCCTGTGAGCGTAAATCGGCACGAATTGAGCGGAATAAAGCATAGGCGGTGTTAGAATTAAGGTTACGCATATAGGAGGCCACTGATTCATCCACTGAAACAAAAACCTTAACTTCATGCGACTTACCTGAGCCTCGCGAGGATGGCACTATGCCGCAGCCTGACGAAAAACACCATTCACCAAAAAAATTAAATCCTTCTTTTGCAAAACGAGAACTGCCCCAACCGGACTCGTTTGCCGCTTGGATTAACACCATAGATTCGGGTACGATATCAACACGTTTTAATAAACTATTTAAAGATTTAGTATCTGTATTTCGTGCTGCATATTGATACTTATCAAATAACTCATTAAGTAATCCACGTTGAGTTTCAGATAAACTCTTGCCGTTATCGATTAAGTCGAGTACCTCATTGATAAAGTCACGTTCCATCGAAATAATCGCATTTTGCTGTTGCACAATGGGACGTAAAAAATCAAAAAAGGCTTTCTTTTTTTCAACAATATCGTTGACCGTTGAAAAGTCAGGAACTTGAGTAACAGGATCGACCGCGTTAACTAATCGAGTCGCAACAGAAGGTGCATCATTAATCGTTGGAATAATCCACACTCTTAATGAAAAAATAGCGACGATGACCATGGCTAATGCCAATGTAAACGAACCAATTCTACCTATTTTCAATAGTTCACCTTTGGTTTTACGCCTTCTCAGGCAAAATAAAGTGCGGATTATAAGCTATTTGTTAGATTTAACGAAATTTGCCTCAAATCACATCAATAAATTCGGGTACAATACCCACCGTAAATCACATCTGTCAGTTGAACGACCCGCGCTCGCCACTTTTCAGTGTAATCTTTGATTGAGCTTTTATTCTAAGGTTCCGCAATTGCCATTATGTATGACAATATTTGATCATCTATCATCGCGCTTAACACAGACTTTAAGGATGAAAATGATTTTCTCGGGTATTCAGGAAGGATAAACCCAGATGCAGTATTTGATGTTAAATCAATTTAAACATGTCGTCGCTATCGGCGGAGGCCATGGTTTAGGTCGCGTATTATCTTCACTCGATTTTTTAGGCAATCGCCTCACTGGTATTGTTGCTACCACAGATAATGGCGGTTCTACAGGCAGGCTTCGAGCTGAACAAGATTGTATTGCATGGGGCGACCTACGTAATTGTTTGTCCCATCTCGCTTATCGCCCATCAGTCGGCTCACAGCTTTTTGAATACCGTTTTCAGGGGCAAACCGAGCTCAGTGGTCATAATCTGGGAAATTTAATGCTACTGGCATTAGATCAACTCTGCGTGCGCCCGCTTGAGGCGGTGAATCTTATTCGTAACTTGCTCAAGATAGAGACTCAGCTGATTCCTATGTCTGAGCAACCTACTCATTTAGTTGCCCTTCGAGCCTCGGGTAGTAAAGTGTTTGGTGAGACAAATGTCGACAGCATGGATGAGGCGCCTATAGCGTTGTGCCTTGAGCCCCAAGTTGATGCGACCTTTGAGGCCTGTGAGGCTGTACGTAATGCCGAGTTAATTATTTTAGGCCCAGGAAGCTTTTTAACCAGCATCATGCCTCCACTATTGCTACCTAAGTTCGCCAAAAGCTTAGCCGCAACAAAGGCGCAAGTTATTTTTATTGATAACCTCACCGAAGAAACCTCTCCAGCGGGTCAATTTAGCATTGAACAACGCATTGCTTGGTGCCATCAAGTGATCGGCAAGCCGGTGATCAGTAAAGTACTATGCCATGGTGAAAAAATACGTTTAGGTTCGTTGATTAACTTCTTTCCGCTAAAAAATCGACATAATCCTAATTTGCATGATCAGACTAATCTATTGGATGCATTAAGTGCCCTGCTGCGGATAAAACAGGAGTTCACGCAACAACCTCTCGCCTGTTAGCGTTTAGAGTGAATTATTAACTAAAAACAATAAAGGACAGCCAATGCTGTCCTTTAGTTTTATCTTATAATCCGTTAAGTATTTATAATACTTGCGCTATAGCTTTACAGATCGCAGGCATATTGGTCTTCGTCATCCCAGCTACGCTGATACGGCCAGAACCCACAATGTAAACACCAAACTCATCTTTCAGACGCGCAACTTGGGCTTTGTTTAAACCCGAAAAACTAAACATACCATTTTGGCGAGAAATAAAACTAAAGTCCTGTGTCACGCCTTCTGCTTTCAAGCTATTAACAAATAGCGTACGCATTTCAGCTATACGCTCACGCATTTCTGTCACTTCCTGCACCCACATTGCTTTAAGTGCGGCATCACCAAGTATGGTGCTGACGATCAGCGCGCCATGGGCTGGAGGATTAGAATAGTTAGCGCGTATGGTGCGTTTAACTTGGCTAAAGGCACGCGCTGCGGCATCGGCATTTTCGGCGACCACAGTCACCGCACCGATGCGCTCATTATACAAACCAAAGTTTTTAGAAAAAGAATTAGCAATCAATAATTCAGGCACCTTAGCAGCCACTAAGCGTAAACCTGCTGCATCTTCTTCAATTCCTGCACCAAAGCCTTGATAAGCAAAATCAAACAGTGGTACCAGTTTCTTATCGGCACACAGTTGGGCTACGAGTTCCCATTGCGCTAAGGTCAAGTCGATACCCGTTGGGTTATGGCAGCAACCATGTAATAGCACGATATCGCCTACATTCGCGCTAGACAGATCTGTCATCATGGTATCGAAATCAATATCATGGGCATCGGCTTGATAATAGCCGTACTCTTTTACCGCTAAGCCTGCCGTTTCAAAAATATTTTGGTGGTTCGCCCAGGTTGGATTACTAACCCAAATAGTGTGTGAATCTGTATTACGCAGTAAAAATTCGGCAGCAATGCGTAGTGCACCAGTACCACCAGGAGCTTGTGCAGTGGCTGCGCGGCCAGAAGATATAAACTCACTGCCTTCACCAAATAACAGCGATTGCACTGCGTGGTTATAGGCTTGCACGCCTTCAATGCCTAAGTAATTTTTAGTCTTCTCTTGCTCAAGTAATATAGCTTCTGCTTTTTTCACTGATGCAAGTACAGGAGTCTGACCGGCCTCATTCTTATAAATACCCACACCAAGGTTTACTTTATTCTGGCGAGGATCAGCTTTAAATGTATCGGTTAAACCAAGAATTGGATCGGCGGGTGCAAGTACAACTTCAGAGAAAATCATGACTACTTATCCTAAATGTTCACGTGTAGGGAAAATTTCGAGTTATTTATACCACTGTCTTATCAGGTGTAATAGACCCAAAAGCCGCTTACTATTGAAATGCATATTTTATCAAAGATTAATCAATATAATTTGATTATTATTGATTAATTGTAAACAAAAAGCCTATTTTTTTAAAAAAATGCATTTACAGTATCTAGACTACACTTTTATTTTTCGGTTTGTTATTAGGATAAAAGAAACTAGACATCAGCACTGCCACAAAACTACAAATAGTGCTGAGGAAATATTGGATAAATACGCTAAAAAAATCTAAAACAAAAAAGCCCTGACTAATGTCAGGGCTTATTTGTTTTGGTACCCGAGGCCAGACTTGAACTGGCACGCTTATTCAGCGAGGGATTTTAAATCCCTTGTGTCTACCGATTCCACCACTCGGGCAAACTCTTTACATTAACAACGGGAATCATGTCATTAACGCTTTATTTTGGAGGCGCGACCCGGAGTCGAACCGAGATCGGCGGATTTGCAATCCGCAGCATAGCCATTCTGCCATCGCGCCAAAATCACCAAATTCATTAAAATTTGGAGCGACATATCGGGTTCGAACCGATGACCTATACCTTGGCAAGGTATCGCTCTACCAACTGAGCTAATGTCGCAGAATCTGTATTAATGATTTGGTAAATCACTAAGTTTTAATTTGGAGCGACATATCGGGTTCGAACCGATGACCTATACCTTGGCAAGGTATCGCTCTACCAACTGAGCTAATGTCGCCTATTACTGCGCTACATCAGTGGAACCTATGCTAGGCACGCTTTCCCTTGACTGCGGATTGGCATTCTACCGATTTGGACCCCAGAGTCAATCAACAATTTTTAAAAAATGATCTAAGCCGCATCGTTTGTCCAATAAACCGCCACAACGTCACTAAACTGATGATTCATTAATCCATTTAAGGATTCATTTTAGAGATTTTTTACCGATACCCATGCCAATACTGCTTATGATAAAACTCGACAGATAAGCAGTGGTTCATGGAATGATTACTGCAAGAACAATAAAATGCGAAATAGAGAAAAACAAAAGCGCCCATTTTACTGGACGCTTATTTGACAAGCAGCTAAAGCTCTTAATGTTTCAAAAGGCTTACGCAGGTAATGACAGTGTCGTTAAACCCAGCATAGTTTGCATTACGCCCACCACTTGGCAGCTGTAGCCAAACTCGTTGTCGTACCATACATAAAGAATGGCACGCTTACCTTCTGCGATGGTCGCTTGCGAATCAACCACACCCGCGTAGCGAGAACCAACTAAATCACTCGACACAATCTCGGTTGAGTCGGTGTAATCAATTTGATTTTGTAGTGGTGATTGCAACGCCGTATCTTTCAGGTACTCGTTAAGCTCGTCTTTACTGGTCTCTGCATTTAAATTCATGCTGATGATGGCCATAGAGACGTTCGGTGTGGGTACACGAATCGCATTACCGGTTAACTTTCCTGCTAACACAGGTAGTGCTTTAGCAACGGCTTTCGCAGCGCCGGTTTCCGTGATCACCATGTTTAATGGAGCACTACGACCACGACGGTCGGCAGTATGATAGTTATCAATCAAGTTTTGATCGTTGGTATAAGAGTGAATTGTCTCAACGTGACCATTCTCAATACCATACTTATCGTTAACGGCTTTTAGCACCGGCGTAATCGCGTTAGTAGTACAACTTGCAGCAGAAACGATAATATCTTCTGCGGTAATATCGCCTTCGTTAACACCGTAAACAATATTTTTGATTGCGCCTTTTGCAGGAGCTGTCAGTAATACTTTGCTGGCACCAGGGCTTTTAAGATGTAAACCCAAACCTGCTTCATCTTTCCAAATACCTGTATTATCAACGATTAATGCATCACTGATATCATATTTAGTGTAATCCACTTCATCCGGTGAATTTGCATAGATCACTTGAATATACGTACCATTAGCGATGATAGCATTGTTATCTTCGTCAACTTCTACAGAGCCATTGAAGGGACCATGGACAGAGTCTCGACGTAGTAAACTGGCACGCTTCTCTAAATCGCCCTTTTTACCGCCACGTAACACGATAGCGCGTAATCTTAGCTTGTTGCTGCGACCTGTGCGCTCAATTAGCAAGCGCGCTAATAAACGCCCAATACGGCCAAAGCCATAAAGCACGACATCACGCGGCGCAACATCATCCGCATGGTCAATGGCATCGGCCAATTCTTTTGCCATATAACTTTCAATTTCACTAACATCGGTATGATCGCGCCAGTAATTTACAGCTAGCTTACCGATATCGACTTTACATTGTTTAACCGCAAGCTTGCTCAGCGCTTGAACAAAAGGAAAACTCTCACGTAAACGTAATTTTTCACCAACATGGCGACGGACTAAACGGTGCGCTTTAATGATTTCAATCGTAGAAGCATTGAGTAAAGGTTTACCATAAACCACGACTTCAACGCCCTGATTACGGTATAACTTGCCTAACAAAGGTTGCATTGCCTCTGCCATTTCAAAACGTTCTTGCCAACTTTGTAGGTGTTTATCAGCGCTCATTTACAGATCCTTTATCTCACTTTTCAATAAAATGTACTGAAAGGTTTGAGTAACATGACGAAAAGACCAATAATCTAATGCGGGTTTTAGGGAAAACCCTGTTTTGGTCGGCGCCATTGTAATGAAAGTCGCGCGTTGTTTCCAGCAAGATGTTTTCTGTAAATCTGTAATTTTATTAGATAAAATCACCATCCGGAGCCTATTTTGAGACGAAATTTAGTAATAATTACATCATTTAGCCTAGGGATGAGCTTTTTGGGTCTTATCGGTTGTGATAATGGTCGAAACATCCAGTCTATTTGTAAAAATAATCCTGAAATTTGTGCCGATTTGCACAAGGATAGTTGGTGTTTAGCTGAAAAAACTAAAATTATCCAAAATCGTTACGCACTAAAAGACAGCGAAGTAACCACAGGGAAACAACTCTACATACAATTAACTAACCTTGAGGACTATAGTCGTTGTATCGAACTGGCATCAGGTGTACAGCATATCATCCACACGGAACGCACTGCAGACCGAGCCAGAGCCTTCAGGTTAAGCAATCAAAATCTAAGTTTATTACAAGAACAAACCCGTGAACGCCAAGATCCTTTTATGTCTTACTATCAATGGACACGTTTTGGTGATACTGACGCGTTAGCTCGTTTTTTAGCACTGGAAAATACCGGTGAGATAACTGATCCGTTTTTGCTTGCACAAGTGGCAACCTACTACAGCAATCGTAATGCTATAAAAGCTCAGCAACTCTATCTTAAAGTGTTTGCAGAAATCCCATTTGATGATTTTGATGTCAACTGGTTACTTGGACTCGCTTCGACTTATCGGCAAACACAGCAATTGGATAAAGCCTATATGTTAACGAAAGCAAATTTACTACTTACGCAGCAGAAGTATTCAGAGCAAAAGATGATAGCCTTACTCGGTGGTGATAAGTTACTCGCAGCAGAGTTAGATCTGAAGGCACAAACGCTTATCGATTCTCTAAAAAATGACAGTTATCCATTAAGTTTGGTCAAAACATGGCTTGAGTCTCAACCCGTAGCGACCAAAACAAACTCATCCCCCTTACCCGTACACTCTGACGAAAAATAGATACAAACTAAGATGGCAGACGCTTGCCATCTTGTAATTTTTTACTCAGTTAATGCGTAAAAAATAGCAATTACGCGATCAATGTATAATAAATCTTAATTTGTTACGTAATATCGCCGTAAAAAACCGATTTAACTTGACGATAGCTGTCAGTTTGGTAATTTTACTACTAATTGAATTTTATAATCACCAGAGGGATATGAGATGACTATCCGTGTAGCAATAAATGGCTATGGCCGTATCGGTAGAAACGTTTTACGCGCCTTGTACGAAAGCGAAAAAGCTTATCCAATCAAGATTGTCGCTATTAATGATTTAGGCGATGCTTCAATCAACGCTCACTTGACTAAATACGATTCTGTTCATGGTCGTTTTAATGCCAAGGTTGACCATGATGATGAAGCTATTTATGTGAACGGCGATAAGATCCTCACCTTCCAAGAACGTGATCCAGCAAAACTGCCTTGGGCTGAATTGCAAGTTGACGTAGTTTTTGAATGTACGGGTATTTTCACATCTAAAGAAACCGTGCAGCCACATTTAACGGCTGGAGCGAAGAAAGTAATTATTTCTGCTCCAGGTAAAAACGTCGATGCGACTGTTGTTTACGGTGTGAACAACAACGTACTGACCTCAGATATGACTGTTATTTCAAATGCTTCTTGTACTACTAACTGTTTAGCGCCTTTTGCTAAGCCGCTAAATGACGAGATTGGTATTGAATCAGGTTTGATGACGACTATTCACGCCTATACTAACGATCAACGTTTATCTGACGTGTATCACACAGATTTACGTCGTGCCCGTGCAGCAGCAGTGTCGATGATCCCAACTAAAACAGGTGCCGCAGCGGCAGTTGGTTTAGTTGTACCTGAGTTACAAGGTAAATTTGACGGTTTAGCGGTTCGTGTTCCTACCATTAACGTATCACTGGTAGATTTATCTTTCATCGCGGCCCGTGACACTACGGTTGAAGAAGTGAATGCTATTATCGAACGCGCAGCCAGCATTGCGCCATTGAGCGAAGTGTTAGCGGTGAACAAAGAGCCATTAGTGTCTATCGACTTTAACCACAATGCGTTCTCTTCAAATTTTGACGCCACTCAAACCCGTGTGAACGGACGTTTAGTTAAAGTGATGTCTTGGTATGATAACGAGTGGGGATTCAGTAACCGCATGTTAGATAACGCAGTTGCACTGATGAACGCCAAGTAATTAAACGCAAAATTATCTCGCTTTTTAGATAACGCGTTACTCAATCAAGCCTCGCATTCGCGGGGCTTTTTATTGCTTTAGATTCAATAAAAATCCCCACACTATGGCAGGGATTATTTATCAAACTGAAGTAGCCTGAATAACATATTTAACGATGCTTAGGCATTACCTTTGACTTTCATATTCAGTGTTTTAGCAAAATCCAGCATGCGCGTCAGCGGGATCAATGCTTTGATTCTTAAGTCTTCATTCACATAAATCTCATGGGGTGTTTTATCGCTGCCACTAAGTGATGCCTCAATCGCCTGTAGACCATTCATAGCCATCCAAGGACAGTGAGCGCAGCTCTTACAGGTTGCACCGTTTCCGCCGGTTGGCGCTTCGATTAATATTTTACCTGGCGCAGCTTGCTGCATTTTATAAAAAATACCGCGATCGGTTGCCACGATAAAATGCTTATTCGGCATGGTTTGAGCTGCTTTAATAAGCTGACTGGTCGAACCGACAGCATCAGCCATGGCCACGACACTGGCGGGCGACTCAGGGTGCACAAGGATAGCCGCATCGGGGTACACACTTTTCATGTCACGCAGCGCGTTAGATTTAAACTCATCGTGAACGATACAATCGCCCTGCCACATCAACATTTGCGCGCCCGTTTGTTTGGCAATGTAACTGCCTAAATGACGGTCGGGTCCCCAAATGATTTTTTTGCCTTCGCTGTCTAAGTGCTCAACGATTTCAAGGGCAATACTTGATGTGACCACCCAATCGGCGCGCGCTTTAACCGCGGCCGAAGTATTGGCGTAAACCACCACGGTATGATCTGGGTGCGCGTCGCAAAAAGCGCTGAACTTATCAATAGGACACCCTAAGTCCAACGAGCACGTGGCCTCTAAGGTCGGCATTAAAATAGTTTTTTCTGGGCTTAAAATCTTGGCGGTTTCGCCCATAAACTTAACCCCTGCAACGATTAACGTTTTTGCGGGGTGATCGCGGCCGAAACGCGCCATTTCTAAGGAGTCTGAAACACAGCCGCCGGTCTCTTCGGCAAGAGCTTGGATTTCAGGATCGGTGTAATAGTGGGCAACCAGCACAGCATCTTTTTCAATAAGTAATTGTTTGATACGCGCCTTATAGTCGGCCTTTTCAATATCAGACAAAAGAACAGGCTTAGGCGGAAACGGGTAATCAATAGTTTCTATGCTGGGAATAAACTGACTCATAACACATCCATTAGGATAACTACGTTCGCGAATTATACGTAATCGGGATCAAAAGATTAACCCATTTATGCAAAGCAAATTAAAAAGGACGCTTTAAAGCGTCCTTTTGTGTCAAATCTGCGTGCCAGTCACTTAACGCATCGCTAATAACATCTCTTGAGGCTGCTCAAGATACTGTTTCCACAGATTACAGAAGCGAGCGATAGTGCCACCATCGATAACGCGATGATCGCCAGACCAACTCACTTGCATAATCTGGCGGGCTTCGACTTCCCCTTTCGCGTTAAAGCGAGGCAAGGTTTGCAACTTACCTAAGGCGACAATCGCTACCTCAGGTTTATTGATGATAGGCGTCGCAACGGTACCACCTAAGGCGCCAATGTTAGAGATAGAAATCGTGCCGTCTTTTAGATCAGCCGGCGCCACACGGCCACTGCGGGCTGCTTGGGTCAGACGGGTAATTTCTGCCGCCACTTCTAAAATACTCTTATCCTGCACATCTTTAATGTTAGGCACTAAAAGACCGACTTTAGAATCCACCGCCATGCCGATGTTGTGACGAGACTTATAAGTCAATTCAGTGCAATCAGCATTGACTTGGCTATTCATCACAGGGAACTGGCTTAAGGCTAATGACATCGACTTCATGAAGAATGGCATCATGGTCAGCTTTACTTCATCGGACGAATACTTGACCTTCATGCTTTCACGCAGTGCGACTAAGTCTGTTAAATCAAACTCTTCGCAATAGGTAAAGTGTGGAATACTCGACACCGATTCCACCATCATGCGTGCCATCACCGCTTTTACGCCGCGAATAGGCTCAACCGTATCAACGCGTTGAGTTACTACAGACGCTGCAGCTGCAACTTGGGTTTGAGATGCTTGAGATGGCGCCTCTTTTACCTGAGCCACATTTGGAGCTGCAACAGCATTGCTCGAGCCCTGTTGCTGGAAGCGAGTGATGTCTTCCTTATAGACACGGCCGTGTTTTCCTGTACCAGATACTCGGCTTAAATCGATATCTAGGGAACGCGCCATCCGGCGAACTGCAGGGCTAGCTAAGGCTTTCCCCTGACGCGCGGGTTCTGCACTTGCAACCTGTGCTGTTGATGCTGCGTTAGCCACAGTATCGGTCGCTGCTGAGGCGTAGGCCTCAACTTCAATGGCATACAGAGGCGCATGCACTTTAGCGAGCTGACCTTTGCGATAATGCAGTTTGGCAATTTTACCCGCTTTTATGGCAGGAATTTGCACTAGCGCTTTATCGGTCATCACGTCGGCAATCAGTTGATCTTCCTCAACCATATCACCTTCGCTCACCAACCAGTCGACTAACTCACATTCAACAATACCTTCGCCAATATCCGGCAGTAAGAACTCTTCAATGCTCACGGATGCATTCCCAGCGGGCTCAGCAACCTTTGTCGCGACTTGCGCCACTGTAGATTGAGTAGCCGCAACTGACTCTTCATCTGCGATTTCAACGGCGCCTTCAATTTGTACGGCATAGAGCGGCGCATGCACTTTTGCAATCTCACCTTTCGCGTAATAGAGCTTAGTGACCACACCCGCAAAAGGTGCAGGGATTTGTACTAGCGCTTTGTCGGTCATGACATCGGCAATCGGTTGGTCTTCAACGACGGTGTCGCCTTCTTTAACCAACCATTCAACCAACTCACACTCAACCACACCTTCGCCAATATCCGGCAAAATAAAATCTTTAATCATACCGGACTCCTAAAAGGTCACTGATGCTTTGATGGCTTCAAAGGTTTTGAGCGCATCTGGCATGTATTCTTTTTCATGAATGAGTGGGTACGGGGTATCTAAACCACAAACGCGGCTAATAGGCGACTCAAGATATAAGAAGCATTCTTGCTGAATAGTCGCGGCAATTTCACCAGCAAAACCACCGGTTAGTGGCGCTTCATGATTGACCAACAAACGTCCGGTCTTTTTGACTGAATCGGCAACGGTATCGATATCCCAGGGTGACAAGGTACGTAAATCGATAATTTCGCAGAAGATACCCTCTTTAGCGGCCATATCAGCCGCTTTTTCCAGGATTTCCATTTGTGCGCCCCACGCTACTAAGGTGATATCTTTACCTTCGCGAACCACTTCTGCTTTACCCAGTTCGATTTCATAATCGCCAGCGGGTACTTCGCCAACTGATGCACGATATAAACGCTTAGGCTCAAAAAATATTATCGGGTTTTTATCACGAATTGACGCCAACAGCAGCCCTTTAGCTTGCTCTGGGTTACGTGGCACCACCACTTTTAATCCAGGTGTTTGGGTAAAATAGGCTTCAGGTGATTGCGAATGATAATGGCCGCCAGCGATGCCGCCGCCATAGGGCGTACGAAAAACTAAACCACCAACATCGAATTCATTGCCGCTGCGATAGCGAAACTTCGCCGTCTCGTTGACGATTTGATCAAACGCCGGAAAGATATAATCGGCAAATTGGATTTCAGCCACAGCCGTCATGCCATTTGAGGCTAAACCATTAGCAAAACCAGCAATACCTTGCTCTGTCAGCGGGGTATTAAAGCAGCGGTCGCGACCAAATTTTTCTTGTAGACCAGAAGTTGCGCGAAATACACCGCCGAAATGGCCCACATCTTCACCAAAAATCACCATGCGCTCATCGGCTTGCATAGCAATAGACAAGGCCTCATTCACGGCCTGTAACATATTCATTTCAGCCACGGCTTATAGTCTCCCTGCACTTTTTGGATAGGCTTGCGGATATTTTTTGATATGTTCTTTAAGATCGCTAAGTTGCTTTTTCAGCACCGGCGTTGGCTTGTCGTACACATCTTCAATAATTTCATCCAGCATAGGCACAGGAATTTTTTCAGCCACTTTTACCGCTGCTAATACTTCTTCGCGATATTTTTCATGTAGCTTCACATCATCCGCTTCGGCAAACCAACCTTTGTTGATAAGCCATAATTTGAAACGTTTCACCGGATCGTGTTGCTGCCACTTAGCTTCTTCATCTTTGGAGCGATAACCTGATGGGTCGTCTGAAGATGAATGGGCACCGAGGCGATAAGTCATCGCTTCAATCAATACGGGAGCATTATGCTCGATTGCATAAGCGCGCGCTTGTTGAGTCGCGGCCAGCACAGCCAGCATGTCATTACCGTCAACACGAATAGTATGCATGCCATAACCCACACCACGACTGGCAATACCATTACCAGCAAACTGCTCTTCAGTTGGCGTTGAAATGGCGTAGCCATTGTTACGGCAAAAGAAAATCACCGGGCATTTCAACACCGCGGCCATGTTTAGACCAGCATGAAAATCCCCTTCTGATGCGGCGCCTTCGCCAAAATAGCAAATAGCTACATTGCGTTTGCCCTGCATCTTTAAGCTATAGCCAACACCTGTTGCTTGTGGAATCTGCGTTGCTAATGGCGATGAGATCGTTTGATAGTGCAATGCTGCACTGCCGTAGTGAATGGGCATTTGGCGGCCTTTACCGAGATCTTTCTCGTTGCTGAACATCTGATTCATAAACTGTTCAGTGGTAAAGCCACGATAACGCAGCGCCGCATGTTCACGGTATTGCGCGAGGATCACGTCTTCTTGTTCAAGTGCGGCAACACTGCCGACAATCGCCGCTTCTTCACCCGTGCAGGTCATATAAAAGCTGATGCGTCCTTGACGCTGGGCACCTAACATACGTTCATCGAGAACCCGAGTGAACACACAGGTATCATAAATTTTGGTTGCTAAGGTTTCATCTATAATAGGCAAAACCGCGGTTTCATAAGTGGTGCCATCGGCTTGTAGAATTCGAAGGATAGGAATGTGAAGCGATGCCTTATCCAAGAAGCCGACTCGGTGCACTGTATCAGTGTTGAGTGTTGCTTTGCTCATATTGTGCTCTTGTTATCTCGTGACGCTCCAACGTGTTTGGTGCGCCTAATTTATACTAATATGCCGGACGGACATTACGTTAACGTAAACTACCTATCAACCATTGGCACAGTTCAAACTGTAAGTTATCACTACCTTGCATGTATATAATGCTTTACAAGCCTAACGTACGTGCGCATTAACCGCTGGAATTAAACAAATCACAGTGCGATTACCAATAGGCACCTTGGCATTAGGGAACACAATAGACTCAAACTCTTGTTCGACTTTAATGTCTTGCCCCCCTTCGCGTGCCAGTACAAAACCTTTAGGGAAAGATCTGAAATTTTCGACATCGGTTGCGAAGGTAAATTCAAAATCATCGGCATGTTTATTGATAACGCGGCATACTTGATACAGATTGACTTTATCTGCATCAAAATCAGTAAGTTCTAATGGCTTAGCCGTAATTAAACGCATAAACATTTCATGGGTGGCGATAAAGCGTGTCATGTCGTTTTGCCCCATGGGATACACTTTACCTAATTCAATAGTAAAGGCATCAGCGCCATAACGCTCAGAGGAAAAATAACTGAATGTGGTAGTCGGTTCGTGGTGAAAGAGTACAGTATCAACACCGCTTGCAGCTAAAAACATAATTTGCTCGCCACTAAAGGCACGCCCTGGACGATAGGGGTAAATAGCAAACTTTTCGTGTTTAGAGGCACGCATTGCGGTGTGTAAATCGTAATGAATACGTTGGCGTCCATCCGTTACCGAAGTATAAAATTTATCGACATAGGCTTCGAGTTTCTTTGCACGAATACGTTCGGGATTGATTAAACCAGGAGGATTTGAATGCTCGCCACTGAAAAGGCGATTCATATTTTCATCAATAATACGGGTACCATTATTGATGGCTAATGGGTTGCCAATAAGGAATAAAGTGCGCTGTTTGGCAATAATTTTTTGCTGTAGAAGCTGTGTAATTAAGCCATTACATAGCTCAATAGGTGCTGTTTCGTTACCATGAACTCCGCAGGATAGGACAATATCTTTACCTTCATTGTGGACTGGCTCAAAAACGATAACGCCGGTGTCCCACACTTCAACTTGAGTATGATCGCCTAACTTAAACGAAAACGTGCCATCAAATGTGTGTGGATTGGCTAAGGTTAACGCTAAAAAATCCTTCGAATCTAACAGAGCTTGTAACACAGAATTCTCCTTATAATGGTGTGCTAAAGATAAATGCCCAACGGGAATGATTAAGCCCGTTTAATTTTTGTCATGATATGGTTTGATTGAGGCAGGCATCCTTAAAAGCGCATCAATACTAACACAAGTATGAAAACCGTATCCTAGACATTCACGGCAAAAAAATGCTTGGTTATAAAAGGCAATAACGGCCAATACATTAGCTGAAGTCCAACCACTTGGGACTGGCATAAACTAAAAATATTAAATTTAATCGCCCTACTTGCTTTTGATGAGTAGATTAATCACAATCTCAGCCATCTAGACATCTAATTGGTATTATCTATGGCATTAGCAACTTTTGGAGCCGGCTGTTTTTGGGGCGTTGAATATTTTTTTAGACAAGTTGAAGGCGTACTAAACGCCACAAGTGGTTATATGGGCGGTAAAAATACGGCAACGACTTATGAAGAAGTCAAAAAAGGCAACACTGGCCACGCCGAAGTGGTGCAAGTGGAATTTGACCCCACGATAGTCAGCTATGACGATTTACTCGAAGTTTTTTGGAAAAATCACAATCCTACCAGCCTTAATATGCAAGGTGGAGATATCGGCAATCAGTATCGCAGCACTATTTTCTTTCATGATCGCGAACAAAAAGCGGCCGCTGAAGCATCAAAACTGACCTTCGCCCGCTCGGGACGTTGGGGGTTACGCCACATTGTGACTGAAATTGTTCCCTTGCAGCAATTTCATGTCGCGGAGGAATACCATCAAAATTATATTGATAACAATAACCTACCTAGTTGCCATATCGCCTACTAAGATACTTTCCTATTCAAAAAAACGCACTCTATTATGAGTGCGTTTTTTGGATATTTTTATCGTTAGCCGTTACTGGCTTTTATCGACTAAGCATACTATTCATCTTAAGCATTTAGCGCTTTATCAATTAACGCTTGCGCATCTTTGATGATATCGGCTAAATGTTGCTCGCTGATAAAACTCTCACCGTAGATCTTAAATAACGCTTCAGTGCCCGATGGGCGCGCCGCAAACCAACCATTCGCAGTGGTCACTTTAATGCCGCCAATGGCCGCATTATTGCCCGGAGCATGAGTTAATACGTTTTCAATTGCCTCCCCTGCAAGCACAGTGGCTTTTAAGGTGTCAGCATTCAATAACGCAAACTTGGCCTTGTTTTCAAGACTGATTGGGCTATCAATACGCTTATAAAAGCTTTGACCAAATTGCTTTACCAACTCTTGGTGACGCTGGCCAGGGGTTTTACCTGTAACAGCAAGTATTTCAGCGGCCAGTAAACCCAGAATAAAACCATCTTTATCGGTGCACCATGTAGTGCCATCACGGCGCAGAAATGCCGCGCCAGCGCTCTCTTCACCACCAAAAGCAATCGTGGCTTTGGCTAAACCATCAACAAACCATTTGAAGCCCACAGGCACTTCGAGTAATTTTTTGCCGTGGAAAGCACAGATTTTATCGATAAGCGCACT
This sequence comes from Shewanella morhuae, assembly GCF_900156405.1. Taxonomy (GTDB): domain Bacteria; phylum Pseudomonadota; class Gammaproteobacteria; order Enterobacterales; family Shewanellaceae; genus Shewanella; species Shewanella morhuae. The sequence goes on from NZ_FTNN01000017.1 coordinate 32,970, forward strand.
CGATACTAAGGTTTTACCTATGGCTAAGGTATCACTCCAATCTGGTCTGTGGGTGAGTAAATAATCTATGGCGACCGCTAAATAATGATTGGGATCCATCAAACCAGTGCCTGGGCACACAATGCCGTGGCGGTCATAATCTGGATCGTTACCCAGACATAAATCAAAGGATTCTTTATGGGCAAGTAAACCAGCCATCGCATAAGGAGACGAGCAATCCATGCGGATTTTGCCGTCTTTATCCAATGGCATAAAGCTAAAACTTGGATCCACTTTATCATTAACTAAGGTGATATCGAGCCCGTAGCGCGCTGCAATCGGTGCCCAATAATGGATACCTGAGCCGCCAAGCGGGTCAACACCAATACGAATTTTAGCTTTAGCAATCGCTTGCATATCGATAACGTTTTCTAAGTCGGCTACATACGGGCTAATTAAATCAATGGCTTTTATATAACCTGAAGTGAGTGCATCGGCATAGGTGAGTTTATGCACACCAGCTAACTGCTGATTAAGATACTCATTCGCGCGCGATTCAATCCAAGCAGTAATATTGCCTTCCGCCGGACCGCCATGGGGCGGGTTGTACTTAATACCACCATCCTGTGGCGGATTGTGTGATGGCGTAATGATCAGTCCATCAGACATCCCCGCGCCTGTGATATTGGCTGCACGATTAGCACCAATCACGCCGTGGGAAACCACTGGCGTTGGCGTAAACCCATCATGTTGCTGAATATGTACAGTCACTTTGTTTGCAGCTAGCACTTCAATAGCCGATAAATAAGCGGCGTAGGATAACGCATGAGTATCAATCCCAAGGATTAACGGTCCATCAATATTCTCTGATTGGCGATAATCCACCACCGCTTGGGTAATGGCCCAAATGTGCTGCTGGTTAAAACTGCCGTTAAAGGCGCAGCCTCTGTGCCCAGATGTGCCAAAGGTGACACGTTGTTGCACGTCAGCCATATTTGGCATGATGGCGTAATAATGACTCATCAGTTTCGGAATATTAACCAGATCCGTCTGATTAGCGATTTGTCCTGCCCGTTGATGTATTGCCACCTGTGGCTCTCCTGCACTCAATTACAGTGAAAATTAATTTAATATCAAACACTAAACGTAAATGACTTATAAACGCTCAGCAATACCTTCGGCGATGGTCGCATCACAACCAAACTGCACTAACACTTCGGATAAAATGGTGCGTTTTTTGGCAGTATTATTATTACTCGTGACCCAAAAACCGCTGCTACCGATTTCTTTAGGGTTAGCCGAGGCGCTCGCTTCAAGCAACTGCTCTTTAGAGCGGGCAAAATATAAACGATCGCGGCCTTGTATCTGCAAAATTTTCGAAAACTGCGCTGGGGCTAATTGATACAAACTGTCGAGTAAAAATAGAAACCGCCCTACTGCGCCTTTTTGTTGGGATAACTGATGCTCATTAACTAATGCGCTGAAATCATTAACCACTGGCGTTACGACTTTTACTACAACAGGCTGAACAGGTTCAGCCTCTAAACTGGGTTGGCTTATCGCCAAAGGCTGAGGTGCTTCAATCGCAGCAAAGGGCAAGCCGAGCAATCGACGCAAGATGTCTGAGGCGCTCTCGCCAATTCGTTCTGTTTTGCTGGCAATGTGACGATAGAGATCTTCATCTACTTCGATATATTTCATGACCTTCATTATCCTTTGTTATTCGACAGGCTTAACCGAAAAAAATGTACCACAGCGATCGGGACAGATCATTGCGATCTGCACCAGTGTATCTATCTCTATCAATCTGATAAAGCGCCATTATTCTAAAAATGCGCTAAACAGCACAGGAAACTAGCAGATAATGGGCAATTGCTGAAAAAGCAGACAAGTTAGCCATCGTAAAGGCATTGCTAAGCAGAGCTGACTTGTCAAGCTAAGTGCATTAAGGGCACAATTCGCGCCATAATCCGCAAAAATCCCACAGGAATCACCATGAATTTTGTTTCCACAGGCCAAGGAAGCGCAGTCCTTTTAATCCACGGCTTGTTTGGCAATCTAGATAACCTCAAAAGTCTAGGGCAAACATTAGAAACGCATCATCAAGTGATCCGCGTAGATGTGCCTAATCACGGTTTAAGCGAACATTGGCAGCAAATGGATTACCCTAGCCTCGCCCATGCCATGGCAGGCTTACTCGATGAACTTGACATAGAACGCGCCCATATTGTGGGTCACTCTATGGGCGGGAAAATAGCTATGGCAACAGCGTTGACCTTTCCTGAGCGTATTATCACTATGGTGGCGGCAGATATCGCGCCCGTAGCCTATGAACCAAGGCACAATATCGTATTTGCGGCACTAGAAAGCCTGCCCTTAGAAAGCCACACTGACAGACGTTTTGCCCTAAACCACTTAATCACTCAGGGTGTTGACGAAGCCACGGCGCAATTTTTACTGAAGAATTTACAGCGCACCGACACGGGCTTTCGCTGGAAACTAAACTTAAATGGTTTAAAAGATTGTTATCCTCATATTATTGGCTGGTACAATCAGAGCCCCAATCCCTCACAAGTTTATGCAGGTCCGAGCTTATTTATTCGCGGCGGTGATTCTAACTATGTGACGAGTGAACATAGAGCGGCGATTATGAGTCAGTTCCCTGCTGCGCAGGCGAAAACGCTTGAAGGATGTGGCCATTGGTTACATGCACAAAAACCCGCCATATTTAATCGGATTGTGTCTGAATTTATAGACAAACATACAGAGTAAATACACATAATAGTTGACTTAAAGCCTATGGCAGCCGTCATCTTGATGTGATATATTCGCGCCTCTTTTGGCCTTCGAACACTCTCAAGGACTAAGAAACTATGTTAACTCAGTACATGGAACAAATTGAAACCATTGGTCTTAACCTGTTTTTTGCCTCGATATTTTTCTTTATCGGCATGGCCATCAACGATGTGCTCAAGCAAGGTAATGTACCTAAATTTGGTCGATTTATTGTTTGGTTAGTGTTATTTCTCGGCTGCGCCGGGTTTATTGTAAAAGGTATTATCCAGATCACTTGGGAAGGCTCAGGGATCGGTTAACAATAACAACATGGCAAAAGAAGCAACAGACAGAACCACCATTGACCTTTTTGCCAATGACAAACGTCGGGGCCGCCCAAGAAGCAATCCTTTGTCCCGCAGTCAACAGCTTAAGGTCAACAAACGCAATCAAATCCAGCGCGATAAAGCTAACGGATTAAAGCGAATAGAGTTAAAGGTGTCACAAGATTTATATGACGCCTTGAATGAACAGGCATTGGCCAGTAACATCAGCCGTAGCCAGTTAATCGAATTCATTCTTCAGCAGCAAATTGAGTGCTGAATGAGTACCAGCAAGATTAACCTAATAAGTGAACTAGACATTAAAGGATAGACAATGGCAACTGTAGGTCTTTTTTTCGGTAGCGACACAGGTAACACCGAAGCTGTAGCCAAGATGATCCAGAAAAAACTGGGTAAAAAAATGGTTGAGGTGAAAGATATCGCCAAAAGTACCAAAGAACAGATCGCAGAGTATGATTTGCTGCTGTTCGGCATCCCGACCTGGTATTACGGCGAAGCTCAATGTGATTGGGACGATTTCTTCCCTGAATTAGAGCAGATTGATTTTACTGACAAACTTGTCGCTATTTTTGGTTGTGGTGATCAAGAAGACTACGCTGAGTATTTCCTTGATGCCATGGGCATGGTGGGCGATATCGTTCAGGCGCGTGGCGGTATCATCATCGGTCATTGGCCAACGGCAAGCTACAACTTCGAAGCCTCTAAAGGTCAAGTTGATGACGAGCACTTTATTGGTTTAGGTATCGATGAAGATCGTCAGCCAGAACTAACCGAAGAGCGAGTTGATGCTTGGGTTAAGCAAATCTATGAAGAAATGTGTCTAGCTGAATTAGAAGATTAATTTTCTAATGATTTGAATAAAGCGGCCTTTACGCCGCTTTTTTTATGCATTTATTTTTGTGCATAAAAAATTATTTCACCACTGAATAACAACATACCCAACTTATGATCAATATGCCCCACGCTAACCATTGGGATATTTTTTGCACCGTCGTCGATAACTACGGCGATATCGGCGTGACTTGGCGTTTAGCCAAACAAATGGCTAATGAGTACCACATTCCGGTTAATTTGTGGGTCGACGACCTCGCAAGCTTCTCGCACATATTACCGACACTCGATCCACTAAAAACCGCTCAAAGCTTCAATGGTGTGAATATTATTCATTGGATTAAGCCTTTACCTATAGAGTTTTTCGCAGGAGAAGTACTCATCGAAGCCTTTGCCTGTGAATTACCCGAACAGGTAAAAGAACTGCTAGTTCATTTACATCAGAACGATCCCAAGTCTGTACCTATCTGGCTGAATTTAGAGTATTTAAGCGCAGAGGATTGGGTCGAAGGCTGCCATGGTTTACCTTCATTACAAGCCAATGGTCTAAAAAAGTATTTTTACTTTCCTGGCTTTGGCGCAAAAACCGGTGGGCTCATCTGCGAGCAAGATTTGTTTGCCGAGCGCGATACTTGGCAAGCCGACACGGCCAATAAGTTACAGCTTTTTAGTCAGCTAGGTCTTAAGGGGATTGAGGCTCAAGATACTGTAATTAGCATCTTTAGCTATGAGACTGAGGCTCTGCCGGCGCTATGCGAGTTGTGGCAGCAATCGGCCGAGAAAATCCATGCGTTGATCCCCAAAGGGCGTAGCTTAAATAGTCTGACACATTTATTGCCCTGTGATATTGCCGCGCTAGTGCCGGGTCAACAGGTAACGCATGGCAATTTAACCCTACACATCTTACCCATGACAAACCAACAGAGCTTTGATCGCCTACTTTGGAGCTGTGATATTAATATTGTGCGCGGCGAAGATTCATTTATGCGAGCACAATGGGCTGCAAAACCTTTCATTTGGCACATTTATCCGCAAGAAGATGATTATCACCTGGTAAAATTAGAAGCTTTTCTCAAAATTTACTGCGATAATCTCGCCCCTGAAATTGCCGAAAATTGGTCTAAATTGAATCTCGCATTTAACCAAGCACAGCAATCAGCTGTAAACCTTCACTGGCAAAACCTTAATCTTGTTAGTTTGCCCTTGTTGCAACATGTTAAACAATGGCCAATTAATGCAATAAATGCCGCAGATCTTGCAACTCGACTAGTTCAGTTCGTTAAAAACAGCTAAGATACTGCGCGATAACAGAAAAATCTACATATAGGAAATACTGTAATGAAAACTGCTCATGAAATCCGTCCTGGTAACGTGATCATGTTAGATGGCAGCCCATGGGTTGTGCAGAAAACTGAAACAACTCGTTCTGGCCGTAACGCTGCTATCGTTAAGTTAAAGTTAAAAAACTTATTACTTAACTCTGGTACTGAAACGACGTTTAAAGGTGAAGATAAGTTAGAAGACATCGTTTTAGATCGTCTAGATTGTACTTATTCTTACTTTGCAGATCCTATGTATGTATTTATGGATGCAGAGTACAACCAGTACGACGTAGAAGCTGAAAACTTAGGTGATGCAGCGAATTACATCGTTGATGGTATGGAAGAAACTTGCCAAGTAACTTTCTACGATGGCAAAGCTATTTCTGTTGAAATGCCAACTACAGTCGTGCGTGAAGTAATCTATGCAGAGCCTTCAGCTCGTGGTGATACTTCAGGTAAAGTGATGAAGCCTGCGACTATCACTGGCGGCGGCAAGGTTAACGTTGCTGATTTCGTGAAAGTAGGCGACAAGATTGAAATTGATACTCGTACTGGCGAATTCAAGAAGCGCGTGTAATCGCCTTTCTCGTTTCCAGCAAAAAGCCAGTGCTTGCACTGGCTTTTTTGTGGCTGTTTTTTTGTAGTCGATGGTCAAGTAATCGTCATCATATGTGGTAAACACATCATCTAAGGCCATACTCTGCACAGTTAAGATATAGTAAGTTGCACTTACATAATGCATTTCTCTTAAACGAGTTAAGGATCCACAATGAAACTCACCGTCTATGGCGTTCCACTTTCCCCCTATGTGCGCAAACTTCGTTTATGCTTGGCAGAGAAAGCACTTGATTATCAACTGGTCATGGTATTGCCCTTTGATCAACCCGCTTGGTTTAAAGATCTCAATCCTTTGGGTCGTATTCCTGCAATGACAGATGGCGACCTTACTTTGGCTGATTCCAGCGTGATCTGCCAATATCTTGAGGACAAGTATAACAACCTTAAGCCGTTGCTCGGACAAACCGCAGAGCAGCATGCCAAGGTGCGCTGGTTAGAAAAATATGCCGATTATGAGTTGGCGCCACTGACCACTTTTATGCTATTTCAACAACGCATCATTAATCCAAGCATGGGTCAGCATTGTAATGAAGATATTGTACAATCGGTTTTAAGCCAAAAACTCCCAGTGCACTTTGATTATTTGGAGCAAAGTTTAGGCAGTGCTGAATTTTTTGTCGGTGGCAGCTTAAGTCTTGCCGATCTGGCATTTGCTTCTCAAATGGTCAATATGGAGCACGCTGGAGAACAACTCGATGCAAAGCGTTGGCCAAATCTGTTTAGTCTTTATAGCCGAATTAAAGCGCGGCCTTCACTGCAGAACCTCTTAGCGGGCGAGCAAGAAATATTGACTTCAATGAAACCTGTCAAATAAGACTGTGATCAATGCTGTGTCTGTTTATTTTATTATTAAAACTGTCGTAGACAGCGCACTCTAGAGACGGCATTAATCATCGTTTAATGCTAAAGATAATGGCTGGGCTGATTATCTATCTATTGATGGACAACAAACCACAACGCTGTATGGCTCGCCCAACGTTGCAGTCATTACCCATTAAACCGTGTGCAGGTTACTTAGGATTTTTAGCTTAACTTGCGTTAGAATAGCCTTACTTTTCAGGCCATTTTTATTTTAAATGAGCAAATTTATTATCCAAGTGAACGGGCCCGCTTATGGCACGTCATCGAGCATCAATGCTTTGTGTTTTACTCAGGCAGCCCTTGCGGCTGGGCATCAGGTTATCTGTGTATTTTTTTATCAAGATGGTGTCTATAATTCTACCGATTTAAACTTACCCGCCGCCGCCGAAAACAATGTCATTAGTGACTGGAAACAACTTGCACAAGCTCACCAAGTTCCCTTAGTTAACTGTGTTTCCGCAGCGCTGCGCCGCGGAATTATTAGTGAGCAAGATGCCCACGAGAATGGCTTAAGCCACTGGAATGTAGGTAAGTCATTTATTATGGGTGGTTTAGGCGAACTTATCACAGGCATTGAATCAGCCGATCGTTTGATCAGCTTTTAACTCTCAGGGTCGCTATGAAAAAATTGTGTATCTTATTTCGCTGCTCACCACACGGTACGGTTCGTGGCCGCGAGGGCTTAGATCTTGCTCTTTTGAGTGCTAGTTTTGAGCAAGAAGTCAGTTTAGTCTTTGTTGATGAAGGCGTACTACATTTGATTAAAAATCAACAGCCTGAGCTTATTGGCGCAAAAGATTATATTTCGACCTTTAAAGCTTTGCCACTGTACGATATCGAGTCGGTAATGGTGTGCAAACAATCTTTAACCGATTACGGCTTAAGCCATAGCTTATTGTCCATTCCTGTCACTATTGTCAACGATGAAACCATAGCGGCTCACTTAAACGCAGTGGATGAGGTCTTAGTATTCTGATGATATTGCACCATATTCAAACATCGCCCAACCGCGATAACGCCTTAAAACTGTGTTTACGTTACGCCTGTAAGGAAGATGCCATATTATTATCGAGCGATGGCGTTAACGCCCTTTTACTCCGCCAATGGACAATGGCCTTATCACCTTTCAAGCTGATGGTATTAAAAGACGATGTGATTGCTCGTGGTTTATTGGAGCGGTTTAAAAATGTCAGTCTTATCGATTACAATGAGTTTGTGGTTCAAGCATTACGATACAATAAGGTGATAACGTGGTGAGTTCATTGCAATTTAATGGTATTCAAATCGACCGTGACCATCAAGGCTATTTAAAAAGTATTAACGATTGGCAACCGGATATGGCTTTACTGTTAGCGGCAGAAGAACAAATCATACTTACGCCCGCCCATTGGGAAGTGATCAATTTTGTTCGTGATTTTTATCTTGAATACAAAACCAGCCCTGCTATTCGCGTATTAGTTAAAGCCATTGGTCAAACCTTAGGGAGTGACAAAGGCAATTCAAAATACTTATATACCTTGTTCCCACTTGGACCGGCTAAACAAGCAACTAAAATTGCTGGCCTGCCAAAACCGGCGAAATGCATTTAACCAGAACGAGTAATAGTGCAGTAATAACAAACCAATTAGTTGCTTAATTGCCGAGTATTGCATGCACTTTGGAGTTGAATTCTGCTTTATACCCGAATAAGTTATAGCGACATAAGTGTTAACAAAAAGGCATGTTCCTAAGGGAGCATGCCTTTTTTATTTGAGCAAAAAAATAAACTTAACTGATATTTTCTAACACAACCCAGAAGGCTTCGCCTATGGTCGCCAACATCACAGCAAAAAACGCAGCAATGACTGCAGTATAGGAAAGCCAACGGAAATAGCGCTGGCTTTTATCCATGGTGTTATTTTGTGATCCGTTAGCCTATTTGAGTTAACCCGCCCATATAAGGACGTAATACTTCAGGGACGGTAATACTGCCATCGGCATTTTGATAGTTTTCTAAAATAGCCACCAAAGTACGTCCCACTGCTAAACCAGAACCATTTAAGGTATGCAGCAATGCTGGTTTATTGTCAGCTTTCACACGGTAACGTGCCTGCATACGACGCGCTTGGAAATCCTTCATATTTGAACAAGAAGAAATTTCGCGGTAAGTATCTTGTGCCGGTAACCACACTTCGATGTCGTAGGTTTTACTAGAGCCAAAACCCATATCGCCAGTGCATAAAACCACTGTACGATACGGTAAGCCTAAGCGTTGTAATACCGTTTCAGCATGGCCTGTCAGCGCTTCGAGCGCCGCCATAGAATCTTCAGGTTTAACGATTTGCACCATTTCAACTTTATCAAACTGATGCTGACGGATTAAACCACGGGTATCTTTACCGTACGAACCCGCTTCACTACGAAAACAAGCTGTTTGCGCAGTTAACTTAATTGGTAGTTCATCTTCATCAACAATCGTATCGCGTACGAGGTTGGTTAGCGGAACTTCAGCCGTTGGGATAAGGCTCAAGCCTTGGCCTTCTTCGGTAGCAGGTTTAGTGTGGAACAAGTCTTCACCAAACTTAGGCAATTGACCCGTACCAAGCAAGCTTGCCTCATTAACCAGTAATGGCACATAGGCTTCGGTATAACCGTGCTCAGTGGTGTGCAAGTCCAACATAAATTGACCAATAGCACGGTTTAAGCGCGCCACTTGGCCTTTCATCACGATAAAACGGGAACCGGCAATTTTCACAGCATTTTTAAAATCTAAACCATTTAGGCCTTCGCCTAAATCGATATGATCTTTAATGGGGAAATCAAACGTGCGCGGCGTACCCCAGCGGCGAACTTCAACGTTCTGTGTTTCATCGGCGCCAATGGGCGCGGATTCATCTGGCAGATTTGGCATTGACATGGCAATGGCATTCACTTCTTCAAGCACTGCGGCCAATTCAATCTTTTTGGCATCCAGCTGTGAACCTAAATCGCCCACTTGCGCCATGATCGCCTCAGTATCTTCACCACGGGCTTTAGCTTGGCCAATAGATTTAGAGATGGCGTTACGCGACGCTTGTAATTCTTCGGTAGCCACTTGCAGTGACTTACGTTTTTCTTCTAGTTGAGTGAGATGAGCGATATCTAAAATAAAGCCACGGGTGGCCAGTCGCTCAGCGGTAACGTCTAATTCGTTGCGTAAAAATTTAGGATCTAGCATGTGATATATTCTTAATAGTTAAATGCGAGAAAAAACCAGTTGTTGACCTAAGTACACCATGAATAAACATAGACTTAGATTCAACACCACATTCAAAGTCGCCTTCAGCCAATCCCCTTCTTGCAACAGCAATAAGGTTTCATTAGAGAAAGTCGAAAACGTTGTCAAGGCGCCCAATAGGCCAATACCAATAAGTGCCTTGAGTTCTGGGCTGATATGACTCATTTGCCCCAGCGCGTAAATTACGCCCATTAAAAATGAACCGAGGACATTAACCAACAGTGTACCAAAAGGAAAACTGCCGCCAAATACTTGGATCATGAATATTGAAATAAGATAGCGAAAAACAGCCCCAATTGAACCACCTAGCGCCACAAGTAAGAGATTATTCATATCTTTTAGTCTCGCTGGTTTGATCTAATTGAGTTAATTGCGCTAATTTGTCTTTGATTCGCTTCTCGAACCCTCGCTCAGTCGGAAAATAAAACTGGGCTGTTTGCAGGGGTTCAGGAAAATAGTTTTCACCACTGGCATAGGCATTAGGCTCATCATGGGCGTAGCGATAGCCCTCTCCCATGCCGATATCTTTCATTAATTGAGTCGGTGCATTACGTAAATGGTGTGGCACTTCAACTTGTCCTGTTCCGCGGGCTAACTCACGCGCCGCCTTAAATGCGCTATAAACAGCGTTACTTTTAGGTGCACAGGCAAGATACACAATGGCTTGTGCGATTGCGCGCTCACCTTCGGCGGGGCCAACACGGTGAAAACAATCCCAAGCATTAAGCGCTATGGTCATAGCCGCAGGATCGGCATTACCCACATCTTCAGAGGCAATCGCCAGCAAGCGTCTTGCGACATACAGCGGATCGCCGCCACCTTCTAATATTCGACAAAACCAATACAATGCCGCATCGGGTGCTGACCCTCGAACAGATTTATGCACCGCCGAGATTAAATCGTAAAACTGATCGCCATTTTTATCGAACCCAGCAACCTGGTGCCCCGCCACTTGAATTAACATTTCGGTAGTGAAGGTGCCGCAATCGGCGAGCATATCGCTCATCAGCTCAATAAGATTTAAGGCTTTACGAGCATCACCATCACAAAGCTGTGCCAACGTGGTGAGCACATCGGTTGGCATCACAAATTGGCGCTGACCTAAGCCGCGCTCAGTATCATTTAAGGCTTGAGTGACAATATGGGCAATCTCATCATGGCTTAAGCGTTTAATAAGATAGACTCGTGCCCGCGAGAGAAGCGCATTATTGATTTCAAATGAAGGATTTTCTGTCGTTGCACCAATAAAAATAACGGTGCCATCTTCAATAAACGGCAAAAAGGCATCTTGCTGACTCTTATTGAATCGGTGTACTTCATCGACAAATAATAAGGTGCGCTGGCCACGGGACTGCGCCACAGCTTTTGCTTGCTCAATAGCCGCGCGAATATCTTTTACGCCAGAGGTGACCGCAGAGATACGTTCAACGTGCGCATTTGAATAATGTGCAATTAATTCGGCCAGGGTGGTTTTGCCGGTGCCAGGTGGCCCCCACAACATCATTGAATGGGCGCGCCCTGCTTCTAATGCATTACGCAGCGGCTGACCCTCACCTAATAAATGGGCTTGACCTATATATTCGGCTATCGTTCTTGGCCGCATGCGCGCAGCCAAGGGGCGAAAGTCTGGGGCAAAATTAAAGGATAAACTGCTCACACGGTAGCCTAATGCGCTGTTTTACGACGTTGGTCATCAACATCGATATTAGCAGGCAGTATAAAAGTGAATAGCGCTTTATCTTTATCGGTAATCGCTTGCTGATTGCTTAAATCAAACTGGCTTAAATTACCTTTATCATCAGCAACATTGAAATGAACTAATTGAGTGTTTTTAAAGCAAACATTAACGGACAAAATACCAGAATCAATCGCTTTGGGTTTGATTTCATAGCAATCTTGTTTTTTAGTCACAAAATACTGTGCCCAAGTCGCATCATCGCGATGCACTAACAATGCGATGGGCGAAGCATTAATCGCCTGTGCAAAATCCATAATGACCACTTCTTCGGCAAAGGGGTTATAAATCCATAAATCTTTGCCGTCGGCGACAATTTTAGACTCATCAGGCTGAGTTAAATGCCAATAAAATTGATTCGGATAGGCTAAGGCAAAGATGCCTGAACCGGTCTGAATCACTTTTTGATTTACGTCAGTGACAGTTTGCTTAAAATCCGCTTTTAATGAAGCTGTGCTAATAAGTTTGTCTCTAAGTTGCTGTGCATCATCGGCAAATGCCGCTGCGCTATATAACAAAGGCGAAGCTAACAATACAGCGTATAATCGTTTTTTCATTTTAATCCTTACCCTGTAAAACTATTCGGTGCACTAAAGCCATGTCTTAGCATTGGCTTAATATTTTTTTGGTGCTGGCGGCGCCAATACTTCACGATTACCGTTATGGCCTTGCGCCGACACAATACCTTGTGCTTCCATCTGTTCAATAATGCGCGCAGCGCGGTTATAACCAATCTTAAACTTACGTTGTACGCTTGAAATAGAGCCGCGGCGAGTTTCAGTCACAAAGGCAACGGCTTCATCATACAACGGATCATATTCTTCATCGGACTCAGCGGCTTCACCGGGCAATAACACTTGCTCACCATCAGTAGCGCCATTAAGAATTTCATCAATATATTGCGGTTTACCACGGGCGCACCAATCGGCAACCACGCGATGTACTTCATGATCGTCAACAAAGGCGCCATGAACCCGATTTGGTATGGCCGTGCCCGGTGGTAGGAATAACATATCCCCCATACCGAGTAAGGTTTCAGCACCTTGTTGATCTAAAATAGTACGCGAATCGATACGCGATGACACTTGGAACGCCATACGGGTAGGAATGTTGGCTTTAATCAAACCGGTAATCACATCCACTGACGGTCTTTGGGTGGCCAGAATTAAATGAATACCTGCAGCGCGCGCTTTTTGGGCGATACGGGCAATCAACTCTTCCACTTTCTTACCGACTATCATCATCATATCGGCAAATTCATCAACCACGACGACAATTGATGGCAGCTTATCTAACGCGGGGGCTTCGGGCTCCATGCTGTCAGAAGACTTCCACATAGGATCTAAAATCACTTCGCCATTCGCCTTCGCCTCGGCAATTTTAGCGTTATAGCCTTTAATGTTACGTACACCCATCATAGACATTAGCTTGTAGCGGCGCTCCATTTCGCCCACACACCAACGCAGTGCATTGGCAGCTTCTTTCATATCGGTGACCACTTCACACAACAAATGCGGAATGCCTTCATACACAGACAATTCCAACATTTTCGGATCGATCATGATAAAACGCACATCTTCTGGGCCAGACTTATACAGTAAGCTCGTGATCATCACGTTTACGCCCACAGACTTACCCGAACCTGTTGTACCCGCAACCAACAAATGCGGCATTTTACCCAAATCGACGACCACTGGATCGCCTGCAATATCTTGGCCTAACACCATGGTTAAATTGGATTTGCTCTCGGTAAATGCCTCGCAATCAAGGACGTCGCGCATAAATACGGTTTCGCGAAATTTATTGGGTATTTCGATGCCAACATAAGCCTTGCCCGGAATCACTTCTACCACTCGCACACTTTCCGCCAATAAAGAGCGAGCCAAATCCTTTGATAAATTAGAAATTTTTGACGCTTTAACGCCTGGTGCTAATTCTAATTCAAAGCGCGTGATCACAGGTCCTGGATACACGCCCACCACATTAGCGATAATATTGAAATCAGCGAGCTTAACTTCAACAAGCCGCGCAACTTGATCCAATTCTTCTACGCTGATGGGATTCTTTTTACGATCAGGTATATCGAGTAGATTAATACTTGGTAGCGGATCCATCGGTTTTTTCGGCGTAGGTTTATCTTCTTGCCCCGGCAGTACCACAATACCATCAACAATTTTTGCTTTTTGCTCTTGCTTCTTACGCTGAGCTTGATTCACAGCGCCCGTTGAAGCTTTAGTATCAAAATCAATAATGTCATCATCATTAAACCCAATACTCTCATCGTCATCTTCTGCCAATGTTTGATGATTAAATACCGGCTCATTATCGTCATGTGCAAATGAATAGGAGTTAAAGTCAGCGCTATTTTGCTCAGTTGCCATTGAATGTTGCGGCTCAGCTAACCATGGCGGCGCTTCAAAATTACCATGGGCGGCCAAATCATCATGATCGATTTGCGGCTCAACCCGTTGGGTATTTTTATTTTTGGCGCCATTAAAACTCAAAATTTTTGCAAGCGCAGACAACTTATTTTTTTGCGGCGTATCGTCTTGCGTTGCAGTGATAATGCCCTCATCAGTAGCAGACAATGTGGGTGTTATCTCTGCTCTACGCCCGATATGGCGTTCACGCACTTTTGGCGAGTCAATAACGGGTGGTCTTTCAAGCACATATTGAGATTCACGGCGCTGCTTGAACTTATCAACCACCGACATAAAACCACGAGTATCTTCGCTTTCACCTTTACGTTTCATCGCTTGTGGCAGTAATTTAAGCTTTTTATAAACCCAAATTGAAATTAAGCCGATTTTCTCGACCACGGTGAGCCAACTAATGCCGGTTAATAGCGTAAAACCTGAGCCTAAAAAGCACAGCAGCAATAAGGTCGTGCCGAGTTTATTAAAATACGGCAACATACTTTGTCCAATGACATCACCTGCGACGCCCCCTGCTGAAAACTCATAAATATTATTAGCGTTCATGCTCGCTAGGGCCGAAAAGCCTAAAATAATCAGTAAAAAACCAATCAACCTTAGGGCAACAGAGAAGTAATCAACCTCAAGTAAATGATGAGCGCGTTTGAACATTAACCAGCCTGTCGACGCGACAATAAGCGGCATGATATAAGCTGTCACACCAAAAAAATATAATAGGATATCGGCAATCCAAGCGCCTACTGCTCCGGTCCAGTTTTTAATATCGCCTTGAAAATGCGACTGACTCCAACCAGGATCAGACGGGCTAAAACTCGTTAATGCGAGCAAAATATAAGTGGCGAGAACACAACAAATGATGAGTCCGCCTTCCAGCAGACGTTGCAGCCCTGTGAGCGTGCGTACACTATTTCCTTGAGACAAACGACGTAATCCATAATAAGTGAAAACAGGTGGGCTAACGATACCAGAATCCCACTAAATGTGGAGCATATTAGTCCGTTTTTCTACGTAGAATTAGCCATGATTGGTAAAATTTAACCTATCGGGGTACTTAAGTATATTTTTAGGGAGGAAAGAGTTATTACACAAACACTTCCGTTAACAAATTTGATTAAAATTACCACGAAAATAAGTGTGTAAACTGGTTAACTTAAGTAGGATCGCAAGATTGAGCACAACAGAATTCAAGCAAGATAAGCAAATGGTGTTACACAAATAAGGAGCCTAAGCCCCTTATGATAAAACCAAATAATCAGGGTAAATTAGATATCTGAAAGTAGATGATTTATCGCGACACGACTGGTGTGTTTCACCTCTTCCATCACGACATAGGTACGCGTGTCAGAAACAGAAGGTAACTTCAATAATGTCTCACCTAGCAAACGACGATAGGCTGACATATCTGAAACTCGGGTCTTCAGTAAGTAGTCAAAATCGCCTGACACTAGGTGACATTCTTGAATATCATCTAGCAGCTGTACTGCACGGTTAAACTTATCAAACACTTCGGGAGTATCACGGCTTAGCGTGATCTCAACGAATACGAGCAGGGATGCGCCCAAGAAATGCGGATTTACCAACGCGGTGTAGCCATTGATATAACCTTGTTTTTCGAGTCGTTTCACTCTTTCTAAACACGGAGTGGGACTGAGCCCGACCCTTTTTGACAATTCCACATTTGAAATGCGGCCATCAAGTTGTAATTCATTAAGAATGTTGCGATCGATGCGATCCAAGTCTTTTACAGGACTCTTTTTATTATATGCCATTTATTTAACCTTGCTTTATCACTAAAACAACATTTTACTCTAGGTATGACCCAACTTTAGCAGCATAAACTGCTTTACCAATACTATACTAGAAATCCCTGAATTAATCACGTTCAGGTCACGATAAAATAACAATTATGCCCATTAAAAGTGGGATTTACAGGCAATTGAGGCTCAACTATGATTATTGGTGTTCCAAAAGAAATTAAAAACCACGAATATCGTGTCGGTATGGTTCCTTCTAGCGTTCGTGAATTAGCGAACAAAGGTCATGATGTTTTTGTTGAAACCAATGCTGGCCTAGGCATTGGTTTTTCAGATGAAGATTATATTGATGCTGGCGCCAGCATTTTAGCCACCGCGGCAGAGGTTTTTGCTAAAGCGCAAATGATTGTAAAAGTAAAAGAACCTCAAGCCATTGAGCGTGCGATGTTACGTCACGATCAAATTTTATTTACTTATCTGCATCTGGCTCCAGATTTATCGCAAACTGAAGATTTAATCAAAAGTGGAGCGGTGTGCATTGCTTATGAAACGGTGACAGATAATCATGGAGGCCTTCCTCTATTGGCCCCTATGTCGGAAGTAGCTGGTCGTATGTCAATCCAAGCGGGGGCAATGGCATTAGAGAAATCTTCAGGAGGGCGCGGTGTTTTAATGGGTGGTGTACCCGGCGTAGAGCCAGCTAAAGTCGTCATCATTGGTGGCGGCATGGTGGGTACTAATGCCGCGCAAGTTGCTGTAGGCATGGGCGCAGATGTAGTAGTGCTCGATCGTAGTATTGATGCACTGCGTCGTTTAAATGTGCAGTTTGGCTCGGCAGTTAAAACGATTTACTCTACCGCTGATACGATTGAACAACATGTTATTAAAGCCGATCTTGTTATCGGTGGCGTACTTATTCCAGGCGCTGCGGCACCAAAATTAGTGACACGAAGTATGATTTCACGTATGAAGCAAGGCAGCGCCATCGTTGATGTAGCAATCGATCAAGGTGGATGTGTTGAGACGTCACACGCAACAACTCATGAAGATCCAACTTACATTGTTGATGGTGTTGTGCATTATTGTGTCGCAAATATGCCCGGCGCGGTTGCTCGAACTTCAACCTTTGCGCTCAACAATGCAACGCTACCGTTTATTCTTAAGCTGGCTAACTTAGGTTATAAAGAGGCACTATTGCAGGATAAGCATTTCCTCAATGGCTTAAACGTAATGCACGGAAAAGTCGTCTGTAAAGAAGTCGCTCACGCGTTAAATCTAGAGTTTACTTCACCAACCAGCCTTTTAAGCTAAATTCTACGTAAGTTTTATCTAGCAATACATTCTAAGCGGCCTTCATTTTATCAGGCCGCTTATTTTATAAGTCAAAGTCCATTAACAACCATTTCGTCATCATTTAATAAAGAAACTTATGCTGCGATTATGACTATTATTTCCCCTTTTAAGTCGTTAATTTTAATCGTTGTTAAAGCAACATTTACGTTCTAATCTAAAAGCTCACAGACTCGATTAGCACAATCTAAAAGAATCGCCTTTCAACACTTTACCCCTACGGGTAAATTCCCTACAATCTTCGCAATTTGCTAAAGGCATGGAGATAAAAATGAGCCAGATCAGACATTGTAACTTATTGATTTTGGGTTCAGGCCCAGCAGGATATACCGCAGCTGTTTATGCTGCGCGCGCAAACTTAAAACCAGTGATGATCACAGGTATGCAGCAAGGTGGACAATTAACCACCACAACTGAAGTGGAAAACTGGCCAGGCGATGCGGATGACCTAACGGGTCCAGCTTTGATGGAACGTATGCAAAAGCATGCCGAAAAATTTGATACTGAAATCTTATTCGATCACATCAACGAAGTAACCTTAACTGAGCGCCCTTTTCGTTTAAAAGGCGACAACGGCGAATACACTTGTGATGCGCTGATCATTGCAACTGGCGCTTCAGCCCGTTATTTAGGATTAGATTCTGAAGAAGCATTCAAGGGCCGCGGCGTGTCAGCCTGTGCAACCTGTGATGGGTTCTTCTATCGCAATCAAAAAGTTGCCGTGATAGGTGGTGGTAATACAGCCGTAGAAGAAGCACTGTACTTAAGTAATATTGCCGCTGAAGTACATTTAATTCATCGCCGTGACACATTCCGCTCAGAAAAAATTCTGATTAACCGTCTAATGGACAAAGTCGCTAATGGCAACATCATCCTTCACTTAGATCAAACCATGGATGAAGTTGTTGGTGATGCTATGGGTGTTACAGGCCTGAAGATGAAGAGCACTAAAGATGGTTCAATCACCGACTTAGCCGTTGCAGGCGTGTTCGTTGCTATTGGCCACAGCCCTAATACCGGTATTTTTGCAGGCCAGCTAGAAATGGACCACGGTTATTTAAAAGTACAGAGCGGCTTACAAGGCAATGCCACCCAAACTAGCATTGAAGGTGTTTATGCTTGTGGTGACGTAATGGATCAACATTATCGCCAAGCCATCACTTCAGCAGGCACTGGATGTATGGCTGCACTCGATGCTGAGCGTTACTTAGACGCTAAAAAATAATAAGATTAGCTTTTAGATCAATAGCAGGCTTAGCCTGCTATTTTTTTAACTGCAACTTATCCATAAAGACCATCATTTAGCTCATGTTTTCCCAAAGTTTAATGCTGTAAACACAGAGGCTTTTTCGCTTCCACGCAGCCCATACATTCTAATTTCTTCAACGTAAAATATTTAATCATTGTATTAAGTCAAAAATAACCGACAAAAAAAGGGACCAAATGGTCCCTTCTCTACAGCAACAAACTAATTTCTTAGTTTAACGCTTCTTTTGCTTTTTCAACTAAAGTTGCAAACACAACTTTGTCGAATACAGCGATGTCAGCCAAAATCTTACGATCGATTTCGATAGACGCCTTTTTCAGACCGTTGATGAAACGGCTGTAAGACAGACCATTTTGACGAGCGGCAGCATTAATACGTGCAATCCATAATTGACGGAATTGACGTTTTTTCTGACGACGGTCACGGTAAGCATATTGGCCAGCTTTAGTTACTGCTTGTACAGCAACACGGTAAGTACGGCTACGAGCGCCATAATAACCTTTAGCTAGTTTTAAAACTTTTTTGTGACGAGCACGAGCGGTTACACCACGCTTAACTCTTGGCATTTTCTAAACTCCTAAATTAAGCGTAAGGTAATTGACGCGCGATTGCTGGTACGTCAGCTTTTGATACTAAACATTTGGCACGTAAGTGACGTTTACGTTTAGTGCTTTTTTTCGTCAAAATGTGACGTAAGTGTGCTTGCTTGCGCTTGAAACCATTAGCGGTTTTCTTAAAACGCTTCGCTACACCCTTGTCTGTTTTCATTTTAGGCATTTCTAAAACTCCGCATTGGGATGTTTAATAAAAAGCAAGGCGAGCAAAGGCCATAAGCCTTTGCTACTTTAAGTTTTGCCCTACTTATTTCTTTTTAGGTGCTAGCACCATAATTGCTTGTCGGCCTTCCATTTTCGGGAAAGACTCAACAACCGCATACTCGTCCAAATCAGCCTTGATACGGTTCAATAGATCCATACCCAGGTTTTGGTGTGCCATTTCGCGACCTCGGAAACGTAGCGTAATCTTCGCTTTGTCCCCGTCTTCCAGAAAACGTATCAGGTTGCGTAGTTTTACCTGATAGTCGTTTTCGTCAGTTCCAGGACGGAATTTAATTTCCTTGACCTGAACCTGTTTTTGCTTCTTCTTTTGTTCTTTTTGAGCTTTCGCTTTATCAAAAAGGAACTTACCGTAGTCCATAATGCGACATACTGGAGGTTCAGCGTTTGGACTAATTTCTACTAGGTCTGCACCTGCTTCATCTGCCAAATTCTGAGCATCTCTGATGCTTACCACACCAATAGCTTCACCATCAATGCCAGTTAAACGTACTTCTGGTACGCCTGTAATTTCGTCATTGATTCTATTAGGGGCTGGCTGACGCCCTGCTGTTTTTTTGATCTTTATGATCTATTCCTCCAACAATTTGAGACTACGGAGCGAAATCTGTTGATGGATTTTAGTGGCGAAATCTTCAAGTCGCATCTTACCTAAATCTATACCATCACGAGTACGCACCGCGACTTCCTTATTTTCCATTTCTTGATCGCCAACGACCAACAAATAAGGGACACGCCTTAAGGTGTGCTCGCGTATTTTAAAGCCTATTTTCTCATTCCTCAAGTCAAAAGACGCTCGAATACCTTGTTCTTTGAAGAATTTTACAACTTCTTCAACATAATCAGCCTGTTTATCAGTGATATTCATCACGACAACTTGCATTGGGGCTAACCAAGTTGGGAAACGTCCTGCATATTCTTCAATCAAGATACCCAAGAATCGCTCCAACGAGCCTAAAATAGCACGGTGGATCATAACAGGGGTTTGACGACTGTTATCTTCGGCAACATAAGTTGCACCAAGACGACTTGGCAACGCATAATCGAGCTGCACAGTACCACATTGCCACGGACGGTCCAAACAATCGTGTAAAGTAAATTCGATTTTGGGTCCGTAGAATGCGCCTTCACCAGGTAAAATAGTGAATTCTATGTTATTGGCACGTAGTGCTTGCTTAAGCGCTTCTTCGGCTCTATCCCACATAGTATCGTCACCGATACGTTTTTCTGGGCGAGTAGATAACTTAACCACAATATTGTCAAAACCAAAGGTCGCATATGTATCGTAAACCATCTGGATACACGCACTCACTTCTTCTTGAACTTGATTATCTGTACAGAAAATATGCGCATCGTCTTGTGTGAAGCCACGTACGCGCATTAATCCATGTAACGAACCTGAAGGTTCGTTACGATGACAGCAACCAAACTCCGCCATACGCAATGGCAAGTCGCGATAAGATTTCAACCCTTGGTTGAAAATCTGTACGTGACCAGGACAGTTCATTGGCTTAATTGCGTATTCGCGGTTTTCACTACTGGTCGTAAACATGGCTTCTGAGTATTTATCCCAGTGACCAGAACGTTCCCACAACACGCGATCCATCATTAATGGACCTTTTACTTCTTGGTAAGTGTATTGATTTAACTTACGGCGAATGAATCTTTCTAATTCTAAAAAGATACTCCAACCGTCGTTATGCCAGAACACCATACCTGGCGCTTCTTCTTGCATGTGATACAAGTCGAGTTGTTTACCAATTTTACGGTGGTCACGCTTAGCCGCTTCTTCTAAACGGGTTAAGTGTGTGCTCAGCGCTTTTTTATCGGCCCAAGCAGTACCATAGATACGTTGCAGCATTTTATTGTCTGAGTTACCACGCCAATAAGCGCCTGCGATACTCATTAATTTAAAATGTTGGCAAAAACGCATGTTAGGCACGTGTGGTCCACGGCACATGTCGATGTATTCTTCGTGATGATACAACGCAGGCGTTGCGTCTTTACTGATGTTTTCATCAAGAATAGCAATTTTATAATCTTCACCACGCGTTGCGAATGTATCGCGCGCTTCTTGCCAGCTAACCACTTGCTTCACAACATCATAGTTAGTTTTGGCCAGTTGTTGCATACGCTTTTCTAAGGCTTCGATATCTTCTTGAGTCAATTTGCGCTCAAGGTCGATATCATAGTAGAAGCCATTATCGATAACTGGACCAATCGCCATCTTGGTTTCTGGCCACATTTGCTTAATCGCATGGCCCAATAAATGCGCACAAGAATGGCGAAGAATTTCAACACCTTCTTCGTCTTTGGCGGTAATGATTGACAGCTCAGCATCGGTTTCAATGAGATCGCAAGCATCTTTTAATTCGCCATTAACGCGGCCAGCGATACACGCTTTCGCTAAACCAGGGCCAATATCGGCGGCAACATCGAGAGTCGAGACAGAATGAGCAAACTCACGTTTGCTACCATCGGGAAGTGTAATTACAGGCATGAAATATCCTTTCCAGTGGTGACCCACACGTAGGGCCACTTGGGTTAAGTTAATTGAAGAAAAATGCTCGCTAGGTTAAGACAGTACAGGAGTCTTAGCCACCTTGCGTAACAGGGCGTTTATTCTAAGGGATTGTAGCTAAAAGGCGCAAGTCTATTGGCTAGAAATGGGATTAAAAGCAAAAAGCGAATTAGTGATTTGGCTGCATGTTAACCTAACGGTCATCTAACTCCCCTATTCTGACACCCGTTTATGGCACATAACTAAATCATGATAAGGGAACTTAAATATGTTGAACGGTATTCTACTCGCTGTAGTAATCATGACTAAAACAGGCGCGCCACCAGAATCGTAGAAGCTAAGCGCAAACACCCCTGCCCGACACGCAAGCATTACTCTTTGATGTAACAAGTGAAATTTAACCGCAAATGCAACATTTAACGCACGATATTACTTCAAGTGCCCACGATGGTGTAATACATAGAAACAAAATTGAAGGGTTGGCGACGGTAAAAGACTAAATGCTAAAAGTGTCATCACTCACTAAGCAAAAATTTAACCAGAAGGTCTATCATGGGGCGTTTTGAGACTGACTTCATCTAAGCCAATGCACTACACTCTGCTATATACTCTAATAGCACTTAATAAAAGATACTCTAACTAGAAAGCACATACTGAGCATTCAGAGCTCACGCAATACTGTAGGTATCACGAGCAAATAAAGCATGAGAAGTGCTGATTGAGCAGAATGATTCGGCTTTATTGCCTAAAAAGGAGTGACACCATGAAAATCATGAATAAAGTGATAGCCTGTCCCCACTGCGGGCACCATCAAGATATCAGTATCGATGCCAGCGGCGGAGATCAAGATTATTACGATGACTGCCGAATTTGCTGTAACCCAATTCATTTACGTTTACATGTCGATGAATTGAGACGTACTGTTGAACTGCATATCGACTCAGACGACGAGCAAATCTATTAAATCAGCTTGCACTAAACACGAGACGCTTAACAAGGCTAACGCGCTGAACCGTTAAAACGTCTGGCCAATACACGTTCAACAGTATCGACAATCACTTGTGTCTGGCTGTCTATCTCGATATTAAGTTCGTCACCCACATTGTAGCTGTTTAAGTTTGTCAGCTTTAAGGTTTCAGGGATTAAATGCAACTTAAAGCCCGATTCACTCACCTCACCAACCGTTAAACTGCAACCGTTGACACCGACGAATCCTTTGTAAAAGATATAGTCCATCCACTTAGGCTCAATACCCAGTGTTAGATCATAATGCTGTTCTGTGTGACTGATATCCATGACTTTGGCCTTGGCATGGATATGGCCTGACAGAATATGGCCACCAATTTCACTGCCAAAGGTTAATGAACGTTCAATGTTAATACTTTGACCCACCGACAAATTTACCAGATTTGTTAACCGTAACGTCTCTTCCACTACGTCGAAAAATACCCTATCATCAGCAACCTGAGTCACTGTGAGACATACCCCGTTATTTGCCACACTTGCGCCAATCGTAAGTCCCTCACGCAAATCAGGTTCAAACGCTACCTCAAGGGTATGTAAACCATCTTTCTTATGTATTGCAACCACCTCGCAGGTGGCTTGTACTATACCTGTAAACATTTTTTGCTCGCTTAATCGTTAAAGGCTGTATTTATGAATCATTCAGGCTATCAAGCCAAACGTTTAATCCAACTGGCACTTCCTGTGCTAATAGCTCAGGTCACTCAGACTATGATGGGCTTTATTGATACCGTTATGGCGGGCCGTGTAAGTGCAGTGGATATGGCCGCAGTGGCAGTCGGCACAAGCCTGTGGTTGCCCGCTATTTTGTTTGTCCAAGGTTTGCTGATGGCTTTTACACCTTTATTTGCCCACTATAATGGGGCGAATAATCAAAAAGCGATTCAACCGCTGGCCTTTCAAGGTGCCTATCTTGCCATCATCGGCGGTATTGGTGTGATGATTTTTCTTGCATCAGCGCCCTTTGTGCTTAGCCACATGGACTTAGAGCCTGAATTATACCGTTTAACCATAGGATATCTCGACGGTATTTTATGGGGTGCCCCCGCATTCGTACTCTATCAAGTGCTGCGTGGCTGTAGTGAAGGGATTTCTTATACCTTACCCACCATGGTGATAGGTTTTGTCGGCTTAGCCGTAAACATTCCCGCTAACTATATTTTTATTTATGGCCACTTTGGCGTACCTGCTATGGGCGGCGCGGGTTGCGGTATTGCCACCGCCTTAGTTTTTTGGGCTATGTTGATTGCCATGATTATTTATATGCAGTTACATAAGAAGTTTGCCGCTTTAGCTCCTTTCAGTAAATTTCATCGCCCTGATTTCAACACGATGAAAAAAATGACTAAACTCGGCATGCCAATCGCTATGGCGCTATTTTTTGAAGTGAGTTTATTTGCAATCATCGCATTATTTCTTGCGCCATTAGGTGCAACTGTCGTCGCAAGTCATCAAATAGCACTGAACTTTTCCTCAATCGTATTTATGGTGCCGTTATCCATTGGTATTGCAGTATCGATCCGAATTGGTTACTACTTAGGCCAAGATCGCGCTGATATCTCAGCAGTCGTGGCAAAAGTAGGCTTGATACTTGCTCTATTACTCGCGCTGACAACGGCGATTTTAACGGTATTGTTCAGATTTCAAATTGCAGAACTTTATAATGGCGATGCCGAAGTGGTTGCTTTAGCTGGCAGTCTAATGCTTATGGCTGCACTGTATCAATTATCAGACTCTGTACAAGTGGTCGCAGCCGGTGCCCTTCGTGGTTATAAGGATACGCGCAGTGCCTTTTATATTACGCTGTTTTCTTATTGGGCTATTGGTATGACACTCGGTTATACCTTGGCATATACAGACCATATCGTACCAGCTATGGGGGCTCACGGATTCTGGACTGGACTTATTGCAGGCTTAACTTCGGCTGCGCTCTTATTTTTTATTCGCTTACGTTATATTCAAAAACATCGCGTGCATTTAAGCCTTATCGAAGGTGATACAACGCACCATTGATGAGCATATTGATTTAATAGGCGACAAGGTTTTAGCTTTGTCGCCTATTTGATGAATAAAATAGACGACCTAACATAGCTAAACCGCTAAGGCCAGAAAGATAAACTACGGTTTTATCAGTAAATTTGTAGAAACACTGGACAAGTTGCACAGCAATTCACCATTTGACGATAAATTTACTTTTTTTGCTTGCCAGTCCAGTCCTATCCCCCTAATATAGCGCTCGTTCCAACGCGCAATGCTTTGGAATAAAGATGAAATGTAACGATACACCCGTAGCTCAGTTGGTTAGAGCACTACCTTGACATGGTAGGGGTCGGTGGTTCGAGTCCACTCGGGTGTACCACTCTTCTCTAAGAGTATAAATTTAGAAATTCATACAATACACCCGTAGCTCAGTTGGTTAGAGCACTACCTTGACATGGTAGGGGTCGGTGGTTCGAGTCCACTCGGGTGTACCATTCCTTCCTGTAACCTTATGAAATATCAAGTATTCCATATTTTACAATCTAAAATACTTTACATTACTCAGTGACAAACTCCAAAAATCTGTGCCAACTATCCCTTGAAATATTATTTGAAACCCATTCGTTTTTTAAGAATTAAAGTCCTCTGCCGAATTTTTCAAAGTGCAAAATTACATTCAAAAGCTTAAAAAAGGCAGCTTGTGCCAAATCGGTGCCAAACATGTTGGCACAAGCGATTTTTGACAAGCTGAAACTAGACCACTACCCAAAAAGGCACAAGAGTCCTTATTATATTCACTAAGGATTGTTAACAGCTCGATTAAGCACTTTGATTCATATCGTCATCAAATATTGATAACTCTTTTACACTGCTACTCCTTGGAACATAAATCCATTAAAATCTCCCTGTAAAATTTTTTCTAGTACGTGATCAGTTGCTTTTGCAAGCTCATCAAAAAAACGTAACCACTTTATGGTAAGCGATGGCATCATCTTGTTTATACAGAACAGGATAACTACCGACCTAAGAAATGTTTGAAGTTTAAGCATCCAGCTGTTGTATTTAAACAATAGCCCCTTAATTTGGCGAGTATCGTCTTTCGAAGTTGAATTCGGATTTAAAATTTATTCAATAGGTTTGCGCTTAGTTTCTCAAACATTGAAGGTTGCATTCTTTTTAACTCTTCACAACCACATTCAGGGCACTCTGTTCGTACATCATTGGGTAATAATACATCGCTTTTTGGCGCTCGAACTGAACTCCATTTACATTGCGGGCAAATAAGTTTGTAAGGTTTAGGTGGAAATGGCATGTTAAAGTTTACTCACTATTCAGTTTTGCTAAGCGTTGCAATTCATTGCAAATTTCAACATTAAGATCAATAAAAACGGTCCAGGAAACTGATGAAGATAGATTCGCTTGATAATAATCTTCTACGCGGCATACCAATGGACGCTCGTCATAAATAGTACAAAGGTGTGTTTGCTCATCGAAATGACGACAAACACCATCGCTACGATCAAGAAAAGCCGTTTCCACGCTCTCATTCACTCTGCGGCAGCAAAGTCCACAAGCATTACATGGGAACGGCTTAGGTACGGTCAGACTCATCATTGCTATATGGTTGTTAGCAAAGTCTGAGCTCTCATTAAAGCAACACTCGTTGCTTTTTCTTGCTCGTTAGCACTAGTTTGCGCTGACTCTACTTTTGCCAGCATTTGTTGAAGGACAGGCTCCAGTTCCTGACGCAAAATTTGATTCATAGCACGCTCAAACTGTTCCCCAAGATCTTTAGCTGTATCTTCAACCTGCTGCTCAAATCGCTCACGTTCTAGCTGAACTTTTGCTGCATGTTCACGCATTTCTTTATCAGAAGAGTCTTCTGAAAATAAATCGTAAATAGAAGAAATAACAGTAATCCCCGTCCCTACGTAGGGGATCCATTTGCCGATAACTTGACCAGCCCATTTCTCCATGGTTTTTGGCCCGATTCCTTTCATTAATGAAGGTGCCCAGTCTTTAACCAGCTTTAATCCACTAACAATATGCTCTGGCTTCGCCATTTTTACGACAGAGCTCGCCGCATTTCCCAAAACCTCTTTATTTATCCCTCTTTGATTATTAGGATCTTTAGATTCTGAAGCAGAGAAATGTGGAACGTCATTAATACTCGGTCCCTCATGCTGGGCATTTAAGACCGCCGACATTGTTTCCACATCATCGTTGAATTGATTCATCAAGTACTGCAACTCGTCATCCATAACGGCGACAACCGCTTTACCCGAATCTTCAAAGACTTGCTCAAGCACTGCAAGACAGCCTTCGGGGTGTTGATGCATGGCAGCTTTACTTTTAACTGTAATATGCTTTCGATTGCTAGCAATTTCGCGGTAAATATTATCCCGGCACTGACCTTGATTGGCGATCAACTTACGACACAATTCTTTATAGTGACTGAGTAGTTCATTACTGTCAGCATTTGTTAATTGTTGAATAAATTGGCTCAAAAATACTTGCAGAGAATGAGCCAAACGGCTGTTGACATCTTCTGGACTGATAGAAGAAAAAAAACTGTTAAGTGAGCTCTCAAGCTCAATGATACCACTATGCTCTACCAATCCTTGCTGCTTCGCTAACTTCCCTTTTAAGGCACTGGCTGCATTAATACGCAATATCGGGATATCGGTCAAAATCTCACTAAGACCTTGAGCAACAGCAAGAGACTGAAGCCTTGCGCGGGTATCATTTTTTAAACGAATAAAATCCTCTTGAGAAAGCGGGCTTTTTTCATTGAAAACCAAAAATACCTTTTTCCTCTTATAAATTAAGTCAATAAGCTTACCAAGGGTTTTCTCTTCTTCCGCGGCTCCAGATGGATTGACAACAAATATTACTGCGTCTGCAAGCATCATTTGTGCTTGTGTCACCTGTTCATGCGCTAATGGCGCATCAACACCAGGGGTGTCTAGGATACTAAAGTTATTCCATTGATAAGCCTTAATATCTGCCGTTAAAGGCACATCCCCTGTAGGAGCGACCTCTGAACCAACCAATGCATTTATCAGGGTGCTTTTACCGGCATTGTAAATGCCGTATACCATGACACTTAGTTCAGGTGAGGCCTTTTTATCTTCAAATAATGTTTCAACATCCCTAAATGCTGCCTGCATATCAGGATATTCAACAATTAACTTTTTCGTTTCAGCATAGGCTCTATAAAGTTCAGCACTCGTCTTCATCTTAAACTCCATTTTTTATGATTTTTTGAAGCGATAGGGCCTTCATCGCTTCGACCCGCTCATTCACTTCGCGTAGTTCGGTGGCAACCAGTAGTGTCACCGTCCTCATTTCAGCCAATGTACTTGTAAGCACTTTTTTAGATTCATCCTCGATCACAGTCTTTACAACACTTGCATAGCTATCGCGCAACTGTTTTTTCAATGACTCTAGATTATCGCCGACATTTAACTCTATCGTTTTCGTCTTTAATTTGGCATCACTACCAAATGCGCTACCTGCCATACTACCAGCGCCACCTGCCAATGATGAACCCAAAAACGCACCCGCAGGACCACCTAGCATAAAGCCCGCGACTCCGCCAGCAACTAAGCCGCCCAATCCACCCCAGCCGCTATTACGCTTTTTTGTGCCATTGACTTGGCCATCTGGGATTTGCTCTGTGACTTTTTCTATTGAGAAATTAGGCAATTCCAGTGACGCTGAATACCAAGTATTATCCACAGCATGTTTCAACTCTTTGGTGATATCCGCTAATCCATTTTCTAAAGCAATGCCAATAACTTGCTGAAGCTTGTCATTCCAACTTCGACGAGCGTACCTCAACTCTTGATTCATCTGCTCATCATCATCACGATAATTCTCTAACGAGTTAAATGTATCATCGATGATTGCATACATCTCTTTCTGCGCCTCTCGAGTGTATCTCGCCATAACCTTTGGCACAGAGCTCTCCAAATGCGCAATTTCTGCATCTAGGTCATTTGTCAATTTTGTATAGGGCTGTAATTCCTTCCGGCACTTGTCTAAGAAATTACTGAAATTCGTCATTGGAACAGCGCGCTTTATCTGCACGCCTTGGTTTTGAGAAATGCTGTGCAATCGACTAAATAGTTGAACCATGCCGCTGTTTTGCATCTCCTTAGGATCGGTTAAGTGCTCTTGAGCGTAACGGGCGGAGTTAGAAAGAATATCGTTACTGTCAATGTCTTCTAATTCTTTGGCGATGTACTCTCTCTGCATCTGCCGCGTTTCTTTCGACTTCATTTGAACTCTGGTAACTATCTCTCCCAGTTCATCGTCCCAATCCTCTTCATTGATATCACTTCCGGTAATCAGAATAAGCGTTTCCTTTCCCTTGCTTTTAAGCTCTTTGATTTCTTTTAAATCGCTGGCACGACCTGGTGCGGCTGAATTCATGATATAGAGAATTAAATCCGCGTGAGCCACATACTCTTGCGCCAATTTACCGTTACTACCAGTCACGGAATGCAACCCTGGTGAATCCACCCAAGTTAAACCCGGTAGACGAAAACCTTGAATTGAGCTAGTTGCTTCCGTCGCTCCCACGCGAAACTCTCTACGATGCTTCGCTTCATCATCAGCATCACCGTTTACAACGTTGGTATTGGCAGCAGTAAAATACTCAGGCTGCAATGATATTGGGACACTAGATTTTAAATTTTCCGAAGGATCTGTATGGCCCCATGCTATATAGTTACCCAGCGAGCTCTTGCCTGATTTGACCTTACCAAATACAAATACCAACAAAGAATCCTGGAAGTCCTGACGAAAACTCAACCCTTTATCATATGAAGCCAAATTAGCCTGCCACGCTTTGTCTGTATCACTGATCGCAGACAAAATACCATCAATTTGACTACTGAGCGGATTTTCCTCTGGTAAACGTTTCTGTGCTTGTCTGATATGCGAGTCCATACGCACCGCAAAAGTTTTTTGAGCCTTTTGAAACTCGCTATCCAGCTTTTTGGCATCGTCTAATGATGCCATAAAATCACTTTTCAACGTCTGAAATGACGTCAACAACTGTTCACGTAAAATAAGATCTGACATGCTTTATCTATCCATTTAATCGATTTAAAAGTACTTAAAGCTTTTCGCGCAACGCTTTTAATTGAGCAAGCTTGTGGTCTATTTCTTTTAGTCTGACTGGAACCTTCATTAATTCCTCTTCCGGCTCAAGCTCCACATCATACAAAGACTCCAATTTAACTAAGTAGTCCTGTGTTCCTTGAGGTAAAAACTGAAGGTCATAAACCTCCACGTATGTTGGACTAACCGGATTGTGATACTCTTCATCATTATCCAAAATAGCTTTAAATGGTTTATTGCCAAGCAAGATCACTTTTATTTGACCCTCTAAACTTTGTTGCAGATCATTTGCTCTCTGCATGCCTTCTTGGACAAACGCCTCTTTCATGCTCTCCAGTTTTTCTTTGTGGGCACGCGCCTTGCGTTCCTGCTCTGCCCGTTCTCTACGACGACGCTCTTCGTCACCATTTCCACCACTCCCAGAGTCACTATCATCACTGAAAGCAGAGACCGCAGCCGCTCCAAGTGCAACTACTGCCGCACCAATCAACCAAGGTAACGCCATATTTTACTCTCCCAGTATTCTTTCATTCATGTATTCAACTTTTTTCAAAGTCATGCTGAGATCTAACGAGAGCATGGCGTCGTTAAAGCGGGCAAAATTCCAATACAAATTATCTTCTAATTGTAATTTTTCATCATTGAGTGCTTCTTCAGCAGCCGAGATTTCCAATAACAATGTATTCTGTACATGGCGTATTCTTTCTTCACGAACAGCCCGTACATCAATCCCCAAAGTTTCAATATGCTGCTTCAATTCTTGTAAATGACTGGCTTTCACTAAGCCATCCTTATGCTGTTGAATCCCCTTGTGAAAACGAGTTCCAGAAATGAGAAAACTTTCAGGTGCAAAACCCAAATGAAGATGACATTGCTCAAGCACTTTTTGCTCAATCTGTTCAATCTTCTCTAAGCTTTCTGCATCAGCTTTACTGATGACAAGGACGATATTTTTCTCAGCATAAACGCCAAATGATTCTTTCAACTGCTTAAGAAAATCGAGTTCAATTTTCTCGAGTTCTCCTTTAGGCTGGTGCACAAATAACACCACGTCTGCTTTTGCGGCGCCATCCATCGCTACTTGATCATCAGCGTCATGCGCATCCAAACCTGGCGTATCGAGGAAAATATAAGATTCGCCCTCAAACTGCTTTAGTTGGGCGGTCTCTCGGGTATCTTTAGTTGGAAAATACTCTGCGTTATAGTGGTGAGTGAGCATGTTCAGCAAATAGCTTTTACCTGCATTCATCATTCCCCAAACGGCGATAACAGGTTTATCCTGTCCCTGCTTTCTCGCCAATATATCTGATGCCTGTTTCAGCAATACATCTAAATCTGCTGAGGCCATCGAATCCTTAGCCGTCATACGTGTTCCTTGTTAGGTTGTTCGAATCTTCACAATCTAGCTTAGGTATTTAAACAATTATATTTAGACCCTTGCTAGAGCCCTTAAAACAGCATTGTGCTAACTGCACAGCGCTTTCAATTTCCAACCGCAGTTCTCACACTGCCAAGCCATATTTCCATGTGGCATAACCATTATTAATTACTCCCTGTGTTTTGATATGAGATCACTTGCTAACTTTTTCAGACAATGCTGAATCACTTAGATAAGGGACTTTTCCGGAAGGAACTAAATTAGCAGCAGCATCAAGGTGCACGTCCTGATCATCGAAGAAGATGTGAGGACGAAAGGCTTTTAACACTTTAGTCTTCTCTACTCCTCCTAAGAAAAAAGCCTCATCAACATACACGCCCCAATGCCTTAAGGTTTTAATTACTCGCATCTCCGAAGGGCTATTACGAGCAGTGACTAATGCAATGCGGATCGGTGAGTATTCAACGCGAATGGGTAATCTATCTTGCAAGCGAGACAACTTATGCAATAAACTGGCGTAAGGCCCCTCTGCCATTGGGATATTTTGTTTTGCGTCTTCTTGAGCATGAAAGGCTTCCATACCTTGGGTTTTGTAAACCAATTCACTTTCATCGGAAAACAATACGGCATCACCATCGAAGGCGATGCGGACTTGACCCTCGGGTATTTCAGGTGCATCCGTTGGCGGTGCTTTTAATATTGCCGCGGCGCAGTTCTTGGAATCAATCACCTGCTGAGCATCTTTAACATTGGTGGTGAGAAACAGGTCCACATCAAAGGCATCGAGATAATCGGCGACGGTTTCGCCCGCGGTAAAGGCTGAACGGGTAATGTTGAGCTTGTCGTGGCGAATAGTATTAAGCACCCGAAGACCGGTATCTGGGCTGTTTTGTGACATCACCACAACTTCAACAAGAGGGCTATTGCCCTGCTGATATTGATTAAGGCCAAGTAAAGCTTTGATCAGAGGGTAACCGGTTCCAGGTTTTAGCGGCTCATCTTCGTGTGCCAGCATAAACTCGCGGTATTTTTCAATGGCAGTATCAGGATCTGATTCAAAGGTTTTTCTGAAAATTTGATCAGATTCCGCCATATCGAATAAGGCCGTGGCTGAAATACCAACGACTAATGTATTAGAGAGATCTAATGGCATAAAAACATCCTTGTTTCAGTGGCTTGTATTCAAGCATAAAGCTTTGCTGAACTCAAATTTTTTTGATAGCAAAGTTAAATAATCATAAAAAATACTGCTGAATACACAGCATATCCATTTAATGGAATTCGGCTTGTTACCTTTGTTTAATACTAATCCTAAGCTAGTCATATTAATCCTTTAACTGTTTTTGCTGTTTAAGCTTAGTATCTTGGCTAGCAATGTTTTTGCTAACTGGCACTTCATAGGTGTCGCCTTTGACAAGGTATACTAGCAAGGCGATGGCGTTGATGATCAAAATCACAATTAACAGGGCTAACAGTAACAACAGCTTGAACATTGTTCATACCTTTTCAATAAATGTATGACGACTAATGCCAGAACTGCGCCACAATCACGCCAACAGCTACAAGCCATTTAAACACTTATATTTCAATTGTTTGTGACAAATTCGTTTAATCACGCCAATTAAGCAAGGTAATCAATCTTAATAATTAGTAGTTATTATTACTTTCTGTAATCACTCAATTGCACTATATTATCGCCAGCAAGAGTACTAATTTCAGCGCCGCTCTCTAAAGCCGCATTAGTAGCAGGTGCTGAAACAGGCTTTGTTAGTAATGGTTGCGATTCCGTCAATATGCCCTGGCAGTAATCCATCATCTTTACTATTGGCATAAACTTCTGTCTTTGATTTTTTGTGCGTTTCATTAGAGTATTTAAATGAATCGATAAGTCAGCTGCTAATTTAGTAGGTATGCCTTCAAGTCCTTGCTCTGCTATTGTTTGGGTTACCCAAATAGCGGCATCGCTAATATGGCCGCTAATGCTCATGTCGGTATTTTTAACCCAGTTGGTTTCAACGCTTACTTCAGATAAATCACTTAACAACATCGCGATGTCGCTATTGGGCATAGCACGCAGTTGTTGCAGGGTTTCAGCAACAACATATTGCCATTCCTTTAATAGCCGTTTTGTGAGTTCTTCAAGTGACAAAACGGCCACAACAGGAATAAACAACGTGAAACGGCTGTTGGCTTCACAGGCAATAATGGTTTTATAGCCTGATTTGTAGACATTATCTATAATATGCAGTTGCCAGCAAAACACTTGTTCATCTGACTCTAAGGCATGCATCCCGACTCTTTGGCCATCTTGTGCTGGTAAACGCGGTAAGTCGGCTTTAAGCCATTTATTAAGGGCATTTGTGGTAGAGAGTAATAATTTCATATATGGTAAATTCTATTAATCGTCTCTTTTTGGCACATAAATAAAATTACTGGCTCGGTTCGCAAGGGTCGCACTTTTGTCTACATGGTTTATCCATTCTTTATCATCTAGCTGCCCAAGCCAGTGTGCAATATATTGAATAGAGGATGCTCTAACCTTTTTAGTAATCCCAAAACGAGCACACAAGAAGGAAGACCCTATTTCGGCGACTAATTCTTCAAAAGCATACTTATTGTCACCAAAACGTCCGAACTCACGATTACAACGTGTTTCATGGCCAGTCCAATGTACCATTTCATGTAGTAAGGTTGCGTAATAAGCTTTAGTACTATCTTTAGCTTTAAACAACTCTTTATGAGGCATCTTAATAAGATCTGACTCATAATAATAAGCAGCAGCAGTACCATCTACTTTTGAATATTCAATATTAATGGATAACTCTTCAATACGTCGGGTTAATACGGCTAAGTCTTTTACCTTGGTGTCAGAAAAACTTTTACCGGTATAACCTATAACTTCATCTGCGTTATATACGATGGAAATTTTTCGTCCAAAACTACTTTCAGTTAATTGCTTATCCTCACTGTCAAAGCTACCGAGCTCATCTACATTTTCTATTTTAAAGTAATGAAATACAGGTGCTATTTTTGCTTCTTGCTTTAGTTCATAACCAAGCTTTTTCCATTGAGACTTTGTAGCCCATAAATTGCTTTCATAGCCATACACATGGGCCATTATTGAGAGAAAAAACCAGGAATGCAGCGATGTATATTCACGGTGACTTTTAGCGTTGTAATGAGCACTTGGATTAACCGTTACGAGCCATTCTGGTAAAAAATCTTTGTTATTTTCTCTGAGACCTCGATTAATATTTGCAAACACATCAGCGTCTAACTCCCAATTAGCGGTTGTAATTTGAACAACATCAACTAAGCGCTTTAGTTGTTTAAGCAATGGCTGTTCAAGAAAAACCAACAAGTCTTGAGCTGACTCAAAATCGTGTTCGTGTATATCTAAAGTATTTAAAAAATCACACCACCAATCAAACTCTTCTAATAAAGACTTTACATCACCTTTGGTGACATTAGCCCACTCTTCATTAGGTGAACCATTAAATAATTGTTCTAGGCTAGAAGTATTATGCTTATAAGCTAGCGCGCTTAATATCTCTGAATAAGACAATCCGAGCCATTTTTCTAAGCTAGTAATTTCTTGTGATGCTTGCTTTAAACCATTGATGCTGGCGTTTAAACATTGGTCTTCATCTAACCAATTAATTGGATTGGAGGTTGATTGTGTTTTATACAGAAAAGTATTGAATCGAGTATTACCATGTAATTCAGCACTTCGAGTTAAGAGATTTTGAATTGTACGCCCTGTTATTAATGCATACTCTTGTTGTATGAAAAAATTTTGTCTAAATTCTGTAAGGTTAACCATATTATTAAAATTCCGTTTTATTATTAAAAAATATTTCTTGACTACTAATTAGCGAGCTGGTTACATCGTTCTTTAATTTAACATAGTCTCTACCAATTCATCATCAGCCCAACTAAATGATGTAAGAGTTGCGTCATACGAGACCATTTCGCAGCAATAGATCACTTCTAGCTCCATATCACCTAACTGATTTTCAAAACAACCATCTATAAGTTCATCACAATCAAACTCTTCTGCTTTAAATTCATAACAGCGTTTCAAATTACCTAAAAAGCTAATTTTATTATCTTTTGTGATGTCTACATCTCTATCAAGTTGTATATCTATATACCATTCAGAAAATTCAGCTTGCACTTCAGACTCAAAGTTTTCGTGCATCGTAGCTATATCGCCCTCGGCATACTCCAAATCCTATGAAGTAAATTCATACGTTATTACCATATTAAATTGACCGAGAATTTCAAAAACAGCACCATTAGACATACGAACTTCCTTCTGTTGATTTATTGTCAGCGGTTAAAGCTCGCCAGCGAAAGCTTTTTGGCTTAGTGCGTTGAAGCTATCATTCGACAATAAGGCGGAATGTATTGAATGCTCTTTAATGTCACTAATCATGTTTACAACTTGTGAAAACTTACTCTGTACTTCTAATGATGGCGTCATTATTTCTATATCATTAAGCTGACCAAAGCTTATTGCAGGCATAGCCCCGCCTTTTTTGTTATTTCTCAGAATGTTTTGAAAATAGTCACTATTTAATAAGTAGTAAAAATACTCATTTTCAAGTACAGATTTTTCAAACGATATCTTAAATAGATTATTTGCAAGAACGCCGTCCAACCCACGACCTACAAAACCAGCAGTAGCTCCATACCTAACCATTACAATTTCATCTTTATTTATTAAAGCTTTATCAGTAGACGGTGCAGGTATGAACTTAAACTCTTTGGAGCTTTGCGTGTAATTTATAATCCTTAAAAATTTTACATACCCATTTTCCGCTGAATCCTTTTGTAACTCCGAGTCCACTTGAATTCCTTGAGAACATTTACAAACGTCAGAGAAACTTCTAACTTCCCACCCCTTCGGGTTGGTGACTGGGTCGCCGAACATTTCTAGGAAGACTGCACGGAGGAAGTCGTCGGCGAGTTGGATGGCTTGTTGGCGTTTGCGGCGGATGGCGTCGGCTTTGTCCAATATCGCAGCAATCCGTTTTTGCTCGGCTAGTGGTGGGAGTGGGATATCAATTTCTTCTAACGTTGACTTTCGTAACGCTGGTACCGTTGTGATTCCGGCATACTTATATAGGTCAAGCTTGCACATGAAATGGTACAAATAATCCAAATCAATGATCTCAAGATTTGGGACTAACCCCATAGCGTTATTATCAATCAACATTTCTTTTGATGAAATTGCTCTAAAATTCTGACTGATAGCCTCACCAATTTTCGCAAATACTATAGTGCCTTTTGGAACGGTTTTAGCCTTCAATAAAGGTAAATCTTCTTGATCGACAAAATGATTAGCCGTTTCGATGTACTTGTTTCCCGCTCTTGCAACTTTAGAAATATCGCCAACTTTTGCGAATGGAAAATCTCCGTTAACCTTTCCTTGAAATCTTTCAGGGAAACCAAATCCGGCTTGAAACTTCCCTATGTACCCCAGCTTCACCATCGGCCAACTCACAGCATTTCCTCCAGCGCTTTTAAGTCCGCCAGAATGTCATTCTCCAGCGCCACTAATTTACTGAGGATTACTTTCGGGTCTTCATATTGCTGCTCGGCGTACACCACTTTCTTGTAGCGGTTAATCGACAGATCGTATTTATTGCCGGCGATTTCATCTTTGCTGACCCAAAATGCCTTTTGAGTTTTATCATTTTCAGCGGTTTGAGCAATGGCTTTATCACGGGCTTTAAACTCACTCACTAGGCTTGGTAAGTCGTTGTCTTTGATTGGCGTTCGCTTGTCATCTAGCGAGAAACCATCGGCTTGGACATCATAAAACCATACATGATCGGTGCTGCCACCTTTGGTGAAAATAAGGATAGCAGTAGACACACCAGCGTAAGGTTTAAATACCCCACTTGGTAATGAAATTACCGCTTCAAGCTGGTTGCTTTCGATTAATAATTGACGCAACTGCTGGTGGGCATTGGATGAGCCAAATAACACACCGTCTGGCACGATGGTGGCAGATTGACCGCCAATTTTTAACATGCGCTCGATTAAGGCAACAAACAGCAGCTCAGTCTTTTTGGTTTTGACTTTACGCAGCAGCTCAGGGCAAACGTCTTCTTCATCTAAACTGCCTTTAAATGGCGGGTTAGCAAGAATGATATCAAAGCCTTCTTTTGAATCTAGTGGAAAGTTTTCACTAAAACGTTGGCTAAGGGTGTCTTGATAATGCACGTCGGGTTGTTTAATACCGTGCATCACTAGGTTCATAGCGGCAACCCGAAGCATGGTGGCATCAAAATCAAAGCCGTGAAACATGTCGGTGTCTATGTGTTGGCGTGCTTGTTGATCGATTAAATCACCAGAAAATAGTACATTTTCAAGCTGCTGCCCTTGGTTGTCTAGAAGCGCTTTACCGTCTTCATCAAATAATGGTTCACGTTCTATACTGTCTTTTGAGGTGTATTTTTCGAGTAGGTATTCGTAAGAAATGGATAAAAAGCCACCGGTACCGCTCGCTGGGTCGCAAATACGGCTGGTTGTGCTTGGGTCTAACATTTCTACCATGGCGCGGATGATATGGCGCGGTGTTCTAAACTGGCCGTTAATACCTGCGGTGGTGAGTTTACTTAATAAATACTCGTATAAATCACCTTTAGTATCGCTGTTATCAAGTGGCAAGTCGTTAACCATTTCAACCGCTTTTACCAATAAGCTTTGTTTTTGGATCAT
Organism: Shewanella morhuae; assembly: GCF_900156405.1. Taxonomy (GTDB): domain Bacteria; phylum Pseudomonadota; class Gammaproteobacteria; order Enterobacterales; family Shewanellaceae; genus Shewanella; species Shewanella morhuae. Next base: position 71,097 of record NZ_FTNN01000017.1, read on the forward strand.
TAACTGGGCATCTTTCATAAACTCAGAAAATAACGAACCTTCGTTGCCCTCTTTTACTGATGCCGCTGAGCTAGAGCCAAAATACGGGAAGAGTTCATCTTTGACTGTTTTGTATAGCTGCTCGGCACCTAAATGACGGATATTTTGCCAACGTAGGTGTTGCTGCGCATCATTGAAACGACGGTTAAACGCTTGGCCAGTTCGTGCACTTCGTTTTTCGTCAACTTGTTCATTCATGTCGAGCATGCGGGCGTACATTAAAAAAGTAATTTGCTCGATAACTGTTAACGGATTGGTAATGCCGCCGGTCCAAAATTCTTCCCATAGCTTGTCGATTTTGCTTTTTAGTTGACCTGTGATCATGGTGTACTCTTATTGCTGATGTGCTGCTTACTTGGCTATAGAGCCTATGCTAGTCAGTTTTACCCTTGGCGATAAGTGTTTTATCGCCAAGATGATGTGTGTGCTAGTAAATTAATCAGTTTAGGTTTATTGCGTTATCTGGTTAACGTAAATATCGGTTGACCAATCAAAACTGTTTTTGACACTAACAGTGTCATAGATTTTAGTTAATTGGAGTAATTGATTTTGGACATCATAAAATTCAAATTTTGCATTGTGATACTTGAGATCATGTTTCCAATAACTTAAGCCTTGATCAAAGCGTATTGAGAAGCTTAATCCTGAGGCAAACGTTAGAACCAGTTCTCGACGATGTTGTATGTTGCCTCTATAAGTCGCAACATCTAAATTGATAGGCATTTTTAACCCCAATTTAAACCAGTGTTCAAACATCTCACGCATCTCTTGCTGGTCATCCCAATCGTGTTCGACCTTGGAGCCAGTAGAATCTTTTCTGTTATATAAAGTAAAGATGTCGACTCTTGGTGACACGGTAGCAAATGGTTTAAGTAATTCCCCCAACATTAGCATCGACCAAGGATTTTGAAGGTAGCGATCACTGTATTGAATGGTTTCAATGTGCTGCGAGTCTAAAGCCTGTTTAAGCACTTCGTTGTTATCTTTTAAGGCTTGCCAAAAATGTTGGCCAAATTCAGTTAACAGACCATTACATTCTTTAGTTAGCTCAACAGCTATTTGGGTGACATTTTGTGTAGGTTGCCAGATAGTGGTGTCAATAGCCGTTATAGAAACATTACTGTGCTGGTTAGATTTTATTAAATATGAATTGTCGCGATGCTGTAACCAATTTTGATCTGGGTTTGCCACAGTGAGGTTATTACTGGCGATGGTAAATACTCCATCACTGTTATGAACTTGCGCCAATATATGGCCGCTGTCGCCGTTTACAGCTGAAACACTTGGGTTACCTTGATAAAGCTTAACGCCTTTGGCATGAAGTTGAAGTAAGTCGTCAATTATGACTTGCTCGAATGATGCTAACTGTACGTCAGAAGGTATTACGATATTTAATGAAAGCTCATCATTGAAATTATCATACTGCTTTAGCTTTCGTCTAAATGTACTTGCCGCTAAATCCCATTCATTTGGATCGTTTGATAAAAACAAAGATATTGCCGTAGCCTGCTTATTCAACGCTATGTGTATTTCTTCAAATGCACTTTGGCTTGCATGTTGTGATTGGGTAAGCAACTGCATTGACTCAGGTATAGCTAAACTTAGACTGAAATCTTTTGTTAGCCAATCCAGAGCCATTAAGCGATTTAGATTATCGACATCGTGACGCGTGTCGGCATCAAGTAAACAAGCGGCACATAGGCTGTCGCATTGAACTTTACAGTGAAGTGTGTCATAGGCCTTTGATAGGATAGCGGCAATCATGGTAGACCCACTAGAGGCAAAGCCTGCTCCACCACTTATCGTGTCATAAAGTTGTATTGCTAATACCGGCTGTGTATTGATTAACGTAGGTTTTATTGTATAACCCATTTCATTATTCAATATGCCTAAACTTGCTGCGAGTGCGTTACGCGTGGCAACTGCAAGGGTTAATGCGATTGTTCTATTTTCTGTATTTGGTCCGGTGTCGTTTAGATATTCACCGGTTTTGGGGTGGCAAAGTACTATTTCCAGTACATCGGTTTTAGTTTGACTACCGAGATAAATATCTTTGTGAATATGTGAAGACCCTTCGCAGTCGTGGTGACGGCCATCATTTTTATCTTTTTTAGATCCGCGGATTGGTTTATGTGGCTTTTCAGGTGTTAATGTTGTGGGGAATTCACCCTGTGCGGTAAGGGATTCTGCGCGTCCACAACTCAGACACATTGCATAGCCTTTACCGTGTTCGCCTGCGCTGTAGTTAAATACACTTCCGTCTGTACCGTAGCGCATAAAACCCAGTTTAGGATTAGGTAACGGGTGAATTGGACTATTAACACTGACCCAAGCTGGTTGAACAGGGATATAGTGTTGAGTGGTAATATTGTTTGTTGGCGATGCATAGAAATCGGTGACAAAACCTGTGGGCTGAAGCACTTTTAATTTGTCTTCAACTTTTATTGAATGGCCACAATGAGAACAACACAGGTTACTGTCAGACGTTTGAATTTCTGTTGTATAACCTGTTTGCCCACAGCTAACGCAGCGCCATGCTAAATCAAATTTTTGGGCATCTTTAGCGTCTGCAACAGCAATATTTTGCCAGTTAAGCGATACGCCAGCAGAACGGAATACACGGCCATCGATGACCATTTCAGCACCTGGTGCATACTCACGTATGGCAATTGCTAGATTGCGTGACGGTAAGCCACGCAAACGAGAGATATTGTCTTCTCGTTCAGCATTATTTTTGCTACGTCCTTTTTGCTCACGTATGAAATCTTCAATATTGGAATTATCCAGATTGACAATATCTGTAGGGAATCCATAACCGGGTAAAAATGCTTTTGCTGCTAGCTCACGTAACAAGTACTCGCGACGATGACGTTGTAATTCCATGCCTAGTCTAAATGCATAAGGGCCATCCTTTTGAGTGGTGCTGAGTTCTTTTTCAACACTATGAAGTTCTTTTAACCAAGCAGTTTGAAGCACTTCAATGCTATTAACCGTTACATCGACTAATGACTGGATTGATCGACCTTCTAAAACTGTCCCCTTAGTTAGTCGTGAAATATCTTTCTCAAATGAATCTATTTGGGCTGCTATATTGGCTTTAAATCGATCACAAATACTCAAGGTTTCACTTTCGTAAAACCAGCTTAAATTGAGTGATGTTTTCTCTTTTTCGGTATGACCTACTTCTTGTGTTAAAAAAATACCCAGTAAAAATGCATTAACATGACGTTGTGTTAATCGCGCCGAGTTAAGTGAGACAATCGGCGCCGATATTAATGTTGTGAATGGCCAAGCCGGATTGTTGAATACTTGGGTATCGTGTGGGTTAGATTTACACAATGTAAAAGCTAAAGCTCGAGACTCTTTACTTCGCCCTGCTCGACCAGCTCGCTGTAAATAGTTAGCTGGATGCGGTGGCACGTTGTTCATGACAACCGCTGAAATACCGGCGATATCGACCCCCATTTCCATGGTGGTCGAACAATTCAGCACATTAACTTTGCCCTGCTCAAATAGTTTTTCATAATTTTTTAGACGTTCTGATGACTGCTGTGCCGAATGTTCTGCAGTGCGGTAGTAAAAGCCACCTTCGATGGTTCTATCATTGATATCGGTCCAAAGGTTTCGAGAACGTAATAACTGCACATCTACATTGTCAGCGACTAATCTTCTAATTTTATTAACGCCAATTTGAAAATCTTCTTGTTTAGCCGAGAAGCTCCAAGCTGCTGGGAAATTGACTTCTTCACATCTAAAGTTACCACTATTCAGATCCCTCGGTAGATACGGGGTAATAGACCTTAACGTTGTATCTATAAGTTTATTAGTAATTGGACAAATGAAAGCTTTTTCAACGAATGAAAAAGTCATTTTACTGCGGTCTAAAAAGAACTGATTACCTTCATAGCTTAATATGGGGTGAAGCCCTTCTGTTAGGGCATCCCATGCATCACGCAATATATTATTAATAATATCTTTATCTATATTATTTTCGATATCTAGATTAAAAGCCAACACTAGCAACTTAGCTAGTCTGTTTAATTGATTACCTTTAATTTGTGGCCATTTCTTGACTCTATTTTCATCATCTTCATTAGATAAAGGGTTTCTTAACGTTTTTGTTGCAAAATTACTTCCAATCCAACTTTTCCAGTCTTCATTTAAATTTATATAACTGTTTTCTCGGACATAAAAATCGAGGCACGTTTTTAAATAATCACGCCAATCCTCAATCGACCCTGGCCAGATACTGGGTAAACTAGTAATTTTATCGAGACCAAGGTAGCTAACTTTAACCATTCCTTGAGTTTCTAAGCTGTTTTGACGTTTAGGACGACGAGCAAACTCACGAACAAGCAGCAGCTCGGCAAGCTTTCTTGGTCCTGCAGAACCATCAAACACTTCTGGATTTGCATATTTATTATATTGAAGCATTGCTTTGCTTACACTGCCATGTGCAATCAAACTGTCTATCATTTGAGACCAAGACAATGTAATCAGGTTGAGTTTACTTGCAGTACCTGCCAATAAAGATGCAGCAAGTTCATTTAGTTCATTTGCTTTGTCTTTAAGTCCCATAGAGGCCATTTGTTTTGCTAATGCAAAAAGATCTTCGGGTTTGGCATCTGCATTTGGCTTTTCTTGGATAGGTGCTTCAAGTTGAGCTTTTTTTAGGATGTCTACAACTAATCCACGCAACTTTGAACGTTCCGCTTCTTGTTGCATCCGAACAGCCATTCTGGCTGTTCCTTGCCTACTATCAGTAAAGGTAATTAATTTCCGACCTCTTCCGGGTAAAGATTGAGGACCTTCTTGATCTCCAGGCTTCATTTCATGGTCAGGGCAATATTCTAAAATGGTTGGAACTACGTTAGCTACATAAAATGGCGCACCGAGAATACTCCGGCGATAGGGTAAATGACCACTAAACCCTTTATAGCTGCAATTCGAACATATCGGTTGCGTTGTTTCATTGTAAAAATAAGGCACGCTGTTGGAGGCTAAACTTGCAATTTCACCAGTTTTAATATCAATTTTGATTGGTGAAAAATATCGTTTATCATCTTTGTCTGCTTTATCTTGTTTATTAGACAAAACAATTTTTGAAATACTTGAAGAAGATTTTTTAGTTTCTTTTGATTCATCATCATCATCGTTACTTTCTACAGTCAGTGAAAATTCATCACCAGCATCTTGCTGCCATTGACTTAATTTTCCATTTTTATCTGCCCCCAATAGATGCGGTTCATTGCACTCATTACAAAAAGCTAGCTCAAGCACTGGGGCTTTAGTGTCACAATCACAATGAGTTCTACTTTTTGAATAAACGTAACCATATGGCCAGTTTGTTTTAAGCTCTGTATCTGCTTTTTTCGAACAGCTAGGATCGATACAGGTAAATAATCCACTGAACAGACGTTGAAAATAATGCGCTCGGACTTTTAAAAATGCTTCTTTATTGGGCGCGGGTTTGGTCGCCGTCAGTAAATCTATCCAAAGCAATAAAGTTTGTTCATCAAAAGGTTTATCACCCAATAGATTAGACACTTTCTGATTTATGTCTTCTAATGTTTGAGGTATTGATGAATTAACAAAAACGGTTCGTATTGCTTTAGCAATTGATGAACTGGCTAGAGCATCAAACCTAGTGCGTGAAACGTCCAAACTAAAATCTTCTTTTTTTACCGTTTCATCTGCTGGGATAGACATTAAGTCTTTAATACTGGTATGTTTCTCTTCAAGTCGGGGTATTTGTGGAATGACCCTTTGGCCACCAATCACGGTAACTTGATCTTGGTTAACACCAGCCAGGTCAGCTAAGTATTTTTTGAGTTGATTAGCGGTATCTTTACCGGCGATCGTAGCCGATGTTGCCACGAATCGAACATCTTTTGCTTCAACACCAAAGGCTATTAATACTCGTCGTAATTGCAAAGCCAACTCAGCGGCTTGAGACCCTACATAAGTATGTGCTTCATCAAGTACAATCCATCTTAGTGATTTTTGTTTTTTTGATGCTGCAATGATAGGAGCATCAACTTGTCGCACCATCATGTATTCAAGCATGGTGCCGTTTGTGACTAAAATGGGTGCTGGCTTTTCTCGCATTAATTCACGTGACAAAACCTGATTGGGTACTAAATTTTGAGCTGATGAAACTTTAGCCTTCAAATTTTCTGTATTACCGTTGTACAAACAAAAACGCATGTTGTTGCCAAAGTGCTTAGTCCAAGCATCCAAACGCTCTTTTTGAGAGTTGATTAATGCATTGAGTGGATATAAAAATAGCGCTCGGACGCCCACAAGGGGCTCATTGGTTTGCTTTATCTCCCGATAAAGATCTTCAATCACTGGTACCATAAAACATTCTGTTTTACCTGAACCAGTACCACTGGTTACGACAACAGATTGAGGATTATCATTTAACAACATTTGCCAACTTTTCAATTGATGAGTAAATGGCGAATACTCTGCATTGAATCGATAGCGCCCATTATTTGTATGATCGAGTGCTGTGATGACTTCTTTAGACAGTAGTGTGCCTTTCAATTCAGATATACTGACTTTTGCGGGCTCCCAACCAAAAGTATGTTCAAATAAAGGTGAAGATAATAAAGACTCGCCTTTGCCGCTCGGTTGATTTAATACATTTTTTAGGTGTGATCTTAAGGATGGGTTACTAATACCAAATACACTCAATGACGCTTCTTGTGCACGCTCTGCTGCTTGTCTCGTTAGCTGTGAAAAATATTCCATAATAAAGCCTTAAATCAATTCTGAAAACGTTAATAAATGGAATGTATACATGCTTGCAAACCAATTAGGATCAAAGTCACGTACTTTCTTCAACTTAAAAATTGCATTTGATGAACTATCATAAATGTCTGATAAATTAGCTTTACCCGTAGATACAGCAGCTAAGAACACAGGTAAATAAATAACAGAGCTTTGGAAGTTATGCAGACTGTTAATATCTATCTGTCCGAGTGAATTATTTTTATACCATTTACTTAATTCGTAACCTTCACTATCAGGCCACACATCGTTTTCACTGTGTTCTCGTAATAGGTCTTGTAGCCAATCCTGTCCAGCTATGTTCATTATTGGTAGTGGTAGCTTAAGTTTGGGGTCAATCTTATTTGTAATCAGATAACTCACTAACTCTTCGCTAAAACCTGGTATATGATACAAAATAGATTCATACCAAGGCTCTGCTATCATTTTTACGTATTGTTTATCGACACCTTTTTGCTCTAACCAATCGAGAACTTGTTTATAAGTTTGGATGAATAATTCTGGTGGTGTCACTTGCCATAGAACCGGAAACTCTGATTCTATTCGCGCCATAAATTGTGGATTAGCTTCGAAACGATAAAAACACAGTATTAATGCTTTGGGGTTTGCCACAATTTCACGCCAAACTTGGAATGTTGTTAAGGACAAATTTTGATAGTTGCTGAAGAGTTTAACCAAAAACTCCCATCCACTATGTTGTAGGTTATCAGCCATTTGCATTACAACATCAGCTATCACGTGAGTATTAAATTTAGGATGATATGCTTGAACAGCCCGTTGTAGTGAGTTCACCTGTTGTTTTACTTGAGCGTGATCAGCTTCGTCTTCTGACATATGATTACTACTGTCATGACCTACGAGCAATTTTGCTCTGAAATTTGTCGCACTATTTGAGCTTGGTACTATTAACCATGGACCTTCATTTTTATCTACTTGCGGCATTTCATAATGACCAGTGGATATGCCTTCACTAATTAATGCTTCTATTTTTGTGGGTGTTCTTTCAGGATTGCTCATTTGCATTAGTAACAACTCTGCACCGGCTACAACATTTTGACCTTCCGCTGAAATTTTAAAAAAACGTTTATCTTCAGTTTCGTATATTCGGCTACTATAACGATATATTTTATATTTTAAGTTGCCAGAGAAGCTAGAAATGGTCATTGTGACCTGTGCATCCAGATCTGGGGCTAAAGAAAGTAATTCGTTAATTTCATCTTTAAAACTATGTAAACTTATAATTGTAGGTTGTTCACCAACACGGAATTGATGTTTAAAGTATGGTGGCGATCGACCTTGGTTTTCTAAAACAATATCTATTTCGAAGTTAGCAGAGCATTCAGCTGATGCAAACAAATGTAAACGACTGCCGAGCAGATCATCTATTGATAAGTGCTTCTTGAGAGGCTCCCCTATAGCATCAAATACAAATGCTCCTTGTCTTGGATAAGGCAGCTTTATATGAATTGGGGTAGCCATTAAGTTTGGTGTAATACTTAGGGTCAACTCTGATGGCGGCAGTCCGTCACAAGATAACTGTAAACAAACTCCGTCGGGTGTATCTTTTTTGATAAAAGTCACTCTATCGGTTGATATGCTGTAAATCATTTTGTTTTTTGTTGTTATATTTATTTCACCCTGACCGATCTGTATTCCTGCTTTAGTTGAAATTTTCACTCCAGGAGGTAACAGGCCTATTCGTTTTCGGAATAAGGTTTCACCATGTTGGTTTTTTAATGCAAATGTTTGGCGACCATAAAGTTCGTGCAACATTAATTCTGACTTAGGTTGGCCACTTATGTATTCAGTTAAAAAATGATCCAAAGAAAGGTCACTGTCTATAAACCGGTATTTAGGCAGTCCTAGATACGTCGCACTAGGTTCCGTGTCGTAAGTTATCATGTCCCCGAATAGGTTAAGTCCTAACTCGGCTGTTGATGTATTCAATGATTTAACACGATATTTATCATCGTCAAGGGTTATAACAATTTCACCTTGAAGTAATATGAAATTGGGTTTTGAACTATGAATATTTTGTGGCCATGACGAAACTTCACCGTTAATGATGTTGTAATTAGACGATTTTGGTAATATTAAATACAACTCTTCTTTGTGACTAAATGTGGCTTGACCAGCATATTTATACTCGCCATCTTGCTTGATAAATCCAACTGGCATCTCATTGAGAAACACACTAGTGTTATCCAATAACCATCGAGCAATTTCGTTTCCACCTTGCCTAGCTACAACTGACAATTGAGTCTCAGATGATTTTCTCAACACCCTAATACTTCGATTTCTAACTTTGATTAATGCGGACTCACCTGTTCCATTTATATATGAAACACCTAAATTTTGTAAATCCTGGGTTGATTCCGCCAAAAACAACTCTAATCGGTTTGATTTAAGTTGATGTGGTTGTGTTTTCATTATGAGTTCATCAGGTAAAAGCAATTTTGTAGTGATGGTTAGCTCATTTATATTTAGGTAATGTTCTGTTAATAACTTTTTATTAAATTTGGTGCGTTTAAAACCTTCATGACTTGCTTGTAATAACCAAGAGTTAACGATGTTTGTTCCAATACTGTTATCTAGCGGAATTGGGAAATCTTCGCGCCATTTGGGTGAAACATTATCTAGGTAGTCTGCGGGGTTTGATTTGTTTTCTAATGCAAAAATATCCACAAGATTGACTAGTTTTTCTGTCATTAAAGTGATTAATTGAATAGATTCTTGTTCATTAAATGCTTGAGGTAACGATTGAACATTGATGGCTACAAGCTTTTCAATTGGTTCTCCAAGTAATTTTGCTACCGCGACATTTTTCAAAATCCGCTTAAGGACTTGTCCAAATTTATTGTCATTGTTACTTAACAATTTAAATGGAAGTCCTCCTTCTGAAAACAGAGTACCTAAAAAATTACGGCGTTCGGTGTAAGTTTTTATAGGTCTCAGCCAATAAGATTCAATACCTTTAAGCACTGTTTTTTCAATTTGAGACGGAGTTAATTCATCCCCCAAATCAACCCATATAGCATGCCAACTCCAACCATCATTGCTTTCATAGTTACGCTGATACCATACGGAGCAATACAAGCAAAAAATGGCTGCCCATGAAATATTATTGTATCCATGAAGTTTACTGTCTTTATGCTTAAAAACTAGTTCTTTAAGTAACGTATATTCAGCTTCAGTTGCTTGATATTCATATAATGGCTTACCTGTAGGTTGCCGTAATCCTCGGTCTTTTAGAAATTGACCAAGCCATTGTGATGGGGTTATTAATTGATTCATTTTGAATGACTCCCTGTCATATCATTTGTTTAAATTCTTGATTTTTTTCAATTAAATAGATTTTATTGCCTAATTGAACATCAAATTGAGTAATGAAATCTTGAATAACATCTGCTTGCTGCTCGCTAAATACCCCATCTAATCCCATGTCATGGACTTGAGTAAATGGTGCATCATAAAGTTGGGATATTTGTATCGACCCATAACGAATTAAATGATTTTGCAACATGCTAATAAAACGCTGTTGTTTGGCATTCATGTGGGTATGGCTTTGTTGAACAAATTCAGTAAATTTTGTTTCAATATTGTCTTTATCCATTCCGACAATAGTGCGCAATATTTTGTCTAACGTGGCGGTTGATTCAGGGAAAAAATCTTTTAGGGTATTTAAATCAACGTTCGGATTTTGGGTATGCACAAGGGAGTTTAGTTTTGCTAAATCATCCTCTGTTACCGGATCGCCATTGCGAATTTTCTGCAGAACTAGGTCCGTTGCAAACAATGGCGAAAGTGTTTTTTCTACCTCTTGACGAAATATTTGATAGTCGATAGAGACAATTTTTGTTGGTCGTGTTGTTTCGCGTATTTCACTAACCTCTTCTTTTACGTCAATAACATAATCAACTGTTGGAACTTGAGCAGTTTTGTCGCGTAAATGAATGATACAGCGCAGTGCTAAACGACTTTGTTCTAATGCATCAAAGGTTAGCAAGTCCCAGTATGTACGGGTTTGAATGTTGGCAATATCTTTCGCTTTTGCACGCACTTCATTTAGGTGCATTTGTAATGACTCTACCTTGCCCATTAAACTTTGTTTAACAAGATCTATTTGATTGGGATCGGTAAACATTAGCATTTGAATGGTGGCAATTTCATTATCCAATTTATAGGCTTCAGATTGCCCCATTATGTTACGCCATTGCATTAGTGGTGCAATATACTCAAACAAATTGGCTTTTGTTTGTGGCGCAAATTGGTTAAGCGTTTTATCATCTTTACAGGATTCAACCACTTGCCAGTTATCGCGCACCGCGATAGTGTTCATATCAAGTGCTTTAATATCTTGATGGATAAGCTTTATCACGGCATCAAAGGTCGTTATGTCTGCCTTTTTAAGCGCGGTTTCAGCCAGTAACAGACGGCTTTCAAACAGTTTTTGAGTAAGAGATTTAGCCTGTTTTACATCTTCTTCGCTTGGGTCCATATCGAAGTAGTTGAAGTTTTCCCAGTGGTCAAAAATTAAGAAGTGGGTTTTATCTTTGCCTTTTCCGTAGAGATCTTTGCATAGGCGTGTGCCACGACCAATCATCTGCCAAAATTTGACTTTTGACTTAATGGGTTTGGCAAATACAAGATTGACGCATTCTGGAACGTCAATTCCGGTGTCGAGCATATCTACTGAGATAGCAATGCGGGCACTGTTTACTTTATTTGATTTAAAGTCATCAATTAACTCTTCTGCCCGTTCATATTTTGAATGGATAACGCGACAAAAGTTACTGCCTAATTGAGGATACATTTCGCCAAACAGCTGCGACAGGAGTTCAGCATGAGCAATGTTGCGGGCAAATACTATGGTTTTACCAGGTAGTTGACCGTCACTATCACGCAGGCCTTTTTCCATTAAATTACGTAAAATAACGCGATTGGTGTCTTTATTTTTTACCGCTTCATCGACTTGTTTAGCGTCAAAGTTTAACTCGTTAGGGTCAAAGCCTTGATCTTCTAATTGTGCGATTTGTTCATCTGTGAGGTTATCTTTTTTGATACCTTCGCGTAAAAATTTAGTGGTTAAACTAACAATTTTATAAGGTACTAAGTTACCTTCTTCAATCGCCTTTTCTAATGGGTAATTAGCCGTAGGCAATTTGAAATCACAACCAAATAACTGGCACGTTGAGCGCGATACCATTTCAACAGGTGTGGCGGTTAAGCCGACCTCTAGTGCATCAAAATATTTAAAAATATCACCATAAATATTATAGATAGAACGGTGTGATTCATCAGCGACAATTAAATCAAAATAACCAACATCATATTTTTGATAAATACTCATCATGCCAGGGTAAGTAGCAATGAATACCCTTGAATTTGTAGCTAACTCTTTTTTGGTTTTACCTACGATGTATAGTGGCTCATTGGTAAACTCATTAAAGGCATTGCCCGCCTGTTTACGTAGCTCTTTACGGTCACATAAAAACAGTACGCGTTTGGCCCAGCCTGCATCGAGTAGCCGTTTAGCCAGCGCAATAGATACACGCGTTTTTCCTGTGCCGGTTGCTTGTACGATAAGAGATTTGCGATGTTTATCGGCGAAACGTTCACATACACGAGTGATTGTTTCCATTTGATACAAACGGCCTGCGACATTAGTATCGATTGGTGTTTGATTTAAATCTTTTTTAAGGCCTCTCTGTTTAATTAGATATTGCAGCGAGTCTTTAGAGTAATAGCCGTAAAGTTTACGACTGTTATAGCCTTGGGCATCGTCTAATATACGGATGTCGTAACCGTTAGAGTAAAAAATGACAGGTCGTTGATTGTACTGTTTATGTAATGCATCGGCATAAAGCTTGGCTTGTTGCCTGCCTTTTTCGACAGATTCACGAGTCCGCTTCGCTTCTATTACTGCGAGTGGTTTTCCGTCATCGTCCCAAAGCACATAATCTACATAACCTATGCCTGTACTGGTAGGCTGATCAGTTACATGTACTTCTTTACCTACTTCATCTGTGCTCGTTTCATCAAGAGACACCTGCCAACCAGCAGCCCGTAGATCCATGTCAATGATCCGCGCACGTGTTTCTGCTTCGCTAAAGTTAAAACTTGCAGTGATAAGTTTGTTAAGCGCCTTAATTTCACCGACTTTTGCTTCATTTATCGTTTGCTTGAGTCTTTCGGCTTCTTGTTGGGCTTGTTTTTGTGCTTGTTGAGACGCCTCTAATTCTTCTAACGCTTTTTTGAGCCGAGCTTCATTTTGGCTCAGCTGTAGTGCTAGTTGTTTATTTTTTTTAGTAAATTCAGCATCACCTTGATTTAAGGGCTGCTTTTGTACTGGTGCAGTAAATTTTGGGCAATCAGCTTGTTTCCCATTTCCGTAAGCCATAAATAGATAACAGGCAACATAATAGCTTTCTTTTAAAATCCAAATAGCTTGTTGTTGATCGACTCGACCTTCGTGTGCCGCTTGATTACCGCTTTTGCGTATTGCGTGAAGTTTATCGGTAATTAAATTGGGGACTACGCTAGTGAAATCATCCGATGTGAGCTTGTCATAGATATTTGAATTGGGAAAAGCAGGTAATTGAAGTTCTTTATAAAAATAGCCGACAACCTGTTCAGCAAAACAGCGAAGTTTAACCAATGCACTTTGTGGATCTGATATCGCATACTCTTCGGCAAATGCAGCTAATTGATGGAGCTGTGGCCACTTTGTTTGAATATGCTCAAAATTCATTGATTGCTTCATTCCGTGTTGCTTCCTTATGTCCCTACTGCATTCGCAATAACAATGCCAATCTGCCGCGATGGTTATTTTTCTATGTCAATCTGCAAACGCTTCATCCAATTGGTTAGCGTTTGATGATCTTTTAAGCCCAACATTTGCGTGGCTTGCTTTTTTACATTGCCACTGGCTTTTAATGCCGCTTTGATATATTTTTTTTGAATCTCATCAGTGAGTTGCACTATATCAATTTTATCGTGAAGAGACATAGATATATCAGTGGCTTGTTGTGGTTTATGTGATGAAAGCAAGGCATCTGCAAGATCGTTAGCTGTGATAATACTTGAGTCGGACCATAAGCAGGCCCGATTTAATGTGCTCCATAACTCACGAATATTACCTGGCCAAGCTTGATTGGAAATAAACTCTATTGCTTTTTCGCAAATATTCTTACTTTGATACTGAGGATGTTTGGACCCAACGTGATTAATTTGGCTAATGAGCTGATTGACTAATTTTGGGATATCTTGCTTTCTCTCTCTTAGTGCTGGCATTTGGATAATGCCGACCGCGAGTCGATAAAACAGATCTTCTCTAAACTGGCCAGCGGCGATCTGTTGTTGTAGATCTTGATGTGTGGCCGCAATGATTCTCACATCCACATAAATGGGTTTATTGTCTCCAAGGCGATTAATCTCACCTTGCTGTAAGGCTCGTAGCAATTTAACTTGAATATCAAGAGGCAGCTCCCCTACTTCATCGAGAAAAAGCGTGCCGCCATCGGCTTGCTCAAATAGACCTGCATAGTCTTTGTCAGCCCCCGTAAAGGCCCCTTTTTTATGGCCAAATAATGTAGAATCTGCCAAGTTTTGCGCAAAAGCGCCACAATTGACGATTCTGATGGGTTTATTGGCCCTTAAACTTTCTTTATGGATGGCATGAGCCATTAATTCTTTTCCGGTACCCGTTTCACCTAAAATCAATGCAGGGACTTCAGCGGCGGCAATTTTTTGAGCTTTAACAATAAGGGCTTTCATGGCGGGTGATTGGGCAGTTAAAGCTGTAAACGCTGTGCTGTGCATGAATAAAGCACTGGCACTCGAGGCAATGTTCTTAGCGGCAGATTTGACATAGGTATGAATAAAATCGAGGGGGATATCCACCTCAATTAATTGATTATCTGGGGTGGTTTGTAAAAAGTGGGTATTGGGCTTTCCTTTACCTATAAGCACTGACAAAGTGGTCATGGTTGGCGTGCCGGATGTGAGGTTTATGGAAAGCGTTTGCGCTTCATCACTGAGTTTTGCTATCCAATGTTCGCTAGTTTTTGCAATTGACTGATAATCAATCGGGCTATTTATATGGGCTTTAAAGACTTGAATATCGTGAAAAGGACGCTGATTAATGGCAAGTTGTTTTTTTAAATAGCGTTCAAATTGTGGCCACTGCTGTTCATCTTTATTGGATAAAATAACTATTTTATCGAAGGGAATTTTGGATTTTATTGCCAAGGTTACAATTGCGGCGCCCTTGTCAGACTGCATGTTTTCAAGGTCTTTATTACCAAGCCAGGTAAGTAGTATGTTCAATGTGGTCACTCATCCATTAGTTTGTAAATAATATTACATCAAATAATTTTATTTACTACTAAGAAACGCAGCTATTAATCTCCTACGTACTCAATCACATCCTCTACTTTGCAACCAAAATAGTGACACAAAGAGTCGATGGCTTTGGTCGTCGTCGAGTATTCGTAGCTTGGGTTCATCATCTTAGATAAGGCCGTTCGATTAACACAAGCTGAATCCGCGACTTCCTGAAGTGTGATTTTTCTTCGCTCTCTGAATTCTTTTTCAGCAATTAACTCTTTGATTTTAAATCTAATCACTCAATTCCATCCTTAAAATACGTAAAAACATTGAAATGTTCCTTGTAAGAACATCGCCACCATGCTTAAATGTTCCCATGAAGAACATTTTTCCAACCCAAAGAACATTTCGAGGTGTTTATGCCACAAACATTACTCAATGCAAAAGAACTTTCTCAAAGAATAAAGTTTAGCGCGCCTTATATCAACCATACATTGAAAGATAATGTTTTCATCGAAGGGGTTCATTACATAAAGCCATTCGGTGGTCGAAAAATTTTCTACATCTGGGAAGTAATTGAAAAGGAATTATTTAAACCAAGCTCCCCTGCTAAATTCATCATTCCAATGGCTAGAGGAGGTGTATGTCATGGCTAATATTCGTGCACGAAATGGTAAATTGTTATTTGATTTTACCTATCAGGGCGTTAGGTGTCGCGAACAGACCACATTGCTCGATAACCGGCTGAACCGTTCTCGTCTAATGGGAATGCTTAACACAATGGAAGCCGAGATAAGATTAAATAGATTTGTATTTAGGAATTATTTTCCATCAAGTCCACGATGCTCACATTTTGTCGATTCTGATGTGCTTATCGAGAACAATCTAGTCGAAGTACAAAAATACAGTGGATCAACATTACTCAGCAATATCCCCACATTCAGTTTATTTACCGCTGAATGGCTGGCTGAGAACCGGATACAGTGGAAAATTAGTCACTACAAGAATGTCGCTATGATATTTGAGCGTTACTTGATGCCTGAATTCGGGCATTTTCGTTTAGACGAAATCACCCGGCCACAGTTGATTAAATATCGGGCTAGTATCAGTGAACCGAAACGGAAAGGAAGGCAAGGTAAACTCAGTAATGACTGGATTAATCATGTTATGACTCCGTTGCGAGGGATCTTAAACGAAGCGGCTCTTCGTTTTGAGTTCCCAACGCCATTTACCAATATTAAGCCGTTAAAAATTGATAAAACGCCTATAGAGCCTTTCTCATTGGCAGAGGTACAGCTGTTTTTATCTAACGTTAGAGAAGATTTTCGTGACTACTATACGGTGCGTTTTTTTACCGCGATGAGAACTGCTGAGATCGATGGTCTTAAATGGCAATACGTCAATTTAGAGCGTGGTGAGATATTAGTTCAAGAGACTCTGGTTGATGGCAATGTCGAAACACCCAAGACATCGGCATCTTATCGCAGTATTCAATTGTCTCAACCTGTAACTGAGGCGCTTAAACGTCAATTCAGCCTGACAGGGAGATTGACGTACGTTTTTTGTAACTCTAGAGGTAAGCCACTCGATCATCGAAATGTCACCAAGCGGATCTGGTATCCGGCGTTAACCGCTTTGAACCTCAAACGTCGTCGCCCTTATCAGACGAGACATACCTGCGCAACCTTATGGTTAGCCGCTGGCGAGAGCCCAGAATGGATTGCCAAACAAATAGGGCATAGCACGACCAAAATGTTGTTCGAGGTGTATAGCCGTTATGTACCCAATATCACAAGACAGGACGGCAGTGCTTTCGACCGCTTAGTAAAACAAATTCAGCTAGCTACATCAGGAGATCCCCATTATGAATAACGTTATATTTGCATGGGTTAAAGACATTAAAATCAGTGGTCATCTACCTACTGCTAACTGTGAATTTATTTCAAACAAAAAGACAATACATGCCATCACATCTGCAGATATTGCCAGGACATGTCAATTCAACTATGGGCTAGCTCAAATGAACATTACTCATGATAGCCGAGGTAATGTCGTTATCTGTGCGATGAAACCCATACTCACTCGTTACAGTGAAAATGAATATATTCAGTTAACTCAGCTACTGGGTTCGACAAAAGAGAAGTTGCTGGGTCGTTTTTTGAAGTTATTAAGCCTAGTGACTTGTCCTGAACTACAGCCCTTCGTCAATTTTATCTTTGAGAGAACAGACATTCTTAAGATATTTATCAAGGCCCAAGCCAGTTATCAGCATCACCATTCCTATGCCAATGGACTATTTGAACATAGCATAGAGGTCGCTGAGATGACCTATCACAATGCCAAACATCTACAACATTCAGAAATCGAGTGTCAGACAGGACTGGTAGCGGGGTTATTTCATGATATTGGTAAAATTTATGCCATGTTAAACCAGCACATTGAACATTATGTGCCTGGCCCACATGAGAGCTACAACTTCGCGATTCTAGCTAAGCCTCTGGGTGAACTGGGCACCATCAACAGTAAGGTATTTGCTCTACTGAGCGACTTACTTGCTGCAAAACCCTATGGCCATAAAGTCCGCTATGCAATGGAATACGTACTTCAGCAAGCAGACCGCAGCTCTGCACAATCGGGGTATGTCCGTGATCAGTTTAAGTCATTACCCGCCCACTATGATTTTAGAAAAGTCGGTGATTCTGTCATCCGAAGATTAAATTAAGTTGAGCAATCTTAATGATAAATGACGATAAAAAATGCTAATGTGACAACTGTTCCATCAGAGTTTCGTTGGCATAAACCTCAAAAAAGATCTACATCAATAGCTCAAAATAAGCAGCAAATGAAAAAAACTGAATATGCTTTGATGTCTTTGTATTCGCTTATATGAATTGTTAACTACGGCTATCTCTAGAAACCCATTTCCATCATGCTTGCCTAAATAAAGCCCTTCACTCTCACTAGCAACGACAAAGTTAGTGTCACTAAAACCATGTTTGATAAGTGTCTTCCTCCATCTAGCCTGGATAAGATTAGACTTTTCAGGGGCTAGGTTTGCATTATGATAGCGAAACTGTAAATGCCTGGCTTTTAAATCCAACAATTGACATAGGCGGATAAACATTCTTGAAATATTTGCGTCTGGACAGCGTAAGGCGTAATTTTTACCGGGAACCGCATACCGCAAAATTTCCATCCCTAGGCGAATATTTTCTAAGGTCAATGAACCTTCACTAATGCTGTTATCCAATCTATTACATAAAAAGATAAACACACGTGTTGAATTAGCTAAATGTTTATTTTGTTGGATGTTAACAACTGAAACGTCTATACGCGGAAACTTAGGGATTAAGGGTAAGTGCCTACCTCTGCGAGGATAATTCTTATGAATAGTCTCGGCATTACTGAGTAACTTTTGTAATTGCTCTAATGGAACCACATAGTGCGCGGCAACTTCGATGGTGGATGATGTATGTAACGCATTTAATGCTTTGGCCCAAGTTAAACTACTGATAGTTAAGTCTGTTTTTATATTGACAGAGAAGTTCGCTAAACTTGGCATCACTAGGCTGACTGTTTGTTGAGCTGGTTTAATGGCAAGTTTGTGCATAACGTCCTGAGTGTAGTACGTTATGCGTTCAGCTAGACTCAATCCTGGTTCAAGGGGTTGCAGTGTCACACGACCCACGCACTCTGATGTAAAGTATTTTGTCAGTTCAAAGCGCGAATTGTGCTGCAGGTAATACAGTAGGTCTTTTAAATGAAGATAACTATTTAGCGTCGATTGCACGTCTTTATGGCCCATCATATGAGACAGGATAAACATTTTCTTGCGGGTGTTATCACTATAGCAAAGACGAGTTTGCAACCTTTTTAGATACTTTTCATCAAAAAACTCATCATTGAACAAGGTCAAATGTCGCCTGCCCGTATCTATGATGCTGGCATTCAAACGACACCAGGTCCAATTAGCAAAACTGTGTCGTAAATGATGTACACGTAAACTTTGATCTTGGGTGTAATGACGCATTAAGTCTGTTATTAAGTCATAAGCCTGATTCACTCTTCTCTGATTATCAAAGAGTAAGGTGCTATTCTTAGCCCCTGCTCCATGGATGATTCGATAAGTGTATCGCAACTTACTCAATGCCGTCTTCGGCCACAAAGCGTCTAAAGGTAACTCTCTTCTGGCGGAGGTCGTTTTTAATGTCCTATGTTTATTAGGTCTCACTGAAAGCTGAACATAATCAAAGTCGTTATGGGTTGGTTCAGTCAGAGAGAATGTAAAATCCCCCCAGGTTAACTTGGCGGCTTCATTTCGACGTAATCCACTGTAAAAACAGAAACACAAAAGAAAATAGGCATCGTGGTGCGCCGGACAATGTGCCGATTGATGATCTAAATAGGACAACATGACTTGCACATGCTCATGGGAAATCAGGTTGCTATCTACCTCACTGGAGCTCCCAAACACCTCAATATCAGATAAACATAAATCTCGAACAAAGCCTGAATCACTCAGAAACTGCGCAAAATAGTAGATATATTTTTTTCGCTGTGCCGAAGAAAAATGGTCAGCAGCATCATTTAATTTCTCAGCCCAATCCTCACCAGACAATAAGTCAATATCGCTTGTGCAAAAAATGATTAGAAATGGCCGGCTTAAACTTTTGACATAATCAATAGTTGTCGAGACTTTTAGCCGCCGCTTGTGCGTACCACCTGTCTTTAGTAACGAATACAGCCATGCGCATAAAATCCAAAAGTATGGATTACTCTTAGATGATTGTTGATCCAGAATGATTGCTATAGCCCCAAGACAATCGGCTCGAGGTTTGTTGCTATCTACAAGTTTACAGAGCTCGGTATATACCTTATCTAATTGTTCGAGGGTCTTTTCCATCGACACAAAAGAAGTTTTCTCGTTCGTGACAACGGACCAATCACGAAAAGCCTTGGTTTTATCAGAAATGGCTTCTGAAAGGTACGGTTCGGCGTTTGCATAAACTTTTCCTGTCAGGAGACGTACAAACGCATGTGTGGGCAATGGCTGGCAAACGCCAGGTAACATGTACATACGATATTGAACCGGGCCATAACGGAGGACGTTATCAATTCGTCGCAGCACCCTTAGCTTCAATAGTGATATATCTGGCCAATCGAAATACGATCCGTAATTAAGATAATGCACTAAAGCAGCTTTGAACTGACTGGGCTTTATTGCGAAAGACGCGCTATGGTGCACATTATGCCATTGCTGTAAAGCCATGACAGCCATATCACTTAGCACATACCGTGGCGAATTTATTTTGATATTTTGGCATTGCCAATAACAAATTCCTCCCACGTAGAATATGTCCTGTGGGTATTCAACCATAAACTGTAAATGTTCAGTTTTCTCTATGTTCACAGTGTAATATAAGACGAGTAATAGTCTCCCCAACTTAGCCTTGTCATCTAAATCTCTATGAGGCGCTATCAACTCCCTGCTTAATTGAGTGTTAATGAGCTCGACTATGGGTAATTTTGTCAAATCTACCGGGGCCAACATCGGTTTATCACGTTTTAACGTGATGATTGAAGGAATGTTTGGCGAGTCTATGTCTAAGAACTTTTTGGCGTAGTTGAGTATAGTTTAGTGGCACACTGAATTTGGCCACCTAATAAGAAATGTTATGATCTCATTCATAGCGAATTTAGGTGACAAAATGAATAAAAGTAAACGTGCTCGATATAGCGCAGCGATTAAACTCGAAACTGCCCAATTAGTCATTGACCAGGGCTATACACAAGAAGCGGCTGCCAAAGCCATGAACGTAGGTAAATCAACGGTCAGTAAGTGGGTAACGCAACTTCAGGTTGAACGTAAAGGGCTTGCTCCTAAAGCCTCACCCATGACGCCTGAGCAGATTGAAATAAGGGCACTTAAACGAGAAATTGAGCGTATTAACCTTGAGAAAGAAATCCTAAAAAAGGC